>CAWBCD010000027.1:0-63643 GCA_963787205.1 uncultured bacterium
CTTTTCGGGATGATTCATATCATACTGATGGAGCACCTGTTGGATCAGCGGCTCTACCTGTGCCGCGCCTTTGACTCGCGACCACGTCGTATTAATCCCGTCCATCAATGTCTTACGCGGCTTTGGACCATAAATGGTCTTAAAGTATTCCATGTGTCTTCCCGTACGATGGCGAAACACCAAAACCCTGTGTTTTATTCATCGAACGACTTTCGGCCCCCAACTCCCCATATCCTTTTCCGAGTAAAGGGTTAAATCCATCTGCCTCGATTTTAAACTGGTCAGGTGATGTGGTATTCATTCTTCCGAAATGATAAGTGTTCCACAAGATCCGCTTGGCCTGCCAGGTCTGTACATATTTCAATTGCTCCGGAAACTTGTTCGGATCAGCAGCCGCCTTAAAAGCTTCGTGTGCAAGGATCGCCGACGCCCAGTGATGTCCGTGACCAGCGCGTTTATCGGCCGGGAAACGGCAAATAATGACATCCGGACGAAATTTACGAACGACCCAAACCACATCGGCCAGAATCCGGTCATGTCCCCAAAAACGAAACGTTTCTTTGGCGGTTTTGGAATACCCGAAGTCATTGGCCCGGCTGAAAAACTGTTCGGCACCGTCGATGTGTCGGGCTGCGAGTTGTTCTTCTGTCCGCATCAAACCCAGGTAGGACCCCTGCTCATCGCCGACCAGATTTTGTCCGCCATCGCCGCGGGTGAGTGACAGGTAGGCTGTTCGGTATTTTTTTTCATTGGATAAAAAGGCCAGGAGACGGGTGTTTTCATCATCCGGATGAGCAGCCACATATAAAACTCTGCCTAGCGTATTCAGCTTTTCAAGTTGCAGTTTTATTTTGGCTGCATTCCATTCAGGATTTTGCTGTGCATGAAGAGGAAAGTGTAGGAATAGAAATGCAAATAGAAATAAGGTTATTTTTCGCTTCATACTATGGGTTCCTGGTTCATCTAGCTGGTCGATTTGTTATGCTAAATTCCTGTTAATTGATTGATTATCAATAATATCTGTACTAAAGTTATAAATATAGTCATGTTCAATAAAGTTCATAAATATTTACAAGCTTTTTCCTGGCTTTTACATTACTTCATTCCATATTTTTAATTTTATTAACCTGTAACTTATTTACATTCAAAATCATAGGGGATATCTTTTATATTGCATGTTTGCATGTTAATTAATCGGAGGATACGTATGGTACAATACACTCGGAAATTCTGCTTTTTTATGCTGATCGGTCTTGGTCTTGTTGCTATGGTGTCATTTCCAACCTATGGCCAGATTGAACGCAGCAACAGCAAACCGCGGGTTAGTCCCAATGCATCTGTTAGCCAGACTATCGGAACGACGGTTATCACACTTCATTACGGACGACCAGGGGTTAAAGGACGTAAGGTCTTCGGTGGCCTTCAACCTTACGGTAAAGTGTGGCGAGCCGGTGCTAATGAAGCCACGGCGATCAACTTTTCAAAAGATGTAAAAGTGCAGGGACATCCACTTAAAGCCGGATGGTACTCCCTTTTCATGATCCCGGGAGAAAAGGAGTGGACGATCATCTTTAACTCAACCATCAAATGGGGATTGGATTATGAACAGAAGAGCGATGTGTTGCGTGTAAAAGTCACACCTGAAGACGCTCCTATGCGTGAGTGGCTGATGTATTACTTCAGGAATCTGACCGGCAACTCTGCCCAGCTGGTTATGGCATGGGATAAAACAGCTGTACCTATTACGATTACCACGGAATGATCTTTTTCTCCGTGATTTTCTGTGCCTCCGTGGCAAATAAAAAAATGCCGCAGAGGCACGGAGAGTCACGAAATATAGAGTTATTACTCACTCGTAAGTGCCAGGTCTTTTGCACTTACGAGGCCCTGGCTGAGCAGTTCGTCCATCACGATTTCGGTCATTTCCGTCGAAAAGGCAAACTCATAGCGCAAATCAAACACGTATGCCTTCAGCCGTACTTTCAGCAGGGAGCGCCCCTGGAATATCTCATTTTTGATTACGACAGCGATAGGCTTATCCAGGTACACATACCGGGAGACCGCAGCAGCCTGGTAACAAATTTCCTTCAACTTCGGGATGTCGACGCCAGGTGGCACAAAGAACTCAGAGACGACCTGCTGGTTAAACCGGCCCGTGTTTGAATTAGAAACCGACTGGCTCATAATCTCACTGTTGGGAATGGAGACGACAGAATCATCGGGTGTCACGATCCGAACGGTGCGCAGACCAATCTGAACCACCTCCCCGTAATGTTTACCTACCTCGATCTTATCACCTACCTGGAACGGACGATCGAACAGGATCATAATACCGCCAAAGATATTTTTCAGGATATCCTGTGATGCGAATCCAAGAGCGATACCCAGCGATGCGGTGGCTGTAATAAGGGTGGCTATCGGTGGCGCATAAATGCCGATAACGATGATGTAGATCACGACCGTCCATCCGGCGATACGGATGATAGGTATCACCCCTTTGATAAACAGCCGCAGGTTGGTCCATCGCTCGGCAACGGCAGCCAGCAGCTGTGATGCAAACCGGATGATGAACAGTGCCAGTATAAAAACGATGATCGACCAGACAATCTTCCCCGCCGTCACATTCCACGCGATTTTGGGCTTGGTCTGATTCAGACTTTTCTCCAGGCCGTGTGCAACTGAGTCTGCATGGTTTTCTACCTTCGCCGTCTGGTCCAGCTTCATAACCGATGCCGGATTTGCATTCTGCGAAATTTGCATCCCCGTCAGACACAGAAATACAACAGGTACAAGCAAAAACCAACTCTTTTTAAGGATATGTCGCATAGCGATATCTCAATGTAACATGTTTCTGGATGAGAGTGACCTGACAATCGGCCGGTAGAAAAAGGGATGTACAGAATAGTTGACATCAAGCTGTCGTACATAACCTCTGTTCCCCATCTGGCGGAGAAGCAAATCCGCATTATCAGGCTCCATTCGCAGGACCGCCGCCATTTCATCTGAATTGAGCACTTCATGCTGGATCAAGACAACCAGAGCAAATAACTCATCGGTGGTCAGATAGTGAACAAACGAATTATCCAGTTCGATATCCGTATCAACTTCAATAAAATCCGATCCAATGTTTCTGACAGAGCTCAGCCAGAAAAGCATCGCCACAGCAATATTTCCATCCGATTTTTCCGATAGATTCCGGAAGAGTCTGTCGACAAGAAAATCCTGTTTCGCCTGCTCCGTGTTTAGCTTCTTAAATTTCCGGTTATGTTCGATATTTTCCGGAGGTTTGACTTTTAGATTGTAACCGCTCAGGCGATGACGTCTCATGATAAGATCCTCCATCTCGCCGGGCGTCAGGTTATGCAGCTTGATTACCTGGCTGAAGTTCCTGGAAACATGAAGGGCCTTGTCCAGGTACTGCCATCCATACAAACCGGAAGAGATGACCCAATAAACGCGATCACGTGACCGTGAGATAAATTTCATCATCTCGTCAATGATGTTGAATCCCCCGATTTTGCGTAAAAATAAGTTATGCAGATTTTCTATGACACAAATAACCGGGGAATCCGGATCCAGCGCTTCATACAATTCATCCCAGTCTTTTGACTTGTCTGCATTAAGACGATCGCGAATCGTTTCAAAAAGAATAGACGGATCGATATTTGTCTGATCAAAACGAATAGTGATTACCGGATAACCCGTATAGATATCCCGGACAACATCATTTATCAGTGTCGTTTTACCGCTTCCACGCTCTCCGGTGATTACAACAGTGCCTCTGACTCCCTTTTTCCACAGATCAAAATCCTTCTGCAAAGCCAGTATCTCATTCTTTCTCCCTGAAAATAACCGATCATCGCTGATCGGTTCGATCCGGAACAAGCGCCGGTATACGAAAGGCAGTCGATTAACCTGCTCATGGAACTCAATCAGGTGCCGGCTGATTGCTTCCGTTGATTGCTCCGATATGCCACCCAGTCCCGTTATCTCTTTCACACGGCCGACGCCGGTCCGCAGATACGAAGCGGAGAACCTTCCGAGAGCTTTTACCCGCGGAAGCAACCGTTTTATTTCCGACCAGATGTTGCGCCGGAACTGTCGCATCTGATCCTTTGCCCGGGCCCGGGCCCAGCGAATCTTCAGCTTCAGTATCTCCTCGTTATCCTTGAGCTCTCCGATCCGGTTTACTGCCGTATTCGTAATATCGTCGAGGTTCAGCCGGATCGACTCGTTAATGTCCGACAATTCCTGGTTCAGGGTAACCAGTTTCGACTCCGATCGTTTCAGACCTTCCATCAATACCGGCCATGCCTGTTCACGCGGTTCTTCTTCACGGTCACGAAGAATCTGAAGGGCCGCCTCGATATTGTATTCTACAATCTGATCGATCTCGCTGATGCTCCGTGAAACCAGTTCCAGGCGGGGTCTGAGAGAAGTCATTGCATCGGAAAATCCGCTATCCTGTCGTACAAGCACCTCCTCCCGTACCAACTCCTTGATCGGCACCTCATCAATCTTCACCTTTGGTATCAGTCCGGTATCCTCTTTCTCACGAACAATTGAGTGTACATCGGACAGATCATCCTGAATATTTCTGGAACGCCCCTGATAACTCTGAATGGTCTGTTCAAGGTGGACATTTACCAGAGTATCAGCCATCTGTGGAAGCAGATCCTGTCTCAGGGACTTAATAAGATCACGCCCTTCGGTCAGCAATCTGCCTTTCAGCTCTTCAGGCTTATTTTTTTCATCACTGAGTGCGTCTATGCTTTTTCGAATCCGGACGAGAGCATTATTGAATACAGGTATCAGCTTTCTATTGATGCGATCATCGGTTATCTCAACGACCTTTTGCTTATAATCCAGGAGCCGGAGCTGAGCGGTTGAAAGTTCCAGATCCTTGAGCCAGTTCTCACGAGTGGCCGATACGTGTAATTCCCAGGCAGATCGACCGTCCGTAAAATCACGTTTTAGCTTTCGGTTCAGACCTCCAATCCTGCCTTGGCGAAATCCTCGTATCGGCTTTTTCAGTGTACCGGTTTCATTCCAGATTTTATCGAATTCTTCATTTAGTTCACCAAGAAACGCGTCCATTCGCCCGTCAAAATCCGACAGATATTTTTCAATAATCTCTTTTTTCTCATCCAGATATTTTCTTAAATCGTCGACCGCCGGACCGGTTTTGTCGGCACCGGGATGTTCCACCGGTTCCATCATCTGCTCGGTGAGCGTGTGAACTTCGGTTATGAACTGACCCCGATACCTGAAAAACCGAAAAAACTCCTCAAGCAAAGTTGATTTAAGCGGGATTACCCATGCCTGTTCTACGACACGCCGCACAGGCAACCGCCGTTTCGCATTTTTCCATGGATTTTCCTTTCGCTTAAACAGTCGTCTCAGAGAATTGCCGGCACCATTCCGGATTCGATAAATATTCCTGCCGGCTCGTCTCCAGCTCTTACCTATGCCCACAAAAAGATTCTCGCCATCCTCCTTTTTCCAGAATTCCTCCGGGACATCAAGCGTGATCCATTCCGGCTGTTTATGGTAGATTTCACTGAAGTGGCGATTCCATGAATCCAGTGAATCATCGGGAAGTACTGTCGATACTACGGTCGATGATTCATCCAGCCAGGTTCGCAATTCGGCGTAAAAACGAATAAGAATTTCCAGCTCTGTCTCTTCCGAACTCAACGGCTTATCAAACGTATCTCTGATAATGCTCTTTATGCCGTTTATCCGTTCTGTATACGCCTGTTCGAAGACAGCATGTACCTCACGAACTAACTGACGGCCCGAGGCCCGAAGATGTTCTTTTAGTTTGTCAGGATTAACTGAATCCGTCATAATTGATGGCACTGGTAAATCAGATCTGTTAACGTCGTCTCTGGCGATCGGTTTCCCTTTTTTTATGAACCCTATCCCCAAAATACAGTTACCATGGAAGGTTGCATGGACTTATGATATCATACATGGAGTAATATACAACGTGATCTGCAAAAAACATCATAAGGGAAGCGTGCGTAGTCTGTTACATTATCAAAACTATCGGATAATGTAATGATTAGTCCGCCTGTATTATATCGGCCCTTACTTTATCAGAAGCATCTTCTTCATCGAAAAAAATCGCCCGCCGCTTCTGTCGGCAACCATTAGCCTGTAAAAGTAGACTCCGCTGGAAAGATCAGAGGCATTGAAAGTTACTCGGATATCCGTCATTATTTTCAAATCCAATAATAATGGTTTCCAGCGTAATTTTATCGAAAAGGTTGATTGTGTAAGACAAATCTTCGACAGCTTCCGTGACAGCAAATACACACCCCAATAATCTGCCTCAGATTACATTATACAGGGATGTATCATATATAGTATTCCCAGACTAAAAAAAACAGTAAGGTTTTTTTGAAAAGAGATAATGTGCAAGGATTTGTCTGCGTGTAACACGGTCACACCTTTGTAAAGACAACCTCGTCACAGGGCAGAGCCGGTGTGACGAGGAAAAATCATCCATACATTTAAACATGTCTACAACGGTAATTTCTAAATGACCAGTTAACTGTAACTGTTAAATGATCACTGTTTACTGAAATTACTCTTCTTTCTCTGATTCCGATTTTGGAGGTGTCTTGAGCACCCGCCAGAAGAAATAACCTGTGATGGCCGTGACCGTAACCTGCACGACAATCATTAAAACTGCAGCTACCGGATTCATAGACTTACTCTCCCCTCTTTTACGCGTTTACGATAAGCAACATAGACCATCACACACAGAGCAATAAATACGATGCTCAACAGGGCGCGTGCTCCGTTAACGTAGGTCAACTCTAATTTCAGATGATGTAATACATCAATATTTGTTGCACTTGCTATCTGTTTATGCAGACCGGCATTAAACCACTGTTTAACGACAGACGAGTCGTCCAGGATCCATCCTTTTCCAGTAAATAAATTATGGAAAGCGAGCGACCAGTCGTTTCCCTGCGGTTTGAAGAAGGAACCGATAAATACGAATAACAGGAGAAGGGGCGTAATGTATTTAATGATAAACTTAAAGGGCTTGGCCACTTTAATATCGCCCCCTTCATTGATCTCTCGCCAGCCGTTTTCAATGCCAAATACCCATGAAAACAACAGAGATTCAGCCAAGGCAAAAACTACCAGCGAAACTGTACCAGCCCAGTAATCATACTGGTTGAAGACGCCGTAGTTGTAGAAGAATACCGTTGGCAGGCCTAAAATCAGGACGATCAGACCGAAACTCCATGCTGCCTTTTTCCGGTTCCAGTTGAACTCGTCTTCCATGAAACCAAGCCAGGGGGTGCCCATTGCCAGCGAGGAAGTGATGCCGGCAAAGAACAACAGCCCAAACCACATCACACCGGCAATAGCTGCCAGGAATGGTCCCCATTGTTCAAAGAGGAAAGGCATTGTCTGGAAAGCAAGACCAAAGCCGACATGGGCCTTCAGCCAGTTCACACCCAGGTAGCCGGCAGCGATGGGAATTACGATGGAGCTTCCCAAAACGATCTCAACAAACTCATTCATAAATCCGGCTGATACTGCGTTCAGGGCAATATCATCGTTTGACTTCACGTAAGCGGCATAACAATGTACGGTACCCATACCTACCGAGAGTGTGAAGAATATTTGCCCGGCGGCTGCCAGCCATACTTTCGGATTCCACAATGAATTTAGCTGAGGTGTCCATAAAAAGTTTAGCCCCGCCCACGCGCTGGCATCCGGATGAGCAGCCGTGGCACCCGAAGTACCAAGGGTCAACCCTCTGACAGCCAAAAACAGACCGAACATGATCAGCAGCGGCATACCGACCTTAGCTACCTTTTCAACCCCATCGAGACCTCGTGAGAGAATCCAGGTATTAATCAAAAGACAGATTACATAAAAGACCACCGCCTCATACGGTATCCCGAAGGTGCTTTTGCTGATGTTCACATACGTATCAAAAAAGTGGGCTACCTGGGTTTGATTCATCCCGTTAAAGGTACCCAGTATTGAGTGCAAGACATACGATATCGTCCACGACTCGATATAACAGTAGTAGGCAGCAACCGCCAGGTTCGTAAAGATCCCAAACACTCCGAAGTATTTCCAAAGCCTCTTTTTTGTCATGGTATCGAGGATGAATGGCGTGGAATGGTGTCCGTATTTGCCGCCATAACGGCCCATGGACCATTCAATCCATAAAAGAGGAATCCCCATCAACAGGAAGCAGACAATGTAGGGTATGATAAAAGCTCCGCCTCCGTTCTCAATTGCCTGCTCGGGGAAGCGCAGAAAGTTACCAAGGCCAACCGCATTTCCTGCCATGGCGAGAATGAGACCTATGCGCGATCCCCATTGCTCGGTTGTTTTGGTTTCAGTCATAATGCACTACTGTTACAATTACTATGTGAAGCACAAAAAAATTCAGAACACACCTTAAACCATCAATAAAACAGGGTATTCAAGTACTGTTTTGGCGATGACACCGTAATGAATGAATCATTTTTGAACGAACAAAATTACACTTTACAAATGTTGAAAATTTTCCAAATGTACCGTAAAAAATGGTAAAAGTATCTATTCTTCTTTCACAGAATTGTTTTTCTGATATAAATACTTTAAAAAAGTTAGATTTACACCCTTCTGATTTTATACGCCGGGCGGCAACGCAAAATTACAACGGATGATGCTCAATCCAATCAATAAATGACTGAACTGCCAGTCCACGGTGGCTGATCCCGTTTTTGGTTTTCAGCGATAATTCCGCAAACGTCTGTTCAAACCCATCTGGCAAAAAAACGGGATCATAACCGAATCCCCCGGAACCCCGTTGATCCGTTGTAATGTGTCCATCACACTTACCCTCAAATATGTGCTCAGTATTATTTTCAATAAAAGCAATCACCGTTCGAAACCGGGCTTTTCTGTCATTCAAAATCGGCCAGGGTTGTAACAAACGGAGCAGTTTTTCCACATTTTGCTGATACGTCACATTTTCTCCTGCAAAGCGTGCAGAATACACGCCCGGGCGCCCGTCAAGAGCATCGACTTCGAGGCCGGTATCGTCGGCCAGAGATGGCAGGCCGGTGACCTCATATACATACCGTGCTTTTTTTAAGGCATTGGCTTCCAGAGTGTCGCCATCTTCTTCCACTTCTTCAAGTTCCGGAAAATCAGGTGCTGCCAGCAATTCAATGTCTAATGGCTTGAGAATTGCCCTGAGTTCCTCAATTTTGTTTTGGTTCCTTGACGCCAGTACGATTTTTCCCACGGGGCCATAGTTTATAGTACAAGTTAATGCCGCTGCCGATGGTGAGCAGCCCGTTTAATATCAGGAAAACAGGATCCGAATTTAAAAAAGCATAGAATGCCAGCATGGCACTCGAAACGACATAAAGGATGATAAACAGAAGGTTTACCTGCGTCTTTCCCGCTTTGATTGATTCCCACGTTTGCGGGACCCATGCCAGCAGCAGAAGAAACAAACCGATCCACCCGATCCAATGAATCATGGATTTACTCAGTCAAATTTCGGGATTTCACTCAGGTTACGAAAATCATTGTAACGCTGGTTGATGTCGTTTTTCTTGAGATTGGTCAGTCTCTTTGTACCAAATTCCTCAACACAATAACTGGCCATAACCGAACCAAATACCACGGCCCGACGCATGTTGGTCTCACTGATGTCGTCTGTCCGTGCCAGCCAACCGATGAAGCCGCCCAGGAATGTATCTCCGGCACCAGTCGGATCATAAATATCGACAACCGGGAAAGCCGGAGCTGAAAAAATTGTTGAATCGGTAAACAACAGGGCACCGTGTTCACCTTTCTTGATGATGAGTGCTCGCGGTCCCATCTTCCGTATCATCTCAGCCGCTTTGATCAGGTTGGGTTCCTCTGCCAATTCACGGACTTCCGAATCGTTGATGATCAAAACATCGACACGCTTTAATGTTTCAATAAGATCTTCACGCGCCCCTTCGATCCAAAAATTCATGGTATCCATGACCACAAGTTTTGGATTTTTCACTTGTTCGAGGACCTTGAGTTGAAGATTGGGAGCGATATTACCCAAACAAACGTATTTACTGTTGGTATAAGCACCCGGTATAATCGGATCGAAGTGTTCAAACACATTAAGCTGGGTATCAAGGGTATCACGGTTATTCAGGTCGTAGTGATAACGGCCGGCCCAAAAAAAAGTCCTGCCGCTTTTATCGAACTGGAGCCCCTTTAAGTCGATATCATGACTCTTAAGGAGTTGGACATCAGAATCAGAAAAATCCGTACCGACCACGCCGACAAGCTGTACCATATCGGCAAAATAGCTGGATGCGAGTGATATATATGTTGCAGATCCTCCCAGGGTTTTATCAGCTTTCCCAAAGGGAGTTTCGAGGCTATCGTAGGCTACGGATCCGACTACCAGAATACTCATAAGTCTCTTCAATAAAATTATTTCTATATTAAACTATTATCTTGGATATAACGTAAAATTCATCTTTGGACATAAGATTGTCCATTGCCGATGAAATCCGCCATAAGGTACACAGTATGAACGTTACATAAAATTGTATCCGTTTATCTTAACCGGTGATTATCAGATTTCTTCGCTAATTTTGGCATAAAATGAGGGTTAATAATAACTGAAGCATGCTTGACTGGCTGTTTGCTATCGTTGGTTTTGCTGTCTTTGCAGCGATTCATTCGTTGTTGGCAAGTCATACCCTGAAAAAGAAGCTGTTCTCTCGTTTCCCAAAGCTTAGCGCCTGGTATCGCATCAGCTATAATCTCATTGCTTTGGCAATATTGGTCACGTGGGCAGTTTCCTTGCCTGTTTCTCACCGGATCATCTACCGCATCCCCTTTCCTTATGTGATCATAACCTCTTTTATTCAGTTCATTGCTTTGCTTGCCGGCTGGCAAACGGTACAATTGTTTGGCAGTGGTCGCTTTCTTGGCACAGAACAATTGAAGCGGTTCATCAGGCATCATGAAATACCTGAATATTATGATGAAAACAGCCGGGGCGTTTTTATTCAAAAGGGTCTCTATAAATACGTGAGACATCCGTTATATACCCTGAGCCTCATTATCCTTATCTGTTGGCCGGTTATGACCACATGGTTTGCAACGATTGTTATCTTATGCGCCTTATATTTTTGGATTGGGTCGATTTATGAAGAACAAAAACTGATCAAAAGGTTTGGAAGTGCCTATGAGGAGTACCAGAAAAGAGTTCCGAGGATGATCCCATATCGAAAACATCCTATTTCTGCATCACATGAAGTTTTGTCTAAGGACAGAACGACCAAGAATCTCTCGCATTGAAGAATTATGAAATGCTTTTGTAAATATTTACTAAATCGGGTATCCCAAAAACTTCCCGGGACTACAGCTCAAATAAAAATGGCGCCCTTCGACGGCAACAAACGTGCATCCCGTCCACCCGAGGGAGTGCACTATCACGACAGTTCTGTACTGATTTTACTTACACGCCCTGTCTTTGACGATAATGGTTACCGGGTTCTCCTTACGCTCAGAAGTAAAAACATGCCAACCCATAAGGGACAAATAAGTCTTCCCGGCGGTCGGGTAGAAAAGGGAGAAACCGAGATCGATACTGCAATCCGGGAGGCCCACGAAGAGGTCGGAATTCATGCTCACGACATCCAGATAATAGGCCGGCTTACAAATCTTTTCATCCCGAACAGTATGAACTATGTACACCCTGTGGTTGCATGTGCTAATAAAGAACCCGAAGTGATGCCGAACAAACTGGAAGTTGACGAAGCTTTTTTTGTTAGTCTGGATGAACTGGATAATCCGGAAAAACTTCGCACAGAGAGTTGGGTTATTCGAAACAACACCTATCAGGTACCTTTTTGGGACGTACATGAAACAACTCCTCTGTGGGGTGCAACGGCAATGATTTTAAGCGAACTCCTTGAGTTGTACAGAGAATTTGGTACAGGGTCATTGTCCGGCTGACCATAGACGGTATGGCCCCTAGTCATCCTTTCATGGGAAACTTGCTACTGTTAGTAACCCGGTTGAAAGGTCAATTTTCAAACTGTGCCGGGTATCTTTTTGATAACAGTTGTAAAACAATGTCAAAAATTCAGAATCTGTTATTCTAATGATTATACTACTTCTTTGCATTGTGTTAATTCTCTCAAGATCAGCCTTTACTGTTATGAAGAGACAACCGATTTTTTTAATTATCGCCGCCGTTTTTTTCACCATCCTTGAAAGTTGCTCAACCAGTTCAAACAGTCATATCTATATCGAGCGACTTGGAACCGATACCATATCTGTGGAGACCTACAGCGGAAGTAATAATAGTTATGAGGGGAAGCTGCTGATCAGAATGCCGGCCACCCAAATTGCCACTTTCAAAGCCAGGCTTAATCAAACCGGCCTGGTCTCAATCATGAACATTGAATGGCATACCCCTTCATCTAATCCCGGTGGTCCGAAACCACGTGCTTATAGTGTCACCATTAAAGATGATACAACTGCTACCGTCCACATGACGGGTGTCTGGAGAGGTAAGGATATCGACACTACCTACCAGATGTCAGTTCCTAAAGGTGCGGTTCCAGGCTTCGGTAAAGAGCCGCCGGCCTTAGCCACCTTTTCGCAGATTATTCATCAAGCAAACCTGAAAAACAACAATTCCTCATATTCCACAAACATCCTGATTCCGGGATCAACCAGACAAATAAAAACTACCCTCACTCATCTGGAGGGGGACACATTATCGTTACGTATGTTTGGTTATTCATACCAGGCAACCGTCAATAGCAACAACAATATATCCTGGTATTCAGCACAGAAAACGACGGTGAAGACGGTCACCAAATCGGCTTCCAATGTTAATCTGGAACAGGTTGCTTCCCGGTTTGCAAAGCTTGACGCGGAAGGAAGAGGGATGCCGATCGCCTCGCCGCTGGACTCCGCCACGGCCAACCTGGATGGTGCACATCTGAAGATCATTTACAGCCGACC
Source organism: uncultured bacterium (assembly GCA_963787205.1). Lineage (GTDB taxonomy): Bacteria > Bacteroidota > Rhodothermia > Balneolales > DATFMH01 > DATFNI01. Next base: position 13,018 of record CAWBCD010000027.1, read on the forward strand.
GTCCATGCGCGGACGAAAAATATGGGGCAGTCTCGTTCCCTACGACACGGTCTGGAGAACCGGCGCAAATGCGGCCACTCAATTCAGCACCGACAAAGACCTGATGGTGGGCAACACAAAAGTACCTGCCGGTACCTATACCCTTTACAGCATTTATACGCCCAATTCCGGTAAGCTTATCATTAACAGCCAGACGGGACAATGGGGAACCGTTTATAACGAATCCCGTGATTTTGCCCGTATCCCAATGGAAAAATCAAATACCGATCTGCATGAAGAATTTGCCATTTCGATTGATACCACCGATGGGAAGGGCTATATCCGTCTGGCGTGGGATACAACACAGTACCAGGTGCCTTTTAAGAGCAATTAGCAATTAGCAATTAGCAATTAGCAATTAGCAATTAGCAATTAGCAATTAGCAATTAGCAATTAGCAATTAGCAATTAGCAATTAGCAATTAAATATTGCCTGAGTCGGGGAGAAATGCAATATTAAAGCATTGTTTACTATTCATTTTATCCCAAGATTCATATCGGAATAAATCCCTATTTCCTTTTACCCTTATTCCCCAATTTTTATTTCTAATTTTGATCTTACTCAGATCAAATCGCGGGCCGTATCACCAATCAACTGGGCGGCCTGATTACCTACTTCCATACCCAGAGATACTCCCATACCGGAGAATCCGGCTGCTACAAAAATGGAATCGTTGATACATTTCACAATAGGCGTTTTCGTAGGCCCAAAGCCCATGATTCCACTCCACTCCCATTCGACTTCCCACCCTTTTTCCAGTTTGAGGACATCATTGGCAAAATTTATCAGCCAGGTCCGGATTTTAGGATTTACTCCAAACTCGTAGGTCTGTTCGGTCTTAATATCGAGATTACGAGCGCCTCCCAGCAATATCCGGTCTCCCAGGTTTCTGAAATAGACAAACCCCCGATCATAGTGGAACGTACCCACCCAGGAACATTCTGACAATTCGCTGGTGACCAGTACAAATCCACGGGCCGGCAGGATACTAATATCCGGCACCAGCCGGCTTGTAAACCCATTGGTGGCCAGAAGGATAGAATGTGCTTTCAGTTTGTATCGCTCATTGACGACAAGCTCTCCCGGTTCAACATGGTCCACCTTTGAGTTCCATAGAAACTCTATGCCTTCATTCCTTACGATCTCTTTAAGCGTCCATATCAACTTGCCTGGATGGAGAGCGCCTTCCAGGCGGTTCACTATCGCCGGATAACCATTGATCCGGGTAGGCCGATATACTCCCCTGATTCCTTCGGCATCATAAAGCCACTTGTTGAACAACAGAATATATTCTTCAGCCCCCTTAAAGATTTGCTCTTCTTTGAAAATTTCGAAACCGCCATTCTGCCGAAATCCGATATTTTCATCACCCAGAATGATACGCAAACCCTGCAACCCCTGATAACGACGAAGAAGACGGGTGCGAACTTCCTCTTCCGTCTCATGTTCCAGGTCGTCCATCAACTCCGTGACCGAACCAAAACAGGCAAACCCGGCATTTCTGGTGCTTGCTCCTTCCGGATACATACCCTTTTCAACCACTACCACGCGTGCACCCGGATGACTCTTCTTGTAGAAATAAGCAGAAGACAATCCTGTGATACCAGCCCCAACAACTACCAGATCGTAGGGCTGTTGCAGTGCATCTAACTCCCAGAATGAATGTGTGTGATTCATCTATGAATATTCTTTCAGTTTTGACAGATAACTAATGCTGGCAGCTGTTAATTCCTCCGGTGCCCAAGCTGCAAATTCTTTGTCAGTTGCTGGATTATATGGTCCTCTCTTAACTTCAAACAGTACGGTATCTTTCTCTTTAACCACAAATGTATGCCAGATATTGGGTTCGATATCCACAACGGAATGAGTTATGGATCCACCGACATATATATGTGTTTGTATCGTCCCCCTGTTATCGAATGTAAAAAAATTTATTGATCCCTGCAGTACGATCATGCTCTCCGTAGCCCCGCTACCGGGATGCCTGTGGGGACGAATATATGTATCTGGTTGAAGAAAATTCAACATCCGCTGGACCGGTGCACTTTGTTCCCGATGCACAGGCAAAATCATCCTTTGCCGTTGCGACTCGCGCGAGGCTTTGATACCCTCATGCCACCAGTGATTGTCCAGGTGAAACACCGGTTCACTGATATTATCAAGTGCCACACGTTTTTGGGTCATGATGTCCTTTCTGCCAGTGCCAGTGAAGCAAGCAACGTCGAGCCCGTCAACATACACTTCTCGTCAACATTGTAACGCGGGTGATGCCATGGATACCGGGCATCTATCTCGTCGCTGCCGGAGCCAAGGAAGAAGAATGCCCCCGGGAATAGTTTCAGATAAAAGGCAAAGTCTTCGCCGGCCATAGATGGCTTAGACAAATCGACTACAGATTCTGTTCCCAGATGACGAATAGCATTTATCCGGATATTTTCAACGGCCCAGTCTGTGTTAATTACTGCCGGATACCCTTGATTAAAGACAAATTCACCGGTAGCGCCTGCCGCCATCGCCGTATGTTCAACGATGGCTTTGAGCCTGCCGCTGATGTATTCGGCTGTTTCATCACGAAACGTGCGAACCGTTCCTTTGATGATCGCTGTATCAGGTATCACGTTGTGGATTGTACCGCCACTCAACCGGCCAACTGTGACTACAGCGGATTCGGTCGGATCGATGTTTCTGCTGACGATCGTCTGAATATTCACTACAATCTGGGCCGCTACAACTACCGGGTCGATAGCTGCATGCGGAATTGCAGCATGACCCCCTTTCCCTTTGACAACGACATCAAACTCATCCGGCCGCGCCATAAAGGGACCCGGACGGACTCCAATCTGTCCCGCATCCAGGAATGGATAGGTATGTAACCCATAAATTTCCTGGACTCCCAGTTTCTGCAACAGACCAGTCTCACATAACAGACGTCCACCGCCCGGGATGCGTTCTTCCCCTGCCTGAAAAATCAAAACAACTTTACCTGCAATCTCATCCTTTAATTCTGACAGAATATGAGCTGTACCCAAAAGGTTCGCTGTATGGATATCATGACCACAGCAGTGTGCGATGCCTTCATTTTTAGATATAAACTCTTTCTTTGCCTCACCATCTTCAAGGATAGGCAACGCATCGATATCCGCACGAAGAGCGATAACCCTGTCCGATGAACGCCCGCCTTCCAACATGGCTACACAACCGGTCTCCAGGGGTCTCATGACTTCAAATCCGAGTTCCTTCAGATATTCTGCGATGTAATCGGTAGTCTCAAATTCGTGGAAACTAAGCTCCGGATGTTGATGAAGATGGCGTCGTATTGTAACCATCTTTGGAAAATATTTTTCGGACAGTTCCCTGATATTATTTGGCATAGTTCAATAATCTTGTCACTTTTAAAAAAAATCTTTTATCTATCCACCTGTTTTTGGTTAGGCCAATATAAAGTCTTCAGCCATCTTCTTCCTGCTGGGAGACCAAAAACAATCTTGCCGTTTATTTCCAACCCTTTTTTTGTTATAGATAATAAATTTTATGCAAAACACATCGTCGGATTAACAAGAGACAAAGGATGATCGTTTATCCATTATGCTTTTATGAAATATTTAATCTTCTGGGATTTAGGTTGTTCTCCCTTAAAAATTAAAACATTCGCTTGTATCACTATCTCATTCCGACCGGTTTGTATCGGTGATGATAATTGCAACTATCTAAAGAAATCCATTCTGGCAGAGAACGGGAGCAGACGAACCGAACAAATGCTACACTTACAGTTAATTTAGATTCCTCGGTTCCACTCCGTTACACTCGGAATGACAGGGCGGGAGAATTGGCAATTCGATTTCCTTAATCAGAAATGAGGTTAAGATTATAAGCACTCTAAATACAACTGATCTCACTTTGGTATATTTATTCAATCGAGTATCCACAAACACGATCCACGATTCATTCTCTACATGCACGAAACAACCATTGAAATATGCCAGGACGGTTCGGACACGCTCTATTCAAACCGGTTTCGGGAACACTACCATAACCACAATGGTGCGGTTACCGAAAGCTGGTATGTGTTCATCGAAAAGACGAAGATCGCAGAACACCTGGTTCATAACCTGGAGACACACGTGCTGGAGATCGGGTTCGGCACTGGGTTGAATTTTGCGCTCATGTCGGATCTGGTCCTGCATACGAATGATTCCGGAAAGTTGATCTATCACTCGGTTGAAGGCTTTCCTATCGATGTGAAGACAGCCGGACAACTGAATTACGACCGGTTTCTCGAACATCCTGGTGTTGTTGAATGGTTGCCCGGCATCTTTCAGAATCTGGAACATGGTGAAAACATCTTCACTCTATCAGATAAGCTTGAGCTGCATGTTTTTTATGGATTGTATGATGATTTTATCATTCCCGATTCATTTGCCGACATCATCTTTTTCGATGCCTTCTCCCCTCATGCAAACCCGGATTTATGGACTGGAGAAGTTTTTAAAAAATTAAAAAAGGGAAGCAATCCTGATGTAATCCTGTCGACCTATTGCGCCGCTTCATCGGCACGCGCCGCCATGGCATGGGCCGGCTGGTTCGTTGCGCGGGTCCCGGGGATATTGGGGAAACGCGAGATGACGCTTGCCGCACTGAATCCGGATATGCTTCAGCCCTACCGCAGAGTTAATGAAAAACGTCTTGCTGAGAGATATGAGCGTGGAGAGTTTGGGGAAAGCCTAAGTACTAGGAATACTCGGAGTACTCGGGGTATTTAGAGGTACCGCTGATCTTTTACACAATCCTCAAGAAGCCGTCCGATGAACATGCCCTTGTAAACCTTTCGGATGTGCCGCATGTCAGCGATAACCAGCAGGCGATCCTTGCTGCGTGAAAAAGCCACATTTAATAACCGCGGAACACTCAGCCCGTTTTTGCGTTCATCAAACGGCCGAACCGAATAATGTCGTATATACCCGTTTTGCGCCTCGCCGGTCATCACGGTATCAAAGATGATCACTTTCTTTTCCCTGCCCTGGAAGGTATGGATCGTACCAACTTCCACCTCCCCAAAACCGGACTTGGTCAATGTTCGACGCAGATCATATACGCTTTGACGAAACGGTACGAGCACACCGATCTGATCCATTGGCAGGTTCTGCTGGAAAACCAGGTCTCGGACAAGATCCTGAACCAGTTGTTGGTGTACTTCATTAAATGGTTGAAACCCGCGCCCCCCGCTTTTTCGAACCAACACGGGATTGAGTGATGTACTATCGATCACGGTAACCGAGCGGTTTTCATTAACGCTATCCTTTAAAGCTGATGTCTTTAGTCGTCCCTGGTAAAACGTATGGCTAACGATATCAGCCAGGTCGTGGTTCAGGCGATATTGCGTATCGAAGAAGCAAGTAAAACCGGGATGGGCGTCATGCCATCGAAACAGATCATTGGTTGTTCGTGCCCCGGATACCTGCACAAAGATATCCTGTTCCAGAAATTGCCGGGCCGACAGATCCCTGGCTACAGCTATCGGCGGCAGTTGCATGGGATCTCCGACAACCACCACATGCTTCTTTGCTTTCGAGGCCAGTACCAGCATATAGGCCAGGTTCGCCATGGAGGCTTCATCAATAACGACAGCATCGAAACTGAGATCGTTGAACAGCTCGGAGGTGCAAACTTTAGCCAGGGTCGTACATACCAGCTTTTTTCTCTCCAGTTCGTTGTGTTCGTTTATGGTATAGGATGACTCAAGACGCGCCTCCACGTTATCACGTCCGCCTTCTCTTTCGATATCGGCTGAAAGGTTTTTAAGTCTGAGTTGCAAAGCCGGCGGGATGTTCCCTCCGTCTATCAGAATTTGCTCAGCCTCATCTTCTCTTCGGGCATACTCACTAAGTAACTCACTGAGGCGATTGCGTTTTGATAACACCCGTTCATGCTTCTGTTCAAGCTGGGTATCGAAATGGAGGGTATCCAGTTGTGGATTTTCCAGGGCCAATTCGCCGAACCGTGTCACATCCCTGAGATATTCGGTTGACTGTAATCCCTGTAGTGCCTCGATAACCCCCAGCAATCCAACATCGACGGCACGATTGGTGTTAGATGCGAACAATACTTTTCGATCATGCAGCAGATAATTGGCGATGATGAAACCCAATGTCGAAGTCTTACCGGTACCTGGTGGTCCCCAGATGAAGGTAACCTTGTTGTTCAGCGCCATCTCGATAGACTCGTGCTGAACCTCATTCCGCGAACCATCGTCATAGGCTTCCAGGATGCGATCGGGAGTGATCTCTCTATCCGGGAAACTGTCGGGATAAAAAAGCTGAGCGGTTAGTCCCGGGTCATCGCGCTTTGATTCCGGGGGCAGACGGTCCAGTTCGGCGCGGATTTTACGAAGCACGAAGTCGTTTTCCCATTCCAAATCCACCTCACGGAGTGACTCACCAAAATCTTCCGGGAAGGCAATCGTGATCTGCTTCGCGTCCGACTCAACCGGCTCAGCCTCCATCTGCTTGCCGTTGATTGTGGCGGTGAACTCTTCGGCAAAACGAAGGGAAGATAACTCGGTATCAAAACGGTAACTGACTTCCTCAGCTGTTCCAGCGTCCACACGATTGCCATTATGCAAAACCGCGTGAGCCGGTATCTCGAGAACGGCCTCGATTTCCTTGTCGATTGCACCTTTTGCCTGTTCGATAAGATGCTGCAGACCGCTGCTATAGTCCTCCATTCTCAGTTTTCCTGTCTCCTAACCCAGGATCCCCTTATGAGATCCTGCATATCATATTCAATTTTTATTACCACCGCCAAAGAGTCCTTTTAATTTTTTCTTCAGTGCATTCTTTGCCGCTTCTTCAACCATCTTTTTAATTACATCCTGGTCGAGTGCCACGTGTGGCTGATCGGATGTACCCTTGATCAGCACCGGCACAGCAACAACTCCTTTATCCGTTCGCAATACATCGACCGTCTTGCTTCCGATCAACGATCCCAGCCGGTCACCGTAACGACCCGGCAACAGCAACGTCATCTTAAAATCGATCTTGTCATTGATCAGATTCTCCGTCCCATTCATCTCGACGCCGATATCCTGGCTGGTCAGTTTCACGTTATTCAGCGTCAGAATCCCGTTGTCGATCTTATAGGTCGCCACCCAGTCGTCGAGCGTAGCCTTGTCAAGTTCGGGAGCTTTGAGCAGTTTTGCCAGTTCTTTTTGCACCGGATGCCCCTGCAGTTTGGCATTATGCATGCCGAAGGTGCCGTTCGCCTTCGTCGATTTCATATCGGGTGACAGATAGGGCAGCATATCCGTACTGTAATCCGCCGTTGCACTGAACTTCCCATTCACATACTTGTAAAACTTACTGCTCCTGCCCAGTACCGGGTACTCTTTGAAGAACTGATCGACACGAACACTATCCATAGATCCTTTAAAGATGATATGTGTTTTCAGTGGTTTGGGCACTTCCCACACAAACTTTCCTGATACCTGGCCTCCAAACAGATCAAACTGTCCTTTGGTCATCTGGATCTCATTGGGTGATGTCGTGATATTCGCTTTCATCTTTGTGATGTTCACACCGGTGGCCGTCAGGGTATCCACGTCGACATTCAGCGTACTTTTCATGTACGGAAGATCAATGGGTACAGGCGTTGTGTCATTGGGATTGGAATGCTTTTCTTCCCAGGCGATAAGCTTATCGAAGTTGAAATGACGACTCGTCAACGTCCCGGACAGGTCGGCCGGAGGTTGTTTATGAGGCTCATTTTCCAACAATGTCATATAATGCTGCGTTGAGCCGCTCAGCGAAATGTCCGACGGACCCAGATACATCTTAAAGGATTCAAGCCTGGCTTCCGTTGGCGTCAGGACCATCTTTGCATTGAGATTACGCACTGGTTCCGGAAGAGAGTCCCCTTCGATATTCACATTCTGCAATTCCATATTGCCGCTCAATTCCATTTTAGCTGGAGTACTGACGGGACCTTTAACTTTTAGATTTGCTATTGAAACACCCGTCATCTTTGTGATCATCGGTTTCAGGGAATAGTAGGCTTCAAGCTCGTCTAAATGGGTTTTTGAGTTTAGTGACAGGTCAACGATCGGCGAATCCGACAAGTAATTCCGGATGGTTCCGGTCGCTGCCAATTGGTCACTTCCGGTCCGGAGACTGCCTTTCTGAATATTGATCACGTTATTGCTGATGTCGGCGGCCAGGATGATATCCTGGATTGGTTTCGGGAAATCAACATATTTGATATATCCATTGGTAAGCGATATATAGCCGCTTCCGGTCATCGATTCGGGCTTGGCGGTCTTCCCGGTGATATGCGCATTTGCGGCAAGTTTCCCTTTAAGCTGCAGCGTATCCGGGTTGAGCGGATAGAATTGCGGGATCGTCGACAAATCGGCGTCAAGCTTCACATTCATATCGACAGCCCGACGTGTGCTGTCCATGTAACTTGTTACAGTGCCGCTGGCATTCAAGCTGTTGCCCGCTGCCTGAGCATCCAGTTTCTGAATCTTGATCTCATTCTGTGTGGCATCGGCAATCAGGTTGATATTTTCGAACGGCTTTTGCGCCCTGGCATATTTCAGATATCCGTTTTGCAGATCGATGTGGGCCTGGATATCTGCTTTCGATGGATCTTTCCGGGAGCCACTGGCCTTTGCATCCAGATGGAGCTTACCCTTCATGGCATCCACATCCATACTTTTCAGAGAGTAGAACTTTTCAACAGTGCCCAGGTCGACGTCCCCTTTCAGGTCGGCCTGAAAATATCCGTTGTCTTCGAGTGGCTTGGTCAGTGAGCCGGAACCCTGAATAACGTTCGATCCCGCGCTTGCATGCAGATTGCTGACTGTAAGCTTGTCATTTGTGAAAACAGCACTGACTGCGATATCTTTAACGGGTTCCTCCAGATCGGGATCTTTGAGATAGCCATTGGCCACATCCAGTTTTGCATTGATTGCGGGCAGCTTCGATCCGCCGACGGCGCCTTTGACATCCCCATTCAGCGTCAGTGAGCCACGCGTCTCATAATTCTTGAATTTCGACTGCATATCCGCAGGTAACAATTTCAGAAGAGCCCCGAAATCACTGGAACTGGATGCAAATTGGAGGTTTACATTAGGTGTCTTGCTCCACTGACTGATATTCCCCTTTAGATCAAGACTGAGTCCCTGGATCGTCAGTTTTCCGCTTTTCAGGTTCACCTGTTCATTATTGAGATCGACTTCTGATGATTCCTGAAACTTCACCGGCAAACCTTTCAGATAACTGCTGCCGCCCTTGCTAAAATCGACACCGCCAAGAGACAGATTCAGATCCGTATTCAGGATCTTTCCATAGTTGATGTTCGCCGAAGCATCCACCTTCTTAAGGTGGGCATACATCTGTGTGCTGTCATTGACATAACCAAATTGTCCATTCGTCAACCTGAAATTCTGGATATCGAGTGGCAGAGATGACGAGGTCGTATTGGAGGAACCACTCTGCATGGCTTTCATAAGTTCATCGAGGTTGGTATGTCCATTCTTAAAGACATGATAAACGAATCGCGGGCTATCCAGTTCCAGTCCGGAAATCCTGACATTCTTAGAAATAAGCGGAAGCATTTCCACTTTAACCGTTAACTGCTTGAGTGAAACCAGGGTATCACGGGGCTGATCACCCGGGATCGCCACACCTTCGACATCAAGTCCGACATTTGGGAAAGTCGACAGTATGGAGAAGGACAGATGATCGACAGATACCTGCCGCCCTAACGCCTCATTCAGACGGGGCACTACCATTTCCTTGAGCCGGGCATCGGTAAAATAAAAGTGCATTGCTGCAACCAAAATCAGGAGGAGGGCAACAATTCCTCCGATAATCTTTAAAAATGTTTTCATATGTAGTCATGAGTATTGAGTACTGAGTACTGAGTATGTTGGATATTCTTATGCTCTCAGCCTGCTGAAAGCTGACAGCTTCTCCATTATTCCATCATTCCAAAAATCCATTATCCCTCTTATTATTATTGATCCCAGAGCTGCTGGCGTATGAGGTCGGCACTCTGCTCTGCTATCTCATACTGAAGCAACAGGCGACGTTTGTCCGGCAGTTGCTTTTCAACCAGCGATGCTCCTGCCGGTGTGTAGAGTATCAACTCGGATGTTCGCACGAACAAAGGCAGGGATTTACCATAAATCGCTCCTGCGATGAATGAACCCGAAAACTTGAGACTAAGTTTCAATTCGTCGACCAGTACTTGTATGGATTCCTCCTCTTGTGTAACCAGACCTATGGCTTCCAGATGTCCTCTTTCTACGATACTTAACAACAGGTTAGAATCAAAACGATAAATGATTGGAATCAACAAAATATCTTCACTCACCTCTGCCTTGAACAATTGATAAAAGGCTATAGGAACGAACAGGGCATCATAATTTACCGCTTTTTCAGACTGGTCGATGGTCATGGTTTCGCTGCTAATACCTACCTCTTTTTTGATAGATGCGGCAACCATAGCGGCGTGCTCTTCGTTGGTACCGACCGTCGCGCATTTCTCCAGCCTGCCGGGCCATTCCATAAATTCGAGTTGCTCCTCAAAGATTTCCTCGATCTCATCCTCGCTCAAACCGTAACCTATCAGCTCTTCCAGAAGCTGACGCATCCGGTCGGCCCCCAGTTCCAGTCTCTTCGACTTCTCGATGACCGTATTCTGCCGTGCCACCACAAATCCACGACCCGGCTCGCTGTGCAGCAAGCCTTCGTCGGCAAGCATATGATAGGCTTTCCGAACTGTATGGAAGCTAACTTCCAGCTGTTTCCCCAATTCCCGCGTGGACGGCAACACCTCATCCACCTGGAACTGGCGTGTGGCAATAAGCAGTCGAATCCTATTAGCAATGTATTCAGCAGTCTTCATGGACGTAAAATATAGCTATTCCCGATATCTGCCGAATGGGATTGATGGTTAGTATAATTTTATGAGAATCAAAGCCTATGTCGCAAGTCTGTGACTTGTGACCGAACGGACGTCATTCTTTGTAATTCGTGATAACTCGCAACCAACTGCTTTAACCACCCTACCTGCCGCAAGTCTGTGACTTGTGGCAAACCCAGCGTCTTAATTAGATCAAACTACCTCAAACTCTTCCGGCAACTCCGGCATCTCATCCCAGGTTCTGCCATCAAGCAGACGTCCTGTTTTCTTTTTATTCGTTCCGCCCCATTGTTTAAAGAAGAAGGCGACATCATATTTCAAACATTGGTCCTGGATATCAAGTACCCACTCCGGTTTCATGGGACGAGGCCTTCGCCCACTTTCACCACCAACAATTACCCAATCAATATTATTAAGTGGTAAATCAGGTAATGGCCCGATTAGTGGTTCGCAAGACAAAAATTTTACACGCGCATTCGTTTTATTTAAATCATCAATTCTTTGAATAACCCGCTGGTCCTCAGAGGTAAAGAACTCATTTAACCCGCCACCGATTTCGGCATCTGACACGTGTGGTGCTGGTTGCGGACGAGATCCTACGTTGTCCGCCGTAGCGGACAACATCAGGATGACATCTTTGTGCTGGTGTTTGAGGATAACCCGTTGGGTCACCCTGATATTCGGGGTAGACTTGCTACATTAGGTTCCGGTTCTGTCTCAATTCCTTCTTATCTTTCACCACTTTCCAATCACTAATCACTAATCACTAATTTCCATCTTGCGTATAGGATTACTTTACGATCGCCCGGAAGATTACCCCGAAGCTGACGGTCCGGCCGATAGATTTGCCGAGTTTGAACCTGAGTCGACGATCGAGGCTATGGAGGCTACTGTGTCATTGCTTGGTCACGAGCCGGTGCGCATTGGTGCTCCCAAGCAGCTTTCGGGGCGTAAACCGGATATTGATCTCATCTGGAATATTGCCGAGGGATACGGAACGCGCAACCGCGAGGCATGGGCGCCCGTACTGTGTGAACTGCACGGTATCCCCTGCCTTGGAAGTGATGCTCACACTCTTTCCATCTCATTGGATAAGGCCCTTACAAAGATTATTTGCCGTTCAGTCAATGTACCAACGCCTGCCTGGCAGATATTTTCGGAGGGTGATAATATGTTTCCATGGCATGGTCCCTGGCCTGTCTTTCTAAAGCCCAGATATGAAGGCACCGCAAAAGGAATCGGTAGCGAATCAGTTGTTCGAAATTCTGATGACCTGACAAACCGAATCCGGTACCTGATAAAAAAATACCGCCAGGACGTGCTCGCCGAAGTCTTCCTACCCGGGGCTGAATTTACCTGTGCTGTTGCCGGGACACCGTTGCGAGCTCTTCCGGTGCTTGAACGTGCTGTGCATGCGGTAAATCGAGTGGGACTTCATACCGTATTGCACGAACCCGGTCATGAAGATTTTATCCACCTGACTCATCACCTGCCCGCAGAACTTGAGCGACAACTCCAGGGATGGTCGCTAAAAATCTGCCATGAGCTGGGTGTATGCGACTTTGCCCGAATCGATTTTAAACTGGATGAGGCCGGGAATGCTTATTTCCTGGAAATAAATCCACTGCCGACGTTTGCCATCGACAACACATTCGCCATACTCGCTGAGTTGGAGGGACGGAATTATCCGGAGTATCTGGCCGGTATTATCGATGAGGCAATTGATGCCAGTGGTTTGGGAAATAACAAATGAGTTGCCGGTTACGGGTTAACTTGTGGGTAATTCAAAATTCATAATTCAACATTCAAAATTTTCCCATATCTCCTTATTCCCTATTTTCTGGGAAACAACTGCGTCAAGACGTTCCCGGTGGTGCCGTTTGGTTCGGTAATCCTGAGCATGGCAGCAAGCGTTGGAGCGATATCGGTTATTTTAGCGGCTGCATAACTGGTACCCTTACGAACATGCCAGCCGTAGAAAAGCAGGGGAACGTGCGTGTCGTACGCATATGGTGAACCGTGGGTAGTGCCAACGGCATCTCCTCCTCCATCTACGAAATAGGGCTGATATACAACAAAAACATCGCCGCTACGCCCCGGGTAATCCCCATTCTGAACCAGGGAGAAAGGGAATTTGTCGTAATTCTGGTTCTGAAGCTGATCGTCTGTAACGGCAGTGTAAACGTTGGGATATGATATCGCCCAGTCGGCTACTTTCCGTTCAACATCGCTTTTGCCAAGATCGAGAACCGACAGCAGCGAGTCACTCAGGTATACTTGTTGATTGGCATATTTCGCCATCAAATTGGCAGTGCCGTATGTCTGCGCGAGATTTTGTTTCAGGTAGTCTACAAACGACCCGGTATCAAACCGGCCGGCTGGCACATTATGAGCCAGCAAGTATTCAGGGGTTGGACTGGCAGCATGATCGGCTGTCAAAAACACAAGGTAGTTATCCTTGCCAACGCGGCGATCAAGAAAATGAAACAGATCGGCCAGCTGACGATCGAGACGAAGATAAATATCCTCGGTTTCCCGGGAATTTGTGCCGTAACTGTGCCCCACATAATCGGTAGACGAGAAGCTTATCGCCAGGAAATCTGTATTTGAATCCTTTCCAAGATTCTCGTGTGTGATGGCAGACTCCGCAAAATCCAGGGTCAGCTGATCCCCCCAGGGCGAGGTGAGGATACTTTGAAAGGGATTTGCCTGATCCTTTGGGAACAGATGTGGAAAAACAGGTTCCTTTTCCCCTTTCATCACTCTCTCCCATTTTTCATTGTCCCTGGTACTGGCGGTATAGGCACTGTCCGGAAGCAGCAACCTCCATCCCCTTTTCATGAATAACTCAGGTAATTTTCTCGCATTAAAGGAAATTACCCAGTGAGGCAGTTGATCCAAATAATACGTGCTGGTAATAAAGTGGCCGGTTGAAGTATCAAACCAGTAAGCAGCATTTGCGGCATGACCAGCCGGCAGTATAGCACTGCGATCCTTTAATGCAATGCCAATCACCTTTCCCTTATAGTTTGTTCCGTAGCGAAGCTGGTCGGTAATTGTTGAAGTAATCAGGTTTGCCGGCGAACGCTCTCCGGCGTAGCGGTTGCCTCCCACACTTTTCACACCAGAATCATCCACACAATAGACCATTTGCTGCGTGTCACGGTCGTACCAATTATTGGCGGCGATACCATTGACCGACGGAGTCGTACCGGTGTAGATGGCGGCGTGGCCAGGGCCTGTGTAGGTTGGCACGTAGTTGTAATGAGTATTTGCAAAATTATATCCGTCATCCATCAGACGAAGAAAACCATCATTCGTGTAATGGTCCTTGTAGCGGTAGAGATAATCGAAACGCATCTGATCTACCACGATCCCTACAACCAGTTTGGGACGGACGACTCGATTTGTTGTTTCAGACTGCGCATATCCCCCCTTCGGATACATCATACCAGCCAATAACAGTATGGTAAGTATTCGCATAAAAGTCTTTTTTACTTTCAAAGATTCATTGAATATACCGTAGTCTGTGTAGAAATGTTTACATCTTTGATTTATGAACACTAAATACGTTCAATATTCTTATTATTTCATAGAAACATAACACTTAACTATTATGACAGCTGGTAATTTTTCAAAGGGAAGATCCGTTGATTTCGGATTACTGGTTATGAGACTGGGTATCGGTTTCTCATTTGTTTTTCTACATGGCTTGCCAAAGTTAATGGGTGGCCCTGAGAGATGGACGATACTGGGGCGATCGATGAATTATCTGGATATCTATTTTTTGCCTGGGGTCTGGGGTTTGCTTGCTGCCTTGACCGAATTTATTGGAGGTGTATTATTGATTTCCGGTTTTTTCACGCGTACTGGTGCATTTTTCATGACCTGCGTAATGATTGTCGCCGCGGTATATCATATCTCAAATGGGGATGCTATCAGCGTCGTCACCCATCCTATAGAGGTGGGCATATTTTTAATGGGGATAACGATTTCCGGTCCCGGGAAAATTAGTCTTGATTATCTGATACATCATCAAATCAATCAGTAAATTGTGTCGTTGACGGACGCCTGCAATAATACCGTATTACTTTATGTCAGAGTTTATAAAAACTTGTATGGTATTGTTACAGATTCGATCAAATATCATAATATGTAACAATACAATAATAACTCCGTATCCTTGAACAGTACTATTATTTTCTCCTGACCGTGTGTCCCCGCAAATTCTATGGATCTTAGAAAAGCTGAAATACTGCAAAAAAAACATATTCTCCTCTTACTGGCGGCAATAGCAGCGGCAGCTATTTTTTTTATTGTATATCCGATACAAAATCCCACCAGTGCCTTAAAGAACCGGGTAAGCAGGAGCAATGCTATTGCAAAGACATCGGCATTTCTTGATTCCCAGCATTTTTCACATGAACAATTAAAAACACGGGCTAAGTTTAAAGTTAACAAGATTCTGCTTGATTCACTAAGCAAGGATTACAGTCGTTCCGGGATACAGTCTTTGATGAGTTCCCGAAAACTTAAAAACCTGCCTGTCTATTATTGGTACATTGAGTGGTTTAAACCGGGCAGCTCAGCCAGTGGTGACAATAATACCGAATCGTCCAACAATCCTGAAGGTCAGACTATTTATACCTTTAATCTGACTCCCAGTGGGAATATCTGGCTTTTCAACCGCTCAAAAAATAACTTAGAGCCGAAAGCAAAGATCAACAGGGAAGCCCTGGCATATGCTCTCTCATCTGTTGATTCCACGCGTGAAGCTATCAATATTCTGCTGGAAGCCATCCCCGATACTATCCTGGAACATAAATTCATCTGGGATTTAAACAATCAGATTCAGCATTTCGGACATCTCCATGACGTACCGGAACAGGTCGGTCAATTAAGCACTTCCCTCTCAAGAAGAGAACCACTGCTTTTAAACCGAAAACTGGCAGAAAAACTGGCCTTATATCAACTCCGGAAAGAGTTGCCGTGGTTTAACAACTCCAGGATCGACACTCTCTATAACCTGCCTGGCTCCGACGGTATGGTCACTCGCGTTAGTATTGCTGCGCAAAACAAGATTGCAGGACAAAGTATAACGTCTGAGGTCGATATTGCCACTACCGGGGGATTGGTAAGGATGGAAACCAAGTTTAATTCTGAATCTGAGCCTCTGTCTGGTGCCCGCACTTTCCCTCCAATTTCAGCTCTGATACCCGTAGTCATTTATGTCTTCCTGTTTATCTTTTTTGTTTATGTATTTATCAAGCGAATCGACTCCAGACGGTTCGACACACGTAACAGCATTACGGATGGAGTACTCGGATGGTTTCTCATCGTCTCTGCCAACATCACACAACAGCTTATCAGTTACTATCCGGGCATTAACTACCAGTTCTATGTTCTCGTTATTCTGGGTGTTATTGCCTATGGATTCATTGCTGCCATCGGTCTTTTCGTCCTGTCTGGCACTACTGAATCGATCGCCCGCGATTATGTCCCACTGAAGCTTGAGACGCTGTCACTCGCGCGCAGGGGTTATCTTCACAACCGTCCGATCGGATTAGTGCTATTTCGTGGAATCAGTTTCGGTTTGATTCTCTGTGGTGTCAGTACCTTATTGTTGATTGCTTTTCCACATACGCCAATCACCCAAAATAGTGATAACCTGGTCTTTCTTTCAGATCAGTCATATCTCCCGTTCATTCACCTCATTGGGAGTTCAGGTTACTTTATCATTCTTATCAATTTTATGGTATTTCTGGGTATTGGATCCTACCTGAATAATGTAAATCCCAAACCGTGGGTTTTCTTACTTGTCACCGCCCTGTTATTGACTTCTCTGTCCATCATTCCGTTTAAACTGAACCTATATGATCAGTGGATCATCTCATTTCTAATAGGACTCGTCGCTGCCTTCATCTACTGGAGGTTCGATCTGTTGACCTCCGTCGTAAGCGGGTTCACCTATATCGTTCTCTGGAAATCATCTACCGGTTGGCTGATTCCGAACTCCCCCGATCTTGCTACGGCAATCGTTATCTGGATTGTCCTGGCGTCCGTTTTCGTGATCGGTTTATGGAGCATGTACAGCAGGGAGAGTCTGGAGGATCTGCCCAAATACGTTCCAAAGTACATCGAGGAATTCTCGCAAAAACAACGAATGCAGCATGAACTGGAACTGGCGCGTTCGGTTCAGCTCAACTTCTTGCCGAGTGTGCAACCCAGTCTTAATGGAGTTGACATTGTTTCCCGGTGTGTCTCAGCCTATGAGACCGGCGGCGACTATTATGATTTCATCAAGCGCGAAGATGGCAGCCTTGGATTCGTCATTGCCGATGTCAGCGGCAAAGGGATAAAGGCTGCTTTTTACATGACATTGTTGAAGGGATACCTGCAATGCCTTGCACATCAATTCAACTCTCCGTCGGCATTGCTGACGGAAGTGAATACACTCTTCCGGGGTAATGTCGATCGCGGTATCTTTGTATCAATGATTTACGGCATTGTCGATCCATCCGCAAAAAAACTCGTGTTTGCCCGCGCGGGACATAATCCACTCATCTTCAAGTCCGATGCCAACTCCCAGTCGCAGGTATTACGCCCCGATGGGCTCGCCATCGGAATGACCGATGCCGAGGCTTTCAGGCAGAATATCCACGACACGAGTCTATTTCTCACATCCGGCAATCTGATATCCGTATATACGGATGGATTCACCGAAGCTATGAATCACAGCAAGACACTATTCGGTGACGAACGGCTGGTAGACATCATCGACAAAAGTTACTCTTATCATACCCAAGTCATACTCGATCATATCGTTCAGGAGGTTAACCAATTTACCAACGGTGCCGCCCAGCATGATGATATGACAATGATTCTGATGAAAATGAAATGAGACAAATAAACAAAATTTGATAAAATCTTTACTGCGAACGTTAAGCATCGGAATTGTATTTAAGACAATTGACTCTTAATCTATTAGTGGATGGAGGTATCTTTGAAAAACTGTTTTAACCCGGATTATTCACCAAGAAATTTAGAAACATAATAAGATCAATATTATAACTACTAATTATACCTCTTTTCGTGAATAATCCGGGTTAACGGTATTTGCATCAACATTTTTTTGTAATTCTATTGATAAAAAGAGAAGATTATGAAGACTACCATTGAACAAGCGGTCTCATTGATAAAATCCGGAGACCACGTATTTATTCACAGCGTTGCAGCAAATCCACAACGCCTTGTTAATGCAATGACGAACCGGGCCGGAGAGCTTCGGGACGTAAAGATCTATCATCTCCATACAGAAGGAGAGGCTCCCTATACAAAACCCGAATATGCCGGGAGTTTCAAAACAAATGCACTGTTCATCGGAGCCAACGTGCGATCAGGATTTGAATCGGGTCAGGTGGATTATATTCCCAATTTCTTAAGTGAAGTACCTGCCTTGTTTCGAAAAAAGATTATCCCCATTGATGTGGCTCTTATACAGGTCTCCCCTCCCGATAAACATGGATTCTGTTCACTCGGAGTTTCTATCGATGTATCCAGAGCAGCTGTACAGATGGCGAAGACCGTCATTGCACAGGTTAATCCCAACATGCCCCGGACGCACGGCGATGGTCTGATCCACGTCAGTGAGATCAATGCTATGGTTGAGGTCGACGATCCGCTGCTGGAGGTGCCTGCACGGGAGCTGACTGAAACCGAGTTGGCTATCGGCCGATACATCGCCGGACTGGTGGAAGACGGGGCAACCCTTCAGATGGGAATCGGCGGCATACCGGATGCGGTCCTTGCTTCCCTGCACGGCCACCGTGATTTGGGGATACACACCGAAATGTTTTCTGACGGACTGATTGAGCTTGTTGAAAAAGGAATCGTCAACGGCCGGTTAAAGGCGCGCCATCCCGGTAAGATTGTGGCCAGTTTCGTGATGGGTACACGCAGGCTCTACGACTTTATCGACGACAATCCTGAAGTAGTCATGCTTGATGTCGCCTATGTCAACGACACCCATGTGATTCGAAAAAATCCAAAGGTGACGGCTATTAACAGTGCCATTGAAGTGGATATAACGGGACAGGTCTGTGCCGATTCCATAGGCACAAGAATGTACTCGGGTGTCGGTGGACAGATGGATTTTATACGTGGCGCCTCACTATCCGAGGGAGGAAAGCCGATTCTTGCATTGCCATCCACAACCAGCCGCGGGGAATCGCGTATTGTGCCTTTCCTGAAGACCGGTGCCGGCGTCGTCACCACGCGTGCGCACGTACACTACATCGTCACCGAGTACGGGATCGCCAATCTGTATGGGAAAAATCTGACGGAACGGGCAAAAGCATTAATAGAAATCGCGCATCCCGATCACCGCGAGGAATTGTGCAGACAGGCACATGAACGTTTTGCCAATTTTTGAATTTGCACTGCCTGAAATCTGAAGGCTTTGGTAAATTCTTATTCTCACAAGTCACGGAATTGCGAGAGCAGGTGAGCTGTCACATCTCTGGTGACTAACTCGATTAAATGATAAGCAGCGGCAGCAGCAGATAGCAATGAGGGCTGCCTGCTGTCGCTGCTAACTTTTGTAACCCGCAACCCTATCCATTTAGCCATTAATCCGATCTCACTTATACCCTTATTTTCTATTCATCCACCTTTTTAAAACTTTTTTACCCACCGTGTCGTCTATTATGTAGTTATGATCGATAAAAATGCGTAAGTCCATGAATTCATGAATGATGCGGAACTGATACAGCGACATGTCCGCGGGGACGCGCAGGCATTCAATTTCCTGGTTTGGAGATGGCAAACACCCATCTATAATTTTTGCCTGCGATACTCGGGTTCCCGGGATGACGCACTTGACCTGGCCCAAAAGACCTTTATCAAGTGCTACAATTCGCTCAATCAGTTGAACAATGCAGAACGATTCAGTTCCTGGCTTTATCAGATCGCTTTAAACCAGTGCCGCGATCATTCGCGAAACCGATATTACAAATACCATGTATTGGATGATTCCGAGAATTTCGGGGATCATGAAGCGGATAATGACCTAGAAGTAACATCTGAAACGGGCAATGACAGATCCAATCCGGAGTGGTCCACTGAACAGGCTCAGCTTCAGGATATCCTTGCCCGTGCCCTGGCGGAGCTTCCGGATGAGCAAAAAACCGTGATCATACTCAAAGAATACCAGGACTTAACATTCCGCGACATCGCAGAAGTACTAAAAGAATCTGAAAACACGGTAAAATCACGCCTTTATTATGGCTTGCGGACACTCCGCAAGATCCTAACCAAGTGGAATATCGACAAGGAGTTACTAGGTTATGAAATGTGATATTCTTGAAAACAAGCTAATCGACTATCTCTACGGAGAACTTCCTCTGGAAGAACAAGAGTCGGTAAGGCAACACATTGATGAATGCGAAGATTGCCGCAAAGAGCTCGCCTCTCTTAAGCAATCACGCCTTCTGCTTAACAAGCTGCCTGTTGAACCACCGCCCCTCCCCTTAACGGGTTTTGCAGAACAACCTGTGCACGAATTATCGATAAAGGAGAGGATTCTCCAACTCATCCCGCGTTCGTTGCCGGGAAGACTGGCCTTAGCAGCTGCTTCATTTCTGCTCCTTTTCGTCCTGGCGGGATCTTTTGCACATCTCAAGCTCGAGTGGAATCAACAGTCTTTCGTGATATCCATGGGAACCCAGGAAAAGGCGGCCAATGCACAACTCAGCGACAAGGAAAAGACGGCTCTCGTCAATCAGATCCAGCAGCAGGATTTGCAGATCATGCAGACCCTGGTAAACACCACCCGCAAGCAGGATGTCCAGTTTTACAAACAAATGTTTGACGAATACGCCTACGCCATCCAGGAACGACAAAGCGAACAGATGAAAGCTCTTGCCGATCATATCAACGCCTACTATCAGAATACAAACAGCCGTTTGCAGCTGACCGACAAGACGTTGGACAACCTGATCCACACTATCCAGTACAACAATTAACGGGATAAGAAAATGAACTTGCTCAACAGAACAACAATGATCCTTACCTTTGCACTGGTACCGCTCTTCATGAGTACTCCGACCTATGGTCAGCAGAATACCATCAATAAGGATCAAATGAACCGGGATTTATCCATTTCGGAAGATATCCTGGGGAAGATCTTCAGCGACAATTACAACCAGTCATTGCCTTTTGGCGACCAGGCAGTAAACGCCTCATATCTGCCGGGATATGGGATCGCGTATTACGTTTCAGGATCGTCTTTTGCCATTTTTCGCCACGCCGGCATGGGACGTTTGTCTAATATGATGAATAATGATCGTTCCCGATCGAATGGTAATAGTAATGGTAAAGTTCAGGGCTCGACCGGTGCCGTTGTAATTGGCGGACCCGGACGAGGTCTTCGATGGATGGCCAATCAAAAAATGACTCGTCAGCAGGTCATAGACCGGGCAACAGAGTTTCTTTCAAATTATGGCAGTACTATCGGTCAATTGCAACCGAGTGACCGCATCACGATCATTTACAAAGATAACGCAAATGACTTCATGCCATATCGTTTAATGCAGGCAATGGGTCAGGATTCAAGCCAGGCCAAACCTTTGAATTTGTCGATATCAGCAAAGAAAGCAGATATCGCCGCGCTGAATCAAAACAGGATAACAAAAAAGGAATTTGCCAACCGGCTCGCCATTGATGACCTGGAAAACGGCGACCAACACAAGGATCTTGACATATTTGCAGAAATTCTTAGCCGGGCGCTGAAGAATACTCACCAATACGAATATTCGTCACGGGGCGATGTGAACTATGCGTTCATGAAAGAATTCGGTGCTATTTACTTTTTAAATGCCCAATATTCACTCCAGTACCTCTCGGCCGTAGCAGATATGCCGGTGGTAGTTCAGGAAAATGGAAATAAAGTCACGGTCACATCTGCCCAGAATGATGACAAGGAAATGAGAAAAGCATACGACCGTTTTGTTGCGGCCATGAAAGGTTACATCACCAATTACGGGCGTACCCTGCATTCACTCAGCGGGAACCAGTCTCTTGTTATCTCAGTGAATTTGGATGATGGTATCGGTAGACAAGAGAAGAGAGAGACCTTTACCATCAAGGAGGATGTACTGGAAAGATTGAATAATGGTAAGATCACAGCGAATCAGGCCGAAAAAGACATTGAAGTACGTTCATTCTAAAGCCGTAACCTAGAGTTGCAGCGTTTTTCCCTGTAACCAAGCCTGGGCTGATTCTTCGGCTCAGGTTTTTTATTTTTTCCCGGCAGAGACTATGAGCTACACACAAAGTTGTCTTGTAAATTCACTGCTTGTGGTCGGTGAATTTTGTATTTTGGCGGCGCTATTACTTTTTAAAAAGAGTTGAAAGAATTTTTTTATAACATGAATATTCCCACCCATGCATGATATAGTCTTAATACCCGGTGATGGCATCGGCCCGGAAATTACCACAAGTGTAACAAAAATATTAGATACCGCTTCCGCTGATGTAAACTGGATCGAAACTATTGCGGGAGAAACCGCATACAAAAAAAAAGGCAACCCTCTGCCCGATGAAGTCCTCGAACTCATCCGCAAACACAAAACCGCTTTAAAGGGACCGCTAACGACTCCCATCGGTACCGGATTTCGCTCTGTAAACGTTGCCTTACGCAAAGAATTCAACCTGTACGCAAATATTCGTCCCGCCAAGACTCTTCCCAATGTGCCGGGCCCCTTTACTTATGTTGATCTGGTCATGTTCCGTGAAAACACACAAGGCCTCTACATCGGTGAAGAACGATGGATCGGGGAAGGCAAACAAAAAGCTGAGAGTATTGCTGTTGTAACCCGTGAGGCAAGCGAACGGATAATCCGTGCAGCATTTGAGTATGCTCAAAAACAAGCTCGTGAAAAAGTAACACTCATCCACAAGGCCAATATCCTGAAAATGACGAGCGGATTGTTTCTTGAGGTGGGCCGACAATTAGCACCCGACTATCCGGATATCAAATTTGAAGACCTGATCGTCGATAACACGGCTATGCAGATGGTGATCCATCCCGAGCGGTTTGATATCATGGTCACGACAAACCTTTTTGGTGATATTTTGTCTGATCTGGCATCCGGTTTGGTTGGTGGTCTCGGTGTTACAGGCGCAGCAAATATAGGAGATGAATATGCCATATTCGAAGCCGTCCACGGGTCCGCACCAGATATTGCAGGTAAAAACCTCGCCAATCCCATCGCTCTTCTGTTCTCAGCCATCATGATGCTGGAACATATCGAAGAACAGGAAGTGGCCGACCGTGTTCGTTTTGCCGTTATGGAAGTACTTGCCAATCATAAAGATGCATGTACGCGCGACATAGGCGGCAAAGGAACAACCACCACATTCACCAATGCTGTCTGCATGGTGTTGGAAGACAAGTTTTAAGCGAGATTTAGATTTAGACTTTAGACTTTAGACAAAAAAAGACGTTAGAAGGGACCCATCAATGACTGGTTGCTTTTTCTAACGTCTTCGATGTAATATCTAAGATCTGTGCTATTCTATAGTTATGAATTCCACCTTCTTTGTTACGGTGTCGAAGATGACAAAGGTTGCTTCTTTATCAAATCCGTGAGCCGATCCGGGATTGATAAACGTGGTTTTTCCTTCTTTCCGTAATACCTTCTCATGGGTATGGCCTGATATCACCACATCATATGTCCCGCACTTCACCAGTGCGTCAGTGATGCCGGGCTGCGTTCCGTGATAGACGGCAAAGTGTAAGTCATCCTCTTTAAAATCCAGGAACTCTCCGGCATGGGTGGCACCAATATCACTGAACTTATCCATAATGCGATAGACATCCCCGTCGTTGTTCCCGAACACACCTACCAGATTGAGCCCTTTAAACGGTAAAACCGCAAACGGACTGCAGAAGTCTCCGGCATGAATGACCAGACCAACATCCTGATCTTTCATTATTTCAATGGCCTTCTTAATGTTTGGAAGGTGATCGTGTGTATCTGAAATAATCGCAATTTTCATGATTTATATATCTGAATATTAATATGGATGATGAAATAGAAAACTGTGGATAAAACCTTCTGTTTTCAAATAACAGTTCTGTATCTGTATCATTCCCCAATAGGGATTCCTTCGGAGCACCTGTTTTTTATTCCGGTAATTTTGTATTTATTTGTGTTTTACACTCATCACTAATAACAGGGTATATACTACTTGGAGGGAGCTTCCCATGAAAATCAGAATAAGATCATCGTTTTCAAAGCAATTATTGTTTTTGATTCTCGTAAGCAGCACGCTTTTTCTGCCAACCCATGCATTTGCCCAAAAAACATTTCAGGGTATCGTAACATTTAAAATTGATGCACAGGGAAATGGTCCCAATAGCTTCACTTACTACCTGAAAGGCGATAAAGCACGAATGGAAATGGAAATGCCGGCACAAGCTCAAATGGGTAAGGCAGCCTTCATCATTGATGGCGGCAAAAGAGAGATGATCACCCTCATCCCTCAGATGAAGATGTATATGCAGATGCAAATGCCCCCCGTGGATTCGACTAGTTACAATGGCAAGGCGGATGGTGGGGAAAAGCCGGTCAAAGTTGGTGATACCGAAGTCATTTTAGGTCACAAATGCGATCATTGGAAAATTAATGACGAAGATGGCGGCACGGTAGATCTCTGGAATGCCAAGGGATTCGGCAACTTAATGATGCCTGGAAGTATGAGCGGCATGCCCGGAGGAGGCAGACAACCTCAGTGGATGAAGGATATGATGTCGCAGGGATTTTTTCCGCTTAAAGTGGTCGTAACGAAGAAGGACGGCAGTACCGAAATGTCGATGATAGCTACAAAGATTGAGGAGAAGGATCTGAGTTCCAGCCTCTTCGAAGTTCCCTCAGGATACAATAAGATGAACATCCCAAATATGGGAAACATGGGCCAGCAGAACTAGAAGCAGAGACATTAGACTTGAGACTTGAGACTTTGAGAATGCAGACGTTGGAATCAATATCCCAACGTCTGGTCTAAAGTCTTCAATCTAACGTCGAATGTCTGTTTTATTGGATCTCCCAGGTTTCGCTACCGCGAAGCAACTCATCCAAATCACCTTTACCTTTTTGAGAAATGACGGACTGGACCTGTTGATTCAGCAGATCATCGTAGGTAGGTCTGTCAACCTCATAAAAGACGCCAAACGGACGCGGCAGATGACCATCCTTATGGGGATCATCGAAAAAGCGTGCCAGAATGTATGCCTTAATAGCATCCTGTTCATCGTGTATCCAAAGATCGTCCTGCGAATAATCGCCCTCATTCAGGTCCACAACCTGAGGTTTTAATCCGTCAAGTCGAATTCCTTTTTCGTTATTATCACCAAAGACCAATGGTTTTCCATGTTCCAGGTAGATGGTTTCAACAGGACGAGATTTCTTATCTGTGAACATCTCAAACACACCATCGTTAAACACGATACAATTCTGATAGATCTCAAGCATGGATGTTCCCTTGTGCTTCCAGGAACGCTCCAGCATATCCTGCAGGAACTTAGGATCACGATCCATAGCACGCGCAATAAATGTACCGTCTGAACCAAGTGCAACAGCCAGGGGATTGAACGGATGATCGATCGACCCGACGGGAGTGGACTTGGTTATGCTGCCTTCATGGGATGTCGGCGAGTATTGTCCTTTCGTCAACCCGTAAATCTCGTTATTGAAGAGTAGCAGGTTAACATTGAAGTTGCGGCGCAACAAGTGGGTAAAGTGGTTGGTTCCGATAGACAGCGAATCGCCATCACCGGTAATAATCCAAACGCTCAGATCCGGACGGATAGCCTTCAATCCCGATGCGATGGCCGGTGCACGCCCATGGATGGAGTGCATCCCATATGTATTCATATAATATGGGAAACGGGATGAGCACCCTATCCCTGAGATAAAAACCATGTCTTCACGGTTGATACCCAGTTTGGGCATCAGGTTTTGAACCTGCTTCAGGATGGTGTAGTCACCACATCCCGGACACCAGCGAACATCCTGATCCGACGAGAAATCCTTGCTTGAATAGTCGGGAATGACCGCATCTGCTTTTTCAAGTACAGTGAAAAGATCACTTTTAAACATTTTTTGTGCTTCCATAATTATCTTTATTCTGATCTTACGATGATGATTCCCATTTTAATCAAGCATTTCCCGGATTTTGGCTTTCACTTCACCAACGTAAAAGGGAATACCCTGGATCTTATTGAATCCGATAGCCGGAATCAGATAGGTATCGCGGATTACTTTTACAAGCTGACCGTTGTTGATCTCTGGAACCAGAACCTTGTCAAAGCCTTTCAGCAGATACTCCAGGTTTCGGGGAAACGGACTGATGTAACGCAGGTGAACATGAGATACATCATAACCATCTCCCCTAGACTGTTGAACGGCTGATTTTATGGTTCCGTAGGTCGATCCCCAGCTTAAGACCAGAAGCCTGCCGTGATCGGTTCCGTTGTCGACATCCTGCAGCGGGATATCATCGGCGATCTTGTCGCGTTTGGCTTCCCGCAGTTTCGTCATCAGCTCATGGTTTTGTGGATCATACGATACATTACCCGTCTCGTTTTGTTTTTCAAGTCCACCTACCCGGTGCGCCAGACCCTGCGTACCTGGAATAGCCCATGGACGCACGTAATTTTCATCTCTCACATAGGGTTTGTAGGGTTCCAGGTTATCGCCGTGACGTGGTGCATCAAACGACACATTGATGGCAGGCAGGTCGTCGCTTTGCGGGAAACGCCATGGCTCCGATCCATTTCCAAGATACCCGTCAGACAGAAACAAGACCGGGATCATATGCGTCAGTGCAATGCGGCAGGCTTCGTAAGCCATCATGAAACTATCGGACGGCGAGCGTGCGGCCACAATCGCTATAGGACATTCCCCGTTGCGTCCATAAAAAGCCTGCAGTAAATCGGCTTGTTCGGTCTTTGTAGGCATACCGGTCGACGGACCGCTTCGCTGAACATTTAAAATCACCATCGGTAATTCCAGCATAGTAGCCAGTCCGATCGCCTCTCCTTTCAGGGCGATACCGGGACCAGAACTACCCGTTATGGCAAGATTTCCGCCAAAAGCAGCTCCGATTGCGGATGTCACGGCAGCAATCTCATCCTCGGCCTGATAGGTCCGCACACCGTAATTCTTCAGGGCAGCCAGTCCGTGCAGAATGTCTGATGCAGGTGTGATCGGATATGATCCGTAAAACAACGGAAGCTTCGCCTTTTGAGAGGCGGCTACGAGCCCAAGAACGGTAGCCTTGTTACCTGTAATATTACGATAGGTACCCGCCGGCAGCTGAGCCTGCTGAATTTCATAACGAACGGTGAATATCTCGGTAGCTTCTCCGAAGGTATGTCCGTCTTTCAATGCCTTAATGTTAGCATCGGCAACTTCTGGATGTTTGGCAAATTTCCGCTCGAGGAATGAGATTGTCGGTTCCAACGGGCGGCTGTACATCCAGTAAAGAGCTCCAAGCACAAACATGTTCTTGCATCTCTCAACATCCTTGGAAGATAGACCTGAATCGTTGAGACTTTCTTTTGTCAGTTTGGAGATGTCGACGGCATAGAGTTCATAACCTTTGAGAGACTCATTCTCCAGAGGGTTGACATCTCCGTATTTCGCCAGCCCAAGATTCCGTTTATCAAATCCACTGGTGTTGGCAATAATGACGCCGCCGGGACGCAAGTTGGACAGGTTCGCCTTCAGAGCGGCTGCATTCATAGCAACCAATACATCACATTGGTCCCCCGGGGTGTATATGGGTTTGCTTCCAAAATGAATCTGGAATCCGGAAACACCAGGAACGGTTCCGGCCGGAGCACGAATCTCGGCCGGGAAATCCGGAAAAGTAGAGAGATCATTTCCAACCAGTGCAGTTGTGTTAGTAAACTGCGATCCCGTTAACTGCATGCCATCGCCGGAATCTCCGGCAAAGCGTATAGTTACTTCGTCTTTGATAATTTTGTTCTTCATGATGAGCGCAATGGGTGTGACTTATTCTAGAGAAATAGGCATAGGTTATCCACTTGTTAGATTTGGAATACAAACAAATTCTACCCCTACCATTTGATACCTTTTGTGGAGGAAATTGATGAATTCATGTGAAGAATTCATGAAATCGACGCGGTAAACCACAATATTCAAAATCTGTTAATTTTCTATAATCTACAAAACGAGATAATTACTTTAAAACCCTTAATTTAAATAATGTACAAATTCTTATATCCTTTCATTACTTACCGCACATATATAAATATTTTAGGCAATCTGTTATTTATCAATTCAAATTCTAGGTGACAGATATGAAACGGTTTCTTTCTGTAGTTTTAACGATCATGTTTGCTTGTCAGGTATCTCTTGCTCAAAATAATTCCACTGTAAATGAGCTTCTGCAAAAAGCCGATTCCCTGAAAAAAGGATTTCACGAGAAAGAGGCTCTGAAAACTTATTTGCAGGTTTTGGACAAAGATAGCACAAATTATAAAGCTGTGTGGAATGCCAGTTACTACTATTCACGGGTAGGCAATCGTTTTGCCGATAAAAGTCAGAAAGAGGATTACTTCCAAAAGGCTAAGGAATTGGCTAAGCGGGCTCTGCGGTTAAGAACGGATGATGCCTACTCGAATTTCGTGATGTCTGTTGCCATGGGGCGTATCGCGTTAATCGCCAGCGCTAAAAATCGCGTTGCCGCTTCCAACGACATCAAGCATTACGTGGACAAGGCCATTTCCGAAGACTCCTCACTCGCTGAGGCGTGGTATGTTCTTGGACGCTGGAACTACAAGGTAGACAACCTGAATTTTGCCGAACGACTAGCCGCCAATGTGCTTTTCGGAGGACTTCCGAAAGGTGCAAGTACACAAAAAGCAATACAATGCTACGAAAAGGCAATCAGCCTGAATCCAAATATCATCATGTATTACTATAGCCTGGCCGAAGCTTACCATACTACACATCAGGATCATAAGTCGATTGAAACAATAAACGAACTTCTAAAACTCCCAAATAAAAGTCCTGATGATCCGGGTTATAAAAAAGGCGCGGAAAAATTGATGAGGAAAATACAATAACTTGTCATTTGTTATGATATGCCAGGCAATGAGTTACTATAAATTACCGCATTCTGGATATCGAGAAATCGGTACAGCAATATGGGCCTGTCTTTGCAGGCTTAACCGGCTAAAGGTATATAGTCTGATCATCATTTCCCGCAACAGCAGGAAATCGCTATTTGATTAAAATAATATTTGTTGAAGATCCCCGGATTATTACTCTTAAACCAACAGAAAAGTCTGAAATCGCTTACAATTTACACCTCAGCCTGTCAACAAAACGATGGTGATTATAATCAGGATGGTCAACTTTAACATTATGCTCTTCCAGTGAGACATGACACGTAGCTATTATTGTTAGGTCGCCAAATGTGGATAACTTGTGAACAAATAATAAAGCAGATTATTATTGTCAATTTTTTTGTGAATTTTTGTTCAAAAATGGAATAATATACGGATACACTTTGGTCATAATATCCGTATAAATTCCTGTATCTCATGATACTGCAACAGACAGTGATCCAAGATCAGAAACGCAAACGGTTCGCTGGATTATATGCATTAAAACAATACAAATTCCAATCGTTCTATATTTTATCGTATCAGCCTGGAAAAACTTGAGCTAAAAGGAATTTATTCAACCGTCACACTCTTAGCCAAATTGCGGGGCTGATCCACGTTGCAACCGCGGTTCACTGCTATATAGTAGGAAAGAAGCTGCAGTGGGATAACAGATAACAATGGGGAAAGACAATCGGAAATTTCAGGTATATCAATAATGAATTCAGCCAACCGTTTTACCTCATTATTATTGGAAGTTGTAACAGCAATGACTCTTCCATGACGGGCCCTAACTTCCTGAATGTTACTGACCATCTTGTCATTCGTATGATTGGTAGTGGCAATAATCACCACCGGCATATGATGGTCAATTAACGCGATGGGGCCATGTTTCATTTCTGCAGCAGGATAGCCTTCAGCATGGATGTAGGAAATCTCTTTTAGTTTTAGGGCGCCTTCAAGTGCGACAGGGAAATTATAGTTCCTTCCCAGATACAAAAAGTTAGGTGCATATGTGAATAAGCGGGCCATATCCTGCAGTTGTCCGGCCTGTTTGAGAATCTCTTCGATCTTTTCGGGAACAGCATACAGATCAGATATGATTTTTTGATAATAAGTATCATTGATCGTTCCTCTTGCCCGGCCAATCATAAGGGCCATCATGGCCAGCACAGCCACTTGTCCGGTGAATGCTTTTGTTGAGGCAACTCCTATCTCTGGTCCGGCGTGTATATATACACCAGCGTCTGTCTCGCGCGCAATTGTTGAACCGACAACATTACATATTCCAACAACAGTAGCACCGCGTTCACGGGCTTCCCTCAGTGCAGCCAAAGTGTCCGCCGTCTCCCCACTTTGAGAGATAACGATCATCACATCCCCTTCTTTAATCAAAATATCTTTATATCGAAACTCAGACGCATACTCGACTTCCACGGGAAGTTTTGCCAGATGCTCAAACAAATACTCGCCCACCAGGCCGGAATGCCAACTGGTTCCACAAGCTGCAATGATAAATCGATCGGCATGCATCAATTGGTCCATCACCGGTTCAATGCCTCCAAGATGAACGGTCCCTTCTTTAGGAAGCACACGGCCTCGAAGACAGTCGGCTATAGAGCGTGGCTGTTCATAAATCTCTTTTAGCATGAAATGATCATAGCCGCCCTTTTCAATCTGTTCGATACTCATTTCCAGCTCATGCACTTCCTTGATGTGCGAGACATTGCGAGTCGTCTTGACTTCATACCCATCGCGTTTGATAACTGCCATCTCATCATCATCCAGATAGATGACCTTGTTGGTATACTCAACAACAGGCGAGGCATCTGAAGCGATAAAATATTCTTCATCTCCAATTGCTACGATCAGAGGCGACCCTTTTCGCGCAACAATGAGCATATCGGGATGATCAACATGAACAATGGCAAGCCCGTAGGTCCCGACGACCTGGCGTAACGCATACTGAACGGCTTCTTCGAAATTCAGTTGGGAAACATTCTGAATTTCTTCAATCAAATGGGCCAGGACCTCAGTATCCGTCTCTGAGGTGAAAACATGCCCCTTTTTAAGCAGCTCGATCTTAAGGGCGTTATAGTTTTCAATAATTCCGTTATGGACCAGGGCAAATTTTCCATTTTGTGATATATGCGGATGGGCATTAACATCATTCGGCTCCCCATGTGTCGCCCAACGGGTATGGCCAATCCCCATCGTCGCTTTCACAGGTTTTTCTTTGAGCAACCTCTCCAGGTCCGAAACCTTGCCCTTGGTCTTACGGATGGACATCTCTCCATTAACAATAGCTATACCAGCAGAATCGTAGCCCCGGTATTCCAGCCGGTGAAGTCCCTTGAGAATCACTTCGGAAGCATCTCTTTTACCTATATATCCAACTATTCCGCACATAAATTATGGTTTGTTAACTTTTTAACGTTTGCAATTCTTTATATATCAACAGATACTTTGAAAAATTTGAAAGTGACGATAATAATAATCCCTTGTGTCAATAAAAAACGGCAAGATCTATTGGTTTCAGAATATAGTTACGAATGACTGAGTATACACAAATAACATATATTATCGTTTTATAACCTCATCAATTAAAAGAATTACCGGGATTCATGTTTTCCATTTGTTTATTCGAAGATGAAAAGGTGAAGCAATTACATCCACTGACCCTTACACGGCCAGTGGACCAGTTACGTATCGGCATTTTTACCCTCACTGAAAAATGGATATATCTGTTGAATACAGAAAATATCTATCGACAAACACGACCGGGAATTGCTCCTCTCTTTCCAAATCCGCCACTTCCACAGGATGAAAATGTCCTTTGGATACGATCACGATTTATACCGGAACCCGGGTTGCGAAATGACCTCATGCGTTTAAAGCCCGGGGAAGGATTGAGATATAAAGGCATACCTGTGGCGGCTCTTGTCGACTATAAAAATAGTTCAGATTTTATCCATGCAGGGCAACCGGATTTTTCCGATATCGATTTCAACGCAACCAATCATGGCTGGCTGCTCGAGCGTCCGACCCAGCTGTTTGAATTTAACGGCATTGAGATTACAAAAGATTTCACCTATCTCAACCTGACCGAACAGACTACACCATACTTCCCCTGTGTAACTATCGAAGGTTCGTTTCCGGTTTATATGGAAGATGGCGTAAGCATTGAACCGGGATCGATAATATTATCTCACGAAGGTCCCGTTTTCCTGGGTCGGGAAGCCAAATTGCTCGCCGGATCCATCGTACGTGGACCTGCAGTTATCAGTGCACATTCAGTGCTTAAAATGGCAGCTAAAATCTATAAAGACACGACGATTGGCCCGTTCTGTAAAGTCGGTGGTGAAGTCAACAATGTGATTTTTCTGGCTCACTCAAACAAATCTCACGAAGGATATCTTGGAAATTCTGTTATTGGAGAATGGTGCAACCTTGGAGCAGATACCAATAACTCAAACCTCAAAAATAACTACAGCAAAGTCCGGCTTGCCGACTGGACGACAAGAGAACCATACGACACCGGCCTTCAGTTCTGCGGGACCATCATGGGGGATCATTGCAAGACAGCTATTAATACGATGATCAACACGGGCAGCATGTTTGGCGTCAGCTGCAATATTGCGACTGATAGCTTTCCGCCTAAATACCTGGAGTCCTTTTCATGGCTGACCAACAAAGGTCTGGAGCGTTATGATTTTGATAAAGCTATGGAAACGGCTCGCGCGATGATGGGCCGCCGGGATATTCCGGTAACTCCGGACTATCTTAATTTGATGAAGAGTCTTTATCCCGGGGAAGAGACATAATGTCGTTACAACCATTTACACCAATTATTGCGGAAAGCTTGGTGCGAATGCTTATGGTCATTCAGTAGTCAATCGCTTCGCTGTCATTCAGTGGCCATTCTATTGACTCCAAACCACCCAGCGAATTTTATCCTCTATATGTTATAGAATGACTATTAAATGACTACTGAATGACCATCGAATGACTCCACCCAACGATTTGTTGCAGTCAACAGCATGAAAAGACATTAACCAGCTTAATTCAAATCCATCTGAGGGTAATTATTCATTGCTTTTTTCTGTCAACTCCGTATCTTTGCTTTCCTGATAGGAAAAACGATCTTTTTTTAATGCCGAAGTGGTGGAATTGGTAGACGCGCACGTTTCAGGGGCGTGTGGGAGCAATCCCGTGCGGGTTCGAGTCCCGCCTTCG
Source organism: uncultured bacterium (assembly GCA_963787205.1). Lineage (GTDB taxonomy): Bacteria > Bacteroidota > Rhodothermia > Balneolales > DATFMH01 > DATFNI01. The sequence continues at coordinate 46,415 of CAWBCD010000027.1, forward strand.
GCACCCCTTCAAAACCGGCTTTAAATGCAAATTTAAGCCGGTTTTTTTTGTTTATACCGTTTTTGTACATTTCATCTAAGGAAAAGAAAGGACTAAAAATGAGGAACAATGTCCAGACTTTTCCCGGAAAAGCGGAACAAATTTTAAATCATAATGTCCTTTCTACAGAAAAGAGGTAAGACGTGGTATGCGCGATTCAACAAAATTGTTGACGGCCAGCGGAGAGAAATAAAATTTTCACTCAAGACCAGACAAAGACCTGTCGCGGTCAAACGCCTTGAGGAACTTCAAACGAAATTTGAGCGAAAGGAAATCGATCCCTTCGCCCCTTCTTTTGATCTTGAGTCGGCATTGCGTGAGAACGAGGAAAATCCTGAGCCCTGGACGCTCGACGATTCATTAGAAATGTTGCTCGACTCAAAAAGGCACCGCAAATTGAGAACAAGGCAAATTTATTTGGATATCGTCGGTTACTTTTTGTCGTTTAACAATCTGAATGAAAACCAATCAACGCCGTAACCAAGGAACACTTCCTGAAATTTCTCTACAGCCCTGAGATCAGCACTACGACCCGGTATACCGACCGGCAGCATCTGGGCGGATGGTGGCGTTTCCTGATGAAAAACGGATGGGTTCAAAAAGATCTGGTTTCTAACATCGATCTGCCCCAAAAAGATGCCCTGGTTCTTCCCAAAATGATCACGGAGGAAGAATTGGTAAAGCTATTCAAGGCATTCGACAAGAAAAAACAAAGAAAGACGGAAGAATAAATATCACCGGTCCTATTTTGAGCAACCCTGGTTTAAACCAGTAATCATTACGCTTATTGATGCCGGGTTAAGGATGCACGAATGTTTGTACAATCCCTATCAAGCGGCGAGAAAGGAAGACAACTACACCGGTTTGAAAGGAATAAACCTGATCGGAGACCTCGAATACATTTACATCGATAAAGCCAAACGGAACCGGGAACGGATGATTCCTATCACGTCCAGGCTCCGGAAGTACCTGAAAGAATATTTTAAAACCCGTGGAGTGCCGGGACCGGACGATTATGTGTTCATCACCTATCGTGGCCAACCCATCGTCGGACACCATGCCCGTAAGGAGTTCAAAGAGTATCTGCGTATGGCAGGTATTCCAGATACACGGACGTTCCACGGTATGAGACACCGCGCCATTACGACCTGGCTCGAAGAAGGATTCACCCTCTCCGAAGCAAAAGACATGGCCGGCCACTCCAGCGTAAAAATAACGGACGAAGTATACACCCACCTCGCAGCGAAGAACCTGAAGCGAAAAATGGAGCGCATTGAGGCAATGAAAAAGAAAGAGGCCGGCTCTAAGTGATAAAAGTACCTATCACCAAGATGTCATTCTGATGTTGTCCGCCGTGGCGGACAACGTAGAATCTCGTTTGAAGGGTTATCCGCCTTTCGGTGGAACAGCTACAACAATCGGTTCCGGATACAACGAGATCCTACTTTATCTCGCAAGCGAGATAAAATCAGGATGACAAGGAATTGTAAAGCGCTGTGTGTGAGCGCGAAAACCTAAAAAACTTAGGTAATGTGTAAACGCGAACAACTTTGTCCAACCAAAATCTAACAAGAGTATAATAACAACTATTAAACGTATTAATATTAATTACTTATTATAGTTAGATTCTTTGTTAGAAAGTACGTTAGAAAAGCGTCAGATTGTGAGAATGTTAGATTTTAAAACAAGGAGAAGTCAAAAACACACATCAATGCGAGGTGTTCTTTATTTTTTTAGGAAAAAACATCTAAAAGTTGATTCCCTATCAGAATGTTCAAATAGCCGTTTCGTTCCAATATGTCGCAAGTCTGTGACTTGTGACTAACCCCACGTTATCAAACCCATTTTGACTGAACGGGTCACAAGTCGCAGACCTATGACTTATTGCAGGAAGAATTCGGCTCCCTATGATAACCACGAAACGCCAGCATGTCCCGACGTGTCGGGATTTTGATTTGTCACAACAGGCTCTTGATTAGCAAATGTGCTTATGTATCTGGTCTGTGTGTCTCCTGCTTTTTACAGAAGGCTTCGGATGGGTAGGTTGTTGGAGTTTTTTTCTAGCGGTGACGATATCCTGCATCAACATATCGGCCATATCACAGCTAAAATTTTCTTTTACCACAATGCGTAATACGGCAATTTTTTCAGCCTTGGGCGGAAGAGTATAAGCTGGAACAATCCAGCCTCTCTCCCGCAATTTTTCAGATAGTTCATAAACGGAGTACCCGGCCTCTCCATCGATAGAAAATGCCAGGATGGGCAATTGAATGTTTTCTGCTTTCAGATGAAATTCAGGTATTTTTTTAATTTTGTTTGCAAGGTAGTGTGCATTTTCTAGAGAATTTTTCATGATTTGCCGATAACCGTTATATCCCAGGTTTAACAAATTAAAATACTGTGCAATCACCATGCTGCTTCCCCTGGAAAAATTCAAAGTATATGTGGCCTCTTCGCTCCCCAAATAGTTTACCCAAAAGATGAGGTCATCGGGTAAATAGGATTTGTCTTTCATAATAAGCCATCCCACACCCGGGTATACCAATCCGTATTTATGTCCCGACACGTTAATGGATCGCACGTGTGATAACCGGAAATCCCAGGCAAATTCGGGATAAAGAAAAGGTAAAATAAATCCGCCACTGGCCCCGTCCACATGGATGGGGATATCCCAATTCTTTTCCTTTTCAATTTCTTCCAATAAAGAATTGATTTCCTGTACCGGATCCAATTGTCCGGTAAAAGTGGTTCCCATCACCGCACCAACACAGATGGTATTTTCGTCGATTTGTTTTTTTACTTCCTCTACCGAGAGGGTAAAACGGTTTTCCTGCATGGGCACCACACGCATTTCCACATCAAAATACCGCGCAAATTTTTCCCATACGACATGCACATCTGCCCCGATAACTATATTGGGATGATTCGTGGATTTTCCCATAGCTTCCCGCTTTTTTCTCCAACTCCATTTATGGGCCAGTAACCCCAGCATAATAGCTTCCGAAGATCCAATGGTTGAGGTACCTATATAATCATTCTGCTCAGGAGCATTAAAAAGCCTTGCCAGCATATTCACGACCCTTTTTTCAATGATCCCGGTTTGGGGATATTCTTCCTGGTCTACCAAATTTTTGTTTACAGTTTTCTGGATTAATTGATCGGCCTTTGGATTCATCCAGGTAGTTACAAAGCTTGCCAGGTTCAGTGTTGGATTTCCGTCCAGATTGAGTTCATCGTGAATCAGTTGATAAACAACGTCTCCATTTATGCCGTCTTCAGGTATGTCAAATTTTGAGATAGGTTCCGTAAAATAGCGACTGGCGTAGGTAACCGGAACATTTCTATTTTCCTCTTCTGTAAGAACTCTTTTTTTGCTTAACATAATGTTACTCTTTTTTAGAAGTTGTACGGTGAATAAAATGTGCTAACAAAGCGAGCAATGAAAACCCTGTTCCTATCCATAAAATAGTCTCAAATCCCCATAGCGAAACCAACCACCCGCCTGCAGCACCTCCAATGACATTGTCTAAACTTAAAACAGAGTTGGCAATCCCCAAAGCTTCCCCTCTTTTGTGCTCATCAGTTAATTCCACAATTCCGATATTCATTCCGGTTGAAATAAAAGACCAGGAAAAAATCATGATCATAAATCCGGCGGCACCCAAAAAATACAGCTTAAGCCACATTCCGGCTATCATGAGGACAAAAGTTGCTATATATAGCCAGACGCCGGTGTTAAATGTAAAAAACGGACTTTTCTTTTTGGATAGTTTCCCGGCCATCAAAAAGAGGAAAACACCTATACCTGTACTAACGGCATAGATGAACGATGATTCGGAGGTAGTTAAATGAAATGCCTTTTTCATCAATAAAGGATACATGGCATATACCGGTGCCGGAGCCAGCATAATGATCAACCAGCGGATATTAAAATAAAGAAGTTCATTGTTTTTAAAATTCAGAAGATGCCGCCACTTGATTTGGACATGAAAGTAGCCGTTAAACAATTCGGCAAAATGCATTTTGGGTTTCAGTGAGGCAAGATGCAGAGGGTGATGGATGGTTTTTCCGGAATGATGTCTAATAAAGGGCAGATAAGCCAGTATCGCAATGAAAAGAAACGGTAACCCAATGACAGCTTTGGCGTACAGAACAGTTATCAATAATCCTACCACGGTTCCAAACGTCATGAAGCTTTGTAATTTTGCAATATAATCATCCCACAATTCTTTGGGATAGGTGTTGGTAACCATAACACTGGCCAGGGCAAAAATGCCGGCGGCGGATAACCCAAAAATAAAGGCGAGGGGAATCAGAAATTTCCCGTTAAATAAAACCAATAGTAACCAGGTGGAGAAGGAAAGAACCGTACCGGTGAATATTAACCCGCTAAGTTTGAATTTTGGTGAGAGATGACCCCAAATAACTGCTCCAATGGCAATTCCCAGGTTAATCATGGCAAAAGTAAGGCCTGAACGTGCCGGGGTTCCGGCTAGCAGTGGCAGAGAAACAATGCCAATACCCCACACCACTCCGTTAACAATGCTAAATGGCAGGGATAATAAATAAAAATTCGGAGTTTTAGAGGGGTGTTGCCGCGCCATAATTATCAAGGATCTTATGAAGTGTGAAGTATAGCAATATGTTAAACACAATTATAACTTACTATACTACATAAAACCTTCTTGTTTTATCAGTCACAGCGACCCTTGATGAACATAAACTCTTAACCGGCTGATCACTACAAACGACACCTGATATTGCTTCACGAACAAAAAGCATCAGAGGATGACAAGGTAGTGGAATTAGGGTCGAGGGGAACTCGCTAAAACCTGGTAAAGCTCGATCATGTGTAAACGAAAACGTAATTGTATCCGGATCTGAATCTGACCAAGGCCAATAAACATATATTATCAGTAATAATATCAGATATTTATTATTGGTCATATTTATGGTCATAAAGTGGGTCAGAAAGGGGTCAGAAAGTCAGATCTGGGTCATAAAAATGAGGCTGTTTCTGACCAAAAGTCTGACCACGTTTTTTTCAATAATAACAGATAGTTAACCGGAATAGTCAGATGGTCAGATTTGAAAATAAGGAGAAGTCAAAAACACACATCAACGCAGACTGTACTTTAATTTTTAAGACAAAAATGTCAAAAAGTTGATTCCTTATCAGAATACTCAAATGGCTGTTTGACGATGACTAATCGATGAGCTTTTCTAATTCATCCGGATCAACCGGTTCAGAAACCCGGCCCTTTTTAAACTTGTCAACGGCTTTATCAATCATGTGCAATGTCTTTTCAGAGATCTCTTCCCGATGAATTAATTCTATAGGGGTTAATTCAATGGTTCCGTCTTCTCTCTCGGTTACGTGATAAAAGTTAGCCTTGGCTCCACGAATGGTTATCCTTTTCCCCGGGTCCAGTTTTGTATCATATTCGTCGACCACTTGTGACATATTCTCCTCCTTTGCTTCCTGGTTCATTATCTGTAACCAGTATCTCGTTTTTACCCTAAACTGTTTCGTTGGTTTAAAAAAGTTTCCCTAAATAGACTAACAGTCAACTTACAGAAGAAAACTTAAACCACTACCCTATTCTTAGTTTAAAGAACACAAATCCAGGGACCATGTGACACTTTCTTCGTGTATGCTAAAGTTAAAACTCCAAATGGATCACTGAAACAGGTAAAAACACAAAGAATTGATCCCCTGTATCCACCATTTCGAGTGTTCTGAAACGCACTAAACCGTACGCGATTTGTCGCTAACAGTTTTTAACAGTTTCCCAGGGTTCTTTCAGTCGCTAAAAGTATTTATAAGATGCATCAATGCGTTTAAACATTCCAAAAGCAGCTAAAAGTAATGGATAATTGTAGAAATGAGGGATAATGTGGGAAAATGGGACATTTTGTGGTTATTTCGGAACCGGATGAACATAGGCTTATTTTATATTCTTCTCTTCAGCTTTTCACCTTATAAAGCACGAACCACTTTTTGAACTTCCCCACCAACTTCCCCAGTAGCTTGTCCGGTTTTGATGGTGATGGTAGTCTTAAGCACATCTGCTTCAATAATTGCCGGCTCGGTGCCAGTTGTGTAAAGGCCACTTTAGTCGGGTTAGAATTGCCGATGTAGATGTGTAATGCAAGAGGTCGCTTAGAGCATAAGCTTCAGGAACGCTTCCATTTCATCTACGATCTGACTAAATGATTTATCAGCATTGATAGAAGAGCGATCCAGAAATGCCTGCCATTGGCGCGTTTTCTCATTATCAGATTTAAACTCATCACTAAAAATGAATTCGATATCTTCTATGGGTGTATTACGTTTTTTAAAAGTGATGGATATAGCTCTCCGCAGTCGGTCTTTATTTATCTCATGATTGGAAATCAAAAACCAGACATCGAAATAATCCTTCATCCGACTGCCATACGTACCCAGGCTTACAATAGCCTCCAGTTTTTCGGCGATAGCTGATTCCAGTGAATAAACTTTGATATTAGGAGAAGGGAAATCCAGCATTGCCGGATAATCCATATCAATTGGTCCATCTACAATCGAATCTCCAAATCCGATATCCAGCTGCAACCGGTGCCTGTCGCCTCCTGCCGTTGCAGAAATCCTTACCCTCACTCCAGAATACTCAGCATCTTCAGTAATCTGTTCTATATCAATATATTTCGAATCGAATGATACTCCATCCTGCAAATCTATTTCTGCAATTTCCCGGATGGAGGATTCTATTTGATCGATGTCATTTGATGTATTCTGCCCGAGAAAATCGATATCCTTGCTGGGCCGAACAGCCGGAATTTTATATGCAAGTAGCAATAAAGCCCCCTTCAAAATGAAATTATTGCGATAAGACGATTTATCTAAGCGGGCCAAAAATCGTTCCTGAAGGTATTGAATACATACAAAATTATAGTCTTTACCAGCACTTCTTGCGATATTTTTCAGACGATCCTTAACCGATTGTTCCAGGCTATTACTCATCCGGATACCAGTGCTTTCAGGTAGGGTTTCATTACGGTTTTAACCCGGCAGATCTTCATATACCTTTGCAGTTCATTCAGATTAGCTTCTGAAAGATTCAGGTAGTTTCTAAGCCCTTCGAATGCCAGATCCTCTCCCATCTTATTTCTATAATGGAACATATCACAAACGGTTTTTGGCTTGTTATACACTTTAAACTTTCCATAGGAACGTCTTACTGTTTCGATACCTGCTTCATAAATCTTCTCCCTGTAAAAGAAAACATCAACGGGCGGATATTCCAGTTCAAACTTATCTGTATTATTGGGAACAGCAACGGTAATTTTGGAAGGATTAAAGGTTGTCAGTTCATGGTACGCCAGTGCCGATGAAAGGCAAATTATGGCTCTTTCATTGGCCATATGGATATCAATAAAACTCTCATACTCATCCCGCTGGTAATATTTGAGTTTGTAAAGTCCCGGTTTAATTTTAATAATAAACTCTTTTTGTAGAGCCTCTTTTATCTTACGGGTATGGATACCGGCCTTTTTCAGCTCCTTCATCGTGGCGTATCCCCCCTTATCGCGCATTATTTCCAGGATCGAGTCAGACATAACAAATGGTTCTTATTCAAGGTCGTTTAATCAAAACGACCTTTGATTAGAACCAAATGTATTGGTTTTTCGATAAATAAACCACTATAACCCCGGTGTTCTTAAGTAAAGAACGGATTGTTGCAAGGGATTACGGAAGAGATTTCCTCAAGGAATTGCATCTGACGATGGCAGTGGCACCGGGTTTCCCGAAATTTACTGAAATGGTTACCCTAAACCATTATTCGAGACAGGTGAAGGGTGAATGTACTTTCTGGTTACGCTTCTTGTACAATCCAAATCGGTAACAAAGAACAGGACTGGGGGCCAAGCTTGGGGCCATGCCAAGGGCCAAGCTCAATAAAACAGCTCCTATGATAGGTAATAAGCTATTTTGCAACCTTCGAAAAGGGGCCATGCTTGTAAAATGAGTTACTGGCAGTATATATTCCCGATATGCCTCGACATCCGGATTGGTCATTCCGATCGCTATAAATTTTTAGAAGATGTATCAATGCGTTTAAACATTACAAAATCAGATAAAAGTAAAAACCAATCGTATAAATCGGGATAATGTTGAGAAATGAGGCATTTTGTGGCTATTTCGGAGCCGGACGATTATATGATTATATACCTGAGTTTACCCTATACATTGTTGCCCAAAGTTTGTGTCTCATATTTTATCATTTTTGAGACACAAATAATTTAGCAGCTCACGTATAAGACACAAACATGCAGCCCCCAAGTATTATCTCTATGGATTATACCAGTGGATCCGGAATATGAGATTATTATATATCAGTGCAGGCATTGGATTGCCTGATAAATAGCGGACTTGGGACAAAATGTCTCAAGTTGTCCCAGGTGTATCCTTGGTAATTAAGATCACTGCCTGTCTTAACTGGAATGGATTAGAAAAGCGTTGTCGTATATTATTTTGTTCACTATTTCCAACTGTTCACGTTACGTGAACATGGCATTAAAATGAACATACTCCATACTGGAAAAGGTAAAAATAGTACCAGATTTGAGGATTACCCGGGAAATAAACATTTTTCACAAATGATGGCTAATAATAAATGTTTTTCACGGCGTCTAACCATTATTCACTGAAGAACGGTACAAGAATCGGGTAATCAGACAGAATGTTGATATCATGAGTTCTTTTTGTGTGCCGTTTCAATTCCAAAGACAAATACTTCTTTCTTATTAGCTTATTTGACTGCCTGTCGGTGTCATAGTCTCTTGTTCGTTTTATTGAAACGTTCGCGAATCACGAACACAAAAAATAAACGAACAATGAAAATTGGGTGGGTCAAATGAGATTACCGTTAGAGCTTACTCCATTTTTCTATTAACGTCAGGTCTGGATAAGGAAGGCTTACGCCGTGGGTATTATAGATTTCTCAATTCTGCACTCCTGCACTTGCTCTGTCATCCTGATGCCCAAACCAAAAGGTCCTCTTTGGCTACGATCCGACGGGCAGATCCCGACGCGTCGGGACGTTAGCATACGGCACCGATTGCGGAACAGTTCGTTGCTTTTGTTAACGGGATCCCGAAAGCTTTCGGGATGACATCTTTGTGTTTGGAGTCAGTTTAATTACCTTATCCAGATCTCAGGTTATTAGCCCATCGTAAGCTTTCATAAGCTTCTCGTTGGTTTTTAATGCATGCGTCTGTTACTGCAATTTCCATTTATCCAAGTAAAAAATGTTTCCTGAACTCACTAAGACGCTGGTTTTTCAGAGAAGCAGCTTTAGAGACAGTAATGTATTCTTCCGCAATAGCCTGACCTATTAGCTGATCAAAACGCAAGGTTTTTTCCTGGCCATGATAGGTCGCAAGTTTGCTCTCGTCCTTTTTGTATCCGGTTCGTGACATAAACTGGAAAAAGGATTTGAAAGAAGCTTCACTGATTACTCGCAATTCCTTGAGCCTGTACATGACGGCCTGGATTGAAATGCCGTACTGTTCCTTGATTGCTACCAATTCCTGCAATCCGATACGTTTTCTTTTGAGGCCAAGTTCTTTTTCGATGACACGCTTGTCCAGCAGCATAGCACCGGCGAAGTAGTGACACAGTTTTTCCTGTTCCTTTTCGCTAAAGTCTTTTATGGATAAGAGTAAGTGCCCCAATTCATGTAATATGGTAAACCGGTATCGATCAACGACGTCCCTTTTGGACTGATTCAGTACAATTACAGGAATAGAATTCCCTATCCAGGTGGAAAATCCATCGATGGAATCCTCTCCCTCAATTTCGATCACTTTAATGCCCTGGTCCTCTAAAAGGCCGATGATATTATAGAGTGGATCAGTTCCGAGATTCCATGCTTCCCGAAGTTTTTGAGCCGCTATTTCAACATCCGATTTACTGGATATAGTGATATTTACTATTGGGTTTTCAACGCCTGGTTGCTTCCCAATGATCTGTTCGAGTTCGAGATAACGCTCCAACAGATCCCTTGCAGTTTCGATAATCCTGTTTTGCTCTTTCTTTCTAAGGGATGAAAGCTTCCGGAATGTGATTTCACCATCCCGAAAGCTTTCGGGATGATCCCTGTAAAAATAATCCGGTTTAACATTTAAGGCATTGGACAGTTCCTGGATCATCACATTATCCGGTTCCACTTGGTCTTTTTCATATTTATGCAGGGCCTGGCGACTGACTTTGTTCTGCATACGATCCGACAAATCCTGAAGGGATAGACCCCGCATTAGACGTGCATGCAGCAAACGGCGACCTATTTGAGTCATAGTATTCCTCCGCGTGTTAAGTATTCAGTTGACAAAATAGCATTATATTATATATTTTGTCAACTGAATAATGAGATGTAACATTCCACACTATCATCAAAAAGTAGACGCACATGATTACAATTACTATGGGCTTCGATACACAACGCACCTACAACCGACACGCTAAAAATGGGTGGAGGTGGAATCAAATAGGGTTTGATTCTAAACCACTAAATCATGAGTTGTAAAAGGTGGAAGTATTACTGAAATTCGTGGTGTTAAGAAATTGAACAAGTAGCAGTTGAAAACATTGAATGATGAAAAACGGTAACGGAATAAAAGAAAACTTTTTAATGATCGTATCATCAAAAAGAATCTTACTAAACTTACATTAGGTTATGAGTGAGCAAGACATACGCTGGGAGCAACGACTTTCCAATTTCAATAAAGCGCTAAGCCAATTGGAAGAGGCTGTGGCACTCGCGAAGGAAAGAGAATTGTCCAATCTGGAAGAACAGGGACTGATCCAGGCTTTTGAATATACTCACGAACTGTCGTGGAATGTGATGAAGGATTTTTTCGCTTTTCAGGGCAATACGGATATCAAAGGTTCGCGCGATGCGATACGGGAGGCTTTTAATACCGGATTGATCGAAGATGGGGAAACATGGATGGAAACGATCCGAAGCCGGCAAAGTACAGTACATACCTATAATGAGGAAACGGCAGAAGAAATAGCCCAAAAGATCATTGAAGAGTACACCCCTGTTTTTCAGGCATTCAGGAGCAAAATGGAATCGTTGCGTTCCGGGAATCAAGATGATATGTTTCAGAAAGAATGAAGTACGGACTCAAACATAAAACGATTACCGCGATACAAGAGGTCTTTGCTCGTTATCCTCAGATAGAAAAAGTCATTCTATATGGATCAAGAGCAAAAGGCACCTATCGCAAGGGCTCCGATATCGATCTTACGTTGATCGGTAAAGACCTGGATTTGACCACCCTCTTTGAAATTGAAAATATACTGGATGATCTGTTGCTTCCTTACAAGATAGACCTCTCCATTTACCGAAAAATCGAAAATGCTGATTTGTTGGCTCACATAACGCGTGTGGGGGTGGTTTTTTATGAGCAGGAAAAGGAATCAGAAAGATTGTAAACTGAAATTATCATAACTACCATTCGAAACAGGAAGCTATTCATCCCAGTGCAAAAAAGCTTGAGCCCCTAACCATTGATCCGCAATATCAGTTACAAAAAGTAACTGTTGCACTAAATGCTCCGAAATGAGTGGCACAATGACCTCCGAAATAGCCACTCAAAGCCATATCATACTCCAACCCCAGGAACCGCAATAATGGCTGCAGCGATCTGCTTATCCAGGGACTCCTCAGTGGGCAGGTTTTCCCACAAGTATTCCAGATCCTTTTTTGAGACCGGGTTATCTTTGAGCCACTTTTTAATCTCTCTCAGGCTATTGATGTTTTTGGATCGACGGCCTGTCCGGGACTCTTCTGCTTTCTTAAAATACGGATGAAGGATATCAAGCCAGAGCTGACTGAACTCATAACAATCGATTGAATACTCGTCCAGCTTTAAATGATTGGTAAACAACGCAAGAAAATCTGCGTAAATATGTACAAGATCTGTATCAGGATTCGGATTGCTGCGTTCGGTTTTAATCCACTTTTTCAGGAGTTCTTCGAGTATTTTTAGAGCTAATCGTCTCTTATTCGGCAATAACTCTATCTGATTATCATTTAGCTCATCGACCGTTTTCCGGACGTATTCGTCAGCCGACTCTAAGCGGTTTTCGATATTGGAACACTTAGGCAATTTTGATTGCAGGAAATGACAAATTTCGGGAAGATCTCTGACGAGTTTATGTCCGCTTCGTATTAAGACCCATTTGGGCGCCCTTTTATCAGACCCTCGGATAGCAAAAAAGCCCCAATTCTCATCGGATTCAACAATACTTACCCGCGACAGAACCTTGGCGGTAACTCTCTTGTACTGTTCATAAACCTGTCGATCGACAAGACCCTGTTTCCCAATAAATGCTCTCACCGGTTTGAATGCGTCATCAACTCCGATCCATTCCTGGTCCTCTTCCTGGCGTTTCTCATAGAGAACCTTCATGTCCTTAGAATCTATCTTCCTGGCAGCGCGACTGTAGAATGATTCCGGCACCGTAATGTTTGACCCAATAACTGATTGTACCACATCGTGTCGCTCAATAAATTTCTTGTCTACCTCAAGCTGGAAAATCTTATGATCATCAGGCCAGTAAATATCGATCTTATCATGCGGACTATCTAAGCGATCTACGCGGCCGGCACGTTGTTCAGCTTTGCGTATAACCGTTGGCATATCTAAAAAGACAACAGATGAAGCCTTCTGCAGGTTAACGCCCTCTGAGAGGGCATCTGTACAAAGTCCGATGACGGACTTGCTTGGTGAGGATAAGTGGAACAGGTCCTGAATAGCACCTTTTCCGCCGTCATTTCGGTCACCGGTGGCAACAACGATCCGGGTCTCGTCAGGTCGATAATCCTGAATAATCCGCTTCAATACGTAATGCGTAATAACGATGCTATCAAAAGCCAGGATATGACTGTGCTTTTTAACCAGGTTAGCCAGGAACTGCGCCTTGGATCGCTCCCTCCTGTCCGTCATTTCATATACACATTCCACTATTTCGGATAGAAGTCTGATTTCCTGATTTACTGCTTTTAAATAGGCATCTTTGTCGGCAAGCCAATCAGGCAGAAGTTCTCTCTTAATATTTCTCAGTTTGGGTACATCATCTATTACCCTCAATTTTTCAATGATATTACCGGTATCGGTCTTTGGAACAGAACCGATCCCAGCCCATTTACAGGCTTTGACCAGTTCCCAAAATATGTTCGATTAACGCCGCCCTGGACGACCGCAGACAGTTTTTAATATTATATCTGGACAGAGCCGCAGCTCCCTTTAAACGTCCATTCACATATTGTTTGGGATCGATACCCTCCGCGATTTGCATTTTTGTCATCTCAATTTTACGCAGAGAAAGGATGCCTCTTAATCTACGACTTAACGAATCGATCTTTTCCCCTAATTCGATATCCTTCTCATTTTGTTTAACCGGGTAAATATGGCACACATGTTTCGGAAATCGGTATAGTTTACCGGACTCGTTCCGGAAAGCTTCCAAATTCCGGTCTATAATTTCATTGATCTCCTTTTTGGTTCGTCTGACAATAAATTTCTGTGTATACGATCGCAGTTGTTCGGCTACTTCATCATTTAGCTGAAACCCACTTCGAACTCTCCTTAATTTCTTGTAGGCATTGTATGCCGACTCAGACAAGTTATCCAAACCAAGCAATTCGATCATTCGCAGAAGGTCGTTCCACTTTTTATTGATAGGAGTAGCGGTGAACAAGATGACATGGTCCGCCTTATTGTTCTGTATCGTTTGAGATCGGTTTGTATAGGTATTCAGATAATTATGAGCCTCATCAATCAATAAAACATTGGCATCCTGAATGTCTTTGAGGTGAGTTTGATTTTGTGGACTGGATAAATGACTCAGAATTCCATGTGAGATCGGATTCGCTACCGTGAAATAGAGACTATTCAACTCTTCCTGCCAGTTTTCCAGGACTAATGGCGGAGCAATGATTTTATACTTGCTCCGGTTTCCATGCCCCTGCTGCCAGAACCGATTCAACAGAGCGGCAAGCAGATTAGCGCCCACTTTGGTCTTGCCGGAACCTGTCGGTTCAGCAATAAGTACACTGCCTTCATTATCCAATATATACAGAGCCTGTCCTATCGCCTGCCTCTGGGTAAGCCACAAGGACATATTCTCTCCCGGATGCAGGTCTTTGAAATACTTCTCTACCCAATCCCCTTCCAGCAATTCCGCAATAGCCCGAGCCAGGGCCTCTTCCCAATCTACCAGTTGCAGCAATTTGTTAAGGAGACCCAACAGGTCATCATTATAGTCTGCACTTTTATACAGATAATATTCAGCAATATCTTTTATATCGTTGTATTCATGATTCCCCTTTTCGTATCGGGCATTGATCTCAGCCTGATATTTCATACCCGAATGTGAGTAATTGCTGGATCCCATAATCAGATGATGATCTCCAACATACACTTTCCCGTGGAGTTCCGGATGGATTTTAAAGCTTATCTTTCCTGTTTCTATGGCAGTAATCAATGATAATAAGGGACCATTTAGTTTAATCGAGATTCCCCTTTCCAACCAATAATCAGCGATATGATTGGGAAATGCATTCCGCTTTTTAGTAAGACGTTTTTTGATCAACTCTTCTCTGATGATCGGTTCATTCCCCAGGACAATGGTGATAAACCTGTCTCTCCAGATCTTCTCTTTTCCGATTTCTTCAATGATATATTCTAACGAACTGAAACCGGTAAGGATTAAATAATTTTGTGATCCCTCTAAGTCTCTCCTAACCCAAGTACCAACTTTCCCAACTTCATTATTCAGAGGATACCGCTTTGACTCAGGCCAATTCCAGTTAAATAACTCTGTTTGTTGATCAGGGGACATTCCAAGAATTTTATCTATCTGGATATAATGGGAATTAGAATAGTATACCGATAGAATTTAAATTCAAAATTGATAACTATTTCGAAAGTATCTTTTCATGTGATCTTATGGTTCAATTTACCCAGATCCAGACACTAACTTAAGAATCAAACTGAACCTGAACCATAACAGGATTCGCTTGGTGATCAATAAAAAACAGAGAATTGTCGGAACAGCTATTAGTCACACAAAGTACCCAAGTTCAGGTCGTTCAAACGTACCAACAATTGTAGCTCTATCTAATAATGAGTTAAACTCTTCACAACTTGTCTCAGGAACTAAGCAACAATTATGACAAGCTGAACCATTAACACTATCAGGCCCTTGTCCGCTGTTTTGACCCACTTCCGAACAAACGGGATCAGCAGAACACCATTCAGCATCAGCAACGGAGTCTCTAACCAATTTCGCGAGATACATTTCTTTCCCTTGTCGAACTAATCCCCCCAACGAACCTTCAGAATCACCAGAAGAAGTATAAATTAAAATTCCATTCATTTTTTGATGTTTAGAAGAACTAAAATAGATTTTTTCTCTTAATGCTGAAGAACCATATCCACAATTATAGCATAGACGTTTGATAAGTAGATGTGCAAAAGTATGCATCATTACAAATTCCGGAAGAATATCTCTTTTCTCATAATCGGGGTTCCGATTTCCCATTGCAAAATGGTATCTGTTGATTATTTTTTTAAAATATCCATTTGTTTTGTAAACCCATTCATCAATTTTTTTAGGATCAAACTCAAGAAATACTCCTTCCCCTTGGACCTGATAAGCAGGTAGCCATTTAACCAAATCATTTGATAGCAATTTTTTTCGTTCTTCTAAACTTCCTCTATTAGGTATGATTCTTGAAAACCCTGTAAATACCCTAGTTTCTTTAAGTTTTTCAATTAGAATAATCTTTGAGAAGTACATTTCTAAATAATGAGCATCTTCGTACTCATCAAAATTTTTAACTACAGCTTTGAAATCAGAGTTCTCTGAATTTCTTCCTTTAAGAATGTATTGGTACTCTTCCCAACGGATATCATTTTCTTGATAAGATTCAAATTCATCAGATTCATTAGATTCATTAGATTCATCTTGAAACTGAGAAACTATTTCATAAAATAATTCTTCAGATGAAATTAGATTATCATTAACAACGGATTCATTGGTTAGAACAGCTTTTAAAATTCCGCCGTCTTTCTGTTGTTCATATAAATTTTTAAACCAGCTTAAATTACCATGATATTTGTCAATCACAGATTGAGCATATTTATTTATATCTGGTTTTGTTTTTGGCAAGTATATAGCTGATTGAATATTAGAATAATGGATATTGGAGCCACCACGTATTAATACTCTGAGATGATTATTGCATTTCTCGTTGTCATTAACTCCATCAAGTCCAAGCCAAGGTTTATGTCCATTACAAAACTGACCCAATGGGTTTATTTCTGGGTTATTTGGATTAGAAGCTGAAAAATTTAAATCTTCATCTTTATTCAACCCTATGTGAGCAAGAGCAGAATCATAGATTATATCTTCTTGTTCATCTTTAAAGATATTCATTATTCCTGCCAGAGATCTCGACTTTTTACAATCACTACATGAAATAAAAATACTTCCCAAATCACCAGAACCAGAACTTGCTCGGTATCTTAAAGTATGATTTTCCCCATCGTTAGGAACGGGACCATCATGTACCCACTCCTTAAAAGGTACATCCTGAATATGTCCATTTTGACATACAGCTACAAAACGTACCGGTATCATTTTACTATCACAATCAGGACATTTTATATGTGTATCATGTGTAGATAATTCAATTTTTTTCATCCTTCCACATTGTGGATTTACACAATGATGCCAACTTGGAAACCGAACTGCTGGGACCTTTAAGTAATTATTTGCGAAGCTCTTCTCTGTATATGGAAATGGTTTTAATAGATACTCTACATTTAAAAGTTTTTGTAATCTTTCTTCATGAATTTTCAGTTGTTCCAAATTAACCGCTTCATGTCCCCCTGATGTCCTTCTTTCTTCTAAGTTTTTATCCCATAAATCGAGACCAGAAATTATTACAGAAACTTCTTCAGGAAAAGTCACAATTTGTCCAATCCCAAACGGTGTAATTAATTGTCCTGTCCGTATATTTGAATCCATTTCTACTAACCGATATTAAAAATTTCAATTCTAGATTCAGTATCTACACCTCTCATCGATGTTGGCGTTGAAAGAGATCTTCTCACTACATCCATGTTTAC
>CAWBCD010000028.1:0-151650 GCA_963787205.1 uncultured bacterium
ATTGAAAGTTAAATACCGGATCTTCCCGATTATACATTGGCTGATCTTGAATATCCATTAATCATAACAGAAAAATTGAATAATCGAATTACTATCCGACAAATTGCCCGGGAGTTGGGGATCTCGGCAATGACTGTTTCAAGGGCATTAAACAATCGATCGAACGTTGATGAAAACACCCGCAAAAAGGTTCTCGAGACAGCAAAGCGCATGGGCTATAAACCCAATCATATCGCCCGGAGTCTGACAACGAAGCGAACATTTACCATCGGTGTCGTCCTGCCCAAAATGTCACATTCTTTCTTCCCTGATGCCATTCGCGGGATAGAGGAAATTGCCTATCAGAAAAATTACCAGCTCATACTGACCCACTCCTCGGAGGACGCGACGCGTGAGACCATTGTCATCGAATCACTTGTTTCCAAGCGGGTAGACGGTATTCTTATTTCTTCAGCACAAAATGTAAAAGATCTGAAGCATTATAATGAATTATTGGAATCAAATTATCCTGTTGTGTTTTTTGACCGCTGGATGCCGGGTCTTGCTGCAAGCTCTGTACGAACAAATGATGAAGAATGTGCATGGTTGATTACAAAACATTTGATAGAGAAGCACGGATACAAAAAAATCGCACATATAAGTGGTCCCGGCAATGTATCCATTGGTGCCGACCGTCTGCGGGGGTTCCGCCGCGCGATGGAAGAGTTTCACATCCCTATTAATAAACATTGGATTGTTGAGGCCGGATTTGATGAGAAATCCGGTTATGATGCAACAAAGAAGTTACTCCATTTGTCAAAAGATGTGCTTCCGGAAGCGATTTTTGCCGTAAATGATTCAGCTGCTTTTGGGGCCATGGAAGCGATTTATGATGAAGAGTTGAGAATACCTGAAAACATTGCCCTGGTTGGTTTTTCCGATGACAAACAGGATAAACTACTGAACCCGCCACTTACAACGGTCCACCAGCCGGCTTACGAAGAGGGGAAAAGGGCCACACAAATCCTGATAGATATGATTGAAGGGAAATCAAAGTCCATCGAGGATGTGGTTGTGAAAAGTTACCTGGTAATTCGCAAGTCGTGCGGATGTAAATAGCATTGAGCATTGAGCATTGAGTAATGAGTAAATCTCAGGACTCAATACTCACTACGCCATACTCTCAAAAATCAAAGTACTTGTCTGCGTTATTGTAGCAGATGTCCTTGATCATGGAACCAACAAGCTCCATATCTGCAGGAATCAACCCCTTTTCAATATCAGCACCAAGCATGTTGCACAACACGCGGCGGAAGTATTCGTGACGGGGATAGGAGAGGAAGCTCCTGGAATCGGTCAGCATTCCTACAAAGTGGCTGAGCAATCCCATATTTGCTAATGTCCGAAGCTGCGCTTCAATGCCATCTTTCTGATCCAGAAACCACCATGCACTGCCATACTGCATCTTTCCGGCGACAGAACCATCCTGGAAGTTACCAATCATAGTAGCGAAGAGGGCGTTATCGGTTGGATTAACATTGTACAGGATCGTCTTGGTCAGTTGGTTGTCTGAGTCAAGTCGATCCAGAAAACGGGAAAGAGAACGAGCCTGCGGGAAATCACCCATCGAGTCTAAACCTGTGTCGGGACCAAGAGTGCGAAACATACGGGAGTTGTTGTTCCTGATGGCACCCAGATGGTATTGTTGTACCCATTCTTTGGAGTGATCCAGTTTACCCATCTCAAAGAGGATCGCACTTTTAAATTTTCGTTGTTCTTGTTCATCAGTGCTGGTACCGTTAAGAACCTTGGAAAAGATTTGATTTACTTCGTTATCAGTGTAATCGTCGGCATATACTGTTTCAAGACCATGATCTGAAAGCCTGCAGCCACGTTCATGGAAGAAATCATGACGCTGTTTTAACGCGGCCAAGAGATCTTTATATGAATTGATGGAAATTCCAGACGATTTGGACAATTTATCCAGCCACTCTTTATATGCAGTCGGATCTTCAATACTCATTGCCTTATCCGGACGAAACGCGGGTAATACTTTAACATCGAACGAGTTGTCTTCAGCAATCTGTTTGTGATATTCGAGGCTGTCGACAGGATCGTCCGTCGTACAAACAACCCTCACATTCATCTTTTTGATGATTCCCCTCGCTGATAATTCCGGTTTAGATAAAAGATCATTGCAATGTTTCCAGATACGTTCGGCGCTTTTTTCGTTTAATAACTCATCAACACCAAAATAACGTAGCAATTCCAGGTGTGTCCAATGATAGAGCGGATTGCCTAGTGTTTTTGGAACTACTTTTGCCCATTCCAGAAATTTCTCCCAGTCTGAGGCATTGCCGGTGATATAGTTCTCGTCCACACCTGCGGTCCGCATGGCCCGCCATTTATAATGATCTCCATAGAGCCAGACGTGCGTCAGGTTCTTAAATTGCGTATTGCGCGCGATGTCTTCGACAGGGATATGGCAATGATAATCAATGATTGGAACCCCTTCTGCATAATCATGATACAGAGTTTTACTTACCTCATTATTTAGTAGAAAATTACTAGTAATAAATACTGACATAATACTTTTTACTCTTATCTAATGTTACTGATAACATGTTTTCAAGGCTTATAATAAGATAGTCGCCCTAATTTGTAAAGGATATTATAATCTAAGTTAATACAATCCCTGCTGCGTTTATTCCATCCTGGTGTTGCAATTATACTTTTAATAAAATATTCTATGTTACCGGAAACATATATAATTTATAAATTACGGTTTTTGAATAAGACTCATACTCCGGAAAATAAAGAATGCGCGTCTTTTTTATCTAGATGAAAAAAAATCCAAAAGCAGTAAATATTGTCCGAAACGGAGTAAACACAAAATATCCATGATTGATCGTAAAACCCGGATCCATTAAATAAACAGATACCATTATGACTCTTTTGAAATATGGCAAACGACTGGCTGTCGCTACATTTTTTGTAACTGCACTTTCAATGTTTGCGAGAGCTCAGACGGCCGGAAGCCCAACCTATCTTCATGTATCTAATGACAATATTTATATAAGTGTGAAAAATAAGTCTTTGGTGACGATCAAAGCCATCGCTTTTAATTTCACAAAACCTGCCTCCGTTACACTAATCGACAGCTCTGCAACCGGTTACACACTTCAAATGGTATACCCTGCGGCGGCACAATATCAGAACAACACCAAGCCTTTGAAGGTAACTTTGACCGTAACAAGGCTGGCAGATGGATTGCATTTTGCTGCAACCCCCAAATGGGCACAGAATATCACCATACATCTTGCGGATCACGATGAACATTATTTCGGCATACTTGAACATTTGTACCCCAACAATCTCAAAACCCCGGACCTGAGGGGTGATGTCGTTGATGTGGATGTGCTGGGTAATGGAGATCAGTATCATGAAAACTACGCTTCGGTCTGGTCGGCGTTCTATATGAGCAGCAGGGGATATGCTTCCTTCTTCGATACTTTTGCGGAGGGGAAATATCGTTTTGCTAAAAAGGGAGAGACACAACTGTATCATCACACTGGAAAGCTGGACTGGTACATCATCCCGGGTTCCAACGGCGACCAGATGCTGCTTCAGTATTATAAGATTATCGGTAGTCCGAAGTATGTGCCTATTTGGGCGTGCGGACCAATTGTCTGGCGTGATCAGAATAATCGGGGAAAAATGGGTATCCTGGACGACATCAAACACATGACCGACTTGAAGATCCCATTAACCGGCTGGTATGTTGATCGACCTTATAGCAATGGCTCCCATGAGTGGTCCAAGATGGATTTCAATAGTCTATTTTCCAATCCGAAGCAGTGGATATCGGAAATCAACAACAAATATGGGTTGCAGTTCATGACCTGGGTTGGTCCGATGACGTTTGGCGACAGAGACTTCCCTGGTTTGTTGCCGAATTACAAAGGATACATGGATCTGACCAATCCGAAAGCGGTAAATGAATTCGAAAAGCGATTAGAGCAAAATCAGTATGCCTACAACGTCCGTGGACATAAAATGGACCGGGCAGATGAGGCTTTTCCCGAGATGGCTCACTGGTACGACGGGACACCGGAACCGGAACACCGGAATAAGTACATCTATCTGTATGCAAAGACGATTGACAAATTCCTGCGTGATTCTTATGGAAAAGATCAGTTTAATTTTGCCAGGGCTGCCTTCCAGCGTTGCCAGCCCTATCTGAGTGCGGTATGGAGCGGTGATTCCCGATCAAGCTGGGATGGTCTGGCCAGCACAATTGCCAATGCCATCAGGACCGGATTCATGGGATTCCCGATGTGGGGTTCAGACACCGGCGGGTATCTGGGTGGCAGGATTTCAACGGCACTCTACGCCAGGTGGCTCGAATTCAGTTCCTGGAGCGGTATGTTTGAAATCAAGATCGACAATGCCGGCGGAAAGGGAGAGGACCGTCCGCCCTGGAAGTACGGCGAGCAGCTTCAGAATGTCTTCAGAGCTGCCTGTGAACATCGGATGAACATGCTGCCCTATATCTATTCACTTGCCAATACATCAGCCAATAACGGGGTACTTATGAAACCGTTGGCTTATATGTATCCCCATGATTCGAATACGTACGATATCTGGAACGAATATGAATTCGGGAACGCCTTCTTAGTGGCGCCGATATACGATTCCACAAATACACGAAGCATCTACTTGCCCGCTGGAAAGTGGTACGACTATCATAACTGGTCGAAATCGTATGACGGAAACCAAACGATATCGGTCACGGAAGATCTGACCCATATCCCGGTTTTCATAAAGGCAAACTCGATATTCGTTACGGGGGATATCTATAAAGGCAACGATAAGATCTGGCTTGGTGATAAGAAGGAATCAGATATTGCAATAACATATGTACCGGGAAATACCGGATCGAATACAACCTTTTCATATGTCGACCGGGCCGATCATGATAAGGTAAAGAAGATCACTGCCGTGACCGGGAATAAAGAGATAGTGATACATGTTGACCCGATTCAGAGTACCGTCGTTTTGAACGTTAAATTGACTGCTAAACCTCATCATGTGCGTATCGACGGCAGAAGAAAACGTTACAGATGGAGTAGTAAAAATAGTTTACTTTCAGTTAAATTGGCAAGGAACAAATCGGCTGATGTGAAAATTCAGTTATAGCGGAATAAACATGATACCCCATTACCCCGCACGGTTTACACAGCAATGAATAACGATTAAATAAGTGTAGGCCGTATGATTTAGCCGTCCGGGGCGAAATCTTTTAAAAAGGACAAGGAACTTGAAAGTCGTCTTATCAGTGATAGGAGTGCTGCTGATTCTATTAGTCAGTGCCTATGAATTTCGTAAAGATTCCGCCCCGGTCGCCTATGTCAATCCAATGATTGGCACGACCATGGAGGGCAATGTATCCCCTAATGTAGGCGTGCCGTTCGGAATGACGCAATGGACTCCACAAACCCGGCCACCTGGAAAGAAAGGCGTTCCTCCGTATCAGTATTATGATCCCATGATTCAGGGATTCCGGGCCTCGCACTGGCTCAGTGGCGGTGCCACGCAGGATTATGGCAGCATGACCATTATGCCCATCGTGGGGCCATTAAAAGCTGGCCCTCTGGACGGGCCTCTTCTTTCAGCCATAAAGATGAAATATCTACGCCATATTACTACAAGGTCGGACTAAAGGACTACGGCATTACAGCTGAGATGACGGCAACTTCGCATTCTGGCTTTTTACGGTTCAGATTTCCGAAGTCTGATTCTTCATTCGTGGTCATTGATGCGAATGCCGGGTATCAATCCGCAACAAATAATACGGCTGGAGACGGATTTATCCGGATAATCCCCGGGAAGAATGAAATTGTCGGATTTGATCCCGTCTACAGGATATATCAGGGTTGGGGGAAACCTGCAGGTTTCTCTGGATACTTTGTGATTCAGTTTATGCAGTCGTTTGACAGCTATGGTATATGGAATCCAAGCGGCTATGCGGAAGACGATACAACCCAATCACACGACCGACCGATTGCGTATGTGAGATTCAAAACCGGGAAAGGGGAAGATATTGAAGTCAAGGTAGGCATGTCTTTCACCAGCATCGGAGAAGCAGAAAAGAATCTGGATAAAGAGATACCTACCTGGAACTTTGATCATACCAGATATATCACCAGAAAGACATGGAATAAGCAGCTTGGACGGGTAGAAGTATCCGGCGGCAGTCGTGAAGAGAAGGAAACTTTCTATACCGCTCTCTATCACTCGTTTCAGCTGCCGCGTGTGATCAGTAACGTGGATAGTACTTATGTGAGCTTTGACAGCACGCATGCCGAAGCTAAAGCCAAAAGTTACCTGCAGTACGGCGATTATTCTTTGTGGGATACTTTTCGTGCCGAACAACCGCTGTTAACATTGCTGGAACCGGATAAAGCCCGGGATATGATTGTTTCTCTCGTAAAAAAAGGAGAGCAAGGAGGATATCTGCCTATTTTCCCGGCATGGGATAACTACACCTCGGAGATGATTGGAGATCATGCCATCCCGGTCATTGCAGATGCTTATATGAAGGGTATCCGGAATTTTGATGCTGATTCTGCCTATGCATTGATGAAAAAGAATGCTACGGAGCGGCCAGCTTCAGATGCCGAATACATTGCCGGGAAGGGCAGACGTGCGCTTGGTAATTACATTCAATACGGTTTTGTTCCCCTTGAGGATTCCGTTAAATACGCTTTTCATCATGGTGAACAGGTCTCAAGGACTCTGGAGTATTCGTATGATGATTGGGCGCTTTCACAGATGGCAAAAGCTCTGGGCAAAAAGGACGACTACAAAGATTTTTCAAGACGAGGGCAGTACTTCCGGAACGTGTTCGATTCAACCGGCTTTGTACGTGGCAGGTATACCAATGGGGCCTGGGCTGCTCCATTCCGACCGAATGTGCATTATCCGTATATAACAGAAGGTACCTCATGGCAGTACAGTTGGTTTGTACCTCAGGATATCCCGGCTCTGATTCAGTTGATGGGCGGTCGTACCACGTTTGTTAACCGCCTGGATACCCTCTTTGAAAAGGCGGTCAACAAGAGTCCCGGTTTCAGAGAAAATCCGTACTATTGGCAAGGCAATGAACCGGACCAACTGGCACCCTATTTGTATGATTATGCAGGGCAGCCATGGAAAACGCAGTATTGGGTTCGCCAGATCATGAAACGATCGTACCTGGATAATGCGGGCGGCTTGCCGGGGAATGATGATGCCGGTCAGATGTCGGCCTGGTATGTCTTCAGCGCTATGGGCTTCTATCCCGTCTGTCCGGGAAAGCCCGTCTATGCCATCGGAAGCCCGTTGTTTAACAAGGTCGTCTTGCATCTTAAAGGAGATAAGACTTTTACGATCATCGCAAAAGATAATTCGAATAAGAATATGTACATTCAATCTGCGCGAATGAATGGAAAGAAACTGAATAAACCGTTGATCAAGAATGAAGATATCCTTGACGGCGGGACTCTTGAATTACAGATGGGCCCGGAACCGAATAGAAATTGGGGTGCAGTGCATAAGTGAAATAGTTCACCCGGTCGTGATCGGAAGAGCAAATAGCAGCGTTTCCCGATCATTTTAAACCTAGAGACAGGAGTAGTAGTGACAGGTTTTATTAATCTCATATTGGCATTATCGATAACATTTACCCCAGGTATTCATCAGAACAAGCGAGATGGTTCCCATCAATTGAAAGTCAAACCCGACTCCATCTATCATAAAGGATGGATCGATCTGAATAAGAACGGGAAGATGGACCCGTATGAAGATCAGTCTCTGCCTATTGAAAAACGGATTGACGATCTCATATCACGAATGAATGTTAATGAGAAGACGGCCCAGATGGTGACCCTGTACGGCTATGGCCGGATATTGAAGGATGAATTGCCGACTGATTTGTGGATTGGTGAACCCTGGGCTGATGGTATCGGGAATATCGACGAACAACTGAATGATGTCGCCTATCATCCAGGTGCGCAAACAAAGTTGGCATGGCCGCCGTCGCGGCATGCCAAGGCTATGAATGAGATTCAGAAGTTTTTTATCGAACAGACAAGACTGGGTATCCCGGCGGATTTTACCAACGAAGGCATCAGTGGGTTGTGCAGTGAAAAGGCTACCAGTTTCCCTGAGCAGATAGGTCAGGGCAGCAGCTGGGATACGGAACTTATCAATGAGATTGGTCACGTGGAGGGGAAGGAAGCCAAGGCATTAGGATACACCAATATCTACTCGCCGGAGGTGGATATTGCCCCGGATCCGCGCTGGGGCAGGGTGCTCGCCACCTATGGAGAGGATCCGTACCTGGTCAGCAAGCTGGGCGTTGCGATGGTGAAAGGCTTGCAGGATGAGGGCGTTGCCTCGACCCTTAAACATTTTGCTGTGTACGGTGAACCCAAAGGGGGGACGAGACGGCGATGCACGAACCGACCCGCATGTGACACCACGAGAAGTCTACACCTTATTTCTGCCACCCTTCAAGGCTGCCGTCAAAGCGGGTGCGCTTGGTGTAATGAGTTCCTATAATGACTATAACGGCATCCCGATCACCGGCAGTTATCACTTCCTTACTCAGATTCTGCGCCAACAGTGGGGCTTCAAAGGATATATCGTCACGGATAGCGGAGCTCTGCAGTTTATCTATGAAAAACATCATGTGCAGCCTGATTTTAAGGGAGCTATTAAGCAAGCCGTCGAAGCCGGGGTGAATGTACGAACCAACTTCCAACCGCCCTCGGTCTATCTGGACCCGCTGCGGGAACTGGTCAAGAGCGGGCAGATTCCCATGAGTGTCATCAATCAGCGAGTCAGGCAAATCCTGTACGTCAAATTCAAGCTCGGACTTTTTGATCATCCCTATGTCAATGTTAAGACGGCTGACAGCATGGTGCGGACCAAACAATCTGAGGCGTTGTCGTTACGTGCAGCAGAAGAGTCACTTGTCCTGTTAAAGGACCAGAACAATATCCTTCCTCTTAATAAGAATAAGATTCATTCCATTCTTGTGACAGGCGCCAATGCCACGGAAACGGATCACTCGATAAGCCGGTACGGACCCTCCCAAATCCATGTGATTTCAACGTTGGAAGGTATTAAGGCGAAAGTTGGCAAGAAGGTAAAGGTGACCTATGTAAAGGGACCCGAAGTAACAGACAAGGATTGGCCGGTGAGCGATATTGAGCCGACTCCTTTAAGCAAGGAGGAAAAAAGCCAGATCGCCAGGGCTGTTGCTGCAGCGAAGAAGTCGGATGTGGCTGTGGTCGTAGTGGGGGAAAACTGGAAGAGCGTTGGTGAAGGGAAGGTCACGCGTCAGCCTGAATCTTCCCGGACACCAACTGGCACTGGTTCAGGCGGTATACAACACCGGTACACCAACGGTTGTGGTATTAATCAACGGACGTCCCCTCTCTATCAACTGGATACAACGACCACGTACCCGGTATCCTGGAAGCATGGTTCCCGGGTGAGAAGGAAGGCGAAGCTATCGCCAACGCCCTCTTTGGCGATTATAATCCGGGTGGCAAGCTGCCCGTCACATTCCCGAAATCGGTTGGACAGGTTCCGATTAATTTCCCATATATGCCGGCCAGCCAGGAAGAATCAAATGCAAAACCGGCTGAAGCACGTGTTACGGGTCCGCTTTACCCGTTTGGGTATGGATTGAGTTACACAACGTTCAGGTACAGCGATTTGAAAGTCAGCCCGGAGAAACAGGAAACGGGCGGAAAAATCCAGGTTACCCTGAATGTAACAAACACCGGACATCTCAAAGGTGATGAAGTCGTGCAGCTCTATCTTCATGAGGAGACGACACCGGTCATTGTGCCTGTAAAGGAACTGCGCGGATTTCAGCGGATTACGCTGCAACCGGGTGAGACTAAAAAAGTGACGTTCGAACTCACTCCGCATGATTTTCAGCTCCTCAATAAAAATATGCATTGGGAAGTCGTTCCGGGCACATTCGATATAATGGTGGGCAGCTCATCCGAAGATATTCGCTTGAAAGGTCAGTTCACGATTACCGGTTCGGTTTCAAACAAAGCATATGGGTTGTGATGGTATCACTCACATTTAAGCACTTGAACGAGAGTTGTAGCTGGCCCTGCTTCTGTAAAGTTAAAAGCATCATTTTTGTTTAGGAAGAGGGAGCAGGGCTTCAGAAGTTATGTCCACAGGCAGAGCATGGGATTGAGGAAAAAGTAATTTTACTTTTTTCGACCCTTAACAGGTAGCATCAGGATTTGAGTGCATCTTATTTGTTATAAAGCAGAATCAACAAACCGATTATATCATGGACCGCAGAGATTTTATTAAAAAGGCAAGCCTCGTTGGAGTTGGCGGGACACTTGCCTTCAATCCCCTAAAGAGCAGCGCAAAAGGAATTAATCTGACCGGAGATTCACAGCCCGATCGCGAGTACTGGATCAGTGTGATGCGGAAAATCGCGGATCCTGTTCTTAACGCTCTGTCTAAGCGAAAGCTGCGGCAGCTCATGCCGGTCGAGACCGTTCCCGGATCACATGATGACCGCAGACCTTTTACCCATCTGGAGGCTTTTGGCCGTCTCATGACCGGTATTGCACCCTGGCTTGAGTTGGGTGATGAAGGCACTGCCGAAGGGAAGATCCGGGCAAAGTATATTGAACTGTCCCGGGAATCCCTAACGGCAGCAGTCGATCCCAAGTCGCCGGATTTTCTCAATTTTGACAAGGGGCGACAGCCGTTGGTGGATGCCGCTTTCCTCGCCCATGCTTTGATTAAAGCTCCTAAAGAACTCTGGGAGAAATCATCCGGAACGACACGAGACAACCTCATCAAAGCCTTAAAATCGAGCCGAACAATTATTCCCTATCACAGCAACTGGATACTGTTCAGTGCGATGGTGGAGGCTGCCTTGAAGAAATTCAACGCTGGCGGAGACAAAGTCCGCATGGATTTGGCCGTTAAACAGATGGATGAATGGTATCTGGGTGATGGTGTTTACGGTGACGGGCCTCCGTTTCACTGGGATTACTACAACAGCTATGTCATCCAGCCCTTTATGCTCGATATCCTGAATGTGATGCGTGACTATGATCGTTCTTATGAAGGACTATACCAGAAAAACCGGAAGATAAGCCAGCGCTATGCCGAAGAGTTGCTCGGCGTAATCGCTCCGGATGGTACATATCCACCAATAGGCCGTTCTATAACCTATCGATTCGGTGCCTTCCAGTTATTGGCCCAGGTGGTTTGGGAGGAATTTCTTCCGGGTAGGATGTCCCCCGCACAGGTTCGATCCGGACTGACGAAGGCCATCAAAAAAATCATGGAAGCACCGGACAATTTTGATAAAGACGGCTGGCTTCAACTGGGGGTTTATGGACATCAGCCTCATCTGGCCGAGACCTACATTTCCACGGGCAGCCTCTACCTGTGTTCAGCTGTATTTCTTCCTCTTGGACTGAAACCGGATAATCCGTTCTGGAAAAATGAAGCATCGGATTGGCGCACAAAAGAGATCTGGAGCGGGAAGGATGTCCCGGCAGATTATCATTTAAGTGTATGATGAATTACGACCATTCGACGACACCTTACATCTTCAAAAAATAGAACACGGACAAATCAGAATCAGTCTATTGCCCTGGTTGTTGAGGGTCTGGTATGTTGTATCACAGGTGGCTGTCATTTCCGGAAAGGGAAATGTAGATTGATTTTGTATCAATTTATAGCTGGGCTTATTCGAACTAAGACAGATCCATGTCCTGCAACAGGAGCGGAGAATTGATCTGAGAATGTTCCCAGCTCTTCATGCTTCCAAATATCACGAACCGTCTGGTTCCCTTTGATTTTTAAATCGCTCCATTTTGCCGTGATGACAGAACCATTGTGATCACCGCGATTGATCAAGCCTACTGCTTTTGATCCATCGTTTAAATCCTTGGACCATACTTCGAGCGGACCATTTTTTGAAACACGAATGCCCTGTTTTCCTAAACTATCCTGGTTTACTTGCAGCATTTCAGGATTTGTAAGCAGTTCTATTGTCCATGGGTCCAGTTTTGTAAGATTGCTGCCAATCATGAGGGGTGAGGGTGCCAGCGACCACATCGTCATGACCGTTCGTTGTTCATCCATGGTGAACCGTGTAAATCGTGGCCCGTCAACACTTCGTAAGCCGACATGGCCCAAACACAGCATATCACAATCAGGCCAATGTCCGGGTCCGCCGTAACCCTGCCAGTTGTGCAGGACTTCTATGGTGTGATCCAAAGATTTCCAGTTGTCCCAGAAATCGTTTGTTATTCTCCACATATTGGCATGATGTTCAATGTCCGTTGCATCTGTCGTCGGAGTTTCACCGGGGGAAGTACTGAAGACGATATTTGGGGCATATTTATTTAAAGCATTTCGAATAGCATGAATCTCGTCGATGTGATAGGGCCTGGAAAGATCGTCGACTTTGATAAAATCTACTCCCCACTGGGAATAAAGACGCATCAGCGAATCATAATATGCCTGACCGGCTTCACTGTTCCCCCTCACTCCATACATATGGTTGTCCCAGGAACAGGTGCTGTTGACATCAGCCGCATCTTTCGCGTGATAAGTAGTTCCTTCGATCGGGGCATTCTGTTCGACGGCAACTCGTGGTATCCCGCGCATGATGTGAATACCGAATTTGAGTCCCATGGCATGAATCTTATCTCCAATGATTTTGAAGCCGATATCATCTTTCGCAGATGGAAATTTGTTACCAGCCGGCATGCATCGCCCATATTTGTCTATAATAGTCGGCTTATTCTCCTTGAGGTGTTTGGGTGCCAGTTTGGGATCGAACCACAGATAATCAATTACAGCATACTGGTATCCAAAAGGCAGGAATTTATGCTGCATAACTTCAGCATTGTCAAGGTATTCTGACTCAATTACACTTGCCCCGTATGTGTCGTAGCTATTCCAACCCAATGGTGGTGTCGGAGCTAATTCCCAATATTTTGGATTGGGGTCAGGTCTGGCTGCCGAAGCCCAGGCCGGGAGAGATGTTTTGTTGATCAAAGCGGTCGTACCCATTGCCGTTACCACTGTTTTCAAAAATGATCGGCGATCCATAGCAGTATGAATTAGTATACAATTAAAAGCTGTTATTTAAACCATGAATGTAAGCGTATAAAATACACTTTATATAGTTTGATTGTTACTCCGCATATCTTATTTCTTGTCAGTAGCAGCTGAGAAGCTATCTTATCGGGTGCTTATGCAATACTGACGGCAAACGGTCTCCTTTGATAATGGATTAAAACGATACCGAGATCCTATTACCGTCATAAATCACAGTTTTATCCGGGTTTTGGGTAACAGAGAGTCCGGTACCGTGATTCTTATTAACCAGGACGATATGAATGGTCCGGTTCTTTAACATACCGGGGAAAGATCCTTTTCGATTCCGGATAGTTAACGTCTTACTGCTGTTATCCCAATCAAATGTAATCGTAGAATAGATTCCCTTTTCATAATCATAATTGTCGTCTTCATCTTCGTACATCGTAAAATGAGCATTTGCACCCGGGTAAATCCTGAGTTCAAGAGGATCTTCCGGCTTTTCCGACGCGTATTGGATTACTGGTCCCATCGGTATGATAGATCCTTGTTTCACCAATAGCGGAATATGATCAATTGGAGCGGATAGTTGTATGGCTTGTCCTCCCTCATATTGTTCCCCACTCCAAAAATCCGTCCAGTTGGCTCCTGAGGGCAGATAAACCTGCCGTGCTGTTTCACCTGGTTCCGTTACCGGGTTAACGAGTATCGATGGACCGAACATGAATTCATTCCAGATATTTCTCACTTTCGGATCATTCTGGAAATCAAAATCCAATCCACGCATCATCGTGTAATTATCGTTGGTGATTTTCCAGGCCAGCGAATAGATGTAGGGTAGCAAACGGTATCTCAGCTTATCCGTCTTAACCAGTGCATCATATGCCCAGGTACCGGGTTGGCCAAACCGCCATACTTCCCGTGGGGTGTCCGTACCGTGAACACGGAATAACGGGCAAAAGGCACCATACTCAAACCAGCGGACAAACAGTTCACGGTACGCTTTATTTTTGGATCCTCCCGGAAAGATGCCTTTATCCACGAAAAAGGCGCCAATATCAGTTGTCCAGTAAGGAATGCCGGCGAGTGAAAAATTTAAGCCGGCAGGGATTTGTTTCTGTAACACATTCCATGATGCCTGTGTGTCACCCGACCATGTTGCGGCAGCATTTCTCTGCTGACCTGCAAATGCGGAGCGTGTCAAAATAAAAACCCTCTTTTTCGAGGTGGTTTCACGCTGATGCTTATACACACCGGTCGTAGTCATTAAAGAATAAGCGTTGAGATATCGGGCGTTCGTGCCTAAATAATTGTGCTTATTCAATAGGATAAAGCGGGCTGTCGATTCGCGTGTGGAAGAAGCATCCTTTATTTCAGGCTCTGTCGCATCCAGCCACCAGGAATCCACGCCTTTGGAGAACAATCCCTTATCAATCCATTTCCAGTATAAATCTCTTGCATTTGGATTAAAGGCATCGTATTCAAAATCTCCGTAATTATCACCCACAGGATACAAATAACCATGAGATTTCATGGCCTTATAAATAGCCGTCTTATCCCCGAATTTGGGCCAAACCGAAAGAAGCAGGTGAGCGTGGTACACGTTGTGGAGCGAATCCATCATCTGTTTGGGATGAGCATATCGCTTTTTATTAAACGTTAAGGTGTTCCACCCCTTGTCCCCCCAGTAATGCCAGTCCTGTACGATTACATCCAGAGGAATCTGTCTTCTGCGATACTCGGAAACAACATCAATCAATTCACTGGCTGTTTTATAGTGTTCTTTGCTCTGAATATAACCGTATACCCATTTGCCGAACAGCGGCGCCTTTCCTGTTAATTTGCGGTATCCGGAAATGATACGATCGGTCTTAGGCCCATAGACAAAGTAATAATCAATCTGATCTGCTACATCAGACCAAAACGCGCCCTGGTACGTATCCCGGAACCAGCTTTGCGAGGTGTTGTTCCACAATATGCCGTATCCTTTCGATGAGACCAGAAAAGGAACGACATCATTCCGGTTGGACTGGGACATCAGCACATCATGGCCCACATAATTCATCAATTTGTTCTGGTATTGTCCTAAACCATATAACCCTTCCGAGGGTGAGAAATCAAATTCCTGTGTTGCGTGCCAGGTCTTTTCCCCTTGAATCGTAGCCGGCTGCATTTCCATGCTGCCGCCCTGAGGTTCAGTTAATAATTCTCCACCGCGGACATTGTAATAAGAAAGTGATCCCGTTTTTTTATTAACCCTGACTTTCAAGCTGTCCGTCGTTATATCCAGATAATCATTAGCTTCGTTTACATGCCACGTCGCCTTTTCCCATTTCTTGTCTAATACTGCTAGTTTTGGATATTGGGTAAAAGAATTGCCGGGAGTATAGACAATATGAATGATGGAGGGGGACAATATCTGCACTTTCATCATTCCCGGTTTTAAATGCAGTAGAATCCCGTCGCTTATATTGTTATAGCCTGTTACCGGTAGCGCTTTCTGCCCATAAGAATAACCGGTCACAGAAAATCCAATTAGAAGTACTACATAGAGAGTTCTGATTGAAAAATCAAGAATGCCATCTACCTTCTTCATGATATAAGACCCATTACTTTTGCGTAAGACAATTGAGATGATTTTATATTTATGATAAATAAATGATTGCAAATAATTTTAATTCGATCAGAGAAGTATTTAAAGGAACAAAAACTGGCAAACACCGATGCGGCGATCCGTTATCAATCCGGCGGAGAAAAGGGTAAGGAAAAAGTCTGGTGGCAAGAGTCGGTTTTGTTACAGACACAAGATGGAAAAGTGGCAAAACTCATAAAATTTATTATTGAATTGCACTTGGGATGTAATTGCAGGATAAAAAGTTCTGGTCCGAGAAGGTCCCGGACGCCAAAAGCAAAGCCCCGCTAAATCATTCGACACACACCCCGTTCCAACGACTCGTGAAATAAATATGATGAGAAAAGCTGCTGATGACCGTCAATATCAACTTTGGCAATGTTACCGTTAAAAAGTAAATTCCGGTGACTTTTATTTATGCGGAATTCAGCGGTTTATATTTTGAGACACCGCGAGAACTAAGACGGAAACCGGTAAATAATTCAATGTTACCAATTTGGTTGCCTCGCGTGAATTTTTCTCAGATTGGCGCTGATAATAAACTGAGTTTCACAGGGATGTATAAGAATAATTAAAATGCCCGGTAATCTTGATCATGATTTTACTATAACGGATATCCTTGTCAAGGATATCCGATTCCCGACCTCCCGAAACCTGGACGGTTCGGATGCCATGAACCCGGAACCGGACTATTCGGCAACCTATGTCATTCTGAAGACAAGCAGAAAAGACAGGTTGGAGGGACATGGACTGGCTTTTACCGTCGGGCGCGGCAATGAGATTTGTGTGAAATCCGTCGAAGCTCTTATTCCATTTGTCAAGGGCAGGTCGATGGATTCCATCACATCGGACATGGCGGGATTCTGGCACGCGCTTACAGGCGACAGCCAGATACGTTGGCTGGGCCCTGAAAAAGGGGCTGTTCATATGGCGGCGGCAGCAATCATCAATGCAGTTTGGGATCTTTATGCGAAAGTTGAAGGCAAGCCGCTATGGAAGTTATTGACAGATATGAGTCCCGAAGAACTGGTTGCCTGCATCGATTTTAGCTATATCAGCGATGTCATAACCCCGGAAGAGGCTCTGACAATTTTGAGAAATAACGCCTCATCTAAAGCCAAAAGGGAACACCAAATCCGCGAAACAGGATATCCTGCCTATACCACCTCAATCGGATGGCTTGGCTATTCGGATGGGAAAGTTCGTCGTTTATGCAAAGAAGCTTTGGCCGAGGGATGGACAAATTTCAAGATGAAAGTCGGCAGTAATGTAGACGATGATATCCGGCGTGCGAAGATCATCCGGGAAGAA
Source organism: uncultured bacterium (assembly GCA_963787205.1). Classification (GTDB taxonomy): domain Bacteria; phylum Bacteroidota; class Rhodothermia; order Balneolales; family DATFMH01; genus DATFNI01. The sequence continues at coordinate 17,081 of CAWBCD010000028.1, forward strand.
GTCGGGTACGACCACAAGTTGATGATGGATGCCAATCAAAAGTGGGGTGTTGGCGAGGCGATTGATTATATGAGTCATCTTGCTGAATTCAAACCCCATTGGATCGAGGAGCCCACCAGCCCGGATGACATCCTGGGGCATGCTGCCATACGAAAAGCACTATCGCCTATTGGTGTAGCAACAGGTGAACATGTTCATAACCGGATCATGTTCAAACAGTTATTTCAGGCGAATGCTATTGATTTTTGCCAGATCGACAGCTGCCGTCTGGCCGGAGTGAATGAAGTACTGTCGGTCTTGCTGATGGCCGCTAAATTCGGCATTCCTGTGTGTCCGCATGCCGGAGGAGTGGGTCTGTGTGAATATGTGCAGCATCTCTCCATCATCGATTACATTGCAATAAGTGGATCTCTTGAAAACCGGATGATCGAATATGTGGATCATCTTCACGAACACTTTTTTGATCCGGTGGTCATTGAAAACGGACATTATATGGTTCCGATCAAACCCGGATATAGTATTACCATGAAACCTGAAACATTAAAAGCCTACGAATTTCCCGTGGGTAAAATCTGGGAGGAAGAACGATTATGAAGCTTGCGACTCTGAAAGACGGTCGGTTGGTCGCCATTTCGGATAATCAATATGTACCACTTGAAAAAGCTGGTTTTGAAGGAACCATGTTAGATCTCATTTGCGCCGGAAAGGGTAAGTTGGAAAGTTTGGCAGAGTTCCTGAAATCAGTATTGGACAAGGATTCTCTGGATTCGGAAAATTTAGATGCCCCCTTGCAGAATCCGTCCAAGGTCGTAGCAATCGGACTTAACTATGTGGATCATGCATCCGAACAGAAGACGGAGTTGCCTGAGACTCCGCTCGTGTTTACCAAGTTTCCTAATTCAATCACCTCGCCATACGGACCTATTCTTATTCCGGAAGAACTGACAAAAGCAGTGGATTACGAGGCTGAACTGGGAGTGATAATCGGACGCAGGGCAAAGAATGTGTCTCTGAAAGATGCCCTGTCTTATGCATTCGGCTATACTGTTTTGAATGATGTGTCGGCACGTGATTTACAGTTTTCGGATAAACAATGGGTTCGCGGAAAATCACTCGATACATTTTGTCCGATGGGACCTTTTATCGTCACTGCGGATGAAATTCCGGATCCGCAAAATCTGGAAATTGGGTGTAGTGTCAACGGTCAAACACTCCAGGAAGCCAATACACGGGATATGATTTTCAAAGTCGCCGATCTCATCTCACAATTGTCGCATTCTTTTACACTGGAGCCGGGAGACCTGATCGCTACAGGCACGCCAAGCGGCGTCGGCTATTTCAGGGAACCTCAGGTGTTGCTCAAGCCGGGTGATACCGTCAGAACCTGGATCAAAGGAATTGGAGAATTAGTTAATCCTGTTAAAAAAGCGTGATTATTATGGATAGATTAAAAGGGAAACGAACGATTGTAACGGGAGCCGCATCAGGTATCGGCAAAGCGATAGCCAAACGTTTTGCTCAAGAAGGAGCGAAAGTATTGGTGCTTGATGTCAATCCGGATGCCGCTGAACAGACGGCCAGTGAACTGGGAGACAATGCTATCGCCATGTCGGTTGATGTGACGAATGCGGCTCAGATTGAGGCTGCTGTCAATAAAGCAAATGAGCAGTGGGGCGGTATCGACGTTATTGTAAATAACGCCGGCGTGGGGGTTGCCGCCAAAACCGCCGAAACTTCTGAGGACGACTGGCATCGAGTCATTGACGTTTGCATGAAGGGGACATTTCTGGGAATGAAGTATGTTATTCCCATCATGCAAAAGCAGAAAAGCGGTTCTATAATCAACATGTCGTCTGTGGCAGCGCTTGTAGGTGTGGGTGACCGTGCTGCCTATTGCGCCGCCAAAGGTGGAGTGATGGCTCTTACTCGTGCTGCAGCCGTTGATCACGCCGGCGAAGGCATTCGGGTGAATTGTATTGCTCCCGGAACCGTCGATACACCGTGGGTTCAGCGTATCACGCAAGGATATGATGATCCGGAAGCTGCTCGTGCCGCTATGAAAGCCCGGCAGCCTCATGGACGCCTGGTTGCACCGGAAGAGGTGGCGGCGATGGCTGTCTACCTGGCATCGGATGAAGCCGGTTCAACAAACGGCGCCGTAATGGTCGTTGATGGTGGCTGGACAGCAAGGTAACGGTCATCCCTAAAACTTTCGGGAGAAAACGTCAGACCGCTAAGCGAATATAGGAGATTTGGTTTGATAACCTCTCTTATAAATGGAAAATGTCTGGTAATCAAATAATCGACTGAAAACAATGCGCATATCCCTGTTCATCACATGTTTTAATGATACTATGTTTCCGGAGACGGGTAAGGCAATGGTCAGGTTGCTGGAGCGTCTGGGCCACGAGGTGGATTTCCCGCTTGAACAGACCTGCTGTGGACAAATGCACTTCAACACTGGCTACCAGCAGGAGACGATTCCCCTTGCCCGCCATTTTGTGGATGTATTTGCGGATGCCGAAGTTGTCGTGGCGCCGTCTGCTTCCTGTGTCGGCATGGTTCGTGAATTTTACCCGAGAGTAGCGGAATTATCAGGTGATGAGGAGTTCCAAGTTGCCGTATCCAAACTGATTCCGAAAGTGTATGAGTTGTCGGAGTTTTTGGTAAAGAAGCTGGGAATTGAAGATGTGGGTGCTTACTATCCTCACAGAGTTACCTATCATCCAACCTGCCATTCGCTTCGTGTGTTACAGGTTGGAGATGCGCCTCTTCGGTTATTGAAACATGTGAAAGGGATCGACCTGGTGGAGCTGCCTGCCGCGGAAGAATGCTGTGGTTTTGGCGGGACATTTGCCGTCAAAAATGCCGAGACATCAATGGCTATGCTGGGTGATAAAATCTGCCACATACGTGAAACGGAAGCAGAGAAATGCTCTGCGTGCGACAATTCATGCCTGATGCATATCGGAGGAGGATTAAGCCGTCAGCGCGCAGGTGTTGAGCCAGTACATCTGGCTGAGATTTTAGCCTCAACAGAGGATTGATGATGACTCAGAGTTTGTTTGTGAAAACCGGAATCTCTGCCATGCGGGCCAATCCCCCCGGCCTCCCGAATGTATTCGGGACCAAGGGGGAGTTTACGCTGATGGCTGTCGAAAGGCACTAACCCCAATCGACGAACTACAATCGTATTAGATGATAACGAATGTGTCACAGATAATAACCAGTGTGTTCTTTTCCCCCTTAGAAAAGGGGGCAGGGGATTGAAGAGCGTAAACCTAGACATCCTATCCGTACAAAAGGAAATTAAATGAGCACTCAAAATAACGGAAATATCACTTTTGAAGAGTCAGCGCAGTCTTATCTGTCGAATACGCAGCTTCGGCGGAATATCGGTCATGCCACGCACACGATACGGAAGAAGCGGGCAAGTGTAGTCGGTGAAATGCCGGATTGGGATGAGTTGCGCGAGGCGGGCAGGGCGATCAAAAGTCACATGCTGAGGCATCTGGGCCACTATCTACTGCAGCTAGAAGAGTCTGTGATACGTGCCGGGGGTCAGGTGCATTGGGCACGTAATGGGGAAGAAGCCAACCAGATTGTGACCTCGTTGGTGAACCAGCATGGCGCAAAGGAGGTGGTTAAGATGAAATCCATAACCACCGATGAAATCAACCTCAATGAGGCCCTGGAAAAGGAAGGTATCAAACCTATCGAGACCGACCTTGCAGAGCTAATCGTCCAGTTGGCGGAAGACACTCCATCGCATATCCTGGTTCCTGCCATCCATAAAAATAGGGCTGAAATACGGGAGTTGTTTCGTCGCACAATCGGCAGTAAAGAACTGACCGATCAGCCTGAAGAGCTTGCTGAAACGGCACGTAAGTATTTGCGCCAAAAGTTTTTAAGTGCAAAGATCGGGATTAGCGGAGCCAATTTTGCTGTGGCCGAAACCGGTACGGTCTCTGTGGTGGAGTCGGAGGGTAACGGCCGGATGTGTACCACGCTTCCGGAAGTGCTGATCAGTATCATGGGAATAGAAAAGATACTCCCGACCTGGCGTGATTTTGAGGTGTTTATGCAAATACTACCGCGCTCATCAACAGCCGAGCGGATGAATCCCTATAACTCATTCTGGACGGGTGTTACTAAAGGAGATGGTCCTCAGGAATTTCACCTTATTTTGATGGATAACGGCCGGACTAATGTCCTTGCTGACGAGATCGGGAGACAGACACTTCAATGCATCCGCTGCAGCGCGTGCCTGAACGTATGTCCGGTGTACGAACGGACGGGCGGGCATGCATATCATTCTGTCTATCCGGGTCCAATTGGAGCCATATTGACGCCGCAGCTGAGAGGCATAGACAAAAAAGGCCCGGCTTCTCTGCCTTACGCTTCCAGTCTGTGTGGTGCCTGCTATGAGGTCTGTCCGGTTAAGATCAACATACCGGAGGTGTTGGTCCATTTGCGTGGAAAAATCGTAAGGAAGAAAGAACAGGAAGGCACGATCCGGGAGAAAATGGATCCCGAACACAGGGCTTTAAAGTTCCTTGCAAAGTCCTTTTCAAGCAGAAAGAAGTATGAACGCGTACAACGGTATGCTCAAATGGGACAAATGTTCTTTGTGAAAAGCGGAACGATCACACATCTTCCAGGCAAATTATCCGGGTGGACCGCCATGCGCGATATGAAAGCCATACCCAAAGAATCATTCCGTGAATGGTGGAGGAACCGATAATGAATGCAGCCAAAGAGGAAATACTCAATAGGATTCAACGAGCCCTGAAAGATGTGCCGGTGGATGAAAGTACGGATGAATCACAACTGACGCGTGATTATTGCAAAACAGGGAGCACCCGTGAAGAAAATGTCTGGCTGTTTGCCGAGAGAGTTGGAGATTATAAGGCCGAGGTTACCAAAACAGACGCCGGGCAGTTGGCTGAGACGATAAACGAACACCTGACACAGCACGGCATAAAAAAACTGGTTATACCGCAGGATATACCCGACGAATGGCTGCCTGATGATATTGATCCACTCAGGGACAACGCTGAATCTCCGTTGACACACAAACAATTAGATGACAGTGATGGTGTGCTTACAGGATGTGCACTGGCCGTTGCACAGACCGGAAGCATTGTACTTGATAGTGGTAAGAAACAGGGCCGAAGGGTTCTTACTCTGCTTCCGGATTATCATCTTTGTATCGTTTTCGAAGACCAGATTGTCGGGATCGTTCCGGAGGCATTCGAAAAGCTCAATGAGAAGATGAAGACCGACGGTCCTCCCGTCACTTTTATCTCCGGTCCCTCGGCGACCTCCGATATCGAACTCAACCGCGTGGAAGGTGTACACGGTCCGAGGCGGCTGGATGTGATCATCGTAACCAAATAAGCATCTGCGTAGCAGTCAGACGGTTATGGACCGTCGGTAAAGAAATAATCTCAATTCCGACTAAGCATGCTAAAGATCGACGCACACCAGCATTTTTGGAAATACCATCCGGATGAATATGGATGGATTAGCGAGGAGATGTCTGTGCTAAAAAATGACTATCTCCCGGATGAGTTGCAGGGCCATTTAAAGATTAATGAATTTGATGGGTGTATTGCCGTACAGGCACGTCAGAATAAGGACGAGAATGAATTCTTGCTGGGACTGGCCAGTGATTATCCGTTTATCAAGGGTGTCGTTGGGTGGGTGGATTTGCAGTCTGACTCTGTGGAAGAAGAGCTGGAGCGCTTAACCCGGAATCCAGCTCTTTGCGGTATACGGCATTTGGTGCAGGATGAACCGGATGACAATTTCCTGCTCAGAGACAAGTTTCTTCGTGGAGTAAAATGCCTGAAAAAAAATAACCTGTGCTATGATATCCTGATTTTCCCGAGACATCTTCAGGTAGCAGAAATGTTTGTGAAACAGTTTCAGGATCAGAGATTTGTAATCGATCATGTCGCCAAGCCGGATATTAAAAATCAGATCATCGAACCATGGGCAAGCGGGATGAAACGCATTGCAAAGCATCCGAACGTGGGTTGCAAGCTGTCGGGAATGGTTACGGAAGCTAAATGGGAGGATTGGTCAAAAGCAGATATCAGGCCATATCTGGATGTAGTTCTTGAGGCGTTTGGTGCCGACAGACTTTTGATCGGATCGGATTGGCCCGTGTGTAAACTAGCAGGAGAATATGACGAGGTAATTGGCGTCGTAACGGATTATATATCTCGATTATCCTCCAATGAGCGGGCGAATATCTTTGGAGGCAATGCGATGCGGTTTTATGATTTGAAAGAATGAAGATGATGGCAGTAACTAAGAACGGATGTCTGAATACTGAACGGGCTGTCTCAGCGGTAAGCTTTCAGCACTCAGCTAGCTGACAGCCAAGAGCTGATCGCTGAAAGCCAGGTAACTTTTAACTGACAACAACTGACGAATTATTATGGATCTGCATCTCAAAGACAAAGTCATAATCGTCACGGGCGGCGCAGGATTGTCCGGCAGTATAGGAGAAACAATCGTACGCGGCATTGCCGGCGAGGGTGGCATTCCTGTAATAATAGATAAGCATGAGAGAGGCGAGAAATTTACCGAATCCCTAAAACACGATGGGAATGAGTGTCTCTTCATTCAGGCAGATTTACTGGAACCGTATGAGTGCAAAAAGGCGATCGAAAAAGCGGAATCAGCCTTTGGCAGGATTGATGGCCTGGTTAATAACCTCGGAGTGAATGATGGTGTTGGTCTCGATAGGAGTTGTGATGATTTCATCAAATCCCTGAAGCTCAACCTGGTGCATTTCTTCGCGATGACCAAATATAGTGCCGAAGCTCTTAAAAGGTCGAAGGGTTCTATTGTAAATATTGCTTCCAAAGTGGCCGTAACTGGTCAGGGCGGAACCTCCGGATATGCGGCATCAAAAGGCGGAGTATTGGCACTCACACGTGAATGGGCCGTTGATTTGCGGGAGTTTGGTATCCGGGTTAACGCAGTGGTAATCAGTGAATCATGGACGCCTGGTTACAGTGAATGGATTCAAAAATTCGATGAACCCGAGTCGAAGTTGATCTCCATAACACGGAAGATACCATTAGAACAAAGAATGACGAAACCAGAAGAGATAGCGGACGCGGTTTTATTCCTGCTTTCGGATCGCTCATCCCACACAACCGGCCAGCACGTATTTGTAGACGGGGGGTATGTTCATCTGGATCGGGCCATATCTTAAGAGTCAGATATGGATTCCTTATCCCGAACTCACGTTACATTAGAACAAATGTGAGAAGTATCGGTGGACAGAGGATCTGTAAATTGTTAAAACTAAAAGATAACCGCAGGGTACGCAAAGATCCGCAAAAGGAAATCAGACAGGATCTAACCTCAACATTGGGCTTGGCCTATTCTATTCTGAGCATCATCCATTTGCCGGTTACGGCACCCCGGAGCATATCTTCAGCCAGCAGATCCCAGCCTACAAATCCTTTGAATGTACCGCCGGATTGTTTAGCCGTTGGCGCGAGGGGAGCACCGGTCTCAGCGTTATAGTCCTCATGCATAGATCCGTTAGCGCGTACGTCTTTGAGCACCAACTTTCCAATCATGTAAGCCAGTTCTTTCGCCTGGGTTGTGAAGCCGTACCTGACAAGCATGACGGAGTACAGGTAGTTTGCATTAATCCATATTGGCCCTCTCCAGTTGGAATACGGAACAATGATGTTGTGATTATTATAATCGGTGTCTTGTTTTGAGAGGCTGCGGAGTCCATAGCCTGATAACATGTAGTTCTTGTTCCAGAGATATTTTTGGATCATTGCACGTCCCTCGTCCATAGGCAACAGGCCTTGAAACAAGGGAACAAAATTCTGGAAACTGACCCGTTTAATGGGTTTCCCGTTGTCCCGCCTGATATTCCAGAAGGAGTGGTCATGGGAAAACCACAGATAATGCATCATGGCATCTTTGAGAGATTGGGCTTTTTGTTTGAAATAGGTCTCGTCTTCGTTATACCCGAGATGACGGGCGATGACGGCCATACTCAGGTATTCCCGAAGTTGCCATGTATTCATATCTGCAGCGATGATGGCACCCCGATCATGCGGATTATTTGTCAGAACGACACTGTTGTCCACACCCGACTCGCCGGCATTATCCCAATAAAAAAGTCCGTAATGGGCATCAAACTGAGTTTTCTCCCTGTAGGCTAAAACTTGCTTTAACTTCGGATATACTTTTTTGATCCATGTAAAGTTGCCAAGTCTGCGCGAGGCGATGAGAGCTCCCTGGGAAAGGAACGGTTTCATTGCAAATTTTCCGAATACGGGTCGTGGTCCCTTGGGAGTGATACAACCCGAAACATATCCGCTGTCATCCACAGCTTTTGCGAAATTCAATACCCACCACTTCAAATACTTCGCCTTATTCACACTTTCGGCAGTAAGATGACACCCGATGAAGAAGCCATCCCAATCCCACATCTGTGAGTAGTAACCCGCCGGAATCAAATAATCATGTGGAATATAGCCACTAGCTTTTCTGATGGATTGGGGTTCAAGTTTCCGGAAAGCCTGATCAACCTGATGATAAAGATTCTGAATTTGTGTATGGCTCACGTGGGCGGCCTCCTGCAAGGGTGTTACCCCATTTTGTGCTGTGGCTTTTTGGGAACAAAGAAGTGGGGTACAGATTGTTATAACCAATACAACAGAAAGATTGCAGATGTGTTTCCTCATATCAATTTTAATCAGATAGCGATAGTGTTTATTCAACTACTCTATTCCTGTTCCACCAGATATAGATCAGTCCGGTTATTGTTATTAATCCTCCCCACCATAAATCCGGGTGTATATGTCCGACTACCGAAGTTTGGGGCAGGGTAATGTACAGATTCATAAATCCGGCAATGACTACCAGAATTCCTATCATGGTCAGCATCCAGCCTACGAAATACCAGATGGGTTTCATGCCTTTTTGTTCTTCGTCCATGGTTAGGGAGAGTGTTAAAGTTTTAAAGTTTTAAGGTGTTAAGGTTTTAAGGTGTTAAGGTGTTAAGGTGTTAAGGTGTTAAGGGAGTTGCCGGTTCTTACTGTTAACTGTTTATTGCTTGCTGATCACTGTATTTCTACCAGAAATAGATGTTCAGGACGACAAAGATGACCAGGGTGATGGATGCCCAGAATTCGGGTTTTTTGTGTAGCGGATAGACTTTCCGTTCTACTTTTTCAGTCAGGCCCCTGACAAGTCCCTTAAGCTCTTCCTCGGAACGCTTCTTGGTGAAGAAACTGATACCTACGGCAAAGATAGTGGCAATCAGCCAGGCCCACCAGGCTCTCCAGAAGTTGGCAGCCATGACACTGGCCGTTTTGGCGGGAGTGATAGCCGCTGGCGTGATCCAGTTAAACTGGAGGGCAAGAAACATAATCAAGGAGCTGGTCATCCCGATGAGCATTCCCCAGAAAGCACCGTCGCCGGTGATGCGTTTTGAAAACATCCCGAGTAGGACGATGGCCGCTGCCGGTGCCAGGATAAAAGAAACTATGGCCTGTAGAAAATCGATGATCGTCGGCATGCTTCGTGCCCAGTAGGCACCGCCAATGCTAAGGAGTATGCCAACGATTGTAGCCATGCGCCCCATCCACATCAGTTTCTTGTGAGACGCATTTTTGTTGATCACAGACTGGTAGATATCGTAGGTCCAGACTGCCGTGAAGGCACTCATGTTGCCTGCTTGTCCTGCCATGAACATAGCCACCAGTGTGGTCACACCCAGCCCAATCATCCCAGAGGGGAAATAACGCATCATCAGTAGCGGTATGACGGAGTCGTAGTTGACCTTTGCTCCCTCATGAAGCAGGTGGAAGCCGCTCTGCGGATTGTGCAGGAGAGCCAAGGCAATCATGCCCGAACCGACGACGACGAAACCCAGCAAAAGCTTGAAATAGGAACCGATGATAGGTGCCATCTGTGCTGAACGAAGATCTTTTGCAGAAAAAGCCCGCTGGATGATCAGGAAATCGGTGGTCCAGTAGCCGAAACCAATAGCAAAGCCGAGACCCAGTACCAGTCCGCCCCAGGTCACCATCATCGGGTTGGCAGCCGGTGTGCCCGAGGTCGACCAGATGGAGGTATACATTGCCGGGAGACGGGTCATTATTTCTGACGGGCTTTTCAAATCGACGAGACCCAAAATGGGAATAAGCAGAATCCCCGACCAGATCAGGAAAAACTGAACGACCTCGGTGAAGATTGCCGATAGCAGGCCGCTTAGTGTAACATACAGTGCCACCAGCCCTGCGGATAGCCATATGCATAAATCCCAGTTCCATCCCACGAATGTGTGTAACACAAGGGCCAGGGCATAGAGGGCTATTCCGGACACCAGGATGGTCATAACCGCAAACGCGACGGCATTAAGAACACGCGTTTTTTCATCATACCGGTGTTTGAGATAACCCGGTATAGACTTGATGCGACTTTTGTAATAGAAAGGCATCATAAACACACCCAGAAACAGCATAGCAGGGATGGCCCCGATCAGGTAAAAGTGTGCGGCATAGAGTCCGTACTTAACCGATTGACCCGCGTAACCAATGACTTCCATAGCACCCATGTTGGCGGACATGAACGCTACCCCGGCAACCCACGCACTGTTCCTTCGGCCGGCCAGAAAGAAATCCTCGTCATTTTTAGTATACCGTTTCAGATAGAACCCCATCCAGACAACAAAGCCAATGTATACCAATAAGATAGCCCAGTCAATAACCGAAAGGTGGATGATTTCCATAAGTGAATTTCTGAGTTATGTTATACGGGTGAAATGGTCGTAGCAGTCCTGTTACAATCAATCATATCGAAAATAGCGCTTCCACAGAATGTAACCATGTTAATGATAACATTGCCAGTTGCCTATATATAATGAAACGACTTCAAATTCAATAGCCAAGTACTAAAACCTTTAGTTGGTTTTGAAGAGAGACGCTCTTATAGGTACGAGGAGTTTATGATCTAAGACATAATAATTCTTTGAACTTAGTTGCTTATCCATTTTGAAACACAGACAAGACTCATGCATTTAAAGATTGACTTTTTTCTTGAGTCCGATTGGTTAAATGTGATAGTAATTGAGATCAGGTGTTGCAATTGAGAAGGATAAGCCTTAAGGTATGTTACCGGAAACATGCAGTTCCATTGTAATTTAAAACCATATTCCACTATTCCAACCATGATCTTACAAAGTGATAACTGGAGTACTGATTCGAAAACGACGAGGCAATAAACAATGAATGATTTATTCTCACTAGAAGACAGAGTAGCACTGGTGACCGGAGGGGGGACTGGTTTGGGCTTTGCAATTGCAAGAACGTTTATTGATGCCGGAGCTACCGTTGTGATCACAGGAAGGCGAGAGAGTGTACTTAGGGAGGCGACAGAAAAACTGGGTCAGTCATCACAGTATATCGTTAACGATATTCGCGAGTTGAAAACGCTCCCAGAACTGGTCGATCGCATAGAAAATGAGATCGGGCCGATTGATATCCTGGTTAACAACGCGGGAGTCAATCTTAAAAAAACAGCTATCGAAATAACCGATGAGGAGTTTTCCAATATCATTCAGACGAATCTGAATGGATTATTTTCCCTGACCAGGGAAGTCGGTAAAAAGATGGTTTCGCGTAAGCGTGGCAGTATCATCATGATCACATCGATGGCTGCTATATACGGACTTTCTCAAGTTGCTGCTTATTCTGCTTCAAAATCAGGTGTTTTGGGAATGACGCGCGTGCTCGCCTCCGATTTTTCTCCCGATGGTGTCCGGGTTAATGCTATTGCTCCTGGATTTATCGAATCGCCAATGTTGCTCAAAGCGCTGGATGCCGATCCGGAGAGGAAAAACAAAGTACTTGGACGAACGCCAATGAAGGATTTCGGAAAACCCGAGGATATTGCATATGCCGCACTATATCTGGCATCTGATGCTGCACGGTTTGTGACAGGAATCAACTTGCCGGTCGATGGCGGGAATTCCATCGGGTTTTAACATAATAAGCTGAATTAAAGCATAGTAAATCGTCTCGAAATTCATGAAACTATCGAAGTATTCTTTTGGTGTTGGTGATCGGTTTGGACACGAAGGCGTTGCACAACTGAAAGCGATATCTAAAGCGGCAGAACAAGGGGTTGAAATCACTCCGGTTTGGAACAAATCACACAGGGAGCATGAAATTATCGGAACAAGTCCCGGAGATGTCAGGACAGAGGCCGACACTGCCGCATCAACTCTTGGGTGGGAGCGGCCCTATTTTGTGGATGCGGATCATATAACTATGGATACGGTCGAAGGCTTTCTGGACAGTTCCGACTTCTTTACCATCGATGTGGCCGAGTATATAGGGACGAGCGCTGATGACCAGGCTATCGCGTCTTTTTTGAAGCGTAATGAAAAATTGATTGGAAATTTGACGATTCAGGGAATTCCCGAACCGTTTCCTGTTACCCGAAAGTTGCTTGAAGAGATAGCCCATACTTTTCTTGCTGCGGCGCAGGAGGCAGGCAGAATACATCGACATATCCGGAAAGCCAAGGGGGAGGATGTCGCGGTTGAAGTCTCAATGGACGAAGTCGACTCGCCGCAAACACCGGTTGAATTATTCTTTATATTGAAGTGCCTGGCCGAGGAGGGCTTAGCGTTGAATACCATCGCTCCCAAATTCGCCGGGCGGTTTAATAAAGGTGTCGATTACGTTGGTGACCTGGATCAGTTTGCAAGGGAATTTGAGCAGGACGTGATGGTGATCGCTCATGCGACAAAGAAGTATGACCTTCCCGGGAATCTGAAACTGAGTGTTCACTCCGGGAGCGACAAATTTTCTATTTACAAACCTATCCATGAGATAATTCGGAAGCACGGTGCGGGCATCCATCTGAAAACATCCGGAACGACCTGGCTGGAAGAGCTGATCGGCCTGTCTCTCGATCGGATGACGACGGTGTCGCCATGGTGCATTCGATATATGATACTGCATGGAAACGGTTTGAAGAGCTGACTGCGCCTTATGCGCCGGTGATTGATGTTCAGCACGAGAATCTGCCGGATCCGGAACAGTTTAAAGGATGGGATGGAGAGAAAATTGCTTCCAGTCTGATTCATGATCCAAAAGATCCTGAGTTTGATTCCCAATTGCGGCAGTTCATGCATTGCGCTTATAAGGTTGCTGCAGAAAAGGGCACCGATTATACGAACCTGTTGAAGAAACATGAAAAAACGATTGGCGAGAATGTCACAAAAAATCTGTATGAGCGACATATCGTTCCGCTTTTTCTAGGTAATTAAAGGGTTTAAAAGGAAAAATTATGAAGATTACAAAAGCTCAAGTTATCATATGCTCACCGGGGCGTAATTTTGTCACGCTGAAGGTTTACACGGATGAAGGCATCTATGGAATCGGCGACGCCACGCTTAACGGCCGGGAACTCGCAGTAGCCGCTTACCTTGAAGATCATCTTATCCCTTGTCTGATTGGCCGTGATCCGTTCAACTCCGAAGATATCTGGCAGTATTTTTATCGTGGCGCCTACTGGAAAAGAGGTCCCGTGACCATGGCGGCTGTCGGAGCTATCGATCTTGCCATGTGGGATATCAAGGGCAAGGCCCTGAATACCCCGGTTTATAACCTTCTGGGAGGGAAGAGCCGTTTTGGCGTTCAGGTATACGGTCATGCCAACGGTGGTGATATTGAAGAGACCATTGATGAAGTAGGTAAATATATCGATAAGGGATATAAAGCGATTCGCGCCCAGTCGGGAATCCCGGGAATAGACAGTACATACGGTGTCTCCAAAGACAAAATGTATTACGAACCTGCCAAGAAGGGATTACCGCAGGAAGATTACTGGTCCACTGAAAAGTATCTGAATTTTGTCCCAAAACTATTTAAGAAACTTAGGAACACCTATGGCGACGAGTACAGCTTGCTGCACGACTGTCATCACCGGCTAACGCCGATTGAGGCGGGTCGTCTGGGTAAGGAACTGGAACCCTATCATCTGTTTTGGCTGGAAGATCCCGTCGAAGAAGAGTTGCAGAAAGGCTTTCGTATCATTCGGGAACACACGACCACACCCATCGCTGTTGGTGAGATTTTCAACTCCGTGTATGATGTGACGGAGCTCATTTCCGAGCAGTTGATCGACTATTTGCGCATGACGGTTCTGCACAGCGGAGGTATCACCCCAATGATGAAGCTTGCTGCTTTCGCCTCCATTTATCATATCAAGACCGGTTTTCATGGCGCAACCGACCTTTCTCCAATCAATATGGCTGCTGCCCTTCATGTAGATATCTCGATTAATAATTTTGGATTGCAGGAATACATGCTGCACACCGAGGAGACGGATGCTGTGTTCCCTCACGCATATTATTTCGAAGATGGCTACCTGTATCCGGGCGACAAACCGGGACTGGGCGTCGATTTCGACGAAAAACTGGCAAAAAAATATCCTTACGAACCTGCTTATTTACCCGTGAACCGCAAGGAAGACGGGACAATGTTTAACTGGTAATAAAGAAAAAACTAAAAACTATGCAGAAAAAAGTTGTCACATTTGGTGAGATTATGCTCAGGTTGGCAACGCCTGGCTACCAGCGATTTTCACAGGCTTCCCATTATGAAGCAACCTATGGGGGAGGAGAGGCGAATGTAGCCGTATCTCTTGCTAACTATGGATTATCGGTCGATTTTGTGACCCGGCTTCCTCAAAATGATATCGGTGAAGCTGCCATAATGGATCTTAAAAAACATGGTGTAGGAACGGGCTTTATCGCACGTGGTGGTGATCGTGTGGGTATCTACTTTCTGGAGAAGGGAGCTGTGAGTCGTGGCAGCAAGGTCGTTTATGACCGTGCCAATTCGGCTGTTTCCGGAATAAAGAAAGGCGATATCGACTGGGGAAAAGTGTTTGAAGGTGCCGGATGGTTTCACTGGACCGGTATCACGCCCGCCATTTCACAGGGAACAGCCGACGTTTGTAAAGAAGCTATCGAAGCTGCCAGCGAGCTGGGACTGACCGTTTCCTGCGATCTTAATTATCGCAAAAAACTATGGAAGTACGGCAAAACGCCCGGTGAGGTAATGCCTGACCTTGTAAAAGGATGCGATGTTATCCTTGGTAATGAGGAAGACGCGGAAAAAGTCTTCGGTATCAAAGCAGAGGGCGTGGATGTTACGGGTGGCAAGGTGGAAGCCGGGGCCTATGAGTCGGTTTGCCGTCAATTGCTGGAGCGCTTCCCGAAAGCAAAGAAAGCGGTCATAACTTTGCGTGGATCGATCAGTGCATCACACAATACATGGTCGGGTGTTTTATGGAATGGTAACAAGCTGTACAGTGCTCCTACCTACCAGATCACGCATATTGTCGATCGTGTTGGTGGTGGTGACTCGTTCATGGGCGGGTTGATCTACGGACTGCTCACTTATGATGATGATCAGAAAGCACTGAACTTCGCCGTCGCTGCCTCCTGCCTCAAACATACGATCGAGGGAGATTACAACCTGGCGACTGTTGATGAGGTGGAAAAACTGATGAGCGGTGACGCCTCCGGAAGAGTGTCAAGATAATTATGAATTTTGAATGTTGAATTATGAATTGATCGGAAGAAACTGTCAGCAATTAACATCCTATTGCTGACAGTCTTTAACACCCTAACACCCTAACACCCTAACACTTTAAACTTCTACACGCTTTTATGGCGAGATTCACAAGAATTCAAACAGCGACTAAGATGCAGGAAACCGGCATGGTACCGGTTTTCTATAATGCAGACCTGCAGACTGCCAAAGATGTGCTCAAGGCATGTTATGATGGCGGGGTTCGGGTTTTTGAGTTTACCAATCGCGGCGAATTTGCTCATGAAGTATTTGGCGAGCTGAACAAATATGCCGCTCGTGAGATGCCCGATATGATATTGGGCGTGGGTTCGGTAGTAGATCCCGGAACCTGCTCTCTCTATATACAATTGGGAGCCAACTTTGTTGTATCACCCGTTTTGAAAGAAGAGATGGCTCGTGTTTGTAATGCACGAAAAATCATGTGGATACCTGGTTGCGGATCATTGACGGAAATTAACCGCGCTGAAGAAGCCGGTGCTGAAATAGTCAAGATATTCCCGGCCACACAAGTTGGCGGGCCCAAATTTGTTGCAGCGGTTAAAGGACCTTGCCCATGGACCAGCATTATGCCTACAGGCGGGGTGGCCCCGACTGAAGAAAATCTTAAGGCCTGGTTCGATGCGGGAGTAGCCTGCGTCGGGATGGGATCCAAACTCTTGACCAGGGAAATAATATCTAAAAAAGATTTTGGAGGGCTGAAAGACAAAGTGGCTGAAACCTTGTCATTGATAGCTTCTCTAAAACACAACAACTAAAGTCCTCCAACAAACAACCAAAACAAGGTGGGAATGAGTAACATTAAAACGGGGCCCGGTTCACCCGGAAACATAGATATGCAAGAGGTTGTAAAAAAAGGATCATTTCGCTGGACCATTTGTGGACTCCTCTTTTTTGCAACAACCATCAATTATATCGACCGGCAGGTCATTGGTATTCTGGCGCCGACTCTTCAAAAGGATATCGGCTGGAGTGATCTGCAATACGGATACATCGTTACCGCTTTTCAGGGAGCTTATGCTATTGGACTCCTGCTGGTAGGCCGTTTCATCGATAAAATCGGAACGAAGGTCGGATACAGTATTTCGATGTTTGTCTGGAGTCTTGCTGCAATGGGGCATGCCCTGGTAGAGACGGTATTAGGATTTGGTATCGCCAGGTTTTTCCTTGGCCTGGGTGAATCAGGCAACTTTCCGGCTGCTATAAAAGGGACGGCTGAATGGTTTCCCAAAAAAGAGCGGGCCCTGGCTACCGGGCTCTTCAATTCAGGCGCTAACGTGGGTGCCGTCGTTGCTCCACTGGTTGTACCTTGGTTGACAATAGCTTATGGCTGGCACGCAGCATTTGTTTTCACGGGCTCGCTGGGTTTCATAGTCCTGATTTTGTGGATATGGATTTATAAACTCCCGGAAGACCATCCATGGGTGAAGAAAGAGGAATTGGAGTATATAAAAAGCGATCCGATAGATACACATACCGAAAAAGTGCCGTGGTTGAAATTATTGAAATACAGGCAAACCTGGGCCTTTGTGGTTGCGAAGTTCATGACAGATCCGATATGGTGGTTTTACCTGTATTGGCTTCCCTCGTTCTACACCGAACGCTATAAATTGAATCTGGCTCATCTGGGCTTGCCATTGGTTGTGATCTATACCATGACCAGCGTCGGGAGTATCGGGGGCGGCTGGCTTTCGTCGGTATTCATTAAACACAATTGGACCATAAACAAAAGTCGTAAGACGGCCATGATCATATGTGCTGTTTGTGTGATTCCAATCATATTTGCATCGGTCATATCCAACTTTTGGTTGTCGGTATTTCTGATCGGTCTGGCAGCAGCTGCACACCAGGGCTGGTCGGCCAATCTGTTTACGACGGTATCCGATATGTTCCCGAACAGAGCGGTCGCATCCGTTGTGGGACTGGGCGGAATGGCCGGTTCCATTGGCGGAATGCTCATCGCTACTGCCGCCGGGCTCATTCTTCAAATTACAGGCCACTACCTGCTGCTGTTCCTGATTTGCGGTTTTGCCTATGTGATTGCATTTGTAATCTTCCATTTCCTTGTACCCAAGATGGAAGAAGCACCTATTTTTGAAAATGCCTGATAATTTGACTTTGTAACCCAAAAGTTACCGGGAATGAAAAGAGCTGATTTTTTAAAATCCGGGTTGTCGCTTCTCGCAACCACAGCGTTCGGCAATCCTTTAATCCGCCGCGGTGGATTCGGTATTCGCGGAAGTCAAGCTTCAGGATCCTCATCATTTAATGTCATATTTATCCTGGCAGATGATTTGGGATATAACGACTTAGGCTGTTACGGGCAAAAGGATATCCTTACTCCCAATGCCGATAAACTGGCCGATGATGGTATGCGGTTCACTCAGTGTTATGCGGGTTCGACGGTGTGCGCCCCGTCCCGCAACACACTGATGACCGGACAGGATACCGGTCATTGCACGGTTCGGGGAAATTATCTCCTGAACGGGGATAAAAGGGTGAGAATCCCCCTGCAGAAAACCGATTACACCGTCGCCGACATGCTTAAGGAACAGGGTAAGGAAACGGGTATGATTGGCAAATGGGGATTGGGCAATGCCGGATCGACGGGCATCCCGAATAAACAGGGTTTTGATTATTGGTATGGGTTCCTCGATCAGCATCATGCGCACGATTATTACCCGACGTACTTGTGGGAGAATGAGCATAAAGTGACGTTGAAGGGCAACCTGAACGGACAGAAGAAGGAGTATGCCCATGACCTGTTTACCGAGCAATCCCTGAATTTCATCAGGAAGAATCGGGATGATTCCTTCTTCTTGTATCTGCCGTATACTATCCCACATGCTAAATATGAGATACCAAGCACAGAGCCATACACCAATAAGGACTGGACGCATGTTGAGAAAGTATATGCGGCGATGGTTACCCGGCTCGATCGCGATCTTGGAAGGATCAGATCGTTGCTTCGGGAACTGGATATCGACAAAAAGACGATCATTTTCTTTACTTCGGATAACGGAGCGGCCGAGAAATGGAAGGGCCGTTTTAATAGCACGGGCATCTTTCGTGGTATAAAAAGGAGCATGTACGAGGGCGGACTCCGGGCCCCGATGATCGCCGCGCTTCCGGGGGTGATTCCTGCCGGGAAAGTAAATGAGATGCCGTGGTATTTCCCTGATGTGATGCCTACCCTGGCCGATATGTATGGCATCAAGCCTCCCGGCAATATTAATGGAGTCAGTGTATGGCCGGCATTACAGGGCAACCCGCAGTCGATGAAAGACCGGATATTTTACTGGGAATTCTTTGTGGTTCCTCCCGACAATACCTTTAAGCAGGCCATCCGGTGGAATAATTGGAAGGCGGTAAGAAATTCAGCACGAGGGCCGATTGAGTTGTATGATCTTTCAACGGATCCCTCTGAGAGCCAGGATATTGCGAGTTCCAACCAAACCATTGTTTCGAAAATGGACCAATGGATGAAAACGCAGCGTTCGCCGTCACCTTTCTGGCATATCAAAGGGTAAAAACATTCAGATAACTGCGGGCCCGCTATTCTCATGTCGTTCGATGGCGAATGATCCGTAAATATCCATTGTATATATAGTGTTACCGGAATCACGAAAGGGAATTAAAAAGATACCAGAAAATCCGGATTTTGGGATTTATGGTTCTGAATTCTTCTAAAAGAAACGGTGTGATGGAGTACAGAATTTAAGGCCATTTGATTTTACGTAAACATTCGGCATGACGACCGTATCTTGCCGACAATCTTAAATTGAAATCTTTAATAAACAGAAACTGATTATGGAAGTCAGACGTCCAACGCATCCTTTGGATGCCAAAGCATATAGTTCAGAACGGTTGCGCCAGGAATATGTACTGGATAACCTGATGAAAGAGGGAAAGATCACCGTGGTCTATACTCACCACGACCGTATGATTGCCGGTGGGGCCGTCCCGGCTGGCAAGGCATTGAAATTAGAAACCGATGATGCCTTAAAATCGGATTACTTTCTGCAACGCCGGGAACTCGGTATCATTAACACCGGCAAAAAAGGTTCGGTAAACGTTGATGGAGAAAACTTTGACCTTGATTATGGCGATTGCCTATATGTTGGAAGAGGTGCCAAAGACGTGAAGTTTAGTGGACAAGGTGCCCGTTTTTACCTGGTGTCCACACCAGCCCACAAAAGCTATCCGACCACGAAGGGAACCAAAAAAGAATCGACAGTCGAGAACCTGGGTTCCAGCGAGGCGTGCAACGAACGATCCATCTTCAAGTTTATCCATCCGGATGGTATAAAGAGCTGTCAACTGGTCATGGGATACACCGAACTGAAGACGGGGAGCGTCTGGAATACGATGCCTGCCCATACCCATGACAGACGCTCCGAGATCTACTTTTACTTCAATATGGATAAGGAAAATCGTGTGTTTCATTTCATGGGAGAGCCGGACGATACGCGTCACCTGGTCCTTGGAAACGAAACCGGTGTCATTTCGCCTTCATGGTCGATACACGCAGGTTCGGGTACCGGTTCTTATACATTTATCTGGGCGATGGCTGGTGAAAACCAGAGCTTTGCCGACATGGATCATGTGCCTGTGAGCGGGTTGAAGTAATCAGAGCGGAATCAAGGCTATTAGGAATTACGGAATATTGGCCGAGCCTTTTACAGGAAGAAGCTCTCCATTGTTCCAGTGTTCCATCATTCTCTGTTTGATATATAACTAAGTGGATTATTATGATTTTGGATGATTTTAGTTTAAAAGGAAAGACGGCGCTGGTAACGGGAAGCAAAAGGGGGATCGGCAAGGCCATTGCCGTTGGTCTGGCTGAGGCCGGAGCGGATATCGTGGGTGTTTCAGCATCCCTCGAGTCAGAGGGAAGTGATGTTGAAAAGGAAGTGCAGGCCGTCGGCCGGTCTTTTACTGGTTACCAATGCGACTTTACTAATCGCGAAAACCTCTATTCTTTTATCGAAGAGGTCAATGCAAATCATGATAAGATCGATATCCTGGTTAATAATGCCGGGACCATCAGGCGTAAACCGGCGGCCGAACATCCGGACGAATATTGGGATGAGGTTCTGGAAGTGAATCTGACGGCCCCGTTTATCCTCAGCCGTGAATTCGGCAAAAAGATGCTCGAACAGGGCGGCGGCAAGATCATCTTCATCGCATCGCTGCTCACCTTCCAGGGCGGAATCCTGATTCCCGGCTATGCTTCAAGCAAGGGAGGCATTGGCCAGCTGACGATGGCTCTTTCCAACGAATGGGCGGCAAAGGGAGTCAACGTAAATGCTATTGCGCCCGGTTATATTGCCACAGACAACACCGCTCCATTGCGTGCTGATAAAGAACGCAACGAAGCGATTCGCAGCCGGATACCTGCCGGTAAATGGGGACAGCCCCGTGACTTAACAGGTGCTGCTGTTTTTCTTTCTTCTGCCGCATCTGATTATATTAACGGGACCATTATCACAGTCGATGGCGGCTGGATGGGAAGATAAATCCATGTATTAAAAAAGGTTATATGACAGCATATGGCTCGTTCCGAAGTCTGACCGGTGTTCTTCTTATAAGTCTGTTTGCGCTGCTTGGACTTCAACATCCAAAGAAAAAACAAGGCAATAAGGATAATACCCAAGGCGATTACGATAAATCCCAAGGCTAATCTTGCCTTCGCGATGCAGCAACTGCGTTATGCTGTCAAAACCTATCCGGACAGTACTCATTTCCCCAGAACGGTCAATGCCGACGGTTCGATGAAATGGGTCGGTGCCAGCGACTGGACAAGCGGTTTTTTCCCGGGCGAATTATGGTACATGTACAAGTACACTGGTAAGCCGTTTTGGAAGGAAGAAGCGGCCAGGTGGACCGATCAATTGCAGAGTCAGCAGTACAATACCCACACGCACGATGTGGGTTTTATGATGTATCCCAGCTTCGGGCACGGATACCTGTACACCGACAATGATCATTACAAACAAGTGGTCATTCAGTCGGCGCGATCCCTGATTACGCGATTCAATCCCAAAGTCGGAGAGATCAAATCGTGGGATCACACCAAATGGGAATATCCGGTGATCATCGATAATATGATGAATCTGGAATTGTTGTTTCGTGCAACTCAATTCAGCGGAGACAGCACCTTTTATCATGTCGCTATAACTCACGCCCTGAATGCTATCAAGTCGCACGTCCGACCCAACGGAAGTACCTATCATGTTGTTAATTTCGATACGACGACGGGGAAAATACTATGGCGCGGAACAGCCCAGGGTTATGCCGATAACTCCACATGGGCACGCGGGGAGAGTTGGGCATTATATGGCTTTACGATGGCCTACCGGTATACAAAAGACAGGCGGTTCCTCAAAGTCGCCCAAAAAGTGGCTCATTACATTTTGACCAATAAAAATCTGCCCGCCGACGATGTTCCCTATTGGGACTATAATGCCCCTGATATTCCGAATGCACCTCGCGACGCTTCAGCAGCGGCGATCATGAGTTCGGCATTCATCGAATTGAGCGGATATGTTAATCATGCCGAGTCAGAAAAATACCTGGAGACAGCCAAGAAAATCATCCACAGTTTGTCTACTCCCAAATACAGGGCCGCGACAGTCGGCAGCAACGGCGGATTTATCCTGAAGAAAAGTGTCGGCAGCAAACCCGCCAATTCGGAGGTGTCCGTGCCGCTCGTTTATGCTGATTATTACTATATCGAGGCCAACCTGCGCTACCTGCAGCACGAGAAGAAATAAAAAAATTACCACACCATCCTTTGAGGCCGTCCAAAAAGCATAAATGATAAAATTTAAGTCTCATTTATTTACGGGTTCTAATTGTCACGCTGGGAAACAACCCCCTCCCCCCTCCCGAAAGCATTCGGGACAAGCTATTTTTTAAGGGGGAAAAGGACATGTTCCATAATGAAGGTTGAAAATCCTACTATTTTTAGCCAGTTCAATAAGTATAATGACTTTTCGGACAGCCTTAAAAGAACAATCTCCTCCCTCGGGGGATGAGATAAAACTTGTGAAGTTGTTCCCTGATAACTGTTCCCTGTTCCCCGACATTTCTCTTTCTCTTTAGCCGCCAATTGTTGATCTTACCGGGATACAAACGGAAAGACAGATTTATTGATTATCAGTATTTATCACTATGGCTCATTTAACTTTCAATCCCGATGACGTCTATCTTTTTGAGTCGATGCTCGGTGAAGACGACCGCATGGTTATGGAGGCTGCCCGGGAATATGCACAGAGCCGTCTGGAACCGCGTGCTTTAAAGGGCAACCAGGAAGAATTCTTTGACCGCGATATTGCCGTTGAGATGGGGGACCTGGGACTTTTGGGAGCAACCGTTGATCCCAAATACGACGGAGGAGGCGCCTCGTACACCGCTTATGGGCTCATTGCCCGGGAGGTGGAACGCGTCGACTCGGGATATCGCTCTTTCATGTCCGTACAGTCGTCGCTGGTGATGTGGCCCATTGAGACATATGGCACGGAAGACCAAAAGAAAAAATACCTGCCGAAACTGGCTACCGGAGAAATCATCGGTTGTTTTGGTCTGACGGAACCCGATCATGGCTCTGATCCGGGATCTATGGTCACAACGGCACTGAAAGTCGATGGTGGATGGATCATGAATGGGGCCAAAATGTGGATAACCAATTCACCTATTGCAGATATTGCCATTGTATGGGCTAAGGCGAAAGAGCATAAGGACGATGATGGGGTGATTCGCGGCTTTATCCTTGATAAGGATATGAAGGGCTATTCCGCGCCAAAAACGGACAACAAGATGTCGCTTCGGGCTTCCAGTACGGGCGAGATCGTTATGGAAGATGTCTTTGTGCCGGATGAAAATGCATTCCCGGAGATTCGCGGATTAAAAGGACCCTTCGGTTGTTTGAATAATGCACGTTACGGGATTGCCTGGGGTGCCGTTGGCGCCGCTGAAAATTGCTACCAGCGTGCCCGCCAGTATGTTCTGGATCGCAAGCAGTTTGGACACCCTCTGGCCGCCAATCAGCTGATACAAACCAAACTTGCGGATATGGTAACCGATATCACGGCTATGCAGATGCTTGTCTATCGCCTGGGACAGTTGAAGGATCAGGGAAAAGCCCATCCTGC
The DNA here is from genome assembly GCA_963787205.1 of uncultured bacterium. Taxonomy (GTDB): domain Bacteria; phylum Bacteroidota; class Rhodothermia; order Balneolales; family DATFMH01; genus DATFNI01. Next base: position 40,902 of record CAWBCD010000028.1, read on the forward strand.
AATGATATCACTGGCAAAACGCAGCAACACGATGAAGGCCTTGAACATCGCCCGTGTGTCTCGTGACATGCATGGCGGAAACGGCATAACCGGGGACTACCGGGTTATACATCATGTGATGAATCTCGAGTCGGTAGTAACCTACGAAGGGACCTACGACATCCATGGATTGATCCTGGGGCGGGAGGTCACCGGTATTCAGGCCTTTACGCCACTCGGAAACAACTAACAGGGATCAAAACAACTAACAGTTAGCATAAATCAAGTCCCTGTCAATTGTTGGAACACTCTTCCAGGACGATCACCAACGGTCAACTGACGACCGACAACTATCAACTATCAACCAGGCTTCCCTTGAATAAAAAAAAACTACTTCGTTCACGAGACGGCTGCCATCGATGACAGATGCCGTATCGGGAAGCATCATGCAGAAATGATTTACCGGCAATTCGGAAGCTGAGTAATGTGTGTTTGAGTGCCGTTTCCTGAGGCCGTAACTTAGGTGTGCTTTATTTATGCTTATCATTTTATAAAAAATGGGTGGAGACCACCTTTACCTAATTGAGAAAAGATATAATGATTTCAGATACCCTATCCTCCATTATTAATATCAGCCGGGATGCCGGCGACCGGATAATGGAATTTTATGATAAACCCGTTGTGGAGTATAAGGCCGATAATAGTCCGCTTACGCAGGCGGATTTGGCGGCACATCATCTGATTTGTGATTTTTTGAAAGATAATTATCCTGAGATTCCGGTCATTTCTGAGGAATCAGGTATTCCCGAATATGATACCCGTAAGGAGTGGGGTCGCTTCTGGCTCGTCGATCCGCTTGACGGAACCAAAGAGTTCATCAACAAGAACGGTGAATTTACCGTCAATGTAGCACTGATTGATAAGAATGAACCTGTGCTGGGTGTCGTATATGCCCCCGCCAAAAAGCTTATGTATTATGCTGAAAAGGGTTACGGATCCTGGAAGCAGATTGATGATGGGGCGCCTGTTAGGATATCGTCGGATAAAGCCGACCCTGAAAAACCGTTGCGGGTTGTATGCAGCCGGTCGCATGTTTCCGATGCGCTGGAGGAGTATCTGAGCAAGTTCACCGTTGAGAGCCGGATACCATCCGGAAGCTCTCTCAAATTTTGCCTCGTCGCGGATGGCACCGCTGATTTATATCCCCGTTTGGGCCCGACAATGGAATGGGATGTAGCGGCTGGCGATTGTGTATACCGGAATTCAGCAGCAAAAGGCCAGCATTCTTCAGAACTGACCTACAACAAACCCTCATTCAAAAACAACGGATTTGTCATAGGATTTTAGTCAATTGTCAGTAGTTTATGGAAATTACCCTGCATGTGATTACTAACAACCATCAACCATCAACTATCAACCAAAGCCTTCATGCCAAAACGCCATATTGTCTGGTCCGATGGATACCTGAAAACAGAAGATTATGAAAAAAGGAATGGTCACCGGAGTGGTGTAATCTGGTTTACCGGGCTCAGCGGATCGGGCAAGTCAACCATAGCCAGGGCGCTGCAGCACGAACTATTCAGCCGTGGTTGTATGGTATATGTGTTGGATGGTGACAATGTTCGTCATGGTTTGAACGCGGATTTAGGATTCGATGAAAAAGATCGCAAAGAGAATATACGTCGGATTTCTGAGGTAGCCGGGTTGTTTCAATCAGCAGGATTTATCGTATTGACGGCATTCATATCTCCATTCCGTGCGGACCGCAACCGGGCCAGAAAAATCATCGAACCCGCCCCATTTGTGGAAGTCTTCGTCGACACGGATATTGAGGTTTGCCAGACACGTGACCCGAAAGGCCTGTATAAAAAAGCGTTGAATGGAGAAATAAAGGATTTCACTGGCATCTCGTCGCCCTACGAGGCACCGGAAAATCCGGAGATCGTGCTGCCAACTACAGAACAATCTGTCGAACAGTCGGTTGAACAGATCATCGACTGGATGGAAAAGCAGAACTGGTTCAAGGGACAGTAGTGAGTAATGAGATTTAAGTATTGAGACAAAAGGACTAGTGCCAGAGAGGAACCCTATTATCTATCAACCAACAACTAACAACCTCCAATGACCCTCTGGATAACCATCGTTCTTTTGATCGTAATGACGGTACTCCTGATAAAGGAAGTGGCCGACATGTCTATGATCATTTTTGGGACCCTGGTTGTCTTTTTGATCCTTGGTATTGTCAATCCAACCGACGCATTCTCCGGGTTTTCGAACCAGGGCACGTTAACCATCGGTTTCCTGTATATCGTAGCCTATGCCATACAGTCTACGGGTATTTTAAACCGGATCGGTGCCCAACTGCTGGGCAGCCCCCAAGAACCTCACTACAAACGGTTGTTACGTCTGCTGTATCCTGTAGCCACAGCCTCCACGGTAACCAACAACACGCCGATTGTGGCGATGATGATCCCGATGGTCAAGCGCTGGTGTCAGCGTCACCAGGTAGCTCCATCGAAAATCCTGCTAATGGTTTCTTATGCCACCATTTTGGGAGGCATGTGTACGCTTATTGGTACGAGTACAAACCTGGTGGTACACGGGATGCTGCTGAGCAACGGATTTCCCGGCTTTAGTTTCTTTGGGCTCGGATACGTGGGACTCCCGCTGATGATTGTCGGAGTGCTCCTGTGTTCCCTAATTTTGTATCGGCTGTTGCCCGATCGCAAGGAAGCGATCATCACGCTCGGAGAAAGCACAAGAGAATTTGTCGTCGCTCTTAAAGTTTCCAACGCATATCCTCATATTAATCAAAGTGTGGAAGTTGCTGGTCTTCGTCATCTCAACGGATTATTCCTTTTTCAGATAGAACGGAACGGTTCTGTGGTGGCACCCGTGACCCCTGATGAAAAAATTCAGTTGAAGGACCGTCTCTTCTTTACAGGAGTGCCGGGCACGATCGTCGACCTGCAAAAAGAACCGGGACTCGAGGTGATTAAGGATGTTGAATTTGATATAAAAAACTATGACTCCAACAAGTACCAGACATTTGAAGTTGTCATATCCAGCAGTTCACCCCTTGTGGGAGAGAAAGTAAGGGGGAGCAACTTCCGGCAGGAGTACGATGCCGTGATACTGGGCATACACCGGAACGGGCACCGGATCAACAAAAAAATAGGTGATATCATCCTGCAGGAAGGAGACACACTCCTTATTCTGGCACCTAAGTCATTTCATCACCGCTGGTATCATTCCAACGACTTTCTGCTGGTCTCAAACAGTGAACAGCTTCCATCACGGGAAAAAATTCATACAAATATCATATTCGGAGTATTCCTGTTGATGATTATTGCTGTTGTCAGTGGCCTGATGCCGATGATTGTCGCTGCTACTACAGCTGTGATGATTTTGCTCATTACCAAAAGCGTATCTGCCCAGGAAGCTGTTCGCGCGATAAACTGGAAGGTCTTGATTGTCATCGCTGCATCGCTCGGGATTGGTAGAGCCGTTCAAAATGCCGGCCTGGCCCAGGTCATAGCCCAGGGATTGCAGGTGATCGTGGGGCACGAAGGGCCATTCCTGCTAATCGCCGTTGTCATGCTGACAACCATGATCTATAGCATGATGATAACTAATATTGCCGCGGCAGCCATTCTGTTTCCTGTTGCTCTCGTTTTATCTGGCGGGAATATTCATCTGCTCATGCCACTGGCCTATGCCGTGACCATCGGGGCAACTGCTTCATTTATGTCGCCCATCAGTTATCAGACAAACCTGATGGTGTACGGACCCGGGGGGTATCGATATTCGGATTATGTTCTCGTAGGATTGCCCATCAGCCTGCTCGTCTGGCTTGGTGGTTCCTATCTCATCTATCTTAAATTCTTCTGATGAAGAGGGTATGTAAACGGGAGATTTTGAATTCTCATTATGTTGCAAAGTTGCGACACAAGAGGTAGTTGTGGTACTGATTTCGTAAATATTAATAATCATGGGTAACGGTCGAGCTTATTCAGGGATTGACAAAAAACGGCAACAAATGAATTTAGCAATCCTTTTCACTCCACGCTTCCGGTTATCACATCGTCAATAGCTTCCTTGTTTTGGAAATACAGATGGAGTCTGTTCAGGTTATCCTGAGAATAACTGGATGTGTAGACGGCAATATCATTGACAAGTATACAGAACTGTTTGCTGCTAGTATCAACGAACAATCCGATTTTAAAGACATTATTTGTGTAATCACCATATAAAAACGATGGATTCAAAGTGCCCTTGGGAGCATCCTTATATCCAATGGTAACTTTCCCGGTATGATCCACAACCAGCCAAACGGCAGGTCTCGATCCTTCTTTATTACCATTATCGAATGACAACTCAAATTGAGTTCCCGTTGTGAAAGGTTTTACTTTCACTGTTGCTGTATAACGGCTTTGCGACGGAACCATCGAAGAGGAATAGAGGTCACCTGATTTATCATCTGTATGCAGCAGTGATTTTTTGCCATCTATCACATACCGGGAATCAGATGTCAGGTTAAAGCCGGTTAACTTGCGTTCGGTTGATGACCACCTGGATAAATCCAGTCCGTGGCCCTCGAAATTATCTGAATGTATAGGTTGATAGATAAAGGCGGAATCTGTTGCGGTACTTTTATCACCTTCAGCCTGAATGAGGTTAACCGAGGTCACCTGGTATGAATAGATGCCCGGCTGTAACCCATTTCCCGTATAGCTGGTGGCATTGACATCGATTGGTTTCCCATTTACGGGATCAGATTGATTTATGATATTATAAACGTTGTATCCCTTCAGATTTTCATTCTTGACCTGATCCCAGCTTACCTTTATATCCGAATCGCTTGTTTTTTCTATTGCGGGGTTTTGGGGTGGCGCAATGAGAGACATCTTCATCACGATATCGTATTGCAGTTCCGCCGACGTCAGGGAGATGGCTTTTTGGTACTCATCGTATCCGTCTTTTGTTACCTTGATGTTGTACTGCCCCTGTGGTACCGACTGGAACTGGTAATTTCCGCTGTTATCCGTTTTTATCTGGTTCCCAGCCAGTGTCACTAATGCCCCATTTACGGGATTACCAATATTATTCGAAACAGTTCCCCGAACATTGGTATACTGCTGTTTTGGTGTCATGACGATATCAAGTTTGTTAGCCCCTTTTTTGATATCAATGGACTTGCTGAAATTGTTGTAGTTGTCATTCTTTGCAGTCACATTGTACGAGCCAACCATGACGCTGTCTATAGAGTAGTTGCCATTTTGATCCGTTGTTGATTTTTCCCCGTTTAACTCGACAATTACACCTGGTATTTTGGTTCCCGATCCGTCTTCAGTAACGGTACCAGATAAACTTCCAATTCCGGTAATTTCAACATTGAAGCTATTCTGCCCCCTGCTGATCGTAACCGACTGTGTTACCTCCTTGTAACCTGGGGCATTGACTAATACAGTATAAGTTCCGGTATTGAGGTCTTTAAACATGTAACTCCCGTCCTGCCCGGTCGTGTCCTTCTGGTTGTCGATGGAAACAATGGCCTTTGATACGGGATTACTGGTTTGTGAATCGTGGATAACACCGGACAAGGATCCGGTATTAGCTACTTTTTTAGTTAACTGTATATCCAGGACATTGTTTCCTGATTTAATGGTGATGCTGCGGCTGTAGCCGGTATACCCGGCTGCCCCGGCAGAGAAGGTAAAATTCCCGGGTGGCAGATTATTGAAATGGTAACTCCCGTCCTGCCCGGTCGTATCCTTCTGGTTGTCGATGGAAACAATGGCCTTTGATACGGGATTACTGGTTTGTGAATCGTGGATAACACCGGACAAGGATCCGGTATTAGCTACTTTTTTAGTTAACTGTATATCCAGGACATTGTTTCCTGATTTAATGGTGATGCTGCGGCTGTAGCCGGTATACCCGGCTGCCCCGGCAGAGAAGGTAAAATTCCCGGGTGGCAGATTATTGAAATGGTAACTCCCGTCCTGCCCGGTCGTATCCTTCTGGTTGTCGATGGAAACAATGGCCTTTGATACGGGATTACTGGTTTGTGAATCGTGGATAACACCGGACAAGGATCCGGTATTAGCTACTTTTTTAGTTAACTGTATATCCAGGACATTGTTTCCTGATTTAATGGTGATGCTGCGGCTGTAGCTGGTATACCCGGCTGCCCCGGCAGAGAAGGTAAAATTCCCGGGTGGCAGATTATTGAAATGGTAACTCCCGTCCTGCCCGGTCGTATCCTTCTGGTTGTCGATGGAAACAATGGCCTTTGATACGGGATTACTGGTTTGTGAATCGTGGATAACACCGGACAAGGATCCGGTATTAGCTACTTTTTTAGTTAACTGTATATCCAGGACATTGTTTCCTGATTTAATGGTGATGCTGCGGCTGTAGCTGGTATACCCGGCTGCCCCGGCAGAGAAGGTAAAATTCCCGGGTGGCAGATTATTGAAATGGTAACTCCCGTCCTGCCCGGTCGTGTCCTTCTGGTTGTCGATGGTTAAAATAACTCCTGGAACAGGATCATTTGTCGCACTTGCAGTTACTTTGCCTGAAAGGCTCGTTGTATCACTAACTGATGCGATATCCTTTTCCAACTCAACTTTCAAATAGTTATACCCGTTGCTAATCTTGACCGAGTCATTGCTGCTTTTGTAGTCTGCTACACTGATACTCATTAAAAATGTACCAGCTTCGATTTTCGGAAAAGAATATTTTCCATCTGTACCGGTCGTATCTGTCTGGTTGTCGATGGATACCACTGCTCCACCTATTGGATTAGTGGTTCCTGATTCGATAACAATACCTTCAAGTTCAGGAGATGGATAGGAACTAACAGTATCCTTACACGAAGTAACTGAGACAAGTATAAATGCGGCGAATAAAATCCCGCGGTATTTCAATAACTCTCTTCTCATGTTGCATCAATCGGTTTTAGCAGATCACGGAAACTGCAACGTACAAAGGCAAGACATTTTAAAACGTACGTAAGAATATACGAGTATATATAGGCGTTAAACGTTAATATTTATTTACGATTTTAATTCCAACCACATAACTATTGGTGGATAGGCAGGTGAATTTTCTCAGGCAGTTGATTTATGCGCCACCCAGGGGAAAGAGCCCGGAGTCCGGGAAGAAGATAATAACTCATTATGACTATCCGGAATCAAACCAATAAGTGCCTGGAAATCGCACACGGGTAATAGAAACCACTGGGGGACACGGAGAATTACGCAGAGAACACAGCGATTTCAGCCTTATTTCTCTGTGAACATCGTGCCTGCCTTGTTATCCCTGTGATTTCCAGAGAATCCCGACTGTAAAACCTCTGGTATGCAGTTGCTGTAGTATTTACGGATAGTCATATAACTCATTAAACATACAACTTTCCCGATGATCGGGTGTCGCAAAAAAATGAAGTAGGATGATCACGTTACCTAACGAATAATTTGTCAGGGTCATTATATTCTATAACACAATAAGATATTTTGCTTTTGGGTTTTGAGTCTAACTTCATCAAGGATACGGTGTGCATGTTTTTTGGGGTGAAAACATCCTTCAGTAGGAATCCCTTTGGGGCATTGGTGGAATTTTTTTTAAAATTCTCATCATCTTGGAAACTTACGATATTTGGGTGGTTGTGATACTGATTCCGGAAACCTTAATAATCACCAATAATGGTCGAAATTATTTAGATGTCGACAAATAACTAACAAGCAACTACTAACTTGCGCTATACCTTTACCAGCTTGCTCCTCCTCACCCGGCAATTTTGAATATAAACTCTTAATTTTGAGCCGATTTTCAGGTATTTAAATTTCGTACCTTAATAATTTGTGAGCGCAGTAGTAAAAAAAGAACAATAAATCATTCATGAGATCATACAAACTCACGCATCTGGATCAGCTCGAATCCGAGGCAATACATATCATGCGGGAAGTTGCCGCACAGTTTGAGCGTCCGGTTCTTTTGTTTTCTGGCGGCAAGGATTCTATCGTAATGGTTCATCTTGCCCGTAAGGCTTTTTACCCGGCCAATATTCCATTCCCCATCATGCACATCGACACCGGGCACAACTTCCAGGAAGCCCTGGATTTCCGTGATAACCTTGCAAAAAAAATGGGTGTGGAACTCATCGTCTGCAAGGTTCAGGATACCATCGATCAGGGCCGTGCCGTGGAAGAAAAAGGTCCGAATGCCAGCCGGAATGGATTGCAGACCATCACCCTGTTGGATGCCATTGAAGAATTTCAGTTCGATGCCGCATTTGGCGGTGGCAGGCGCGACGAGGAGAAGGCACGTGCCAAAGAACGCTTTTTCTCGCACCGGGATGAATTCGGCCAGTGGGACCCCAAAAACCAGCGTCCTGAGCTATGGTCGCTTTACAACGGAAGGAAAAACCCGGGAGAGCACTTTCGCGTGTTCCCGTTGAGCAACTGGACGGAGATGGATGTATGGCAATATATCGCCAAGGAAGACCTGGATATCCCAAGCATTTATTTTTCGCATGAACGGGAAGTGCTGGACCGTCGAGGCATGTTGCTTGCCAAGTCGCCTCATGTTACCCCGGTAAACGGTGAAAAATATGAGACGAGAACGGTGCGATTCCGGACCGTTGGCGACATGACCTGTACGGGTGCTGTGTTATCCGAGGCCAGCTCATTAGCCGAAATCATCCAGGAAGTGGCAGCCGCACGCGTCACCGAACGAGGCAATCGCGCCGACGACAAACGCTCCGACTCCGCCATGGAAGACCGCAAGAGGCAGGGGTACTTCTAATTTTTAAAAAATCTGTAAGGATTAGTAATGTCAGCGGTCATACTAATAGACCGGCGACGGATGACAGATGACCGTTGTATGACAATTAACTTATTTTTGCGGAGCAATGAAGTACAAATTTGAGCGGTTAGAAGTTTGGAAACTAGCAATGAAATTAAATGCCCTCGCTTATGAATTGTCAGCTTATTTGCCTGAGAACGAAAAATTTAATTTAAATTCTCAATTTCGAAGGGCATGTACCTCGATAGCATTGAACATTGCTGAGGGGTCAACTGGGCAAAGTAATGCTGAGCAGTCAAGGTTTTTAAACATTGCTATAAGATCCTATATAGAAGTGATAGCTTGTTTGAGGCTAATGGAAAGCAGGAATTATTTGATAAATCAGAAAAAGAGTAAAGAAGAGTTTGAAAATACTGGAGCGAAGTTATTTGCTAAGCTTCAGGCTTTCAGAAATTCCTTGACTTAATACGGTCAACAGTCATCCGTCAACAGTCCGTAATAACTAAAATCATAATCCTCCCGAGGGGATGCCTTCGGCAAAAATCCATAATTAAATAAATGTCCGAACCTTTAAACTCGACCCAGTACCTTGATATGGACCTTTTGCGCTTCACTACGGCAGGAAGCGTGGATGATGGTAAAAGTACCCTCATTGGAAGATTACTTTATGATTCCAAATCGATCTTTGAAGACCAGATGGAAGCCATCGAACGGTCCAGTCAGCAGAGTGGCAGCGAGTATACGAACCTGGCTCTGTTGACCGACGGACTCAAGGCGGAACGGGAACAGGGAATTACTATCGATGTGGCCTATCGCTATTTTGCCACACCCAACCGGAAATTCATCATAGCCGACACCCCGGGCCATATCCAGTACACCCGCAATATGGTGACCGGCGCGTCAACCGCCAACCTGGCCATCATCCTGGTTGATGCGCGCAACGGTCTGGTTGAGCAGACCTGTCGTCATGCTTTTATCGCTTCATTGCTGCAGATTCAGCATATCGTATTCTGCATCAACAAGATGGATCTGGTCGACTACAAGCAGTCGGTCTTTGAATCCATCCGGAATGACTTAAAGAAATTCTCTTCGAAACTGGACGTGGCGGAAATCCACTACATACCCATCAGTGCGTTGTATGGCGATAATGTGGTCGACAGGTCGGAAAACATGCCCTGGTATACCGGTCCCTCGCTTCTTTACTGGCTGGAAAATGTGCAGGTTAACAGCGACTATAACCACGTGGACTGCCGTTTCCCGGTTCAATATGTGATACGTCCTCAGTCCAATGAATTTCATGATTTCCGCGGCTATGCCGGACGTGTCGAAGGGGGCGTCTTCAAACCGGGTGATGAAGTGACCGTGTTGCCATCCGGTTTCAATGCCCACATCACAGGCATTCATACGCTCGATGGGGAAGTCGATGAGGCCTTTGGTCCCATGTCGGTCACGATCACCCTTGACGAAGATATAGACATCAGCAGGGGCGATATGATCGTGAAACCGCACAACCAGCCGAATGTCGGACAGGATATCGACGTGATGATGTGCTGGATGAATCCCAAACCTCTTCAGGTCCGGGGTAAATATGTGCTCCGCCACACAACCAAAGAACTGCGCTGCCTGGTCAAAGAAGTGCAATACAAAGTTGATATCAATACCCTGCACCGTTTGGAAGATGATAAGACGATAGGCATGAATGATATCGGTCGTGTGAAACTTCGTACGACCGAACCGATATTTTATGATCCGTATACCGACAACCGCCAGACAGGCAGTGTCATACTCGTTGATCCGTTCACCAACGAAACCGTCGGCGCCGGGATGATCATTTAACAGTTATCAGTTAACAATTAAGAAAGAAACAGTAAACAGTAAACAGTAAACAGTGAGCAGTAAACAGTGAGCAGTGAGCAGTAAATAGATTTAATCATCAGTGATCTGCTTAACTTGCAATTAGTAGTTCTCATGGATTCCAACGGAAAAAATTCAAAATTCAAAATTTATAATTCAAAATTCTTTAAGTACAGGTGAGCGAGGTATCTGCCTATAGTGTCCTGACCAAGCCCATTGGTCCCATTTGCAACCTGGATTGTGAATACTGTTATTACCTGGAAAAGGAGGCGCTATACCCAAAAGGCGAAAACTTCAAGATGCCGCCGGAGGTACTTGAAAATTTCGTAGACCAATACATCAACACGCAAAAAGCACCGGTCGTAACCTTTGCATGGCAGGGGGGAGAGCCGACGCTGCTGGGGCTCGACTTTTTCCGTAAGGTCGTCGATCTGCAGAAGAAGTATGCCAATGGTAAAACCATCCAGAATGCATTTCAGACCAATGGCGTGAAACTGGATGATGAATGGTGCCGGTTCTTTTTAGAAAATAATTTCTTAGTCGGTATTTCTATAGATGGTCCCAGGGATATTCACAACGCATACCGTGTGTACAAAAGCGGAAGATCGTCGTTCGATGATGTAATGCGGGGCATATCATTTTTAAAGAAACACCGGGTAGAGTTTAATACACTTACCTGTGTACATCGTGAAAATGAAAAGAAAGGCGCACTCATCTACCGGTTCCTGAAACGGATCGGCAGCCGGTACATGCAGTTTATTCCCATCGTCGAACAGAAATCAGAGGTTGAGCTGCATTCTCAAAATCCCGAATCACAAGTAACCGAATGGTCGGTCTCTGCCGGAAATTATGGGCAATTTCTGGTCGATGTTTTTAATGAATGGGTGAAGAAAGATGTTGGTAAGATCTTCGTCCAGATGTTCGATGTCGTCCTGGCGAACTGGTATGGCGTTCCGCCCGGATTGTGTGTGTTCTCTGAGACCTGTGGGAAAGCCCTGGCAATGGAACATAACGGGGATGTCTATTCCTGTGATCATTTTGTGAACCCGGAATACAAACTGGGAAATATTATGAATTCGTCTCTGGGTGATCTGGTGGAGTCACCATTCCAGCAGTCGTTTGGTTCGGACAAAAATGATAAGTTGCCGGCGTATTGCAGGGAATGTACCTACCGATTTGCCTGCCATGGGGGATGCCCGAAGCACCGGTTTATAAAGACACCGGATGGTGATGAGGGACTGAACTATTTATGTGAAGGGTATAAAAAATTCTTTAGTCACGTTGATCCGTACATGAAATTCATGGCCAACGAACTGGTCAGCCATCGATCCCCGGCCAATGTCATGAAGTGGAACAACCAAAAGTAAGCAGCAATCTCTCTGTGCACACCTCTGTGGTTACCCGAAAACCAGAAGAAAAACCACAAAGCGCACAGAGGTGGCACGTTAGTCATAAAGAATGAGGATTCCAGGTCTCGGTACGGTCAATCCCTATTATTTATTGGCGCAGTTCATATTATAAAATCATTGATATTGTGTACATTCGGAACAATATGAAAAATCTGTCGAACTGGCTGATAAATAGTATTACAAGCGGACATGAGAGAAGCGTAAGAGCGAAAAAGAATATCATTGTGTCGCTTTTCTTTCGTGGAGGAACCATTCTCATCAATCTGCTTTTGGTACCGGTACTATTGCATTACCTGGATGCGGCCCGGTACGGTATTTGGCTGACCATTATATCGATACTCGCCTGGTTTGGGTTCCTGGACCTGGGCATCGGCGATGGACTGCGGAATAAATTTGCTGAGAGCAAGGCCGGAAACAGGATGCAACTGGCCAGGGAGTATATCAGTACAACCTACGCTTTGCTGACACTGATCATGGGTGGTTTTTTGATCATCATCCTTAGCGTCACGAACGTAATCCCATGGTCATCAATTTTGAATGTCCCCGGCAGCATTAATGATAATATTGGTTTGCTGGTGATCATCCTGTTTTCATTCCTGGCCATCGAGATTGTCGATGAGCTGATCATAACCGTTCTCATCTCGGATCAGAAACCCGCCATCCAGCATATCGTCGATTTTTTCAGCAGAGCTTTCTTCCTGGGAGCGGTATTGATCCTGAGTTACTTTTATCCACCTTCTCTGGTATGTATCGCATTATCCTATACCATTCCCACTTTAGTGATTTTGACGATTGTATCGGTATGGTTTTATACCGGCGAATACAGGGATCTCAGGCCCTCGGTCAAATTCATCAAGTGGCGACATTATAAGGACCTGCTCGGACTTGGTTTCAAGTTCTTCATCATACAAATAGGGGTACTGGTCCTGATATCAACAGATAATATCATTATTACCCAGTTGTACGGTCCGGCACAGGTCACCGTGTATCAAATTGTGGGCAAGTACTTTACAGTCATCCAGATGGTTTTCATGGTTATCGTGACCCCTTTCTGGTCCGCAACCACCGAAGCCTATGTGAAGAAGGATTATGCATGGATCAAATCCATTAAGAAGAAGTATATAACGTTATTCTGGTTCGGATGTCTTGCCCTGATCGTGTTCCTGGTGCTGTCTCCCTACGCCTACCGGATATGGGTGGGCAAAAATTTTCAAGCCGGTTTCTCTCTGTCATTCGTGTGGGCTTTGTTTGTTGTAGTTCAAATATACACGGCTATTTACTTTTTCATTGTAAACGGGGTCGGGAACATACAACTCCAGTTGTATGCTTACATCGTGGTGATTGTAATCAACATACCATTGTCCATTTTCTTTGCAAAGGGACTGGGAATGGGCATAACGGGTGTTGTTTTGGCCTCAACGCTATGCCATGCGCTCCATTTGTTTTACCTTCCAAAACAAGTGGATAAAATCGTAACCGGCAGGTTGCATGGGATATGGGCGAAATAAGTAAAAAAAGGACAATCAGGGATAACATTGTTATCCTGCTGACCGGCACGGTGGATCCGGTGGAAATGGTGATGACAGCCCGGAATAATCCGGAGGTGAGGAGGGGGGATTATGAAAGATCGATCAAAAAGTGGGCCGGAACGGGTTACAAGCTCATTTTCTGTGAAAACAGCAATTACGATATTAGTGGCATCCGGAACATCAAGAGCAAGAATACATTCGAGATCCTGCAATACGGCGGTCTGGATTACAATAAAAAACTGGGCAAAGGGTATGGAGAACAACTGATTCTAAAACATGCACTCCGGGAATCAAAACTCATTAATAATGACAGTATCATTGTAAAAGTTACAGGAAGATATTTTGTGAGAAATATCGACGCCATCCTGGGTGGAGTGACTGATGCCTCGAAAGTGTATGTAAACATTTACAGTGACCTGAAGAATTGTGACAGCCGGTTATTCATCGCAGGGAAGAGATTTATTGAAGAATACTTTTTCCCCATTTCCCCGAATATCAACGACAGTGAAGACATCTGTTTCGAACATCTTCTCACAAAAGCTGTGCTTACCTATCTGGTCGATGGAGGCAACTGGTCGCTGTTGCCGAAGTACCCCCGGTTTGAGGGCGTCTCCGGCACAACCAACGAAAAGATCACCACCTGGCTCTACCTGAAATCCATGATCCGCCATGCCATCAGACAAAAAATCCGGTACTAAGAACAGTGATCAATGAACAGTAAGCAGCTATCATTTATTAGCGATCGGGAAAATCATTTAACAGGAAAATAATTCAAAATTTAAAATTCATAATTCAAAATTACCCTATTTCTTTCGCTGACCGCTGACCGCTGACCGCTGACCGCTGACCGCTGACCGCTGACCGCTAAGATTGAGGTTAAAATTGATAAATTTAGATTGTAAATTAAAACTTTAGCATCACAACAATAAACTGACGAAAGAGGTTAGTGAATACAAACCAGCTAAAAGAAGGCATTAAGAACGGCCGGGTTGAGTGGCAAAAACATTCACTCGAACGAATGATGGAGAGAGGAATAACCAGAGATGAGGTCAAACGTGTATTACTTGAGGGTGAACTGATTGAAGATTATCCTGAGGATAAGCCGTTTCAGAGCGGATTATTTCTTGGGTGGATTGACGGGAAACCGTTACATGTAGTAGCATCTATTGATACTCAAAACAAATGTTGCTTTATTATTACGGTATATAGGCCTGATTTGGAACATTTTGAACAGGATTATCGCACGAGAAAGAAATGATTAATAAAACGAAACCAGACAAATGTCCTGCTTGCGGGGGCACCATGATAGATGGTAAAACAACATTTACTGTTGATTACGGAGAGGGTGTAGTGGTAGTACGCAATGTGCCAGCTACCGTCTGTTCTCAATGCGGATCGGACTGGATTGACGACGAAACAGCTGCTAAACTGGAGACCATCGTTAATGAAGCTAAGACAAAACACAATATTGTCGAAATTACCTCCATTCCTGCCTGAATACAGTTATTAGTAAACAATGAAAACAGTGAATGTGCACACCGGGCCAATAACCCAGCAACTCAGTAACCTAATTTCCAATAACTAATTTTCTAATTTCCCTCCCCTGACCGCTGACCGCTGACCGCTGACCGCTGACCGCTGACCGCAACTAACAATGAGTAATGAATAATGAACAATTATCAATGAAGCCAAACTTTGTGCCTGTTGCATCGATGAGATAGATATAGAGATTTTGCAAAGCCTGGCCTTATTGTATATTTGTAAGTAACATAGTATCGTTACAGAAGTAAAAGTTAATTAAATACATACATTCTGAGTCTGGAAATGAAACAGTATGATCGAATAGAGCTCAACCCGGAGATAATGTTTGGAAAGCCCGTTATTAAAGGCACCAGAATTACAGTAGATCTTATCCTGCGAAAATTGGGGGCAGGATTAACCACTGAGCAAATCATAAAGGATCATCCTCATTTAACGATTGAAGACATTCGTGCTGCTCAGGAATTTGCTGCGGATTATATAACAGAAGACGAGATTATCTTGACCCGTGACATCGATTCATGAAATTTCTGGCAGATGAATGCTGTGATACGGGGCTTGTTCAACAATTACGAAATTTCGGGCATGATGTAGTGTACATCCAGGAGACCGCTTCCGGTTCTTCTGATAACCAGGTTCTTAAACAGGCATTTACAGAAAAGAGAATCTTGATAACTGAGGATAAAGACTTCGGTGAATTGGTATATCGACTTAAAAAACCGGTTTTTGGGATCATCCTCCTGAGGTTTAATCCTCTAAAGCGGACCGAAAAGATTGATCGTATAAAAGAGTTATTGGATCATTACAGTTCAAAATTAAATGGCCATTTTACCGTTGTTGACATCGAAAAATTCAGAATACGGCCATTACAGTGATCAGTAAACAATTAACAATAAACAGTGATCAATGTGAGTAGACTTAGTGCCTCAATGCCTGTTGCCTTTGTGCCTGTCACCCCAATTTCCAATTCTCAAATTTCTAATTTCACTTATTAACCGCTGACCGCTACAGACAATGAGTAATGAACAATGAAGACAAATAACTCAATAACTCAATAACTAATTTCTTTCCCTGACTCCTGACTCCTGACTCCTGACTCCTGACTCCTGACTGCTAATTCCCTACACAGGATTAAGTTTCAGATTAAGACGTATGATGTCAGCATCCGAAAGTGGCAATAGCGCGCTGGTTTGCCCCTTTTCGTCGATAAACTCAATTTCGAAAGTATTTTTATCCAGGATTTCTACAACGGTTCCCACATCACCCCTATTCAGGTGATGAGAGGGAAGATCCTTTAATAATACAACACTATCTAATTCTTTAATCTTGTTCATACTTAAATTTAGTTTTTTGCATAGCAAGTGACAAGATGAGGTTTTTTGCTTCCTTTAGGGATCATCCATACTGTTATAACGGTAGCAGATTGTTCCTCATTATTCAGTTGAAGTTCCACCATATAACGGGTTCCGAAAACGTCTTCATAACTGACCGTGGCCTCTGAATGTGGTAAAGCCTGGAGTATTCGTTCCTTTAAAAATTCAGCGTCCTTTTGCTCAATTCCAAGTGTTGATTTAAAAACCCGTGCCTTGTGCCTGCCCACAGAATGCCGGGGATTCAAACAATAGTCCCGTAGTTTTCGGATATCAATAAAAGCACTATCATAATTGGGCAGCTTCATTAATAATTATTTCGGGTATTAATTTCTATATAGTTAACGATGATATACAAGCATGTTTAACTTTCCAATAATTTTTTGTTCCAATTCTCAAATTTCTAATTTCCCTCCCTGACTCCTGACTCCTGACTTTACCTGACTCCTGACTCCTGACTCCTGACTCCTGACTCGCCGCTAACCACAACCACCTACCTTCTGACCAATTCTAATTAAAACTTCAAAATTAAGAATTCAAAATTAGAAACTTTATCCGATAAGCAAAAAACCGTATTATTCAGGCTTAAACGTGGTAGGTTGCAGTTCGAAAGTTATCCCATACGACGGTAAACAATAGACGCGTAACCTGTTGCAGCTTGTAACCGATAAGTCTTGCCGACACAATTCAAAATTAATCCCGGGTTTTCAGGAAAAATTCTGAATTGTTCACCGAAACTACTCTAAATACCGAAACCGAATTTACCTTGATTATGGATCAGGATTTGAGATACCACATCAATTCCGGAATTCTACTAATTCTCCCGAAGGGATCCCTCCGGGGAAAATTCATAATTCAAAATTCATAATTAACGAATGTCCGATCCGAAAGACCAGAACCACAACAAAAGGTCCCGTAAACACTCCGGAGAAACGGGGTTGGACCTCGCGGAGTATCGCTTGGTGCCTGTTGATGAAATTGAGCAAGTTCCTGAGAAAAAGTTTGATCTTTTTGAACTATTAAGAAAAGGATGGGATAACAGAAAAACGTTTTACTGGACCATAGGAATCTTCGTTATCATTGGATTAATTGTGGCATTAACAAGTCCATTGGAATATGAGACTGATGTGACTCTGATGCCGGAGTTACCTGATCAAAGTGCCTCAGGGGGAGCAGCAGGATTACTCCAGAAGTACGGTGGCCTTATTGGTTTAAGCGGTACTGACCTATCTGGGAATGTAAGTACGATTAATGTCATATTATATCCGAATATCATTCAGTCTACTCCTTTTTTGCTTGATCTTATGAATCAGAAGATTCATTCAGCAAAATATGATACAACGGTGACTGTCTACCATTACTTTCAAGATGTTAATTCATCGGGGTCGCTTAATCTGCTTGGACTTATACAGAAATACACAATTGGTCTTCCAAGTTTGATATTCAAATCTTTTAGTAAGAATAAGCCAGAATCTATAACACCTGTGGACACAAGTAGTATAATCGCAGTCACAAAAGACCAAAAAGCTATTCTAAAAAATTTGAGCAATAGTATTACCACATCCCTTGATAATCAGACAGGTATTGTTTCAATAACGGTTGATATGCCGGAACCAAGGCTGTCTGCTGTTATGGCTAATAAGACAATTGAGTTGTTGAAGAAGTATGTTTCTGATTATAGAACCCAAAAGGCATCACGGGATTACAAGTTTATAGAACAACAGTATGCCGATGCCGCGGCAAGATTTAAAAGTATTCAGGATTCATTGGCCATCTATCAGGACCAAAATAAAAATCTGACTTCCGCTTTGGCCCAAACCAAACAACAAAGGTTGCAGGATAGATATAACCTTGAGTTTAATGTCTATAATAATTTAGCACAACAGAAGGAACAGGCACGCATTCAACTACAGAAAGATACACCGGTCTTTAAGGTTTTGGAACCGGCAAAAGTACCGCTCAAAAGGACGAGCCCCAAAAGAACCTTAATGATGATTATCGCCATTTTCCTGGGTTTCGTATTTAGCATTATTGTTTTAATTGTTAAAAATATTTACTCAGAATATAGACCATATTTCAATGATCTGATGGACTCAAAACATGAATAAATAGTTGACAAGACACATAACATAGAGTAAACATAAAGGGATATGACTTATGCAGAAAATGATAGGTTGATAAGTGGGAATAAATTATGATGAAAGTATCTATCATTTTTGGGACAAGACCGGAAGCGATAAAACTTGCACCTGTAATAATAGAATTACAGAAACATGATGATTATGATGTCAATGTTTGTGTGACCGGACAACACAGGGAGATGCTCGACCAGGTCCTGGAAGTATTCGGAATCGTACCTGATGTCGATCTCAATTTGATGAAACCCAATCAGACTCTTTCAGATTTAACTGCTCGTGCCATATCGTTATTGGATCGTTATTTTTTAGAATGCAAACCTGATTTGGTCTTGGTACAGGGAGATACCAGTACCGTCTTCGCTGCCTCGTTAGTAGCTTTCTATCATCAGGTAAAGATTGGTCATGTTGAAGCCGGATTGAGGACTTGGAACAAATATTCTCCATTTCCGGAAGAGATAAATCGCGTCTTGACTTCGAGGCTTGCTGATTTTCACTTTGCGCCTACACAACTATCCAAAGAAAATCTGCTAAAAGAGGGGGTATCAGCAGAAAAGATTTTTATAACTGGTAATACGGTGATTGATGCCTTGTTGATAGCTAAAGAGAAGATCCGGGAGCAAAATATTCCTATTCCCGGACTCGATAATGGCCAATTTCGCTCTCTGGATAAGCAATTAGTATTGATCACCGGCCACAGAAGAGAGAATTTTGGTCAAGGTTTTATCAACATTTGCAATGCACTTGATAAGCTGGCATCGAAATTTAAGAATACAGAATTTGTTTATCCTGTCCATTTAAATCCCAATGTTCAGGATCCTGTATTTAGGATACTTGGAAAAAAGGAGAATATTCATCTTATAAAGCCGCTTGATTACCTTCCATTTATTGCATTGATGGATCGTGCTAAAATTATTCTCACCGATTCCGGTGGCGTGCAGGAAGAAGCTCCAAGCTTGGGAAAACCCGTTTTGGTTTTAAGGGAGAATACGGAAAGGCCTGAAGCTGTAGATGCGGGCACTGTAAAGATTGTTGGAACCAATGAACAACAAATTTTTACAGAAGCGGAAAAGTTGTTAATCGATGAACAAGCATATTCAAAGATGGCTAATGCGGTAAATCCATATGGTGATGGAAAAGCAACGAAAAGAATATTAAAAACGATATATAATTATTTTAGCATGGGAGAAGTATGAATAGATGGTTTAATGGATATTTAATAATTATTTAAAATAAGATTTAATGATGACCTTAAGCAAGATATATTCTTCATATAGAAAGATGTTATATAATGCCAAACGAGAAAGTATTTTTTGGTATAGGCTATCAAATGGTTATAAATTCAAGATTGATAAAAATAATTATGGCGATTTAGAATACTTTACAGGGGAGTCTAATAGTACTCTGGTAAATATTATTAATAAATACGTATCGGATGGAGACTATTGTTTAGACATCGGTGCACAAAAAGGGTATGTATCATTGCATTTGATTGGTAGAGTCGGGAAGAAGGGGAAAATATATGCATTTGAACCAGATCCGAGATCGAGAGAATTTCTTAATGAGGTACTTCATGTTAATCATATAACAAATTGTGAAATTATGCCATATGCATTAGGTGATGAAAACAGTCGACACAAATTCGAACTAACAAAAACGCTTGGTTGGTCATCAATATATCCTAATGAGTTGGCAAAATCAGATTTTGAAAAAGAAATTGAAGTTGAGATAAGAAAACTTGAGGACATTATTAGTGCTAATGAGTTTGAAAAAATTAAATTTATAAAAATAGATTGCGAGGGTTCGGAATTGTTTGTTTTGAAAGGTATGGAGGATTTATTGTGTAAACACAAGCCAATAATGTGGATAGAAATTAACAAACCATCACTGGCGATATCTGGAACGAGGCCAGATGATATATTCAGTTTCTTATCTAAGTATAATTATAATATATATCTATCAGATCTTGTTAGAAGTGGTATAAGAAAAGAAGTTTCTATTAAAAAAGTAAATGATTTGAATTCACATGACAAAGATTGTTATGATATTCTGGCAAAATAATAATTGTTACCTATTATAAGTTTTAAATCATGATAAGCGCATATGTCTGATACTAAAAAGACATTTTTAAATGGTATCAGTTGGAACAGCATTGCCCAAGTTTACAGACAAGTTTGGACGTTTGTTGTATTAATAATTTTGGCGAGATTATTAAATCCAAAGGATTTTGGTCTCATTGGGATGACGATGGTGTTCATCCAATTTTTCAATATGATTCTGAATATGGGCTTTGAGAGTAGTATTGTTCAGAGCATTGAACTTGACGATAATGGTTTATCATCTATTTTCTGGTTGAATCTGGGGATGGCGGTATTATTGGTTATAATTGCGTTTTTTTCTCACCACTCGTAAGTTTGTTTTATGATATTCCACAAGCTTTCTACAATTTTTTCAGTTCTTTCAATATCATTCATATTTAGTAGCATCTCTATTGTCCCAAGAGGACTATTAACAAAAAGATATAAATTTAAATCTTTAGCAATTGCCGAGTCGATCAGTACTACATTGTCGGGAATTTTGGCCGTAGTTATGGCCATATTAGGTTATGGATACTGGAGTTTGGTTTTTAAGCAGATAGCCTTCGTTATATTATCATCAATTGGTTATTGGCTTACACTAAGATGGTGGCCCAAACTTTATTTCAATTAAGTGAGATCAAAAGTCATTTAAATTTCAGTATTAATGTTTTTTTCTTCGGCATATTAAATTTTTTTTCAAGACGAAGCGATGTATTATTAATTGGTAAATTTTTGGGTGCAGAGCAGGTTGGACTTTATATGATGGCTTATGACTTTATCATGAAACCTTTAAGTCAGATTATGTCAATTTTCTCCAAAACAATATTTCCGCTTTTTTCTGAATATCAAAAAGATTTGAAGAAAGTAAGACGTATGTATCTCCGTCTTACCCACATAATGTTAATTGTTATTGCTCCGATTTTAATATTAAGTGCTATTGTGGCACCATTAGCATTACCACTGATTTTAGGAGCAAAATGGATTCATGCTGTAAATATATTTCAGGTCGTTTGTGTAGGTGCCGTTTTTACGGTGCTTGGTTCTCCGGTTGGAAATATTTTCCTGGCTCAAGGCAGACCGGATCTTCAATGGAAATTTTCCTTGTTCTTCGCTACTCCTCTAATACTGGCTGGCCTGTCACTTGGATATTATTTTGGAAGATCTGCATTTGGGGTAGCTATAGGCTACAATATTGCACTTGGTATTATCTTGATTCCCGGGTTTTTGCTTGCATTTTCAATTATCAATCTCAAATTACTAACATTCTACAATGGGATAAAAAATATTATTAACGCCCTATTTATTATGCTGGTTACAGCAGTCCCATTTTATTTGCTGTTCTATGATAATAAGCCTTTGATACTGGTATTATTGACAGCTTTACTACCGATTGCTTCCTACTTTTTATTCTTATATAAATATGAGGTTGATGAAATCAGTTACTACAAAAAAGAGTTACTTCAATTGATAAAAAAATAAGAAGCGCTATAGTGTTAAGTAACTTTGAAAATTATCCTAAGCTGATGGAATCGTAATGAGCATTAATCTTCGAAAATATATCGAAACAATGCTCATGGTAATAGTAACAATTGCTTTCCTGGAGTTTTATGTAGCAACATATATATGGAATGGACTTTACCATATATCATCCCTGACGTATCTTTTTCTTGGTATTTCCATTACAGTTGGATTGTTGATTGATATAAGAAGGGATAAAAAAATTGCGTTATATTACTTACTAATAATTGTATGTCTTTTATCTGCGATAATTAATAAATCCACCTTAGCAGCCTATATCTATTACCTGAAATATTACATATTCCCTATTTCATTCGCAATTCTTGCCAAAAAGACAGGTAGTGCAAAGCTGTTAAAATTAATTGTATTTCTATACTTGTTAAATGTTGTTCTTAATATTGGATGGTTGCTAAAAATAAATCCATTACCTGATCATTATATTAACAATTGGGCAGATTTTGCAATTGGTACTATTGGCTCGACATATTTCGCTTTTCTCTCTATTATATTTATGGTTTTCTATATTATTAATCCCAAGATTATACCGTTGCTGGTCTCCTCTTTTGGGTTGATAATTACTAATTCACTAACCTTGTGGGGACTGTCTGTCCCGGTATTCTTTATTTCAAGTGGAATAAAGTTAAAAAGAATCGTTTCTCTCTTACTTATTGTTTTGTCTGCCGGATTACTGTTTATTGTTTTATTTCCTAAAATTTATTCTAATACTATTCATAGAATCGGAGTATTTTCTGATGTACATTTTGTAAAAGAAGATTTATACACAGATATGTTTATGGATTATCAAAATCATCCTATGAAGATAGTCTTTGGTTTTGGTCCGGGACAAAAATCAAGTATGGCTTCGGAAGCCGTTAGTTCTATGTATTATAAAAATCACATAGAACCTATTAAGTATAAATATGATATACCGGGTGGTTCAGTGATGAACAAATATTATTCCGGTGTGGCATCGATTTTTTGGGAGATAGGACTGCTTGGCTCCGTTATTTATGTCTATCTGATATTCCTGATATTATTTGAAAACAAATTATCCGATAAAGATGTCAGAATGAACCTGTCTTTTGTTCTACTACTGTTTCTCTGGATGGGAGTATCTGATTTTTTTAGAAATGATTATCTCGGGATAATAACTTTTGTATTAATTGGTATCCTCGGAAATGGACTATTACCTCAATTCAAGGCACTGAAGATTAATTGGATCTATAATGGCACTAAACATCGGAATAGTTACCACTTGGTTAGATAGAGGAGCTGCGTACGTTTCAAGAGCCTATAAAGAAACGTTGGAGAGGGGAGGGCATAACGTATTCATTTATGCCAGGGGAGGAGAATATTACGCCAAAGGCGATGATAAGTGGGATTTACCGAATGTTACATGGAGTCCAAAGTTAAATAAGACAAAACTTCCCCTTCATCATTATTATAAATGGTTGAAAAGGAATCATATAGATTTAGTTATCTTTAATGAACAAAGGGATTTTAAAGCAGTTGATTTTACAAAAAAAATGGGTATAACAACTGCTGCATACGTGGATTACTATACAAAAGAAACATATCGGGATTTCGCCAAATATGATCTGTTATTTTGCAATACGAAAAGGCATTATTCTGTCTTTAAAAACTTTGAAGGAGCACATTATTTCCCCTGGGGCGTAGATCTGTCTTTGTTTCAATATAATCCGAATCATGATGATAAAGTTATATTCTTTCACAATGCCGGAATGAACACCTCGAAAAATAAAGACAGAAAAGGAACTGATTTATTAATTGAAGCCTATTCAAAAATACCTTCCGGGATTAGTGAACTTGTTGTTCACAGTCAACTTTCTATTTCGAATTATCCGGATTTGCAGGAATTAATGAAAGTCCGGTCAGATGTCACTTTTATTGAGCGAACGATACCCCCCCCGGGATTATATCATTTAGGTAATGTCTATGTATATCCGACACGATTAGAAGGTATAGGCTTGACAATTACAGAAGCTCTGTCGGTCGGATTACCTGTAATTGTTCCAAATGAGGCTCCCATGAATGAGTTTATTACACATGAGGAGAACGGATTGTTGGTCAATGTTAAGGCAAGGATAAAACGTCAATATTACTGGGAATATATAGAAGCTGAGGTTGATGATTTAACCTATCAAATGAAAAGAATAATTACGGATCAAAAACTGCGTGATAAGCTACAGAAAAATGCTCGAAAATCTGCAGAAAACTTATGGGATTGGAAGAACAACTTTGAACCACTTAACAATATTGTCTCCAATTTGGATGAGAAAAATAATTTGAATAGAGATAATTTGTGGATGAGAATCTATTCGATTAATTCTCAAATTAGTGACAAATCATTATATTTATTTGATAATTTTAAGAATAAAGTAAGGACATTTAAAAATAAAATATTATTAGAAGCGTAATTTTATAGGTTATTATGAAGGTTTTATTTCTATCACAGGGTGTAACGATAAATGATCATCCCGGTTGGCATGATGCACTAATAAAGTTAAAGGCGGAAGGAGAAATATCTGATTTCCATAATATACCATATTTTGGCTATGCGGGTAAATATGGATGGGAGTCATTTTATAATCATGTCGTTTCGCTTTGCAGGCAACAGAAGTTTGACGTGGTTTATTTCCATTATTTCCATAAAAAAGGTAAACCAAGCCCTGGACCATGCATCAATGCATTACGCAATTTAAAAGAAGCACCGGTTGTAATAACAAGTTGCGGTGATGGTTTCTCTGACAATTGGATGACCCCGGATTACCCTGAGGATTTTAAAGAAGCCTCTCGTTTGTCAGATATAACATTTAGTACCCAAATGGGGAAAGCGGCATCAAAAATGATTAAATGGGGGGCTAAAAAAATTGTCTACATTCCGAACAGTGTATGTCAAGTGAGATTTCGGGCGAGAAAAGTCGATTTAGAAACCCATAAATTTGAATATGATATTGTTTTTGTAGGGAGTAATAATGGGAATAGTTTTTTTAAACCAACCTCAAAACAATGGTGGGGAGCTAAGCATAGGCAAAAGTTAGTAAAAAAGTTGCATAACAAATTTGGAGGTCGTTTGGGACTTTTCGGTAATGGATGGCAATTTCCAGATGCAAAAGGACCCGTTGCTTTTAATCAACAGCAAGAAGCTTTCCGAAAAGGTAAGGTTGTAGTTGGTGGTAATCCTTATTCTTACTCCGACTACTACTCATCAAACAGGGTTTTTTTTGAGATATCTTCTGGAATACCGACTATCGAATTATTAGTTCCCAGACTTAACATGGTATTGAGAGACAATGACCATTGTTATTTTGCCCGGGATTATGACGAAGTAATTGATCAATGTGAAAAGTTGTTAAGTTCGGATCCTCAAATGATTTATTCAAAGGCTGCAAGAGCTGCTAAATATATTGAAGAGAAGCATACGCAGTATCATCGTATGAAATTTAAAATTGATACGGTAAAAAAATTTATGCGAAACGATAGACAATTAGATGTATCGTTTCCCTTTTTCCTGCCCGAAGTTGATGTGGAGTCAGAAAAAAAATATTCTATTCGGACTGTTAATTGATTAGATTTAAATCATATTAATAATGACAATAAACGTTAATACAAAAAAGTTAGGATCTAGTATTTAGATAGGATGAAAATTGGAATTGCTGGCCCAATCACGACAAGTTCATTTAATGAATATCTTTTCGAAGATTATAACGAGTTACCTACTGGATTAGGAGGGACAAGTCTAAATAATTTAATTTTAGGATTATTAGCAAAGGGTAAACAAATATCGATTTACACTTTAGATCCCAAGGTTAGTAAACCAATTATTGCCAAAGGTAAAAACTTAACAATTTACTATGGCAAATTTCGAAAAAATAACAGAATCAAATCTCTTGATTTCTGTTACAGAGAATGGAAGGATATTTTATCTTTTATTTTATCTGATGAACCCGATATAGTAAGTGCACATTGGGGATATGAATTTGCTGTTGCAGCTATAAAGAGTGGTATTCCACATATTATTACTTTGCGAGATTCACCTTTAAAAATTCTGAAAATCAATAAAAATTTGTATAGATTTTCGAGGTTTATCTTAAATAAATGGGTTATGAGGCGCGGGCAAAATTTTATTGCAATATCACCTTATATAAAAGATGAATATCGTAATAAATATGATATGGAAATTATACCAAATTCAACAAGTATTCCGAATAGCACAATAAAAAGAAAGCCCAATGATAAAGTATTTATAGTGAGTATTTTATCCGATTGGAGTCGACTTAAAAATCCAAAACCTGCCGTTAGAGCATTCAATGAATATTACAAGCATAATAAAAATGTAGAATATCATTTATATGGTAAAGGTTGTTCGATAAATGGTATAGGATATAAGTGGGCAAAGAAAAATAATCTTCTGGATGGAATACATTTTAAAGGTTATCTTGATTATTCAAATTTGATGAATGTTTTGAATAACTATCATTTGCTGATACACCCTTCGTTAGAGGAGTCATTTGGAAATACTTTGATTGAAGCTATGGCTAGGGGAATACCCGTTATTGCTGGAAACAAGTCAGGTGCTGTGCCTTGGGTTCTAAACTATGGCGAAAATGGTATACTTATTGATATAACTTCAAGTAGTGAAATTTATATGTCCATTAAATTTCTATTTGAAAATCAAAAGAGCTATGAATTGTACTCGGAAAAAGGTATTGAATACTGTAATAGTTTTTTTTCTCTCGAACGAATTGCTGACAAATATCTTAAAGCATTTAGTAAAATTATTTGACCAATGAAAGTATTGCATATACTTAATGAATTAAGATACTCCGGTGCCGAAGTAATGCTGGAAATATCTAATAAATATTTTTTGAGTGAGAATATCGATAATCATATTCTCAGTACTGGAAGTGAATTAGGTGATTATAGTATTAATTTAAAAGAATCGGGTTTTAATATTCATCATATACCACTAAAAAAGAATTTTTCATTTTTTTTGAAATACTATAGATTTTTAAAGAATGAAAAATTTGATTTAATACATATTCATACAGAGAGGGCTAATTTTTGGTATTCTTTAGTAGCTTTTTTTTCTGGGAATCGAAAACAAATAAGAACGGTACATCATATTTTTTATTTTGATGGTTTTCTTAAAATGATTAAAAAAATACAACGCCATATTATGAATAAATACCTAGGTGTTGTTAGTGTGTCTAATAGTATATCGGGAATGAAAAATGAATTAGAAAGGTATCATATTAAAAATATTTTAATTTCTAATTGGTATGATGAAAATCAATTTCAACCTGTAGATTATAATCGCAAATTAGAAATACGGAAAAGTTACAAAATAGAAGATAATCAATTTATTATTGTATCAGTTGGTGGAAATACATCCTATAAAAATTACCCTATTTTGATTGAATCACTAAATTATTTACCTGAAAAATTTAATTATAAATATATTCATATTGGCGATTTAGGGGAAAATGATGAATTACAATTACTTACTGAAAAATTATCACTTAAGAATAAGATAGAATTTAAAGGCAAACTTAAATCAGTTATTGATTATCTACATTTAGCAGATGTTTTTTTAATGCCCTCATCAACAGAAGGTTTTGGCGTGGCTGCAGTTGAAGCAATGGCATCTGGTTGTCCTGTCATTTTATCTTATGTCCCAGCATTAAAGGACTTTAAATCGATTTGTGATAATATTATTTATACTGAAATTGATCCTATAGCAATTGCAAATAAAATAAAATTATTAGGTAAAAAATCGCTAAATGACAGGCATAAAATAGGGATGAAATTAAGCAAATGTATATATGAAGAGTATGCTTCTTCTAAAGTCGTACCTAAATATATAGAATTATATAAAAATGTTATTTGTATTAATTGAGTTGCTATTTTATTGAACTGAAATAATATTGGTTTAATATGATATAAATCTATGAAATGATTTGGATATGCATCCCCGTTCACAACAACGTAAAATTTACAGTTGAATGCATCAACTCTCTTCAGGAACAGTCGTATAGGGACTTTAAAATTGTAATTTGTGATGACGGTAGTACTGATGGGACGTACGATATTTTAAAAAAGAATTATCCCGAGGTGATTCTCTTTAAAGGAGATGGTAATTTATGGTGGGGTGGGGGGATAAATAAATGTTTCTCTTACGTTTTAAAAAAAGGGAAAAGTCAGGATTTCATTTTAATGCTTAACAATGATCTGATCGTTGATCAAAATTACCTGAAAGCTTTAAAAGATCATGTAACATCAAATATGATGCTGGGATCAGTCGTTGTTGATATTAATAATCCTGAACAAATTGTGTATGCAGGTGAATTACTCGATAAGTTGACGGCAAGATCTGTTCAGTTGCACCGAAAACTAAATCGGATTGAAGGAAAAACAATATGGGATGTCGATTTGCTTACCGGACGTGGGGTTATATTTCCATTTGGATTGCTAAGAGACATAGGGCTGATCAGGGCGGATAAGATGCCTCAGTATAGTGGTGATTCGGAATTTTCAGCCAGGGCGGCTAAAAATGGCTACGAACTTAAAATACTGAGAAATGCTGTTGTATATTCCCATATCAAAAATACGGCTGACGGATCAATATATAAAAGAACGCCTTTTGGAAAATTTCTTACTTCCTTTTTTACCTTAAAATCGCCGAACTATTATAGGGCCAGGTACTATTTTGCTAAAACATACACTTATAAATGGTGGCTCCCTGTTTTCCTAATATTAAATTTTTCACGGATATGGATGGGCTTCATAAAAAGACAAATTCAAAGAAATACGTTTTAGGTTCTTTGGCAATAGTTGCGCTCTCCTTAATGTTCAATAACCAAGCGAACGGCGTTCCAAATTGCTTTTATTCTTTTGGATCACTCAGTAAGAATCAATCCAATACGGATACGTTAATTATAAACTCAAAAAATATTGCAAATCTGAATGCACTATTGACCAACAATACAACGGTTATTTTTCCCGGGCACTCAAAGTATTACCTGGATAAAACGTTAGAAATCAGCGCAAAAAAGAACATTACTATTCTTTTAGGGAATGGTGTTCAAATCGTCCCTGGCATAAACTTTAAAGATGCGCCTCTGATTAAAATATGGGGTGGGGCCAAGTATATAAAGATCGGGGGGGATGGCACAATCGATTTGGCTGCAAGCGCGCCGATAGCCATACAAATACAGGATTCATGCAAAGACGTTACTGTTAATGGAATTACTTTCAAAGGCCCAAATATCGTAGGTCCAAACTATGATATTATAAAGGTATTGGGCTATGATAGCATTACAAATTCCAAATTATACGTGAGTAATATCTCAATTAAGAACTGTAGATTTTATAATTCAACGGGTAATGCTATTTCATTCAGAAATGTAATGAATAGTAAAATACAGGGCAATGTAATCAAGAATATCTATGCTACCAATAAAGGGAATACTTTGGTTTCTGGGTCAGGTATAGCTGAAATGTTTTCAAATGATATTGATATTGATGATAATGATATCTCAAACTGTGAATTACATGGAATATATGCAGGTCTTGGATCCAATAATGAAATATCTGATAATTCAATCCGAAGTGTCAAAGGTGGAGGTATCCGTTTAGATACTGAGCGAAAATTTATCATAAGAAGTAATAATATCTATAGTGCTGGTACCGGGGTGATTTGTGAAGTTAGTGAAAATGGCATCATCAGCAACAATGTAATTGATTCTACCAGCCATTATGGCATCCATTTGCAGGCCCGTGAAAGCAAAAAGAAAATTGTAGATCTCGGCAGCTATGCTGATCTTCTCCATCCAAACGATGTTAAATTGAGTAGGGATAAAAATTATTCGAATGATCAGGATATCCTTGTTAATGTCTCGGGTACACCCAAAAATGATATCATCTTTTATTATAATTTTCCTTCTGAACAAGACTGGACTACGAAATCTAATGCCCAATCGGAAATAGAGTTTGGCTTCGAAGCTCTGGGTGCCTCAATTCCTTCTAATTCGCTGTGGCTTGTACTATCTGCATACAAAGATCTGAAAAATCCCAGTACAGTGATTCCTTTTCCGTATATAAGAAAAGAGAAAAAATATGCTTTATTAAATTTTTCGAAAGACAATTGGTATACTGACTATTCCAAAGTCAGGAGTATTGGAATTATACGATCAAAAAGTTTGGGTAAATGTTCTTTTGTAATGAGTAGTATTTCGACGGACATACCTCATAATGACGGGGTTATAATTTCAAATAATCAAATATTAAAAAGCGGATATTATGGCATCAGTTTTGATTCATTCAATGATCATGTTGTCTGCCATGACAATGTAATATTTGATAGCGGTTATTTTGCTCCCACATCGATAGGCGGTTATGGAATATGGATAACGAATGGAAATAAAGACCTTTTGATTCATGATAATTATATAAAAACATCGTTTGCAGCCGGATACAGCAGAGATATGGCTGTCAGTACGGATAAGAATACCAAATCGAACAGCCGTTTGATGGTTTACAATAATTATTATAATGACATATTAAATGAATCACATGTTGATGATAACATAAGTAATGGAATTAAGAAATTTTCGTACGGCAATACTAAAAGTGATACACTGATTATTAAAGGATTAAAAGCAACAGATCATATGATAGTTGGCTGGATGGACGGGCAAAATATGAATATCGGTTTATCATCTATAGTCATGAAAGATACTTTGATTGTTAAATCAAATCAGACAGTCAGAGGTAAACCAGTCTGGTGGTATAAATGGGTTCAATAAATAAAAGATCTATTTATTTTTATATGTTCTAAAAACTTATATTTGTGCCGTTCTTTGTATTCGAAGGCTATGTAAGGCCTACCTCACCAAACCCCTCCTGTAAATCAGGAGGGGTTTGGTGAGGTAAAATAAGGTTCTGCAAAGCATTCTCTTCTACAATAAGTGAATAAATAATAATTCCAGAGCTGTACTTCTTTTTTATGGAAATTAGTGTATTAATGCCCGCGCACAACGAAGCTCTTTACATTGGTCGTGCCATAGAGTCCGTTCTTGCACAGACATTCACAGATTTTGAATTTTTAGTTTTGAACGATAGTTCTTCAGATGAAACCGGAGAGATAATAAAAAAATATGCCGCTTCTGATAAACGAGTCAAATATCTTGAAGGAAAAGGCACAGGGGTTGCAGATGCCAGGAATATACTCCAAAGAGAAGCAAAAGGACGTTTTTTGGTTAATGCGGATGCTGACGATTATTGCAAGCCTGAAAGGTTAGAAAAACTCAGATATCTTGCCTTGCGTTTAGGGGAACCATGTCTGGTAGGTAGCAATTTCGATTTTTACATTAATGATGCTTTTGTTCGTGTTGAAACATTTCCAACGAAACATGAAGACATAAAAAAACGATTGGCTAAAACATTTAACAGATACGCAATTTCAGCAAATCAGTTATTGGGCACTGCACAACTTTTCAAGAGTAATCCGGTTCAGAATAAATTTAAAATCATGTCTGACTGGGATCAGTTTTTAAGAATACAGGAGAATCAGAAAGTCAGATTAGGCAATGTTAACGAATCATTATACATTTATTATGTGAATTCTGGTAGTATGTCTATCAGAAAATATGAAAGATCTCTTTATTCCGCCTTCCTGCGTGATTGTGAAATAAGAAGATTAAGGGGAGAAGAAGAATTCTCAAACATTCATGAGTATTTGAGGAGTTTTTGGAAAAAACCTACATCTCTTTTTTTGAATTCCTTTTTCATTGGAACAAAGTATATACAACAATTCATCGATTATTGAGTGATGGATAGTATTAGGATATTTGACGTTAAGATAGATTTGATTAATTCCAGTGAAATCCTTTCAAATATTCTTGAACTATCAATAAATAATAGAAGAGGTATTATATCGCACGTCAATGTCCATGGGTTAAATATTGCATACGAAAATGATAAAATGAGAGAACTGTTTAGTCGATCCTATCTAACTTTTATAGATGGAGATGGCGTAAATTACGGGGCAAAAATATTGAATTTACCAACCGGACCTAAAGTAACTTATGATTGGTGGATTTGGGAATTGGCAGAATTCTCCCAGTATAATGATTTGAGCTGGTATATCTTGGGTGCAAATGAAGAATCGTTAAAGAAGGCAACTGACAATCTACAAGAGAGATATGATGGATTGAATATTAAAGGTTACCATAACGGTTATTTCAATAAAAAAAACATAGAAAATCAAGTTATAGTTGATGAGATAAACAATTTAAAACCCAATATCCTGCTAGTTGGTATGGGAATGCCTATACAAGAGGAATGGTTGCTGGATAATTTTGACAAATTAGACGTTAATGTAGCTTTAACTTGTGGTGCCGCTATAGACTATATATCGGGGGAATTCAGGTCTACGCCAAAGATATTTAGAGATTTAAAATTCGAGTGGTTTTATCGTTTAATGCGGGATCCTAAAAGGCTTTTTAATCGGTATGTTATTGGTAATCCGCTTTTTTTCTACAGGGTATTTGCTGAAAAATATTTCAAATGATATTGATCTTCTCCTAAAAAGCAGAGGAGCTTAGAATAGATTGTAGATTTTTATTTCATTTCGTGGAGGTAGTGTTTCAAATAGTGTGTCTGGGTCCCATGTGTAGCAAGTTGAAGGTAGTGAATTACTAAGATTCATTCATCTGTTCCGGATCCGGAACAGATGAATCGCGAAAAAGTCGCTTCTCGTGGTGCATCCTGGGCAAGCGATGGGCGTAAGCTGGTTGGTCCATCGCCACATGCCCCAGGAGCACCCGTACCGACTCCTCATCAGGCATACTGCTGCGGTTCTTCAAAACCCCCCGGAACTTACGATTCAACCGCTCGATCCAGTTCGTCGTATAGATCATCGAGCGTATCCGGTAGTCAAACCCCAGGTAGGTAAATCCATTCCGGTATCGCTGCTCGCTGGCCAGCTTGCCAAATGCCCGATACCGGTCCTGCCACCGGTGACACATCCTCTGCCAGCGCTCCCAGCCTGCCTCCGGACTGTCCTGCCGATCGTCGGTGCGAAAGACCCATCGCAGGTCCTCGGCCAGCTCCTCCTTGTCCCGGCTGCGTACCCGAGCCAGCAGGCCCCGTTTGATGTGGGTGACGCACCACTGGACCGGGGTTCCCGAGTAAACACTACTGACCGCCTCTTCAATGCCGGTTAATCCATCAGCGACCAGCAATCCGATCTGACCAAGACCTCTTTTCTTCAGGCCGGCAAGCACCAGTTCCCAGCCTGTAGCGCTCTCGGTGGGGAAATGCACGATCCCCAGCACTTCCCGCTTCCTCTGCGGAGTCACTCCCAGGACCACATAAAAAGCTTCCTTTTGCACCGTATCCCGACGAACATTCACCTGAATGGCATCGATAAAAACAACCGGATACTGAGGCAGCAAGGGCCGTTCCAACCACTGACCCACTTCCTCTCTCATCCACTCGATCATCCGCGAGATCGTCGAGGGGCTGTAGTGTCGCCCATACAAATCATCGAAGATCCGACCGATTTGTCGCTGGGTCAGGCCTTGTCCATACAAAGCGCTAACCAACTGATCGATCTCCGCCTGTTGGCTGCGCAGCAGGGCCAGGACTTTCGGGTAAAACTCTCCGTTGCGATCCCGGGGGATACGAAGCTCGAGAATGCGTCCCTGTCCGTAGGTTTTTCCATAACGATACCCATTGGCCTTATTGCCTTCGGCCCCTTCCAGATGGGCCGTACGCTCGGATTTCATCATCGCGTTGAGCATCATTTCCATGACCTCTTGAAGACCACCTTCCCGCTCAATATGATTGCCAATCAGGGTCTTGAGTTGTACTTTGGTAAATTCCATAAGGGCTCCTTTCTTGTGTGTTTTGGTTTTGGTTTGCACCTTCAAAACTACACATTGGGGCCCTTCTTTGTTAGTTCACAGACACACTCTTTGGGCAACTATCCACAATAATCATCCAGTACTTTATTACTCCATGTTCTATTCAAAGCAGGGTGCGTTTGTTGAAATCAGGGTAATAAGAGGCTAATCCCGCTGATGCCACCCCATACATGTGTATCTACAACATATACAATAATTAATTATCGAATCACTAAAAAAAGTATGATTTAATGCAATCGTTATCTTAATCAATCTTATAAAAAAGATTACGAAATTGTAAAATGGTTTTATAATCCAATCTAAAAACCGCTTCCATTCAATAAATTTATGTTATCCACCACTTAAAGGTTGTAAATATTGACCGATACTATTATTATTGTCCAAGATTTTGAGACATCTTGAGGCAATGTGGAAGTTTGTGCTAACAATTACCCCATAAAATTTTACAATAAAATGCAAGTAAATGGCGCTGTGCTGGAGGAATCCTCTTTTCAGACGGTGACCCAATCATCGGAGGTTAATAATTATCGTGCTTTTGCGCATGTAGAGACATATCCGCCTGTTAATTATGCCGCCGAAGGGGCCGGTTATCGTGTTAAAAGAACGGTTGATATCATAGGAGCGGGATTTGGATTATTTATTCTAGGACTGATTTTCCCCTTTCTTTATTTGGGAATCAAACTTTCCTCGAAGGGGCCTGTCATATTTTTGCAACCCCGCACGGGGATGAACGGCAAGACCTTTCTCTGCTTTAAATTTCGAACGATGTACATCAGGGAGCTACAATCAAAGGACGGGAAGCCCGTTGTAACCAAAAAGGGTGACAACCGGATTTTCAGCTTTGGTCATTTTCTGAGGATGACAAACATCGATGAGATGCCGCAACTTATTAATGTACTGAGAGGTGATATGAGCCTGGTAGGGCCTCGACCTCTGCCGGTAAAAGAATGTCGTTATTGGCAGCGCATCATTCCCGGGTTCGATATGCGCTATCACAACACCCGTCCCGGTCTGACCGGATGGGCACAAGTTACCGGCTATCGCGGGGGCAACCTGGATCCCAAGCACATGTACTATCGTCTCAAACGTGATCTGAGATACATTGAAAATGCCTCGCTGAAGCTGGACCTTGAGATCATGTGGCGCACGGTGAAACAGATGGTCACCAGCAACACAGGGGCTCATTGAGGAATTATTAATTTTGAATTTGAATTTGGGTTTGGAACATTGGTGTAGGAGTTTGAATTTGGAGGCGGCGGTGGTCGCCTTTTTTGTTGGTGCAGGGGTCGTAAGATAAACCGCAGGGGGCACAGAGAGCGCACAATGTTTACAGGGGTTATAACTAATAACTCAATAACCAAATAACTGAATAACGGCCAATGCAAACGGGGTGCAAATGTCAGCTTTATATTTCCCCCAATCTAAGGGTTGTTAATGTAAGCCAAAACTACTATAATCGTATAACATTATGAGACGGCTTGAGGCAAGATAAAAGTCTCCATCGATAATATTTACTCCCCGATGACTATCATGAATATGCAGACTACCGATTATGTGCTGGAGAAATCTTCATTACGTACGGTGACCCTTTCACCGGAAGTCAAGAGGCAACACTCTTTTTCAGATGTTATAGCGTATCCACCTATCGTCCTGCATTCAGAAGGTAGTGGGTATGGAGCAAAGCGCATCATAGATATTATAGGTGCCGGGTTTGGATTGCTTCTCCTGGGATTTCTGTTTCCATTTATCTATTTGGGAATCAAGATCTCATCCAAAGGACCGGTTATATTCACCCAGCGCCGGACTGGAATGAAATGGAAGGGAGTTTCCCTGCTTTAAATTCAAGACGATGTACATCAGGGAGGTGAAACCGGTGGATGGCAAGCCCGTGGTAACAAAAAAAGGCGATTGGCGCATTTTAGCTTTCGGCAGATTCCTCAGAAAGACGAACATCGATGAATTGCCGCAACTTATTAATGTACTGAGAGGGGAGATGAGTCTCGTCGGTCCGCGTCCATTGCCGGTCAGGAATGCCGGTATTGGCAGCGTGAGATCCCCGGTTTCGATATGCGCTATCACAACACCCGTCCCGGTCTGACCGGATGGGCACAAGTTACCGGCTATCGCGGGGGCAACCTGGATCCCAAGCACATGTACTATCGTCTCAAACGTGATCTGAGATACATTGAAAATGCCTCGCTGAAGCTGGACCTTGAGATCATGTGGCGCACGGTGAAACAGATGGTCACCAGCAACACAGGGGCTCATTGAGGAATTATTAATTTTGAATTAATTGGGTTTGGAACATTAGTGTAAGAGTTTGAATTTAAAGGCGGCGTTGGTCGCCTTTTTTGTTGGTGCTGCAGGTTGTCGGGTATTACCTCAAGCAACCTTCAACTTTGTGACGGCGCGCCAGGTGCTTGGGCATTAAATAAACCGCAGAGGTCACAAAGAATACACAAAGTCCACAGGGGTCTTGCCAATAGCTCAATAACTTATTAACTCAATAACCACTTCATGTCATGCATAATCTCTCGTTAGGCAACATTAACATTTCCAATTAGTTATATATATTCGATGCTTTATGGTGATAAATATTAAAAAAGTCTAATATTCGTAGGGGATACCCTTGCTAATCATTATGAAATTATTAAGATTACCCACTGGTCAGTTCAGATATATAACAATTAGTTGATTGATATGGCTTTGCGTACAAATATATATACAGACAATACGCTGTTGACATATAACCGTCACGTACGTGCTGTTGTCTATGTATTATTGGCTCTCTTTGTTGATATCCTGATAGATCATCTGGTCATCGCTCATTACCTGGGTGTATTAACAACTGACGTCCTGATGGCGGTTAGTGTGTTAGGAATTTTAGGACTGGTATTCGTTGTGTTGCTCCGTTTTTTTCCACAGAAACTCAGCAGCTTGCAGTCTGTTGTTCTGCTGGATGAGCACGAATGCTTCATCAAGGGAACCGGCGATGAAAAAGGTCGCCGCGTTTCGATCGACCGATTCCGGCATATCGAATTGCGTATGCTGGGAAAGAGCAGGTCGGCTCTGAATAAATGGATTATCTCTATTCGATGGGAGACAGACAAGTCCTCGGGCAAGGGAGTGATGATCCTGTCCACTTCTATTGATAAAGAAAAATTCTGCACCATCCTGGAGGCGTGGTATCGGAAGGGGATCAGCATCTCTGAATATAACGAGCGTGGTGAACCGGCTTTTCTGCTCGCTTACCCACTCAACTATGCCAACACCGGAACAGAACGTGCCTACGATATGACCTGGCTGCCTGATCAGCATTGAACCTGACTTAATAAATAGATATCCGGTGTTCGTTAGCTTTTCTTACACGGCACTTAAAAACTGCGTACGATGTGGAGAGTCCGATGAGATTAGAAGAGTAAATGACTATCGGGTATCACTCCAAATGTCATATTTTTTTCCGAGATCAGAAAATGTAAACCGCCAAGAAACGCAAAAATAAAGAGTCTTACTCCACGAACTTGGCGAACTTTGCGGTTAAATGAGAGATATGTAGTCCCGATGAATCTGGGCGGATAGTCATTTAAGAGTATATTAGCCAACCTTATCAGGAGGCAAGGGGCATTGACCAACGCATAACAATGAATAGGCTCGTTGCTTTTGTCCGGGCTGTGTAAAACCACCTAACCCCCTTTTCAAAGGTGGAAAGATTGTGATTTCCCTCACACAATGACCTGGAATTCCTGTATCTAACCCAACATATTTTACATTCAGTACCCGGCAGGATTAATGTTTAATTTCTAACATCCTCCTAATTCTTTGCCTTAGCCATTTTCTCTTTGAACTATCTTAACCCTATGCACACAAAGAATATCACAACGTTCACAAAGGCAACGATCAACTATCAACAAACCTCGTGAATGCCCGGAGCCGTATCACTGTTCTTACATCCATCGAGTGAAATAATAGCAACCAATCATCAATGTGACGGAAGACTTTATGCCTGAAAATTTTTGGAATGAACGATATGCCAGCCAGGAATATATTTACGGAACCTTGCCAAATCTCTTTTTTAAAGAACAAATCGATATACTGAAACCCGGACACCTGCTGACACTGGCCGAGGGTGAGGGGCGAAACGGTGTGTATGCCGCTCAGATGGGTTGGAAGGTAACGGCCGTGGATTACAGTGAAGAGGGTCGTAAAAAAGCAATGCAACTCGCCGCTGATCGGAATGTCCATCTAACCTACCATTTAAAGCATGTTGAGGATTTCGATTATCCCGAAAACGAGTTTGATGCCGTGTCACTGATCTATGCTCATTTCCCGCCGGATATTCGTCATCTGATTCACGGTAAAGCGATGAAAAGTCTCAACAGAAGTGGGCGTCTTTTGCTGGAAGCGTTCAATAAAAAACAGATAAACCGGGATACCGGCGGACCGAAGACCATTGGTATGTTATACAGTCTGGATGACCTTATACACGATTTCGCAGACTGGAATATCATTTATTCGGATGAGATGACGATTCATATCGATGAAGGCGAGTTTCATAATGGGGAAGCGGACATCGTGCGGATTATAGTAGAAAAATGACTATCCGGAATCAAACCAATAAGTGCCTGGAAATCGCACACGGGTAATAGAAACCACTGGGGACACGGAGAATTACGCAGAGAACACAGCGATTTGAGCCTTATTTTTCTTCTTTGGATTCTCCAACAACCTGGTATCGCTCATCGATTTTCGTTTTGTGCGACCCGAACGGATCTTCTGGTTTTCTGCACTTTCCAGTCAGGTGATCATCCCAGTGTATTAATGAAGAGCATTGCCGAGGCAATCAGTAACGCCACGCCGATGATCTTTTTTAAAGTTGCATCACTATTGATGTGCAAAAATAAATTACCAAACAGCGAACCGAGAAAGAAAGAGAGGGTGACAACTGCTGTGATGTCGAAAAAGATGTGCCCCAGGTAATAGTGGGTTACCGATGAGACAGTGCTGGTAATGACAATCATGAACAGGGCGGTAGCTGCGGCGATACGTGCAGGGATTTTGAATGCTCCAATCATGATGGGACCTTTAATAAAGCCACCTCCAACCCCAAACATTCCGGCTACACCTCCGGCCATGAGTCCCAGAAGGGTGGTCAGTATTCCGCTGAAATGATAGGTTCCGTATTCTGTTTTTCGTTCGAAAGCAGGAGGGATCTGGTTTATTTTTTCCAGAAACCTGGTCAGACGTGTGTTTTCGCCGGATTTGTCCCGGATCATGATGATTCCTGAAATCAGAACAAACGACGCGAAAAATATTTCCAGTTTATTGACCGGGAGCCATGCGGTAAGCATAGCCCCGATAAAAGCGCCGACCATAGTTGGTCCTTCAAGAAGCATACCGGCTTTAAAATCAACAAGGTTCTTTTTCTTCTTGAAATAGGTCGAGGTCAGGCTGGAGGGGAAAAGGGCAACAGAGATGGCGCCAATAGCATGAGTAATCGGTATATGAAACACCATGATGAGGATAGGCGCCATGATAACCCCACCTCCAAAACCCGTAACCGTACCAAACGCACTAATAAGAAAACCCAGGAGGGCTATTAGAAGATAAACCAGCATGAATGGGTATTTTAAAAGTTACTGTCAGAACGCATTACTCTTTTTTGAATGGAATGCCAATAGTATGGAGGATTATAACCCTTGTCAAACAGATTAACGATTCATCAAAATGATTAATTCATCATGATGAACGAATAAATAACCGGGTTGGTTATTTGGTGAAAGTTAACCGGAAATAACGGATAAATTAATTTCAGGCGAATTAGTTGCGGGCCATGATTAGGTTATCGGGTTGATTATTGTGATGGTTTGCATAGTATAAACAGACACTTTTTTGCTTTGAGATCAATTTATTGGGAAAAACATCTTTTACAGATAAACGTATTCATAGTCAGTTCATTGGCTTCATAACAATAACTTAAAATACAGAATCATCATGGGCTTACTTCCCAGTTGGGCGCCGAATATGCACCCTCTCGTCATTCATTTTCCAATTGCACTCTTGTTTGCAGCTGTCCTATTTGATTTTTGGGGTCTTGTAAAACGGGATGCGACATGGGCCACAAAAGCCGCTCTTCTGCTCTTTGTACTTGGAGCTATAGCGGCAATCGTAGCCGTAATCACAGGTCATGAAGCGGCTGAAGGTCTTTTCCACGCCGGCTTGCTGCCCAAAAGTGCGGGCGCCGATTTACATGCACATGCCGAGCTTGGAGAAGATACCGCATGGTTTTTCGGTATTTACGTGGTAATCCGGCTTATCCTGACCTGGTGGGGTAAAATGAGTCAGTTATCTTTTGCCGTTGTCGCATTTCTGGTTGGATTTGGCGGCTTGTTCCTTGTTTATGAGACTGCTGAGCATGGTGGAAAGATGGTGTATGATCATAATCTTGGCACTATGATGTTGAAGGAACAGCGGATAAATATGAAGAAAAATGAGGCGCCCCCTCCGCCTGTTCCGATCCCGGCCGATTCAGCGTCGCACCAAAACAAAAGCGGGGGCTGAGTAGGTCGAACAGCCTGTTCGACAAGACAAGCGCCACATGGTGAAACATCGTAATACACCCGGTGCCTGTTTCCCGAATCGGCAGCTTGCCGCAGTGTGTTGATCGTCATCCGTAGTGAATGCCCCGGCCGTTTCCTGTGGGCGCGATGCGAAGCTGGCAGATTCGCTGACATAAGCTTACGGTGCCTTTCCTGGTTGTGTTATGGAACTAAATCGAACAGCCTGTTCGACGAGACAAACGCTGAACCGAGGAACTAAATCTGTCAACGGTTGAATAGTTTTCAGTGACCAATCTCAGAATAGTATAATTTGAGTGGAACCCTGCATGTAATATATTTAGTCAGGTACTGTTGCTTGTATTATAGGTTACTTGTCTGTGCAGGAATAAAAATAAATGACTATCCGTAATCAATACAATTTCAAATAGCTCCCTATTATTCCAATCAAAAAAGCCACTGAAATACTGAATGTCACGGAATATTTCTTCTGTGTATTTCTGTGCCTCCGTGGCAATTGATGTATGTGTAGCAATTCCGGATAGTCATTTAAAAATAAAAGGTGCGTTTAAAAAAAACAGCAATCTAACGTATTGTGAGTTCTGCATTTCTTCATTTGAATAATTCCGTGTAAATTCGATAATAAAGGGAACGGGTGTAAGTAGTTATACCTATTTTAAAAAATCTGTGTAAATACGTGTTTTGAGGTTGGGAGAGCTGTCAAATCGCTTGTTAGTCGGGCCACTCATTTTATCAATCAGGGCTACGAGGACCAAATCTACGGGATTTGTAGCCATTCTCGTGTTATGTGCGTGTGTCCGGGCGTTTGGAGCCACTGAAACAGGAATCCCCGAGATCCACAGATACTCTCCAACCATATATCATGCCAGTTCACAGAACTGGGCGGCAGTTCAGGATAAAAAAGGTATCATGTATTTCGGGAATACCGATGGTGTCCTCAGATTCGATGGGGTGAACTGGCAACTGATCAAAACACAAAAAAATACGGCTGTACGTGCTCTGGCAATTGGAAAAGACGGCAGAATTTATGTAGGGGGACAAAGTG
This sequence comes from uncultured bacterium, assembly GCA_963787205.1. Classification (GTDB taxonomy): domain Bacteria; phylum Bacteroidota; class Rhodothermia; order Balneolales; family DATFMH01; genus DATFNI01. The sequence continues at coordinate 82,695 of CAWBCD010000028.1, forward strand.
AATTCGGATATCTGGTACCTGATTCCAGCGGTGTGCTCAACTTTCATTCTCTTGTATCAAAGTTGCGCCCGGCGGAGCGGGACTTTTCCGATGTGTGGAACATCTACGTAACCAATGAAGGAATATATTTTGTTTCTGCACAGCGGTTATTTCGCATGGATAAGTATGGTTTTATTCAAAGCTGGAAAGCACCATCTTACATCTTTAACTCTTACCTGGTTGATGGAAAGGTACTGATCGACGACAAGAAAAATGGGTTGATGGGTCTGGATAACGATGTCCTCGTTTCTGTGCCCGATGCCAGTGAATTTGTCAAACTCAACACCTGTTCCATTCTGCCATACAATGGGACAACAAAACTGGTTGTAACCAGTGGACAGGGATTGTTTCTCTTCGATGGCAGGCATCTCAAACCTTTTAAAACCTATGCTGATTCACTTCTAAGGGGTTCTGATCCATATATTGCAAAAAAACTGCTGGACGGGACATACCTGATAGGTACACTCAAAGACGGACTTATTAACATTGACAAGGATGGGTACCTGCTGCATGTGATTAACCGGAAGAATGGTCTGCAGGATAATGCGGTGCTTAATATCTTCGAAGATCAGGACCTGGATGTCTGGGCGATGCACCAGAACGGCATCTCGCGAATATCATGGTTTTCTGTTTTCTCGAAATTTTTCGGTCCGCTCTACAATTTACAAGGCAGTGTGGAGTCCATTGTCCGATATAAGAAAAAGCTGTACGTAGCCACAGGGCTTGGAGTCTATGAATTGGTTGATGATTTTGGGAATTATGAAAAGAACCAGTACGCATTTCGTCCGGTAAAAGGAATTGACGAACAGACCTGGAAGCTCCTTGCAACTTCACAAGGGATACTTGCTGCAACAGCAAACGGAGTGTATCGTATCCAGGACAATCATTCCACACTTTTATTATCTGATGAAGCCTTTACCTTTTTCCAGCCGCCTAACGATAGTACGACCGTCTTCGCTGGTCTTTCCAATGGGGTCGCTATCTTTAATCTTCATGGATCTGAGTGGAAATTTACCGGACGAATACCGGGGATAACCCGTCAAATAAAAAGTATTTACCAGGATTCATACGGATTACTGTGGTTAGGAACGGACTACCAGGGAGTTATCGTCGCTGATTATAAGGGAGGAGGCAACTGGGACATCCAGTCATACGGTCCTGCTGACGGGCTTCCAAAAGGCCAAATGAGCATCGTGCCTGTAAAAGGAAGTGTATATATAGGAACAGAACACGGCTTTTATCGTCCGGTTCGGGGGACAACCCTCACAGATAATGAAACAAGATTCAGTTTCGAACCGACTAGCATACTGGCACATCATTCAACAGGTAAGACAAATACAACCAACATATATGAGGACCCCAATAACCGGTTGTGGTTTATCACCCCGGATAGCATAGGTTACGCAACCCGGCGCAATGATGGTGCCTACGACTATCATTCATGGCCATTTCGTAAGTTCATTGAGGATGGTATACGATCGGTATATGTCGATGGACAAACTGTCTGGTTCGGGGGATCCGGTACTCTTGTTGAGGGCAACCTGAAGCAGGCATTGTCGGTTAATCCATCATTGCACTTATATATTACAAAGATCACCGAATCGCGAAGTGTATCTGATCAGGATCACCAGGTGACCGTTTCATACCCGCTCACTCAGAATCAGGGCGAGAAAAACCTGAAGGTGCGTTCCGGTCATACTACAATTCGCTTCGACTATTCTATTCCTGAAATAGGCGGCGATCCTCAAACAACGTATCGTTACCGCATGAACGGTTATGATGAGAGTTGGTCCGACTGGTCATCCTATCCGTATAAAGAATACACAAACCTGACGAATGGTGATTACAGGTTTGAAGTGCAGGCAAGAAACGCAACTGGATTTCTGAGTCATATTGCCAGCTTTGAGGTTGAAATCCTGCCGCCCTGGTACAAGACTGAATGGGCCTATATATTTTATTTGCTGGGTATCCTGCTATTGTGGTATGTAATCGATCGGGGACGCCTGCGATTGTTGAGCAGCAGGAACGTTCATCTCGAAGAGGTGATATCAGAGCGAACCGAACAGGTTCTCGAGCAGAATGAGAAACTGGGAGAGTCAAATGCTAAGCTCCAGCGGATCAATGAATTACAGAAGGAATTTTTGAGCACTGTATCACACGATCTGAGAAATCCTCTAAGTGCCATACAAAGTATCTCTGAAATATTAGCAGAAGAGATTGAGAATGGGGGAAATCCCGAAGAATTACTTCAGCGCAATCGCCAGGCATTCGGCATGATTAACGACAGCGCCAAGTACATGAGCGAGATTATAAGCAATCTGCTTGATTTATCAGCCATAGAATCCGGACGCGTTGCGCTGCAGAGAGACGAGTTAGATCTGGTCGAGTTATTGCGCAAAGTGCTGCCTAATTACACTAGCCAGGCTGAGCGCAAAGATATTCATATTGAGGCGACGACCCCAGAACATTGCGTGATATCGGCTGATCCAAGCAGAATCAGGCAGGTGATGGAAAATCTGATTAGTAACGCTATCAAATATTCACCACAGGGCTCCGAGGTACTGATTGGAATATATCCGGAATCAACGCGGGTGAAAAATGGCGTTCGTTTCAGTGTTTCGGATGACGGACCCGGCCTTTCGGATGAGGACAAGGGTAAACTGTTTAGGAAATTCCAGAAACTTTCTGCCACACCAACCGGCGGCGAAAAGTCGACCGGACTTGGATTGTACATCACAAGGTCACTCGTCCAGATGCATGACGGACAGATATGGGTGGAATCCAAACAGGGGAATGGAGCCACCTTTAACGTGGAGTTGCCGGTGAAAGATGTGAATGCCTTTTATGATGTTCAGGTACATTCCTGATCGTGGGCCCCTATTTCAAATCGGAGACAGGGCTGATATCATCGGATGGTTTCTCTATCATATACTTCTTAACCGGTTCTCCGCCAATAAGATGTTCTTGTATGATGTGCTCCAGCACCTCGGGAGTGCAATGATGATACCAAATACCCTCAGGGTAAACTACCGCTATCGGTCCCTGCATGCACACACGAAGACAATTGGCTTTTGAACGATAAATTTGCCCGTTTTGAGAGAGATTTAATTCTTTGAGTCTGCTTTTCAGATACTTCCAGGATTCGAGTCCCACTTCTTTTGGGCAGCACTTAGGCTCGGTTTGGTCGCAACACAGAAAAATGTGTCTTTGAATATTGGCGATACCCAACTCTTTAACCTTCGTCTGTAATTTCTTATTTGACATAGAGTTAAAATTTATGATCTAAATAACGTGAATCCGACATAAGGAAATTATGGAACAAAAGTTTCGAATACACGGATGACGATGGAACGAAGACAGTAGCTGTCCAGATGCTTTGATCTCTGTTCATAGATAAATATAAGGGTATACAAAAACAGTAAATGACTATCCGGAATCAGACTAATATTTACCTTGGAATTGCTCGGGTAATAGAAACCACCGGGTACACTGAGAATTACGCAGAGAGCACAGGGATTTGAGCCTTATTTCTCTGTGAACATCATGCCTGCTTTTCCCGATGAATCAGAATGTGGTCTCCAGAGAATCCCGACTGTAAAACCTTTGCTATGCAGTCGCTGTACTACTTACGGAAAGTCATTAAACAGTAATTTGGGATATGAACCCGTTCGTCGTTTCAAAAAGGTAACCGTCCACAGTCATCCGTCTATTGTCTGAAATCAAAATCGAATACTTATATCGAACTCAGGTTAATTAGTTTTAGTTGATGTTTCTGTTTCTGCCGGAACGGAGTGGATCATAATATATTGGTCATTATGGTCAGTGGTGAAAATGAGATAATCATTTCCGCCGTGCTTTAGTTTCAGGCGTTTATATAGTAACTCGGGAGTTTCCGGGAAACCTCTGGATGCAATATTGGCCCGCCTGATCGTAGTGCTTTTTAAATAGGCCGTGATGTCGCGCTTATGGGCCGGAAGGACGTATTTTGTTTGATAAATCTTACCAGGAAAAGAAGGAATGAGAGAATCGGATGTGAGATATATGACAGCAGGATGGAGGCGAAACAAATGAAATGTACGGCAAAGAACATCAACCATTTCGGCTTTCGTAAATGCAGGATCAGGATGATATAGATAGTTGCCAACCGGTTTTGTGTCAGGTTGTAATTTTTGATAAAAAGGCCGATTCAGCGAATAGCTAACCCCGCCCAGTGCATCTAACTGAGTCGCCCGGATCATTACTGACTCGCTGTCCGTTTTCTTTGTATCCAGGATGGCCAACAGCTCTTTGCATTCGCCTCTGTGTGAAACAACATCGATTACAGATATTCCCGGTAATAGACGTAGTGTTTCAGTGATATCCATCATTGGAGAGAGTTTCAGAAGGATGTGTCTTGCCTTGCGCTTCAGGAGATCGAGGTTTCCCGGAATGTCAGGAATACTGTTCTGCAGACTGATCACCCGGCGGCCACCTTCCCGCCGCGACGGATCGGCATAGATCATGTCAAATGAATGATCCCGAAAGGTAGCCAGTTCTTTCAGTCCATCATTATTATTGACCACGATATTATCAACCCCCAGTTTTTTAAAGTTGTACCCGGCCATCAAACACATTACCGGATTTTGGTCGATGTAGTAAAACTTTTCAAATTTGCCTGAAAGGGCGGCCGCATCTACACCAAGTCCTCCAGTGATGTCGATCGCAGTTTTACCGTTGCAGATATCGAGGGCAGCTTTATAACGGGCTGTGGCTTCACTGGACGCCTGTTGCAGGGCCGTATTATCCAGCAGAACATTATGAGCAAGCCACGATGGCAGTTTGTCTTTGGCCTTTTGTCGGCAGGCAACTTGTTCAACGATAGCGCGCGACGGCCAGTGCTTGTGGCACGACAATTCGAGAGCCAAGGTCGACGGATCTCTGTCCCGATATTCAGATATGGCTTCCAGGATCTTAGGATCTGTAATATGGCGGAATTCGCTTTCGTTCAATCCGGGCTGGTATCAGCTGTCTTTTTTTAACGTCACCAGTGTGGCTCCCCAGCCGCCTGTCTCTGGACCCGCAAGCTGGTAGCGGGATACCCGTTTGTTCTTGTCGAGGATCGAATGGACCGTTCTGCGAAGCGTACCGGTTCCTTTTCCATGGATGATTCTCAGGTGATAAATACCGGCATCAATGCATGCTTCGATATAATCGGGAATCAGTGTTTTTATGTCCTTCGGTGAAAAAGTGTGAAGGTCGAGTACGCCATCAATTGGGTAAGGGACGGGATCATCTGGCTGCATTTTCAGTTCACTGGGTAAAATATTTCTTCCTTTCGGTGGAAGATAAACATACCAATTGACACTGTTGTAGAAATACTACCGTATGGCCAATGCTCATATCCGGTTTGCCGCATAACAAAACAGATAGGGGGAGGTGAATGGGTTCGGTTCGTTAGTTGCGTGAGACGATATACCCTCTGTCAGTTGCGCTGTACTTCAGGTTGGCAGCCTGGCAGATGTTATTAAGCACGTCTCTGGCCCCGGTTGGGCGCGCGATAAAAATAGTGAGTGAATCCTGGAGAATGTTCGTATTTGTCGCACGTATCATAATATTATAGCGACGTTCCATCTCTCCAAAGATGACCGCCAGAGGCTGTGAGTTAAAGGAAAGTCCGTTTTCTCTCCATGAAATGGTATGGCTGACATTGGCTATTTCCGGTTCCGTAGGCTGCGGACTATTTTTAACGATGCGGCTGGTCTGTCCGGACAGAAGTGTAACTGATTTTTGAGGATCGGCTTTTGGGATAAAATCCAGTTTTCCTTTGACGAGCGTTACGACCGTTTCTTTGCCCGGATCGGTGTCCCATGCACGCACATTGAATTTGGTGTTGACCGATTTGATGATGCTGTTATTGGTAACTACCTCAAAAGGCTGAATGTTGCCTTTGACGTTAAAAAATGCTTCTCCGTTCAGCTTTACCCGTCGATCTACCCATCCGTAGTTTCGATTGTAGGTAAGCGTTGTCCCGCTGTTCAATTGGACAATACTATGATCGGGCAGTGCTGTTGTAATTGTTTGACCAAACGGCGCTTTAATCACAATAGGCTCCACCCACAGGTGATGCAAGCCACCTAAAATAGCCAGGACAGTCAGGCTGTAAAGAATCCGTTTTATGGTTGGAGAAGAACGGTTGTCCCGATGTTCTTTCGGTTTAGGCACTACCGCCAGGGTTGATGCCGTACCCGAATTCTCGGTCGGTACAATAACCTCCAGATTCTCTTCCCCCCCCACGACCTGTAATGTGTTGGTTGTTTTGTGATTTTCCAGACTACTCATGTTCGTATGACCCCAAAGGAACAGTTTCTATATCTGGATATAAGTTACCAGTTATAGACGCAAATTTTACTTTAGAAATCTCTAAGAATTGATTGAATTGTGATAACCTGTTTCACATTTTATCGTTACACATTACGTTCTGCTTAAGTGGGTACTATACACTTCAGTAACTCTTAATGAAGTTGCATATCAAGGATGATCAAAATATTACCACCATATAAGCAGATTGTTAATGAAAGAGGGGGGTAGCTAATACATAGTATATGTTACAAATATTCAGCTGAGGGTCAAGTTACATATTGATAATAATTATGCTGATTGGGGCTGATATTGCATAGAGGGATGGTTGATGTTGACCTAAAGCGCAGATCTGGTGGTGTTTACCGGCCGGTTTTATATCGGATCAGCTCTCTTAAGAATCGGGACGAGACCTGCACGGTTTTGCAACATAAAACAACCCCTGAAAGCATAATCCAGGGGTTGTTAATTTCAGAAAGATTGGAACCAGATCAGGACATTTTAGCAGTCCATGATGTACAATGTCCATTGGGGTTAATAGGCCCTTTAAAGAGCTGACAACCACCGCATTTGTCACCGTATTTATCCTTCAGGAAGAAATTGCAATTGCTGCAATGTTTATCAGGATAAGGTGACTTATTTGTGTACTGCAGCGTCTTCCGGGTCTTCTGATCTTGTTCGGGGACGCCGCTGAGATCACTGCATGGACCTTCCGCGGTTGCATATTCGTCACCTGACGCGGCTTTACTGGCTGTGTCACCTCCGGCTTGTGAGGATTGCATGGCTTGGTTACTGGCTTCTTTTTTACCGCCGCCGCATGCTGCCAATAGTGAGGTGGCACCCAGTCCGGCGATACCGGCAAAAGACAGTCTCTTTAAAAAATCCTTGCGAGTGATATTTTCGTTACTCATAAGATTACACCTTTTGGATGGTTATCAAAATTCACGCTATTCTATCAATTATACTACATAGATCAAATCTAAATTGATTTTCAGATCTATTTGCGGAATACCTTTCTATACACTTTGATAAAAGCGAGGCATTGATCCAAATATACGAAATATGACAGGTGAATAAATCCGTATTTGTGATGGTTCTCTCGACACCCTTTGGGTCATTTTTGTGATCAACGGGGAAAAAGATATGGCCACCCTGCGACCGGTTTTACCACCATCGAAGGGCAGGGCAGCGCCGGTCGGGTCGATATCGTGTTCGCAGTGCTCAAAAGATCACCAATCTGCAAGTATATTGAGATTATCAAGCAGTTCAATCCCAAAGCCTTTTATACGGTCGAGAATGTGAGATCAATCACTCAGTATCAGCCGTCCCTTCGCCGGCGATTTAGGCGTTTCCTGAATCCATAACGATGATATGATGAGACTTGCTTTTGCTATTCGCCTGATTTGTAAATAGATTAGATGTATAGACAACTATATGTTTAGCACGCTTCATGGATATCCAACAACCTAATCTCGTACCCAAGTACTACCAGATATTCGAGGATTTGCTCGATGATATCCGGGAGGGCAAGTTTCAGGAGGGAGACCGCTTCCCCAGTGATACAGAATTGGTTGAACGATATGGTGTAAGCCGTGGTACGATCCGCGAGGCCGTAAAGCTTTTATTTCAAAAAGGATATTTGGTCCGTCAGCAGGGGAAGGGGACATTCGTTACCTACCATAAAATTCAACAGGATCCGGAAAGGTTGATCGGATTCACGGAGTTGATGAAAAAACACAATATGAAACCCTCCGCCCGCCTGATTGAAGTATCAACCCGGCAACCGGGACGCAGGGTTGCGAAACTGTTAAATCTTGATCCGGATGATAAGGTCGTGAAGATTCAACGGTTGCGTTTCGGCGATAACCAACCGCTGATTATAGAACGATCTTTTTTTGTATACAATCTGTTCCGTCCACTACTGGCTTTCGATCTGGAGAACTCTTCTATCTTCGAACTTCTCTACAAGCACACCCCCATACGTCTCGGGGATGCCACGCAGAGTATCGAAGCCATCAGTGCAACTCAGTCGGAACAGGAGCTGCTCAATGTCCCGGTCGGTACCCCTCTTCTGCTGATCCGGCGATTAATCAAAACACGCGACGGTCAGTATTTCCAATACTCTGAAGATGTGTACAGAAGCGACAGAATAAGCTTCTCAACCACCACCGGACCCTATGAATCCACGCACGATGAACACGGGCTGCCGTTCGATTTGATTGAGCACGATCTGTAATTAGCTTACAAAGCAGAAGAACCTGATCATATCCTTATCCCATTTGTAACTGTTTCTTCCCCAAAATCTTATACAATCCATTGCTATCCCGTAGGGATAATCTATTGGTAGTAAATCCAGACCCGTACCTGCCTGCCGTGCCGTCAGGTACGGTGTATGCCTTTGGAATGGCGTGTCCGCTTAAAGGATCAAGGTGTCCACACAAATAATCCTTATTGAGACCATAAGTTTTTTTTATCCCGAACGAATGGTATCATATTTTTTAGTTTTTTTTTGGGAAAAAGTAGTTGACAAGTTGAAAGCGGTTTCAGAAATTAAGACATGTTTGGTTGTCTATACAACTATACGTTTGGTTTTTTATGAACCCTAACCGGGGAGATGATCATGGATAAGAAGTATGTTTTGGCGATTGACCAGGGGACGACAAGCTCGCGTGCAATTGTTTTTGATCATTCGGGTAAGATCGTATCGGTAGCTCAGAAGGAGTTTGAACAACATTTCCCTCAGCCGGGCTGGGTTGAACACAACCCAAATGAGATATGGACCAGTCAGGCCGGTGTTATTGCAGAAGCTATCGCCAAAGCAGGGGCCAATGGTAAGAACATCGCCGGCATTGGCATAACGAATCAGAGAGAGACGACCATCGTGTGGGACCGGGAGACCGGGGAACCGGTGTATAATGCTATCGTATGGCAGGATCGGCGTACATCTGAATATTGTGATGAGCTAAAAGAACAGGGTCGGCTGGAAGAGATACAGAAAAAAACGGGTCTGATCATCGATTCCTATTTCTCAGGGACCAAAATCAAATGGATACTCGATCATGTGGACGGTGCCCGCGAAAGAGCAGAATCGGGGAAGCTGGCATTTGGAAATGTCGATAGCTGGCTTGTCTGGAAACTGACGCAGGGTGAAAAGCATATCACGGATGAGACCAACGCCTCCCGTACGATGCTGTTTAACATTCGCAATCGGCAGTGGGACGACGAGCTTCTTGACCTGATGGATATTCCCAAAAGCATGCTGCCCGAGGTGCATTCTTCAAGCGAGGTGTACGGAGTTACGAAGACCACCATTTTTGCTCATGAAGTGCCAATTGCAGGCATTGCAGGCGACCAACAATCCGCTCTGTTTGGTCAAATGTGCCTGCAGCCCGGCATGCTGAAAAACACCTACGGTACCGGTGCCTTTATTATGTTCAACACCGGCGAGAAGCCGATCCCATCCCAAAACAACTTGCTTACAACGATTGCCTGGCGCCGCAATAACATCACCCATTATGCCCTGGAAGGTAGTATTTTCATTGCCGGAGCGGTCGTGCAGTGGCTGCGTGATGGACTGGGTATCATCAGATCTTCTTCGGATGTTGAAAAACTGGCAACGACCGTTGATGACAATGGAGGCGTCTATTTTGTGCCTGCTTTTGCCGGCCTTGGGGCGCCACACTGGGATCAATTTGCCCGTGGCACCATTGTTGGATTGACACGCGGAAGTACCTCTGGTCATATCGCCCGGGCTGCACTCGAGTCGATCGCCTTTCAGACACGCGACGTGCTGAAGGCCATGGAATCGGATTCAGGCATCGAAATCAAAGAACTGCGCGTGGATGGAGGCGCCACGGTTAACAACACCCTGATGCAGTTCCAGTCAGATATCCTCGGGATTCCATTGGTCAGGCCAAAGGTTTCCGAGACGACGGCATTGGGTGCTGCTTATCTGGCTGGATTGGCGGTCGGTTTCTGGAAGGATACCGAAGAAATCAAGGATCAGTGGCAGGTAGACAAGCGATTTGAACCAAAAATGCCAGCCTCAAAGGTCAATGCAATAACGGCTACTTGGCATAAAGCCGTAGAAAAATCGAAATCATGGATAGATAAATCCTGATTAATCAACATCAAACGGAGAGATTCTATGGACCGAAGCAAACTAATTCAGTCAGTAAAAAATAATACCGGATACTGGGATGTGCTGGTTATCGGCGGCGGAGCAACAGGACTCGGCGTTGCCGTCGATTCTTCGTCAAGAGGATACAAAACGCTGCTTCTTGAGATGCATGATTTTGCGAAGGCCACATCCAGTCGCAGTACCAAACTGGTACACGGGGGCGTCCGGTACCTGCAGCAGGGGGATGTGTCACTGGTAATAGAGGCACTGCACGAAAGAGGGTTGTTGATTCAAAATGCCCCTCACCTGGTAAGCAATCAGGCCTTCATCGTACCCAGTTACGAATGGTGGAACGGACCTTTTTACGGGGTTGGCATGAAGGTATATGACTTGCTGGCGGGGAAACTGGGACTGGGTCCATCTAAAGTCCTTTCCCGGGAGGAAACAATGAAACTGATCCCGACACTGGAACCAGACGGGTTGCGGGGCGGGGTCATCTATTACGACGGTCAGTTTGACGATTCGCGGCTTGCAATCAACCTTGCCCAGACGGTTTATGATCTTGGCGGAATACCGATCAATTATATGAAAGTAACGGATCTGTTGAAGTCGAAAAACCTTATAGACGGGGTAAAGGCTGAGGACATGGAGTCAGGCGAATCCTATGATATAAATGCAAGGGTCGTGATCAATGCCACCGGCATATTCGCCGATTCCATAATACACATGGACCAGCCGGAAGCACCGCAGCTTGTTCAGCCCGCACAAGGGGTCCATATCGTACTTGACAAAGATTTTTTGCCGGGTGATTCGGCTATTATGGTGCCGCATACCGATGATGGCCGTGTCCTCTTTGCCGTACCCTGGCATGATAAAGTGATTGTGGGTACAACCGATACCCCGATGAAACAAGCGGTGCTTGAACCCCGGCCTCTTGATGAAGAGGTATCGTTTATTCTGAGGCATGCAGCAAAATATATGTCCAAAGATCCTACACGTTCGGATGTTCTCAGTGCATTTGCCGGACTTCGGCCACTTGTAAAACCGCCTGATGCCAAGAATACGTCTGAAATATCGCGCAGTCATCATTTACAGGTTTCCGAGGCGGGGCTGGTGACGATTGCCGGTGGAAAATGGACGACCTATCGTAAAATGGGAGAAGACACGGTCGATCAGGCGGCTATCGTCGCCGGATTGAATGAAAGGGAATGCCAGACGACCAATCTCAGGATACATGGATGGCTGAAAAATGTTGATCGAACCAACCATCTGTATGTATACGGTTCCGATTCGGTCAGCATCCGGAAAATTATTGATGAACAACCCAATTACGCCGAAAAAATTCATGATCATCTGCCCTATATAAAGGCAGAGGTTGTGTGGGCCGTCCGGAATGAGATGGCCCGGACGGTAGAAGATGTACTTGCACGGCGGACACGGTCTTTATTACTCGATGCACGTGCGAGTATCGAAATGGCTCCGGAAGTAGCGCGGTTAATGGCCGCCGAACTGGGGCGCGACGAGCAGTGGCAAACCGACCAGGTGAACGAGTATCGGGAACTGGCACAGGGGTACATCCTGACCTGAACTCATGAGACGGTCAATGCATATTGCTGATGGCTATTCTTTTATTTCGACTATTATCCATTTAACTCGCGGGAATACATATGCTGGAAAAATTTGTTGGTGAAGTGCTGGGGACATTCCTCCTGGTCATCCTTGGTGATGGTGTTGTGGCTAACGTGCTGCTGAATAAGACAAAAGGAAACGGAGCCGGCTGGATAGTGATAACATGGGGATGGGGCATGGGCGTGTTTGTTGGTGTGTTTGCAGTCGCATCGATTAGCGGTGCCCACATAAATCCGGCTGTGACTATTGGTCTGGCTGTAGCCGGCAAGTTTCCCTGGTCGGAAGTACCGATATACATACTGGGGCAAATGATCGGTGCAATGATTGGAGCCGCTCTCGTTTTTGTTCAATACAAAAATCATTTTAGGGAGACAGAGGACCAGGATCTCAAGCTGGCTGTTTTTTGTACGGGACCCAACATACGTGACTACTTCAGCAATTTTATTTCAGAAGTTATTGGAACTTTTATCCTGATTCTTGGTGTGCTTTACATTGCAGTACCTAATGTTGGATTAGGTGCAATCAGCGCGTTGCCGGTAGCGCTGCTGGTTTTTTCCATCGGTCTCTCGCTTGGGGGTACGACAGGTTATGCGATTAACCCCGCCAGGGATTTGGGACCCCGGATCATGCACGCGCTGCTGCCAGTCCATAATAAAAGGGACAGCGACTGGGCCTATTCCTGGATACCGGTATTAGGACCCATTGTCGGTGCTATCATTGCTGCCTTGGTCTATATGGCTCTGCCATTGTAAAAAGAAATTCGGTGAATGGATGATTGAACGAATGAAACAGGTCCTGCATTCAATTGATTATCCATTCAATCATCCTGTTTGTTGCCTCCCTGGTTAAAGCCAAATTCAGAGATAATAGATTTGGCTCTATATAGTTATATCCTGTAAAAGGAATGGTCATTAAGGATTATTATTTAGTGAGGTGACATCATGCCGTATCTAAAAATTCAGACAAACCAGCAGATTGCTCAGCAAGATGAGGTCATAAAGAAGGTATCGGGGATCATTGCAAGTCAACTGGGCAAATCAGAGAAGTACGTGATGGTTGCCCTCGAACCCGATTTCAGGATGTCGTTTGCCGGAAGCACCGAGCCCGCTGCATTTCTTCAGCTCAAGAGTATAGGGCTGCCTGAATCCCGGACCAAAGAGATTTCATCCACCCTTTGCGGGTTTCTCGAAAAGGAATTGGGGATTCCCCAAAATCGCATATACATCGAATTTACTGATGTAGAGCGATCGTACTGGGGATGGAACGGCAGCACATTTTAGACGCTGTCCCGACATGCTAACTACTTTCTTCCTCAAGAAACTGTGTCAATATTATCTGTAAAAAAAAATGACTATCCGCAAATAGTACAACCACTGCATAACAGGGGTTTTACAGCCGGGATTCTCTGGAAACCACATCCCGATTCATCGGGAAAAACAGACACGATGTTCACAGAGAAATAAGGCTGAATCTTTCAGATCGTTTTTATTTGACAATGGGCTTTTCATGAAAACTGACCTGATGACGGACTGATATAAAACCGACCTATCACCTGATAAGCCAATATCCTCGCCAGGCAGAATGAATCCCAAAATAAAGAATTCACCCCATCTATTGCCTGTTTACCCAGACACACATTGGGAGATGCAAATCTATACATTAATATACTTTTGCTAGAAAGTTTTAACCTTAAACAATACCCCAAAAATCATGATTAATCATTACAAGGAGATTACTAAATGGAGCCTGGTTACGGCTTTTGTCGTAATGCTCTCCGGGTGTGGACTCATAAATAAAAGTCATACCAGCACCCAGAAACAGGTAAATGTCTATATGAAGACCAATGCGTCTGCCAAAACATATTCCAACCCAAATGGTTTGTCAGAGGTATCGCAGACATCAACACCTGATTCAACCCTCAAACTGACCAGTGTTTCCATGTATGTTAAAGCGATGATGTTGAAAGGCATCATGACTGACACGACCAATGGTGTCCAGGATTCGATGTCGCATGGTGATGATGATATGTGGGATCATTATAAGGCGAATGCGCTTACTTTCAGTCAAAAGAATTTTGTAGTGAATCTACCGCTTAATCAGGATAGTGTGATGATTTCGACCAGCCAGGTTCCGAGTGGAAAATATTATGGCTTGTTTATGCATATCAGCAGACCGGATTCGGCAGATTCAGCTAAGTTTCCTGATTTCGTTTCCGGATCATCCTGGAAGGACCGGTATTCGCTGATCGTTAAAGGGACCTATAACGGTCAGGATTTTGTCTACAAATCGCACCGCAATTTTATCATAGGCATGCCCATCAATCCGCCAGTGACGATTACCGATTCAACAGCCAGCGTAAATGTAAAGTTGACGGTGAATACCTCTAAATGGTTCATCAATCCATGGACAGGTAAGGTGATCGATCCTACCGATTCCACCAAATTCCGTATGATAGACTGGACAATTATGAGATCATTTTTTGCCCATTGCGGTGAACATGATTATGAGTATGAAGGCGGCTTCGGCGGATGGGGCCACCATCACTAAGTAAATAAATCCCTTTTATTTTTTCACAAAACCCCGTGTCAAAAGGCACGGGGTTTTTTTTAATCAAGAGTCTGGCATATCTATCCTTACGGTGTTGAATTAGGGGAATATGATGACCTCCATCAGATAGACCACCATTCTAAGCGGCTATTCATCCCGATCCGGATAAAAAAATCTTATCCGTCAATTCGATATATCCCCCGTAAGGCAACTTTTAATAAGAAAAATGAATCCTTTTAATGTTAAAGCTTGCCATTAATTAGATTTATATCTACATATAGATGCGTGTCTAACTACGTCTACAACATTAAGTTACCCCTCTAAAATGAATAAATACTTGAAAAAAGGTTACTGGTGGAGTCTGTTAGTCGGACTTCTAATGATGATTGGTGGTTGTAATGTCACTAATAATAATAGTCAACCCGGGGCAAAGCCGGTAAATGTCTACATGCAGACAAAGGCTAGCGGAACAACGTATTCCAATCCGTATGGTCTGTCTGAAGTGCCAGGTACCGCTGCCGTTGATTCGACATTGAAACTGACAAGTGTGTCGATATTTGTCAAGAAACTCAGGCTCAAAAGTGTTACCGAGGATTCTCTTGATTTCCAACAACAGAATCTGGTGGTAGATCTTCCCCTTGGCAAGGATAGCGTTCAGATCTCAACAAAAGCTGTTCCACAGGGTTCTTACGACGGACTGAGTTTACATGTAGGAAAACCGGCCTATGCAGATTCGTCAAAATATCCTGATTTTGTCGCAGGCCCGTCCGAACATCAGCGATATTCGATGATCATCAGCGGTACGTATAAAGGGAAGAGCTTTACCTACAAAGTTCATCATGAGTTCGAATTCGAATTAAAGCTCAATCCCCCGTTGGTCATCAGTGATTCGACGGTCAGCGTTGACGTGAACCTGTTGGTAGATACATCCAAATGGTTTGTTAATAAGGAGACGGGTGCCACTCTTGATCCGACCAATCCGGATGATCTTGAACAGATTGTCGAGAATATCGATTCATCTTTTGAAGCCCACAGAAGGGAGCATGAAAGAGAAGACAACCACAACAGCAACCACGACAGTGGAAGTGGTTCGGGAAATAACAGTGATGGCGGTAATTAAACTTTTACCTGCGCCATAGCATCATCGGGAGACCCCACCTTGTGTGGGGTTTTTTTTTGTCTTTTGGAGGCTGATTAACACAAAAACGATTGGTGGTTATTCTGTCTTCAACTTCTAATCCCGTCAGAGACAAAGAAGAGCTCACCAATCTGTCACTGTGTCCGTACCTCAATTCCCTGTAGGTGATACCGGTGTGATTATACCTATAAAAAACATTTTGGAATGACCGGACAAATATTAATTTTAAGAAGGCTTGGTGAACTTTTATATATGTGGATTCGAAGATTAGGTGATGTTATGTATAAAAGGAATAAAATAGTTGGTTCGTTTATTTTGCTGCTCCTTCTCACTGCGTGCAGTATCACGGTAGGTAATCATAAACAGCGGTACAGTGTTTACGGGAGCTGGAAACTTGTTCAGGTGTCGGGCGGACCAGACGGCAATGCGAGTAATGTTAATAAATCGCAGCATCTTCAGTTCAATACCGATAATACATTCGCATGGTATCATGGCAGTACGTTATGGGCTCACGGCAAGGCCGATTTTTTCATGGAGAATAATGTACCGGTTGTCCAATTTACCCCGGTCGAGAATGTGACTATAGTAAATAAGCGGTATTCACTGACCGAACAATCTCAGTTGCGGCTTACCGATGAGTGCTCGGGTTGCTATCTTTATATATTCGGTCCGAAATGACGGGTGTATTTCAGATGTTTTGTGTCGTTATTATGTTTATAGGCATCTGATTTATTGTTTCTTGTATTGATTAACGTGGGTTTGATATAAGAATATGGTGTCTATTCAATCCCGAAGGTGTCAGGGAGTTAATCTGACTTTTTAAATAAAAAACCCTGTAACCCTGGCTATTCTGACCAAAATCCCCCGCGGAGGATTTTGGTCTTCCTTTAAAATAAGGTGAGTTCGATATAAGAAAACAACCTCTCAATGTCATTTCGACCGATGTGGAGTCCCGATTTGTTGGCAAGCTCCTGATGAGAAGGGGTAATTGCCCCGGCATTCATGCCGGGTATCCATGAAACAAAATTTGTATTGCAGGGTTTTAACCCTTTTATGCACTCACGGGAAGGGCTAAAGCCCTTGTCTGTAGTCAGATTTTCCAACCCCGGCCTGAAGACCGGGGCAATTCTGACATTATATGCAAGGGTTAATCAGCCATTTCGGTTATTGGAAGGTCCCTCATGACATTAGAGTTGTTATTTTATTTGCATTGGGTTTTTATGTTGAACTCACGTAAATACTAAGGGGAATAATATTAGTCTTCTTTATCTGGATCTGACGTTGTTTAAGGCGAATTTATAAAATTACGAGGCCTATTATAAAAGCGTTAGTCGTATTGATTTGATCAATAATCAGGGAGAGTTGAATGTGATGGGCGGCTGTTCTGATTGCTATAATATACCTTTGTAAAATCCATGTAATGCCATTTCAGGAGTTTGGGGGCCGTTATTTGACTACAAATGGTCCGAATTGATGATGTCGCCGCGAAAGGGTGTCGGCATAAGGCGGGTACGGGCAGTCAATCGGTTTCTTCGACAGATCCGGGTAGTCGTGTTCCTTCCCGGGCAGGTCAGGCCTGGGTTGATCGTTGATATAAGCAGCCACGTCATATGCCTGGCCATCCGTCAGTTCAGGATGATTATATACTGTGCCAAATGGCATGTTTCCTTTAATGAATCGTGCGGCTGTTATCACCCGGTGCATACCGGCTCCCTGGTTGAAGCTGTCGCCCCCCCAAAGCGGCGGATACTGATATCCCTTTGAAGAATCACCCGGAGCGTTTAGTCGCCCTGCACCGTTTACGCCATGGCATCGTATGCAATTAGCCAGGAAAACAGCTTTCCCGTGTGAGAGGTTCGCGGCCCGGTCTGGCAAGTTAATAGGTAAGAACCCCGTTCCTTTGGGTTTTTTAACCTGTTTTCCATCTTTATTTAATGATTGGAAATAAGCCACAATGGCCTTCATTTCTATGCTGTTGACTGGGAGTGGCTTGCCGTTCATGCTGCGCTGCATGCATCCGTTAATGCGGCCTTCAATGGATACGATGGTATCGGCGCGGCCCATGAATTTAGGGTATCGGTGGAGAACGTCGATAAAGGACGCCGAGAACATTTTCCTGCCGGCATCGAGGTGGCAGTTCGTACAGGCAAGATGGTTGCCCGCAAAGCGCATGGCGGTATCGGGAACATCGGGACCGATGAATGAGGCGGTCTGCGTCAGCAGCAAAAAGCCGTAGTGGACCAGGTGCGACTGAGATATCTTATGCCGGGTCGGAGTGGTCTTCGTGGTATTCTTTATGCTGACACTATTATTTGGTTTCGGATTCAAATGCTCGTAAAACACCAGCCCCATAACAGAGGCAAAAATCACAGCTGCCGGCAAAATCGTCTTAAGCCGAAATGGATGTCGCTGATTCCTTCTGTTATGCATAAATCTGATAAAAACCTGATCGTAACCTGTTTATGATAGTACCGGTAAGCAAAGTGTTTGTCAACAACAAGGTGATAGTATAAGATGAATAAAGAAAGATTTGGACAAACTTAAGTCCATCGTTTTATCAAATGAACAGGCAGAACTATGAATGAAAGAGCATGAGATTGTGTTTAATCTGCTCATCTGCAAAAGGCATTATGGAGAAGAATTGAAGTAAAAAGATCTATCGTTTTATGGAATACAGGAGGTTGGGGAATACAGAGCTGACTATTGCGCCCATTGTTTTTGGTGGAAATGTGTTTGGCTGGACCATCGATAAAAAGCAGTCCTTTGAAATGCTTGACGAATTTGTGGCAGCCGGTTTTGATGCCGTTGATACGGCTGATGTGTATTCACGATGGGTAGAGGGCAATAAAGGCGGTGAATCGGAAACCATCATTGGTGAATGGATGAGATCCCGCGGAAACCGAGATAAGATGACCGTAATTACCAAGGTTGGCTCTGATGTTGGTCAGGGCCATAAGGATCTGACTGAGAAGCATATTCTGGATGCCGTTGATAAATCGCTGGCCAGGCTCCAAACAGATTACATCGATCTGTATCTGACTCATTGGGATGATGACCGTACACCGGTCGAAGAAACACTCGGTGCCTATAAAAAACTGATTGATGCAGGAAAAGTGAGATGGATTGGTGCTTCCAACCTGTCACCTGAAAGACTTCAGGCATCACTGGATGCCAGTAAAGGCGGTGATTTGCCCAGATACGAGGTATTCCAGCCCGAATATAACTTGTACGATCGTCAGGGATTTGAGCACGGTGTAGGATCCTTGTGTCGTGATAACGGTTTGGGTGTAATCACATACTACTCATTGGCGAATGGTTTTCTAAGCGGCAAATATCGGGCAGAGAAAGATCAGAATAAAAGTGTTCGTGGCAGTCGTGCCCTGAAGTATATGAATGACAGGGGATTTCGCATCCTTGGCGCATTGGATAAACTCTCAGACAAACACGAGGTCAGTCAGGCTGGGATTGCGCTTGCATGGCTGATTAACAAACCACCGGTAACAACCCCCATTGTGAGCGCCACAAAAATCAGACACCTGAAATCATTTACCGAAGCTGCAGAGCTCGATCTGGATGACGATGACATGGCACTGCTTGATGAGGCTTCAGCTTATTGAGGGATATTTCAACACAACCCCAAAAGACAATCTTGTTCTCTCAAAAAAGAGGTCATTTATTTGAAATTCAGCAGCGTACATTATGTTTATAAGCATGTGTTTTTTATACATTATTTTATGATCTTAGCGATCTTCGCGGTTATTCTATCGACTTTGTCTCGCGATACAATTTCCGGTAACCCAACAATCTTCAAATTTGATCCCAATGAAGCTTGAAATGATAAAAGTATTCAAACTTTATAAGGTTTGATTATTTGGGTAATAATGGTTTGATCTTATGCCCTCCATTAGATTTATATCACCTCATTTTAAGGGATTATCAGTGTAAATATCAGTAATATATAAAGTCGGTTATATAAGATGGTGGGAGGGTAAAATTCAGATAGCATGATGAAAGAACATCAATTATTCGTCATCAGGATACTGGCCATATTACTGGCAGCACTCCTGATCGTTGTATCAAGCTTCGGGGCTTTTGTTGAAGCTACCTACTCGAGAGAAGTTTCCTCCATGGCCACGCAGGGTGTAGGGCAGGATCTGGTAAACCTGTTCATCGTTTCCCCGTTATTACTGCTATCGTTGATCTTCATGGAGAAAAATAGCAAGGCGGCCACATTCATTTTTGGTGGCACCGTTTTATATGTGCTGTATTCGTTTGTTATCTATAGCTTTGGCGTTCATTTTAATAATCTGTTCCTCCTGTACTGTTTGATCTTAGGAAGTTCGCTTTATCTGTTTATTCTGTACATCTCCTATGTGAGCGGGATGGACGTAAAGCATTGGTTTGAGGACAGCATACCTGTAAAAACGATAGGTGGATATTTCTTTCTGGTCGCTGTGATTTTCTATTTTCTGTGGTTAAGCGACATCCTTCCTGCCATTATCAATGACACGATTCCTGAAAGTGTCATGGAATACGACCTCCTGGTTAATCCTGTACATGTAATGGACCTGGCAATTGCTCTGCCTGCTTTGATCATAACGGCCATACTGCTGATAAAAAAGAATCAACTGGGATATATACTGACCCCAATTTTACTGGTGTTTACCATTCTGTTGACCATCGCACTGGCAGCTATGGTTATTTCATTGCAGATCAAAAAAATGATGACCGACGGTTCCATTGCGGGGTTTTTTGTGATTCCGGTACTGTTCAGTTCCACCTTCCTGATTCTGTTTCTCCGCCGGATGAAAAGACCGGTAACGATGTGAGTGTGTTAGAAACATATCCTGGCCATTCGTTGAACAGTATCAACCCAGCCAAAAGAATGTCATCCTGATGCCCCGAAATCTTTCGGGGTGTAGGATCTCGAAGCATGCGAGCAGCGATGGTTTCACCTGCATTGATCGTTCCCGTGACGCCTTGCCCACAACTAAATTACATGGTGAATAATCCGGGTTAACGTTCCGATGCATTGGGATCACCCATAAATGGGGTTCAGAATGACAGTGGTTGTGTTTGGTGGTGAGGTATTAATAATCCAATAACTTCCTAATCACTCCATCAAGCCGGCTCGTTGCTAAATAATCATCCTCAAGGGTCTTCGCCGTGGGTATGGGTGTATCCAGCGAAGCACATCGCATCACCGGGGCATCCAGGTATTCAAAGCAGTGCTCGGAGATGAGTGCCGCCATCTCGCTCATTGGTCCCATAGTCAGGGATGCTTCCTGCAAGAGCAATGCCCGGTTGGTTTTTTGGAGTGAAGAACGGACCTTTTCTAAATCCATCGGCAACACCGTTCTCAGATCCACAATCTCCAGCTCCACATCTTCATCCTGCCATTTTGATGCGGCTTCAATGGCCCATTGTACTCCCATCCCGTAGGTGATGATGGTAGCATCCGTTCCTTCACGAAGAACTTGTGCACGACCAAGTTCTTCCGCCTCAATATGTTCCGGGACATCTCCTTTCAGACTCCGGTAGAGTCTCTTATGCTCAAAAACAAGTACGGGATTGGGATCGAGCAATGCACTGTACGTGAGAATCTGGGCATCCTCGACGGTAGCCGGACACACAATCTTCAATCCGGCATGCATCATAAACCAGCTTTCAGGGGATTCCGAGTGGAAGGGTCCCGCACCGACCCCACCGCCGTACGGGCAGCGGATCGTCACATTCACAGGCGGAGACCAGCGGTAATGCGACCGAGACAAATTGTTGACGATTTGATTATATCCGCACGTAATAAAATCGGCAAACTGCATTTCTACAACCGGCTTAAGTTCTAGAAGCGCAAGTCCGTAGGCCACACCTATGGCTGACGATTCCACAATCGGGGTATTCCTGACACGATCGGTTCCGTATTTTTCAGCAAATCCCTGGGTCACTTTAAATACACCGCCATATTCGGCGATATCCTGACCCATGATGAGCACCGATTCGTCTTCGTCCATTGCCTGCTGCAGGGCCGCGGTGACGGCGTCTATGTACCTCCGGTTGACCTGTTTCCCATTAGTGGTTGTTTCTTCTGATTTCAGGTTATAAAATGGGGAGTAAACCTTTTGTTCTTCCCGACTTGTGTCTGGTTCCGGGTAAGGAGCGTCCAGAGCTTTCTCAAGTGCCGGCGTAAACCAGTTGTCCACTTCTTTTCTGATCTGTTCCTTCTCGTCATCGGACATCTTGTACTTGTCTTCCAGCAACTGTTCGACGCGCAGTATCGGATCTTTCTTTCCCCATTCCTCGAACAGATCACCTGGCACATAAGCGGTGCCAGAGGCTTCTTCGTGACCTCGCATCCGGAACGTCATGGCCTCGACCAAAACCGGTCTGTTTGTGACGGCGACTTGTTTTCTCAGACCAGAGATCGTCTTATGCACTTCGCGGATATCGTTGCCGTCTATACGAACCCCGTCAATTCCATATCCTCTTGCACGGTCGACCAGCCGTTCGCAGGCATATTGTTCGTTTACCGGCGTTGACAGACCATATCCGTTGTTTTCGATCAGGAAGATGACAGGCAGCTTCCAAACCGCGGCCAGGTTTATCGCCTCGTGAAAATCTCCTTCACTCGAGGCACCGTCGCCCGTAAAGCTCAGTGCCACCATATCTTCTTTCTTCAATTTGGAGGCCAGAGCCAGGCCGTCGGCCACTGGCATCATGGCCGCGAGGTGGGATATCATCCCGATAATCCGGTATTCAGGGATGCCGAAATGGAATGACCGTTCCCGACCGCCGGTGAATCCGTCCGCCTTGCCCATGAGCTGACAGAACAGCTTGTACAGGTCGACATCACGTGTTGTAAAAACGCCCAAATTGCGGTGCATGGGCAGGATATAGTCATCTCTGTGCATGGCAAGAGTGGCGCCGACGGCAATGGCTTCCTGACCGATTCCGGAAAACCATTTACTGATTCTGTTTTGTCTCAGAAGATTTAACATACGTTCTTCTATACGTCGTGGACGCAATAATAGACGGTACAGATGAAGAATTTTTTGTCGCTCGGAATTTTTTATGGACGATGGCATTTATATAAATAGGATTATGTGTATATTTGAAATTGATGCTCAAATGAGCAGGTTATTCTTTGATCACAATACTGTTATCTGGGGGATACGAAATTCTGTAACTGGGGTAAGTTATCTGGAGAAACGATCAATATCCAAATAATTTATTTCCACCTGCATTACTGAAAATCACCCAACCAAACGTTTTTTTTGTAACCACACGTAATTTATGCATCTGCACTATTGAAGGGTTTAATCTCGCTTACTGTTTGTACTACGCTGGCGAATGCTGGTGTTGTTACCAACATGCAACGATATGTTAGCTGACATCGTTAACTGTTTAACGTTCAGTAACATCCGTTGCATTTTTTGTATACATAAGTTGTTTTTTTTTACACTATTAATAATCACTCTTAACCGAATAGGTATGACGTTAGAATGAAAGCTCTGGGTAGACAAATTCTTGTTGAATATTACGATTGCGATGTAGACATCATCAACGATGTCGAAGCGGTCGAAAGCACAATGCTGGCAGGAACCAAAGCTTCGCACGCCAGTATTATCTCGCATAACTTCCATAAATTCAGTCCTCACGGAGTAAGCGGAATCATCGTGATTGCCGAAAGTCATGTGGCCGTGCATACCTGGCCTGAATATGGTTATGCGGCTGTCGATATCTTTACCTGTGGTGATACTATCGATCCATGGATCATACAGGAACATCTTAAAAAAGCGTTCAAATCGACTAATGTTTCGAGTATGGAATTGAAACGTGGTATGTTTCGTGTCGAAGAGGGCAAAGAGCTTTTGTTTAAACCGCAGAATGCGGAGAAAATTCAATCTATCTATTAATATAACCGGGAGTTTTGTTGAATGAATACCCTCACTGAGCGGGCTGTTGCCAAATTTAGCATGGTTAAGACCCCCAATGTGTACTGCTTGGTCAAAGGAGTTGGTGAATCCAGGATGCCGCTGAATGCGTTTGATATGGCATTGCTTGACGCCGGTGTCGGAGACACAAACCTTGTGAGGATGAGCAGTATTGTTCCCCCATCATGTGAGATGGTCGATGAGGTTATACTGCCCCCCGGCGGACTCATTCCCATTGCTTATGCCTCGTACGAATCGCGTAATCCCGGAGAGACGATTTCGGCATCTATTGCCGTAGGGATACCTGAAGATCCTACACTTCCGGGCGTCATTATGGAATACGAAGATGCCGAACCTCTCGATGAGGTGGAACGTATCGTTCGGCAAATGGTTGTCGACGCGTTCGAATACCGCAACCGGGAACTAAAACAGATCCATTCCGTAGGCAGCGAGCACGTCGTTGAAAACTGCGGATCTGTATTTGCCGGAGCCGTGCTCTGGTATAAATGATAATTTTTTAGATAATTTTTGACATAGGGGCGATTCGCGAATCGCCCCTATGTATTTATTATAACCGCTAATTATTAATTTTTACTACTTTTTTTGATGGCTTTCCAATACAACGAATACTACAACGGCACAACCGGACTCACTGTAGGAGTAAACCGGGTTCTCTTTTCTGAAAAAAGTCCCTATCAAATGGTCGAAGTCTACGATACCGATACGTGGGGTAATCTCATGACGATCGACGGCATGGTCATGCTCTCCGAAAAAGACGAGTTCGTCTACCACGAGATGATGATCCACGTCGGCTTATTCGCTCATCCTGATCCCAAGCGTGTGCTCATCATCGGCGGAGGAGACGGCGGTTCTGCCCGCGAAGTGCTGCGTCATCCAGGCGTGAAACACGTCGATATGGTGGAGATCGATGAAGTCGTGGTGAGAGCCTCCAAACAATTTCTGCCTGATGTCGGTGATTTCGACAATCCAAAGTTGAATGTCCTGTACGAAGACGGCATCGCATTCGTCAAAAACGTAACCGAACCATATGATGTCATCGTCATCGACGGCTCCGACCCGGTAGGACCGGCAGAGGGATTGTTCAAAAAAGATTTTTACGATGCCTGCTACAATGCACTAACTGATAATGGAATTCTCACGGCACAGACTGAAAGTCCCTGGGTGCCATCTTACCACGAAAGCATCTCCGGCCTGTTTTCCATTCTTGATGAAGTATTCGCAGTATCCAAAATGTACCTGGCGTACATCCCGCTCTATCCGACCGGTATGTGGTCCATGGCCTACGCCAGCAAAGGTATCGATCCGCTTTCCGAAGAAGTGCTAACCAGAGTCGAGCAAGGTCTGCCAACTCTCAACGTAAAGATGCAGTATTACAATAAAGAAGTGCATCGGGGGGCGTTTGCGATACCGAATTTTGTAAAAGAGTTGTTGCCACAGCCGTAAGTATAAGAGGATTCAACACTCGTTTCCAGGTGCGGATGAAAGGATAAAAAGGCAAGGAAATGGGGTTTGTACGTAGGGGTAATCCCCTGTGATTACCCACACCCCCGCGATTACCCACACCCCCGCGATTACCCACACCCCCGCGATTACCCACACCCCCGTGATTACCCACACCCCCGCGATTACCCACACCCCCGCGATTACCCACACCCCCGTGATTACCCACACCCCCGTGATTACCCACACCCCCGTGATTACCCACACCCCCGTGATTACCCACACCCCTGTGATTACCCACACCCCTGTGATTACCCACCCCCTGTGATTACCCACTTCCTCTCTCATCCACTCGATCATCCGCGAGATCGTCGAGGGGCTGTAGTGTCGCCCGTACAAATCATCGAAGATCCGACCGATTTGTCGCTGGGTCAGGCCTTGTCCATACAAAGCGCTAACCAACTGATCGATCTCCGCCTGTTGGCTGCGCAGCAGGGCCAGGACTTTCGGGTAAAACTCTCCGTTGCGATCCCGGGGGATACGAAGCTCGAGAATGCGTCCCTGTCCGTAGGTTTTTCCATAACGATACCCATTGGCCTTATTGCCTTCGGCCCCTTCCAGATGGGCCGTACGCTCGGATTTCATCATCGCGTTGAGCATCATTTCCATGACCTCTTGAAGACCACCTTCCCGCTCAATATGATTGCCAATCAGGGTCTTGAGTTGTACTTTGGTAAATTCCATAAGGGCTCCTTTCTTGTGTGTTTTGGTTTTGGTTTGCACCTTCAAAACTACACATGGGGCCCTTCTACACATTGGGGCCCTTCTTTGTTAGTTCACAGACACACTCTTTGGGCAACTATCCCCCTGTGATTACCCACACCCCCGAGATTACCCACACCCCCTGTGATTACCCATCCCCCAAAGCGCACATATAAATTCATATGTGAAAATCTGGCAACCCCCATTGTATGCCATCAACCCGATGAACGGGATTCAATTCAAAATTTATCATCCATCATAGCTTTAGCGAAGGTGGATATAATTCAACATTCAAAATTATTATCAGGGTGCGTATTGTCCATGATTCGGATATCTTCCATGGAATGTAATCATTAAGCGGTCTGACGATTGAGAACCGTCTGGCCGCCAGCCGATTTTAACATGCGAACACCCGTTTTACATCTTGGTTATATCATCCTGAGTCTTTTTGTGACGGCCTGCTTTTCTGTGCGTAGCTATGCACAGGAGAAGGCCGTGGATTACCGCGTGATCCTGCATTTCCATTCACAAAAGGAGAAAAAACTGAAGGTCAGGGTGCCGGAGGGGACACCGGATGGCAGGTTACGATCCAAAACCAGGGAGCAGGTCCTGACTTATCTCTATGAGGATGGCCATTTTGATGCACGAGTCGATTCTATCATGCTGCCATCCCGAAAAAAATCACATAAGATTGTCGTATACGTCCGTCAGGGGCAGAGATACCGCTGGGGATTAGTTCAGGTACATTTAGACAAGGAGCAACTGATTTCCGGGTATGATATGGATCAGTTGAAGAAAGAAAATCATCTCTATCAGGGTGATGCGTATGAAGCGAGTCACCTCAACGCATTCATCGAAGATGTGATTGGCGAGCTCTCCCATAAAGGATACCTGTTTGCCAAAGGAGTCGTCGATTCATTGGACCCGGATCCGAAAACCGGCAATGTGTCGGCATATATCAGGGTATCAGCCGGGGACCAGGTCTGGGTTACCGGGGTGATTTTTACGGGGCGCCGGTATAACGACGCCTCATATCTGACCAGGATCGCAGGTATCAGAGACTCATCCATCATCACAGACAGAGAGTTGGAAACGGGCCGGGAAAATCTGCAAAATTCGGATCTGTTCACGAAAGTAGGAGAAGCCAGTATCGTAAAGAAAGGAGACAAATATTATGCGGCCTATCCGGTTGTAGAAAAGAACACCAATTCGTTTGATCTGATTGTGGGTTATGTACCCAGGGCGGGCCAAAGCAACATCATCGTTGGCACCGGTCATTTGTCCGTGAAAAATGCCATCTGGGATGGCTCTGCACTTGATCTGTCGTTCCAGCGATTGCAGCAATATGTTACTCGTTTCCAGGGTGGGTATCACCAGGATTTTTTGTTTGGTCTGCCACTCGGAGCAGGTTTCAACTTTCGATTCTATCAGCAAGACAGCAGCTATCAGCAGCGATCTATTCATGTCTCAACCGATTACCAGTTGAATTCTACAACCCGACTTTCGTTGGGAGTGAGGCGAGAAGTAACGGCGGTAAGTGGTCAGGGATCCCTGGAATACCCGGTCGTGGATGCATCAGTGAGCCTGCTCGATTTCGGAGTGCAATACCAGAACGTCGATTATCTGGATAATCCAACGCGTGGACTACAGGTCAGTTTTAGTGCGGAAACCGGATTCAAGTGGATCAACCAGGATACGCTTGCCGGGATATCCCGACAGCGGATTCGGTATCAGTCGCTGCATGTGGATGCTCAGCCCTACTTCCGGGTGTTTCGAAGACAGGTCATCACACCGTCGATTCATGCCTTTGTACTTCAGGCAGGGCCTTATTTTCAGAGTGATCTGTATCGCTTCGGGGGTGCCGAATCTCTGCGTGGGTATGCCGAAGAACAGTTTTCTGCCTCCCGAATGCTCTGGGGAGACGTGGAATGGCGCTACCTGCTGGAAGCACGGGCCTATGGATTTATTTTCGGAGCAGCCGGTACCTATTATCGTCCGCCCATGCATGCGGGATTGGTGCGTACAGGAAGTATCGTTCAGCGGTTATATTCCTACGGTCTCGGATTCTCCGTCCATACGGCTCTGGGTCAGCTCCGTTTTACGTACGCCAAATCGGCAAATACCTCCATCGATAACGGGAAAGTGCATATCAGTATTAGTGGAAGGTTTTA
This sequence comes from uncultured bacterium, assembly GCA_963787205.1. Classification (GTDB taxonomy): domain Bacteria; phylum Bacteroidota; class Rhodothermia; order Balneolales; family DATFMH01; genus DATFNI01. The sequence continues at coordinate 110,829 of CAWBCD010000028.1, forward strand.
ATGTGTAGGGGCAATCCCCCGTGATTGCCCCTACACATAATGATTGCCCCTACAAAAATTATTTTAAATCCGCGAAGATCCGCGGCCGATATCATGCTATTTTACATTGCGCCGATACGGATGGGCCTCGGTGTTGAAGATGATTTTGTTGAAATCGAGTGTTGATGGAGGGGCAAACAGCAGGTACGCGTATTTAAAGGTCTCCGCAAACAGGAAGCTCTCCATGTAATCTTCCTGTGTCTTGGTCCGCACATCCTTGAGTGCGGCAAAACCATCATCCGTACGGCAATATTTGAGAATGCTGGCAAACATGTTCCTGCCGCGCTTCAGATAGAGGGGGTTTTTCGTGTAGTGGTAGAGATAATAGGCCGATTCCAGATTTTCCGGGCGTAATGCATAGGATGGATTGATGATCTTCATATCCGAATAATCGAGCTGCTCGGGTTCCACACCAGCCACCATCCACATCTTGTAGCAAGACGTTTCGAGCAATTCGGCACGGTGTAGATCACCACCTAAGGCAAGAACTGCGGGGAAGTAAGCATCGAGCGCTCCAAAATGGGTTGCTGTGCGCTTACCCGTATTCATATCCACATGTCCGTACCATAAACCGGTTGATACCGAATCGGCCACGTATTTATTGACCGCATGTATGGTGTTGTCATACATGGTCTTGAATTGCTTGTCCCCGAATAACTTCCAGGCTTTGATCAGGTATTCGTAATACGAGTCGATGCCGCCGCTTACGTGGCTGTCGGTATTGACCCATTTCCCCGTCTTAACATTGATGGTGGTCCCGACCAACCCGATTGACGATCGGTGGTTATACAGAGTCACGATGGCTTTTTTTGCCTTGTTATAATACACAGGATCATGGGTAAGCTTGCTAAGCGTGCCAAACTCGAGTATCAGTGTGCCAATCTCCGCACTGCTGTTCACATCACCTTTGGTTTGACCGGTTCTCAGGTTCACATATTCATAAGGCATTCCTGTCGGCGTATCAAAAGCCGGGAGCATACGATTACCGAGGTCACGTGCGAGATCAAGAAAGCGTTTGTCGTGATCCAGTTCGTATGATGACAGCAAACCGCCGAGCATGCGGATCGTAATCTCGAAGGTGGACACGTATGAATCGACATCAAAAGAGAGCTTGCTGAAGATAAGTTTTTTTGCCTCGGCCGCCTGCTTATTCAGGTGCATGAGTTTCATGGTGTCGAAAGCATCAACGGGGGTCATCAGAAGTGAACGCGAATACCAGTCGTAGTAACTGTGTGAGAGCGGTTTCAACTGATCATGTCCCCAGGCATATTTCTTATACCCGTTCCATGCGTGCAAAAAGGCCTGTTTTGCTTTATTAGCCCACAACTGGCGGTTCACAGGGGCATTATCGGCCGGTAAGGCCTGCGCATTGCAGTCGACAGAGAATCCTGCCATGATACCTGCAATGAAAACCAGAACCAAGAACCTGCTAAATGATCTTTTCATATGTGATTAATTGTAAATGTGCTTAATATGATTTTTCCTCTGTGACATTCCGTGCCTCCACGGCAATAATATTTAAAAATGCCACGGAAGCACGGAGGGGCACGGAAAAGAGTTCTATTTATTAAATGCTGAGAGTGGCGGGGTATCTTCAGGCGATGATCCCCATTGTTTATTGGGCTGTGGTCCCATTTTAAAGGCCAGGGTGCCACCGTTCATGATATCATCATAGGTGATATACGGTTTGTCGTAGTTTTGTCCATTCAGGGTTGCCGACTGGATATATACATTTTGATCCGAAACGCCGTCCGCCTCGATGGTAAAATCTTTTCCATTACCCAGATGGATGGTGGCCTTTGAAAATAACGGGCTGCCAATGGCATAAACTCCGTTTGCAGGATTCACCGGGTAGATGCCAAGTGCACTGAACACGTACCAGGCCGACATCTGGCCGCAGTCTTCATTACCGGGCAGACCATCCGGAGTATCCTTATAGAGAGAATCGACGATGGTATGGATGACAGATTGCGTTTTCCATGCATCACCTACATAATCGTACAGGTAGGGAGTCTGCTGATCCGGTTCATTGCCCTGAACATACTGGCCGATGAGTCCGCTCATGTCAGCGATACCGCCATTGTGGACATGCGGCTGCGTGGTAAACAAGGTGTCCAGGCGCGTCGAAAATTGCTTATTTCCTCCGATCAATTTTACAAGGCCCGGAATATCCTGCGGAACGAACCAAAGATATTGCCACGCGTTTGCTTCCGTATAATTTCGTTTGCTGAAACTAGTCGGAGCAGCAAGCGGATCAAACGGTGTCTCCCATTTCCCGTTTGCAAGTTTGGGACGCATGAAACCTGTTGTTGGATCGTAAAGATTGTGGAAGTACTGCGAGCGCTTATAGTATTCCTTGTAATCAGCTTCCTTGCCAAGCGCCTTGGCCATCTGCGCTATGCACCAGTCGTCGTAGGCATATTCAAGCGTTTTGGAAACGGACTCGGTTTCTTTATCAGAAGGAACATAACCGTATTTGTTGAAGAGTTTGACGCCTTCGTTTTCTTCATTGGCGCTCTTTTTCATGGCCTCGAATGCCTCCTCGACATTAAACTTCCGGAATCCCTTGAAATAGGCGTCGGTGATCACCGGTATGGCATGATATCCGATCATCGTATTTGTTTCATTACCGGTCAGTTCCCACACGGGCAACAAACCGTGCTGCTGGTAAAAAGCCAGCATGAAATTGATCATATCGTTTACCCGATCCGGTTCAAGGAAGGTGAGAAGCGGATGTTCCGCGCGGAAGGTGTCCCACAGGGAGAATGTGCTGTAGTTAACGAAATCTTTTGCCGTGTGAACCTTGCCGTCAGCTCCCTGATATTGCCCGTTTACATCCATGAACAGGGTGGGCGCCAGCATGGTGTGATAGAGCGCCGAATAGAAGGTCCGGAGATGGGATATGTTATCCGACTGAACATCGATTTTACCCATCTGTTTTTTCCAACTGTTCCAGGCTGTTTCCCGTACCTCTTTGAAATCCCACGATGGAACTTCCTTCTCCAGGTTTTCGGTCGCATTTTCGATGCTTACGGAGGATATCCCGACCTTTTGAAGCAGGGGGGTACCGGATTTGGAATTAAATATGAAGAAGCCGTGTGTTTTGGTTCCTTTCACTTCCGACTGCCCGGTCACAATCTGTCCTTTATTGACGGCTACAAATTTTTTGATGGGTTGTGAGAATGCCGCGGCAAAATACACGCGTTGATCTTTCGCCCATCCGGTTGACATGCGGTATCCGGTTACAAGTGTATCGTTGACCATGTGAATGTAGGTCCCGGTCGGTTTGTCCCAATTGATGGCAAAGCCCAGATCAAGGGATACCGCCGGTTGATCATTGTTTGGGAATTTATACTGATAGAAGGCGACACGGGGGCTGGCAGTGAGCGAGACGCTGATGCCGTTGTCCAAAGTGACTTTGTAAAAACCGGGTTCGGCCGATTCATTGGCATGTGAATAGTGGGAATAGACTGCGCCCCGGGCTGTATCGACTTTTGTTCCGTCAAATGGCATGAAGGAAAGGTCGGCCAGGTCGCCGATTCCGGTACCGCTGAGATGGGTGACGCTGAATCCCGCGATCGTGCTGTCGGGATAGTGGTATCCGGAACAGTAATCCCACCCTGACTGTCCGTTGTCAGGGCTAACCTGGACCATACCAAAAGGTACGGTTGCCCCCGGATACGTATGTCCGTGGCCACCTGTACCAACAAACGGATCGACATAGTTCACGGGTTCGGCTTCGGGTTTACCGGCGGTCTCAGAGCCTTGATTACAGGCAGATAGTGACAGACCGGCAGCGATAATCGTAGAAACATATACCGCTTTTCTGAGAATTGGAATTAATCCTTGTTTCATAAACTTCGAGATAATGATTGTTAATAATCTTCACGTATCAGTATTGGGAAAGACCTCCAGGGTTTTTAAAAACCTTGGAGGTCTGAGAACATTAGCAGGTTATCCTACAAGCGTTACTTGCCTGCCTTTGAGACGCAATGTGCCGCTTACTACCTGGGTCGTGGAGGCATCGATGATCCCTTTGAACCCAGGCTGCTTGCCGCCGACATGTACGGCAAGCTCACCGGGATGAATCTCACGTTCACCCCGCAGATTGACGAGTGCAAGGTCTTCGGCTTTCAATTTGAATGTTACGGTCTTCGATTCACCTGTTTTGAGATGGACACGTTTGAAGCCTTTCAGCGCCCGAATCGGAGCCTTTGATTTGGCCTTGGGATAGGAGAGGTATATCTGAACCACTTCATCCCCATCACGATTGCCATCATTCCGGACGACAACGCTCAATTCAGCATCCTTGCCGGTTTCGACTGAAGACGGCAGTTGCAGGTCGCTGTAAGTGAAATGAGTATAGCTGAGTCCGTATCCAAACGGGTAGAATGGCTTGCCCTCATAGTACCGGTAGGTTCTGCCTTTCATATCGTAGTCTTCAAACGGCGGGAGGTCATCGACCGACTCATAAATAGTGAAAGGCAGGCGTCCGCCCGGATTATAATCACCGAAGAGAACATCGGCTAAGGCAGGACCTCCTGCTTCGCCGCCATACCAGGACTGAAGGATAGCAGGAGTGTGATCCCTTGCCCAGGCAAAAGAGACGGCACTGCCGGTCAGCAGGACCAGAACAGTAGGTTTGCCAACTGCCTGTACCTTTTTAATCAGTTCAATTTGCGTTTCAGGGAGCGTCAGTTTGGTACGGTCCCCGCCCTTGAATCCATCCAGATCGACCTTCATCTCTTCACCTTCCAGGCGTGGACTAAGCCCGAGGAACATGAGCACGGCATCCGAAGATTTAGCTGCTTCTACCGCTTCTTCAAGCATGTTTTCATTCGGGATGCTCCACATCAGTCTGATTTGCGGGTCGGCTCCGTAGTTGGCGAATTCAATCTTTATTTTATATTCCTTCCCCTTTGTCAGATCGGCTTCAAATGAGCGCAGTTCCGGCTCGTGCTCGTTATTGAAATCGACCTTTTTCTCGCCTTCGAAATACATGTGGCCAATGTTGTGAGCACTGATTCCTATAGTATATTTGCCGGTTTTCGGAGCTTTGATAGTACCCGTCCACCGGGCCGAAAATTTAGCGGCCATCTTGTGATTAACGGGCGTGTTATCCAGCCAGATGAAATGAATGTCGTTGTCCACGCGGCTGATGGCCGGTTCCCCTTTCCATTCCTGGTTGTCGAAATATTCGCCGTACAGTCCCTTGCCGTTGCCATGTGAGGGCGCGAGATATTCGGATGGCACGCGAACCATATGTGGAAAACCTTCGACCAACTCACACCCCTGGGCATATTTTATTTCGGTAATCGCCGATACTTTAAAAGTGATGGCTTCGAGTGGAGTAACCAGGTCTGACGGTGTGCCGTGATAGTTACCAAGCATGACATCGTAATCGTTAGCATTCGGACCAATGATCGCCAATGAGTTAAGATCTTTGGACAGAGGAAGTATCGGCTTGGTGTTTGGGGCGGCCGGTTCGTTTTTAAGGAGAACGATGGATTCACGTGCCATCTGCAGGGCCAGCTGACGGTGATCTTCGCTGTCGACCACCGAGTAGGGGAGATTCGCAAAAGATACCTCGGACGGATCATCAAACATTCCAAGACGGAACCGCGCAGTAAATAACCGGTGCAGCGCCTTGTCTATTTCGCTTTCGTTGACCAGTCCGGCCTTGACAGATTCGTCGAGATGCTTAAACGTGACGCCACAATTCAGATCGGTTCCGCGTTTGAGGGCCAGGGCTGCCGCCTCTTTGGCATTGGCCGAGGCATGGTGCCCGCTTACAAAATCACTGATTGCCCAGCAGTCCGAGACGACATATCCGTCGAATTTCCACTGTTCACGCAGAATACGATGGAGCAGCACGTTATTGCCGCAGCATGGATAACCGCGGAAACTATTATAGGCACACATCACCGACTGGACATTCGCCTCATCGATAGTGGTTCGGAATGCCGGCAGGTAGGTATCATAGAGATCATAATCGCTGGCTTTGACGTTTATATCGTGACGCGCCGGCTCGGGACCACTATAAAGGGCGAAGTGTTTGGAAGTGGCTACCAGTTTCAGGTATTTGGGATCATCTCCCTGCATGCCTCGAATAAATGCGACGGCAATATGGCCGGTCAGATACGGATCCTCACCGTATGTTTCCTGACCCCGTCCCCAGCGGGGATCACGGACGAGGTTGATGTTGGGCGACCAGAAGGTAAGACCGGTATAGATGCTGTGAATATCGCGTTTGAGAAATGCAGAGTGCTTGGCACGTGCCTCATCCGAGATAGCAGTAGATACCCTGTGCATCAGGCCCGTATTCCAGGTTGACGCCATCCCGATTGCCTGTGGGAACACGGTTGCAAGTCCTGCCCGTGCAACACCGTGAAGACCTTCATTCCACCAGTTGTAGGCCGGGATATTCAGCCGTGGAATTGCCGGCGCATCATATTGCATCTGGCTGATTTTCTCCTTGAGGGTCATTTTGCTGATCAGCTCATCGACTCTTTTTGAAAGTTCAGAATCCTGCTTCAAATCGGTGTTGTTAAAAAAAGATTCTGACAGAGTCTCAAAACGTTTTGGCAGGCCGATAAGGGGCAGTGCTGCGAGAGATAAACTGCTTTTGATGAATTCCCTACGTGATTGATTCTTTCCCATAACGATACCTTTATGTATTATTGGAAGTGAAACACCGTACAGTTGGTACTACAAATAAAGATGGTTGACCCTTAAATTAGTTATCTGATCAGCTTGCCGGTTCCTGCCAGACAATAGCCGCGGCACCAAGCAAAGCGGTGTTGTGAGCTTTGAGGCTCGAAACAGAAAGCTTCACTTTTCCCCTGTACAGGTTGAGCATATTTTCTTCCATACTTTTTTTAGTAGGATCGAGAATAAGTTTGCCGGCCTCTGCAAGGCCGCCCATCAGTATGATGGCTTCCGGAGAGGTGTAAACAACGGCGTTGGCAAGTGCACGTCCAAGCATATCACCGGTGTATTCAAAAGCTTGCATCGCAATAGAATCCCCTTTCTGTGCTTCTTCAAAGATGACCCTGGCATCGAGTGCATTAAAAGGAATTTTTCGCAGGGATGACGGTTCAATGCTGTTGGCAAGCAGTTCGGCAACGGTTCGTTTGATGCCCGTGGCTGAAGCATAGGTCTCAAGGCAGCCTTTGCGGCCACATCCACACTGGCGACCGCCATATACAGCCGTGCTGTGACCTACCTCGCCGGCAAAGCCATCATGCCCATAAACCATTTGTCCCCCGACTACAATACCACTGCCAAGACCGGTGCCGAGGGTGATGACGATGAAGTCCTTGTAGTCTTTTGCCGAGCCAAATAACATTTCACCAAGAGCGGCAGCATTAGCATCGTTGGTTAGCCGGCAGGTAATGTTGAAATGATCTTCCATGTTTTTAGCCAGTGGAAGCGTACCTTTCCACCTGAGATTCGGGGCATCTTCAATGGAACCGTTATAATAATTGCCATTGGGAGCACCAATACCAATTCCCACAATCTTCCCGATACCGCGATCATCAGCATATTTGATAAGCTGAGCCGCATGATCCTGAAGTGCTTTCCGATAATCATCTATCTCATCATACGCACTGGTTGAAAATGAACTCTCATTCAGGATTTCACCATCCTCGTTAACTATTCCAAGTCGCGTATTGGTACCACCGATGTCGATACCGATAACCAGTTTACTCATAATTATTTTTGTTTAAGTGTTAGTGTGCGTATTAAAGTAATATTGGAGAATCAACGGGTTTCTGATCAGCAGGCTGAATGCTGACAGCCGAAAGCTTGCCTGTCATTCCATATTTTCCTAAACACCCAGAACCTTCGGATGCTCGTGATACATGTGGAGAACCATCTCTCCGAACAGGGTATTGGCCCATGCAAACCAGGAACGGGAAAATTTTGAAGGGTCATCTTTATCGAATGACTCATGCATGAAACCGGTGTCAGCCGTCGACCGCAGGAGCATATCGATACAATGACGCATTTCCGTCTCGTCGGTGCTGGTGAGCGCGCGCATGGTGATGCCGATCGGCCATATGCGGTCTAACCCGGTATGGGGGCTGCCGATGCCTTCGGCTGCTGTTCCCTTGAAAAAGAACGGATTGCTGTTGCTGAGTACAAAGGCACGGGTGCGCTTGTACAGCGGATCATCCTTTTTTAGATAACCCAGGTAAGGCAACCCGAGGAGATCGGGCACATTGGCATCATCCATGAACAGATGATTGCCAAAGCCGTCCGTTTCATAGGCAATGATCTTTCCATATTGGTCATGTTCACTCAACGCATATCGCTGCAACGCCTGCTCCACTTCGTTGGCAAAATTACTGCACTCAGTTGCAAAGCTGGCATCTCTTGTCACTTTACGACTGATCTCCGATAATTGTCGCAGGGAAACGACGGCAAAGGCATTGGATGGAATCAGAAAGGGCAGGAACGTAGCGTCGTCCGAAGGGCGAAACATTGAACATATAAGGCCCACAGGGTTAACGGGATTACCATAGCCTCCCAGGGACTGGGTGTCGTAGGGATTAGGAGTTGTCCGCTGAAAATGATACGGGCCATGATCATGCTTGCGTTGCTGCTGCCGGAACGTTTTAACAATCACAGCCATGGCTTTTTTCCAGTCGGCATCGAAAACAGACGTGTCACCGGTTGTTTTCCAGTAACCGTGAGCCAGTCGGATAGGGTAGCAGAGTGAGTCGATCTCCCACTTGCGTTCGTGCAGCCACGGACTCATCTCGGTATGATCGCTGTCCCATTCACTTCCGGTAGGTTTCTTATTAAAAGCATTGGCGTATGGATCAATCAGGATGCATTGGGTTTGCCGGTTCACAACGCCGGCAATCAACTGCCGGAGGTGTGCATCCTTCGGAGTCAGGGGCAGGTAGGGCCAGACCTGAGCCGAGGAATCCCGGAGCCACATGGCTTTGATATCGCCGGTGATGACAAAAGTGTTCGGGCGGCCGTCCTTCATTTCAAATTCAACCGTTGTATCCAGCGTGTTGGGAAAACAATTCTCAAAGAGCCACGCCAGTTTCCGGTTTGGCAGCGCTTTTGTGACCTCTCTGATCGTATCTTCGACAGCTTTGCTGGTAAACAACCGTTCGGATGGCCTGGGACGTTTACTTGTGAAGCCGGAGGGTTCGATAAAAGGGAACTTGAGAGGCAGAGTAACGAGACCAGCGGCTGCGAGTGCACTGGTTTTGAGAAAATCCTTACGAGTTGGCATAGGTGATCACATAATATTCTAATTGGATCAATTTGATTTCAGACTTTATAATAATGAAGCAAATTGTAAACACATAAGGTGATGGGACAGAAAGTTTAACTTTTTTTGTGCTGATGAACGCCTGTGTATCAAGATTTGATCATGTTGTAATTAGTTTTCAGGGCTATTGCACAAAAAAAGGGGAGCCGAGGCTCCCCTTAGTTCCCAAAGCGTTATCAGTTACTTTTTCTCAAACCATAACAGGGTATTCTGCATATCCGGGCCTTGTGCGGATACGGCCTGCTGATAGTTGGCGCCATTATTATCCTTGACAGAGTTTCCATAGCGCATGCGGGTTGGATAATCACCATTGATAGTGCCCAGTCCGTAAAGATCTGCATCGGAGACTCCGTTAGCCAAAACGGCAGGATAACCCGATTTGCGCACGACAGCCCAGCCTTCAAACCCATCGGTGTAGGATGCGATCCAGCGTTGGATAGCTATTTTCTGCAGGTCGGAAGTTTTGGAGCCTGTTAAGCTTGCCAGAGACGCGTTGGAACCGAGATAGGCCTGGATATCGGCATCACTTACCCCCCACAATTTCATGGCCTGGGTGATACCGTCCTGATAGAGCTGGTTGGCATCACCGCTGGCCAGACCCATAACTACAGCTTTAGCCTGCATGAAATAGGATTCTGCGGAAGTCATCACAACTTCGGGGAAGATCGGTTTTCCCTGCCCTTTTTGCTGGATGATTTCTTCTGCAGGATCTGAGAAGAATTGATCGGCAACGTAAGGCTGTACAAAACTACTAAGGCGGACTGGTTGTCCTATGTAATATTGATTTTCCGGTACGGTCACTACTATAGAATCTGCAGTCCCGGCTTTGGTATACTGGACGCCTTCATTAGTCAGGGTCTGCAGGACAAAATTAGTGAGCTTCGGAAATATATTATAAGTACTGGAAGATTGATTCGGTCGTACCCATGTGACTGTTCCACCTGCCGCAGGTTTAGCATATTTGCTCAGCCTTGGATCGTTGTTGTCTCTGAGAAAATTGATCAGCGGTTCAGAAACTTTCCAGTCGGAGCCGGTCCCAAAATTATACCAGATATCCCCATAACAGGCGCTGTTCCACTGGCTGATCACATTATCCTTTTCCATTGTTATGTCGCCACTGGTCGCATCCAGCAACGGCGCACCCATCGCCTGCTTTATAGCAGCAGTTGAGAAGTCGTTTCCTGGAGCACCGTAGGCTCTTAAAGCGATCCGTAATTTCACGGTATTGGCCAGTTTTTTCCAAAGCTGGAGATCTCCGTGACAAAAGACATCATTTGACCCAATGTCATTTATGCCGTTACCCGTTGTTGATGCATCTCCAATCGTAGTCATGGCCGAATCTAATCCGGTGATAATACCCTTATAGATATCCTCCTGGGTATCGAACTTAGGAGTAAGTATCGAAGGATCTCCGACCTGTGAATACGGGATCATTCCAAAGGTTTCGGTGAACTTTTCGAAGTACAAACCTTTGAGAATCTGACCAACGGCATACATCTTCGGGTTCGCGAACGTGCCATTTTTGCCGGTCAGTTTCATAAAATTATCCAAGGTTTCGAAATAACCGGCGAGCCAGTCGTATGCCGCATCGGTATACCCACTATCATAGGAATATGCCTCTTCACCGGACCACCAGGATCCATTAAAACCAAAGGTGAAATACCCTGCGAAACGGTCGCCATGGATCAACTGTGCCCTCCAGTACGGGTACCGGTTTGGAGCATACAGTTGGTATTCGACAGGCGTCAGAAAGTACTTTGCACTAGCCTCATCGGCCGTGATAGCGTTCGGATCCTTATTGATCCCTGAAAAATCCAGCATCTTGGTGCAAGACATCAACCCGGCCAACATGAGGATTGCCAGTATGTATTTTGTTGTTTTCATAATCATTCTCATTTGTCCCGAAAGCTTTCGGGAGACTAGAATTTTACGTTAATATCGAGACCAACCTGGCGCGTTGTAGGAAGGTTATCGAATAAAACCCCCTGCGCAAAATTGCTGGTACTGAAGCTTGATTCCGGATCAAAGTTCGGACTTTTCTTGTAGAAGAAGAACAGGTTTCTGCCCACCAGACCGATGGTAACCTGATTCAGCGGGGTACGGTCCAGTAATCTTTGGGGGAGTGAATAGGTGAGCGATGCCTCTCTCAACCTGACATTCGTCTGATCATAGATATAATTTGAGGCAATGCCGCTGTAAGCACCCCAATACTGTTCTGCGGAAATCTTCTTGGTGTTCTTCACATAATTTGGTGAAGCCGCAGTACCTGCATTTACCACACCATTCACTACAATTCCGCTGGAGCGATATTGCAACGATCTTGCAGATACGCCTGCCGCATCCATCTGGGCGTCTGTTCCGGAATACAACTGGCCGCCAAAACGAGCATCAACCAATACTCTTAAGTTGAAGTTCTTGTAAGAGAACGAGTTGGAAAGACCACCCGTCCAATTTGGCTGGTAGTTACCCAGATGAGCTTTGTCGGGCGTAGCAAGTGGTCTTCCGCTGGCGTCAACAACAATTTGTCCATCGGGTGAGCGCATCCAGGTTGTACCCATAATATCTCCGTAACCACCACCGGCAGTTGCCTGTACAGTAACCGTACCACTATTGGTTGTGGTGAAGATAAAATTATCCAGTCCTTTGATAAGACGATCCAGCTTATTCTGGTTGTGCGCAAAGTTCACCGAGATATCCCAGTTGAAGTTGGTGGTTTCGACCGGCATACCGCCCAGCGTTACTTCGATACCTCTATTGGAAATTTGACCAACGTTGGTATGAAACTGACTGTAACCGGTGGACTGAGAAATCGGTACATCCATTATCAGATTATCGGAGATGATATTGTACAGAGAAAGATCAAAATGTAATCTGTTCTCAAAGAACCGCGCTTCCGTTCCTACTTCCGTTGAAGTTACCTGTTCGGGTTTCAGATTAACATTATTCAATACGGAAGGTCTGGTCAGAATTGGCAGTCCCAGGTACGAATCCGTTGTAGCGGACAGGTTGAATGCATTTGTTAATTGGTAAGGATTTGTGTCATTACCAACCCGTGCCCAGCTTCCACGTACTTTCCAGAAATCCAGAAATTTATGGTTGGGATCAACAAAATCGTTGAGGACAAACGATAGACTGGCTGATGGATAGAAATACGACCAGTTATTTTTAGGTAAGGTCGATGACCAGTCATTACGGCCTGTCAGATCCAGGTAAACCATATCATTGTATGAGAATTCAGCCGAACCATACAATGATGTTACCCTTTTCATCTGGGTCGGGGTGTAGCTTGGCGATACGATATTTGCACTGGCAATGGTTGCCTTGGTAGGTATCTTGAAATTTTCCCCGTATACACTCTGTCCTGAGTAAGTGTCCAGTCGGTAGTTACCGCCGACAAAAATGTCTGCGTGAATCATGCTGGTAAGTCCTTTATTAAAGGTCACTAAGAAATCCGTATTGGTTTCCCCGGTTTTCGTTGTTCCGTAATTGAAACGACCTGACTGATAGAACCAGTGACCCGGTTGATTAACCGTTTCAATCTTTTGGCTTACCTGATCGGTTCCAACTCTTACAAAGGCTGACAGGTACGGTGTGAAGTTATAATTGGCTTTCAGGAAGCCTGTAACCCTGTTACGATAATCCCTGTTAACGTCATGATTGACTACCCAGTAGGGGTTTCCCTGACCGTTAGCCCATGAATTTACAGAAAGATTTTGCGGATTCTGATAATTTTTCAGATCGTTAATGTTCAGATTGCGCGGTATCAGGTAAACATAAGCCATAATACCTTCTGTACCCTGGGTAATCCGGTGTTCAGCCTGCTGATAGAAATATGTTACTTTTGAGTCAATGCTAAATTTATCAGTCAGATTTGCCGTCCCACGCATATCAAAATTCTGCTTGGTCAGACCCGAATTAGGCACAATGGAATTTGCCTTCGTATTGGTATACGACACACGCATGGTAGCTTTGTTATTGCCGCCTTCCAGTGCGAGTGTATTAATAATCGTACCGCCTGTTCTGAAGAAATCCTTGACATTGTTTGGTTGCGCGACATAAGGCACTTTCTTGCCTGTCCAGGCCAACTGGTTGCTTCCATCCATCTTGGCACCCCACGAACCACCATAATTCATCAGGTTTGACAGATCGGTGTAGGTATTACCTTCACTTCCCTGGCCATACACGTTCTGGAACTTTGGCAGGATTAGAGGATTTTCAACGGTAAAGTTAGAAGAGTAGGATACTCCGAGTCCCTTAGTAGCCCGTCCCTTTTTAGTCGTTATGAGTATAACCCCATTAGATGCTCTGGAACCGTAAAGAGCGGCCGCATTTGGTCCTTTCAGTACTGTTATGGAAGCAATATCATCAGGGTTGATATCTGATATACCAGTACCATAATCGATTCTGGAATATTCAGCGGTTGACGAACCGTCTGCCGAACCAAAGCCTGAATTGTCAACAGGAACCCCGTCGACGACATACAAAGGTTGGTTATTACCGGTCAATGAATTATCTCCACGGATAATGACTCTTGTACCACTGCCTGGTCCGCTGGATGATTGCGTGATTACCAGGCCAGGAACACGTCCTTCCAGGGAATTGACAACGTTTGTTTGCTTTACCGTTGAGACGTCCTGACTACCTACCTGAGTAACGGCATAGCCGAGGGATCGTTTCTGTCTCTGAACGCCGAAGGCTGTAACTACGAGTTCTTTACCGCTGATCGCGCCCGATTGCAATTTTACATTGATTGTAGACTGACCGTCAACAGGTATAGTCTGTGTTACGTAACCTATGTAAGAGAAAATCAGGGTATCCGTAGGCGAGGGAACGTCAAGAGAATAGTTCCCTTTGGGATCTGTAGCCGTTCCTGTGTTGGTTCCTTTTACCAAAACATTTACACCTGGTAACGCTTCACCTGTCTGCCCATCAGTTACTGTACCTGTAACAGTGTGCTGAATGACGTAATGGTCCAGATTTTCTTTTTTCTTTTCAGGTGCGCTGATGAAGACAATCTGGCCGGATGGCGACGCGTAAGCCATCAGACCGGTGTTGTCCAATACCTTGTTTATAGCATCGACTACCGACGATTTTTCCAGGTTAAGCGACACACGCCTATTTTTTGGGAGTAGACTTTTATTATAGGTTAATCTCACATTGCCTTTCATGGCAATCAATTGTATAGCATCCACGAGACTCATATTGTGGACATCGAGGGATACTGCGTGAACATAGCTTGGCTGCGATGCACCTTGATTGGCGTACCAACTCAGCGGCGTATAATTTTTATAGGCCCCCTGAGAGATGGCTTGGGTAGATACCACACCCATCAAGCTCATTGCGAGCAGAGTTGTAGTGATGTAATGTAGCCTTGTTTTCATGGCATACGGTTTGGTTTAGGGTTTACGCTTGTTGTAGAAAAACAGGGTATCATTCTGGATTTTATAGTCCAGATTCAGAGATAATGCGAGTGCCTGGGCAACATCGTCGATTGGTTGCCTGCTGGAAAAGCGAGTCGTGATCTGTTGGGCCGCAAGGGACCGGTTGTATATGATCGCTTTCAGAGCATACCAGCGTTTGAGTGAACGAGCGATTTCGGGGAAAAGAGCATCTTTAAATGATAAATCGCCGTCTATCCATCCCATAAAATGTTTCGTGTCAACCGGGGTCACAGCAGCCGATTTTTTTCTGAAATTTATTTCTCCCATATATCCGGGCGTCACGACCAGAGGAGTCGACTGGGCAACATCGGGAGCCTGTATAGAAACCTTGCCGTGAGCGACAACTACTTTTAGATGATCTTCCGATGGATAAGAGCGCAGGTCGAACTTTGTGCCCAGATCTTTTACAATGGATTGGTTTATGTTGACCTGAAAAGGATGAGTATCCGAATGTTTGACACTGAAATAGGCTTCACCCTTTAGCAGAACCTTACGATTGGGTTGATTATAGGTCGACGGTATTTTTAACTCGCTTTCCGGGGCAAGCACAATTTTAGTACCATCGGAGAGGGAAAGCTTAATACGTTGTCCCGACCTGGAGATAACCGTATGGTAAGTAAGTGCGATGTCTGGCTTGCTGTGACGAAAAGCTCCTGTATAGTAAATAATAAATGCCGTAACGAGACCCACCATTAATACGGCAGCCACTTTCATGAAGAGACTAACCCATGAATCCTTCCGCGGTTTTGTAATGGGAGCTGGTTTTTCGGCGGACTGGATATGGGCCGGATGACCAGGATTTGAAACCTCCTGCATTCTTATTTTTCCCCAGATGGCATCGTATGCTTTCGCCAAATCCCATTCTTTACCGGATGTCCGCAACGGCGGATGCCAAATGGATTTCATTTTGTTGACAATTTCCTGGTGTTCAGGATCCTCAGCGAGCCATTCCATAAAGATGTGACGCTCGTCATCAGTGATACTGCCGTCCAGATACCGGCGCATCAATTCCCAATTCATATTCTCGTCCATACGTACACTGTCATTATATTTGGTAACAAAACAACTGTAAGGTGAATAACCCTACCCAGGTCTATAAAAAAATCTGCAGGGTTCCTCACAGATATCTCATGCAGTTGCTCATCTGCTACGGAGCAATGAGGGATTGAACCACCTGAGCACATGAAGCTTTGAAATTTTCACATGGGTCTTCCGGAAACTTGAGGTCACTAGGCTGGTCTGGGCAATCGGGATAAGGGAGGAGTGTTTCTATGGAAAGAAAAAAATGGGATGTTAGTCTCCGAATATCTCTTCGTAGAGTTGCATGAGGGCAATGCGAATATGTTTTTCTACGGTTTTGACTGAAATATCGAGGGTATCGGCTATTTCCAGGTAAGTAAGCTGATAAAAACGGCTGAGAACGAAAACAGTACCTCTTCTGGGCGGAAGATCTTCAATGGCCTGATAAATGGCTTTTTTCAAGATCTCAATTTTCTCCGGTCCTTTATTCCCGGCACCTATCAGGAACCAAGAGTGGTAGTGGAACTTATGTCGAGCTTGCGTTGAATATATTTTATCATTTAATGCAATTCCTGAATTGCATACATAAAAAAGGATAAACCCGAAGGTTTATCCTTTTTTAAATTAGCGTTCATTTCTATGCTGGTTATTTAGCGATAGAAAGTTTTATCGTCTATTAATAATTCGGCCCATCGCCCCAATGAGGTGCACCTTTATCATACCAGACACGTTCTTGATTTAATACCTGGGGATCATTGCTTCCTGCCGTAAATCCTTCGGCTTTAAAAGCTTGTATGGCATTATTATAGTTTACATTGTCTTTTGTCGGATTATTAACTTCGAACCGACGCGGTATGATCAAATTCTGCCCGCCGTCATAAAAGGGCTCACGTGCAAGAAATTTACTGTTCATCTCAGGAACCCCGCTACGTCGTGCTGTAACGTATAGTTGTGTCGGGTTTCTCATAAAATTGACGAACTCCTGGATATATACTTTTTGCAAATCTTCTTGTGTGTTCCCTGTAAGTGTATAGGCAGGTTGCTGAAGTAATTGCTGAAAATTGTTGTTCTTTTCAGCATTATAGGCACTTTCAATACTTGCACCATATTTGGTATCGTATGGAGTACTATAATATGGGATGTTATTGTTTTGGGCCATCCAATTATAGGTTTCGATCGATTGCATGATGCCTGTTTGAAAATATTGTTCAGCAGAATTTGGCAGATTTGCACCGAGCAGTTTAAACTCAGCCAGGTAAAGATTTGTCTCTGCAGCAGAATACAAACAATCATGAAAGTATGCATTTGTATTTTGATGAGTGACCGTTCTGGAGGGAATGTCCGGGTAGGTTATGTTTTGTCGCGTTCCGAACATATTAACATTATATGTCGATACTGGTTCATATTGCTTACTCTGCAGCTGCCAGTTGGTTGTCGTGAAATATTGATCAGCCACATTACCTGCCCGAGAACTATCCGGTGCAATCGGAGCCCCGAAATACCGAACCCAGGGAGCTCCGGGTGATTTCCACCCGGTAAATATCGTACTGTCCTGAGTTACCATTTTACCCTGATACATTGATCCGGCTTTAATGGTGGTATCGTTGACTACTTTCTGAATGTATTTAGGTATATCACTTGTTTTACCGGCATCAAAGAAACCTTGAATGACCATACTGTTAAAGTCATTCTTGGTGAAGATATCCAATAACCGCGGATCTTTATTTTCCCTGAGAAAAGCAATCAGATTCCGCGCTCCCAGAGGAAACGTTACATATTGTTGAGCCGGTCCGTCATAATTAACATCAGGAGCCCAGTTAAAGTTATCATTCATCTGCATAATGGGTCCGTACTGGTCCTTCATTACGTTCTGAACAATAGTCATAGCTTTCTGTTTATCCTGGCTCAAAAGTCGAACGGCAATTCTCAATTTCAACGAATTGATAAATTTGGCCCATTGTGTCCAATCACCATTGTAAACGAAATCTTCATTTTGTGGATTAATCTCATTTACGTCGTTTCCGTTATAGGTTTGTTGAGTTTCAAGAACCTGTAACGAGTTATTGAGTTGGTCAAGCCACTTTGTAAGTAGTGAATCCTGACTATCATATTTTGGTGTGAGCATTGGCGGATTCGTATATGGAGCCTGCATGGCCTGTGAATAAGGCTCAGAACCAAAAACATCCGTTACTCTTAATCCATAATATATTTGGACGGGATAAGTGATGGCTTTTAGCCTTTGATAACTTACCTGCTTTTTGCCGGTATACACATCATCAACATAGTGACGAATTTCAGCAAGCGGCGCCATCATGCTATACCACTGGCTAATGCGATCACCTGCTTCTCCATACAAATTTAATTGGCTGGAGGTCGCTACAGATGCTACCTGGGTCCATGGCAATATATATTCGGCATTATCATAAAACCACTGAGTGTAGGTGGTTTCCATACCGTTTTTCCCATTATAAAGCGCTTGAGTAAACAGGAACGACAAATCAGGCTGTGTCACGTTCGTTGGGTCCTGATTCAATTTCGTAAATCGGCTCCTGTCACATGAAACAAGGAGGACCCCAAGGACGATCAATATTGGTAATAAAATACGTTTCATAATATAGTATGATTTAAAAACCGAGATTTATATTAAAGAATATAGATCTTGAATAAGGATTGGCAGTCCTTTCAAAATAGCTGTAGTCCTGTGAATCCCCCCGGAAGGTCTGTGGATTCATATTATTCGGGGAAGAATTATAAAAATACAGCACATTTGTTGATTCCAACCCTATTCTTATACTCTGGGCTCCTAGTAATTGATGAGCTATATGGGACGGCAATGCGTAGTTAATACTAATATTGCGTAACTGGATATAACTGAGTTTATAAAACCAGTTACTATTGATAGTACCAGATCCCCATGAGTTGTCCCAGTAGGCGACATCAGAGGCATGTGAGGGTTCAATGTAACCTTTTTTATATGCTTGCTCATAGGTCATCCCGCTGACATCAACTTGATTGCCAGCTGGCGTTGTCACCGTTGTTCCTTTTGCAAATACGCCATTGGGAATAACCCCGTCATGGAATGTTTCTCCCTTGGTATCGGCATATTGGCTGGTCCAGGTGATTCCGCCATGGGCAGCATCCCTTCCTTTAAGAGATGTCGCCAGAAGTCCCCACGCTGTTCCGTATCGATTCGTGAAGGATGCAACGTCTCCACCAAAACGACCTGCAATCAGGAATGACAACGAAATATTTTTGTACTGGAATGAACTTGATACATTTCCGAGGAAATCGGGCTGTATGGATCCGACTTTCTGAACGGTACCGCTTCGTTTATAATAGCCGCTTCGAGTGGTGTTATCATACAAAAGTATTTTTTGTCCCTGGCTGTTCGTAGCGGGTAAGATATCAGAGAGCAGGGCTCCATAACTTCCCCCAATATAAGCCGCGCTGCCAATACGATAATTCCCATAATTAGGATAACCAGCCAACAATTTATACTGGCCGACACCCGAATGTAATGAAACTATTTTATTACGGTTGCGGGTGTAGTTAAACTTTACATTCCAGTTGATATCATTGGTAATGACCGGGACCAGTTTCAGAGAAGCTTCAATCCCTTGGTTTTGGATATTACCGGCATTGATCATTTGTTCTGTTGCCCCGCTTTCCTGAGGTGCCGGAATATTTAAAATTTGATTGAAGGTGTTATCCTTGTAATAGGTAAAGTCTAAACCAATCCTGTTGTTGAAAAACTGAAGATTGGTTCCGAATTCATAAGAACGCTTCTGTTCCGGTTTTAAATTCGGACTGATCATGGTTCTATTTACGGAATTCGTATAGATATATCCTGAACCGGTTTGTATAGTTCCAAGACCATATCCCTGGTTGATGGAATAAGGTTCGGTATCATTTCCGACACGGGCAATAGAAGCCCTTAACTTACCAAAGGAGATCCAATCCGGTAAATGTAACGTTTCATTGAATATCCACGATACACTGGCGGATGGATAGAAATAAGAATAATTACCTGATCCATTGGCATATACCAAGGCAGATGACCAGTCGTTTCGCCCTGTCAAATCCAGAAATAATTGATTCTTCCATGACAGATTTACAAGGGCAAATAACGAGTTAATTTGTTTGTTTCGCCCAACAAACCCATTAATGGTACTTCTTTCGCCAACATACCCATAACTGTTCAGGGTTTGGACACTATTGCCAAGAAAATACTGTCCAGGGACTGTCAAACCACCAACGGTATTAGCGCCGTTTTGACTGGATCCGATTCGATAAATTTGACCACCTACCGTAGCATCAATTCCGAAATCTTTGTAATTCCGTTTTGCCTGGGCCATAAATTTACCGCTCATTTCTTGTTGATAGTCATGCTCAAGAGTATAAGATCCACCTTGGTTATTATAGCCTTGTCCAAGTTCTTCTACGGTATATCTATAGTCGTAAATGTTCATATTCCCGTTCAAGGTGAGGCTTAACCACTTGGTCGGATTGGCAGTTACAGTAACGATAGGCCTCCAGGTATTTTCAACCCGTTCCTGATTGTTCTTATATACGCTAAACCATAACCCGGGATCCGGAACATTTCCATATTTATCGCCATTGGCTGTACTCGGAATACCGCCGTTATCAGCTACATATGCATATGGTTGATCATACTTCTTGGTATTGTATGCTCTGGAGAAGTCGTACAAGAAACCATCACTTATCGTAGTTGGCGGATTTTGAGGTATGGAACGCGTATAACTGACAGAACCATGGATCTTTAGATAGTTGGTTATATTATATGTGGTTTTAACTAAACCTGAATAATCACTCAGCTTTTCTCTTGGATATATCCCATTATTGACTTTAGTTCCGAAATTAAAATAATAGGTTCCTTTGCTGGTTCCACCATTAATAGTCACATTCGTGCTGTTATAGAAACCTTTTTGAAAAGCATCTAAAAAATTATTCGGATATGCCTTATAGGGAACCATAGTCTTATCAAAATCTTCAATCTGACTAATTGACCCGAATTTAGGTCCCCATGCCATACCATAGGCGGGTCCGGTAAACCAACCGATAAGAGAGGGCACCTGTTTACCGTTCAGCGTATTCGTATAAAACTGGTTGGTATCAAAACGATAGTAATTCCCATTGGCGTCTTTATTGCCATAGCTTATGTAGCCTGCCAGGGGACCAGGGCCGTACTCATTTTGAAACTTAGGCCCTGCATACGCATAATTAACGCCGGCTGTTTCATTAATGGTTACCCCTACGCCCTTTCCGATATGACCACTTTTTGTGGTAATGACCACGGCACCATTCAAAGCCTGGGAACCATAAAGAGCTGTGGCAGCGGCCCCTTTGAGAATGGTAATCGATTCTATATTATTTGAATTAATATTCCGTATTTGATTACCGTAGTCACTGGGGTTATTGTACCATTCGCTACCCCCTGAGGTTTGATTCTGCAGAATAACACCGTCGACAACAAAAATCGGCATGTTATTGCCACCCAAAGTAGATTCACCACGTATGGTAATGGCCGTTCCACCAAAAACGCCACCATCAGAGTTGTTGATGTCAACCCCGGCAGCCTGGCCCTGAAGGGCTGAAACAGGATTGATGGCGTGTACCGTCGCTAATTTTTCTCCGCTGATTGAAGAAACCGAATAACCTAAATCACGGGGATTTCTCTTCAGACCAAGGGCAGTAACAACAAGCTGTTGCCCTTTGACAGAAGTTGGAGATAATTGTACGTTAATCGTTTGACGCCCCCTGATAGCGACCGATTTCGATGTATATCCTAAATAGGAATAAATCAAAGTGTCTGTAGGACTAGGTACGGACAAACTGTATTTGCCATTATTATCTGTCGCTGTTCCGATACTGGTTCCTTTTACTATAACGTTTACACCTGGCAGTGGGTCCCCGCTTTGGCTGTCTGTTACTGAACCGCTAACGGAAATATTATTAACAATATATGATGTAATGCGTTCGTTTTTTTGTGCCGGAGCGCTGATGAAGACAATCTGGCCGGAAGGCGAGGCGTAAGCCATCAGGTTCGTGTTATCCAGTGCCTTGTTAATCGCTTCGACTACCGACGATTTTTTCAGATTAAGCGAAACACGCTTATTCCTGGGGATTAGACTTTTATTATAGGTTAATCTCACATTGCCTTTCCTGGCAATCAATTGTATTGCATCGGCGAGGCTCATATTATGAACATCAAGTGATACGGCGTGAACATAGCTTGGCTGCAATGTTCCTTGATGGGCATACCAACTCAGCGGCGTATAATTTTTATAGGCCCCCTGAGAGATGGCTTGGGTAGATACCACCCCCATCAAGCTCATTGCGAGCAGAGTTGTAGTGATGTAATGTAGCCTTGTTTTCATGGCATACGGTTTGGTTTAGGGTTTACGCTTGTTGTAGAAAAACAGAGTGTCATTCTGGATTTTGTAATCCAGATTCAGAGATAATGCTAGTGCCTGGGCAACATCGTCGATCGGCTGCCTGCTGGAAAAGCGAGTAGTGATCCGCTGGTTCGCAAGAGATCTGTTATATATGACCGCTTTTAGATCGAACCAGCGTTTGAGTGATCGGGTGATTTCGGCGAACGGAGCGTCTTTAAATGATAAATCGCCGTTTATCCATCCCATAAAGTGCTTAGCATCGATCGGGGTAACAGCGGCCGATTTATTCGTAAAATTTATTTCACCCATATATCCGGGTGTCACAACAAGAGGGGTCGACTGGGCGACATCGGGGGCTTGAATAGAAACCTTCCCATGAGCGACGACCACCTTTACATGATCTTCCGAGGGGTAAGAACGCAGGTCGAATTTTGTGCCCAAATCTTTCACTATGGATTGGTTTACATTGACCTGAAAAGGATGGGTATCAGAATGCTTGACGCTGAAATAGGCCTCACCCTTCAGCAAAACCTTGCGAATGGGATGATTGTAGGTCGATGGTATTCTCAGCTCGCTTTCCGGGGCAAGCACAATTTTAGTACCGTCAGACAATGAAAGCTTGATACGCTGGCCCGACCTGGAGGTGACCGTATGATAAGTTACTGCAATCTCGGAGTTTCTGTGACGAAAAGTTCCGGTGTAGTAGAGAATAAATACTGTAACAAGACCCACCATGAGTACGGCAGCCACTTTCATGATAAGGCCGACCCAGGAATCCTTTCTTGGCTTTGTAATAGGAACAGGTTTTTCTCCTGACTGGATAGGAACCTTGCGACCGGAATGTGAAACCCCCTGTTTCTTTATTTTTTCCCAGGTGGCTTCATAAGCTTTTTCTAAATCCCATTCATTGTCAGATGTCCGCTGCGGCGGATGCCAAATGGATTTCATTTTGTTGACAATTTCCTGGCGCTCCGGATCCTCAGCGAGCCATTCCATAAAGATGCGGCGCTCCTTATCAGTGATACTGCCGTCCAGATACCGGCGCATCAATTCCCAATTTATATTCTCGTGCATACCTATTGGCTTTAGTGACAAAACAACTGTAAGGCGAATAACCCTACCCCGGTTTTAAAAAAACTGTGTTCCTGATGAAAAATCGCAGGTACTTGCTATACGGCGGCAGACAAAGGAAGAGTTGGGACCCGAGGGGCGCATGATGCATCGTGAAACTGATAGGGGAATTGAGACCATTTCACGGGCCCGAGCGTCTGTCTGAAGAAAGGAGGGGGCTTTCTCTGGAGAAAATGGCACTAGTCTCCGAATATCTCTTCGTAGAGTTGCATGAGGGCAATGCGAATATGTTTCTCTACGGTCTTGACGGAAATATCGAGGGCATCGGCTATTTCCATGTAAGTAAGCTGATAAAAACGGCTGAGAACGAAAACAGTACCTCTTCTTGGGGGCAGATCATCGATGGCCTGATAAATGGCTTTTTCAAGATCGGAATTGTCACTTATCTCAGGATCGAACACGAGTTCCCGTGTGCTGTTTTGCCGGACCTGCTCAGCCCAGTTTTTCTCCAGTTTATCGTGTTTTATATAGTTCAGAGCCTGATTACGAACTGCACGGAACAGATATGATTTTACCGTATGATTGGGAGCCCAGTTTTCTCTCAAGTTCCAGATATTGGCAAATACATCCTGAACAAGATCTTCGGCTACCGGAGCGATTTTGACAAACGAGACGGCATATTCGCACAGGCTGACATAGTAGGTATCAAATAATAATTTAAAAGCCGTAGCATCGCCCTCTTGAATTCCTTCTACGACTGTTTTTTCCATGAAATCCGGCATGACGCAGAGGCCCTTTCCTCAGCTAGACGTAAATACCCTGGTATTAGATCGAAAACTCAGAGCAGCGTTCTGGTTGAAGGGTGCTATAATGAGTTTGGCGAAGGTTTAATTTACAAATCTTTTGGTTTCACCCAAACCGATTGGAAGCCGGATAGTTAGATATTTGAGAAATACTATATGATGAATGGAAGGGTTATAATTGATTTTACATGCCTAGTAACTAACCCTTTTAAAAATAGTTTCTTGCATTCAAGAAAATATATTTTGATCGCGAAATAGAATTTTTTAATGAAAGACGGCACGTTGAGTCAAAAGCACATTTGAGTCGCTTTTTTGAGGGGGCATCTTTTTTTATTATTCCATAATATCAGATGGATATCGATATCATTCATAAATTATTTTAATTTACACTTTACTTTAAAGTATTATCGCTAAAGCGATCAGGTTGACCTAGATCTACGTCGAGCTTTTATAAATTAATGAGCGGGGGAATTATGCCTGGTTTTCGTTGTTTCGTCCTGTCATTCGGAATTTTCATTATTGGAGTATTTTTTTTGATCCGGCGGGCATCTGCACAGATTTACCAAAGTGATCCATTCCATAATACCTACAACCTCGGGCAGGATGCTGAAATCGTCATATTCAGACCTCCATACCTGAATAATAATGTTACTCCCGGCCGTATTGAAGCCTCGATCTACGATACCAAAGGTGCCGTCGAAAATGGTTTTTCTTTGATGAGTACCTATGCCGACACCAATGCACACGGCCTTTATGGAATGAGTCAGGCGTTTGATGCTGCAACGGGTGATTTGAACGCCGACGGACAGGATAACGTCATTGCTGCCTGGGAAGGACCCAATCACACAATCACTCTCTCAGTTCCGCAGATTGATACAACCAACCTGCAGCGCACCGGCGCATGGTACGGTTCGGTTCAAGATTATGGGGTCCCGAAGATGTTTTACGATTCGACGAAGTTTGCGGATAATAAGGTGAAAAGTATTATCCGCGTCGCTACCGGTCAGTTTGATGAAGATGCTGCCAGAGAATTCGTGGTTGCCTATTGGGCGGATACCGGTGATCCTAAAGGGGGACCAGTACAGCTTGTGTTTTACAAGATGATGAATGGAACCCCAACGCCTACAGACAGTATACAGGTGGGGGATATCAGGCCATTCCAGACGCAATATCCGGGGATCCTTTCGGAGTCAAATTTATTCGATATCGCTGTGGGTGATTTTGACGGAGATGGCGTAGATGAGGTTGCTGTAGCCGATGTGGAACCGGGGGCAACGAACGGGAGCAGCTTCGGCTGGAAATTGATGGCGCATATCGTAAGGAAAGATAAGAATACAGGCCGCTGGGTTCCTTATATCGATTCCAGCAAACCATTAGACAGTGCACCCTATAATTCCAATGATATCCTGGTGCGCCTGTCGCTTACCTCCGGTGATTATAACGGTGATGGCCGGGCAGACCTGGCCTATGCCTGGGAAAAGCATCCCATCAATGATTCATCGTGCTCAATCGGACTACAACCTCTGGTGGTGACACTGCCGTCCAGTTCAAGTGGTGATATTGCAATACCCGGTAGCTATCTGGACTCCCCTTTAATCTCATCGAATAGCTCATGGGGATATACGGTAGAGGTCTCCTCCGGTGACTATAATAAGGATGGAATCGATGAACTGCTGTTCAATGCAAAGGGACAGACAAGAGTCTATGAGTTTAAGAATCATACGATAAGCAGTAATAACCTGCAGCAGATAGCCTCTATGTACCTTGGTAATACTGACCAGGAAAACAACCGACGCTCATCGTTGCTGACGGATACGGATCTTCCGTATAGTGATTCCCTCAAGTCGGACATCGTAACGTTCAGCTATGAATCGGGACATTACCAGTTGCGTGACTACCAGGCCCAACCCGGACAATCGTACACTTCTTACAACAATCCAACCGCATCGATCAACGGTCCGCTCAATTTTGCATACTATCATTGGGTGATGGTGGCCGGTGACCTGAATGCCGATGCCGTACACCTGGGCGCGCCAAAACGAACGACTGTACATAATATAGTACAGCCGTTGGTCATATTGAATGCTCCACCCATCCATTACGATGTACTAAATGGCACGGCCTACGATGTAAATGGATGTTTCACAAGTGGGGTGCCTTGTGATTTCAAATCGACCTATGTGAATGCTACTGACAATACGATGGAGGTGTCTACCGAGGTCAATGCGGACTGGGGGGTGTCTCAATCGATATCAGCGACAGTAGGTGCAGGGGGCAGTGGGGTGTTAAAAAAACTGCCGTTTTCTGTCTCAGCTTCGATAACAGGAACGCTGGATCGTACCTATGGGGGAGGATTTTCTAAGGTCAGCGGGTCATCGAATACGTATAAAGTGACCGTGACATCTGATGCCATCGCTGATGATCGCATTTATGCCACAGTGTCCGATTATGATATCCTTGAATACCCAACATATTCCAAAGGCGAGTTGGCAGGTCACGTGGCCGTGGTGCTTCCCAAATTCACAGGTCTTGAGAGCTTGCAGAATACCTGGTTTGCCGGTAAGAGTGAGAGAGCCCGAATGTATCTTGCTGATCATGAAGTCGGCAATATCCTCTCTTATCCTGCGTCGGCTACCCTCCCGGCCGGAGCAACTCTGTTTGGAAACGGAGGTTTTGCGAGTGGCGGAGGTGCGGATACCTGGGAGCTTTCGGGCAATTCTACACAGGATTGGGAACTTATGTTCAGTTCTACTCAAATCAGTGAACGAACCCGGAAATCTTACCAGACGCTCGATCGTAGCGTGTCGACTGATTTGAGTGTGAGTTACGGAGTGGCAGACGTCGATCTGAAAGGCACCATGTCCGATTCTTATGACAATAACCAGATTTCAACCCATAAGACAACGGTCCACCAGGAGAGCGGACTAAAGGTGCATTTCGGTACGATCGATGCATCTATCCTGGGTACAAAAACATATACAGTCTCCCCCTATGTATACTGGGATTCGGCCGGTGCACTCGTCCTCGATTACGCAGTCAACCCGGATCAATCGACCGGCGTACCATCGTGGTGGACGCAACAATATGGCAGCAAACCCGACCTCACGTTTAACCTTCCATGGCTCTATGATGAACAGAAAGGGATCGGCAGCACTGATCCGCAGGTCCAGAGTCAGGAGACCCGCGATATCATCTTTAACCCCGTAAATCCGCAACCCGGTGAGGTGGTTTCGATTTATGCCCGGGTCGATAACTATAGCCTTACGGATATGAGCACCGGATCGACCCTGAAATTTTACTACGGCGATCCGAATAGCGGCGGAACTCTTATTACAAATCAGGATGGCGTGAGCAGTGTGAATGTACCTGCCATTCAGGCCAGGAAGAGCGCCGTGATTAAACTGGCCAACTGGAAAGTGCCGGCCAATCTGACGAACCAGTCAAAGGTCTATGCCGTGGTCGATCCCAACAACACGATTGCCGAGGTACATGAGAACAATAATATCGCCTGGAACCTGATCAACCCGGATGCCCCGACGGGTACGGCCATCGAAGGGCAGGGTAATCCCGCTCTTCCGGCTCATATCTCGCTGGAACAGAATTACCCGAACCCGTTCAACCCGACCACAAACATCAGTTACTCGCTGGTGCAGGCACAGAATGTGACGATCAAGGTGTATGATATCCTGGGTCGTGAAGTGGCCACCTTGTTTAAAGGATGGCAGTCGTCGGGCACCCACCGGATACAGTTCGATGCCTCGCGTCTGTCCAGCGGCCTGTATTTCTACCGGATGCAGACCAAAGGATACGTACTGACCCGTAAGATGATGTTGATTAAATAGACAGGGAGAGAATCGACATAGCTCTTTTTATCCCCGTAGGGATATCATATTGGTAGATATACATGAAATTGCTCCCATGTTCCATGCCGTCAGGTATGGAATATGATCAGCACGTTTGCATATTTCGTACCTGACGGCACGACACCGGGGTTTGTGTCATGCTATTTCTACCGATATTGTGTCCCTGACGGGACAAATTAATTGGCAACGCTGTTTTAAAGGGTACCGAAAATAACACAACAGAATAGATGAAGGTGCTGCTTCGCTACGTGCCATCAGGTATGGAATATGATCAGCACGTTTGCATATTTCGTACCTGACGGCACGACACCGGGGTTTGTGTCATGCCGTTTCTACCGATATCGGGTCCCTGACGGGACAAATTCATTGGCAACGCTGTTTTAAAGGGTACCGAAAATAACACAACAGAATAGATGAAGGTGCTGCTTCGCTACGTGCCATCAGGTATGAAATATGATCAGCACGTTTGCATATTTCGTACCTGACGGCACGACACCGGGGTTTGTGTCATGCTATTTCTACCGATATCGGGTCCCTGACGGGACAAATTAATTGGCAACGCTGTTTTAAAGGATACCAAAAGCAACACAACTGTCCCGACCTGCCCGGCCAATTACTATAAATGAACCTGCGAAACAAGCATTATAACATCATATAGAAAATTATATGTCATAGATATTATTATGAATTATTAGGTACGATTAGTTGAACAGTTCATTCAGGATGCATTCATATGGGGGATATTATGGAGAATATGTACATCAATCACATAGCCGTGTTTGTATGCGCTGTAACCAGTTTGGTTATTGGAGCAATCTGGTACTCACCAATACTGTTCTATAAAGCCTGGCGGCATGAGAGCGGCCTTTCCGATGAAGATCTGAAGAATGTCAAACCAGGTAAGGTGTACACGATCACGTTTCTTTTGTCGCTCATCATATCGTACAACCTTGCTTTCTTTTTGGGGGACGCTAAAACCGACTGGGTGTGGGGTACAACCGCAGGCTTCCTTGCGGGCTTCGGCTGGGCTGCCATGATCTTTACAATTATAGCGCTGTTTGAACAGAAAACGCTCAAATACATTATGATCAACGGCGGGTATATCGTCGTGTATTTTACATTAATCGGTTTTATACTGGGTATTTGGCGATAACAGGGCCATTGTCCATTCTCACTAAAAAAATATTGTATTCGGAAATATTCTTCCCTGATGGAAGTGCCATGATAAAAGGATTGGATTTTACCCGATACGTGGACATTGTCTCATGGATGAGTGCCATGCAGGTGCAGAATTATTATGCTGCGTTATGGGCTATTGGGTTACCAATGGATCAGGCAGCGCAAGGGGAAACAGCATACTTTTGTGTTGCTCGACGAGTGGATACCGGATCAGAGGAAACTGAATCGGGAAGAGACACTGGAAGAATTGACTCGTCGATATTTTCGGAGCCGTGGTCCGGCTACCGTTTTTTATGACTTTCCCTGGTGGTCCGGTCTAACAGTCAAAGAGGCAAGACAGGGAATAGCGATGGTTGCAACCGACCTCAAGAAACGATCCACAGAGGGTCAGGATTTCTGGTTTTCAGATGGTATTGAGGAAAAGGAAGCAAGGTCGCAGACGGTGCATTTGCTGCCGGCTTTCTGAAATACGGCTACCCGGTAATAATGGAAACGCGGCATCCTGAAAAACTGGATGAATGGCGGGCAGCGGAGTGAAATGGAGCCAGTATTGGATCATTTGATGAAGTCGCTTCTTTCGGAGATGTGATCGTGCTGGCCGTGAAAGGATCGGTTGCCAAAGACGCACTGGATCAGGAGGGAGAAAGAACCTGGTTGGAAAAACAATCATCGATACCACCAACCCGATCACAGATCTTCCACCCGAGAATGGTGTGCTGCGGTTCTTTACGAATCTGGATCATTCACTCATGGAGCAGCTTCAAAAGTCTTTTCCGGACACCAACTTTGTGAAAGCATTCAACAGTGTTGGTAACTCATTAATGGTAAACCCCTCAAATAGTGATATTACTTTCACACTTACATCTGATTTACACGGAAGCTCACGGACCTTTTACTAATATTTGTATATTAAGAAGTTAACTGTGTGCTGATATCAAGTTGCTCCATTTGGCAGGTACGGGAATTATGAAAAAAACGGTACTGACTATTCTGGTTAGCTTAGGTTGTTACGGTTTGGCGATGGCGCAATTGACGTCATTTTATGTACAACCTATACAAACAGATTCTCACTATGCCGTAGCGCAGGACAGCCATTATGTGGCTTTTAATGCATCCGCGAGCAGCCGGGATGAATTGTTGTTGTTTTTGGGAGGAACCGGATCCAAACCTAAAGATTATACTGATTTC
Organism: uncultured bacterium; assembly: GCA_963787205.1. Classification (GTDB taxonomy): domain Bacteria; phylum Bacteroidota; class Rhodothermia; order Balneolales; family DATFMH01; genus DATFNI01. Next base: position 141,144 of record CAWBCD010000028.1, read on the forward strand.
CCAAACCTGGCCGCTAATTTGGGGTATAATGCGATCGATCTGGCATATTTGGACGGTACAGCTATTGACATGGCTTGCTCTGCCAGTTCAGATACTACCTGTTTTCGAAACTTTCATCAGGAGGTGTGTTACGGCCCCCCTGTCAGTTCTGCAATTAACGTTGACAGCTTGAATTCGATTTACACGCGAACCGTTAAGCTGCTGAAATACCTTGCAATAAAATATCCGAACCAGCACTGGGACCAGTTTCTTTCTGGTGATTCGATTCTCTGGAGTAAGGTCGTGGTATCGGGACATTCCCAGGGATCGGGACACGCCCTTTATTTGGCGAAACAACATACCTGCGCCCGGCTGATTATGTTTTCAGGTGCGGATGATTATAGCACCTATTATGATTTACCGCCCGGCTGGATATCGTGGAAAAGTAAGACGCCGTTGAACGATTTCTACAGTTTTTTGCACCTCGAGGACGATGTGATACCCTATTCCATACAGTATAAAATCGTAAAAGCACTTGGAATGATGTCCAATGGCGATGACAGTACCATCGTTGATAATAAAGCAAGTCCCTATCAGCATTCCCACCTGTTATACACCGACGCAAAACCGCGATTCCAGATTAACTCAGCGACACATGATGCGACGGTGGGTGACTTTTTCACCCCGCGTAATTCCTCGGGTGGTCTCTTATTTGATCCGGTTTGGAAGTACATGTTAACAAACCAGATCAGCACAGGTATTCAAGGTACATCCGTAGAAAAACCTGACCGTTTGGCACTCTATCAGAATTACCCAAATCCGTTCAATCCGACGACAATCATATCATATTCGATTGATAGAGCTCAACATGTCTCGCTTAAAGTGTACGATATCCTGGGACGGACAGTCACTACGCTGATAGACGGTCGTCAAACCACTGGACTGCATCATGTTCGTTTTAATGCATCCCATCTGGCAAGCGGATTGTACATTTACAGGTTACAGGCGGATACAAAGGTGATTACAAAAAAGATGATGGTGATCAAGTAGCGTCGTATCGCGATACGACCCTCAAGTATCCCATACACTACCTGAATTGTAATCTCAATGCAGATCTGCCAGTTCGATCAACACTTTTTTGTAGAGGTTGTCCACGTCGTTCTTATGGCCGTCGTAGTTATTGGCAATCATACTGAAGACGATCAGGCGTCCTTTTTTATCATGCAGGTAACCGGACATGCTTCGGACATCTGAAATCAATCCGGATTTAATCCGGGCGTTGTTCGCAATGGGAGTGCCGTTTCCGAAATGGTTAAAGTATCCAATATCTACGGGATCACCGGCGATTCCCAGCGAGCGGTAAAAATCGGGAAACCAGTTTTGTTTTGATGCATATACCAACTGTTCAACCATGGTCTTGGGAGTGATCCGGTCGGCAGGCGACAGTCCGCTGCCGTCATAGATATGCATTCCCTCCGAATAGATGTGATGATCTTTTAGAAATTTCCTGATTGTTTTCACGCCTTCCTCTTCCGTTCCCTTACCCGTTTCATGCACAGCAAGCATCCGCAGGCAGTGTTCTGCGTAAAGATTGATGCTCTTCTTGTTGGTTTTATATACGATATCACTCAGCTTCGGGGATAGGGTGGTGGTAATCTCATGCATCGCACTATATGCGATCGGGCCGGTAGCCTTCCTGCTGCTATCTGAAACAGCTATGCCTGCACTATTCAGAGACGAGCGCAAGGTATCAGCTGCAAAAAGGGCAGGATCTGGAATCGATCCCTTATCAGAAAATTCCGTATACCCGGCAGGAACGGTTCCACGTAAGACTATCACCTTTTGCAGGGGGCCGGCATAGATATAGCCATTGTCTCCGCTGCCTATCGCACCGGTTTTCATGTAATTGAGAAACGTAAGGCCTGGGATTTTGGGATCCATCTTCAACAAACGGGCCGGTCTGCCCACAACTCGTGAAGGATGGAAGTAGAGCGTGTAGAGATCATCGTGAATGGTCAAGCCGTTGGCACCCGCACCGTAATAATTCCCGATATCCATCCACAGCCAGTAGTCCGGTGTGCTGTTGCCCGAGAATATTTGGTTGTCTGCGACGACCGATCCATCAATTTTTTTGATACCGGTGGTTTCTATTGCTTTAACCCATTGCTGCATAAGTGAATCGAGGGGGAGTGAACCCTTTACTTCGTTAGATCCAAGCGTTGGGTCGCCGCCACCTTTTATATAAATGTTGCCGTGCAGAATTCCATCATTATCAATATTACCATCATAGTACAGTGAGGTTTTGAAGTGAAAATCGGGACCGAGTTCATCCAGAGCGATGGAAGTGGTCACAGCCTTGAGTCCGGATGCCGGTGCGAGTCCGCGTTCGCTGTTATGATCCATCAGAACCTGCCCGTTATCGGCGTAGACGGCATATGCACCCCATGTGGCGTGTCTTAATACCATCGTTTCGTCGAGTTCTTTCAACGTGCGATTAAGATGGGATTTCCCTATTGGGCCAAACCCGACGAAGCAGAGACATGTCAGTAAAAGCGTAGTTTTTCGGAATGTATGAAAAGGCATTGATACGGTGTTAAATGATCGGATACTGATTTTAAGGCTATCACAGGTAAAACGAAACTGGAAAAACAGCCGCAAAAATCATGAAAGGATTCGTCCTGTGATCATTCTTATTTTTTACTGTTCCTTTATTGGAAAGAGTCTGATAACTTCCGCCACCCGTGATCAATTCCGGAGACTATCGAAACGGAATCAAAAAATAAAGAAATGATTACAGACCAATTCCTCCCGATCTTTTATATTGGTCTGATTATACAACTTAATAAAATGGCTTACCGGCTAATAAATGATGAAAACGATACGATCCCAATATTTACTTCTGGTTATTTTCGCAATCTTTTTAACACAATGTTCAGCTTCCCACAAAGCCGAACAGAACCCAAAGCCTGGATTCGAACAGGAACAGCCCAGTGGTGAACGAACCATGCTGCCCAACGGGTGGAGTCTGTCACCGGCGGGGCATTTTGTGGATCTGGCCGATTTGCCATTGAATTTGGTGGTTTCCCATTCTGGTAAATATATAGCCGTTACCAATAACGGCTATGGACATCAGAGTATCATGCTTTTTAATCCACAGGGCAAGAAGCTTGATACGAGGTTCATCCCCGAATCCTGGCTTGGGTTGGCGTTCAGCGACAATGATCATTATCTCTATGCTTCGGAAGGCAATGAAGATAATATCCTGGTTTATGCGATTAATGATGGTAAGCTTTCCCTTCAGGATAGCCTGAATCTAGGGAAACCGTGGCCGAAGCAAAAAATATCACCAACCGGCATAGCCGTAGACAACTCGCACAACCGGTTATTTACGGTTACCAAGGAAGATAGTGCGCTGTATGAATTCAATCTTCAGACAAAACAAATCGTGCATCGCGTTCCCCTGGATGCGGAGGCTTACACGTGTTTGCTGTCGCCTGACAAGAGCAAACTTTATATATCACTATGGGGTGGGGAAGCAGTTGACGTGTTTGACGCCAACACGGCTCAGCTGATTAAAAAAATACCCGCTGGAAGCCACCCTACCGATATGGTACTTTCTCACGATGGCAAATATTTGTATGTGGCAAATGCGAATGACAATACCGTATCCATCATCAATACGGAAGCCGGGAAAGTGATCGAGACTATTAATTCGGCGTTATATCCCGATTCGCCGGCCGGGAGTACGCCCAATGGCCTGGCGCTTTCAGAGAACGGCAAGCGACTTTATATCGCTAATGCCGATAATAATAATCTCGCCGTTTTTGACGTCACCAATCCCGGGGAAAGCAGATCACTTGGCTTCATTCCAACTGGCTGGTATCCGACTTCGGTGAAAGTGCTGAATGGCAAAATTTATGTTACCAATGGAAAAGGCCAGTTCAGCATGCCCAATCCCAAAGGCCCTAATCCAACAAAAAGAAGCACACCTGAGACTCAGTATATCGCGCGTATTTTAACAGGAACGATGTCGATCATTCCGGTACCGGATGAGGAAAAGCTCCATGACTACACCCAGGAAGTTTACAGGGATACGCCATACAAAGGAACCGCAAAACCTGCAGAAAGGGTAGCAGCTGATAATCCGATACCTCAAAAAATTGGCCAGAAGAGCCCGATTAAGCACGTTTTCTACATCATCAAGGAAAATCGAACGTATGACCAGGTGCTTGGCGACGTTAAAGAAGGAAATGGGGATTCGTCACTGACACTATTCGGAAGAAGGATCACCCCGAACGAACACAAGCTGGTTCATGATTTTGTGCTGCTGGATAATTTTTATGTGAATGCCGAGGTTAGTGCCGACGGACACAACTGGTCGACAGCGGCTTACGCAACGGATTATGTACAGAAAACATGGCCGACAAATTACAGCGGTCGCGGTGGTTCCTATGATTACGAGGGAAGCCGAAAGGTTGCCTTTCCGCGCAAAGGATTCATTTGGGATTATTGCAAAAGGGCGGGAGTCAGTTACCGGAGTTATGGAGAATTCATATGGAATGGAACAACAGGCCTCCAATCCCTGAAAGGACATTTTGATAAGAATTTTATCGGGTTCGACCTACATGTACGTGATGTAACCCGCGAGAAAGTCTGGGAGCATGATTTCGATTCGCTGGTTACCGCTCACTCACTTCCCCAGTTAATGACGATCCGGTTTCCCAATGACCATACGGCGGGTCTGGCAGGGGGTATGATGACACCGCTGGCGTATGCCGCAGACAATGATCTGGGAGTTGGCCGTTTCATTGATCATCTGTCGCACAGCCCGGTTTGGAAATCATCCGTTGTTTTTATAGTGGAAGACGATGCGCAGGACGGACCGGACCACGTCGATTCTCACCGTTCGACGGTGTATGTTGTCGGTCCATATGTAAAACGCCACCAGGTTATTCATACCATGTATTCGACAGCCTCGGTACTCCACACCATTGAGCTGATTCTTGGATTGCCCCCGATGAGTCAGTACGATGCGGCGGCCCTGCCGATGTACGATTGTTTTACTTCCAAGCCCGATCTTACACCGTATAATGCCCTACCGGAAAACGTGGATATGGATAAAACCAATCCTAAGAACACGGCTTTAGCCAGGGAGTCGGATAAGTTCGATCTGGCTGTCGAGGATGCGGCACCGGAGATCCCGTTCAACGAGGTCATCTGGAAAGCGGTTAAAGGTAAAAACAGCGTGATGCCCGCACCGCGCCACAGTGCGTTTGTCCGCCCATTTGCATCCAGCGAAAAACAGGACGACGACGATTGATGTTAGCCGGCGGTCCGACGGTTCCAATCCGTCAGACCGCTATATCACCTCTGTAGGTCGGACAGCCTGTCCGACAGCAATTCTCGTTGCATGTTATCTAAGCGAATATAAACACTTATTAAAAGAACCGGATCTTATTATTGGTCAGGCAGGCTAAAGGATTGACCGAAGATTAGACCAATCGGTGCAAGTTTTACCTGCAAAACGTTGTTCGACGCTCCGGCAACTTTTAACCGTGTTTTGCCTTACTCACGAGCGTTTCCATTTTTTATGGCCGATAAACGCTGTTCGGCTCATAATTGCCCGTACTTGGCGGATAGGCTGTCCGACCTACAATTTTATTGATTTGTTCCCTGGGAATGTTGACGAAAAATCCATTTTCTTATAGATACGATTGATATCCAGCTCACGGCGTATCTGTTTGCCAATCAAAAGGTTGTCTGCGAGGTGTTGGGCCGCATAGCGAGAGTATAACAACCCTTTAGATCCCAATCCGGTGAACAAATAAAGCCCCGGCTCGGAATGATGGGCTCCGATTACAGGGAGACGATTTGGTGTGGATACGCGGATAGCAGACCAATGGTGTCGCAGGGCGATCCTGATAGCCATCTCCGGAAGGATTTGTCTGAATTTACGCATAATTGTTTTCCGGCCGTTTTCATCGGGTCCCGGGTGGGAGAATTCGTGCTCATATGTGCTGCCTATGATCAGTTGGCCCGGATGAACCCAACTGATATATCCATTACCCGATAAAGCAAAATCAAACGGGATATCACCCTCCGGCTTCATCTGGAGAAGCTGCCCCTTTACGGGTTCGTTGGGCAAATCAGACCAGTACGGACTTTTGAGAGAAGCTGACCCGGTGGCATGGATCACGTTTTTTGTTGAAAGTGAGTGAGTATCACTTTTAAAATTCCAGGTTGATCCACTACGTGATAAAGAATAATCGGGGATCGTCTCGTATTGAACGCCCCGGTCGCGCAGCATAGACAAATAGGCTTCAAGGAAATCCGGAATAGCTACCGTGAGACCTGTCGTGTGCCAGAGCCCACCTTCCACGCAGTTAATTCCCTCGTATTTGCCATGGATTTCACTCTCTGACAACCAAGTGCACCATCCTTCCGGCCAATCCTGGCGCTCCAGCGAGCGTTGATAGGCGCGGGCACGTTCGTGGGAAAGGGCAGGGCGGCAGACCGGCGTTTCACGATAGAAGGTTTGGTGCGTGTTATCACGGACTTCTTCCAGTGTCTTCTTTATCGTGTTATAACAGTTGACAGGCTCCCAGAACAAGTTGGCGTTTCTTGACGCTGCCGGATCGGCCATTCCAACAGGTGCACCTGAAGCGCCGGCGGCAATTCCGCTTTTATCAATAACAGTAACCACGGCACCACCGGAAGACAGAGCATCGGCAAGGGTGATGCCGGCAAGTCCGGCACCTATAACCAGGAAATCCGGTTTTGTGGTAAAGTGAGACAAGAAGTTAGAAAATTAGAAATTAGTCTGGTGTTGTAAGCTGATCGACAATATAGAATTAATGCCTTGGGGTTGATAGTCTCAGGGAGACGGACCTCTATGGTGCATGGGAAAGGTAAGAGATAAAATGATCATGTTGAAAAGGTGGGGAATGAGAGGCCTTACATTTCCGCAAATAATGCGATTACTCCTGGTAGGTGAATTCAAATGATATGTTCACCGTCTTTTCATTCTTGTATGACAGGCGGGCATCCAGTTGCTGGCTGAGCGTTTGGATGAGAGTCATACCCAGGGTACTGGCCGATTGAAGACTGAAATCCGACGGCAGAGGCGCACCGTCGTTCTCGACCGCGATGGTGATCCTGTCGTTCTTTTTTTGCACAGAAATATTGATGTTTCCGCTTTTCCGGTAACGGAAGCCGTGCTTGTAGGCATTCGTAATGATCTCATTCAGGATAAGGGCACATGGAATGGCCTGGTTAATATTCAGGGCAACCTCATCGGCATGAATATTGATCTTGATGTCCTTCTTTTCATCCTGAAGAGTTTTGGAAATGGTGCGGGCCAGATCGGCGACGTATTCTCCATAATCGATGCGAGAGAGTTCTGCCGACTGATACAGCTTCTCATGGATCATGGCCATGGAATGGATGCGCATCTGGCTCTCATGCAGGATATCCCGCAGTTGTGCATCTTCGACATCTTCCGCCTGCAATTGAATCAGTCCGGATATCACAGCCATGTTATTTTTAACGCGATGGTGTATTTCTGCCAGTAGAATTTCTTTTTCTTTGAGTGAGCGGAGTATCTTTTCTTCCGCCTTCTTACGGTCCGTGATATCCTGGTAGGTTCCACATGCCCGGATCGGGATTCCATCCTCATCCCACTCAACGATCTTTCCACGGCTCAGAATCCATCGCCATTGACCGGATTTACTCAACATTCGCTGTTCAATGCTGTTGAGTGTCTGCTCCCCGTTCAGGAAAACACGTGTGGAAATCAGAACCCGTATCCGGTCTTCAGGGTGCAGCCGGTCTTTCCAGTTTTCAATGGGGATGGTTGAGGGTTCATCCGTGAAACCGAGTATCTCTTTCCAGTGATTATCAAGTTTGTACTCGTTTGTCCGGAAGTTCAGCTCCCACATACCGACTTCGGCACCACGTAGTGCCAGATCAAGACGTTCCTGACTGACTGATAGTTCCTGCTGCGTTTCATGACGCTGGATGAACTCGCTGACGTTACCTGCAAAGGTAAGTAAGGCAAGCTCTTCTTCTGTACTCCACTCGTGATCCGGGAATGAGCTATTTAATCCTAACCCGCCCCAGAAGGTGTCCCCGGTTTCAATTGGGATGATCAGGAGACTCTGCCGGCTTGGTCGTTCATTCATTTGTGATGGTGAGTCAACAGGCAGGTCTATTTCCAGATTGAACGGTTCCCCCTTATGGAGCCGCGAGTGTATGTCAGATAGTGGAAGGCTTTCAAACGCGAGGGCTTCTTCCCGGGACCACTGCTGGCGCACAGATACATCATTACCGGATTCGTTGCGTTGCATAACAAATATGCTGTTGGCCTGGCTGGCTTGTCCCAAATGAGCAATGGCTTTTTGCAGACCATCATCAATATCCGAGCATTGGTTCAGGTGATTGCTGGCATGGGCCACACCTTCAATCAGATGACTGAAATGAATCAATGTCTGACTGGCTGAACTATATTCAATAGCCAGACCAGCCATTTGGGCTAAGTATTCGGTTATCTCTTTTAGCAGGGGATCGGGAACAATTCTCTGATCATTTGTTTCGATCTTATGAAGATACCCGACGGTAATGGCACCCAGAGTAGTATCCTTGCCTGATGGAATCGGTGTGGACCAGCAGTGGTGCAGCGGATTCTCAGTAAGTGTTTTCGTCTTTACTTTTTGCGCACTTTGAATACCATATGTAAGTTCTGATTCTACGGGTGCAAATCCGTTCCCCTTTTGATGATACCCACCGTTTGTTCCATTGTAGATATGGGTGAAATCCTCGTCGATAGTTGTGACACGGGACTTTGTGTTTGGGAACAATTTGTCGAGACTGCCAATGATTGCATTCAGTATCTCATTATTGGGACGATTCCCTGCAATCATGGTATTCAATTGTTGCTGTATCTGCATGAACTCCCGACGAATGCATAGTTCCGTCACATCCCTGAAGATGATAACCTGGTGATTGGAAACCTCCGAAATCTCAGGGTGTAACCAGCGGGATCTTCCGTTCTGTACTTCTATGGATATCGATTCATCCTTGTCATAGGACTTATCATCAGACAGTACATTCATAATGGAGACTGGTAACTTGTTCAAAAAGTTATCATCCAGGGTGGTGCCTTCGATTTCAGCCGGAGCAATACCAGCGGTGTTAGTAAAGCTTTTATTTGCGAATGCTATGTTTGGCGTAAGTTTAACATCCGTCGGCGTATTTAAAACAAGTACCATATCATCGAGCGCGGAGAGCACATCCCAGGCAAGATTTTTATCCTTGATCGCCTCCTCAAGCATACCCGTGGCTCGTCGGCAACAGGTCAGATCGTCAACGAGTGACTGGTAGCTGATAATCTCGCCTTCTTCATTTGAAACGACTGAATTGTGCCAGCGGGTATAGACCTTGCTGTCCAGGGGTCCCCTGGTTTCAATTTCAAAGCTATTATGGTTGTTGTCGCCCGACTGAAAGTTTCCAAGTTCGCTGCCGACAGATTCCTGTGCCTGAATTCCGCAAAAGGCCCGTGCGAGCACGGACCAGTGCCGGCCAATCAGTGATTCCTCTTCACGTTGGAAGAGTTCGATACCTTTTTGTGTGATAGACCGGAGGTGAAGATCGGGTGTCCACTCTAGGATAGCCAGGGGACTGTTGTTGGAAAAGCTATTCAGCCTTTCCTGGGCTATTTGCAGCTCCTCTTCCTGTTCCACATACTTGGAGACATCACGAATAAGAAGGATTTTGGCATTGTACTTGTCGTATTCGTATGGTCGATCGACTAATTCAACATGAAGAATGGTTCCGTTTTTGGTCTTATGCCTCCAGATTCCGGTGTTTTCGAATCCTTTTGGAGTTTTAATCAGAACTTTAAAAAGAGCAGACTTGTCCCGTTTGGCCTGAATATAAGTGTAGGAGAGAGTGATGAACTCTTCACGAGAATATCCATACAGCTTGATAGCCGCATCATTCACGTCAAGGATCTTCAACGACTCGATGTCGTAGATGATCATTGGATTAGGATTTAACTCGAATAAAAGAGTCTCCATACGCTGCATGAGTGGACCGAACTTTTGGGAACCCGTTTTGAGATTGGTGGTCTCAACAGGTCTGTGGTTTGGTGTAGACATTTATGACAAGATTGTCTGCGAAATTTTATCGGCGGTCGAAACCACTATCTAAACAGGGCAAGTGTCATAAAGCGGAAAGATTTGTAAGAATATTGAAACTATTTCCTCTCTTGTTAGTTAGAATTGATCTTAATTAAAATTGTACCATGGAGAATTAAAGAATTGTATATTTAATACAAATATTCGAATATTAATATTGGAATTGTTAACTCGCTGACCAGTTGGTCGGCCTAGGTCCATGAGGAAGGACATTATGAAAAATTTTAAAACTATGGACGGCAACGAAGCTGCCGCATACGTTGCCCATAAACTGAACGAAGTTATAGCCATTTATCCTATAACACCATCTTCACCAATGGGAGAACTGGCGGATC
>CAWBCD010000029.1:0-197246 GCA_963787205.1 uncultured bacterium
AAGGTTCCTTATTTCATCCTTCAAGGTATACTCACGATTGTCTAAATTCATTTTAAGCATCATTAGAAAATAGCTGCTGTTTTTAATTTGATTATCGTCATTTGGAACTGCGCGTTTTCCAAAAACAAAGACCTTGAAATTTTGGCGAACATACTCGAGCCAGGGGTTTTCGAATTCATGCTGATTGTCTTCAACATCATTTAATAACGCATGGGTTCTACTCCCGTAATAATCCACCAGTGCATTTCTTAAAACGGCGTCTTTAATTTGACCAATTCCCAACTCTTTCAATAAGCTGTATCCATTGCTATTCAATTCAATTCTCCTCATCAACATGACCCTTCCTAAATCCCGGTACGTCTGAGGGGTAAACGGCCTTTTTTGTTCAAGGGTATCGATTACATTTTTTTGTGCAGTTAAATCACCCTGTAATACGGCTATGTGATCTTGCAGCACGGTTTTGTCGAGCATTAAATCATCATGTACTTCTGATAATGCACTGTTAATTTTCTGGTTAGACTTATTCCGCTCATTCCAGTTATTTACCTGCAGGGCGATCAGAATCCCGATCACTACCAATACAATTTCTCCAAAAGCATAACGGAGATAACTTTTTACTTTGTTTTCTTCGGCGAGTTTGCGTCGAATCTTCTTAAAGATAGTAGGCATATAGCTAACGCACGTAGATTAGTTTTTTTTCTGAAATAGATCCCATGTTTTCCCCGGTAAGTATAAACGCACCAATATAGTACCGCACTGGTAATCTTATATATATAAAAAAGACAAAAAAAGATAGTAGGTTGTGCTTATCAATAAGTAGAACAGTTTTCGGGAGATCAAGTGCTCGTTGCTTTAGGATGATCCCGGAACAGTTACAACAATAAACAGTTGTGTCAGTTATACAAATGCGGGCAAAACTGAACTTGTCTTCGGTGATTATTGATTAAGTACTACAGAAAACTTGCTAAAAAACCGCTAAAAGATCATCCAGGGAAGTCGGCGTATTTACCCCCAAAATTCTAAAGACGCTATGAATAGTATCCATCAGGATTCTGAAATAACAGCCTGCCAAATGAATAGTTGATAAGAATGAAAATGTTCATGAAAAACGGATAATAAAATGAAATCACTCAAAAATATTGTAATAACTGTTGCACTATTTGTTCCCTTGCTATTTGCTGAAGTCTCGACCACCCAGGCGCAAAATGTAAGAGCAATCAATGTTATTGGTACCAACCAGATGAAGTTTACGGTAGCTTCGAAAAAAATGGGACTTACCGTAGGCAAAAGCGTGAAAGGAGACAATGGTAACACCCAGTATATCCTCAAAAGTATCGAAGCGAAGCCGGGTCAGAAGATGAAGATCATTTTGCATAATTACAGCAAGCTGCCTGCCGGGGCGATGTCGCACGATTGGGTTTTGCTGAAAATGAATGCTAATGCTTCGGAGGTTGCCAATAAATCGAGCCAGTCAAAAAGCAACGGTTACATTGCACCTTCCGTCAAAAATGAAATTATCGCCCATACCGGATTGGTGAGTGGTGGAAATTCCAGTTCGGTTTCCTTTACGGTTCCTCAAAAAACGGGTAGTTATGAATTTATTTGCACGTTTCCGGGACACTATATGGCCGGAATGAAAGGCAAGCTGATTGTTAAAAAATAAATGAGTTCCATCAGCCTGTAATCAATAATTTCCATCATGCTGGATGGCAGCAGGCTCACAATGTTATGTTGAAGCCCTCATGGTTTTTATGCTGTGAGGGCTTTTTATTAGCTTCGTTTTTGGAGTGGCAGGAACATTTTTCATGCTCACGCTGTACTTATGTATGGATATGGTATAAAAAATCCCCTGTATATCGGAGGTCAAAAAGCAAAAAATAAGTACCATTACTCTGTGAGCTTAGCGCGCTTTGCGGTTATGCGGCAGATGCGTATTAATTGCGGATAGTCATTGAAAATTTATCGATAAAGGAATGTAACGTCATGGTTGAAGTTCTTGATCTCCATTTTTTTAAGGATCACACGATTGCATCATTTTTGATTGAAACCAGCGAGGGTCCTGTTCTGATCGAAACAGGACCGGATACGGTATGGGACAATCTGAAAAAGTCATTGAGAGAATATGGATACGAACCTTCCGATGTTCGAAATGTCCTGCTCACGCATATTCATTTCGATCATGCCGGAGGGGCCTGGCATCTGGCGAGGGAAGGGGCAACGATTCATGTCCACTCCAAGGGAGCACCTCATATGGCATCACCTGAAAAACTGTGGCAGTCAGCTAAACGTATTTATGGTGATGATATGGATCGGCTCTGGGGGAAGATGGAGTCCATTCCCGAAGAAGCAAATTCATATCGTGGAAGACAAAGACCGCCTTAAATTCGGAAACGTGGAGATTGAAGCGCATTATACCCCCGGGCATGCCCAGCATCACCTGGCATACAAGCTCGATGATGCTGTTTTCACCGGCGACGTGGGTGGAGTTCGCATAGGGGGGAAGAGTGTTGTGCCGCCGTGCCCGCCGCCCGATATCAACATGGAACTGTGGAACGAGTCGATTAAACGGCTGCGGGAGATCAATCCAAACATATTATACCCTACGCACTTTGGTCGGTATGATAATGTCGGCGACCACCTGGATCAGCTTGAGGCCAACCTTCAGTTGTATGCCGGAGAGATTAAAACGTACCTGAAAAAAGGGTACGATCAGGAGGAGATGCTATCCCGCTTCAAAATTTTTGTCAGGAAACATTTGATTGAGGACGGTCTTGACGAGGATGCACTGGAGCAATATGAAATTGCCAACCCGGTATATATGAGCGTGTCAGGGTTAACCCGCTACTGGAAGAAATTCCACCCCGAAGCAATTGGCATTTAACAGTTATCAGTTTCGTACACAAGAAAGCCCGCAATTGACCATCAACTGCGGGCTTTTTATAGATAACTTTAACTGCTTACTGATCAATGAAAACTGATCAGGCGCCGAAGACCAGTTCGACGAGCTTCTCGATGTATGGGAAGCAAAGCGAGAAGAGTATAAAGGTCGGTATCAGGATGCCAAACGACCACTTCATATAGCCCAGGAACGAAGGCATTTCCACGCCGTCGGCCTCTGCAATAGATTTCACCATAAAGTTCGGTGCATTACCGATGTAGGAGTTTGCCCCCATAAACACCGCTCCGCATGAGATGGCCACAAGTGTTGATGCATAAGTCGTCATCAGAGCCTGGGCGTTGCCGCCGGCGGTGTTAAAGAATACCAGGTAGGTCGGCGTGTTATCCAGGAAAGAGGAGAGCATCCCGGTGATCCAGAAATACATGTGATCATTGGGAGCGCCGTTGGCACGTGTTACCAACCTGACGACGTGACTAAGAGCTCCGCTTTCTCCGGCACGAAGGATAGCAATCGCAGGGATGATGGTAATGAATATCCCTGCAAAGAGCTTCCCGACCTCAATGATTGGAAACCAGTCAAATCCGTTGGCAGCACGGCTTTCTTTATCTGTGAAGTGCCAACTCATCCATGCTATAATCAGCATGCCGAGATCCCGGAGAGCATTCTGAATTGGGACTTCGATGCCCAATACGTTCATATCTCCAAGGTGGACAATCCCTGAGAATAATACACATGCCACAACACCGGCCAGAAGGAGAAAATTAAACCCGCCTTCGATACCCAGTTTCTGATCGGAATCCTTCTCAGGAGGAGTATTGGTTTCCTTTTTGTACTGGATGCGCTCAATGATATAATACAGAGGCAGCAAAATGCTGAGGACGAAGATCAGTTCTAACAGTAAATGTTCTGTTGTCCAGAAAAAATGCACTCCGGCAAGGAAACCCATGAATAGGGGAGGATCGCCCAGAGGGGTGAGAGCCCCACCAATATTAGCCACCAGGAAGATGAAAAAGATAACAGTGTGCATCTTATGTTGTCTCCACTCGTTGGCACGCAGAAGGGGGCGGATCATAAGCATTGCGGCACCGGTCGTGCCCATCCAGCTTGCAAGGAAGGTACCAATAACGATGAGCAGGAGGTTTACTGCCGGTGTTCCGACTAATTGTCCCGTCAGGCGAATACCTCCGGCCACGGTAAACAAGGCCAAAAGAAGGATAAGAAATGGGATAAATTCCAACAGATAGGTATGAAGAACTTCGTGGGCCGTAGTTCCAAAACCAAACATGAATGCCATAGGCACAATGATCGTAAGTGACCAGAATAGTGAGACTTTCCCAAAATGATGATGCCAGAATTCGGGTGTCCACAGCGGCATCAATGCTATAGACAATAAAATTCCGGCGAAGGGTAATGCCCACCAAAGGCTTAATTCTGCTCCGTTGAATCCATGCCCTGCGGCTTCGGCAGCAAATGCCATTTTTGTTGTTCCCACCAACAGCAGTAGAGGTAACAGAGTAAGTATTTTTCGGATTAACCTGGTTCTAATCACGTTCCTCCTCCTGAGGACTAAAAGTTTTAAGGAAAATTTCTGAAGCCTAAAAATAATAGAAGTTGTTCAGTTTAAAAATTGAAGAAGGTGTTAAAATTTGTTGCAATGTATTTAAAGTTCCCCGCAATAATTCAATGTCTTGCGAATATGTTCAATAACTTTGCTCAAATTAGCATAACCGGTGATGAACTATTAACAGTGTTTTCACATTGATAATACCTGTTTGCAATTTCGACGTACGAAGAGAAAGAAAAATTTTGAATGAGACCGGTTTTTTTGACGCAAAAAATACAGTTTTGAATGTGTGTGAATCCCATGTGGTTGGGCGACTATCATAAACTTTGATTATGGGTCTTTATGGTCGATCAATTTTTTGTATCTTTGCACTCGATGTTTATCGGGGTGGCAATAATGATTGGCCACAGCCGATTTTTTTTGAGGATCTCGGTTAGACTTTAGAACCACGACTCGATGAATCCATATAGTAATCTGGTACCTTACATTATAGCACTGCCGCTGGCAGGATTTTTGTTCAATGGTTTGTTGGGACTTGCTTCCCCAAATTATCGGAAACAGAAATCCCTCATTGGGATTATTTCAACACTTGCAGTATTTATTCCATTTATTCTGACATTTCTCATTTGGATCAATACCAGTGAGTCATCGCCTTCCTTTACAGTAACTCTTTTTTCATGGATACAGGCGGGATCATTTTCCACGTCCATAGCTTATCACATCGACCAGCTTGCACTGGTCATGATGCTGGTGGTGACCGGTGTTGGTTCCGTCATACACCTCTATTCAATGGGGTACATGGAAGAGGACGACGGTTACTGGAAGTTCTTCGCGTACATGAATCTGTTCATCTTCGCGATGCTCAACCTGGTGATGGGAAGCAATGTCCTTTTGCTGTTCCTCGGATGGGAAGGAGTCGGACTTTGTTCGTACCTGCTGATCGGTTTCTGGTACACCGATATAATGAATGCTGTAGCTGCAAAGAAGGCTTTCCTCTACAATAGGGTGGGTGACTTTGCCTTTCTCATCGCAATGTTCATGCTGTTTCACAGTGTCGGCAGTCTTAATTTCAGTGTGATTATTAATCACGTTAAAGATATTCCACATTCGACAGCTGTCTGGATCACACTTCTAATGCTGGTAGGAGCTACCGGAAAGAGCGCTCAGATCCCGTTGTTTGTCTGGCTGCCGGATGCCATGGCTGGTCCGACACCTATTTCAGCTCTCATCCACGCTGCCACGATGGTTACCTCGGGCGTTTATCTGATTGCCCGGATGTCATTCCTGTATGTGCTTGTACCAGAGGTAATGATGGTTGTTGCCGTAGTCGGTGCGATAACCGCTATTGTTGCGGCAACCATTGCTATCACGCAATACGATATCAAGAAGGTCCTGGCCTACTCGACTGTGTCCCAGCTCGGATACATGTTCCTGGCTCTTGGAGCCGGTGGATTTTCCGTAGCCGTGTTTCACCTGACAACGCACGCTTTCTTCAAAGCATGTCTCTTTCTTGGTTCCGGTTCTGTCATTCATGCTATGGAGCATGTTGAACATGGTCTCCATGAAGACGGAAAACATGTTCATTTCGATACGCATGACATGCGCAACATGGGTGGTCTGAAGAAAATCATGCCATCGACCTACTGGACTTTCATGCTAGCGACTCTTGCAATCTCCGGGATACCGTTGTTCGCAGGATTCTTCTCAAAAGATGAGATTCTCTCCTACGCCTTTAATGCCGGCCTAGGTAACTATGCCAGTGCCATGTATTATATGATGTGGGGCGTTGGTGTAGTAACGGCTTTCCTGACGGCATTCTATATGTTCCGTCTCACGATTGGCACGTTCCACGGCACCTTCAAACTGCCCAAGAAGGTATTGGGTGCTGAGACAGCGGGCGAATACCTGCATGAGAGTAGCTGGAAGATGACGTTTCCACTCTGGATTCTCGGTATTGGTTCTGCTTTGCTCGGGTTTCTTGGTATTCCTAAATTTTGGCTTGAAACGTTTGGCAGCGAGGTTCACGTAAATATTTTTGAAAACTGGTTGTCGAAGGTTACGGCTACTTTCAGCGGGCATATTCCAATTGGAACAGAATGGCTTCTTATGGCACTGTCAATCGTTCTGGCGGTTTGGGGTGCTGTATATGCCTACAAGCTTTATTCAGAAGACAAAGTGGAAGAATCCGACGCGATGCTGGCCAAACGATTTGGCGGCCTGTACGTTGTCTGGTCTGAGAAATACAACTTCGATGAAGCCTATGAAGGCTACGTCGTCAAACCGGTAGTTCGTCTTTCTGATAGAGTTTTGGCCGTGTTCGACATGAAAATTATCGACGGCATTGTAAATGCTTTTGGCAGCGTAACACGCTTCTTTGGCAGTGTCATTCGATATTTACAGACCGGTGTCATACAGGTTTATGCTTTCATGTTAGTTCTGGGAGTTATCATCATATTGGGGATTTTAATCCTCTGATAATCACGTAGACACGCAATGGATACCCTATTAAATATTATCATTTTCTTGCCGCTTGTCGGCGTGCTGGGTGCAATGGTCATTAAGAATGAGACTGGCATCAAATGGTTCAGTCTTATCGTCTCGTTGGCCACATTCATCCTGTCACTACCGCTGCTCTTTAATTTTGATATCAGTCACTCCTCAACGCTGCAGTATGTCACACAAGGCAGCCAGTGGATACCCGGTTACGACATCAAATACCTGGTTGGACTGGATGGATTGAGTCTGCTGCTTTTCATGCTGACGACCTTGTTTGGTCCCATTGTGATTATGTCCGCCTGGGATTCCGTGCACAAACACGTTGCCGGTTTTTATGCCATGCTAATGTTGCTGGAGACAGCATCGCTCGGTGTGTTTGCTGCAAACGATATTTTCATCTTTTACATCTTTTTCGAAGCCAGCCTCATCCCGATGTATTTCCTGATCGGTATCTGGGGCGGCGAGCAGCGTGTTTCTGCTACAATGAAGTTTTTCCTGTACACGCTCGTCGGTTCTCTGCTGATGCTGGTCGGCATCTTCTATCTCGGATATTATGCCGGTCAGGCGGTGAATCACGGCGTTTTTACGACAGACTGGCGTATCCTCAGCAGCAGTCAGCTGCACATCGGGCTGGTTCCGCAAACCTGGATGTTCCTGGCGTTTGCCCTGGCATTCAGTATCAAGGTACCGCTGTTTCCGCTGCACACGTGGTTGCCATGGGCACATACAGAAGCTCCAACAGCCGGTTCGGTTGTTCTGGCAGCCATCATGCTTAAGATGGGGACATACGGTCTGTTAAAATTCTGTCTGCCCATTTTCCCGAATGCATCGCTCACGTTTGCTCCATACCTGGCGATACTCGCCGTTATTGGCATCATCTATGGAGCTTTGGTGGCGATGGTACAGAAAGATGTGAAGAAACTGGTGGCCTATTCTTCGGTTAGCCACCTTGGTTTTGTTGTGCTCGGTATTTTTGCAATGACCACGATCTCTGTTCAGGGATCGATCATTCAGATGATCAATCACGGTCTATCAACAGGGGCATTGTTCCTTATTGTTGGGATGATTTACGACCGGCGCCACACCCGTGAAATTTCAGAGTTCGGTGGTATCGCAAAGGTACTGCCGGTGTTTGCTGTGGTCTTTATGATAGCGACGCTGGCATCGATAGGTCTGCCGGGGCTCAACGGATTCGTTGGTGAGTTCCTGATTTTGAATGGATCGTTCTCTTCATCCGTGCTCGGTACCCATGCATTTACGATTTTAGGCGCAATCGGTGTTATCCTGGCTGCCGCCTATATGTTATGGATGTATGAACGCGTGATGTTCGGACCTGTTAAAAATGAGAAAAACAAAAAACTGATTGATTTGAATGGCCGTGAGATCGGACTGTTGGTGCCGTTAATTATCCTGATGGTATGGATTGGGGTGCATCCGTCGACTTTTACCCGTTACTCGGAACAACAGGTCAGCCAATTATTGCAGGACACGCACCAGAAGGCCATAGCCATTCGAAGGGAAGCCGATACGAATCAATTACCGGGATGGGCAGCTAATATGTATGATGTCACTCAACAAATTGCTGACGCAAAAACGAATTGATTGTTATGGCTAAGCCACTAACTGAACAAGAAATACAACATGCACTTAAGTCACTGAACGGCTGGAAATTGAAGGATGACAAACTGTTCAAACAATTTAAGTTTGGAAACTTCAGGGAAGCTGCTGCATTTATTATGAGACTTGCATTCGAAGCAGAGGCTCTGCAGCATCATCCCGAATTATTCAATGTGTATAGTACGGTAAACCTAAGCCTGAGTACGCATGATGCAGGCGATAAAGTAACCAGTAAAGATATCGATTTAGCAAAAGCTATTGACTCAATAGACCAGTAAAACAGCATTCATGGAAACCGCGCAAGAGTTAGTCTTTTTTTTACCGGCCATTATCCTCGCCGCTGCAGGACTTATCGTCTTAATGGTAGACGCTTTTTCAAAAAATACAGAGACTGTATACTGGATAACAGTTATCTCAACCTTTATTGCCTTATTATTTGCTTTTCGGGATATGATGCTTCCCGAAGGCGACATCTTTTACAAGATGATTGCTTACGGCGGAGTAACCGGATTCGGTTCTATGGTGATACTGTTGGGTACTTTTTTCAGTATCGTCCTTTCACACGATTATCTGAGGGGAATCCGGCATAATTTTTCTGAAGTATACGCCTTGATGCTTTTTGCCGGCGTAGGCATGCTTACTCTTGCCTCGGCTGATGATCTCATTACTGTATTTATTGGGCTTGAGACCATGTCTATCTGCCTGTATGTACTGACGGGATTGGTTCATGAACGCAGGGAAGGTATTGAGGCATCATTGAAATACTTCCTCTTAGGAGCTTTTTCAACCGGTTTTTTCCTTTATGGTATCGCTCTGTTATACGGGGCAACCGGTTCAACTAACTTGGCGGATATCGCCCAGTCTACGAACCATAGTTTTATCTTTTGGGCCGGTGTTGGCCTTTTGCTGGTTGGTTTCCTTTTCAAGGTATCTGCCGTTCCGTTCCATATGTGGGCACCGGACGTTTACCAGGGGGCACCGACTACGATTACCGGTTTCATGGCTACATCGTCCAAGGCAGCCGCCTTTGTGGCACTCATCATGGTGCTGAGCCGTGCGCTTCCGGGCGCCGTATTTGGATGGGGGCAGGCCTTAAGAGTCATTGCCATTCTCACAATGATCGTTGGCAACCTGATTGCAATCGTTCAGGATAACATAAAACGTATGCTGGCCTACTCATCGATTGCCCATGCAGGGTATATTCTTGTCGGACTTGTTGCAGGAACGGTTGAGGGATATAATGCGGTGATGTATTACCTTTTTGCCTACACGGTTATGAATCTTGGTGCCTTTGGTGTGGTTGCCTATTTCGAACGTCAAAAAGGTGCGGACTTTACCAATATTGAGAATTACGCAGGTCTGGGCTATCGTCAACCCATGATGGCCATATTGCTGTCCATATTCCTTTTTTCTCTGGCCGGGATCCCTCCGTTTGTCGGATTTATAGGGAAATACAAAATATTTGCTGCAGCCATTCATGCCAACTATATCGGTTTGGCTATTGTAGGGGTGCTGGCAAGTGCCGCAAGTGCCTATTACTACCTCCGTGTGATGGTTTATATGTACATGCGTGAGCCGCAGGAAGAATACAAGATGCTTTCGGTTGCTCCTGCTTACCAGTTTGCGCTTATTTTGCTGGCCATCTTTACGATATATTTTGGGATTGCACCATCAGATCTGTATCACTTACTCGGTGCCTATCACTATGGAACCGGCGTGGCTGCCCTGGTGCCTTAACCGGTTTTATTTGTAAATCAGTCTGTAAAAGAATATATTTGGCAGCTCCTGTCGACCCCGTCCCCAGAGCATTAGGGATTGGGACCGGCTGTTTACAATCAAACAACCAAAGGACTGTAATATGTCAAAAACCAATTTTTACGAGCTTACCTATATAGTTAAATCCGTTCTCGATGAGAACGATATTAAAGCTACCGTTGAAAAAGTAACCAACTTTCTTACCGAAAACGGTGCTAAGATTGAAGACGTAGACGAGTGGGGGAACCGCGAACTCGCATACGACATTGATAAGATGCAAAGTGGCTATTTTGTGAATATGTATTTCGAAGTAGCTGGTGAAGCCATGGTTCAGCTTGAGCGGATGCTGAAACTGGAAGACAACGTCATTCGTTTTATCTTCCTGAAGTACGACAGTAAGATGATGCGTCATCATGAATTGGCTAAAAAGGGTGAAGTTCCCAATATCTTTGCTGTCGAAGAAGAGGAAGAAAATAGTTGATCACGAAATTTAAGCAGAAAGAGAATTTACCATGTTAAAGAATCCCGCACATCCGCAGAAGAAACAACTTAAAGACAAGCAGTGCCTTTTCAGCAAGGCCGGAATCGAGTACATTGATTATAAAGATGTCGACGTATTAAAACGTTTTATCAACGATCAGGGTAAGATACTGCCGCGTCGTGTAACCGGCACGAGTGCCAAGTATCAGCGTCAGCTTTCATTGGCAGTTAAGCGGGCACGTCATCTTGGTTTGTTGCCCTACGTATCACAGAATTTACGGTAATACCACTAGCAGTAGGAACAGTTATGAAATTAATACTTAAGGAAACGGTTGAGAAGCTTGGCGAATCGGGTGATGTCGTCACAGTTAAAGACGGTTACGGAAGGAACTACCTGATCCCGCAAGGCAAGGCTGTGGTGGCTACCACCGGTGCAATTCACGCCATCGATGAGCGTCAGCGTCAGCTGCAAAAACGTTTTGAACTGGATCGTAAAGCTGCCGAAGGACTTGCACAAAAGATCAAGGAAACCTCAATCACGATACCGGTGACGAGTGGTGAAGAAGGTAAGATTCACGGTACCATCACTACCATA
The DNA here is from genome assembly GCA_963787205.1 of uncultured bacterium. GTDB lineage: Bacteria > Bacteroidota > Rhodothermia > Balneolales > DATFMH01 > DATFNI01. The sequence goes on from CAWBCD010000029.1 coordinate 11,407, forward strand.
CAGATTGCCAAGGCCCTTTCTGAAAAAGGAATCGAGATCGACCGTCGTAAGATCACACTTAATGAAGACGTCAAAGCGTTAGGTGAATATACTGCCGAGGTTCAGTTGGAAAGTGAAATCTCTGCTGAATTGAAAATCTGGGTAGTAAAAGATGAGTCTTGACCATCGATAATCAAATGTGATTGTGAAAAATCTAATCAGGATTTTGGGGGTCGGGCTTCTGCTTTTGACCCCTTTTTTTGTTTTTGCTCAGGGTATCCCGAGCCCGGTACACTTCTCGATAAAGGCTCCGGAAGGTACGATTAAGACAGGCGAACAAGTAACCGTCGTCGTACATGCCGATATCGATAAGGGCTGGCATCTCTACGCCACCAATCTGGGTGATAATGGACCGGTACCTACCTCATTCAAGATCACATCTGATAACGCGCGTATCACCGGTAAGATTGAAGAGGGCAAACTTGAAAGTACGTATGATCCGAATTTCCAGATGAAATTGAGCTGGCATTCCGACTCTGCCAATTTTAGGATCCCCGTCACCTTTGATAAGGCCACGCCGTCTGTGCAGCAACTAAAGGTTCAGGTTCATTACATGACTTGTAACGATCATGAGTGTCTGCCTCCCACACATAAAGAGTTGATCGCAGATGTTACCGTGGAAAAGGGCAGTAAAAAAGCTGATCTTTTGCCTTCGCAAACGAACACCGGATCCGGCGCTCTCATAACTCAAGGCTCAAAACCCACTGCACCAACTACAGATGCCCGTATACAGGGTGATTTAAATAGTTACACTGGCAAAGGAATTTTCTCATTTCTATGGATAGCGATAACAGCGGGACTTGCTGCCTTGCTGACTCCGTGTGTGTTCCCGATGATCCCGCTTACCGTGTCCTACTTTTCTAAACAGTCGAATGGAGATCGAAAACAAGCAGTCAGCAGCGCGCTGTTATTCGGACTATCCATCATTTTTACATTCACCTTAATCGGATCAGTCCTGGCAGTTATTCTGGGTGCCTCAGGTGCATCCAGATTCGCTTCTAATCCGTGGGTCAACCTGTCACTTGGTCTCATATTCGTTTTGTTTGCTATCAGCCTTCTTGGATTATTTGAGCTGCGCCTGCCTTACCAGCTAACCAACTATCTGAACCGGCAAAGCAACGAGAAGAAAGGACTGGCTGGAATCTTGTTCATGGGTCTGACTATCAGTGCCGTTTCGTTCTCCTGTACTGCGCCATTTGTCGGTGCCATCCTGGCCGCAACAACGCTGGGCCGATGGTTCTACCCGGTGATTGGTATGATCGCCTTTTCTGCGGCATTTTCGATCCCGTTCATTCTGTTTGCCATGTTCCCGGGCTGGCTGGAATCACTGCCGCACAGCGGCGACTGGATGAACTCGGTTAAAGTGATCCTGGGCTTTATCGAGCTGGCTGCCGCGTTCAAATTTCTTTCTAATGCAGATCTTGTCTGGAATTTGAATATTGTGACTCGTCCGTTAACCATCTCAGCATGGATTGTGATATCCGGACTGGCGGGTTTTTATCTTCTGGGGAAATTACGGCTGTCGCATGAGTCGAAGAAAGAGCATATATCGACTGTGCGTCTTCTGCTTGCCATTCCCTTTCTGGCATTCAGTCTCTACCTGGTCCCGGGACTGCTGGGTGCGTCATTGGGCATCTGGGATGCCTGGCTGCCTCCGAAGAAAGCGACCGATGTGAGTGTTGTTGCAACCATTGCACAGAATTCACATGGCAGCACGGCGGACAACCCGGATGGGAATTGGGCATCGAACCTGGATACCGCCAGAAAAACGGCGGCCGAAAAAAGTGAACCTCTTTTCATTGATTTCACCGGGTACACATGTACGAACTGCCGGGCGATGGAATCCAACGTATTTTCACTCGATCAGGTGAAGCAACGATTCCAAAAGTTTCGCCTTGTGCGATTATACACCGACGACGGCACTGAAGGTCCCAAAAATCAGTTGTATCAGTTTAATCTGACCGGGACGGTCGCTTTGCCGACCTATGCGATCATCGACCCCCAGAACGGACATCTGATCAATATGATATCCGGTTATACCGAGCCGAAGGCTTTCATTAAGTTTCTGGATCGCGGGTTGGAACAATTTTCAAAAAATAATCAGGACGGATAGCAAATATAGTTTGGAGTACTTAAAGTGCCTAAAGTACTTAGAGTCCGGATTGGACTGAGAGCCATCCCGTGGCCACTTGAGGGCCATTTTGCGGGCTCGTGTGAGATAAGAGCTTTTCTATCGGAAGGGCTATGCCACAAATGACAAGTGACAAATCAACCGTGTTTAAGCATCAAAGGCAATATCCTACGGGGTAAATCCATCTCTAAAAATTTTGGATCTTGAAGTACGAAACATGTGCAGGAGTCATGATTCATTTCAAGAGTGTAGGTTTGATTATTGGATATTATTTGTTTTTGATGATGATAATTTAGGATTTGTCAAGCTGTGAAGGCCCGGACATAACAATATGCCTATCGAATGACCATTGAATGGCAATATTATCATTAACCCGCTACCAACTCTAAGTACTCCTAAGTACTTTAGGCACTTTAAGCACTAAGCTTTTTATCGTGAACGCGCGTGATGTGGCTGTCAGCCTTTTTGTAGCTATTTGTATCCCTGTCGTTGCGGCAGCGCAGTCGTCTGTCCCCGTAAGAAGAGAGTTTCGTCATGCGCAACCCGATACAACTTATTTTCTGGATTACTGGGTGTCCGGACCAGTAACCGTTTTGCTGCATTCTGATACACTATCGGATAAATACTGGCAGTTTCATCCCAAAGAAGGAACACTTTCCTTCAGGAACTCACCCGATATCCATTATCCCCTCGATACGGTTGTGGTGAAATACCGTGTTTTCCCGTTTGGTGTGAGATCCATTTTTTACAGGCACAAGCTTGTGCCTCCAGACAGCGCACAACTTCATCAGTTTCAGGCTGATACGTCTCGAGAATCCATCAGTGTATCACAGAGTGTTTTTACTGAGGAAAATCTGTTCGGAAATGCCCGAATACAGAAGAGTGGAAGTTTCACAAGAGGAATCACGATTGGTACGAATCAGGATGCATCTCTTGAGAGTGGGTTGCAGTTAAATTTGAATGGCCAGCTTACAGACAACTTATCGCTTATCGCGGTGTTGACGGATCGTAACACGCCCATTCAACCGGAGGGTACAACTCAGAATCTGAAACAGTTCGATCGGGTCTATATTCGCTTACAAAGTCCGCATGCGCACGTGCAGCTCGGCGATATAGACGTGAAGTTCAATAACAGCTCGTTTGCACGACTCGACAGGCGGCTCCAGGGTGCGGAAGGAGGGGGAAACTTTGGAACCGGTCAATTCAGTGTTTTTGCAACGGCTGAGCGGGGTACCTACCGTGAGCAAAAGTTCCTGGGGCGTGATGGTGATCAGGGCCCATACAGGCTGACAGGTGCCAACGGCGAACCGTTTATCATCATACTGGCAGGTACCGAAAAGGTGTACGTGGATGGTGTTTTGATGCATCGTGGCGAACAAAACGACTATACGATTGATTACAGCCTGGGAGAAATTCAATTCACGAACCGGAGAATCATTACCTCCAAGTCCCGGATTACCGTCGATTTCCAATATCTCAATCAACAGTATAGCCGTTCTGTTCTAGGTGGGCAAATAAGCGATCATCATTTTCTGAAGGGTAAACTGGAAATTGCCGCCGGCGTTATTCGTGAGGCAGATAGTGATAACCCCAATAGTCAGTTATCCTTTTCGCCGTCCGATATTGCAGCCTTGAGAAGATCGGGAAACCAGCCTGCACAGGTCAGTGGGGTAGATTCGGTTGGGGGGGGGGCGATCTTAATAATGTGAAATATACCCGGCTCGACACACTAATCGATGGCCAGCAATTCACTTATTACAAGAACATTCCAGGCGGACCGCAAAATATATACACAATCCGGTTCAGTTCGGTTCCGTCAGGCACCGGATCATACCAGAGAGTCGGCCAGGCACAAAACGGGATCATCTATGAGTGGGTTGGTCAGGGACAGGGCGACTATGACACCTTGCGTACTATCACTCCGCCCACGGCTCATACAATGGTTACCCTGCGATCGGACTACAGGTTAACGAAGCACATCCGGCTGTCGGGCGAATGGGCCGGAAGCCAGTTTGATCAAAACAGATTTTCCGTGATCGGGAATCAGAATAATTTTGATAATGCGTACAAAGTGGGAATACAGACGGATAGCATTACGACAGGTATCGGTCTGATTCATTTCAATGCGGATCAATGGTATAATGGAAAACGATTCGTCTATTTCGACCGGACTAAGCCCGTTGAGTTTGATCGAAAATGGAATATCGTCAGCGACCGTCAGACGCAGGAGAGAGCCACAGAGTCGAACCTGACCTGGATCCCGGGAAAGCAAACATCCCTGCGGTTTGGGGGCGGCTGGATCAACCGTCTTGATTTTAATGGCGCACGGCAGGAAGTGGATATATCCAGTAAGGAGAAAGGGCTGCCATCGCTTGATTATCACCTGGAACATATTGTCAGCACGGACTCCCTTTTGCACCAGCATGGCGACTGGTTCCGGCAGCAGGGAAGTTTAAATTATGGAATCAATACCGGTATAGGTATCATTGGTCCGCTCTTTGACTGGGAGCATGAGTCACGTCTTCAGCGGGTTACAGGGACGGATTCTCTTGCCTCGACAGCGCTACGATTTTATAAACTGGGACCGGGTATCCAGTATTCTTTGGGTAGTAAATTCCAGTTGAGGTACCAGTACAGCTACCGTCGGGATGAGTTACCATCCGGGAAGTCCTTACGCAAAGAATCGGACGCTTATATCCAGGAAATTGGTCTGGACTGGCAGCCCGGGAATGCTTTCCAGACCAGTAACGAGATTTCTTTCCGTCGAAGAAATGTCACTCCTCTTTTCCAGCAGCAGAATCAGGAAAGCAATTCAAGGGGAGTGTATGTACGATCATTGACGAATTACAGACCATGGGACAGGGCCATTGACGGTCGGTTTTACTATGAAGTTACCACCCAGCAAAAGGCGTTGTTACAGGAAACATACGTGAATGTTGGCCCTCAACTGGGACAGTACGTGTGGAAAGATCTGAATGGAGACGGCATTCAGCAGATAGATGAATTCTTCCCTGAACAATTACCGAATGAAGGTACTTATGCACTTCAGTACGTGCCAACCGACCGTCTTTTCCCGGTCATTTCTTTGCAGGCACGCTTAAGCCATCGTATAGAGCCGGAACGTTGGTTATCGAAGCACGGAGATCCGAATTCATTGTTACATAAGGTACTCTCGAATATTTCCATCAATTCCCGATTCGATATTCTGGAAACGAGCAGGACCAATCATCTCTCTGATATCTATCTGATGCGAATATCGAAATTCGGAAATGATACAACAACGATAAATGAGCAAATAAGCTGGCGACAGGAACTGGACATTTTCCCGGACAGTCCGAATTACACCATTCAACTGTCGATTGATCAGAACCGCCATCAGGACCGGCAGACGATTGGACTTAACAAGCAGTTCGAGCGCAACATAAGGGCGTACGGCCGCTATCGTTTTAAAGGTGGTATAACCATAGAAAATGAATTCCTGGTGATACGCAATCGCAGAAACAGTGAAAATTTGTACAGTCGTAATTATGATATCAAAGGTTTTGAGCTACGTCCTTCATTTACCTTTCCTTTTTCGGAAACGGATAATGCAACCTTATCTACGGCGCTGATTAGGAAACAAGATTTATTTCCGGCTACCCATGTGCGCCTGATGGGAATAAATCTTGCCGTTGAAAACCGGGCGTACTGGTTAACAAAATGGCAGTTGTTTACAAGACTTGAGTTTAGGTCCTATAATTTGAAGGGAGAATCAGAAAGTCTGGGATTATTTGAATTAACCGATGGCGCGGGTGCTGGAAAATCATTACTTTGGCAAGTGCAGGCGAATTTTGCCATCAACAGTCTTTTAAGGGCTGAATTAGAATATGATGGCCGAACAGATAGGAGCGGGTCGCCTGTTCAAACCTTAAGGTTCACAATGCGAGCCGTGTTTTGAATGAGACAATGGTAGTTTTGACTATTATTGCTTGTAACCGCTTCTTGGTGTGGAAATGGTAGAATGGTAGCCCTTTTGTGTAAACATTTTACGTTAAGTTACATTTTTGAGCTTTGACATTTAAATCAAAATAATCTATCATTTTCAAACTTTAATGAAGGTTGTAATCAAATAACGAACAATCGGAGTAAATCTATGACCTTGTCGTTTGTTGTTGTATTCCTGCTGCAAGCCGGTGGAGCCAATAACGGAATCTTTAATATCCTTGTAAAGGAATTCAATGATGGTGGTGATTTCATGTGGCCAGTGTTGGCATGTCTGGTATTCGGACTAGCTATCTTTCTGGAACGTGTAATTTCACTTAACCGTGCTGATATCAATACTCGTCAATTTATATCGGACGTTAAAGAAACCCTCGAGACCGGTGGAATTCAGGAAGCAGAAGAACTCTGTTCCCGTACCCGCGGACCAGTTGCCTCAGTATTTCAGGCTGGCCTTATGCGAGCTGATGAAGGAATTGAAGCTGCAGAAAAAGCTATCTCTTCATATGGTTCCATTGAGATGAGTTTTCTGGAACGTGGCTTGGTATGGTTAGCACTATTTATTTCACTGGCACCTCTGTTTGGATTCCTTGGAACAGTTGTCGGGATGGTTCAGGCATTTGATGCTATCCAAAAAGCTGGTGACATTTCCCCAAGCTTGGTTGCCGGTGGTATCAAGGTAGCTCTTTTAACGACAGTTGGTGGTCTTATCGGTGCTATTATTCTTCAGGTTGGTTATAACTACTGTGTGTCAAAAATTGACCGTCTCGTAGTTGATATGGAAGAAAGTTCAATCGTTCTTGTTGATTCCATTGCCAATTTGAAAGCAGGCAAACCGGTCAACGGTTGATCATCGAAGAGATTGATCTTAATGGGGACCGGCAGTTAAACCGGATCCCCAACACTAAGTCTACCACTTGTTATTAAAAAGCACTTATTATGGTACCTATTTCAATTGGAGTCAGTATAGCATTAATAGCTATCGGTATTGTGGTTGTAATTGCATTCGGGATCAAAAGTATCATCAACGGAAAAGTTGAGCTATCGAAAGTCATGTATATGGCGATCCCATTTGCAATATTTTTTGTCAGCCTTGCCATCGCTGATGACGCTATACGTGCTGGTATTATTACAATGTTGCTGATGTTGGCGCTCATGCTCATATTCATTGTAGTATCCGGCTTCCGGAATCTTTTCAATTTTTGATAAACTGACGCGAACCTATGCTTCTAAAGAAAAGACAACGCGAGGAGGGGGAAATCCCTGCCTCATCACTGGCTGATATCGCGTTCTTGCTGCTGATCTTCTTTCTGGTCACCACTACTATTGATGTGGATACCGGGATTGGTCTTGTCCTTCCACCCATGCCACAGAAAAATCAACAGCCGCCTCCGATTAAGGAGCGGAATATGTTGAAAATTCTTGTTCGTCATGATGGAAGTGTGTTGATTGATGATAAACCAACCAATATCCCTGATATCAAGCAGACGGTGATGGATTTTGTAGATAATCATGGTAAGGACCCAAATCTATCGGAATCGCCGGATAAAGCAGTCGTATCCATTAAAAGCGATCGTCAGACCCCGTATGATATTTTTGTGCATGTGATGGACGGAGTGAAAGGAGCTTATAATCAACTCCGTGATAATCTTAGCAGGCAAGAGTACGGTGTCCCGTTCGAGGCTTTGCCCAATGATGGAAAAAGACAGGAATCTATAAAAAAAGCATATCCGGAGAAGATATCAGAGGCTGAGCCGGATAAAGGTAATAGCAATAGCTAAAGAACAATAAATCTATGGCTGAATTTAAGAAAAAATCACGGGCAAAGATCGAGATACCGATGGCTTCCATGCCGGATATCATCTTCATCCTGCTTATCTTTTTTATGGTCACAACGGTTATGCGAACGACCACTCTGAAAGTGCAGGTTCGTTTTGCTCATGCTAAAAACATAGAAAAGATCGAGCAGAAACGTCTCGTAAGTTACATTTTTATTGGACCTGAGAAATCCGGCAAAAACCAGGGCAAAACAGCTGTTCAGATTGATGATGCACTTATCGATAACATGGATGTTATCCCGCGTCTCATGTATGACAAGCTGATGGCTCAACCAAAGTTAATCGTATCATTGCGTGTTGACAAGACTTCTGAAATGGGTGTTGTTTATGATGTGCAACAAAAACTGCGTAAAGCAGGTACCCTGCGCATCAACTACTCAGCCAAACCAAGGATGTAGTTCATTTTCAACTCCCAATTTCTACCATTACTTTTGAAAGGCAATCCCGGAAACCGGGACTGCCTTTTTTGTTGTTAATCCGAGTAATTAATGCCAGAAAACTCATTTACACCAATTGAATCAATCGGTCGGGATTCTCTGATCAACGAGCTTGAACAGTTATCGGGATATCATCATCCGGATCTTATCAGGGGTATCGGCGACGATGCTGCTGTTATTGATGGCGGTGGACCATTTGCAAATGTCCTCACAGGTGAAAGCTTTGTCGAAAGCGTTGATTTTGATCTTACATATACCCCGCTTCGGCATCTTGGCTTCAAAATGGTATCTGCCGTCATCAGTGATGTTTTGGCAATGAATGCCATGCCAGCCCTATTGCTTGTTCATATTGCCATTCCAAACAGAGTCTCGAAAGAGATGATCATGGAATTGTATGATGGTATAAACCATGGCTCAAAAGATTACAAAATTCAGGTGGCCGGCGGGGACATCACAGCCAGCCGAGGGCCGGCGATGATACAGATCACGGCTTATGGCAGGGTTAAAAAAGAACGTGTCGTTTATAGGTCAGGTGCAAACATAGATGATGCGATCTGCGTCTCAGGTGAACTCGGCGGAGCTCTTGCGGGGCTTAAAATATTACTCAGGGAAAAGAAGAAATGGGTTGACTCGGGTGAGGATACCTTTCATCCGGATTTAAGCGCCTATGAGGATGTGGTCAGGAGGCAGTTACTGCCGGTGGCACGGCTGGATATTATCGAGACTTTTGAAACTGAAAATATCATTCCTACTTCGATGACAGATTTAAGCCAGGGGATATCTCATGATCTGGGTGCTTTATTGAAAGCATCGAAACTTGGCGGGCGCCTATACGAAGCAACTCTGCCGGTGAGCATGCATTCCAGAAAAGTAGCGGATGAACTCGGTGAGGATATATATCGTTACGCTCTATACGGTGGTGAAGATTATGAGCTTCTTTTTACTCTGCCCGAGGAGGATGTAAACCGGTTAATGAACAAGTCGGTCGATGTCACAATTATCGGAAAAGTCGTTCGCGAAGAAGAGGAATGCGTGGTCCAAACTTTTGCGGGTAAGGAATACGCATTGAATCCGTTAATTGCTCCTGATGAGAACTGACATAAAAAACCAATTCACGTGCTTAATTCGTATATTCTGGTTTTATCTTGTTTCTGACTGGCTAAACCAATAATAAACTGAGCGAAGCGTTTATTTAACGAAGATTATTTTGACATTTGTAAATTGCTTAAGATGCCAACTTGGTGAGGGAAATATAAACACCTCGGAGGCAAGGAAATCGATTTCTTACATTAAAACGACAACTTAATGCCTGTAAATAATTCAAAGCCGAATCTTAGAAATAACATGAAGGGGAGCAAAGGTCCTCGTTTTCCAATATGGATCTATGTCGTCCTTCTTCTGATACTGTTGGCTATACAGTTCTATTTCATATCTCCTGGAAATCCAAATCGGATAGAGTACAGTCAGTTTCTCAATGATGTGAAGAAAGGCTATGTTGAACATGTGGTCATCAAGAATAGCCAGTATATAGAGGGAACTTTTACTAAAGAGGCCGTCCAAAAAGGTGAGGTGAAGGTACCGAAAAACGACAATACCATCTGGCAGATGGATAACAGTTCATCGAACCGGAATTTCACCACCACGATGATCAAGGGCGACGATATCCGTCCGATCCTTGATAAGCATAATGTGTCCTACGATGCCAAAGTAGAAGATAATTGGTTCGGAGGTCTGATGACCTGGATCTTGCCCATTATACTGATCGTTGCCTTCTGGATATTCATATTCAAGCGAATGAATCCCGGGCAGCAGGTCCTCAATATCGGTAAGAACCGGGCAATGCTCTACGATAAACAAACGGAGAGCAAGGTCACATTTAAGGATGTGGCAGGACTGGAAGAGGCTAAGGAAGAAGTGGAAGAAGTTGTGGAGTTCCTCAAAAATCCGAAGAAATTTACACGACTGGGTGGGACTATTCCCAAGGGTGTCATCCTTGTTGGACCTCCGGGGACCGGTAAGACCCTGCTGGCGAAAGCTACTGCTGGAGAGGCGGATGTTCCGTTCTTTAGTCTCAGTGGTTCGGATTTTGTGGAGATGTTTGTTGGTGTTGGTGCTGCACGTGTTCGGGATCTCTTTAAACAAGCCAAGGAAAAAGCACCCTGTATTATTTTTATCGACGAAATCGATGCCATTGGCCGAAGTCGTGGTCGTGGACAGATGATGGGTTCGAATGATGAACGTGAAAATACGCTTAACCAGTTGCTTTCTGAGATGGACGGTTTTAACACAGAGAAAGGTGTTATTATTATGGCGGCAACAAACCGGCCAGATGTATTGGACTCGGCTCTTATGCGTCCGGGGCGTTTCGACCGCCAAATCCTGATTGACAAACCGGATCTGAACGGACGTATTGAGGTTCTTGAAGTTCACACCAAGAAAGTTAAGATAGGCGAAGATGTTGATCTCCGGTTACTGGCCTCTCAGACACCTGGTTTTGCTGGTGCTGAACTGGCAAATCTTTGCAACGAAGCTGCCTTGCTTGCCGCCCGGCGCAATAAAGATAGCGTGCAGATGATCGATTTTCAGGATGCAATAGAACGTGTTATTGCAGGACTGGAGAAGAAAAATAAGCTTATCAGTGCCGACGAACGAAAGATCGTGGCCTACCACGAGTCGGGACATGCCATTGTCAGTTGGTTTCTCGAACACACTGACCCGGTGCTTAAGGTTAGTATCGTGCCCCGCGGGTTAGCGGCGCTTGGGTACACACTTCAGACACCACTTGAGGATCGCTTCCTTATGACTCGTGATGAACTAAACGATAAAATTGCAGCCCTGCTGGGTGGGCGGGTTGCCGAAGAGATCATTTTCGGAAAGATCTCGACGGGAGCTCAAAACGATCTGGAACGTGTTACGTCGATGGCTTTCTCTATGGTAGCCGTCTACGGTATGAGTGAAGAACTTGGCTATGTATCTTATCAGGATTCAAAGAACCCGGAAGGGAGTTTTGGCTTTAATAAGCGGTATTCAGAACGGACGGCACAAAGGATTGATGATGCCGTTCGTGCTATTATCGATAACAGCCATAAACGTACACGTGACATGCTGATCAAACATCGCGATAATCTGGAAAAAATGGCTCAAACGCTGCTTGAAAAAGAAGTTCTTGGAGCTCATGATCTGCTACAGCTTCTTGGTGAGCGTCCGCATGGTAACTATCCAATCAGCCTTGAAGATGCGCGTGAACTTAGCAATCTCAAGAATGGTGCTCCTCAGAAAGATGGAAAACAAGTTGAAGAGGAAGAGCAACAAAATGATGAGGTATTATCGAATCAGCAAAATCCGGACGGGGAAAATCAGGTAGATTCATCAACCAAAGTCTCCAAAAAGAAGGGCCTGGTATCTGAACCTGAAGCAAATAAAGAGGGAAAGGCTGATACTGAGGAAGAAGACGATGCCGATTCTGTACGTTCCACCCACGAAGAATAAAGAGGAATCAAGATCTTAACATTCCATTAAATTTATAGTCATGTAAGTTTAACATACAAGTAACATTTACAATATGAAGGCATGGTAGTTTCTGAGTGAATCAGTAATGGAACCATGCCTTTTTTTGTGAGTAACTATTGCTGATCGGAATTTTACTAAACAAAGAGAAGATCAAATCGACGCCATTACCTCAGCATTGGCATACCGGGAATCAAAGACTATATCTACAGGCATTACACCGAACGTAAATCAATGGTTTATACGATAACGCTTCTCAAATGCTTTCGTTGATAAAACGAAAGAAAGAAGGCTAAAAAGGCTCTGCTTGATTGCGGAGCCTTTTTGTTATATTTCACATCTGTATAATTAGCAGAAAGTTACTACGTTTTACCAGAGAACAATGGATTAGCCTGGGTGGTCGATTCGGTTTCTCAATTGAATTATGTGTTTCCCTTGATAATAATTTTGTTACAGTAAAATGCCGGGAACCGTAACATATTTACTGTTGTTGTTACTAAAAATTCAAGTAAAGGATTGGGACATCAAATTAGTGGTAAAATTGAGTAATGTGATATAAAGCCAACGCGATTAATTTGTCTGGCTGAATTGATGGTGGTTAATCTCGTAACAGGTTACACCCAACGGGTGTGTGATCATTACTAAATGCCTGATCCAACAAAACTCATTTATGATAATTTTGTTCTGTTGAGATACAAACCGATAAATGAATGGCGGGGTAAGAACATATGTTCAAAAACAGTCAGCTATTTATGCATCATTCAAAAGTACAGAATCAGATGTTGTGAATTTAGAAACCCGGAGCTGTAAGGAACTCAAACAAATACTTATGATTACGGAAACTGGAATTAAACGCTATTACGATCCAACATTCACGGTGACGCCGGAGTACAGGCAATCCCTGCCCGATGTTCAAAACGGTCCCTCAAGTTTAATTGAGGGATCGAATGTGCCTATTCAGCAGGTTGGAATATCCGGGTTTAAGTTACCACTAACCTATCAGACAAGATCAGGTGATAAGATAACACTTGAAACAGCTGTCGATGCTTATGTGAGCCTGGATGCAGGGAAAAAGGGCATCAACATGAGCCGGTTGCTTCGAACCTTTTATGAGTTCAAGGATGAAGTATTTTCACTTGATGTTCTGCCATATGTGCTTAAAAGGTACAGGGACGAGTTGGGTAGTAAAGACAGTTACATACAAATGAGTTTCAACTATCCTATGATGCAGGACAGTCTCCGTTCTGACTTGCAGGGGTATCAGTATTACAAAGTGGCTCTGGAAGCTCAAATGGATCAGCAGGGGCACATCCGTCAGTTTATTCATCTTGGATTCGAATATAGCAGTGCATGCCCATGTTCGTTTGAACTGGCCGAACATGCACGCGAAACGCGTGGAGTGGCCGCTATACCACACAGCCAACGCAGTGAAGCCTCCATAACGGTTGAACTGAAGGAAGAGCTAAGTATTGAGGCGTTGGTTGAATCGGCCCGGGAAGCCCTGAAGACAGAGACACAGGTGATGGTGAAACGCGAGGATGAACAGGCGTTTGCCGAGATGAATGGTGCCTATCAGAAGTTTGTAGAAGACGCCGCCCGCCTGATCTATGAACAGCTCGATAAAAATGAAGCTATTCGTGACTTCGTAGTCCGCTGCGTCCACATGGAGAGCCTCCACAGCCATGACGCCGTCAGCCGCATATGTAAGGGGATACCCGGCGGGCTGAGATGAATTAGTTACATATTACCCTGACAGGATCTTGACCCTGTCAGGGTAATAGCCTATTCTTTCATTTCAAGGCCTTTTTTGCCAGTTCCTGTTGTTCGGCAGCATGAATCTTGGATGATCCTGTAGCAGTCGCAGCCGATGCGGGTCGACCCGCATAAATCAGTTGCTGGTTATTTTGCAATTCTTTTTCAATCAGGTGACGCAGGAAATGCCAGGCTCCCTGGTTACGCGGTTCTTCCTGACACCATACTATTTCCTTTACATTTTTGAATTGTTCGAATAACTCCCTGACATCACGATCCGGAAACGGATAGAACTGTTCAATCCGGGCAATGGAAACGTCCTTGATACCTTCGTCTTCCCGATATTTATAGAGGTCATAGTAAACCTTTCCGGAGCATAAGGCCAGACGTCTGATCGATTTTGGATCATTGAATTCTTCATCCGGAATCAACTCATGGAACTTGCCGTTAGCCAGTTCTTCTACGCTGTTGACAGCTAAGGGATGACGCAACAGGCTTTTCGGTGTCATGATGATCAGAGGTTTTTTCTTTTCCTGCAACGCTTGTCGACGCAGAATGTGGAAATACTGGCTTGGCGTAGAACAGTCTGCAACCTGCAGGTTGTCCTCGGCACAAAGCTGCAGGAATCGCTCGAGACGTCCGGAAGAGTGTTCCGGTCCCTGGCCCTCATAACCATGTGGCAACAACATCACCAGGTTATTTTTCTGTCCCCACTTGGCTTCACCGGACGAGATGAAGTTGTCCGTGATGACTTGCCCGCCGTTTGAAAAATCACCAAACTGAGCTTCCCAGATCACTAAATCATCCAGGGCAGCCGAGCTATAGCCGTATTCAAATCCAATGACTGCAAACTCACTCAAAAGGCTGTTATATACATAGAATCGTCCCTGATCTTCATTAAGATGATTAAGAGGGATAAACTTTTGAGATGTATCTGTTCCATGTAATACCGAATGGCGCTGCGAGAATGTTCCCCGCTCGACATCCTGTCCGGACAGACGAATATTGTAACCGCTCTTTAACAACGACCCGAATGCAAGTGCTTCAGCAAAACCCCATTCAATCTTTTTCTCATTATTCATGATGATATCATGGCGTTTGGCCAGGATACGCAGCAGCTTCGGATTAGCATCAAAATCCTTCGGGACCGTCAGAATTGCTTTGCCGATATCCTTGAGATCTTCAATCTGGTAACGCGTATCCGGAGGATTGCTCCGCTCGTTTTGCGGGGTCGACTTGCGGTCGAGATGCTTCTCGGTAATCTTGAGATCCGGGGCATTCTTGGCTTCTTCAAAAGCCTGTTCAAGCAGGTCATCGAACTCTTTGAAAATCTGCTGGGCTTCTTCCTCTGAGAGGTCTTTTTTGCGAATGAGATTTTTCAGATAGATATCTCGCACCGATGGATGATCCTTGATCTCTTTATAGAGGCCCGGCTGGGTGAATGCTGGTTCATCACCTTCGTTATGACCATACTTACGGTAACAGACAAGGTCAATCACAACGTCCTTACCAAATTTTTCCCGGTATTCGAGAGCCAGTCGCATGGAGTGAACAGCGGCCTCAGGGTCATCGCCATTCACGTGGAAGATCGGGGCCAGGATCATCTTGGCGAGGTCGGATGTGTACTGGGTGGATCTTCCGTCTTCAGGAAGTGTCGTAAATCCGATTTGATTATTGATGATGATGTGTATCGTACCACCAGTTCCAAAACCACGCAGCTGCGACATGTTCAGGGTTTCTGCAACCACACCCTGTCCGGAAAAGGCCGCATCACCATGGATGAGTACCGGTACAATCTTCTTGCGTGCTCCCTCCAAGGCATCAGAATGATGATCTTGTTTTGCACGTGTGGAACCTTCCGCTACGGGGTTTACCGCTTCCAGGTGGCTCGGGTTAGAAAGCAGGTCAATGCGGATCTTTTTATTTCGTGAGGTAGTATGCTCACCACTTGTCCCAAGGTGATATTTCACATCACCGGATCCCTGGAAAGTGGTAGGATCGATATTACCTTCAAACTCTGCGAAAACCTTGCGATATGTCTTGCCGATCGTGTTGACAAGCACATTCAGACGGCCACGGTGAGCCATACCCATCGTAACGTTTTCTACGTCGAATTCCCCGGCATTTTCCAGGAGAAAATCAAGCATCGGGATAAGGGTCTCTGCACCTTCGAGTGAGAACCGTTTTTGACCTATGTACTTGCGTTGCAAAAACTGCTCAAATGCTCCAGCCTGGTTCAGCTTGTGCAGGATTCTTCCTTTTTCATCGATCGTCAGGTTTGGGTTGTTGGTTGTAGACTCCATGGTCTCCCGCAGCCAATCCCGTTCCTCAAGATCAAGCAGGTGCATATATTCGGCACCAATGTGATCACAATAAGTCCTGCGCAGCAAAGAAAGAATATCACGCAGCGTGGCATTTTCAAAGCCACCCAATCCGCCGCAATAGAACTCACGGTCGAGATCCCAGATGGTTAGCCCGTGATAGCTGAACTCAAGCTCCGGACTATGGCCCGGTCCGTGTTCCAGCGGATTGAGGTCAGCCAGCACATGCCCGCGTGTGCGGTACATGTTGATGAGTTGCATCACCGCAATGGCTTTCTTTTTAACCTCCAGGGAATTGCTTACGCCGTCTATCAGGCTTCCCGAATAGTTGTCTGTTCCATACGGTATCGGATCGTACGGGATATTAAGATCGACAAAGATATCATCATAAAATTCCTCTTCACCACAAAGAAGACGATTCACTTTGGCAAGGAAGGAACCCGATTCAGCACCCTGAATGATACGGTGATCGTAGGTACAGGTGATAGTCATCTCCTTGCTGATGCCCAGATGGTTGAGTACCGACTGCGACATAGCCTGGAAAGAGGCCGGGTAGTTCATGGCACCGGTTGCGATAATCGCACCCTGATTTTGCATCAGGCGAGGGTTGGATGATACGGTACCAATAGTGCCGGGATTTGTGATGCTAATGGTCGTATTTTGAAAATCATCAACCTCGAGATTCCCGTTTCGGGCCTTATCGATGAGTTCGGAATATGCAGAGATGAACTCATGGAAGTTCATCCGGTCGACCTTCTTAATATTAGGTACCAGCAACCGCCGGTCTCCATTTTTTTGAGGAACATCGATCGCCACCCCGAAATTGATATGCTGGGGTTTAACCTTGTACGGGCTGTTGTCCTTTATTTCGAAATGGTTGTTAATGTTTGGAAACTCGCGCAGTGCATGGATGATGGCCCAGGAGATCAGATGCGTAAAGGTGATTTTCGAATCCCCGCGTTTCTCTAAATACTCGTTGATAAGAAGCCGGTCCTCAATCAGCATCTTTACAGGGATGGTACGAAGGGAAGTAGCCGTCGGTAATTCGAGGCTTTCTTCCATGTTTTCCACAACCTTTGTGGCAACACCTTTTAGCCGCTCGTATTCGGTCTCCGGCTCGGGTTTCTTTTCTTTTTTAGGGGGTGACGGTTTCGGTTTTTGGGGTGCTGCAGGAGCTTCCGGAGTCAGGGTCTCGGCATGGCCGTTGGTTTTGGGCGGCTCAATAACGGCAGTCTCAAAATCAAGGTCGCCATCTGTGCTGGACTCCAGCTCGTTGAAATAACTTTTCCAGTGATCCGGGACCGACTCGGGCGAATCTTTGTATTGATTATATAATTCTTCGACGAGTGCAGTGTTCGGTCCGAAGATTTCTTCGAGAGATTTCAAGATGATGGCTATTTAAAGATTATAATTTTTTTTACGTTTCGTCCCACATATCACAATCGATATGGAATCACAATAACTCAAAAGAGGACGAATCATTACGACAGTTGGGAAATTACGTATTGATTGACTAAATATCGACGTTAACAGCCCGTTGAAAGGCTGGTTTTACATAAAACAACGACTCTGGAAATGTGGTTAATTCCATATATCATAAACACATCTCCATGGTGTCAGGAATTTTCTATATTCCCGAACATATTAAACGTTTTAAAAGATCAATTATTCCGTTCATGAATACGAAAACAGACGACTTCGGAGCCGCCGAAATTACGTGGGATTTATCGGACCTATATAGTGGAATCGATAGTAAAAAATTAAGTGAAGATCGGGAAGAGGTTGTCGGTAAGGCCGATGACTTTGCCCAAAAATATCATGGCAGGGTTGGTGAGCTGACGATCGGCGAATTAAAACAGGCTCTTCAGGAGGTTGAATCCATATATGATCTGATAGGCCGGCTTGGTTCCTTTGCCCATCTGATTTGGTCGACTAACACCAATGAGGCTGCCTATGGTAAATTGATGGCAGAGATAACCGAGCTTGGATCACGAATTCATCAGAAGTTGGTGTTTTTTGATGTTGAGTGGCTGGCTATCTCAAAAGAAAAAGCGCAGAAATATATCGATGCCCCGGAACTCAAACACTATCAGCATTACCTGGAGAGCTCCCTGCGATACAAGCCGTATATCCTCGGGGAGAAGGAAGAACAGATCCTCTCGGCCAAATCGGTTACGGGACGGCAGGCATGGATTCGTTTCTTTGATGAGACACTGGGAGCAGCCCGTTTTGAGCTGGATGGTGAGAAACTGACCGAACAACAGATCCTCAGCAAGCTGCATGAAAGTGACCGGGAATTACGTAAACGTGTTGCCGATTCGATTACCGTCACATTTAAAAGCCTGACACACCCCCTTTCATATGTGTTTAACACCGTTTTAGCGGATAAATATACCGATGACCGCTTGCGGAAGTATCCGCAATGGATTACTTCGAGAAACCTGTCCAATGAAATTGACGACAAGACCGTTGAGACGCTCGTCAACGCTGTGAGCAGTCATTACAATCTGGTACAGCGCTATTATCGTCTGAAAACGAGGCTTTTAGGCTATGATCAAATGTATGATTACGATCGTTATGCTCCGCTGAAACAAACGGAGACCAAGTTTAAATGGGATCAGGCACGGAACATCGTGCACGATTCTTACGCGGCTTTTCACCCGGAAATGGGAGAGATAGTTCAGAAGTTCTTTGATAAACGATGGATTGATGCTCCCCCCCGGCCGGGAAAACGAAGTGGTGCTTACGCTGCCAGTACTGTTCCATCGGTTCATCCCTATGTCTTTTTGAATTATTCGGGCCAGGTTCGTGATGTGCAGACACTTGCACATGAGCTGGGACACGGTATCCATCAGTATCTGTCTCGTCCGCAAGGCATCTTACAAGCCGATACACCATTGACTACGGCGGAGACGGCATCGGTTTTTGGTGAGATGCTCGTCTTCCAGAATTTATACAAGAAACTGGAAGATCCGGCTGAGAAACTGGCACTTCTCATTGGAAAGATCGATGATACCATCGCAACCATATTCCGCCAGATTTCGATGAACCGGTTTGAAAATGCCATGCACACGGAACGCCGCGAACATGGAGAACTGACAACCGATCAGTTTTCAGAACTCTGGTATAAAACGCAGTATGATTTGTATGGGGACGCCGTTACGCTGACCGACAATTATCACCTTTGGTGGTGTTATATTCCACATTTCCTTCATACGCCAGGTTATGTATACGCATATGCATTTGGTGAACTGCTGGTGTTGGCCCTATACGAAGAATATCAGAAAAGTCCGGATGGTTTTGCAGATCGTTATCTTGATCTGTTGAGTGCCGGTGGATCGGAATGGCCCGATCGACTTATTGCAAAGATGGGTTTCGATATCAATTCATCTGATTTTTGGAATCAGGGACTGGCAGTTTTTGAAAGGATGATTGAACAAGCAGAATCACTGGCTGAAAAACGCTAATACAGAAGTACATGTCAGAAACGATCGATACAGATAGCGCCCGGGAACAGAATCAGAAGAAGAGGGAACAGGAAGAAAGCGCTCTTCGCAAGTTCAAGAATGTTCTTAAGGATATAGTCCGGCTTCTGCGGCAGGCATCCGGCGCAGATACCATAAACCTGTATTGGATTAATAAAGATCGGAAACAACTTGTTCAGGAGACTTACGCAACGATCTGGGAGAACACCACATTCCGTGATCGTATGGCATTCAATGAAAGTTATTTGGGGCGATATCGTGATATCACTGAACCGGTTATTCTCGAGATTAATAACGATATCCCCCCGGAGGCCCTCGTCCATTACTATGATCAGGTTCCCATTCATTTCTGTTACCTGATCCCATTTACCAATAATGAGGAGACGGTGGCTTTGACGGTTTTGGAGTTTAGTGAGAAACCTGCCGATGCCCCGTTTGTTGAGGCGCTTGATGCTTATACTCAGGCGTTGCGAAATCTCTTGCAGACATTTTTGGAGTTGAATGAGCTGATGGATACGCAATCGGAGTGGACCCGCTATGAAGAGATGCTCGAACGCCTGGACCGGCGCCATGCGTCCATCAAGCTGGTCGAACGATTGACCTATCAGCTGCAGGCACTGGTACCTAAGGGCGGGGTTACCCTGTTATGTCAGGGCATGGGACACTGGTCAACGGTTTTGAATGCGGCCGAATCTGTGAATCCACTGCCTATTGGTATGGCGCTCGAGGAGAATTCCATTGTTCATCAGGCACTGATTTCTGGGAAACCGGAGTTTTCCATTCATTTTAATGGGAATCCAAAGAGGGTATCGTCGCGCGAGGAAATCAGCCGCGGAGCAAGCATTGCAGTACCAGTATTGGTAAACGAGCGCCGGCAAATGGTTGCCCTGATCTACCATGATAATCCGTTAATCTTTTCGGAGGCTGTTAAGCATAAAGTGATTAATCTGGTCAGGGTTGTGGCACTTCATCTGGCGACCGAATGGAAAACAAGTTCACCGGATCAACGGCTATTTTCAAATGAGTACGATGCTTTTGACTATGATCTTTGGGAAACGGTGCTTCGAACGGAGATGAAACGTCTCGTTCTGGAACATGATGTGAAGAGCTGGTTCGGATTCCTGACGATCAAGGATCTGTCCAAGATCAGAACCCGGTTGAGACTCGAAGAGCTCCGAAAGCTGCAGCAGGATACCGTTCGCCTGGCCGATCCCTCTGCTCATAATTTTACGGGGATCCTGGGGTTCTATGCCGATTATGTGTATGCCTTTGTACTGCAGGGCACCGGTGAAAACCAGGTGGAGGAATGGGCAAGAAGCGTGAAGAGAAAACTGGAGGAACCCTATAAGTTCGGGGATGGTAAACAGATAAATTTATCAGTCCAGATTGGTTATACCGCTGTTAAAAATCCTGATCTGGAGACAGATGAGATCATAGCACAAGCAAAAGGAGCACTATCTGATGTAGTGAAATACCCGGACGCCCTTACATACGAATATGGTATTGAGTAATGAGTATTGAGATTCTAGATATGAGATATTGGATAGCCATTTTTGAGATCGTCAGTTTGATATCCGTACATATCGAAACAAAAGCTCTGTCTCACTACTCAGTACCCACTACTATTATTGATCATTGCTAATTATTAATTGAACTGATGGGTAATATTCATCTGATTGTTATTGACGGATTGGGAGTTGGCGCACAGGAGGATGCCGATAAATACGGAGATGAGGGCAGCAATACGCTGGGACATATCTGTTCGGTAACCGGCTGCAGGCTCCCCAATTTTCAACGACTGGGTTTAGGAAATATCATTCCCCTGGATTCGATTCCTCCGGTGCTGGAACCCTTGGCTGCTTTTGGAAAAATGCGCGAAGTTTCAGCAGGCAAGGATTCAACAACCGGGCATTGGGAGATTTCCGGTGTCAAACTTGACCGTCCTTTTCCGACTTACGCAAACGGATTTCCTGAAGATGTCATCAGTGCTTTCTGCACGGGAATTGCTGTTGATGGCGTTTTGGCCAATAAACCCTATTCGGGTACCGCAGTAATCGCGGATTATGGAGAAGAACACCTGAAAACAGGGAAACCGATTGTTTACACATCGGCCGATAGTGTTTTCCAGGTTGCCTGCCATGTGGACATTACGCCGGTTGAAAAGTTGTATGAATGGTGCCGGTTTGCCCGTGAAAATGTAATGACGGGTAAACACGCCGTAGGCAGGGTGATAGCCCGCCCGTTTCGCGGAAGTCCCGGCGACTTTCAGCGCATCAGTGAGCAGCGTCACGATTTTTCTCTGAATACGCCCGTACCCAATCTCCCGCAAACCCTGATCGATAGTGGTTTTAAAACGTATTCTATCGGTAAGGTGATCGATCTTTTTGCTGAGAAAGGATTTACACAATACCGGAGTACAAAAAGCAATGATGAAGGGTTGGCACAGATTCTCAATATCATGAGTGCTTTCCGGAATCAGAATGGCAATTTTGTGTTTACAAATCTGATCGATACCGACCAGTTGTTTGGTCATCGCAATGATCCGGAGGGATATGCCAAGTCATTGCAAGCCATTGACCGGGCTGTTCCGGCTATGCTCGAACGGTTAAATGAGGATGATGTGCTCATATTTACAGGCGACCATGGTAACGATCCAACAACGGAAAGCACGGACCATGCACGAGAGTTTACACCATTGCTGATTTATCCGGCAAAAGCCTGTCGATCCATAGATATTGGAACGCGTGCCACATTCCGGGATGTTGCCGTATCAGTAGCCGGCTATTTTGGTATTGAAGGGGTTTTTGAAGGCGAGTCCTTCCTAAACGGTGAATGAAAGCGGCCGATAAGCAATTGGTCGATTTGGATTAAAATAATGTTTGAAAAACAACATAGAAGATAGAATGAGCGTTAGAATTCGCGAAGGGTGAAGAAAGCATCGCTAAAAAGAGTGGATAAAAACGTTGTTTTTGATTAAATTTTAAGGCTTATACATTCAATAAAATCTCTTCCGCTGATCAACGTTTGTTTATAAAACTGTCGTTCACATAATAAAGTACAATTTACGTGGCTAAGAAGAAGAAAGAACCGAAGAATATATCCTCCAGCGGCATCTCAATGCGGGAATCGCAATCGCTGGATCGTTATTTACAAGAGATCGGGAAAGTAAGCCTGATCACACCCGAAGAAGAAGTAGACTTAGCGCGAAAAATACAGGCCGGGAGTCAGGACGCACTCGAAAAATTAACGAAAGCCAACCTTCGATTTGTGGTATCTGTTGCCAAGCAATACCAAAATCAGGGATTATCACTGGGTGACCTGATTAACGAAGGCAATCTTGGCCTGATCAAAGCTGCCAAGCGTTTTGATGAAACGCGTGGTTTTAAATTTATTTCTTACGCCGTTTGGTGGATCCGTCAGTCTATTTTGCAGGCGTTGGCGGAACAAAGCCGTATCGTTCGTCTCCCGCTCAACCGCGTTGGCGCATTAAACAAGATCGGTAAAGAGCTTTCTAAGCTGGAACAGGAATACGAACGTATGCCATCTGCTGCCGAGCTTGCTGAAAGTCTGGATATGACGGTCTCCGAAGTCGCCGATACCCTGAAGATTTCGGGCCGGCATCTTTCCGTTGATGCTCCGTTTGCCCAGGGAGAAGACAATCGTTTGCTTGATGTCCTGGAGAATGAAGAAACACCCGATCCTGATAATGAGCTGATGGGTGATTCTCTGAAGGTGGAAATCGAGCGTGCTCTCTCAAAACTGACGAAGAGAGAGGCGGAAGTTATCCGGCTCTACTTCGGAATCGGACGTGAGCACTCACTCACCCTTGAAGAAATTGGGGAACGTTTCGACCTGACACGCGAACGCGTTCGTCAGATCAAAGAGAAAGCACTCCGCAAGCTGCGTCATCACAACCGCAGTATGGCGCTACGCGCCTACCTTGGCTAAGAATTTTGTTTTTGGAATAGATATTACTGATTTCAGGGCTGTTCCAAATGTCGGAGCAGCCTTTTTTATTTACGTGAGTTCGAGATAAATACCCCATCTCTTACTCGTCATACCCGCGTCCGCGGGTATGACGGGAGGAGAGGTGAGTGTGGTATTGGATGAGCCGTTTTATCATTGTTGCTTATCCCTTTTCTCATTTTCTTATATCGAACTCACGTTATTCCCGACTCCGATCGGGAGAAACGGCGATGAGGGTTCCAATTCGATTTGAGATTAATCCCAAATTCTGTATTCTGCACTCAATTATGCAATAATTACGTGTGTCGACATGTCAAAATTCAGATTTGGTGCATAATTATTCGATAGGTTTACCTGATGAATCACCGTCCAACATACCGCATCCTTTTTCTTAGTCTGATCATGTTGACGGGCATAATCACGGGTTCCGTTAGTACGGCGTATTCGCAACTCTATGCCTTCCGCAACTATTCAATCAAAGACGGATTAAGTCAGTCGGTAGTCAATGCAATCATGCAGGATGGCAAGGGATACATGTGGGTTGGCAGCGGGCATGGTCTTAACAAGTTTGACGGCCTCACATTTCGTAATTATTTCGTAGATCAGGGTCTTATATATGACCGCGTAAATGCACTCTTACAGTATTCCGATGGCAGCATATGGATCGGTACGGATCGTGGTATCTCCATTCTGAAAAATGGAGTCTTTACTAACCCGGATTCATTGAATCGGCATTTACGGCACCCCGTAAATGACTTATATCTGGATCGACATGGGAACCTCTGGATTTCAACGGAAGGTGACGGATTATTTAAACGCTCTCAAAGCGGTGAACTGACTAACTATACGACAGCCAATGGATTATCAAGTAACCGTGTTCGTAAAATCGTGCAGGATCCTTCCGGAGTATACTGGATTGCGACGGCCGAGGGTATAAATATCCTGCATAATAACAAATGGCATCAGATAACAAAGAAAGACGGACTCCCAAGTAATGATGTCAATGATCTGCTCATAAACAAAAAAGGGAGTATATGGGTAGCCACATCCGGGGGACTGTATCATATACGGGATCATCAAAACGAAGTATTTACAACCGATAATGGGTTGCCTTCCAACCAGATAAACTGTATCTACGATGGAATTCGCGGGGATCTTTGGATCGGCACGGATAACGGTCTGGTGAGGTTCAGTAACGGGCATTTCAAGACGTACACTGTCGAGAATGGTCTGAGCAGCAATACAATCGAGTGTCTGATGCAGGACTCGGAAGGTAATCTTTGGATTGGAACGTATGGTGGAGGTATGTGCCGTTTCAGGGGAGAGCGCATTATTAACTACACTGATGATACGGGGCTCTCTGGTGATATGATCACGGCAACGGTCGAGGACCAGAAGGGCAATATGTGGGTAGGAACCTTCGGCAACGGACTGAGCATCATCACACACGGGAAAGCATCGGTTTTTAAACAGAATAATCAGCTGGTAGATCCCCGGATTTATAGTATTAATCCGATGCCGGATGGTCGTCTGTGGATCGCAACAGGCAACGGGATCAGTGTCGTGACACAAACTCGCCGGGTGATAAATCATCCGTTCGGGAAACTGCCGTTTCACAAGGTCCGGGTGATCATGAAGGATAATAAAGGCAGGTACTGGATTGGCTCCGATGATAATGGGATTCTCATAGTCAACGGCACAAAAAGACAACGATTAACGACCGCAACCGGTCTGGCCGGTGATGATATCCGGGCCATTTTTCAGGATACCAGTGGAGTCGTTTGGATTGGTACTTCGGAGGGGTTAACCCGGTATGAGGATGGGAAAATGACCAACTTTTCCACCCGTGAAGGGTTAATGCAAAACGGCATCCTGGGCATTTTTCAAGACTCGAAAGGGCTTGTATGGTTCGCCGGATTCGGCGGGATCAATGTTTATAAAAATGGAAAGATTTATGGCTTTGCCATTAAGGATGGCATACAAAATAATGTTTGTTATACCATAACTCAGGATAAAGATCAGAATTATTGGATCGGCACTAACAAGGGTATTGTAAAAGTAGATCAGTCAGTGGTCGCGATGATTGGGAAACAGGATGTGTCTGATCTGGATGCACCCTATATCAAGCGCATCATCACCAGCATGGGGCTCGTGTCTAATGAAATGAACTGGAATGCCATCTACAGGGATCATAATGGGCATATCTGGTTCGGTTCAGTAAGTGGGCTGATTGAAGTTAATCCATCTCTGGATTTCCCGAATATTGTTGGTCCGCCGGTTCATATAACTGGCGTGGACGTTATGGGAGAGCCAATGAATCCAGACACGACGATAGATCTGGACTACGATCATAATTATATCACCATTGATTATGTGGGATTATGTTATTCATCACCTGATGCGGTGCTTTACAAATACCGTTTACGTGGAATTGATCGGGATTGGGTGACATCAGATCGCAGGTCGGTACGATATTCTGCGCTGCCGGTTGGTGATTACGTATTTGAGATAAGAGCCCGGAACAGTGATGGCATATGGAGTCTTCAGCAGGCCGTGCTGCGTTTCTCGGTTGAGCCACCATTCTGGCGAAGCTGGTGGTTTCTCTCTATCGTAACGATGATCCTGCTTGCTCTAATCATTTTGGTTTACAACAACTATCGTTCTTCTAAACAGATTGAGATTGAACGGATGCGCGTACGCATAGCCAGTGATTTGCACGACGACGTGGGTGCGTCGTTGACGGAGATCGCTCTGCAGACAGATTTCCTGCAAAGTGGAAGCCTTCCGAAAGGATAGTCGAACCCTTACGGCAAATCGGCAAACAGAGCCGTGACATCGTTCATGCAATGGATGATATCGTCTGGTCGATTGATGCTCGTAATGATCGTCTCGGTGACCTTACCGACCGAATGCAGGATTATGCGAACCGTGTTCTTGGTACCGCAAAGATCGGTGTAAAGTATGATTTTGATCATGTAAAAAATGATAAATCGATGCCTGTTGATGTGCGGCAAAATCTATATCTTATTTTCAAAGAAGCAGTAAATAATATTGCCAAACATTCCGGCGCTAACCGCGCCATAATCACATTCAGCAATGATAAAGGACGATATCATTTGGAGATTAATGATGATGGCACGGGAATGACAGAGATCGCCCGAAAAAGCGGGCATGGCCTTCGCAATATGAAAATGCGCGCCGAACGAATCGGTGCGAGGGTTGAGTTCAAAAATAATGAGGGTTTTACTGTTGTGGTTGATGGCAGTGGGATCTGAGATTTTCGTAATGAAATTTTTCGTGATATGACTTCTATAGCGATTGTCGAAGACAATGATAAAATCAGGGATTTGATCCGGCAGTATCTTGAGAATCAGGAGAATTATGAATGTAAGATGGCTTTTGATTCGGTTGAGGCATTTTTTAAAGATAATAAAAGGAGGGAAATTGCCTGATGTGATTCTCATGGATATCGAATTGCCGGGGATGTCGGGAATTGACGGAATGAAGCTCATCAAAAATCAGCATCCTGAAGTTGAGATTATCATTTTGACCGTGTATCACGATTCTCATAAAATCTTCGATTCACTCTGTGCCGGTGCTTCCGGGTACTTGCTTAAACATACCTCGTTGCCCGAGATTAAGGAAGCGATTGAAACCCTGGTTGACGGAGGCTCGCCTATGTCCCCCCAGATAGCACGGAAGGTAATTGATTATTTCAAAAAACCGGAGGTAAAGAAGGAACCCGAAAGCGAATTAACCCCGCGGGAACAGGAAATCGTCGTGGGTCTGGTTGACGGACTCAGCTACAAAATGATTGCAGACCGGATGGATATTGCCATTGATACGGTCCGTGCCCATATTCGGAATATCTATAAAAAATTGCACGTCAATTCGAAAGCCGAGGTAATTGCAAAATCACTTAGAGGGGAAATTTGAACCATGACTAATATTAACAGCATGCCACGCAACGAAATAAAACATAACATCATCATGTTATAGTTTACTTATTCAGGAATTTGTATTCTATTTAAAGAAACAAAAGGTAATTCAATAACGTTATATAAGTAGATGCTTTTTATTACCAGATTATCTGACCCGTTACAGAACAATTGACGGGAGGAGAGATCCGCCATGAAGAAACTTATCACATACATATTACCACTTATTCTTGCGATCTCACTCTCAGGCTGCTACACACAGTTCCAGACGCTGAACAATGATCAATACAACGGCGGCGGAAATGACTATGGATATGCACCGAGTAATGATGAGAGCGCTTATACGGAAGGATATAGTACTGGGTGGAATGATTATTCACTATACTCATTCCGGGATTACAATTACACCCGTTACTGGGCTGACTACTATGGGGGATACTATACTCCATATTGGAGCCCGTTCTATAATCCTTACATGCATCCGTATGGATACATGGGATTTGGCTATACATGGGATCCATATTTTTCCTCTAATTTTGGATACTATAACTACGGTTATTCTCCTTACGGGTATGGATATTATCCATACGGTTATTATGGATATGGTTTTAACAACGGCTATTATCACCATTACTACAGTTACAATTATTACGAAATCCCGAATTCCGGCAGCAATATATACCGGAACGAACACCCGCGTTCGAGCGGGGTTCAACCTGTAAACAGGAACAACGGATCGTATGGGTACAGCAGACCCGAACGAGGTAGTACCTATAGCCCGCGGTCTTCAGGTAATTCTGGTAATACAACACAGGGAACGTATAACAGTCAACCCAGAAGGGAACCCCGCAGTACAAATGGTGTCAGATCAACGGGTACAAGTCGTCCGGAAAGAGCACCTCGATCCAGTGGAAGTTCTGCCCCATCCAACAATGGTGGTAGTGGAAACGGTGGAGGAAGTCGCCCGGACAGAGGCGGACATCATCAGATGCTGTTTAACAGCCCGGGTGCCAGCGTATCAACTCATTCTGGCACAACACAAGGCAATGGCAGCGGTTATTACAGGCCCCAGAGAAACAACAGTAGCGAACAGCAAAACACAACAAACAATCGTAATAACTTCTCATTTCACAGCTTGATCAGACCTGATCGGGGCGGAAATCAATCAACAAACAGTGCGAATGTAACCAGGACGCAGAAAACGAATAATGTCAATTACAACCGTCCCCGTTATTATCAACGTACTGAACGTTCCGGCCAGAACAGAAACAGTTATTATTATCGTCCATCAAACAACTATAACCGGAATTTGAATAACGGTTATGCCAGAAGTTCACAATCCAATAACCGGTCAACCTATACAGTGCGCCACCAATCTGTCGAGCACTTTTCTTCACCTCGCTTTGACAGGGCACCAAGAATCGACCGATCCGGCAATAATTCACGCAGTTCTTCGTCAGGTAATCGCCCGAGACGTCACTAATCTTTGATTACTAATTGATTAGGTTTTTTTCTACAGACGCTCCCCTTTGCTCTGTCATGGATAACGTACGAAAATATTTGACTATGAAACGCTTCATTTTTGCTCCCATCCTGCTTTCTACACTCCTTGTACTATTTACAGTTTCAAGCCTGAAAGCACAAAACAGGTTGGACGTTCTGCGATACAGCGATATGCAACCAGGTAACGGTCCTCTTAACTTGTCGTTAGGCGGGGTTGGGGTTTCTGATGCCCTTGGTTTTGGATCCATTGTGCAAAATCCTGCTACGGCGGCCATGTTCAATAAGAATCTGATTTCCATCAATCTTGGAACCCGCAAAGTTAGTGAGGATGCCAATTATTATGATCAAATGAACTTAACAAGCGGTACTCAAATCGACTACCTGAGTAAGAATAATTCGTTCAGTGATAACCAGACCGGAATAGCAAGTGGAGGAATGTCTTACAAGGTACCCACTTTGCAGGGCAGTTTTGTGATAGGTGCATCCTATAACAGAATAGCGGATTTTAATCAGGCATATTCGGTGGATGCTTTTAATCCTAACAATACCATCACTGACTATTTTGCCCAGAATTCAAATTATCAGAATATAGGTTATGAATCGTATGCCCTTGATACGACAGCAACCGGCAGTTATATACCAGTACTCCGCGAGGTCCCCGGTGGATATCAGGGAATCAACCAGCATGCCCAGGTAACAGAGCGTGGAAAAATGGGTGAAATAGCCTTATTCGGAGCAACAGAGTTTCAAAAGAATGTGTATGTGGGTGCTTCCCTGGTTTTCCCGGTCGGGAAATATTCCTACCATCGTTTGTTCCTGGAACAGGATCTCAAGAACCTGTATAGTACTTTCCCCACTGATGTTCAATATATAAATTCAAGTGATAATATTGATGCCACCATAGGGGGCTTTTATGCACGATTTGGATTTGTCTACAAGGTGTCACCGCTGGTGAATATTGGTGCAAGCTATCAGACGAGATCGAGATTGACCGTTAAGGAAAACTACAACTCATCGATTACGGTGAAGTTTAAAGACTCTAACAACCCGGAACCCACAAAAAGCTCTCCTGGCAGTATTACTTACAAAGTTCATAGCCCGGGAAGGCTGAAGGTTGGGGTAACACTTAATAGCCCTGCCAAATTGGTTACATTCCATGGGCAGGTAGAGTATGTTGATTATAAACAATCCAGGTTGACAGGTTTCCCGTCCGATTATACACAACAACAGTATGACATCAACCAAGGTATATTATCAGATTTCAAGCCTGTTATAAATTACCAGGCAGGAGTGGAAGCTCATTTTGGAAATATTAGCCCCGAAGTTGGATTTGCCTACTACCCGAGTCCACGCCGTTCCTTCAAGATCGATAAAAAATACCTGAGTGGCGGAGTGACACTTAAAATGAACGATATGGTGGCTTTGGATCTTGGCGTTCAGTATAGTTTTTGGAATGGACAGGATCAGCTTTACACCGTTCAATACTCTGATAATACCACGGACAATTTGATCTCAACGCAAAAAGTTCATCATCTGACAGCCATGGCGGGTTTCCGCGTGATGTTCTAAACTACTGTGAGTTCAGGATGAAGAATACCTCCATAAAAAACTCAAATCACAAAGTACAAATCACAATTAAAAAGCAAATGACAAACCTACAATGACTAAAACGTCTTTAGTGGCGCAGATGATGTTTGTTATTGAATCATTTGAGGTTGAGATTTATTTGTCCCTATTGATTGGGAGTGCTTGTATTTTGATGCTTATCTCTAACTGACAGTGAGAGGCTGGTTGCGCTCTTTTCGTTATAGCGCGTTCTGGTTATTTCGATACCGAATTAGTGCTCAATCTGTTCCGGTTGATCTTTTGATGGATTGATGCTCAAAACGGCGGTATTGACCATTCGCACAACGTTGGCTGTTGTGCTGCCCATCGTCAAATACTTCAAGCCGGTGCGACCTATTGTCGACATGATCACGAGATTATAATTTCGTGAACGGCACAGGTTATGAATGGCTTCATGCGGTGATTCGCTCGATAATATTACTTCTGAGCGGCATCTGTCGGACAGATCCTGAAAATGTTTCTCGACAAGTTTCTGAAGCCGGTCATTGCGTAATGCAGCGGCATCCTGGGCTGAGATAAGGTCGTCGAAATCATCATATGAGACGATATGAACGAGCTCAATACGGGCACCCGATGCTTCTGAAATTTGTCGCGCATAAGGGAAAGCCGCTTCGGAATTTTTGGACAGATCCGTAGTCAGCAGAATCTTTTCGAGCGGCATCAAGTGAGAACCCTGTTCGATGATCAGGACTGGTTTGTGTGACAAACGTAATACCTTTTCAGCCGTTGATCCCATCAACATTCTGGAGAAACCGGTTCGCCCATGTGTACTCATCACAATAAGATCATACTTACCGCTTTCTTCGACAATGGCATGAGGAGGATTACCCACTCCGAGTTTTGAAGGTTTTAGAAATTTTTCATTTACATACTCCCTCGCAACCTCCTGAAGCCGGTCTTCTAAAATAGGTTCCAGATCCTGCATAACTGTCTGCGTAGCGACACCAAGCCCCATGTAATAGGAGCCGTCAATATCCGTGATAGGAATGTATGCGTGAAATGGTGTTATCGTCCCGTCAAAATACTCGGCCAGAATTTCTGCGGCCTTGAATGCCTGATAGCTTAGATCAGAGAAGTCGACAGGAACAAGAATGTTTAGATTTTTCATATCAGGATCACCTCGGTTAGTGCCTCTGAACAAATATACAAAATCATGACTGGCAAATATATGGGGTCATCTTTATATAATTGGAAATGTTATTATAGCCAGTTCTTTTTTCGAAAATAGATGAGCATGGCAATAGCAATCAATACCATTAGGCCAACGGCCATTGGGTAACCGTAGTAGAATTTAAGTTCCGGCATATTGTAAGGACTGATCGAAGTGTCGAAATTCATCCCATACAAACCGGCGATGAAGCTCAGAGGCATGAAGATTGTAGCAATAATCGTGAGTACTTTCATAACCTCATTCATCCGGTTACTGACGCCAGACATATAGGAATCGGTCAGACTCATCAGCATGTCGCGATGATTCTCCACCATATCAATCAGGTGCAGACAGTGATCAAATACATCCCGTATGTATATCTTTATCTCATGGCTGACAAACTGCGATTCATCCCGGTACAGGCTGTTCAGCGTGTCCCTCAGAGGCCAGATCACCTTTCGTATATTGATCAATTCCCTTCTCAGATGCTGAATCTCATGAAGCGTCTCTTGTGCTGGATCTTCCAGAACTTCATCTTCGACCTCTTCGATGCGTAGAGAAAAATCATTAATGATGCTGAAATACTGATCGATGAGATTGTCAACAAGGCTATATGCGAGGTAGTCGACGCCACTATTACGAATACGACTTCCATTGATACTAAGCCGGTCTCTGATTGCTGAAAAGAGAGGTCCGTCACTTTCCTGGAACGAAATTATCGTATTGTTCATAAGAAGAATACCGATTTGCTCCACGTCCACCGACACCGTTGGGGCAGTGTTAGTCAGGCTTTTAATAACGATGAAGAGATACTGGTCGTAAGCCTCGATCTTGGAACGTTGAGTGGTATTTGCAACATCCTCAAGTACGAGAGGATGGATGTTGAAAAGAGTGCCAATTTTTTCCAGGATTTGTATATCATGCACTCCACTAATGTGTATCCAGCTTTTTTTGCTTGATCGAGAACCTTCGGAATATCGTCTACATTATCGATGACATGTTCGGTATATTCTTCAGAATCGTACATTGCCAGATTGATGGTAACAGGAGTATCCCATTCACGCCCAACATGTACCAAAGTTCCCGGTGGAAGGCCCGGTTTTTTGAGGCCTCTTGCTCCTTTTTTGACAGAATTGAATGGATTCTTAAGATTCAGCATGTTATGCCAGCTTTGTTCATCGTTGACTTCAAACGTAATTAATAATATCAGATTAATAATCAAAGTAATTAATTGAGCATAGTACAATTAGCAGTAATTATAAATAAAGTTAACCGAAATTTGTTTTACGTCTTTCGGATGCCATGTAAACATTTAGAATGGTAAGTAAGCCAGTGAGTATGATAACGAGCAATGATGTCTTTTGGGGTGATTTCAAACTCAAGGATGGGCAGACCGTCACCCGTGACCTTGAAAAAATGAGGCTTTGGTTTCGTCGTGAACTCAACGAGATATGGATTGCACGCCAAACAGTTGTAGGAGATTCGAATGATCGGGTTGAACCGGAAGCATCTGAGTGGACCAGATATGTACTTCCGGAGAAGGGGAATGTTATCGAACTAAGGCCAACAACGCCGGATCGACCGATCGTGGTGCGGCCGCTTAATTCGTTCAAAATATTTCCGGGGGCTGAGGCGACAGTCTACACAAGTATTCCAGCATGGGCCATCGTAAAGCTTCCTCAAAAGAAAGGGAAAACAATCACTGAGTTTCCGCTCGTTTCTTTGTCGGAGACATGGTTTGGGGATCCGACAGAAGGAGAATTATGCTATGCAGCCGTGACTCGCGCATTACGAAATTTTCAACCGGAATTGGTGAATCCATACCGCATTATCTGCCAATTGGATGTATTGAATAAATCAAATGAGGAGTTACAGGTTGAAAAATTTTGTTTCCGCGTGGGACACCTCTCACTCTTCAAAAATGATGATGATCGCCTGTGGGCAGATGTGACACGTATTCAGTATCAGGGAAGCGAACAACACAGTAATATTATGATGACTGGTCGTTCTCCGGAGATAGCTAATGGGGCTAAATTGATTACGGAACCCAGAGAGGCTCAAAAGAAAGGGATCAAAAAGAAGACTTTTCAATTGATGAAAGATTTAGGGCTTTCTTGGGGTTGACAATGAAAGAACAATAATATCATGATTGGCATGGACATACATAAAATATTAACTGATGAGATGATCTGGAGGCTGGCGAAAGTCGGACTGACATTGCTGATCAGTATCCCGATTATTCTGCTTTTGCGTGGCTGGATGCGACGGGTCGTAATTCACAGGTATAATGCCCATTACAGTATGCTGGCCGGCAAAGCTTTGTCATACACTCTCTACATCATTCTGATTATCACTGTTCTTCATATGCTTGGGGTGAATATGACACCTCTGCTTGGCGCGGCTGGTATTGTCGGCATTGCATTAGGTGTGGCGTCGCAGACGAGCGTATCCAATATAATCAGCGGTTTTTTTATGCTCGCCGAACAATCGTTTATCGTTGGGGATGTGATAACAGTCAGTGGAGTGACCGGCGTTGTCATGTCGGTCGACACCTTATCTGTTAAGCTTCGTACTTTTGATAATCGATTTGTCCGCATACCAAACGAAACGATCATCAAAAGTGAAGTCGTCAATGCAACACGTTTCCCGATACGCAGAATTGATTTGGCTGTCTCTGTCGCTTATAAGGAAGATCTTGGCAGGGTAAAGACGGTACTGATCGAGCTTGCCAATGTAGATCCCCTGGTTTTGAATGAACCGGAATCCATCATCATCTTTCTTGGGTTTAACAGTTCATCTATCGACCTTCAATTTAGTTTCTGGACAGCAAGACAAAATTATCTGAAAGTTAAGAATGGCATGTTTGAATCCGTCAAAAAACGATTTGATCAGGAAGGTATTGAAATACCGTTTCCACATGTTTCGTTATACAGTGGTGAGGTAACCAAACCCTTACCCATTGAGTTAGTATCGCCGGAACCCAAGAGTAAAGCCGGCAAAAAAGATGAGCATGGCAAGAGCTGATTTCCTGCAATTAATTAATTGCAGGTCAACTGGTTATCAATAAATATAGGTATTTCGTTAAGTTTCTGTTTCTGAACAAAATATGAAGTGCAAAAAAATGCCATTTCATAATTTTTTTAGTTGACTAACTAAGGTCAAAATGATACAATGAAGTAGCTCGAATTTATTCACTTCTAATTGGAAGGAGTCGCTTATGGATGAGCAAGAACTCTTGGAGGCTGCCTCAAATGGAGACGCCGGGAAAATTAAAGCCCTTCTTGACAACGGCGTCGATGTTAACTCTCGTGATGTTCATGACCGTACACCATTAATGAAGGCAGCTAAGCATGGACATCTGGACGCGGTTAAGGTGTTGCTTGAACACGGTGCAGATGTCAATTTGCGGGATAACAGAGGTACTAATGCTCTATATTGGTCGGTAGAAAAAAATCATCCTGAAATAACACAACTTTTGATTAAGTATCACGCTGACGTTAATGTATTGGACGACAGGGGTTGGTCAGCTTTGGATCACGCTCGGGCGACGAAGAATGAAACGTTGACATTTTTGTTGCAAGACGCCGGAGCAGTGTCACATTTTGTTTAATTGTGGTTAGTCATTATTTAAAATTCACAGGCTGTTTAACTACTGTTAGGCAGCCTTTTTTTATTTCCAGCGCGATTTTACCGACGGCTTTTTTTTCTTACGCTGCCGAACATCCTGGCCTGAGAAGAGCACAAACACGGTAGGGCGTTTATTCAGATCGGGTAATTGATGACCCCGCCACTGCCAAATCTGTTGCGAATGGATCTCTTCCGAGGGCATCGTCAGATCAGTTGCCGAACATAACCATGTTTCCTGATCCAGTGCCTGCATCGCGTTTTCAAGCAGTACTAAATTTCGGTGCGGCGCTTCCATAAAGATCTGGGTCATTTGCCGGTTCCTCGATTCCTGTTCCAGCTTCTGGAGCTCTCGTATCTGTTCCTCCTTCTTTACCGGCAGATATCCGTGAAAGGCAAAACACTGACCATTGAAACCGGAAGCCATGAGGGCAAGCAACATCGAATTGGGACCCACTAAGGGGACCACCCTGATCCCATACTGATGGGCAATACGAACAACGGCAGATCCCGGGTCGGCAACTGCGGGACAACCAGACTCACTCAGAAGCCCTACATCCTTACCTTCAAGGGCTGGTTTGATATAATCCTGGATATCCTGGTCCTTAGTATGCCTGTTTAATTCATAAAAACGGATCTTAAATTCAGGAACGGTATCACCAACCCACTGAAGATATCTCAGGGCTGTTTGTATGTTCTCTACAATCAAAACATCGATAGAACGTATTTGCCGCAGAACATAATCCGGTATAGTGTTATTTTCAGGCGTCTTGCCTAATGTGGTGGGAATAAGAATGAGCCTGCCGCTGTCTTCAGATAGAGAAATATTCAAGCCGGTGAGTGATCTATGATTTCAAAATTATATCCGGCTGGTTTCAGCCCTCGATTTTCCAGCCAGAAATGGCGTTCGACCCAGATAGCCACACCTAAAGCAATAAGAAATGATATAGCCAAAATACCCATATTGCTCAGAAAAATGTGGCGCTGAAAGTTATATGTTGGGATCATGACTACCGGTTCGCTGCTGTCTTTAAGATACCGGATAGGAAGCTTTGTGTAATTCTGAACCATACCGGCCACATTTACAGGGAGCGTCATTTTTCTGCGGATATGTTCCCCATCCTTCGTATCAAAGGAAAGAACGATGACCCCATTGGTTTGTGCCTGAAGATTCTTGATTTGAAGATAATCAACAGTGGCGATATAACTTGTGCCCTGTTTATAGGTCTTCAAAAGGCCATTGTAAGAGTATATCTGATAAATACCCTGTAACAACAGATATATCGGAATGAACCAAATAAAATGATAAATCTTGTATTTCATAGCACAAATATCGCGTTCTTCACTACCAGAAATTTACGGAATTATGAGTTTATCAGAAACGATTGAATTTTGTTAAATCGTACCTGCAGATGGTAAAAATAAAAGCTTATCCCGGCTGGGTGCTGATCACCATGGAATCAATAACGGTCTTGTGCAGGATCAGTCGGTTGTAAGCCGTACGATAAAACGTTGGGTCCCAGATCAATCTCCGCTCAAGAGTTTGGTTTGAGAACTGACTGGAGAGATGAAGCCAAAGTTGAACAGGCAGACTGTCCAGCACCATAGCTTGTATCCTGGTGTAGCCAAAACGCGTGGTAGTACCCACATCAACTCCGCTGAGCAGGCTCATGCGGTTATCGAATGAACTGCCATACCAGCTGAAAACATGTTTCATGAGCGGAACCATGTCCCTCCATTGCAGCGTATTCAGGAATATTTTTGAAGCATTCTGATCGTATAAAGAATCATTCCATGCCTTTCTTACCAATTCTACAAGACCCCGTGCTGTCGCTTTTGGCAGGAAAGAATATGCCGTTCGTTCCTGGGCAAAAGTAAGACTGGTACCGTTTTCCCGGAAAGCTTTGATTACCAGATTGTGAAAAGCTGAATCCTCGTTAAACCTTCGTGAGTTGTCAATAATAATTTGGCGCTGTTTTTCCCGGTCTTTTCTGGCAAAATTCTTCAAAAGAAGATTCGCCTCTTCGTGATTTACTTCCGGGTTCATGGTTATATACAGACCGGTCCAGGGTAGTGGTGCTTCCAGATTGTTAATTGACAGTGCACTGAGTGTCGAATCCAGTCGTGCGGGACCAATTCTCCAGTAAAGATAATCCGCGGCAGCCAGGTCCTGCCCCTGAACAGCCATTCTGACCAGTTGATTCAGTCGGATCAGAGGTTGACCGGTCTTAGTCTTCGGCAATGCCGACAAGTTTTTCAGATGCGCACTGCTAAAGACACCGGGTAACTGGTAATGATTGACGGAATCGAGAGGTATGAGTTCATCCGGTTGCCATCTTCCTGTGCTGACCAAGTGGGCATAAGCGGCCACAGAAACTAAAACTGAGAGAGTTCCAACAGACCGACTCGTTTCTCCATGATAATCAAGGGTTGAGTCCGGTTGCCCGGGGGTATATGAGTAAATTGAAACTCTTTGGGGATGAGCTTCGATATAATTAAGAAATCCTTCGGTTGTTGATACCTGCTGCAGCCACTGAGAACCCTCGTCCAGAGTATCATAATTTTTTATGATGGTGCGAACTGATTTCAGACTGGGTAGAATAATTATTGCAGCAATAACAATAAAAACAGCCAAAAAAACGCCGATAAATTTTAATAATCGCATATTGATGATTGGGATTAGATTGCGACAAATATAGCGATTATGTCACTATGTAGTAATGTCACGATGGCGCAATCATTAGTAATTCGATGCAATATTTTGAATATCTGTTGTCTGATTAGGCAACGTAAGAAGGATACCATGCGTTTTAGAAATTGAGAACGTTATTCATTACTTTATGCGCCGTGAGCGTGGGCTTTGCTCGAAAAAAATTTAAAGTTCATTGTTATGATGATAGTTAGTGAGGACTCATTCCTCAACAAACGAAACCTTGAAATATTCACAAGACGCTCCTTACCAGAGGAGCCGATGAGAGCTGCTGTATTATTCATCCACGGATATGCTGAACACTCCGGACGGTATGAGCACCTGGCCCGTCAGATGAATAAAGACGGTATCGGCGTGTTCATGACGGACCTCCAGGGACATGGTCAGAGTGGTGGAACACGTTGCGATATAAATAATTATGAAGATTATGTTGATGATCTCTCCACATATTTTGAAAAAATCACCAGTGAATTTCCGAATATTCCATGGTTCATACTGGGACATAGTATGGGAGGGACTCTCGCCATATTGCTGGCTTACAGATACCAAAGCAGCATACATGGTCTGATAATATCGGCACCGGCCCTCAAAATCGTATCTAATATACCGAAGGTTGTTCAGGAGATGGTTCGTTATGTCACCGCCGTCACCCCTATGGTACCCGTTATAAACCTTGACACGCGTTCTTTGAGTCGCGATAAAAAAGTTGTAGAAGACTATAAAGAGGATCCATTGGTTTATCATGGACGAATCCGGGCACGCATGGCCCAGCAACTGGTTGACAGCGGAAAGGCTGCCCTTGAACTGGCCGCCGAGCTATACGTGCCGGTATGGGCCGGACATGGACTCTCCGACCGGATAGCCGACCAACAAGGGACACGTGAATTTTTAGACAGCTTATATCATCCCGACAAGACGGTCAGGTATTATGAGGGGTGCTTTCATGAGATTCTGCAGGAACCCGAACATGACGAAATTATCTCAGATATCATTCACTGGATTGACCGGCATGGATCAGCCGGAGTACTGGAGAATGAAAGTGTAAATTCGGATTTAACAGGTAAGTAATTCCTGTTAGCAGTTATTCGTAATGATTGACCAGTCGATTTAGCATCCCATTTCATCTGTAAATTTGAGTGAGAACTGCAGCTTTTATCGAACGACTGAAAGTGCAATGGGGTTCTAGGGATGAAGAAATGGTTATAATGCCCCATTAACAGAAGATTAGCCAGAGGTGTGGTTAGGGAAGGTTAACCTCACTCATTATGTACAACGTGATGGTTTTTGATGGAATGTAATCGGACATTTTGGGGTTTTGTACCGGGTGGAAATCTAATAAAGAAATTAAGTAAGATTGCTGTTGTATTATGAATGAATTCGGCAAGGTAAAAACGCTTGGAGATCTGAAAGGAACCGGTTGGCAGTCATTTTCTGTGAAAGAGGAAATGCGCAGAAACCTCATCAGTAAGATGAAAAACGGTGAGGAAATATTTCCGGGCATCTATGGCTACGAAAAAACGGTTATACCACAACTTCAGAATGCGATCCTTTCACATCATGATGTACTGTTGCTTGGATTACGTGGTCAGGCAAAAAGCAAGATACTGCGTTTATTGGTAACCTTGTTGGATGAATACATGCCAATTGTCGCGGGTTCGGAGATCAATGATGATCCCTATAACCCGGTCTCCCTGCAATCACGAAACCTGATCGAAAAGAAGGGTGATGATACCCCCATTGAATGGGTTCACCGTTCCGATCGCTATGGAGAGAAACTGGCTACACCCGATACGACGGTTGCCGATCTTATTGGAGATATAGATCCTATCAAAGCGGCGACGAGGCGACTTACGCTCGCCGATGAAGAGGTGATCCACTTTGGCCTGATACCAAGAACCAATCGCGGCGTATTCGTTATTAATGAGCTACCCGATCTTCAGCCCCGTATTCAGGTGGCTTTACTGAATATCATGCAGGAAAGAGATATTCAGATTCGCGGTTTCAATATTCGCATTCCCTTGGATGTCTCGATCTATTTTTCCGCAAATCCGGAGGATTATACCAACAGGGGAAATATTATTACTCCGCTGAAAGACCGTATCGATTCCCAGATTATTACCCACTATCCCAGAAGTATCGAAATAGGTATGCGCATTACCGATCAGGAAGCCTGGACAGACCGCAATAATCATATTGAAATCGAAATACCGCGTTTTATTCGTGAGGTTGTTGAAGAAACCGCGGTCTTTGCCAGGGATTCGGAGTATGTGGATCAGAAGAGCGGTGTGTCGGCGCGAATGACCATCACCGAGATCGAGAATGTCATCTCAAATGCCGAGCGCAGGGCTTATGCCAACAACGAGAAGAAAGTTACGGTCAGGATCACTGATCTCTATAATGCATTACCTGCGCTTACCGGGAAACTGGAACTCGTATATGAAGGCGAACAGGAGGGGGCGATCAATGTTGCCAAGTTATTGGTAGGTAAGGCGATTAATAAAGTCTTCAAAGCCTATTTCCCGGATCCGATCCATAAAGACAGAGAGGGTAAAAACGTGTATACACCGGTTACGGAATGGTTCGCCAGTAATAATAAGGTGGACATAACCGATACCATGTCCACGAAAGATTTTTCCAAAGCCTTGCAAAAAGTGAACGGACTTCAGAAGATTGTCGATCAGTTTGCCCCCAAAGGCACAAAGGAAGAGGTTAAATTGAGCCTGATGGAGTTTGTCTTGGAAGGATTACACCAAAATTCAATGGTCGGTAAAGATGATCTTGATGACATCCGGTCTTACACGGATATGATTGGATCGATGCTTGGCTCACTGGGTGGCTTGGACGATGAGGACGATTTGGATGACTATCGCTGATTAATCCAAAAAACAAATATCCCGGTTCACTGTACATTTTGAAGATGAGAGAAAAAAACGTATTTTTAAAAGCTATAACCGTGTAAGAGAATTAAGGTAATTTATTATGAAAAAAGGAATTCATCCTGAATATAAGGAAATCAAAGTGGTGATGAGTGATGGTACGGAGATCGTTACCCGCAGTACCATGGATACCAAAGGTGGTGTTTATCATTCGGAAATCGACTCTCATAACCATCCTTTTTATATCGGTAGCCAAAAGATGATTTCTAATGATGGACGAGTCGAAAAGTTTAACCGTCGCTACGGTAAAAAGAAATAAGGAATTTTCATTTCTTTGTTAAAGGGCAGGTTTTATAAATCTGCCCTTTTTTATTGGTCAACACTCGGAGTGAATTTTTTGGCTGGCCTTTGTTTCAAATAAATCCGGTACCAGCCTTTTGATTTTGCCGGAAACCCATCAAGATAGTGCATAATGGTCTCTGTTGGTGTTAACTCAATAATCGTGTTTGAAACAGTCATCGCTTTCGGATGGCTCATAGAAATGGCCAAAGGTCCGGGTTTCGGCAGTTGAGTGGCGTGCAGTGTTTTAATGTTTTCCACATCAATTATATCCTGATGGCGCCAGAAGTTTTCAAATACGCGTTTTCTGGTGTTGTGTACATGATCGGGCTTCCACGCACTTGAAGTCCAGATATTTTGCTTAACAGGGAGATTTCTTACATGCAGCTCATACATGTCCCACGACCATTCTTTGGCAGCCAGGGGACTTGCCTGTACCCCGAGTAAGTGAAAAGGTTTTGTTTTATCGAGCGAGAGTTGCTTCAACTGATGATCACAGTCTTCCAGATTGATATAATCCATCAGATTTGGGATGATCCATCCTCGCGATATGAATTCGTTGCTATCGCCGGTGGGTTGTTTGACCGAATGCCAATTCATAATACATAGAGAGAGCCCGTGTTGATTCACTCCAATCCAGGTTCCGCCTTTGTCGCCGTCAATAGGTCGTAAATAACTCACAGTGCCAGAGGTTCCGGGTTCCGGTGGTTTGGCATGTGACCTGGTTCGGGCTTCGTCCCTGTTCATTGACAGATAATAATGATTATCAGAAATAGGATAGAAAGTAACGGTGCACATGGTATAATCCAGTTAACGATGAACAATGTAGAGCAAAAATTGCTAGGTGTTCGTCGTTTGAGGTTCTATTTTAAAGAGATGGTACATGATAAAAGACAACTATCACTAACTAACAACCAACCTTTATGGAAATCGTTTCTTATACAGTGAATCCATTTCAGGAGAACACGTATTTATTGATTGAGGACAGAGATGCATTACTCATTGATCCCGGCTTTGCCGATGAATCAGAGTGGAAACCGGTTGCCCGGAAACTTGAGGAAACAAAAGCAAAACTTTGCGGTATACTTCTCACACACGCTCATATCGATCATATTCTTGGAATCCCACTGGTCAGGAAGATGATTGACCCGGATTTGCAGGTCTGGATGCATCCGGATGACAAATATTTCTGGGATTATTCCGAGGCGCAGGGATTGATGTTCGGTATACGCATTGATGACCTGGGACCATCACCATTGCCCATTCATGTGCGGGAAAATTGGAAGATGGACAGATTCGTTTTTGAAGTCAGGCATACGCCAGGACACGCTCCGGGTCATGTGGTGTTCTATCTCGAGAACGAAGGATTGCTGATTGGGGGTGATGCTCTCTTCCGGGATAGTGTTGGGCGGACAGATCTCCATGGCGGTGATTTTAAACAACTGGAAAAATCGATACGTACACAGATATATACACTCCCTGACAGTACGCATGTTTTGCCTGGCCACGGTCCGGAGACAACAGTAGGCTATGAGAAAGAGCACAATCCATTTGTGAAAGCAACGAAATATGTATAATCGAGCTGGGGTTGAACTGGTGTCATAACCATAAAATAAACTTAGCCCTTTTGGGCAGTTAAATTTGTTAGTTGTTACCGTTTTAGCCACATATTAACGCAGATAAACTCAGATTTAATCTGTTTGGGTTCGCATAAATCCGCGGCTAATTACTTTATTAATTAACTGGTAACTTCACTAATCTAGTCAGATTTCCCGTCCAAATTTTTCAGAGCCTTCATGTATTCTTTCTTCTTATCAGGCCGCATAGCAATGAGACGCTGATACATCGACTTTGCCTCTTCGATCTTACCCTGTTTTTCATAAATATAAGCAAGGGTCTCAGTGGCAATATCGTCGACGGATTGGGAGGAAACGCTGAGATCCTCGGCAGGTGTGCTGGAATCCTGATCCAGGGTGATTTTTTTGTTTTCTGCTTCCGTCAAACGTGCAATCAACGATTCCAGGTCATGGATAAAATCGGCAGGCTGCATGTACACACTGCTCTCATTAACCGGACTGACGTTGTTTTCAGAGGGTACCCAAGCCTGAAATGCTTCCGGATGTATGAGAAAGTAATGGAGATACTCCAGGAAGGGACTGCCAGGCGCATATGTTTTGGCTTTCAGCGCATTATCAATTGCCTTGGGCATGTCGTCGCACTGAACATGGAACCAGGCCATAAGAAAATATCCGACCGCATCAGGACCACGGCGCTTAAGATGCTTTTCCAGTTTATTGATGGTGCGTGCGGAGTCCTCTTCGAATTGTTCAGCGTATATCGCCAGAGATGGTGGTAATTCAAAAGGAAGAGGTTCCATGAATGAAGCGTCGACAGTTTTGTGTGAACATTATAAGTTATCAGGCACCAGCCACGACAGCCTATGATACAAATATTCATCAAAAAAGTGCGAAGAAAAAGGAAATAATCCTGAAGGTTACCACTTGCCGATGGAATCATCGAACATTTTTCGGGCAATCATGTCCATGGCGTCGAGTGCGGCCGTCTTTTCTCCCTGGATAGGGTCTTTATTGGGATCATAATCACCGAACCCCGAGAATGTTCGCGTCCATAGCGGCTTATTGTCAGAACTATAACGATACGTAGCACTAACAGAAATTTCGACACGATTTGAACTGGCCTGTTGATTGCCACTGATGCTGAATGTTTGGTTGCTGTACGATTGAATCACACCGTCGATCAAAGCATCGGCGTTTGATTTGTCGTTTACCAGATGTAAACGGCTCTGATTCACAAATCGATTGACCAGCGCCTTGTTCAGCTCATCGCTCAGGTTACTGATCCCGCTGTTTGAATTATCCGGAAAGAAAGGGATGTAGATGGAATGTACGTTGGCAGGAATGGAAGCACCGCTGAAACTGTAATGAAAGCACCCGGTGAGAGCCACTGCCGGGAAAACAACCAGTAATATTGGTATGAGAATTTTACGTGAGGTCATATTGATCGAGTTTGCGGTATAACGTACGCTCACTAATTCCCAGTGCCTCAGCCGCTTTACGTCTGTTGCCTTCGAATTTTTGAAGAGCCGTCTGTATAAGAAACCTCTCTGTTTTTTCGAGGGATGGAACACTTTGATCCCTGAAGAGATTGAGGAACTCCTCTGTTTCAGGATCCATCCATTCCTGAACTTCGGTAACCGGTTCTGGCGGTTCCGGTGATTTTTGTGGTTCCGTTCTTTCCAATGGCG
Organism: uncultured bacterium; assembly: GCA_963787205.1. GTDB lineage: Bacteria > Bacteroidota > Rhodothermia > Balneolales > DATFMH01 > DATFNI01. The sequence continues at coordinate 55,892 of CAWBCD010000029.1, forward strand.
ACTCGGGCCAGTTGCCGATGCCCACATCCGATGATGAGGATGGCAGTGCCTTGAAATTCACCTGTTGACCGCGTGTCATGTTGCTGTAAATAAATCCGCCCATCATCTTTTTAAGGTCGTGTATCTCATTACGGAGTTCCACGAGTGCACGATAGACCAGTTCCTGGTCTCTGCCATGTTCACCCGGTCGTTGATGACTGTCATTCTGTGAATACAGCATGGGCAGGTTGTCGGCCGATCCCATATGCTGGCGGCCTTTCAGATATTTTTGAAGCGTTTCAGCGGTTACAAACTGCGATTTTTCGAGTACGACAAGCTGCTCGGCCACATTACGCAATTCCCGGATATTGCCGGGCCAGCGGTAACTGATCAACAACTGCCGGGCATCTTCCGACAATCCCTGGTACACAGAGTCGTATTTAGCCGAATATTCGGAAACGAAGCGCCTGAAAATCGGGATGATATCTTCCTGTCGTTCTCTCAGTGGCGGGATGCGTATCTTGACCGTGTCCAGGCGATAGAACAGATCTTCCCGGAAGTCGCCTTGCTCGACTTTCTTCCAGAGATCCTGGTTGGTTGCGGCAATCACACGCACGTCAGCCTTCCGGAGATGGCTGGAGCCGACCCGGAAGTACTCGCCACTTTCAAGAATACGCAACAACTTCACCTGAACGTTTTTGGGAGTGTCGCCAATCTCATCCAGAAAAATAGTTCCGCCATCGGCCTTCTCGAAATAGCCGGCCCGGGCTTCATGCGCACCGGTGTACGCACCCTTCTCGTGTCCAAAAAGTTCACTTTCAATGATGCCTTCGGGGATGGCCCCACAATTGACGATCACCATATCCATCTGCTTTCGCTTGCTTAATGCATGGATAGCGCGTGCGATCACATCTTTGCCAACACCACTTTCTCCTTCGAGCAACACGGTGATATCTGTAGGGGCAACCTGACCAATCAGGTCGATGACCTGCCGGAGTGCGGCGGATTCACCAATTAAGCCAAATTTTTCCTGAAATACCTCTCTGTCCAACGGAACCGGTTATTTAAACGGTTAATAGAAAAATGATCAAGTCCCGACATTCCTAAATTTCGATTTAAAGGAGCCGGAGCTGGCGGGGACGTCTTCTGCATAAAATTCGGTAAGCGTTGTCTTGCGAACAGGATATCCCATCAGTGTAGCTGATGTAGTATCGGTAATCTCAACCTCAACATAGTCGCCCGGCTGGTAATTTCTCCGATCAAAAACAACCATTTTGTTTGTATCCGTACGGCCGCAAAGTTGTTCATCAGAACGTTTACTGGTACCTTCAACCAGCACAAGATGTCGTCTGCCGATCTCCTTGCGGTTATTTCCCTCCTGGATATCCATCTGAAGCTTTATGATCTCATTGAGACGGCGTTTTTTGATCTCTTCCGGAACATCGTCCTTGTACTTGCGATTGGCAAGGGTTCGCTCACGTTCCGAATAAGCAAACATATAAGCCAGGTCGTACCGTAGCTCACTCAGCAGTGAAAGTGTATCCCGATGCTCTTCTTCCGTCTCGCCGCAAAAACCGGTAATTATGTCCGTGGATAAAGAGGCTCCCGGGATAATGGCACGCATCTTTCGGATCAGTTTCAGATAATCTTCGCGGGTGTATGGCCTGCGCATGCGTTCGAGAACCTGCGTATTTCCCGATTGTGCAGGAATATGAATGTAGTTGCAGATATTCGGCCGTTCGTTGATTACATGCAGAAGCTCATCCGGGAAATCCTTGGGGTGCGAAGTTGAAAACCGAATTCTTATTTCGGGATTTATCTGGCTCGCACGGTCCATCAGTTCTGCAAATTGCTTACCTGCGTCGTTATATGAATTCACATTTTGTCCGAGAAGCGTGATTTCCTTGTATCCCTGATCACTAAGCATTTTAATTTCTTCCAGGATGCTCTCGATGGGCCGGCTGCGTTCACGTCCCCGGGTGAACGGGACTACGCAAAAAGCACACATATTGTCGCATCCCCGCATAACAGAAATAAAGGCGCTGATTCCATTTCCAGTTGTGCGGACAGGGGTGATGTCGGCATAAGTTTCTTCAAGTGAGAGCAGCACATTTACCGCTTTCCTGCCGTCATCGACATTGGCGAGTAATTTCGGAATACTTCGATATGCATCCGGGCCTACCACTAGGTCAACCAGTTTTTCTTGTTCCAGGAATTGTTCGCGAACGCGTTCGGCCATGCAGCCCAGAACCCCGATCACCATATCATCTTTGACAGATTTTTTTATCGACCGGAAGTATTTGAGGCGATCCCACACCTTGCGTTCAGCATTGTCGCGAATTGAACAGGTATTCACGAATACCACATCTGCTCCTTCGGGTTGTCCGACCGGTTTCATGCCATTCTCGACCATGATGGAGTTCACAATCTCCGAATCGGCAAAATTCATCTGACAACCGTAGGTCTCGATATAAAAAGTGCGTTCTTTCAAAGCTACTACTGGTTTTTGTGGATTAGAAAAATTCAGCGCTAAAACCTTAAAATATACAAAATAACCATTGAAAGGACATTTTATCCGATTCCATTAAAGCCGGTTTCTCAATTCATCTCTCCAATGGATGAAAGAGGAATGGGAATCTTCATAACAGCTGATACACTCACTCACGATATCGGAATCATCATCCCATTTCCAGCATTTTCTCTGCCGGTCGAGTTCCGGGATCAACGGGGCGATTTGTTTGGGGTTGTGTTCGAGAAGGCGGATATGAAGATCATCGAGATGATCGGTGATTTGCTGACGTAGTAACAATGCACTGACCTGATCTTTCATATCAGGGCTGGATTCATCCTTTTCAAACAGGTTAAGATACGCCCGCTGCTTGTAGAGGATAACACGGTTCAGCTCCAGGAGGGCATGCCTGTCAACAGGGTCCGAAATAGTGGAGCCGGTATTACTGAACCGCCTGTAATTACGGTGAAAACGACTTACCAGGCCCAACAGGAATAATTGTGATGCACCCCAGAGTAGCTGATTTAGGTTCGACTCTGCAGAGGTTGGTTCACTCATGCGTAATTCGGCCAGATATCAGGGGTTGAACGCCACTGGGTGAGTAGTTCAAGTTCCTCGTCGTCGATGATTCCTTTTTCCTGAGCGATATTGATCAGGGTATGATAATCGGTAAGGCAGTACGCTGGTATTTTGTATTCGCCGATACGTTTTTCTGCGATATCGAACCCGTAAGTGAAGATCGTCATCAACTGCTTTACTTCGGCACCGACAAACTTGAGTACGTCCACAACGGACAATATAGAGCCGGCAGTCGAGATCAGGTCTTCAATGATCAGGGTCGATTCGCCTTTTTTGACACCACCTTCGATTTGATTGCCCATTCCGTACGATTTGGCTTTTGAGCGAACGTAGGCCATCGGTTTTTCAAGGCGATCGGCAACCCAGGCGGCATGCGGGATACCGGCCGTGGCAGTACCTGTTATCACGTCGATATCGGGATTGGTTCTGCGTATGTGATCTACAAAGTGCTGTGTGATTTTAGCGCGTAATTCCGGATGTCGTAATGTGAGACGGTTATCGCAATAAATCGGTGAATTCCATCCCGACGACCAAACAAAAGGTTCTGAGGGTCTCAGCACCACAGCATTGATATCCAATAATGCGTTTGCTAATTCTTCAGAAAATGATTTATCGATGATTTCCATATGTAATACTATAAAAACCCAAACTGTTTGTTAAAATTCTTGTCTTATAAATCCTTTTCGAGATAATCTATCCTTTCGGATAGATTAAAAAAATTCATCTTATCTAATCATTATAAATGTAAGAAAATTCAGGCACAAACCGGCATAAACTGCGGCCAGCAAGTCATCAGCCAGAATACCGATACCTCCCTTCAGAGCCTGAAGGCGATCTACGCCGAGTATTTTTGTAATGTCGAATAACCTGAACAACACAAATCCTGAAACGACAATAATCCAAAGATATTGGGAATGAAATGAAGGTAACACAAAAATAAAGGTGAGCGCCTGTCCCGCCCATTCATCCATTACCATACGCCCGGGATCTGCTCCCCATTTTTTCTCACAAGAATCTGCCGACCAGAGTGTTAATACCGAAGTAATGATAACGAATATGACGATGCCTGTAAGATCGGTGTAAAGAGCGACAGGGATTATGAAGATCAGGGCAAACAGGCTACCCCATGTCCCCGGTATGCCGGGGATTAAACCAGAGTAAAGGCCGGTTCCTATGAACCTTTTGATTGCTTCCATGCTGAATTGTTTCCCCAAAAGAATCGGTTGACAACCACATATTCAATACCGGTGTAGACCGTTAAAATAGCTACAGCCCATAAAAGCCATGTCATTACCGGTGATTCCAGTGCAAGCCGGCAAGCCTGACCGAGCTCAATTGTGGACATTGAAAATACCCCCATCAGCAGGATAATGTAGAGAAACAGCATCTGTATCATCGTCTTAACCTTGGCAGAATAGCGCGTTTTCATTTCGCGATTGTGGTAATCGGCCCACAAACGCAGGAACGTTGTTCCGATATCGCGCAAAATGATCAAAGCAACCGGTATCCATCCGAAAATGTTTGGGCTGAGGTAGGGCAGGCATATGAAGCCGGATATTGTTAACAGCTTGTCGGCCAGTGGATCCAGAAATATACCCGAGCTGCTTTCAGCATGATAGGTCCGTGCTATGTATCCATCAAAAAAATCGGTAACTGCAGCCGTGGCAAACACAGCAATACTGAGCGACCTCCACACAATTTCCGGCTGGAGATACATCACCAGAAAAACGGGCGCCAGCACAATCCGAAGGGCAGATAGTATGTTTGGAAGTGTTTTAACCATAGAATTTATCGAGTTACCAGATGCTCAAAATTGGTCAAAAAATACGAGGGTTACAATTGGAAATCACAGAACAGGTGTTTTGGCATGTCTGATAAGAGATTTATTTATAGCATATTAGGGAGAAAATTTCGCTGGCTTGCTGCTTGTATAATTCCTATTACTGGAAATGGGTTTGAAGGTGGCAGTTAAGTTACCTCGCCTTTTTTAATCGGTGTTGATCGGTAATAGAAAAACCGGGAATGATGCTATCGTGCATGAGCATTACTGCAAATTGATGAATCCATAAAAGTGAATACCATTTTCCGTTATCACCACTTTATTGATATTTTAGCAACACGGAAATCAACGCCTCATTGCCTCAGATAATATGAAAGCACATATCATTACAATCGGAAACGAACTGCTCATTGGTGATATCATAAATACCAATGCTTCCTGGATCGGAAGCACACTTACTCAGTCCGGTATCCAGGTTGACAAAGTAGTGACGGTTGGTGATGATCAGGAGGATATTAACGAATCCCTCGACCAGGCACTAAAAGAGGCTGATTTAGTCATCCTGACGGGCGGACTTGGCCCCACTCACGACGATATCACAAAAAAAACCGTTGTCGATTACTTCGGTTCGCACCTGATAACGCATGAGCCGACACTGAGGCATATCAAAAAGATTTTTGAAAAAAGAGGCCTGCCGTTCACCAAATCCAACTACGGTCAGGCTATGGTGCCTGATAACGCCGAGGTCCTTTTTAATAAGTGGGGCACAGCCCCGGGGATGCTTTTTCGTAAAGACGGACATATTGTAGTTGTATTGCCCGGGGTGCCTCATGAAATGAAGGCGCTCATCCTGGACAAATTGCTTCCCAATCTTAAGGAATCCGAGAGGGGAGAAGGGGTTTACCGGGTTTATTATTTCCAGCTTGCGGGAATCGGAGAAAGTACCCTGAGCGATGTGGTTATTGGAGACATCGGACATATGCTCAATGGCCGTATGTCGATGGCATATCTGCCGCATATCTGGGGAATTACATTACGCATCAGCTGTTATGCCGATGACGAAAAAGAAGCAGAACAGGCACTGGAACCTGTAAAAGAGCATATTCGGGAAACTGCCGCAGAATATATCTATAGTGAAAGCAAGGACGCAGGACTGGGTTCGGTTGTCGGTTCATTGTTACGGTCGGGTGGCACTAGTCTGTCTACGGCAGAAAGTTGCACCGGCGGATTGTTGGCTAATCGTATTACTGATGTGCCCGGAAGCAGTGATTATTTTAAGGGAACAGTTGTTGCCTATGATAACGAAGTGAAAAAGACCGTTTTAGGGGTCTCCAAAGAAGCACTGGATCAACATGGGGCAGTGAGCAAGGAAGTAGCCATTGAAATGGCACGTGGAGTAGCGAAGGCTCTGGGAACTGATTATGCCCTATCAACAACCGGTATTGCCGGTCCTGGTGGCGGGACTCCTGAAAAACCTGTAGGAACTATATGGATTGGTTTTTGGTCGAAGAAAGAGGAACTGGCCATTAAACTGCAATTGACCAAAGATCGATTGATAAATCGCGAACAGACGGTTGTAATAGCGCTTGATTTGCTCCGGCGCCGTTTAAACGGCATTGAAACGTTACCCTATCATCTGAAACCGGAATTTGCGTGAAGGTTATAGCGGGATTTATTGGATTCCTGTTGTTTGCAGGTTTGAGCAACGCCATCGCTCAGAATAAACCGGTTAAGCGGGTGACTGCGGATAGCACCAGGCAGGAAACCGTGAAAACCGATAGCCTGAGACAAAACCTGATCAAACAGGATACTATAAAAACCGACACCCTCAGGCATGGATTAGACCAGCAAGATACCCTGAGAGCAGACAGCCTGAGAGGTGGTCTTGCCAGACAAGATAGTTTGCGCAGGAAGCCGGTTAAACAGATCCACATAGTAGTATTCCGCTACAAAAAAGTAATTGGCTTTAACCAGGTACTCGACGATAGCACGCGACGATGGACTGTCTGGACCGTTCCCTCAGAATGGGCAGAAGATCAGCCGGGAGCGATTACGTATCGTCTGGGAGCCATGGGATTCCACGATGCAGTAAATTGGCAGGGACATAGTGATCAACAGCAAAAACTCTATGTTGACGGACTCGATATTGGTAATGCGGTTACCGGCAATGTGAATAACCAGCTTGTACCCCAATACATGCTGAATTATGAGGATCAGGATAATTATGGTCTGTATCATGTTACCCGTTTCAAAACGCAGGATTTTTACATGAGAAGACCCCTGACCCGTGCTGATTATGAAAAAGCGGGTTTTGGTTACCGGGTGTTGGACGTACTGTTCACCAGGAATATCACACGTTCATGGAATATTGCAACCTATTATTGGGTGCGCAGTGACGACGGAGCCTATCTGAATGAGAAATACCGTGGTCGTCAGGCTTTTGGCAGGGTGACTCATTACTTAAGTCATCAGTATGTGTTTAAGAGTGAAATCCTTTACAATGGCTTGCAGAGAGATCAGCCTGGTGGCTATGTGATTCAGGATCTGAATACATTCAATTTTGATCGGTTAAATGCCCGCTCAAAGTGGGGGGGAGCCAATATTCAGGAAATATTTCAAAATCATCCGTCAGAAATACAATTGCAGATGTAAGTATAGAAGCACGCCGGGATACCCTGCATCCGGTTAGCAGCCGCCTGGAGGTTTTTTATAATACCTACCGCAGATTCTTTGATGGGAAGACGGACTCGGCGGCTGTTAACGGTCAATACCAGGTTTTTCCGGCAGATACTTCATATTACCGAACCAATCAATTAGGCGCTTTTCTCGAACATCAGACCGACATTAAAGGGTTACATGTTTTCGGGCGCGGAGAGATTGACTACTTTGCTGTGCCACCAACCAGCAATTTGATACTTACAAGGACTAAATGGAGCCAGATTGACCTGCAGGGCCGAATGCGTTTACCGCTATCTAATTTTTTTAGCCTCACGGGTACGGCGAACACTACTATCCGAAGTGATGCTCACAGGGCAGCCCATTATTCTGCCAGGGTGACCTTCAAGCCTTTTAAAAGCCTGTTGCTGCAGGGAGCACTCTCTGGTGGAACCGTGCCCCCAACGATTCAGCAACTGTATTGGACAGGTAAATATTATCATGGTTATGATCACCTTAAAACCTCACGAGTACGAAGGTACGAAGGCGAGTTGCGTTTTGAACCTGACTCAGCATTTACCTTGGGCCTGCGGGGTTACCGTGAGCGATGGAAACATGGTATTCGACTGGATGAGACCGGTAATTTTGTCAATACCGGTGCCTACAGTGTGCAGGGAGGGACCGGATGGATCAAATGGGTTACTAAAAAATGGGAAGCGGACCTCTCAACGACTTATCAACAATACCAGGATCTGGGGAATACTTCCTACACTCACTGGCTGGCCAATAGCGGAATTCGTCTCTGGAATCGGTTCAGTCTTTTTCGAAAAGGTTATCTTTTTAATTGGGCAACCTACGTGAAAGGGGGTATCTCATTTCTATATTCACCATTTGCATATGATACCCCCCACTATTATCCGGAGCTCGATATGTGGAACTACCGGACAAACACACAGCGAATTCCACCGTTTTATCGATTGAATGCTGAACTTTCGGCAAGGGTTCGCATGCTGATGGTGTATTTTAAAGTTGAAAATGTACTTGACGGGTTGAATCAACTGGGGTACTTTGAAACCGCCGATTATCCGATGCCCCCGCGTCGCATATTTTTTGGGATACGGGCTATCATACGGGACTAGAAAATAATGATCCGCGGTGGATAAATTCCGAACAATGAAGGCTCATCCGACGGGGTTTTTCACTTCTATTTTCATCATTCAATCTTCAATATTCGATATTTACTATGAGTTTGGGTTACGTTGTAAAAGAAGGCATGGCTGCATTTCGCCGCGCTCCGTTGGCGACTGTAACATCTATTACGGCGCTTATGTTGGCTGTTTTGATGCTTGGTATCCTTGGAAGACTGGCTTTTAATGCCTACAAGGTAGCCCAGTCACTTAAACAGACGATATCTGTTGAAGTATTCCTGAAGGATATTGGCGACCGGCAAACCCATGATTTACAGTCAACCTTGCAAAAGGAAGGTCCCGTTGATCATGTTACATATATCAGTAAAGACAGTGCGGCTGCCGTTTTCCGACGTGACTTTGGTTCCGGGGGGGGCGGGCTCGCAAATCTTGGATTCCTACCTGCATCTTTCCGCCTTCATATTAAAAAGGATGCCACCCCGGATCAAATAAGTTCCATGGTCAATAAGATCAAAAAGATGGATGGTGTGGAGGCGGTGCAGTTTAACAGGTATCTGCTTGAGTTGTTGCAGAAGCGAATACACACGCTTGTTCTGGCCGGATCAGGTATAGGTGTCATCATTCTTTTTGTATCTGTTCTGCTGGTCTTCAACACCATACGCCTCACTATATATGCAAAACGTGGGCTAATAAAGGCTATGAAGCTGGTTGGGGCGACAAACGGATTTGTAAGGCGTCCGTTTCTTGTGGAAGGAATCATCCAGGGTATCATTGCCGGGATTATCTCGGCAGGACTCGTCTGGCTTTTCTTCCAGTACGCCGTTCCGGCACTGATCCCACAGTTCGGCATTCTCTCCTGGCCTTACGGCGAGTGGTATTACCAGGCAGGAGCCATGTTGTTATTGGCGATTGTACTCGGATTTTCGGGATCCCGTCTGGCAGCCCGAAAATTCATCAAGGATACGTCCATAAACTAGACGTCACTTCCTGTCGGCCGCTACGTGTCGTATTTTCTGATTCAGTTCCGATTTACGAGAGCAGGTTTCCGGATCGTTACAATGTCCGAAGAAGTGGAGTGAATGCCCGGAGATTTTGAAATCATGAATACGCTCCATAAGGGTTTTGATTTCCTGGATGCGCGGATCACAAAACTCAAGAACGGCACCGCATTCATCACAGATGATGTGATCATGCTGCTGGAATGAATATCCCCGCTCATAATATGATTGATTGCCTCCAAACTGCTGCTTCTGAACCAGACCGCATTCCACAAGTAAGTCCAGTGTGTTATAGACCGTCGCCCGGGAGACACGGGACCCGGAGTTCTTCATGCGAAAATACATATCATCAGCGTCAAAATGTCCATCAGCACGATATATCTCTTCAAGGACCATAAATCGTTCCGGTGTGATACGATGATTTCGCTCTTTGAGATAAGCCCTGAAAACCTCTTTTACTTCGCGGATCGTTTCTTCATGTGCAGGTTGTGCCATAATGGAATGAGAGTTTGTTTTACTTTACCCAAATATAATCAATTATTAATTCTGGCCGTAATCCCAAAACTACAGTTTTTTCGAGTGTTCAGAATGAGTTACTTCGCCGATTATTCTAAAGGGACGCACTTTCTGTTTAATCCGGATATCCCCTTATTCCGCAATCCTCCCGCGTTAGTAATTCAGCTTCAAATTGAGGATATTTAGGAGTCATTAGTACGTAAATTGTCTTGTGCAGTTGAAACGTACCAATTCACTAAATAATTATTCCAAACACCATTGAATGTATGCCAGCTATAGTTGCATTCGATACGCTGAACGAGCTTTTCCTGGGGCTGTCTCACCACAATCAGAATACATTAAAAACTGCCTTCGCATACAAACCTACAGCAAGGGATGACTATCAACCCATAACGTGGGATACCTTTTCCGAAGACGTGTACTGCCTGGCATCCTACCTCTTCGCTGACGGAATCAAAAAGGGGGACAGGATAGCGATTTTAAGTGAAAATCGTTATGAATGGGCCGTATTCGATATGGCGGTACAATTGATTGGCGCCGTCAATGTCGCTTTGTATACCAGTCTGCCGCCGGAGCAATGCGAATACATCCTGAACGATTCTGGTGCAAAACTTTTTTTTGTATCCACGGGTATTCAGCAGCGTAAAGCAATAGAAGTCTTCGGAAAATGTAAGGCCCTAAAGAAGGTAATCGCTTTCGATCAACCCAGGGACGAATCTCTTATGGAGCATTCTTTTTTGGTTCTGTTTCCCGGGGTGATAGATCAGGGACGAAAAAAACTGGTCGATCTGCGTGATAAAATTGATGCCCGGACTAAAGAAATCAAGTCGGATGACGTGGCTACGTTTATTTACACCTCTGGTACCACCGGTGAGCCAAAAGGAGTAATGCTGACACATGAGAATATAGTCAGTAACATGAAAGCAGCCCTGAGCATTATAGATATCAATAAGGAAGATCGTGTTTTGTCTTTTCTGCCCTTATGCCATGCTTTTGAACGAACGGGCGGATATTATGCGGTGCTGGCCGGTGGAGCCGAAATCTATTATGCGGAGAGCGTGGATACCGTTGCCCGAAACATGGTGGAGGCCAAACCAACTATAGTGATCAGCGTGCCACGGTTGTTTGAGCGTATTTATATGCTGATCAATAAAAGCATAGAGGAAGGATCGGGTACCAAGAAAAAAATATTTAACTGGGCATTAAATGTCGGCAGCCGGTATGAAGAGGGGAAACGTGGCTTGACTTCCGTTCAGAGACGATTTGCCGATCGTCTGGTGTTCGATAAACTAAAACAGCGGACAGGCGGAAATATTAAATTTTTTGTTTCCGGTGGAGCCGCCTTATCACCGGAGATAGGTGGGTTCTTCAAAGCCGCTGGAATCAAAGTGCTTGAAGGATACGGACTTACCGAAACTTCACCAATCATAGCGGTCAATCGTCTCGAAGATATCCGCACCGGTACGGTCGGACCTGTCTTGCCGGGAGTTACTATTGCTATTCGCAGTGTGGAAGAAGACCAGATTATCGCACAGTTGAGCGGTGATGATGAACCTTCGACATTAACCAGTGAAGAAGGTGAAATCTTATGCAAGGGTCCCAATGTGATGAAGGGTTACTGGAACAAGTCCAAAGCCACTAAAGAGGTGATAGACAGAGATGGCTGGTTTCACACAGGAGATATTGGCAAGTTCGAAAAGGGTCACCTGAAGATTACCGACCGGCTGAAACATATGATTGTAAATGCGGGGGGCAAGAATATTTACCCGGGTCCGATCGAAGATTTGCTGAAAACCAGCCTTTACATCGATCAGGCTGTGGTAGTCGGTGAAAAACGTGATTATATGACCGCGCTGATCGTTCCTGACATGGACCAGTTACGCGATTTCTCAAAAAATCACCACATTGAGGCAGAGAGCGAAGAAGAACTGTTAAATCATCCTGATATCTACAAGATTTTTGAGAAAGAAATCAACGGATTCGCAAAGAAGCTGCCCTCTCATGAGAAAATTCGCAGATTTAAGCTTTTGAATACCGAGTTTACCGTTGAATCTGGTGAATTGACACCAACTCTCAAGGTCAAACGCCGGGTAATAGAACAGCGGTATTCGGATCAGATAGCCGCCATGTATCAAACCAGCAGATGAGGAACGGGGACCGAATAAACCGTGATTCGTACGGGTAATCCCCGTGATTATCCCTAATATATCCCCCCGTGATTACCCCTGGGCGCATGATTCCCGGAAAATAAATCTTTCCAGTCTTTTTGAAGAACGAACAAGAATGCCTGGTGCGTTATTGTCAATAAAAACCAAGTAAAACCATAGGATGTTGATATCATGAACGCTTCAGGAACAGTTCCATCTTCATTTGATGAATATTTGAGAAAAAATTCGTTACCCGTGCTGGTTGATTTTTGGGCGGAATGGTGTGGACCCTGTAAGATGATGGAGCCGGTGATGAAGCAAATTGCTCAACAGTTTTCCGGCAGGTTAAAGGTGATCAAGGTCAATGTGGACAAGAAACCGGAAATAGCAGCCAAGTATCACATACAGGGGATTCCAACCATGATCCTGTTCCGGGACTCAAAGCCGGTTTGGCGCAAATCCGGCGCCATGCTTCCCAATCAGTTGGCCCATGAACTGGAACTTGTGTTGTGATTTCGGACAGTCAAGAGAGTTGTCATTTCCTTTCGATCAAAGACAAAGTTCAAATCCACCGTGGCAGGGATTGGAACACTTCTTGTATCCACACAAAGAATAATTATCTTATTTTCGTACCCTTCGTGAACGTTTTGCCCCTAAGTGTGATTCAGATGACATTATTGAAATGCGGGTGGATTTAAACGTATAAAGTTTTATCATCTAACGCGGGAAGCAATTATCAAACCTTATAATCATGGCATACGAAATATTTCTCTGGGTACACACTTTTTCTTATATCATCTGGTTGGCTGCATTCGTCGCGAGTTTATTTTACTATAAAGCGATTACCGGTGCCAACGGCACGCCCCGCGAAAAATCACTGGTCCAAAGTGAACGCAAGATATCAAGCATGGGTGCGCATATCGCCGTCCTTGGGATATTGATATCCGGCGGAGCCATGGTCTCTATGCCATCGGGACGACAGTGGGGCTGGTTTCAATTTTCTCTCTATCCCTGGCTGGCCATTATGCAGGTGATATTTGTCATCATTCTGATCATCGTGTTCGGGGTATCCATGCCGGCGGGAATCAAGCTTAAAAAGCTGTTCAGGGCAACACCCGAAGAAACTCTGACGGATGAACAACGGGGGCAATGGAAAAAAGCATGGAACATCTCTCTTATCGTATATTTGCTTGTAGTGGTGAATACGGTGATCGGCTGGTGGTTTGATCCCAGGTTTTAATGTGCCCGACGGTATCTAACGTGATTTCGAGATAAAGAATGATTCCACGAAAATCTCGAATAGCAAAACCAAACCTATAATGACCAAAACAACCTTGGTAACGCAGGGGATGTTTGGTATTTGAATCATTTGGTATTGTCCGAAGGAGTCCGTCGGAGAAATTTATTGCTCCCGATGGATCGGGAGCAATCGTACTTTAATGCTTATCTCATTTTACTTTTATCGAGCTGAGGTTATTTAAGCTAAGAATGCATAAATCACCTTTCTAAAAACCCCCATAATCAATTGACCGGATAAGGATTGCAACATAACTGAGATCGATTCGTACCATCAAACAGCTTTAAACTTTTTGGGTATACATTATGAATCGGTCCGCACGAGTCTGGCTAATATTAGGATGTGTAATGGGGCTCATTACCTGTCCTGCTCTAAAAACATTTGCCCAGCAACAAACCGGTCACAGGGCCTTAAATCTTACCTCCAAAGGTTACGGTATCAGCTTTGGGAATTCGCGATCTGTGAATGGCATTCGTTTTAATGCCGTTGATCGTGATTTGGGTACGGTAAACGGCGTTAATTTCACACTCTGGCGAGCCGGCGATAATCCGGAAGGCGTTATTAATGGATTTGCTTTTGGCATCGTTGCCCCCAACGCCTATCGGATCAATGGCCTGTCTTTCGGCTTTGTTGGGGTATCAGGCGGTATCATACACGGGATTTCATCCGGCATAGTGGGCGTCGGAGCTTACAAATCCATTAATGACCTGGCCATAGGCGGCATTGGCGTCGGTTCCAACGACCAGATAAATGGGGTAAGCATTGCTGGTGTGGGAATCGGAGCTGGTGGCGACATAAAAGGAATTTCACTTGCCGGAGTAGGTATTGGAAGCGGTGGATCGATCACCGGCTTGTCTGCTGCACTTGTCGGAATTGGTGCAAGTGGTGCGATAACTGGTGTGACGCTGGCCGGACTCGGATTCGGTACCTCCGGCCCTGTAAAAGGAGTTTCGTTCGCAGGGTTAGGAGCTGGTGGAGCTGGTTTTACTGGGCTGTCACTTGCCGGAATAGGCTTGGGCAGCTCCGGGCCGATGACAGGGATAAGTGTCGCCGGTGTTGGAATCGGGGCCTCATCGTTTAAAGGAATCCAGGTTGGCGGAGTTGGTCTGGGATCATCGGGACCTATTGTTGGTTTGACTGTTGCCGGCGTCGGAGCCGGTGGCGGAAGCTTTGAAGGACTGCAGGTGGCCGGCGTAGGTTTGGGGTCAGGTGGTTCGATAAGAGGTCTGTCGGTTGTCGGTGTTGGTATGGGTGGAAATAATATTCAAGGACTAAATATCGCCGGAGTAGGTATTGGCGCCGGGGATGAACTTTCAGGGCTTTCCGTAGCGGGTGTTGGAATCGGTGGAACGGATCTAAAAGGAGTGAACATAGCGGCCGGAGGTATCGGCGCCGAAAATCTGCACAATGTATCACTGGCCGGTCTGCTCACTATTGCTCACGAAACCCGTGGTATCCACATAACCGGGGTGTACTTCAGAACGGACGACCTTGAGGGCGTAGCAACGGGGGCTGTTTCCACAGTCAGGGGATATCAAAACGGTCTGGTGATCGGATTATATAATTATGCGCGGGTTCTGCATGGTGTCCAGATAGGTATCCTGAATTATGCCCGTAATAACCCGGTCTGGGCGCGACTCCTTCCGATAATCAACTTGAATCTGAAATAAGTTATGATGAAGCGAATGAACAACTTCATTAAATCGATATGCGTGGTTTCACTGTGGCTCACGTCTGTTGCAAGCCCGGTATTTGCACAGGAAACGGTGAATGGGAACAACATGCATAATACTTACGACATGTCAGATATCGAAACGGTTCAGGTTAGAAGCGACCGTCCGGTACACGTTACTTTTGTTGGTTCTGAAAATGATAGCCTTATGGTCGATCGACTATCAGATAAGGCAATGCGTGTCGCCTATTCGGTATCCAGAAAAGATGGTTCCCTGATTCTAACCTTCTTTGAAACCACGAAACAAAAGCAGAAGACAAGCAGGGAAGAACGTGAAACATGGATCGATCATCTGTTAAATGGCGACTGGAACAGGGATCATTATCGTGAAAGAGAACAAAATGACTTCCAAATCACCGTGCCCAAAAAACTGGATCTGGATCTCAATACAACGGATAGCTACATGGCTATTCACCGGCTATCAGGTTCCGTAAATGCCACTGGCTCTGATAATCATTTTGAGATAGATTCACTGGGTACAAATTTGAAAGTTGACGGAGATGATCAACGTATTACTGGCAACGGAATAGGGGGAACAGTGACCATTAATAATCACGATGGGCAAGTTAATTTACTCAGCCTTAATGGGGCAGTGTCTGTCAAAAGTGACAATTCCCAGGTCAATCTGGAAGATGCCCACGACTCGGTAACCCTGACTGTGAATGATGGCTCCGGAAATCTGAGAAACATTCGTGGTAATGTGATGATTAATGGCAGTAATTCACGATTTGAACTAGATGGAATACATGGATTTGCAAAACTGACCGGTCAGGATGATCAACTGGATGCCAGCGACATACAGGGATTGCATTTTGATGGTTCAGACACCCGCTTAACCATTGATCATGTAAACGGGACGAACGGGGTATTCATAAAAAATAGTGATGCAACGGTGAAACTGGATGAAATCCACTGTCCGTTGAAGATGAATGGTTCAAATCTAGGCGTGACGTTGAATTATATCCATGATGTGGTTTCTCTCGATTTAGATGATAGTCATGTCTCCGGATATAAGCTTATGAAAAATATCACGCTTAAAGGCGGAGATACATCAATAGATCTGAATGAATACCAGGGGCGGAGCTTCAAAGCAGAAGAGGGTTCGGGACACATCACCCTTGGAACGAGCAGCCGGGTAGATTCAATATCAATAAGACGCCGCAGCGGTGATGTAACCATTCACATGCTTGAATCCTTTAATGGTTATTACCATTTGGTAACTCACAGGGGTACGATTAGCTGGACAGGCAAGCAGAACATGCAGATCCATCGAAATGGAGATCAGATGGACGTATCTGGTGGTAATAAAGATCAGGGAAATATAATGATTGAGCTCGAGAGAGGGGATATCAGGATAAATTGAGAGGTAGTGGCACATCAAGATGTGCCACTAGACATTAAAATCCGCGAAAATCCGTGGTAAAAATCAAACCAAAGCAAGTCCAATGCGTCCACGCTCTTTATCGATGGAATCGATTTGAACCTGGATGATATCGCCTACAGCTACAACCTCATGCGGGTTTTCCACACGATGGCCTTCCCGGCCCATTTTCGAGATGTGGAGCAATCCATCTTCCTTAACACCGATATCGACGAAGGCACCGAAATCGACCACGTTCCGGACCGTCCCCTCGAGAATTTGTCCGGGAGCCAGATCGTCGATCTTTAAGATATCTTCGCGCAGCAGTGGTTGTGGCAACGACTCACGGGGATCACGCCCCGGTTTTGCCAGGTTTTCCATGATGAGTTCCAGGGTTGGCAGACCAATCCCAAGCTCCTCGGCCGTCTTCTGCTTGTCCAAATCCCTGAATTTTAAAAGAAGAACCGGCGCCGCTTCGCCGAGTTTATCCAGATCGATATCCAGCTTTTTGCATAGTTTCCGGGTCACTGCGTAACTTTCCGGGTGTATTGCTGTATTGTCGAGCGGGTTTTCAGCTTCGGTGATGCGAAGGAATCCGGCAGCCTGCTCGAACCGGAAAGGCCCCATACCCTGTACGTCCATAAGTTGATGCCGCGAAACGAACGGACCCTTTTCTTCCCGCCATTTTACGATGTTGTCGGCAACCGATTGCGTAAGTCCGGATATATGGTTCAGCAGCGCTGAGCTGGCAGAATTCAGGTTGATTCCAACGGTATTTACGCAGCTTTCCACCACATCATTCAGGCTCTGCATTAGCCGGATCTGGTTGACATCATGCTGGTACAGGCCAACGCCGATAGATTTGGGATCAATCTTTACCAGTTCAGCCAGTGGGTCCTGGACACGCCGGGCAATGGAAATGTTTCCCCGCTGTGCCGCATCAAGTTCCGGAAATTCCTTGCGTGCCAGATTTGAGGCTGAATACACCGAGGCACCGGCTTCATTCACGATAAGATAGCTAATCTTATGGTCCGGGTGTTTTTCACTGTGTTTCCTAAGAAAATCCGCAACAAACTGCTCCGTTTCACGGCTGGCCGTCCCGTTACCGATGGCTATAAGATTCACCCTGAATTTTTTCACAAGCTGTTCCATAACTGCCTCCGATGCTTCGACCTGGTTATGAGGCGGAACGGGATAAATGGTTGTTCCTTCAAGATACTTGCCATATGGATCAATCAGCGCCACTTTACAGCCGGTACGAAATGCAGGGTCGATGCCCAAAACTGTTTTAGAGCTGAGCGGGGGCTGCATCAAAAGATTGCGCAGGTTACGGGCAAAAGTCACGATGGCATGTTCATCGGCCTTTTCGGTCAGTTCGGTACGTAGTTCGCGCTCGAGTGACGGTTTTAGCAGCCGTTTCCAGGCATCTTCGATGGCATCATAGATGTAATCCAGGAATATAGAATCGTCTTCCTTCAGTACATATTCGTCGATGTTTCCCAGGGTCTTTTCTTCGTCAATCAGCAAATCCACGAGTAGTACGCCTTCGCGCTCGCCACGGTTCAGTGCGAGAGTCTGGTGTGGTTTAATGTACTTTACCGGACAGCGGAACTCGTAGTAGCTTTCGAAAACGGTTCGTTCTTTGACCGTGCTGCTTTTTCGCGATTCAAGGACTCCATACTTCCGGATATCGCTTCTCAGTCGTTCCCTGACATCGATATTTTCATTGACCCATTCGGCGATGATGTCCATGGCGCCTTGTAGAGCCTCATCAACATCATCGACTCCTTTCTCCGGATCGACATAGGGTGTTGCATATTCTTTGGGATCGCCTTTCTTTGTCTCCTGTTCCCACATCAACGTGGCCAACGGCTCAAGGCCCTTATCACGTGCAATGGTTGCCCGTGTCTTGCGTTTGGGTTTATATGGAAGGTAGAGATCTTCAAGCGTTTTAAAATCCTCAGCATCTTCGATTGCTTGTTTTAATTCCGGCGTTAGTTTGTCCTGATCGGCAATTGTTTTAAGTATTGATTCCCGGCGGTCTTCCAGTGTGCGGCGGTATTCGAGGGCATCGCGAACCTGCCGGAGCTTCTCTTCATCGAGGTCACCGGTTGCCTCGCGCCGATAACGCGCAAGGAATGGAATGGTAGCTCCTTCATCTAAAAATTTTGAGACTACACCGATTTGTCGTGAAGAAATTGCTAAGTCTTTTGATATTAGGTCAAAAATCTGGGTATCGGTCATTATATTTGGTCGACTTCAGAATGAATATTTTTGATATTTTCGATTGGAATATTATCGATTCCCTGTATTCTCCAAACGTAAGCGGGGTTTCTTTTTTCATAGGGGTCTGCAGATGTCACAAAAGCTGCCCAAAATAATACAATTTGTAAGCTTTCGGAAAACTTATAAGGATGGAAATTTCAATTCAAGAATATATTGACAGAGCCGTCGAATTTGCCCAAAAGGGCGGTGAAGTCACCCTCAAATATTTTCATAGGGATATCGATATAGACTTTAAATCGGATCGTACCCCGGTAACCCGGGCCGACCGGGAAGCCGAACAGGTCATCCGCGATCTTATTGTTAAATATTATCCCGATCATGGTATATTGGGCGAAGAATTCGGACAACGCAATTCCGATAGCAGATTTCAATGGATAATTGATCCGATTGACGGAACATTATCCTATATACACGGAGTGCCTTTATATACCACTCTGGTTGCCTTAGTTTATGACTCGAAACCGGTTGTTGGTGTGATATTCGCCCCGGCTACTGATGAGTTGTGTGCCGCCGGCATCGGACACGGTGTCTGGTTCAATAGCGTAAAGTGCAGGGTCAGTGATACACAAAGACTGGAAGACGCAACACTGCTGACCACCGACTATCGGGACATAAATCAGCATGGTTTCGGTGAGAGTTTTAATGAATTAATGCAAAAAGTTTATCTGACGCGGAGCTGGGGCGATGCCTACGGTCATATGCTCGTTGCTGCCGGCAGGGCGGATATAATGTTTGATCCCATTCTCAACATTTGGGATGCTGCCGCGTTAATGCCAGTAGTCACCGAGGCCGGAGGTTCATTTACCGATGTCCGGGGACGAGCCATTATTGATGGAGGTTCAGCCATATCCTGTACCCCAAAGCTTGTCGAGCAACTTAAACCATTCCTATTTAGAGATCTAAACAAAACTAATTGATTTTCGCTACATGCTTGCCTACCGAAAGAAACGTATTTTACTGCCGGCTTTCCTTGCTGTTGGAGTAATTATTTTATTTGGGGTCAACTCTCTTTTTGGCCAACAACTGGAATATGCTGCTCATCCGACCCGGCCATTTGATTTCAAACAGATCCAGCTTCAACTTCAGGTTAATCCTGCCGACAGCGTTATTCGCGGCAAAGCTACTTATATGCTGCAATCATACTGGGACGATGCCAGTCAACTGATTTTGGATGCACATCGAATTGATGTTCAACGAATCCTGATAAATAAAGAGCCTGCCCAGTTTGAGCTGCAAAATGATTCATTGATCATCAGCTTTCCACATCCTATCAAAGCGAAAAGTAACGCTACGATGCAGATCGTGTATGAAGCCTCCCCGCGTTTTGCCTGGCAGATTTACAAAAACGGAACTCTCTTTACTTCGCTCTTTCCAGAGAGGCGCGCCTATTTATTTCCGATCATCGATAATCCATGGGTATCGGCTCGTTTCAATGTAACCGTCAAGGTACCTGATAGTCTTCAGGTCGTAACCAATGGGGAGATGACAGGGAAAGATACGGTCAGGAATGGTCTGCGAATCAGTCACTGGTCGACCGGGCATGCGATACCCGTTACAGACTGGGGACTTGCTATAGGAAAGTTTGATCATAGTGTGTCGTCAAAAGGTGCTTTTAAGGTCAATGTTTACAGCGAGCATGGTCTCATCGATGGTGGTCAGAGAGATAGTCTCATAAAAACGGCGGAACGACAGGCAAAGGCGGCATCAGTGCTGGTTGGAGGGGCATTCCCTTATGATGCTCTGAATATTGTAGTGTTACCCGATCATCGATGGGAGATGAAAACATATGGAGCCGGGTATGGATATCTATTTATGAACAGGGGTGATCTTGATGCCCAGCTTCGAAGAATAGTAGACGCCCAGTGGGCCGGGGTGAAAATCCGAAGCAACCGGTTCATTGATGCCGACCTTCAGGTCGTACTGCAGGCCTGGATGGCCTCCAGGCTAGATCAGGGAAAGACAGATACATTAAGCTTGCAGGACTCGCCCCCTCATAATCCTTCGATGTACGCCGATTTTAGCATTTCCAACTGGAATCGCTGGTTGAATTATTTTCGTGATTCCACGAATGCGCGTTTTAGGGGAATGCTCGATCAACAGATGCCGGAATTGTTAAACACGAAAAATGGGGTATTCGAATGGTCGGATTTTGACCGTATATGGTATGCCAGCCGGGGAAGGTGGTTCGATTTACCGGTTCCTCAGGTTATTACCAAATCGTCCCCTATTGTCTATCGGATAAATTATAGTTACAATGCTTCCTCTGACACACTTCGGCTGATTTTTCAGCCAATTCATGGCTATTCTATGGAGTTGATTACATTGCCTTTAGTGATGGATGGTTCGAACGATCACAAGCTCACAGAGGTTACATTTTCTGGTGTGGGTGACACGGTTAGTGTGCAAGCCATTCCATCACTGAAAAATGCGTATATACAGGTCCCGGATTCCATGTCCATAACGGTTCAGGAGCGTAAGCCAATGTCTTTCTGGATGTATCAGTTGCGTACTACAAGCGATACAGAGCAAAAATTGCGGGCGATCCGGGGTCTTGGGTCTGTTCAGCAAGATCCGGATCTGCAATTGTTTTTGCTCGATTATATGCATAAAGTCAAAGAACCCTCGGTTCGTGCGGCTCTCATTCAGTCGCTCGGTAAGCTCACAAGCGGAGCTACGGGTACCTCCCAGATTTTTATGGATGCCCTGTCCGACAGCTCGGATTCCGTACGCGCCGCAGCCGCTACAGCTCTTGGGCGCTACCCGGGCAATGCGGATGTGACTAATTCCCTGCAGCAACAGGTTCTGAGTGATAAATCAATGGTTATCCGTAAAAGGGCAATTCAATCGCTGCAACAGGTAGATCAGGCCAATCATTTTCTTTCTTTTGTAAAAGATCTGGTTAAAAATGATATGGCTGAATCAATGGGCGACGTAATACTGCCTGAGCTCGTTCAGAATGGTGATACAACAGCTGCTTTGGCTCTGGCCAAGCAATATGCGACCGAACCGGGGCCGTTTCCGATCCGACTGCAGAGTTTCCGTCTGCTGATGAAGTACAGCACTATGGTCGGCGACTGGACCCCCATTATCGAAAATATGATCCAGGATAATGATCCTAGAATCCGTTTCATGGGCTGGCAATACTCTAACAAATTGGCACCCAATGTCCAAAATGCCATGATCGAAAGTTATGCCCCTGATGAAAACGATGCACGTGTAATAAATATAATCCGAGGGTTAAAAGACAACGAATCACGAACGATAATCAAACAGGAGTAACACAAAAAAGCATTATCTACAGACTATGAACCTGACGGTTAATTTACCACCGCGATCAAAGCGGGATGAAGTAGTTGATGCATGGGTTCGAGGACTCATCATCGATGGTGACTTCAGTGATTACCAACATGTCGTACGACGGCTTCTGGATGCCGGCTATACCCACAATGGTATCTCCTGCTTTTTGTTACATCGCAATACAGCTGAAATGGTGAAACGGCGTATTTCCGGGCATTTGTTTTCCCCGACGCTTCAAGTTGCCCTCGAATGGCCGCTATGCCTTAATTAGCAATCTTCATTTTTTATATTGACTGCAGATGTGTACGTGTTAAGTACGCATCTGCTATATATTTTTCTTCTCTATTCTCTATCCGTTTATCGATAACGTATCCAGCGTGCCAGTTCTTTAAAGGAGGGTTTCTTGCCGTACATGAGGATGCCAACACGATAAATTCTGGAACTCAGCCACATAAAGAGCCAAAAGGTTAGTAACATCAGTACAATGGAGCCCAGGCTCTGCCACAGAGGAACTTCCGTGATCGCCAGCCGCGCGATCATTAGGATAGGCGAAAACAGAGGGATCATCGATGTGACGACAGCCGTTGTGGAGTCAGGATTTGATGCTACAGCCCCGAGAAGCATGATAGGGATGATGATGGGCAGAATGATAGGAAACATGAGCTGCTGGATATCTGTTTCTGAATCGGCTGCCGAACCGACAGCAGCAAACAGAGCGCCGTACATCAGGTATCCCAGAATGAAGAACAGGATGAAGTAAACCCAGAGAGAGGGTGGAATCGATGGTACGCTGAAAGAGCTGGCAGAAGCGGCCGCGGCATGAGCCTGTGCGCCACTTCCAACTAGTTGCATGATGAATGGCGCACCGAATGTGGCGGCCGAGCTGATCAGAAGAGCCCAAATGACAAACTGAGTGGCACCGACCAGGCCTACACCGATAACTTTACCAATCAATAGTTCAATGGGTTTGGCGGATGAAGCCATAATCTCAATGATCCGGCTGGTCTTCTCTTCCAGAACTCCACGCATAATGATACCGCCATAAGTGAACATGGCTGTATAGATGGCAAATGCCATAATGTAACCTACAATGAAGAGTATCGTGGTATCCTGCTTCTCCTGTCCTCCTTCGGTAAGTTTACTGGTCTGAAGGTCTATATGTCGGTTGATTATCTGTCTAATATCACTGCTTACATCGATTCGGGATAATAACGCATCTCTGATTGCTGTCTGCAGGTTGCTCTGCACGTCACTCATCAGGCTGATGCCACCGCTCCCCGACGAGACCAGTTCCGGATTTGTCTTACCATCCAGGATGTCCTGTGTGATTACTATATAGCCGGTGATCGATCCTTTAACGACCATTTTTTTCAGTGAATCAACACTCGTATTGTCCATGGCCAGATAACGCGCTCCGTTCATCTGCACCAGACGCTGGGCAACCTGGCCGGTGTGATCGACTATGGCTATTTGATAGTTTTGTCCGCTGTCATATTTGGTCATCAGTATGGGGACGAAGATGATAGCCAGGATGATAATAGGAGCCAGAATGGTCGAAATGATAAATACCCGGCTTCGGATACGGGTCATATACTCCCGTTTGATGATCAAAAACAGTTTTCTGGGATCCATCAGTGTGCTTGAGTTAATTGGTTCTTGATGTTGTCTTCTCCGACCGTTGAGATAAAAATTTCGTTCAGCGAGGGCTGTACAAACTCGAATCGAAGCAGGGTTACATTTTGTATGGCTTTTTGCAGAACGACCTGTTCATCCAGCCCATTGAGTAATCGGATCTCTGCGTAATTGGTCGATCTGTTATTGATACGGACATTTTCTAGTTCGTCGATAAATGATCCGTCTCCCTCAAATTCCAGGATTACGGTATTCCGGCCAAACGAGCGCTTGATATCCGATAGCTTACCTTGCAAAATGGCCTTCCCTTTGTTGAACAGGCAGATGTCGTCGCACATCTGTTCCACTTGTTCCATCCTGTGAGTGGCAAAAAGGATGGTTTTACCCTTGTCACGCAGCTCAATAATTACCTTCTTTAGAAGCTCACTGTTGATGGGATCCAGACCACTGAACGGTTCATCAAAAATATAAATGTCCGGATCATGGGCGATGGTGGCAATAAACTGGATTTTTTGCTGCATCCCTTTGGAAAGTTCGTGCGTTTCTTTCTTCTGCCAGCTAACGGCATCAAAACGCTCCAGCCAGTAAGTAATAGCCTTTTGTGCTTCTGTTATGGGCATCCCTTTCAGCTGTGCCAGGTATAGGAGCTGTTCACCGACTTTCATTTTTTTGTACAGTCCCCGTTCCTCTGGCAGGTAACCGATTAACTGTTGCGACTGGCTCCCCACCGGTTGCCCCATGATAGAGATTGAACCCTCATCAGGAGCTGTGATGTAGTTAATCATTCGGATCGTTGAAGTTTTTCCAGCTCCATTAGGACCCAATAAACCAAAAATGCGTCCTTTATCAACGGAAAAACTGACCCGATCGACTGCCTTTAGTGAACCATATTTTTTGGTTACTTGTGTAACATCAATAACTGACATATACGTAGAATTAATTTTAATCGAATCTTGACACCCTGTGTCCTAAGTACGGGCTAAAATATCAAAACACACAAATAATCAATATCCCCGATATTTTGCCTGTTTCGTACTTTCCATTTCACTAACAATGGCAAAATATGCTTTACGAAATAAACAGCCTGTAAGTTAGCATTTCATCTCAGAAGCTCAAGCAAGTAAACCGTTAGGTTATCTTAAAGAATCTCCGGCAAAAGTAACCTGATCTGGGACAAAGAACATATTTTTTTGATCTATTAACGCAGAAGGAGCAAGAAAACCAGGATTTTTGTTGTTTTTTTATGTTTGGAGCGGTAAATATATTTCACTAAATCACTCGTGTTTACTATAATGCGTGTGAGATTTAAAGATGTAACCTGAGTTGTACCATTGTGTTATTTATTTGTATCGGCTTGAAGAAGTCGGACCGGGCTGATCAAGACGTTATAATTCAAGGCCTTGTGAGTAGCAGGTGTCTATTGAAGTCTGGTAAAAAGAGAATATTTGAAATTCCGAATAAGTCTTTCCGGGAAGTATGTAATGGGGGAAGTAATGATAAAATGAGAAATGAGGACTGGTTATGAATGTACTTCAAGTGAGTGCAGAATGTTACCCGGCAGTGAAGAAAGGCGGTTTGGGTGATGTCGTTGGATCGTTGCCGAAATACCTGAATAAACTGGGTGTAAATACCTCTGTTGTTGTTCCTAAGTATGATCTTCCGTGGTTTCATGACCACGAGTTTGAGGATATCTATGAATCATCTGCGAATATGGGGCCGGAGCGATTTTATTTTAAGATCGAACGGGCCAAGGCTGATCCCTTAACCTTTCCTTTTTACGCAGTAGATATACAAGGCCGGTTTAATCGTCCGGGCGTTTATATTGATCCCATAACGGGATTCCCGTATTGGGATGAGTACGAACGGTTTTTGAGCTTTCAGATAGCCGTGTTGGAATGGGTACTGCATGGCGATATCAAACCGGACATCATCCATTGCCACGACCATCATACGGGGTTGATCCCGTTCATGATGACGAGAAGTTTCAGGTATGGAGATCTGGAATCGATTCCTACTGTCATTACCGTTCACAATGCCGAATACCAGGGGATCCATTCTGCACGAAAAGCTCATCTGCTGCCGGAATTTGACTGGAATAATTACGGTATGCTCGACTGGAACAGCCAGTTTAATTGTCTGGCTGCAGCTATCAAGACAGCCTGGCGTGTTACCACCGTTTCTCCCAGTTACATGGAAGAATTAAAGTTTTCCAGCAGTGGCCTGGAAGACCTCTTCAGGAAAGAAAGTGGCAAGTCGCAGGGAATTCTGAACGGGATCGACTTGTCAGTATGGGATCCGTCAACGGACAGCTTCATTGCCAAAAACTATAATGTCGATTCCGTCGAAGAAGGGAAGCGTGAAAATAAGAAGGTCCTTTGTGAAAACTTCGAATTAAATCCCGAGTTGCCAACCTTTGCATTTATTGGCCGGCTGGCACATGAAAAAGGGGCTGACCTTTTACCTGATCTGATATCCGATTTTATTCACGAGAAAGAAGAGGTGAACTTCGTGGTTTTGGGGTCCGGTGACTCGGAACTGGAGCGTCTGTTCACCAACATGAGAGATCGTCATACCGGGTTTTTTAACACTCATTTGGGATATAACGAAAAGCTTTCACATCAGATTTATGCCGGTGCGGATTGCATTGTAATGCCTTCCAGGGTAGAGCCTTGCGGATTAAATCAGATGTATGCCATGAAGTATGGAACCATGCCGGTAGTGAGGGCTGTTGGTGGCTTGAAGGATACAGTGATCGACGTCGACAAGGGTGGAACCGGCATTCAGTTCGAAGATTTCAATCTGCTCGACAGCATGCATGCATTACACAGGGCATTAGAACGATATAGCGACCCTGCAATGTTTATTGAAACGCGTAAGCGTATGATGCGGTTGAATTTTTCGTGGAACAAATCGGCGAAAGAGTATCAGAAACTTTATAAACAATTAACAAGAACAAAAGGCCAGATGTGATATGGATTCAACGATTGCGGTAATTCTTGGAGGTGGACAAGGCAGCAGACTTTATCCGCTAACCAAAGGACGTTCGAAACCGGCAGTACCAATTGGTGGGAAATACAGGTTAGTCGATATACCTATTTCAAATTGCCTGAATTCGGGCATCCGGAGAATATTTGTGTTAACACAATTTAATTCAACTTCTCTGAACCGCCATATCAAGAATACCTATAATTTTGATCTCTTCAGCCGTGGTTTTGTAGATATCCTTGCTGCTGAACAGACCTTTTCCAGTAAAAACTGGTTTCAGGGTACCGCCGATGCGGTCCGTCAGTCGTTGCATCACCTGGAAAACCATCGCTACAATGAAGCTCTTATTCTGTCCGGCGACCAGCTTTACCAGATGAATTTTCAAAGTGTCATTAAAGAACACCGAGAAAATGGTGCTGATCTGACAATCGCTACTATTCCGGTCAACCGTCACGAGGCCACAGGATTTGGCATCATGAAGACCGATGATGATAACCAGATCGTCTCCTTCATCGAAAAACCCAATTATGATGAGGTCGAATCCTGGAAGTCGGAGGTGAGTGATAAGCATAAGGCGGCCGGCAGGGAGTACCTGGCATCGATGGGGATTTACGTATTCAACAGGGAGCGGCTGATCGAGCTTTTTGACAACAACCCGGATGCTACGGATTTTGGGAAAGAGATCATCCCGGCGGCCATCAAAAATGATTACAGGGTTTGCAGCCACCAGTTCTCCGGTTACTGGACGGATATTGGAACAGTAAAGTCATTCTTCGAGGCGAACCTTTCTCTGACCGATGCACTGCCTGCGTTTAACCTTTATGACAGCGAACAGCCCGTATTTACTCACGCTCGACTGCTTCCCGCATCAAAGGTTTCGGGTACAACACTCGAGCGTACGGTAGTATCGGAAGGGTGCATCATCGAGGCGAGTAGAATTGAACACTCCCTGGTAGGTATCCGTGCACGGATTGGAAGAGGCACAACCATTGTGGATTCCATCGTCATGGGGAATGATCTATTCCCGCCCTTCGAGGAGCTCAAGACCGGAAGCGGTCAGCCGCCACTCGGTATCGGCGAACGCTGCTACATCCGCAACGCCATCATCGACAAAGACTGCCGTATTGGCTGCGATGTACGCATCAACGGCGGTTCTCATCTCGAGAATAAGGATTATGACAATTACTCGGTAGTTGATGGGATTGTGATACTGCCCAAGGGTTCGGCAATACCGGATGGGACGGTTATCTGATCTCACACCAGTATTCTTCCCGTATCCATGATGGAGACAGATGCGGAATGATTTACGTACAAGGATTATCGATTTTAGAAGTAATCGATTACCTCCCTCGAGGGAGGATTAAGGTGGGTGTTTACCCAGCGCTTCATCCGGCAACGATCAAGTTCATTACTTCCGCTGCATTAACACCCCTGTCGTCCCC
Organism: uncultured bacterium; assembly: GCA_963787205.1. Lineage (GTDB taxonomy): Bacteria > Bacteroidota > Rhodothermia > Balneolales > DATFMH01 > DATFNI01. The sequence continues at coordinate 84,234 of CAWBCD010000029.1, forward strand.
TCAAGCGGACTGGGATGGTGATTTTGTGGTTAGGCGAATCACGTAAACTCTATATGCTTAGCCGCTAGTCCTCGTTCCCAGGCTCTGCCTGGGAAGGCAATGCCGGGAAGCTCTGCTTCCAAACATTACAACCTATCCTTGCCGTAAACCATAACCGGAATTAACCCAGCCAACCCCAGATAATTCCGGGCGGATGAATACCTACAGTGCTCCGGTGAATCGACATATCCTCTCTTCACCGGGTTGTCGTGAATGTAGGTTATTTTCTGAATCATCATCTCCTCACTAAATATCTGTTTGGGATGAAAACCCTCTTGCCAAACCTGGTAGATGCTATCCTGTTAATGATGTCTTTTTAACAGCTTAAGCTTAGTTAACGTATTCATTCTCCCAGTCTGTTTGAGCAGATCAACGATACTTCTTGCTGTAAATGACTTGAAGAGCATAAACTTCTTCGTTAGTGACTCACCATTCATAATGCAGTGGATGTGATTTTCCATAATGACGTAAGCGAGCAATTCCACCTCGTTTTTATCCTGAATGAACAGGAGGGCATCCATTACAATCTTTGCTATTTCGGGGTTCGAGAATAAGGGGATTCCAGCGATCACACTGCTGGTGATGAAACAGGGATAGTGGGAATCATAGATTTTGTACCGGCTCCTGCCCATGGAATTCTCTCTTGATGGTTCTTTATTAATAGACCGGATTTTGGACATATCCTTACAGATTATCTATTGGGGCAGAGCCCCGTGGGATTACGTTCCCAAGCAGAGCCAGGGAACGAGGAAATGATTTAACAATGGTAGGGGGGCATCCCGATGCGCCCCTAAACCATCAATTCATTTCGGGTGGTTTTCCTGGATTTCTTTGAGTTTTGCCCAGGCGCGGTCGCGGAGGTTTTCGAAGGCGTCTTTTTTGATATCGCCGACCGTGTATTTAAGGTGCAGCCAGACCAGGTAAGTCGCGACAACATCTTCGTAGCAATAGGTCTCGATCTGTTGCAAGCGCCCTTCGCGGTACATAGTCAGCACTTCGTTTCCCTCTCCCGTTTGTTTAACAGGGATGCCGATGAGCTGTCCGAGGTGCTTCAGCTTGGGCCAGGAGCTTGCGCCGTAGTTGCTGAATTCATCCACCAGGTCGATATTGTCCCGGCTGTACCGGTAGCGGATATCATGCTGATTCAGACGCAACGGCAACTGCAACCCGTGTTTCATGGAGCGATACATCACCAGCGGAATATCGAAACCACGACCGTTGTGATGGATCAGTCCGAAGTCTTTATACGTGCTCAAAGCGCCGATTAACTGCTCCAGCCCATCCTTCTCATCCTCGCCGTTCCATGATTGTTTCTGGCGTGGCTCGCCGGTTGGGGTGATCCAGAGACCGACCCATGAGATCATCTGGTGAAACATAGGTGGCAGAAATCCGGAACGGTTTTGGGCGAGATGTTCAGAAGCTTGTTCGAGCAACAAATCCTCGTCCTCATTTGCATCCGGGATGAGCGATCGAATCAGGTTGAAATCGGGTATGGTTTCAATATCGAAAACAAAAAACATGGGTCATTTTTGAGTTATCTCTCCAGCGATCGGAGTTATGAATCGTTCTGCAATGTCAGCTTTTGCATCATCATGCGCAAGAAGATACATCATTTTGGTGACCGCCGACTCTGTCGTCATGTCACCGGCGCCAATGGCTCCGAGGGCCAGCAGTTCTTTCCCGCTTCGGTATTTTGTGAGATCAACCGAGTCGTAATCAGCCTGGGAACGAACGACAATAGGAATCTCTTTATCCCGGCATTGTTTGATGAAAGGGAGCAGGTTGTAAGGACCGGAAATGGGTATGTTTCCGCAACCGAATGCTTCGATGATCAACACGCGGGGTGGATCATTTAAGAGTGGATATAAGAAACCGCAGATCCAGGCCCGGGAAAAGTTTCAAAACATATACGTGGTTGTCAAAATCGGCAGTCACCTGGAAGGAATTGTTATGTTCATCAGGTTGAAATCGCGTCTGGATTTTGAGTCCGATTTCGGCAAGTGGCGGGAAGTTGGGTGAGGCAAACGCATCAAAATCGCCGATGCTCATCTTCGTCGTACGATTACCGCGGAACACGCAGTCATTAAAACAGACGGCTACCTCGTTGATGGGCATGGTCGCCACCTCGATCGCATTGATCAGGTTGCGGCGTGCATCGCTGCGGATGCTCATCAGGGGTACCTGGCTTCCGGTAAGGACTACCGGTTTTTCCAGGTTTGTCAGGCAGAACGAAAGCGCGGAGGCGGTATAGGCCATCGTGTCTGTTCCGTGGAGGATCACGAAACCATCGAAATCCTCATATTGTTCATCTATGGTCTGGGCGATGCGTACCCAGTGGTGGGGATTCAGGTTGGAACTATCTTCTGAAAACAGGTTACGTGTGCTGATATCAGCCAGTCGGTTCAACTCAGGCATGGATTCCCGGACAATATAAGCCGAACGCCCGGGATCAATCTCAACCGGGTCATTGGATTGCGATATCCGCATGGCGATGGTACCGCCCGTCTCGATTAATAAGATTCTTTTCATAATACCTCATTCTTACAGATCATTATAAGTGCATAAATAAAATACCGTATTGAGATCAAAAGAACCGCTTTCAAACAATGACAAAATCAGCGTATGAAAGACAATTAAAGATTCGATTATTAGCAGATTTTTCGATTAATTGTACTCTATGTTGTTTCTTTTAATAGAAATTATTGTACATGTGAGATCGAGTTAAAACCCATTCGGAGCTCACCCGTTATAAACAAGCAAGAAAAGGAGTTGCCTATGAATGTCTATGAGCCTTCAAAAATTCGAAATGTGGTGCTGCTGGGCCATTCCGGATCCGGGAAAACAACACTCGCCGAGACCATGCTGTTTGAATCCGGCACGATCAACCGCCGGGGGACGGTGGAACAAAATAATACGGTATCAGATTTTCACGAGATTGAGCATGAGAAGCAAAAATCGGTATTTACATCGCTTCTTCATCTCGACTGGAGGGGGCACAAAATTAATCTGATTGATACTCCGGGGACGCCGGATTATATTGGTGAAGTCGTTGGGGGCCTGAAAATTGCAGCAACAGCCATTCATGTGCTGGATGCAGAACACGGTGTGGAAGTGGGTACGGAACTGTTTTGGAAATACACCCAAAAGTTTAAAACTCCCTCAATCTTTGTAGTCAACAAGCTGGATCATCCTAAATCTGATTTTCAAAAGACTGTTGACCTCGCAAAAGAACGTTTTGGAAGAGAAGTGGTGGTTGTCCAGTATCCCTACGAGGAAAAAGAAGGGTTTCACGCCATTATCGACGTGCTGAAGATGACGATGTACGAATTTCCGGAGAATGGTGGACGGCCGGATAAACTTCCGATACCTGACTCCCATCGGGCACAGGCCGAGTTGTTGCATAATCAGCTTGTGGAAGCCATCGCTGAGAATGATGAGATGTTGATGGACCTGTATTTTGAGAAGGGCGAGCTGGATGAGGATGAGATGAAGGATGGCCTACGCAAGGCGATGATCAATCATCAAATATTCCCCCTGTTTTGCATCTCGGCCAAAAGGAATATGGGATCCGGAAGAATTATGGGATTCCTGGACAACGTCGCTCCGTCGCCGCTGGATGTGGAGGGGCCAAAACTCAGCAATGATGAGAACCTGAAAATTGATTCAAATGGTAAACCGGTCATGTTCCTGTTTAAAACCCATTCTGAACAGCATGTCGGCGACCTGATGTATTTCAAGGTATACAGCGGATCGATCAAACCGGGTATGGATCTTTTCAATCATACCAATAGTTCGACCAACCGTATCAATGCGTTGTTCCTGATTCAGGGAGATAAACGAATCGAAATTCCAGAGATCAAGGCCGGGGATATAGGTGCAGTTGTGAAACTGAAAGATAGCGGGGTCAATGATACGTTGTCAGACAAATCGATGGAAGAATCCATTGAGCCAATAGGATTTCCTGAGCCTATCATTCATTACGCCATCAAGGCTCCATCTGAAGCCGAAGAAGAAAAACTGGCGCTGGCCCTGCATCAGCTCGTGAAAGAAGATCCATCCATAACCGTCGATCACAACAAGGAGTTGAAGCAAGCGATCCTCGGTGGTCAGGGCGAAGAACACATGAGTGTAGTGCGCTATTCCCTGGAACACCGGTTTAAGCTGGATGCTAAGTTCGAACAGCCCCGGATTCCATACCGGGAAACGATCACGAAGGCTGTAAAAGCCAGTTACAAGCACAAGAAACAAAGTGGTGGTGCCGGACAGTATGGAGAGGTGTACATGTTGGTTGAACCGTACGAGGAAGGCAAACCTAATGACAGCAGTCTTAATGTGCGTGATGTACAGGAGATCAGTTTGGAGTGGGGAGGCAAACTCATCTATCAAAACTGCATCGTTGGTGGAGTGATAGACGCCAGGTTTCTGCCAGCTATACTGAAAGGTGTGATGGAAAAGATGGAAGACGGACCTCTGACAGGTTGCCGGGTTCGCGATATCCGTGTTTCGGTTTATGATGGATCCATGCACCCGGTAGATTCAAACGAAGCGGCGTTTAAGACTGCCGGTCTGATGGCATTCCGCAAGGCATTCCTGGATGCCAATCCGCAACTGCTGGAACCGGTTGATGAAGTTGAGATCACAGTCCCCGGCGAGTACATGGGTGACATTATGAATGATCTCTCCACCCGGCGTGGACAGGTACTCGGCATGGATGGCGACAGCTCAATCCAAAAGGTGAAAGCCTACATACCACAGGCCGAGTTACATCGCTATTCGACTCAACTCCGATCGATGACGCAGGGACGGGCCACTTTCACGCGTAAATTTATTCATTACGCTCCGGTACCCCGGGATGTGCAGGAAAGAGTCGTTAAGCAGCACGCGGTCGAAGAGGAAGTCTGATCACTTCTTTTTGGTTGAGATATAGGTAAGGTATCTTTCAGGCAGAGGAAACGGTTCGTGATCGGGTATCGCAGGCAACCTCTGCCTGAGTGGTTTTTGGGGCTTGTTGGGTCGCTCTTTGGGATTCCATGAGAATCCTTTGAGCTTCATTTTTTCCGTCTCTTTCGACTCTTCCAGGTAAGTTCCTGAAATACCCTTCAAAGCTTTTACAGTGTCAACCTGACCATTGGTGAGTAAGATTCTCAATGAATCGGAACTCATGTTTATAGCCCCATCCGGCTGATTTTGACCATTGTGCGTAAAATAAAGCATGTGTGCATTCGGCCTGATCAGCATGTGATCCATCGCACCTTTCTTAAACCACCCCGTTAGCGTGTCTCCGCTGATTTGGTCGAGACGCTTGGTTAAAGAATCCTGTTGCACGGAAAAAGCGTTGGGAAAAGCATTTAAACGACGAACAGTGTCCTGGCGTATGGTAATAAGGATTGTGGGGGCTGTGAGTTGCATATGTTTATACCAGGCCTTCGCACTATCGGTAAGTATAAAATGGCCGGTCGAATCAACAAAAGCTGCGCTGTCGGACCGCGAGGAAAACTGCTTGTTCCAGATGCGGACATTGCCAACAGAATGAAAGGTATAGGAGGAATCGACCTGGTGGTAGGCTATCAAGTCGCCTTGAATATAATTGGTATCCGGTTTATCCGGTTTGTACTTGTCCAAACGGGCATTTCCCTGGACAAATCGATGCCCGGATGAATCGGAATGAGCGTAATCCCCAACAAATGTTAAGGAGTTTTTCTTATCGCGAACAAATACACGACCGTATAGCACGTAGTATTTTTTTCGGCGATTCGAAAACAGACTGTCCGCCTCGATATACTGGGTGGAGTCTGCCAGCTGTACATTGCCGTGAAAAGCAGCACTGTCAATTTTTTGGTAGTAGGTGCCCCGGTCGGCCAGCAATGTCCCCTTTTTATCCTCCATTCGTAAACGGGAAAGAATATGAGCTATCTCCGTTGAATAATTGTAGTGAACGAGCGAAGTGAAGATCGTAACGCTATCCTGGAGAAAAATGACGTGTCCGATAAAGGTGCTGTATTTGGATTTCGTATGGTAAATAGCTGTATCAGCCCAAATAACTCCTTTTTTCCCCTTTACCTCAATATTTCCAAACGCCCGTAGTTCATCCGAGTTCAGAAACTGGTAAGCACTGTCACATTCCAGGTCGATATCCTTGCTTTTCAACTGAACATTTCCAATAAGGCGTCTTACATTCTGATTCCCGACTTTACCACCCTCCAGCCGGTCGGCATGCAGAATATTAACTTCTTTCTGAGCAAAAGAGTGGGAGGGATTAATCAGGGAAACAACAGTCATTAAGAAGGCAAGAGCCAACAGACGGCGTAAAAAGGGTAGTGGGGTTTTACAGGTTAAAAGATAATTCATGTCACTCCACAGATACGCGGCCGGTTACTTTTGTAATAACATAAGATTTTAGATCGTCAGTGCCTTTCAGACCATATCCGGCGATGCTGTCCGTCGGAGTGGTTATGGTCACATAATCATTGGTTTGTATGTTATGGCTGTTTTGGAGCCATTTCAAGTATTCTGTTCTCAGAGTCCGTTTTTGGTCAGTTTTGACAATCACATTATTATAGAATTCAAAAACCTTATCCGAACTTTGGAAGACAGCCTTCTCACAGTTTATCGACGTCACCTTGTGCCCACTTGTGTCGAATACAGAGATATGAACCGGCCCGTTAAAGAGGGTTTTCGAACCCCGATCGAGTTGCTCTGTGGATGAGTAGGGTGAAGAAAGATCAACTCTAAGCTTCCCACTCTCAATAAGATTCATATCCACATCCCAACTCTCGGTCTTATTTGTGAGGGAGTCTGCAAGGGCGCTTTTAACCCTGTTTCGGTCTCGTTCAGACAGATCGGAACAGGAAATTAAAAACAGAACAACGAGCAGGCATGTAATCGCCCGTTTCATAGGAGCTTATTGATTAGATTGTGCCGAAATACCGGTCGCCGGCATCGCCAAGTCCGGGGACGATAAACTTATTTTCGTTCAGATGGTTGTCGATGGAGGCCGTAATAATGGATGTTTGCGGATATTTCTTATGGACAGCTTCGATCCCTTCAGGAGCGGCAATCAGACACATGAACCTGATTTTTTTTGCTCCCTGCTCTTTCAGAATGTCCAGGGCGGCGATAGCACTGCCGCCGGTGGCAAGCATGGGATCTACGAGAATGACCTCTGCATTCTCCATACCCGATGGCATCTTGTAGTAATATTGGACGGGCTTTTTGGTTTCCTCGTCACGATAAAGACCAAGATGCCCGACTGTGGCTTCGGGAATGAAGGTGATAATGGAGTCCACAAGAGACAGACCTGCGCGTAGAATAGGTACAACCACGATTTCACTGTCAAGCTTGTATCCATCTGCCTCTGTGATCGGAGTCTGAACTTTAATTTTTTGAAGGGGCAGCTCCTTCAACGCATGATAAGCAAGAATCATAGAGATGCGCCCCATAGCTTCTCTGAAAATGGAAGGAGGCGTCGTCTTATCACGAAGGATGGTGAGATTTCGTGCAATCAGCGGATGATCAACCAGGGTAACGTTTGAATTGTCATTCATTGGGTAATAGGTGTTTTCTGTTAAAATACTCTTTGGAAACGGTATATACGACCCTTGAGAGAGCAAATAATGCAATAATGTTGGGCAAGGTCATCAACCCGAGCATGATATCACCGATGGTCCATACTGTTGTAAGAGCCAGAATCGCCCCTACAAAGTTCATAAACACGTAAACTCCTTTGTAGTAAATGATGGACTTGTCGCCCAAAAGGTACTGGATGGACCGGTCACCATAATAACTCCAGCTAATCGCAGTAGAAATTCCGAACAGCAGTACACAGATCGTCACAATATACTGTCCGCCGGGGAATAAGTGAGAGAGACCTTTTTCAAAAGCAATGGCCGTTAGTGGAGCACCATTTTCAATAATCCTGCCAAACAGCTTAAGATAGTGATGATTATCACTATTATTCACAGCCACCCATTGCTCGTTTTCCTTCCGGATCGTTCCGCTGAATGGTGCGGACATGGCCTCATCGGTAAAAAGGGTGTCGACACTGAAATCGTTGCGGAGCATTACCGCGTCCTGGATAACACCATTTTCGACATGCATCAGGTCAGGTGCGTTGGCTTCCGGCATCAGTCCCTCATGCTGTGCAGACTTGACAAACTTAGTTTCGACGGAAGACAAGGGAATGTACGCCTTCTGCTTTTGCTGCCAAACATTGGTTGAAATAATAACCAGGCCGGTCATGGTACAGATCACAAGCGTATCGATAAAGGGTTCCAGAAGTCCAACCACGCCTTCCCGTACCGGTTCGTTGGTTTTGGCAGCGGCGTGTGCGATTGGTGCCGATCCCTGACCAGCTTCGTTCGAAAAGAGTCCGCGTTTCATGCCCCATACCAGTGTCGTCATGAATACACCTGATCCGACACCAAAAGCACCGGCTCTTGGAGAAAAAGCGGATGAAATGATTAAGCCGAGAGAGGGCAGGATTTGTGTATAGTTGGAGATCAAAATGAGAAGTGCGCCGGATACGTACAGGATGGCCATCATAGGTGCAAGACGTGCGGTTACATTTCCGATGCGTTTGATCCCGCCAATGATCACAAAACCGACCAGGCCTGCAGTAGCAATGCCCGTTATGTAAACCGGGATTCGAAAAGAGGCACGTAAAACATCGGCCACCGTATTGGCCTGCACGGCATTGCCGGTCAGGAATGAACAGATTACTGCGCTGATGGCGAAAACGACAGCCAGCCACTTCCATTTGGGTCCCAGTCCTTTCTCGATATAATACATGGGGCCACCAGATACAGATCCATCCGGATTTTGATTCCGATATTTTACGGCCAGGGTGCATTCGGAATATTTTGTCGCCATCCCCAAAAAAGCGGAAATCCACATCCAGAAAAGGGCTCCGGGCCCACCATAGTGAATAGCAATGGCCACGCCGGCAATATTTCCGATACCAACGGTCGCAGATAATGCGGTACTAAGTGCCTGGAAGTGATTGACATCCCCGGTGTCTTTGGGATCATCATAATAACCTGTGACTACCTTAACTCCATGACCAAAGCGTCGTATCTGGACAAAGCCAAGCCGTAACGTGATGAATATCCCGAATGAGAGGAGAACAACGACCATAAATGGAAAGATATCCGGTTTCGACCAAATCAGGGAATTAATAAAGTTTACGATTTGTTCAAACGTATGCATTCGAAGAAGTTTGGTTAATAAATCCTCTCAAAATTCTTCAAGAATGTATAAAAGATTTTACTAAAACTTAAGTTAGGGAAGCAGAGACGGCTTGATAAAACAGAGCCGGGGTGGACTTTAAGCACCATTGGGGTATGTCCCCCCGAAGGTAGAAGAAGTTTTGAAAAGCACCACTTTAAAGTAAAATGATAACGCATTATGTTTAAATAATTTGCGTAATTCATTCTGCTGGGATAACTTACAATTAGTTGGTCACCTAAAAAGGAGTTGCGTATGACTAAAGCAGACATCGTCGAGATCATCGCAGAATCGACCGGATTATCAAAAGTCGAAACGGAAGCCGTTGTTAAGGGCTTTCTTGACACCGTTATTGACGCTATGAAGCGTGGCGAAACCATTGAATTACGAGGATTTGGTAGTTTCAAGGTGGTCAAAAGAGCACAGCGTGTAGCACGAAACCCAAAAACGAATGAAGAGGTTATCGTGCCCGAGCAGTATGTGCCGACCCTAAAAATCTCCAAAGAATTCAAAAAAGCAGTGGATGGAGCCCTTGGCTGATTCCCGCTTATAGGAATTATACTCTCGTTCAGTGTTCATTGCCCGTCATTAGCTTACCTGACTGTGCATGAATCCATCCCGTTGTGGGATAATGTACCGATGGCATAAGACCTGACATTCAGGTGGAATGGTGAAGTACGTGGATTATATCAGCCACGTCAGAGAGTTTATTGAAGTCAAACTACCATTTATCTGACAATTTTGTATCTTGCGTGCTCTTTTTTGCACGGGTTACAGACCCGTCGCCAAAATTATCAATAAAAAGGAAGGTGAATTTTAATGCCAAGCGGAAAGAAGAGAAAACGCCATAAAATTGCGAAGCATAAACGTAAAAAGCGTCTCAGAAAAAATCGTCATAAAAAGAAATAAAAGCCTGAATTTCAGGCTTTTATTTTAGACGAGAACGGCTGTAGTAACAGATTCTTCAGAGATATGAATCACCTTTTGGGTGATCATCAGCAGATACTGAAGTTTCCTCATGATGAACTGATGGACATCAGTCAATGCCTTCAGATCTTCGAAAGAGTATTGTAAATAGGTATTCAGGCTCATCACGGAAAGATACCTGCCGTGGTCGTCTCCCTCTATTTCAATATGCCAGCGGGTAATGGTATCGCCACTATGCATCTGTGGTGGGAGCGAGTTGTTGATAGCTTCCATCCATTTGCTGGCGGCATCGATGCGGTCGGTGCCATATGGAGAGTTGCCAAGTGTGGCAGTTGCCGATTGATTGAAAAGCCAAACCACTTCAATGTCGAGGGATGGGGGAAGGTTGAAAGAGACATCCTGATCTTCGATTAACAGTGGATGTTTTTCCATTCCTTTTAATTGGCGTGCCAGGCTTGTTTCGCGGAACTTGTCCCAGTCAAAATTGATGATGACCTTATTAATGTAGTCTGAGTGATTTGAGCTGTCGATGCTCAGTTCGAGGCCCGTGGCATTAATTCGGTTTTCTTTCCACGTCCTGAAAGTAATGACATTCAGCTTACGTTTGGTAAGTTCGGCCTCTATTAAATTTGTTATGGAATTAAAAATTGGGTAATTCATGTCACCTCTTGGTTGTTTTTAAAGCTAAAAGCGCTTTTAAAAATAAGTATTAAAAAATGAACTGCTACTATTACTTAAGAAATTTAATATTAGAGCTTGAAAACATTATTGTTGGAGCCAAGCTCGTGGATGCGTACACCCGTCGCAAAGGGGTATTGGAGATTGTTCTCCAAAAAGAAAATATTGCGAACAGGATTATAACGGATGTTCGCAGCCAATATATTGCTTTCTTTATCGACCATTCTGAAAAAATTTCACAAGCCAATATCTATCATTTATTTGAGGATATATATTCAAAAGAAATCATAAAAATTCAACTTGCTGATTTAGATCGTCATGTGATATTGGAGTTGGAAGATCGTAGCACGCTTAGGTTTCTGCTATATCCACCTCACTCTAATATAGTTTATGAAAAAAAGAATATTATTCAAGAGTCTTTTAAGCGTCCGGATGAACTTAGGGGAACGGCAGTGCCCAATCCGGTACCCGCTATTCTTGATCAACCGGTGAATGATAAATTGCCGGTGAGATCGAAAATCCTGAAAATCAACCCGCTGCTGCCTCGTGATCATTTAAATCAGTTGATCCGGGAACACCATCTTTCGAATTACCCCGATCCGGAATTACGGGCATTTATCCGGAAAATGGATCATCAATTGCTTACAGACCCGAATCCCAGATGGCTGACCAACAAAAGCTTCACTACCTTTTCAACGGAACTTCTCACCCTGCCGACAGAGCGTGAATTCGACTCCGTCAACGATGGTATCAGGTATGCTTACCATCAAATCGTATTCCGGCAGCGGTTCGAACAAGAGAAAGAATCGTTGCTGGCTTCGATACAGAGCGCGCAGAGAAAACATCATACCCGGTTGAATGAGCTGGAACAGTCTCACAAAAGTGTGGAACGTAGAGAACGGTATGAGCGATTTGGACATCTGTTGATGGCCTGTGCTCACCAGCAACATGACCTGTCTGCCACGGAAATTGAACTGCCGGACTACTTTAATAACAATGAATCGATACAAATTCCGCTTCAGAAGGGAAAAGGATTGGTAGAAAATGCGAATTATTACTATGATAAAGCGCGAAAATCCCGCAGATCAGCGGAAGAGGCGGAACACCAGAAAAAATTGCTTACAGAAGAACTGGACACATTGAAGGATCTGGAAACAGAAATCTCACGTATTGATTATGCCAAAGAGCTTAATCGGTGGAAAAAGGACCGGCATAATGAGCTTATGCAACTCGGACTGGCTTCACAAATCAGGGAGCAGGATCGTGTACCGTTTCGGCGTCAGTTGGTTAATGGGTATGAACTGTGGATAGGTAAGAATGCATCGAGTAATGATGAACTCACCTCGCGAGCACATAAAGAAGATATCTGGATGCATGCCAGGGGATATTCCGGTTCTCACCTGGTGATTCGTATGAACCGATCGCGTGAGAATCCACCTCGTGAAGTTTTAATGAAGGCAGCCTCATACGCGGCGTACTTTTCACAAGCCAGGGGTTCGAGTATGGTACCGGTAAGTTTTGCCCGCAAAAAGTATGTTCGTAAACCAAAAGGATCTGATCCGGGACAGGTAGTCATTGACAAAGAGGATGTCGTATTGGTGGCTCCCCAAAAACCAGGTAGAAATTAGCTGATAATGAAAGATAATTTATTTTTGTGCGGCTTTATGGGATCGGGAAAATCCACGATTGGTCGTAAGTTGGGCCTGCTCAGCAGTCATCTTTTTATCGATCTGGATAGTCTGATCATCGAACGAATGAGGATGTCCGTTCCGGAGATCTTTTCACGGTATGGTGAAGAACATTTTAGGAATATTGAACGTGAATGTCTGCTGGAAAAACTGGAAGATCATGATATTGTTATGGCACTGGGTGGTGGAACAATTTCGGATCCTGCTGTGATAAAGAAGATTAAAGCCAGCGGATATCTTATCTTTTTACGGCCGACAATAGCACAACTGGTCAATAGATTATCCCGCAATCGTAGGCGACCGTTACTTCTTAATGAGGACGGGAGTATGAAATCAAAAGAAGAGCTGACGGAACTGGTTCAGCGTTTGTATGAAAAACGTATGTCTCAGTATCTTCAGGCCGATTATATCATAGATATTCCGGATGGTTACAGTGCCGATCAATCTGCACAGCTGGTTTTTAAAACGGTAGAAAAGGAATTACAAGGTGGTTAAGATACAAACCCAACAAAAACATCTGTATCCGGTCGTAACAGGTTCGGATCTTGACGAGAGCATTATAAACTTCCTCTCTGATAACTTTAAGGGAGATACGGCATTTCTGGCGATAGATGAGAATGTCGCTAAACGGCATGGTAATTATTACCGACAGCTTTTTGGGAAGGTGTTTGATGAAGTTCATACATATGTGGTGCCCGCCGGTGAGGGAAGCAAGAGCCATGAGCAATGGTGGGCTCTGGTTTCGTTTATGATCGAACATCACGTAAGGAGAAATCAACCTCTTCTGGCCGTTGGTGGAGGTGTAACAGGTGATCTGGCGGGATTCGCCGCTGCGGCATGTCTTCGCGGTGTACCCCTGGTTCATTTCCCGACCACGCTTCTCGCTATGGTTGACAGTTCTATCGGCGGTAAAACCGGCATCAATCACCCAGGGGGCAAAAATCTGGTTGGTTCTTTCTATCAACCAGAGGCCGTTTTCGCCGATTCCAGGCTTCTTTCAACATTGCCAGAGGAAGAGTGGCTGTGCGGGTTGGGTGAGGTATTGAAATACGGGGCTATTGAAAATCCGGAATTATTTGATGATGTGGCCACTACTATAGAACGTTACGGGTTCACACAACCTGAGCTGTGGCTTCCGGTTATCGATCAGTCTGCCTCGATAAAAGCGAGAATCGTTCAGGCCGATGAGAAGGAACATGGAGTGAGATCCTTCCTCAATTTTGGACACACATTTGCCCACGCTATCGAAGCTGAACTTGGTTATGGAGTGTTGCAACACGGCATGGCCGTATATGCTGGAATGATTGCCGCAATTGATGCTTCCAGACGGTTTGGTTCCAATATAGATGCGGAAAATTTACTGCGTTTCAGTTCGATTTATCGCCTTGATCTCTCCAATTTGAGCAATAAACGATCACAACTGATACGTTGGATGTATGGAGACAAAAAGCGAACATCCGGCAAGCTCCGGCTTGTCTTACTTCATGAGTGGGGTAAACCTTATTTGAAAGAAACGGATGATCTTTCCTTAGTTGATTCTGCCTGGAAATATCTTTTTGACATGCTCTCCGTGGATAATATTCATAAATAACAGGCTTTTATACCGCCAACGTGCTTCTAAGATGGATTTATCAAATATGGCGCATAATCTGGTATGCCTTTCTGGGGCTGATAACTGCCATTGTGCTTACCAGTCTTGTGCTGTATGTCTCGTTACAGAGAAATGATGTTCAGCGTTTCCTCGCACATCGTGTTGAAAATGCTTTCAATGCCAATTATAAAGGGCATATCAGCATCGGTGGTCTTGGCGGAGATATCCCGTTCAACATTGTCCTTACAAAGGTCCGTTTAACATATGCCGGTCCGGATAGCCAGTATGTTTCTTCTTCTCCTGTTTTTGATTGCGATTCGGTTGCGTTCAGCGTCAATCTGTGGGATCTGATTCGCAGACGTATCAATGTAACAAGGTTTAACATCAAGCGCCCTACCATACGTTTTAACAGTATGGGGGACAGTACTTATACCGTTCTTCAGGCTTTGCGGAGGCGTACCGTTGATACTACAAAGACACAACTTTTGATTTTCAAGGATATGAACATCTACGCCCCGCAGCTTCAGATGGAAGGGGGTGTGATGAACCTTGACCGTCTGCACTATACCCCACCCAATGTTGAGATTCCGACACCTCTTAAGCTGCAGGATGTGAACATGCAAATTTTCCTGGAGCTGAGTAATGATCAGCGGTTTCTGGATATCGAACAATTTCACGCAAGCGTACACAATACTTTTGCCAACCACGTCGATGTGAGTGGTCAGTTGTACAATGACAAGAAGTTGCTGGAATTCAATCGGTTTGTCGTGAAGACCGGGCAGTCCCGGGTAGAATTGAATGGTGATATTGACGGAGTCGATCTTTATAAGGGCAATTGGTATGGGCAAATAAAAGATGCACGATACCAGCTATCAATGGATTCCTGTCGTGTTTATCTGAGTGAATTTGCCGATATCTTTCCCGGACTCCCTCTGGTCAATACACCGTTTGTTTTCAATGTCAAAGCCAGGGGAACTTTTTCCGACCTGAATTTGCAGCAACTCGATCTTACATTTAATAAAAGCCGCCTGGATGTCACTGGTCAGGTCAAGGATCTGGAGCAAAAAGATCGATTGAGCTACGATTTGAAACTGGATACACTTCGGGTATCGGGTGAGGATTTGCATCATTTCCCACATTCAAAATGGGCTGATAATTTCAAGGACTGGGGGCGTTTATACCTGAATGGAAGCCTGGATGGGACACTCGATACGTTGTCGGTCACGAGTAATTTACACTTGCCGACAGGCAACTTACAACTTTTGGCAAATACGCAACTCGAGAAACCATACCGCTATTCGGTAAATCTGATAGGTAATAATATTGTTCTGGACTCTCTCAAAACCCTGGGATCATTGCGTGGGGTTATTAACCTGAAAGCGAAATTAAATGGTAAAGGAATTAATAAGGATAACGCCAGCGCGAATGCCAGCCTGAACATCACAAAAAGCAGAATTAATAATCTACCGGTTGATCAGTTTACGGTGAATGCCACATTAAGTGATGGTTTTTTTGAACCCAATATTGTCTTTAAGTCTGGTGACGAACAACTAAACGGCGTTGGATGGGTTGATTTGGCAGGTGGAGAACCGGTCTTCTCTATTAACGGCAATGGATCAAATATCAATCTTCGAAGCTTTATCCCGGATACCACACTACCCTCTACGGCTCTGAATTTATCGTACAAAGTCAGGGCTCAGGGCAGTACAATAGATCGTTTATATGGTGGGGCAAATCTGGATGTCAGTAAGTCGGTTATAGGGGGGAAAGATGTTCCGGCCCAACAGGTATATGTGGACCTTGACTCACCGGAAAAATCTACACGAACCTTGCGGTTGACCAGCAGTTATGTGGATGCCATCGTAAAGGGTACCATCGTCCCATCGCGGATCGCTGATATGGCAAAATATTGGGCTGATTATTTTAGACGACAGGTACGGAAGGAAATCTTGTTTCAGCCTGATTCCGTTGCATCGATATCGCACTCTCAGGTCTCCAAACCTGATAAACCTGTTGATGTAAATGTCGACTTAAGAATGAAAAATCTGGCGATTCTACGCAATTTCATTCCGGGGATACCTTATTTGAAGAGTCATGGACATTTGCAGACGCGCGTCAAGGCAGATACTAGCCGCATCCTGGTCAGTGGTGGATGGAAGGATGGGGAGACTACCGTTGATTCTGTACATGTACATACATCACAGCTCATGTGGACGGCTGGATTTTCGCATGGACAGTCGCTTAAACACTATGCAAACCTGGATCTGAAAGCTACTGTGGACAGCCTGCAATTGCCACAAGAGACGATGAGTGACCTGGATTGGACCTTTTCGATGAAGAATGATTCAATCCAGAATAATGCAAGGGTAGATCGAATTGGTAAGAATGTACAGGTAAATATCCAGACAAGCAGTCTTTTGACAGATAGCACCCTGGTTACACGCATCCGTAATTTTGTGGCCGGAAACGAGCAGTACTCGTGGGTTAACGATGGAAACCCTGAGATTACTTATGATTCAAAGCATCGATTAACGTTTAATAAGTTCAGGTTGATGAACGCGGATCAGTTTATCGGACTGAAAGGTACATACGGTGCCAATAATAGTGATTCGTTGATCTGCACGATGCGAAATATTAACCTGCAGAGCGTCTCTGACCTTGTTAATGGTGATTTCAACTTTGAGGGTACGCTAAACGCACAGTTCGCCACACATTCGATCAATATTATCAGGGGACTTCAGGGAAAGATTGATGTCGATCGATTCTCCCTTGATAACCGGCTTGTTGGCGATTTCTCTTTCAACAGTCAATATGATGCATCTGAAAACAGGTTCAATACCCTCATCAAGTTACAGACAGATACCACAAAGTATCATGACTATTACGAAAAGAACCATCATATCGTAAATGACTATGTTCTGAAAGGGTATATCGCTCCGCCCAATCCTCAGGACCCGGCAGACACCCTCTATCGTTTTGATGCGAATTTTAAATCCATCGACATGTGGGTCATAAATTATATTGTACCCGGAGTGTTTGATAATATTGAGGGACGCTCGGACGGGTCTGGTATCATATGGGGGAATAAGAATGATTATCATTTTCATGCTAAATTCGAAACGCATCATGTGCATGTGATTCCGACTTTCGTGGGAGCAGATATGTATCTCACAGGTCCGGTAATACTGGATCGGGAAAAAGGGGTCACCTTTGATAACATCAAAGTCACAGATAATGGGAATGGCACTGGTTTATTTTATGGAAACGTCGATCTGAATGATTTTAAGCCTGTCAAGCCACTGAATCTGACACTTGAGTTATATGGATTGAAATTTTTAAACAGCAAATTCGATCCGGATGTACCGTTTTATGGCTCCGTTACAGGAACAGGTACATTAAAACTGACCGGAACAAATGAGGCTCCGTTCCTTCAGACAACCGTTCCGATCACCACAACGCCCACTTCAAAATTATCCATACCAAGTCTGGATCAAACGACGGTCGAGAATCAGAATTCGTTTATCAAATTTGTGAAAAACTTCAAATTTGGTTCTAAAGAGAAAAAAGGAAAGACGGCGGGTACCGCAGACAATTCCGCATCTAACAACAATGACAACCAGGACAGGAGCTTTTCTCAGGTTTTTCAGCTTGACCTGAGGTTTAATGCTCCGCAGAATTCGACGGTTGAATTTGTGTTTGATCCGGTCACCGGCGAGATACTGACCGCTCACGGTGGAGGTCAGGTAAATATTACGCTTGAGGATCAGGTCCTTCAGATGTACGGCCGATTCGATATTTCAGGTGGTAGTTATCAATTTGTCGGTGGGGGGATCTTCAGTCGACTCTTTTATCTGGAAAATGGTGGTACGATTCTTTGGGATGGAGATCCAACAAATCCCCGAATCAATGTGACGGCCTATTATCGTGCCAGACCCAATCTCCAGCCTCTTACAGGCGAGGACCGACGTGTTCCTATTAACCTGATGCTGCAACTCAGTGGAAATCTTCAGAGCCTGACCAATAATTTCTACTTTCAGTATCCGAACAATACTTTCGATGTCGGGACTCCCAATTCAGCTGTACTAAGCCTGTTGAATAGTGAAGATCAGAAACTGCTACAAGCCACCAGCTTATTGATTACCGGCAACTTTACGCCCATAACAAGTCTGAATTCAAATGGAACACAGTCACTTGGTTCGAATCTCCAGAATTATGCGGCAGGTATAGGCCTGGGACAGATTTTGTCCAGTCAAATCAATACACTGTTAAACAGTAATGTAAGTGATCTGGATGTGAATTTAAGTATGAATAGCTTCCAGGAAGCCGATCTTGCGATTGCCCTGAGACTATTCAATGATCGATTGATATTACGAAGAGAGGGGTTGATTTCGGGAAGAACCCAAAATGATATAGGCGACCTGGGAGCAGAGTATCGAATAAATAAATCACTTTCGGTAGAGTTATTTCACAGACTGGATCCAACACTCAGCAACACTTATGGAACCTTTGGTAATTCTTCTCAATTACCTAGTGTGAATGGAATTGGTTTGCAATATAAAGTATTGTTCAATTCCTGGAATCAATTGCCACATGAAGTGATGCATTCGTTTACCAACATTTTTTCGAAAAAGAAAAAGTCCGTTCCACCCGATTCTTCAGCAATTACCGATTCGACTGCTACGGCCAATACCAAAAAGAAGAAGAAATAAATCGATTATTAGAGTCACAGCGAATCTTCCTTAGCTCTTTTTCGCAAAGCTGAAACAAGGGGAAAATCTTTGATGCAGATGATACATATTATTATTCGCCAATCCCCGTAGTAATCTATGAATGATCGGGATAATCATTGAATCTTAAAACTATCGGTAACTAATTGTTGATTAAAGTATTAAGTAAATATTATTCTGGCACTTTGGGAAATATTGTCAGTAAGAATGGTACCTTGTCGTATGAATGGGAATATTTGTACTCTATCTTGAAAAATAATTATGGCTACTAAAAGGAAGCTGTCGGGACTGGAAAAAATTATTGTGGAATTCCTCGGTAAACATCCCGATACGAGGGTTCCGGAGGAAGTTCTGGCAGCGGCACTGAAGCTGGATAAGAAAAAGGACCAGAAGCGACTCAGAAAAACTATTAACAAACTTGCTGCCAAAAGGATCGTTCGTAAAAATAAAGGAGGGCTGCTCTGGCTCGAGCTCTCTGAAGTGGATAAAGGAGAAGAACTGACGGGCCACATCAGTGTAAACAGATATGGGACCGGCTTCGTTGATGTGGAAGGATATGATCAGGATATTCGAATACCGACTAAAAGATTGAATACGGCTCTTCCGGGAGATCTGGTATCGGTGAGGATAATGAAGGGCAAGCCGAATGGACGTATCGAAGGTAAAATTACACAAGTTATAAAAAGAGCTGATCGTATTTTTGTAGGCACGCTGCATAAAGAGGGACGTGGCAGCTACTATATCGAATCTGATGAGAATTCGGCTTCCATTAATTTTTTTGTACTTCCGGAAAATACGGCGGATGCAAAAAACGGACAGAAAGTCGTTTTCAAGCTTCGTGAATGGACACATCCCAAAGCATTACCCGAGGCAATTGTGGTTGAAGTCCTTGGTAATAAGGACAGCCGTGATGCAACGATTCTCTCCATATTGGCGGAGAATCAGTTAACAAGTAGCTTCTCAAAAGAGATTGAACAATTTGTTGATCAACTCCCGGATGAGATACCAGAACCGGAATATAAACGCCGAGTTGATTTAAGAGATAAGCAGATATTTACGATTGATCCGGAGGATGCAAAAGATTTCGATGATGCCATCAGTTTTGAGACACTAGATAATGGGAATTATCAGTTGGGTGTCCATATAGCTGACGTTTCTTTTTACCTGCAGCCCGGTACCATCCTTGATGAGGAGGCTGTAAACAGGGCTACAAGCGTTTACCTTGTCGATCGTGTCATACCGATGTTGCCCGAGAAGCTCAGTAATGGGGTATGTAGTTTGAGGCCTAGAGAGGATAAACTGACCTACAGCTGCATCATGGAGGTAACCACCCGGGGCGAGCTTGTCGATTATCAGATACAGGAAACGGTTATTCATTCAAAGTGCCGTTTTACCTACCAACAGGCTCAGGATGTAATAAACGGATCCGACCATGAACTGGCAGAACCCCTCAGAAAACTGGCCAGGCTTACGGAACTACTCACAAAGCAAAGATTCGAAAAGGGATCTATTGATTTTGAGACGCTGGAGCCACATTTCATTCTTGATAAAGAGGGTAAACCGATACAGGTAAAGATAAAAGAGCGGTTACAGACGCACCGTCTCATCGAAGAATGTATGCTGCTTGCGAATAAGACGGTGGCCCGTCATATCGATAAATTGCGCGATGAAAGCGGTAAGCGAAAAACCAAGAACCTGTATCCTTTCCTTTATCGTGTACACGATAAACCGGATGAGATGAAATTGAAGGAAATTGCGGAACATGTCAGTCCAATCGGGATCCGGTTTAATGTCGGTGACAAAAAAGTGACGCCAAAAGAGGTCAACGATCTTTTGGAACAAGTCGAAGACACCTCTCTCGAATATGTGATTAACCAGCTCACCCTGCGGGCAATGGCCAAAGCGGAATATAGTCCGAAAAATATCGGGCATTTTGGGTTGAACTTCCGACATTATTGCCACTTCACAAGTCCTATTCGCCGTTATCCGGATGTGATTGTACACCGGCTGTTAAAGAATTATGCGTTGCAGCGTCCGGCCTATAACTATGATAAATTAAATGATTTAGGGCATCATTGCAGCGGGCGGGAACGCATGGCAGTCAATGCAGAACGTGATTCTGTGAAATTGATGCAGGTAGAATTTCTGTCCAATCATATTA
Source organism: uncultured bacterium (assembly GCA_963787205.1). Lineage (GTDB taxonomy): Bacteria > Bacteroidota > Rhodothermia > Balneolales > DATFMH01 > DATFNI01. The sequence continues at coordinate 105,267 of CAWBCD010000029.1, forward strand.
ATGACGAGTTTAATGGCGTTATAAGTGGTGTGACTGATAATGGACTGTATGTCGATCTTCAGGAAATACACTGTGAAGGAATGATACATATATCCTCTTTGGTTGATGATTACTACATATTTGATCAAAAAAGATATGGATTGTTTGGTCGACACAAGGGACGGAAGTATCAGATGGGCGACCAGATCACCGTTCGCGTGGCGTCAGTCAATAAGGGACGTCGAACAATTGATCTTGAACCAGTTTTAAAGCACTAAACATTTAGCAAATTTATCATTTACATTAATTGTACCGAAACATTACCGATTCAAACGCAGCAAATATATGACAAAGAAGAAATTTGTCTGGAGTTTTCTGGCTATTACGTTGTTGATTGGCTTGGGTGCATCGGGTGTACGCGCTCAATATTATAATTTCGGCCAGAACAGAATACAGTACGATAACTTCCACTGGCGCTACCTTCAGTCGGAGCATTTTGATGTCTATTACTATCAGGACAAGAATTACTACCTGGCTGTTTTTGCCGCGCAAAGTCTGGAATCAGCACTCAAGGAGATACAACAGGATTTTGATTATCAAATCACGAGTCGTATCAAGGTCGTCATATACGATTCACATGCCGATTTCACTCAAACAAATGTTGTACCCCTGCCTGTAAATGCAGAAGGCATTGGCGGGGTTACGGAGCCGTATAAAAACAGGATTACCCTGCCGTTTATGGGCGATTACGGGGAATTCAGGCATACCATCCACCACGAGTTGGTACACGCGGTGATCAACGAGATGTTTTATGGTGGCTCGGTTCAGTCCATTATACAGAACAACATCCAACTGCAGATACCGAACTGGTTTAATGAAGGCATGGCGGAATGGTCGTCGTTGCACTACGATACCAATGAAGACAACTTCGTAAGGGATGCAACGATCAATAACTACATGCCGCCAATCAGCCAGTTATATGGATATTTCTGGTACCGTGGCGGTCAATCGGTATGGGAGTATATCGTCGAAACATACGGGAGGGAAAAGATCGGCGAGATTTTCCATGATATCAAAGACACCCGAAGTGTTGATCAAGGATTTAAAGAAGCTATCGGATTGTCGGTCAAGGAATTGTCAGAGCGATGGCACGATTATCTGAAAAAACGATATTGGCCGGAGATAGCCGAACGGCAGTCGCTGACAGATGTGGCTACTCAAGTGACAAAACGCGAGTTTTCCGGATCGTATAACACCAGTCCGGCATTATCTCCACAAGGCGACAAACTTGCCATGATCAGTAATGTGCATGGTTATTTTGATATCATCGTCGTGGATCCGCTTACCGGTAAACGACTGAAGACGCTGGTACACGGTGAGAACAATGTGAATTTTGAGTCGCTCAATATTCTGAATCCAAACCTCAGCTGGTCGCCGGATGGAAGGAAACTGGCGTTTTCATATACCTCTGAAGGGAAGAAGGGGCTGGCCATCGTTGATTACAATACAGACAAGATTCAACGGTTCCAGTTTCCGGGTCTGGATGCCATTTACTCGGTGGCATGGTCACCAGACGGCAAGAAAATTGCCTTCAATGGTACCGCATCGCCTAACCCCGATATATTTGTTTACAATCTTGAAACCGGAAAGTTTACCAACGTAACCGACGATATTTTCACGGATAAAGAGCCTGCATGGGGACCTGATTCAAAAACAATTTATTTCGTATCAGATCGTGGAGATCATACGAAGCTCAATACGTACGAACTGGAATACGATGAGATTACGAATCCCAATTTGAATCAGACAGATATCTATAGTGTAAAGATTGGCGATCAGAACGCTGTACGACTGACCAATACACCGGGGTGGTCGGAATCGGATCCACAGGTTACCCGTGACGGGCGCCTGGTCTATATTTCGGATCAGAATGGCATTCCGAATGCCTATGAAATGAACATGAAGACCCGTACGAGTAAACCGTTAACCAATCTCATTTCCGGGATCTTGCAGATGTCGCTGAGTGCCGACGGAAGCAGGCTGGCCATTGACACATACAATGGCGGTTATGTTGATATCTTTCTCATCAGGGATCCATTCAGCAAAGCAATTAATCATCCGTTGAAGCCAAATCTTTGGGCGAAACAACGTGCATCTACACCAATAACCCAGTGGGTTCCGGCGATTGGATATGCCCGCGAGATGTTTGGCAACAAACAGAACAAGAATAATCTTGCAGCTGCTCCCCTACCGGCAACCGTGGATACCAGTATGCAGGGTAACCAACCGGTTTTTGGATCCGGAATTACCATGAGCAGCGATACCACAAAATCTGATACTGTTAAGACCGTAGCAAAAGCACAGGAAGCGAAGAAGGATACAACGTCTGCAACCGGTTATATCGATTACAGAAACTACACCTTTGGGAGCGCGTTCGACACAGTCGCCAGTTTGAAAGGCACAAAGGATGTGTTCAAACCGGAGAACAACAAAACCAAGAGCGGCAAACTGGTTCCGCATAGATACCGGGTCACTTTATCGCCTGAGTTGACCTATTTCCAGGGGTCTCTTGGAACGTCCTATTACTCGACGTACGGTCTGTTTCAGGTGCTGTTTACCGATGTGCTGGGGGATTATCAGGTGGGACTGGCGAGCAGTCTTCAGTTTGATCTGAGCAACAGCAGCTATGTGATCAGTTATGCAAACCTGAAACACCGGACAAACTATTCCCTCGCCTACTATCATTACGCCATGCAGTATTATACCTATGGTTACGGTTACAGTGGGTTTTACAGCGGGCTGATACGATACCGTACCTACGGCGGGCAGTTGAATTTTCAGTACCCCATAAATCAATTTACTCGTATCGACTATGGGGCATCAGTTATCGGTATAGCACGGGATTTCGGTGCTCTGGGATTACCAGACCAAAGTAATCAGCATACTACGCTGCTGTATCCCAATATCACATTTACCCAGGATTATTCGAAACCTGGCTATATAACACCAGAAGGTGGATATCGGTATGCGATCAGCCTGACAGCGAGTCCGACTGTATCGAAAGGTATGCCTCAATTTGAAAGTATATCCGGTGATTTCCGCAAATACTTCGGACTAGGTGATGGATATGTATTTGCAACACGTTTCTCTGGTGGAATGTCATTTGGGAAAAACGCACAAACCTATTTCCTCGGTGGTATGGATGGCTGGATCAACTATCAATGGGCGAATAACGGCATCTCATTGAATAGTCTGGCCGACATCTTTTTAACCCAGCCAGCACTTCCGATGCGCGGTTATCCTTATGATGCTATGTATGGGGATAAATTTGGGTTGATCAACCTCGAGTTCCGCTTCCCGTTGTTCGCGGCTATCCTGCCGGGTCCCATTCCGATTCTCCCCCTTTATAACATGACAGGAGAGGTATTCACTGATATCGGTGCATCCTGGGGAATTGACAATCCGAATACAACTAATATTAATGAAGCCAAATTCGATTTTAGGATTGCTCAGCCTGTAACGAACACTGACCAGCAGGGAACTCCCTGGCAGACATACAAAGGAAGCATTTTAGTGGGTGCCGGTTTTGGAATCCGAACGATCCTTTTGGGAATACCGGTTCGTTGGGATATTGCATGGCCCTACTCAAACAGTTCTCACGGACCACACTTTGTAGGTCATCCGATCAATTATATTACGATCGGTATTGATTTCTGATGGGTTTTGTCTGTTGTCAGTAGTCCGTAGTCAGTCGTTTAAACTTCTGACTACGGACTACTACTAATCCTCATAAGAAATCGTAAAAAAACCTCAGTGCCATTCTTGTCATGATCTTGGTGTACCCATCTTTTTGGAAAATCAATCCTCGTGTTAATGAACGACTTAAAATTATGTTAAAGGGTATTTTTTTGAAATTTGTATCCCAAACTCACCTTGTCTTATTCAGTGGGAGAAGAAATCATTGGTTACCAATAGACGATCGTATTGCCGTGTTTGATCGCGGTAGTAAACGAAGACAACATATTCCTGTCTGGTGGACGCAAAGTTGGTATCAAGGCGTAAGTCATTGATCTTATTTCCTTCAACAACTGCGTATTTGTAATTGTATCTGCCTTGTTTGATTTCAACGGATCCTTTGAACAGGCCGCTTGAAGGGTCGTAATTCATGTTACTTCCCGATTGGATCGACCAGTTGTTAAACGACCCGATAAGATAAACCTGGGCATTGGGATCGATGATCTTATCGCCGTTCAGTGAAAAATGGACGCGGAGGTACTGGGCATCAGAATGATTATCGATCTGACCGAATTTGAAGAAAGGCCGGATTCCGCTGGTAGTAGAAAGACTGGGAGTATCCGTTCTGAGAATAACGGTAGGAGGGGTCGTTTCCGGTCGATATGTTACGATTCCATACTGGGGTTGCTGAAAGGATTGAAGGTTCAAATCAAGGAAACCATAGTTTGCGACGAACAGATTGTCTCGAGAATTATGGACATCTAAAACACCGGGTTGGGATATATCATAAATATCAGCCTTCCTGGCACGTCCCCAGAACCGGTCCTGTGCATAGATCACATGCAGATTGAATTGGGGGAATTTTACAAAGTCAGGATAATGATAACTCGAAAAAAGTTGGTGGTATTGAAGAGATGCCGGACCTTCATTATACAGTGTTTCAACCCGCGTCGTTATTAAGTTTCTGTTCTCGGATACGAAAAAAGGGAGGGAAAAGAGCTCTTTCCCGGTATCATAATCATAAATATGCAGCATGTAGTTTCCGCTAACCAGGAAAGTGAGCGTGTTGTTGGGAAACTCATATTTGTAATGTGTGTAGCTTGGATTCTGCACACTGCTGGCCCTTCCGTCAGTAATCTGATCCTGGCTTGCGTTACCGAGATAGTCGATGGGAAGCAAGGAACTCTGCCCCCAGTCGCGGTTGTGATGCGTGATTTTCACGGTAAACATATGGGACTCGTTACTCATCTCATCAAAGGATAACAAAAGACGATCCCTGGAATTCAGTCTTATAACCGGTGGAGCCGAGGGATCCCCCACTCGTTCCAGTTGGATTGACTGAATGCGGCTGGGTGGAAGTACCTGGTCAGGAACCGTTGCGATATTGCTGAAGTTCATCAGGTAGGGTGACGGTGGTTCCGTTTTTTGGGTCTCTGTTTGCTTGCTGCCGCTGCAGGCTGCGAGCAACGCAAACAGAACAAAAAGACAGATTATGGATAGCTTACCAGACATATACTCCTTTACAAATAAATTCGGCAGGGCCGGTTAACTCAATGTGGCTGTACAGCTTCGTTTCCGGATCATATGCAAATTTTACAGATACGACGCCGCCTTTGCTATGGATCTGGCAGGTTTGTTCCGTCGTCTGAGCCTTCTCCCCGGCATGAGCTGCGACCGCCGTTGCAATAGACCCGGTTCCACAGGCATAGGTAAAATCTTCCACGCCGCGTTCGTAAGTTCTCAGGTAAATAGATCCGGATGATTCTTTCCGGTAGATGTTTACGTTGGAGCCATCTTCATGTATGGTTGAATCATTTCTGAGCTTTCGCGCAAGATTAAATACATCATCCCCCGCTTTATCGCGTGCCTCACTTTCCGTAAGTATAATATGATTGTTACCGGGTTGGGTGAACATCCCCTCAACGTTTAGTTGGGATTTCAGAGCACTTACATGCAATGTCATCGGGAACGAAACAGTGACCAATTCACCAGAGATACGTGCGGTGTACTCGATATCATGAACCCGGAAACGGAGGTTAGCGGGGAATCCGGCTATCTTGTGAGCGAACATAGCCAGACACCTGCTTCCATTTCCGCACATTCCGGCATCACTTCCGTCACTGTTCCGGTAGATCATGGTATAGTCAGCCTTGTCGCCTGGTGATAGTGCCAGCAAGCCATCGGCCCCGACGCCAAACCGCCGATGGCATATTTTAGGCGTGAGCGTGATCATCTCATCCATGGTAAATTGCCCACTGCGATTATCCAGGACGATAAAATCGTTGCCTGTTCCATGCATTTTATGAAATGAGACCTCGCGCATTTTAGGGGATTCAGTGCTTAATTTTTGGGATAGTTCTACTATGATTTTTTACTCCAGTGCCCGGCTTAAGGCAGATAGGCGGGTATATGGTGCCATTGATTATCTTTTTCTACAGGCGTATTAAGTCCCCGCATCAGATACGAAAAACGAATTGCCATAACGGTGTAGATAAATCGTGATTGTACATTCTGCAGAATCAGTTTTCTGGCCTCGGCAGTTTGTGCAATCATATCCTCCAGTCTGGCTTTCTCAAGGCTTTTGCAGAATTTTTGGATCACATCAAGCTGATCCACGTTACTGATTGATTCTTCATTAGCACCTGCCTGGAAAAGCATGAGGTCCCGAATGAATGTCTCAAGCATATCAAGCAAAGCCAGATGGCCGTCTGAGTTCATCGCATCCGACCAATTATCAGAGATCTTTATGATTTTAAAAGGGTCTTGTGTGAAAGCAGCCCGTAAGTAATCGATGATCTCTTTGCGGTTTTGCTTCAATCGCTCTGCGTCAAAGAATCGGGCATATACATAATTACCATTTGTTGTCCGCGACAGATATCGTGCATCCTCAGGATCCTTGCCATCATGATCGATCAGAGCCTGTTCAATCTCTAGGGGCTGAAGCGGTTGCATCGGTATCGTCTGACAGCGTGAGGTGATGGTTGGAAGAAGCGAGTGAATGTGATCCGTGGTAAGGATAAATACCAAATTTTCGGACGGTTCCTCCAACAGTTTTAGAAATGCATTGGCCGCTTCCTTACGCATTTTTTCGATATTGGTGATCACTATGATTGTTTTATGACCCTCGTTGGGTTTCAAGTATGCCGCCGGTTTGATTTCCCCGTTGAAGTAATCAATAGCATAAAAGGCCTTCCTGTTTGTAGACGAATTATCACTATTGAGGGCAGGACGCAGACCAAAGTCGACCATCTCGTACGGATCACCCGCCAAAAGTGCTACACGGTCAGTAAGCTCGCTACGACTCACGCCGGTCGGAAGCGGGATAAACAGGTGGATATCGGGATGGGTAAACCATGACGATTTTTTGGAAAAGGTGAGTTCTCCAAGTCCGGTCAGATTACTGATCCCGTTGATCACCTCTGCAAAGGCAAGTCCAATTGCTTTCTTGCCGATTCCCGGAGGGCCAGAAAACAAGTAGGCGTGGCTGAGCCGACCCGAGTTCAGGATCTTGAGGAGGTGCTCCCGGGCCATCTTCTGACCGACAACCCTTCGTCCTCCGATATCGAGATTATCAGGATACATAACCGAAGTCATTAATCTTCCCAAATATATTCAAATAATAAAATTGCCGCAGTGATAGTAACACCAGAGAATCCGATTAGGGCAACTACATCGTTCCATACACCCGGCAGCCGACCGTCAACGAGTGCGCCTTTGGTGGTCCTGACCAGCAATAGATCAAGAGGAATTAGCAGGGGCATGCTCAGGACCGAGAAGATGGCGCCTTTATGAGCGGCTTGAGAGACGAGGGCGGCCAACATGGTTGAAATTCCGGCAAGACCCAATGTGCCCAGCACCAAACTGATTGCCAGCAAAAAAAAGTCCTGGATTGTTATGTCCAGGAAAAAGAGATAAGCCGCCATTGTGACGACAGAAACAAGTAGTGTAAATAAAAAATTGTAAAAAAGCTTTCCCAGGAGAACTGCCTGAGGATTAGCATTGAGGCGTAGCAGGTCGAAAGTCTGCCGGTCCGTTTCCTGTACAAATGACCGGCTTAGACTCGATAATGACGCAAAAAGGATGACGATCCAAACTAAACCGCTGCGTGGCGTCGGGGGGAGTACCTGGGCCTTCAGAGAGAAAAGAATAAGCAACATAGAGGAACCCACAAATGCCAAAACCGTGTTTATGGCATATCGTGACCGTGCCTCGAGAGTCATGTCTTTTTGAAATACTGCGATAATTCCGTTAAGAAGTTTCAACGCTTTTATAGTTAGCCGTCTTACGATAAAAACCGTTCGATGGCAAAGTGGCAGTTTCCGGTTGGCTGAAATTAACAATTAACAGTGAACAATGATGCATTAGTATTGAGACAAGAGTATTGAGTAATGAGATTGTAGAACCGGATGCTAAATTATCGAGTCGCTATAATTTTCAAAACCGATGCCAGAACAGTGAATGAATCCATTTGAGGCAACATCGCGTTAACAAAAAGATCTCAATACTCAATACTCAGTGCTCACGACTAAATCTTATATTGATGTTTCGTTTGTGTTCGTTCTTAATTGATCAGTATATTCGGACGTTATTCTTACAGCGATAGGCATTTTGTTAGGCGAATTTCTTATGAAAATCTGCAAATTACTAGATCAGGAAAATGTTTTGTGCCAGTTGGAGGCATCCAACAAAACCGATGTAATAGACAAACTCATCGGCACGCTGGGTGAAAAAATAGACCCCAAAATGCTGGAGAATGTGCGAAAGGCAGTTTTTGAACGAGAGCGGATCATGTCTACCGGAGTAGGGAAAGGCTTGGCGATACCACATGGAAAATGTACGGGACTCGATCGCAATTATGCTTCATTCGCTCTTTTAAAGGAGCCCGTTAATTTCGATTCGATCGATGATCAGCCGGTAAGCCTCATTTTTTTGTTAGTGGGACCGGAATCACATAACAGCACGCACATTAAAATGCTAAGCCGTATTTCGAGGCTGATGAACAACAGTGGGTTCCGCGACCGGTTACTTAATGCACATTCCGCCAACGAAATTATTGAAGCTTTCAATCAGGAAGAAGCTCAGTATTTTGAGATTTAACCATTTCTACATTATTGCGGCTGCTATTCTACATACTCAACAACCCGGAGCTGCTCGACGAGGTACTCGAGGTGTTTCTGGAGATGGGGCTCAAAGGAGCTACCGTGGTGGACTCTGTGGGTATGGGACGCATTCTCGCACAGGATGTACCCATTTTTGCCGGATTGCGTCTTTTTCTGCCGAGTAGCACTCCCGGGAATAAAACGATCCTCACTCTGGTGCCTGAAGATATTGTAGACGAGTTGATTAAGGAGATCGAACGTGTGTGTGATGCCCCCTTGGACCAGCCGGGAACTGGGATTGCATTTACGGTACCGGTTGATAAAGTATACGGTCTCGCAACACTAGATCTGGAATAATAAATTATGGAAACCTTAAGTACTCCATAGTCCTAACTTTAAGTACTACAAATTTTATCCCGTATGTCCGCAAGTATAATAGATGGCCGTAAAGTGGCGGCACTGGTTCGCGAGAGTGTGAAGAAGGATGTGGATCACTGGATTGGGGAAGGGAACCGAGCCCCCAAACTGCAGGTCATCCTTGTTGGGGAAAACCCAGCATCCGGGACCTATGTTTCTGCTAAGACAAAAGCTTGTCTTGAGGTCGGTATAGATTCCGATACTCTCAGATTGCCGGATACTATATCGGAAAAAGAGCTTCGCAGTATTATTCGAAAGTTTAACCATGACCACGGTGTAGATGGAATCTTAGTGCAGTTACCGCTTCCGCCACACATACCCGAGCTTGCAGTCATAGAAGCGATCGATCATCGAAAAGATGTGGATGGATTTCATCCGATGAATATGGGGCGTCTGGCAGTGGGTCAACCTGCATTCAGGTCGTGTACACCGGCCGGTATCGAAGAATTACTCAGCTATTACAGCATTCCCACAAAAGGGAAACATGCCGTTGTTGTCGGAGCAAGCAATATCGTTGGCACTCCCATGGCGCTCATGCTTTCACGAGAGAAAGATACTGACACGGGTAAAGCGACAACCACCATTTGTCATCGTTATACAAGAGATCTCACCAAATATACCATCGATGCAGATATTCTGGTTGTGGCAGTCGGATCACCCGGTGCCATAACAGGACAGATGGTAAAAGACGGTGTCGTTGTCATTGATGTCGGTATAAATCGGGTTGCCGATAACCGCAAGGAAAAAGGGTATTCGCTCGTCGGCGACTGTGAGTTTGAAACCGTATCAGAGAAAGCAAGCTGGATCACGCCGGTTCCCGGAGGCGTTGGGCCAATGACGGTAGCCATGTTGATGAAGAACACGCTTCTGGCAGCAAAACAATCGATATATCCGGAATAACGGAACCCTTTTCCCGGTCTATCGATTTTATTACTTCCTTCCGCCTTTGCTTTGTTGCATATCTATCCTTGCGATGCAGGGTTTCAAAATTTTTGGGTATATCCATAGGTTTTATCCTTTGAATTTCCTTTTTTATTGGTATGTAAGAGGATGAGGATTTAATTGTCATCTTTTTTTAGAGCAATTCTGGCATTAAAACAGGACCATATCCACCTAAAAACAATGAAGCCGGATTATGAAGACTTCGCTACTTATAGGATTGGCCCTTATAGCTCTGCTGGTGTTTCTGGTACATTATCTGATCCGGCAAACCCGCAGTAATTCCATATATAGGCAGTTATGGTTCAGCACCGCGATTTTTATCTTTGTAGGGATATTGATCGGTCCATCAGGAACGCATCTGCTTGACATCAAAGATATTGACTCCCTCTCACCGCTCACGGATATACTATTGGGCTGGATTGGCTGGCTCATCGGCATAGAATGGTCGAGAAAGCTGTTCTCATTGATCCCGGTCAAGTACTGGCTCATAGGTACTATGGAGAACATCCTGAGTATTGTTTTGGTTATGGCGGCTTTCGGTGGCCTGACCTTTCTGCTCAAAGGGTGGTTTTCAGAACCGTTGTTGCCGGAGTTCCTTTTTTTAGTGGGTCTTTGTGCTTCTGTCACATCACCCCGTTCCATCATTACGCTCACTCATCGATTCTCATTGCCGCGGGAAGTGGCCCGCAATTTCGCCGTTATTGCCCATCTTGGAAATCTTGTAGCTATTTTTTTTACGTATATACTGATTAGTTTTCTTGGCAGTGAGCATCAGGGGGTATTCAGATTACTTCCAATTATTATTGTCCTTGTGTTGGGAGTTCTCGAAGCACTGGTGATGAATTGGCTCTTTGTCTATCGGCGTGACACCCCGGAGTCGATGCTCATGGTCGTTGGTATCGTCACTTTTTTTGCCGGTGCTGCCGCTGTACTGCAAGTGCCTCCGTTTCTGGCCGCATTGCTCGGAGGCGGTTTCTTTGCTCTTAATTTCCCCAAACGTCAGCATCAGCTCATGACTGTTCTGCAATCCAGTGAGAGGCCCATATATCTGCTGTTTGTTACGATGGCTGCCATTCTAATACCTGTGAAGGAGCCTGCATTATACCTCTTTTTGTTGGCCTTTATCGTAATTCGTCTGGCCGCAAAATTCATTTCTGGCATTACAGTAAAAAGAACGAATAAAAAGCTTCAGCAGTGGTGGAGAACGGGTCTTTTTCTTCCACAAGGAGCTTTGGCGGTTGCGATAGCTTTGAGCGCCTACCAGCTTAATCCCGGATACTGGTATGGCATACTGGTCGCTGTTGTCGTTCTTGGACTTCTGATTAACGAATTGCTGGGATATACATTGATTAAATCAGGGAGATAGGGAAATGGCTCAGCAAACGAAAACAATGAATGGACGCACGATACTTCAGCACAGTTTGGCAATAGCCGTGCTTACCGGGGTATTGTATGTTATTCGTTACCACCTGTTGGGCAGCGAATTCATCGGGCGCTCGTATGCTGAGACCACGCTGTTGCTTGGTTTTGTTTTGATTGTAGCCTATATGGCCGGGATTATTTCAGCTCATTTTGGATTGCCCCGCATCACCGGATACCTGTTTTCCGGGATTTTGTTCGGTCCCTCGATTCTCGGTTTTGCAACCCATGAAACCGTAAATCAGTTGAAAGTTATTGATGGGATGGCTGTGGCATTGATAGCCCTGACAGCTGGCGGTGAGATAAAACTGGAGGAGTTGAAACACATCCGAAAACCATTGACATGGATTGTTTCTGCAACGATGCTGTTTAGCTTTCTCGGAGTTACTGCACTTGTGCTGATTATAAGCCGGTGGCTCCCTTTTCTCTCAGGGCCCGGTAATATTGAACAATGGACTGCCGTGGCAATTCTTCTCGGAACCATTGCCATGGCATCATCCCCAACGGTTGTCATAGCTGTGATCAGCGAAACAAAAGCAAAAGGTGAGGTAAGTGAATTAATACTGGGGACGACTGTTCTGAAAGATATGGCGGTGGTCATACTTTTTGCCATTGCCCTTTCCATCGCACTGATCTTCAACAACCCGGGTTCTACGTTTGATGTAATGAAAATCGTGGGTGCCATTGGTGAGGTCATCCTGTCGCTGCTGATAGGTTTGTTGCTCGGGTGGCTGTTGGGATTGTATATCAATAAAGTAGGACGGGAGATGGTCCTGGTTGTTCTTGGATTATGTCTTCTGGTAGCCGAGATTGGATTGAACTATCATCTCGAACCACTTTCTATATGTCTGGCAGCCGGTTTCTATATTGAAAATTTTTCAGGCACGAAAGGTGATGTCTTCATTTCAGCAGTTAAGAAACTGTCCCTGCCGGTGTTTGCCCTCTTCTTCTGCGTCATAGGTCTTGAACTCGATCTCAGAAGTCTGGCATCAATCTGGGTCATAACCTTGGTTTTGGTCGCCACGAGAGGGGCAATGGTCTGGCTGGGCACGATAGCCGGTTCACGAATGGGGAATGCCGGATCTTTTATGAAGAGCTACGGCTGGCTGGGGTTCATCTCACAGGCGGGAGTGTCACTTGGATTGGCTGTGACCATCGGGCGAACTTTCCCTGGCTGGGGCGGGCAACTCGAAACCCTGATCATATCCATGGTGACCGTGCACGAAATCATCGGTCCGATTATGCTGAAATTTGCCCTTGATAAATCAGGAGAGACTAAAACAGTGATCAGTAAACAGTAAACAGTGTCAATTACGACAAAGAGTGCCACTCAAGGGAACAATATGTGGTATCTCAATACTCATGACTCACTACTCATGACTTTTTTAATTATTTTTTACAGGGTGACATAATGTTGTCACTCACTCTGTTTTTCTTTGGAATAAATGATTAACCAAAAGGAAACAGACGATGAATACTGCACGCAAACTCTACCAACAAGAAGAATTCGGAACACGGGCATTAACCGTCGTTGAAACTTCAAATGAAGAAGTTCGCGAAAACCCGGTTGATGAGAACCCACGTTTAAATGAAATTTATGAAGCTCTTGGTTGGGGAGATCTTCCATACAAGCTGAAATTCGTAATCGCTTCAGATGTCGTCGGATATTACGATGAACTCATGGGACTTTACAGCACCTGTGATCCTGGTGTCATTGCAAGGCGCAAAAGAGTTACTTACTGGATCGAAAATTACCGTAATCATATTGCATCGCTGGAAACAACACTTGATGCGCTTCGAATTAATCAATGAACAATTAATAATGGGTAATTAGTAATTATCAGTGACGAAGATTTGCGGTTGATTTGTCGCTGATCCCTGATTGGGAATCATTGGAATAAGGTTCTGAAATCTTGGTTCTTATATCTCACTACTCAAGACTCATGACCCATGGCTACCAAAAAAAAGTAGGGATTATCTACAGATATCCTTACCTTAGCCGAAATATATTTGAAACCCTCTAACCGCTCTCAATCATGCCCCTGACGACAGCTGTAGAGAAGATTACCCGAGAAGGTCTCACCTACGAAGATGTCCTGTTGGTTCCTGCCTATTCGAATGTTTTACCGAGAAATGTAAAAATTAGGACAAATTTGACCCCGAAGCTGGCACTTAATATACCGATCATCAGTGCCGCCATGGATACGGTTACGGAATATCAACTTGCCATTGCCCTGGCACGGGAAGGTGGTCTTGGAATTTTACACAAAAATATGAGTATTGAAGACCAGGCCGAACAGGTTCGCCTGGTTAAAAGAAGCGAGAGCGGGATGATTGTGGATCCTGTGACACTTCCTCCCGATGCCACTGTACGTGACGCGCGCCAACTCATGAAAAAACATAAAATCGGTGGGATTCCACTGGTTGACAGTGAAGACCACCTGGTTGGTATCGTGACGAACCGTGATCTCCGGTTTGAGCCGAAACCTGATCGGCAGCTTAAAACGATCATGACCAAAGATAACCTGGTTACTGCACGGGTTGGTACAACACTCGACGAGGCCGAAAACCTGTTGCAAGATTACAAAGTGGAAAAGCTCCCGATTGTTGATGAAAAACGCAGGCTCGTTGGGTTGATTACATTTAAGGATATCGAAAAAAAGAAGAATTATCCAAATGCGTGCAAAGATGAAATAGGACGTCTTAGTGTCGGTGCAGCTGTGGGAATTGCAGCCGATACGATGGACCGTGTATCAGCACTTGTAGAAGCTGGTGTAGACATTATAACGGTCGATACAGCCCATGGTCATTCGGAAGGCGTGCTGAGCATGGTGCGGACAATTCGAAAAAAATATCCTGATCTGGACCTGATTGCCGGTAATATTGCCACAAAAGCTGCTGCAGAAGCGCTGGTTGAAGCAGGAGCTAATGTAGTGAAAGTCGGCGTGGGACCCGGTTCGATATGTACGACCCGGATTGTTACCGGTGTCGGGGTTCCGCAGCTTAGTGCTATTATGGAAGTTGCAGAGTATACGCGTGCCAATGGCATCGGACTGATAGCTGATGGCGGTATCAAGCAGACTGGTGAGATTGCCAAGGCCATTGCCGGAGGTGCATCGGCTGTCATGCTTGGTTCTATGTTTGCCGGTGTCGATGAGGCTCCCGGTGAAACCATCATTTATGAATCCCGGAAATTTAAATCGTATCGTGGTATGGGAAGTCTCGGGGCAATGGCTCAAGGCAGTAAGGATCGGTACTTCCAGGATGTGGAAGAGGACATAAACAAACTGGTGCCCGAGGGTATCGAAGGACGCGTACCCTATAAAGGGATGTTGAGTGAAGTGGTATACCAGATGATTGGTGGTCTTCGGGCAGCCATGGGATACTGTGGCGCAGAGAATATCTCTGACCTGCAAAATGCCGAGTTCGTTAAAGTGTCACCGGCCAGCGTGACAGAGAGTCATCCTCACTCTATCCAGATCACCAAGGAATCACCCAATTATTTTATGAGATAGCATCCAGAGAGTGGGCTATGCCGGATTTTCCTGATCGTTATTTTGATGTAATAATACCGACATACAACAACCGAGCTGAATTAGCGGAATGTTTGGTTTCTCTCGACCGTCAAACATTCCGCTCTTTTTTTGTATATGTTTGCGTGGATGGGTCCACTGATGACACGATTTCATGGTTAGAGAACCGGACCTACTCTTTTGAGTTTCAGATTTTACAGCATTCTGATCACTCAAATCATGGCAGGGCGGCAACACGCAATCTTGGCTTGAAAAAAATCAGGGCTCCTTTTGTTGTCCTATTGGATTCAGACATAATTGCTGCACCGGATTTATTGGAGGTGCACAGAAAGTTTTTAGAAAAATGGGGCGACATTTCAGTTGGAGATATCCGTTTTACAAATGCCCGCAAAAATATTTGGGCCCGATACCAACAGGAGAGGGGGAAGCACCAATTCTCTCATGAAGATGTTATTCCACCCACTTATTTTGTAACTCAAAATGTAGCCCTGCCTTCTTCATCAGTTAAGGAAATCGGGTTAATGGATGAAGTATTTGAGGTATATGGAGGAGAAGATACGGATTATGGTATTCGTTTGGTATATGAGGCCGGACAGAAATGCAGATACAACAAAAAGGCAACGGTTATATCTGCTCTGGACAAGACAATTGCGTCAGGATTGCATCAATTGAAGGTCTTTGGGGAAGTTTCTCTTCCATACTTACTACAGAAATATGAGTCATATCCGGAGAAACCGGAAATTTTTAAAATGCACCTGGCCGATAAAATCTGGATCTATTCCCCCATATGGGCCTGGGTTAGCAAAATGTTACTACATTTCCCATTCAGCATCGCCAAATATGGTGTGCACTACCTGGTTTTTTATAATGTAGCCTCCGGATATAAAAAATATATTGATACAGCGTATTCTTCATAACGACCTGGCAGGTAAAGCATATGATCATGTTCTCATCTCGATGGGTGCCATCGAGCATGATGCCAGGATGTTAAATATTGCCTATACACTGCAACAGAAATATTCTCGTATCCTGCTAATTGGTCTGTATACCCCTGGTTGGCAGGTATCCTGCGCTGACCTTGATGTAGATGTACTGTTGATGGAACATTATACTTACAGTCCGATGTATAGACTGTGGTTAGGGTTTTACAGGTGGCTCCATACTTTCGGTCATCTCTTGAAAGCAGATTCTTTTTGGGCCATGGATTTATATGTCCTGCCATTTATTACATGGATAAGCGAAAAAAATAACGGCCGGAGTTTCTATGATTCCCGGGAGATTTATACAGCTTTAGGTGAGGCGAGCGATCATCCTGGGAAACAGAAAATCATCAGCTGGCTGGAAAAAAGATACGTTCGGAAAGCCGATAAAATTTTTACATCCGGTGCGTTGGATTCGAAACATCTGTCCGAAATCTATAATATCCCGCTTCCGGATGTGATTATGAATCTGCCCCGTTTTCAATCTCCTGAAAAATCGAATCTCCTGAGAGAAACATTTCAAATACCCGACAATAAAAAAATCCTTGTTTACCAGGGAGTAATACATCCGGGAAGGGGATTGATGCAGGCAGTCCGGGCTTTGGCAAGGATTCCGGATCTCGTTTTATGCGTATTGGGTAACGGTGAGGCTTTTAAAGAACAACTATCTCGCATTGCATCAGATCTCGGAGTGAGTGATCGTCTTTTTTTTCAAAAGCCCGTGCCCTATCAGGAGCTTCTCAGGTGGACCTCATCGGCAGATCTGGGATTGTGTTTTATCGAACCCCTGTCACTCTCTCTGCGTTACGCTCTGCCAAACAAGCTCTTCGAGTATGCCATGGCCGGCATTCCCTCTATAGTAAGTGATCTTCCGCAGATGCGACCTTATATTGAGAAGTACAGATGTGGCGTTGTCCTTCCCTCTGATGCCGGGATAGATTCATTCGTGAAACACATCAAAGAGATGATGAAGCCGGAAATTTATTACCAGATGCGGCAAAATGCTCTGATACTTGCTGGTGATAGCAATTGGGAGAAACAACAGGATGTTGTTTTTAGAATTGCCGGGAGTGAATAAAAATAAAAATGCATCCGATAATGTTTTATTTGATTAGAAGCAATGATCGTCTTCTCCGGTCCCCGTATATCCTGTTTTTTTGATATTACGATGGCGTCGATATGCTTGACGATCGCCTTCGTTGAGAATGTAGCAAAAGTGTCCGGATAAATGGTTCAGATTTTGCAGGGTAGAGCATTTGCATAATGATAAAAGAAACCTGTGAAATTGGTTTTTTATCCATTGTTTTCCTTATAATCAAAGCAATACAGAGTTGATCCCCACAAAACGATGATAGATTTTTTAAAAGCTCTTATGCAGCAACGGGGGCGATCAGTGACGGTTGTTATGCTTGACGAAGAACAGCCCGACGGTCCTCAAAGCTATCAATTACAGCCAGGGCAATTAATTCCTGCACTTGGTGTAGGTGCACTCGGACTTGTAATACTAACGTGGCTGTTAATGGTCTTTACACCACTTGGCGCTCTGGTGTACAACAGGAGAGATCATCAACTCAGGAAATCAATTGATAACCTTTCCAGTAAGGTTTTGGCACTCAATGATTCTCTGGATATCAGGACACAGCAACTCACGGATATAAAAGATGTCATTATCGGGCAGAAGGATACCACTTTCCAGAACGTTCCGGTTACTGAATCGCAGAAAGATTATGTACAAAGTGTGAAAGATGTGCCTGCATTGCCGCCAATATCGGTGGACAATGATAATAGTGAGGTGTTAAACAAAGGCGATCTGATTTATTCGGATGTATTAACCCGTGTTCCGGTGTTTCCCACGGAGATGCCGGTCGACGGAATGATCACCCGAAAATTTGAGCCTAAGGAAGGACATTATGGCATAGATATTGCTACAAATGAGGGGGAAGAGATCCATGCTGTGGCAGATGGTGTTGTTATTAACACGGTATGGTCGATAAATTACGGATACGTGATTTACGTCCAACACGGCGGGGGTTACGTGACAATCTATAAGCATTGTCGCGATCTGGGAAAACAAGAAGGTGATGTGGTCTTAAAAGGGGACGTACTGGCAACAGTCGGAAAAACAGGACTCCTTACTTCCGGTCCACATGTCCATATGGAATTGTGGCATAACGGAATAGCTTTGGATCCGTCACAATACCTGATTACCAAATAAACCATAATACTTTCATATGTTTAATAACTCCAAACCAACAACGAAAGCACCCGTGACTACTACTGATAAGACCCAACCCGCAATAAACATGATAAGTCAGGGAACCATTATCGATGGGTCTCTGATAAGCAAAAACGATGTACGTATCTCCGGACGTGTCGACGGTGAAGTTAAAGCCGAAGGCAAAGTCATTCTTGCCAACGAAGGATACGTAAAAGGAAACGTGAATGCAGGCGAAGCAGATGTGGCCGGAACGGTAGAAGGAGAGCTTAACATCAGCAAACGTCTGATCTTACGTCAATCAGCCCGAATCAAAGGAGATATCCAGACCAAGGTTCTGCTGGTTGAAGAAGGCGCCGTCTTTGAAGGAGCCTGCCGCATGGAAGGTTTCAACAGTAACAAGATTGATAATAGCAGATACGAAAACGGTAAAGCCGAAAAAGTATTGGGCGACGTGAAAATTCAAAAGAATAAGCTGCCGGATGCCCATCTTGCCTGATGGGTGAGTCACTATTGTGATTGATCCTGAAAATTTCCGGAAATATTCCGGTTTTATGTCTCTTGGCTCCGAGATCGCAGCGGCCATGATTGTGCCGCTGCTGGTCGGAGTCTATCTGGACAAACATTATAATACCAATCCTTGGGGGGTAATAGGAGGAATCATTATTGGCTTTCTTGGGGTTTTTAATGCTGTCTATCGTGTAATGATCAGAGCGAATAAAAAAAAATCGGATGACCAACGGAGACACGAATAACAAACTGTCCTTTCGGACTTTCGCAATAATCATACTATCCATCGACGCAGCCTTCCTGATTTTTGGGGGCTATCCCGTATTCAATGCATATGGTTTCCCTGCATTACTGGGTATGATTGTCGCCCTTGTGATGACAACCGCAAACGTGCTGGTAGGCTATTGGATTATCATCCGTTCATTTCATCTGGGTATGAGTGATTTTATGAAACGTGTCTTCGGGAGTATAGGCATAAGAATGTTTGTTTTAATGGGATTAATCGTAATAATTTTATTAGTTACAAAAATTCACCAGAACAGTTTTATAATTAGTTTATTTATTTCCTATATTTGCAAATCTGTGATCGAAATTATTTTCATCAACAAACGAAGTCAGAACCACAGAGTTAGCACAAGTTCGAATTAATGACATTAATCGTTAAGCGTGTTTTTCTTACTCTTATATTACTATCTATTGCGACGCGTTTTGCTATTGCAAGAGAAGGTACTAGTGATTCCAATGGAGGAAAAAAGGAGAAAATAGATCTCGTAACGCACGTTCTGGATCATTACTACTTGGATTTTGAGCCGGCTGGCAAATTGGAACTGCCACGCATTTTGTGGGATCACGGTTCTCTTCATATTTATTCGAGCACTACAGCGGCTATCAATAGCGGGGACGGATATACAGATAAGTATTATACAGAGCAGGGACATGAGGTACAGCGTGAGAATGGGAAAATACAACCAGTAACCTATGATATCGTTCATGATGATGGTACACCGGTTGGATTAGATTTATCCATTACATCCCATTTGGTTTTCTTCTTTCTGAGCGGCTTTATAACGCTTTTTGTTGTCCTTTTTCTTAATAAACGATATAAAAAAGGTATCGGACGTAAAACGGCGCCCAAAGGTGGTTTCCAAAATACGATTGAAACCCTGGTGGTCTTTGTTCGGGACGAAATCGCGTTGACGAATATCGGTCCTGATAAATACCTAAAGTTTACACCGTATTTGTTAACGGCGTTTTTCATGATTCTCATCATGAACCTGTTCAGCCTTGTGCCTTGGGCAGCACCAGCCACAGCCGATATCACGGTTACCGCAGCCCTGGCGACGACTACTTTTTTGATTACGCAGATTTCGGGCACCAAGGCTTACTGGAAGGAAATTTTCTGGTACCCGGGCGTACCCATACTTATCAAACCCATATTAGCTATAATTGAATTCATAGGATTGTTTACCAAACCGTTTGCACTGTGTATTCGTCTTTTTGCCAATATGAGTTCAGGTAAACTGCTTATTCTTAGTGTTATTAGCCTGATATTCGTTTTCAACATGACTTTCGGGAAGGTAATGGCCTACGGAACTTCCTGGATTTGGGTGTTGATGACACTCTTCGTGTTTGCAATCAAGTTTTTGGTTGCCTTTATTCAAGCATACGTTTTTACTATTTTATCGGCGCTTTTCATAGGTATGGCTGTAACTGAACATCATATAGAAAGCGCACAACACTGAGATACCAACCATACATTTAACATTACAAACAGAAACTAAAAAGGAGATAGAAATAATGGGTTTAGGATTTTTAGGAGCCGGACTCGGTGCTGGACTTGCTGCTATTGGAGCAGGACTTGGAATCGGTTTAATCGGTAAAGGTGCCTCTGAAGGTACTGCCCGGCAGCCTGAAGCTGCTAACGACATTCGTACCACGATGCTTATCTCGGCAGCTCTTATTGAAGGTGTTGCACTTTTCGGTGAAGTCGTCTGTATTATCCTCGCACTGAAATCCTGATGACACAAGTAAATTTTACAATTCCAATCTTTGAGGAACGTTTATGTGGATTGTAATAGCCAGCGGAGGGTTGCTTGATATTGAAGCTGGGTCCTTTTGGTGGGAACTCATCGCTTTCATTCTCTTTGTAATTGTTATCGGTAAATATGCCTGGAGGCCATTGCTAAATGCGTTACAGGAACGCGAAGACTGGATCCAGAATTCTCTGGACGCGGCTGAAAAGGCAATGACAAAAGCCGAGAAGATTTCCAAAGAAAACGAAGCGGCTCTTCAGGAGGCTGAGATAATGGCGCAGAAAAT
The DNA here is from genome assembly GCA_963787205.1 of uncultured bacterium. GTDB lineage: Bacteria > Bacteroidota > Rhodothermia > Balneolales > DATFMH01 > DATFNI01. The sequence goes on from CAWBCD010000029.1 coordinate 126,415, forward strand.
CCGTAAAGAGGCTGTCGAAGAAGCCGAATTGTTGCGGGCCGATCGTATTGAAAAGGCCCGGAAAGAAGCTGACGAGCTTATCGAACGTGCCCGCAATACCATCGAACAAGAAAAGAAACGTGCCCTGATCGAGTTGCGCAAAGAAGTGGCTGATCTGGCTATTAGGGCAGCTTCGACGATACTCGATGCAGAATTGGATGCGGATAAAAACCGTAAGCTCGTTGACAACTTCCTCAAGGATCTGTCTAAGAACTGAAATCGATCATGGCCTCAAAGAAAGCAGCACGCAGGTACGCCAAGTCTCTCCTGGAAGTTTCACGTGAACAGGATCAGGTGGAGAGGACCCACGCGGATATAGAATTGATCCAGAATACAATCAAAGGTTCGCGTGAACTATTTTTGTTCCTGCGCAGTCCGATTGTTCAGCGTGGCAAAAAGCAGAAAGTGTTGCTTGAACTTTTTGGCGACAAGATCAGTGATCTGGTTCGCATGTTTATCGAGATACTGATCCGTAAGGAGCGGGAACAGATTGTCCCTGAGATTGCGGAATCGTTTATCGACCTTTACAATGAGCTTGTCGGTATTCAAAAGGTTCAGGTCCGTGCTGCAGAAGATATGAGCAAAGCCGGTAAGGATCATTTATTGAAGATCCTGGAAAAGAAGACCGGGAAAAAAGTTCAGATGGAATTTCTGATCGACGAGAGCTTAAAAGGAGGTCTCCTGGTTCGTATCGATGACACCGTTTATGATGGCAGCGTCAAACATAAAATTGAAGAACTGGAGAACTCATTTTCAGGAGTTTAGCAGTTAATATTTGAAACAAGTTTTACAGTAGCAGAGAATTAGGATACCATGACGACACAAGTTAGACCAGACGAAGTATCGGCAATACTGCGCAAGCAGCTTTCCGGCATGGAGAAAGAGACTGATGTTTATGATGTGGGAACCGTTCTTGAAGTAGCCGACGGTATTGCACGCGTATATGGTCTGTTAAAAGTTGAAGCAGGCGAACTCGTTGATCTTCCGGATTCAAAAGATGAAGACGGGGTGGCTGTTCGTGGAATGGTGCTTAACCTTGAAGAAGACAACGTGGGGATTGTGCTGTTTGGGCCATCCAGTGCCGTCGAAGAAGGTCATACGGTAAGAAGAACCGGTGAAATCGCTTCAATCCCGGTCGGTGATGGTGTTCTTGGCCGTGTCATCGATCCACTAGGCCGGCCTCTTGATGGCAAAGGACCTATAACCGGCGAGACGATCCACCTGCCTGTTGAACGTAAAGCACCGGGTGTAATCTATCGAGAACCGGTTGCCGAACCGCTTCAAACGGGGATCAAGGCTATTGACTCTATGATTCCTATAGGTCGTGGTCAGCGGGAATTGATTATTGGTGACCGTCAAACGGGTAAAACATCAATTGCTATCGATACGATCCTCAATCAAAAAGGAACGCATGAAACCGATAAGCCGGTCTATTGTATCTATGTGGCTATCGGTCAGAAAGGATCGACGATTGCCCAGGTTCAGAAAACATTCGAAGAACACGGTGCTTTGGATTATACCGTGATCGTTTCTGCGACTGCTTCAACCCCGGCACCGAACCAGTTTATTGCACCTTACGCCGGGGCGGCAATTGGTGAGTTTTTCCGCGATACGGGACGTCACGCACTGATCATTTACGATGACTTGTCGAAACAGGCTGTTGCCTATCGCGAGGTGTCGCTGTTATTACGCCGTCCACCTGGACGTGAGGCTTATCCCGGTGATGTCTTTTATCTGCACAGTCGGTTACTTGAACGGGCAGCCAAAATCAATAAGAATGATTCCGTCGTAAAGAATATGAATGATGTACCGGAAGCATTGCGCCCAAAACTGAAGGGTGGGGGTTCACTGACGGCACTGCCAATCATCGAGACACAGGCAGGGGACGTATCTGCATACATCCCAACGAACGTAATTTCCATTACCGACGGACAGATCTTCCTGCAGCCCAACCTGTTTAACTCCGGGGTTCGTCCCGCTATCGATGTTGGTATTTCTGTGTCGCGTGTCGGTGGTTCGGCACAGGTCAAGGCTATGAAGAAACTGTCCGGTACACTGAAGCTTGATTTAGCTCAATATCGTGAGCTCGAAGCTTTTGCAAAGTTTGGTTCGGACCTGGATCCGGCGACACAGCGTCAGCTCAACCGGGGTGCCCGATCGGTTGAAATATTGAAGCAAGGGTTGCACGAGCCGCTGTCGGTCGACGCACAGATTGCCATACTCTACATAAATAATCAGGGTTTGCTGGATCATCTGAAAGTGAATGATATCACTCTGTTTGAGAGTGAATTTTTAGATGCCATCGGCGTAAAATTCAGAGACGAACTTAAGGAGATCCGTACAACAGGTTTACTTTCTGAAGAAACGGCAGGTAAACTGATGAAAGAGGCCAAAGATCTTATTAATCAGATTTCAGCAACCGAAGAAACCGCTTGATAGTCAATGGCTAATCTCCGAAGAATACGGGAACGTATAGCATCGATACAAAACACGCAGCAGATAACGCGTGCGATGAAGATGGTTGCTGCTGCCAAGTTGCGAAAAGCACAGAACCAGATCGTGGCCACACGCCCGTATGCTCAAAAGCTGGAATCGGTTGTCACAAATCTTGTTCACAATATCGATTATCACAGCCGTTTCCTGAATCCGGTGGAAAACCCGCAGAAAATCCTGTTCATTATAGTCGGCTCTGACAGGGGATTATGTGGTGGTTTTAATAATAATCTTTTTAAAGTGCTTGAGACGAAGATCACATCCGACTTCAGTGAACATAAAAAAGCAGGCAACCTTGACTTCATTTGCATAGGTAAGAAGGCCACCGATTATTTTAACAAACGCAAATTCAATGTTGTTGCGAAACATCCGGGATTTTTTGAGAACCTCCGGTTTGAACACGCCCATGATATTATGCGTGATGTTATCAGAGACTTCGAACTGGGAACCTATGATTCTGTATTTGTTGCATATAACGAATTTAAATCTGTCATTGCTCAAAATCGGGAAATTGAGCAATTGCTTCCTTTGAAATCAATAGCAGCATCTGATGGAGGGGAGTCGGAACAGACTTTTAGTACCGATTACTTATTTGAACCGAGTCCTCAGCAAATAATTGAGAAATTAATTCCGTTACATCTAAATACGCAGCTTTGGAAGTCTGTGTTGGAGTCGAATGCTTCTGAACAGGGAGCACGTATGGCAGCAATGGACAATGCCACTGAAAATGCTAAGGAATTGATGCGAAATCTGAGACTGGAATATAATCAGGCACGTCAGGCTGCTATTACCACTGAGCTTACCGAAATTGTATCAGGTGCTCAGGCTTTGTCGGAATGAAAAAGGTTTTTTGAACGTACTGTAGGAGAGATGGCAGAGTGGTCGAATGCGGCGGTCTTGAAAACCGCAGTCCCTCCGGGGACCGGGGGTTCGAATCCCTCTCTCTCCGCTTTCACCCACCTGATCCTGGTTTACATTGGGGTTAGGTGGACATAAAAGCTACATCATCTTTCTTGTTTATTTAGAAAAGGGGAAAATGGTGAGCTAGAGCGGTTGAAATCCACTGATTTTGAATTCCGTTGAATTCTAAAGATTTTTGTGAAACAGGAAGTTCTACATTTGAACTTTTGTATTTCCGGTTGCAAGCTGAATCCAGCAGCTGAATAGTTCAAGGCGGATATAATCCGCCCTTTTTATCTTATTCCCACCGTAGCTTTAGTGAAAGTGGTTTTTTGTTTATCATCCTTATAGGTTACCGGTTACAAAATGTAACAGGAAGAGGCCACGGCATTTACCATCCAACAACATAATTTTTCAGACACAAAAACTTTAGTAACCCTGAAGCCGATTTGTGGAATGAGCATATATCTTTCAAAGAGCTTTTTGGCATGAAAACGGTAAAATACCAGTCACTTATAAAACATGGCAGATATCTATTACAACTCACTATTCTCAGCCTGTTTTTCTTTATTAGTTTGGGTTCCTGTCAATTCTTGTATGCCCAGACAGCTAAAGATACCGTGTACATTGGGCTGGCAGACTTTATAAAAAGGGGAATCAAAGAGGCTGATCAGGTAAAAGCATCATACGATCAGGTCAGGCTTGCCCAGAACCAGGTAGATCAGGCTAAAGCAAAAAGTTTCCTTCCTGTTTTTAATTTGACTACGAACCATGCATTGGAGCCTGGCGTCAAAAGTGACAGCCTACCCAAGAATCAATGGTATCTGGATCCGAACCTGGAAAATGACTGGTCTCACTGGAGTTTATACACGGAAGTTGACTTGAAAGCCTTGCAGCCTCTTTTTACCTGGGGCGCTATTGATAATGCCATAAATGCAGCACGAAAGGGTGCGGAAGCTGCGAGATATAAGTTTGAGGCCGATACAACCAAAATGGTCTATCGGTTGTATCAACTTTATTATTCAAGGGTGCTGTCAATTGAAATGGAGGCTCTGCTAAATGACGCGCAACAGGAGCTTGACAAGGCAGATAAGAAAATTAAAGAGATGCAGAAGGAGAATAACCCTGATCTGAAAGATTCTGATGTCTATAAATTTCGCATCTTTAAGGAACAATTTGAGATAAAATCTACTGAGGTTAAGCAAAATAGCCAGTTTATCAAGAAAACCTGGTATTTGATACTCAATGCAGATACTAACAAGGTGTATCTTCCCAAAGACTCCTATCTGGAACCTGTAACTACTAACATCCAGCCCCTCGGATATTACCAAAGTTTGGCTTTCAGTAACCGTCCCGAATTAAAGGCTATAAACGCTGCAGAGGACGCCGCAAAGTTTGGAATAAAAGCGGAAAAGGCGCAGTTCTTTCCGTCTCTCTTTCTGGGTTTTGGCGCACAGTATGTACATACTCCACGGCCAACATACCAGTCTCCTATGTTGGGGAATCGATATGACTATATGAATTTGATTTATACCTTTGGATTTAGACAGAATCTCAACTTTTGGAGTATTAAAAAGAATCTGGAAAAAACGAAAGTACAGTATCGACAAGCCCAGGATTCAAAGGGAGCAATTGAAACAGGCATAAGACTGGATGTTTATAATAATTATAAAGACGCGCAGGTATCCAAAGCCACAATAGAGAAAACCAAAGATGCGTTACAAACCAGTAATGAATGGCTCAGACAAGAACAGATTAATTATGATTTAGGTCTGGGCGAGGTTAAGGATTTGTTGGATGCAGTTAAAACCAACCTGCAGCTTGAAGCTGATTACCGGCAGAAAGTCTTTAATTACAATCTCAATATGGCTAAGCTGTACGACGCTTCAGGTATGTCCTTGCAAACATTGAAAGAAAAGTAATGATCAGAAAGATTACCTTTAATATTATCGTTTTTGGACTTTTGGTGAGTATAGTACCCGTTATGGGTGCTCCAGGGTTATCTGTTAGAAATATCCAGCCAGACAGTATGCAGATAAAAGAAATGCTGCTGAACCGCGACAAAGAAATTAAAAACCTGGTCGGCCCGGAAGGGACTACCTACACACAGAAACAAAAAGACAAACTTAAAGACATTATAAATGACATTGTGGATTATGGTGCAATGGCGAAGGTTGCCTTGCAGAAGACATATGACACATTGTCTACTTCGCAAAGGAAAGAATTTGTCGATACTTTTTCGCAGGTAATTCGGGATCAATCGCTGAATAAGCTTGATATCTATCGGGCTAAAATCACTTATAAGAAGATTGATGTCACCGGGGACAGTGCCTATGTTAAAACAGTCGCAGAGCTGAAAAATGTAAGAACCCCTGTTTCTTATACGATGGAAAAGGAAAATAACAAGTGGTATATAACTGATTTTATTATAGATAATGTGTCTACGGCAAAATCATACCAACGCACGTTTCAAAACTACCTTGCCAAAAAAGGATATGAATCTCTGTTGACGGTTCTAAAAAAAAGGATCTCGCGCTCCTGATATAGTAGACCATATGCTTCAGGGGTGTTATATTAATTGAATAAATTTCTAGCTAATAATTGCCAATATGTTACGGCCCATCAGGCAACAAAAATTTGGGAAAGAGGGTTACGTCTATGCGGTATACGGACCCATAAAATACCTAAAGCACGCCGTTGCATCCGTCGTGAGTTTGAGACGACATGATACCTCACGCCCGGTTGCCATTGTATGTGAAAAAGAGAACAGGGATCAGCTAGAGGAGCTTAAGTTACTAGACTTATTTGATGTTGTATATCCGTTGGATTCTGATCATACCTCAATAGTGGGATTCAAACACAACATCCATGAATACATGTTATTTGAGCGGAATATTTTCCTGGATAGTGACATCGTTTGGTGTCGAAATCCGGATGATCTGTGGATAACCCTTTCCAGTTTCCCTTACACAATAACCGGTAATCTAAAGTCAGATTCTTTTTTTGGCGGACCGAAACATATAGGCGTTGTTGCAGATTTATTATTACGTCGCCGCAACAGAACTATGAAACGGTTTGGGCTTACTTATCTGAGCAGGGTCCAGTCAGGTGTCATGTTTGCGCAAGATCCCGATGTGGCTAAACGTGTTGACCTCCTGGCAAAGGATATGCTTGCCAGAAAGAATGAAACGCACTTTCGCAGCCGTACGCTCGAGGAAGGACGTAGCGAGGAGTCTTGCGAATGGAGCCTGGCGATGGCTATGTCTAAACTTAACCTTCCTATTTATCCTTGGTTGCAGGGCCATAACAGTCCGCAATTGGACTATATCAAGGATCTTACAGCACACGACCCGGATTTTGAATATGTGTCTTGTAAATATTACAGCAACCCATTTATCTATAATCTCCGCGGTATAAAAAATTCTTTTTTGAGACGTCTGCTGGTTAAACTTTTTACGATTGTACCCGGTAATAACGACTACATGAAAGTTACCCCTTATTGCCTGCATTTCGGCTGGTACCACCAGAAACAGCCATTCTATGAATTCTCCGAGCGCGTTTGGAACCGGTTGAAAAGCAGCAATGAGAAATACGGCTTTATGGAAACAAAGCGCAGAGTACTTACAGGTACTGTGATTTAATGCCGACACTTAATTCATATTAATAGATATTCTGATGGCAAAAGTGGGTTGGAATCATTGGAGCTGGCTATATATGCCTGTTCTAATGACTGTTCTGTTATATCCTGTCACAACTAAAGCCCAGTTAAAAAAACCGGTAATTAAGCTCGGTCTTGAGTCGGCATTTGCCGGTCGGGATCAGTTGCCGTTTTGGTTATACTCGATGCACTTTGGTCGAATTGACCGTCGATCGTCCAATGTGATAGCTCATATTTCCGCCAGCTCAGAGGGGAAGTTATCATCAAAGTGGGGATATCAGTATGGTGGCGAGCTAATTGGCAGAGAATCGAAAAGACACGGGCTCTATTTTGAAAATATATATGCCGGGTTATCCTACGGTATCTTCCAGTTCAAGATTGGCCGTTTTTATGAGACATTTGGGTTGCACGATTCGACTTTGAGCACAGGCTCTTTAATATACAGCCACAATATCACACCTTTGCCCAAAGTGGCTATTTATACTCCGAAATTTGTAAAGATTCCTTATACCAAAGGGTTTGTTTCCTTTAAAGCTTATTATTCTGAGGGGTTACTATCTGACAAAAGAGTAGTTGAGAACGCCCGTCTGCACCAGAAATATTTTTATATAAAGATCTTCCCGGACAGTTTCTGGTTTAATGGGTACGGTGGGTTTACTCATAATGTTGAATGGGGTGGTTATAGTCCTCTTTATGGGGAGATGACGAGCACTATCGGTGATTATTTACGTGTCGTTTTTGCCCGTCATGCCCGAAAGACGACGGATCTGGGTGGCGATATCGTTAATAAAATAGGAAACACAGTAGCCACCTATGATTTTGCTTTTTCTTTGAAAAAAGGCCAGTTTTATGCCCTGGTATATCGCCAATTCTATTTGGAAGATACCCCGGATATGGCTTTTCGGAGTGCCTGGGATGGACGATGGGGTGTAAGTATCACTCGGAATGGAGGATCTCATCTGGTTAATCGTTTTGTATGGGAACACATCCACTTTATCCGTCAAGGATCACAATACAGTATTGGTGAACCGGCTGGATCAGACAATTATTACAATAATTGGGCATATCCGGGTGGTTACACCTATCAAGGGTATACCATGGGCAGTCCATTTGCTACGACGAAACCGGGGTATATAGGTGTCGTCAATAATATCATTCTTGTACAGCATTTTGCAATGGCGGGCAGCTTAAAATCCAATTTGTCCTACCAGTTGGCCTTTGATTACAGCCGGAATCGTGGTGCAACTGCAATTCTTAAAGATGGCATGAATTTAAGAGACAGGGTTTCAGGGCGTTTCTCGCGTACGGATGAATATTCATCGTATCTGACTTTGAACTGGAATGTGACTCCCTGGATCGCGGTAAACGGCACGGCAGCAGCGGATTTTGGACAACTTTATCCCAATAATGTAGGTATGCTTTTGGGTATTTCTTATACCCTGCACTAATAAATCTATTCTGTGTGATATCAGACAGAATAAAAATTATCCCGAAAAACTATTAGCATACGGAGTTATAAGTTTTGGGATAAAGAGAGGATATATCCTCTCAGCATCAATCGATTAGTCCGCCTTCTGAAGCTTCAAATCGGGCTTATCCCCTTCCTCTTCTTTTTTCTGGATATCCGGTACCAGTTCGTTGCCCTTTATTAGGGAAGTCAACGAGAAAAGTGCAAAACTGATGAGTTTCCCCACCACCTGATTTGCAAGTAACAGACCGGCAATTTCGGCCTTTGGGATATGCATCACCCCGGTCAGCTTGATGCTGGTGCCAAAGAACAGTAAATCCTGATTAGGCAAAAATGGAATACGCGACATTATAAGCTGAATGGCCACAAACGTGAACCAGATGTGTAAGGGTATTTTGGGTAATTCAATATGCCATTGCAGGATTTGAATGAATTGAATGATGAGTAAACGAGCGCTGTGAATACCAAATATCGAACCGGCTGTCTTGTAAGGCATCGAGATAATGAAATGGCGGAACTTATAAATCAGGAAACCCAGGATGATCAGAACGATAATACCAGCGGTAATGTACCAACTGTTAGGGGTTGGCAGCCATTTAAAGAGTGTAATCTGGTCCGTCAGAAAGAACGCCGAAAGCAGTCCGACAGCAATAATGGTTGAAGAAATAGAGGACAGGATGTTATTATCCTTAATATCCTTAAGAAGCTCGATATCTTTTTTTGGTACATTTTTTCTTGCCCAAAAGTACAGGTATACTTCTCCGGAATACCCTACAACATTCTGATTGTAAACCTTCATCAACAGGAATACCAGGAAGCTCTTTAATCTTGGGAACTTCCAGATGAGTCCATATACGAATATTTGCGAAACCGGAAGTGCCAGATATAGAATAAGTAACAGTACGTAGAAAAATGGGTCGACAGGAAGGGATTTCCAGACATTTTCCCAGCCGATTTCCGTCAACTGGTACAGAAGCCAAATGACCATGGCGGCAAGGAACAGGCGTCTTGCCCAGCGACCCAGAGCCTTACTACGATCAGTCTTAAAGAATTCAGACCAGTGGTCCTTAATTTTCTTTATATTCATCCAGAAAATCCGATCAAAGTTGTGCGCAAAATCTTAAAAGATACACTTTTTACAGGAATGATAATTGAACAGCGGTTGTGTTAAATATGAACCGAATACTTTACAATATGGCGACAGGACCAAATAAAGCATTATTTAGATGAAATTGTTGATGATCAGTCAGGATTTTCCTCCGGATGTGGGCGGAATACAAACATATTGCCATGAATTGGCAGACCGGTTTGTACACTTATCACACAAGTTTTCAGTAGTAGCTCCCGACAGACCGAATGCTAATCAATTCGACAATAGAACAAGTTACAGAATTTACAGAGTCTCCGGTCGAAATGTATGGCTTCCTGCGACATCGATGCCAGTTTTGCATGACCTTGTGTATAACGCCGGTTATAACGTAACATTTCATGCTCAGTGGCAAACGATATTGAGTACTTATCAGGCCAGGAGAAAGGGAGATATTAAAGCAATCTTTTGTGCCGCTCATGGCAGAGAGTTGCTCTTTAATGCTTCGGAACCAGGAACCCAGACCTACAAGTGGTATGACAGATTACGAAAGTTTCTCCTGAATGAAGCGGATCATTTTTTTGCTGTGAGTAACTATACCGCAGGTTTATTGCAGGGACATGGTGTTGCAGGCGATCGTATCACGGTGATGCCGAATGCTACCAATCCGGATCAGTTTTATCCCGGGGATGCCAGTGAAATTCGTGAGAGACTAAACCTGGAGAACAAAAAAACAATCCTCACAATCTGTCGACTGGTTCGCAGAAAGGGGGTCGATACTGTTATTCGTGGTTTTTCCAAAATAGTAAGCTCACATCCCGAAGCAAAATTGATTATTATTGGAGATGGTGAAGACCGACAGAGGTTAGAAGCCCTCGCCGGTGATTTAGGTGTTCGCCAGTCAGTCAGGTTTACCGGTTGGATTGCCCATGAGGGAGCGGAAATAAACCAGTTTTATAATCTGGCTGATATCGTTGTGATGACACCACGCACAGATCCCATACAAGTTGAAGGTTTTGGAATTATCTACCTGGAGGCCAACGCCTGTGGAAAACCGGTTATCGGTTCCCGATCAGGGGGGATACCTGATGCCGTGGTGGATGGTGAAACAGGTTTGTTGGTTGATGAGGATGATCCTGATCAATTAGCAGAGGCAATGGCACAGTTACTCGACAATCCTGATTTTGCAGAACGACTGGGTCTGCAGGGGCGTCAGAGAGTTGTGGACGATTTAAACTGGGATGCTATAGCGAAGCGCATATTCAATAAAATTAACTATATGTAAAATATGAGTAACAAGTTTTCTGATGCGACTAGATAAAATTTATTGTTCGATATAATGGAACACAAAATTTTGCGTTTAAACCGGATTAGAGTTTTTTCTTACAATAAAAGGATAAATGGATCTTAAATATGATAATACCTGTGGAGAAAACGGCTATATGAATTTCGGTGTTTTATCATTTTGTATAAAAGAGGGAATGCCGTTTGCCCGAGTGAATGTTAGACTGGCTTAGCGTTCAGGAATAATTAATAGATCTGGTGATTCTTTTCTTTCCTTGATTTTCGAAGAACATATTCAATGGAATACCTTTTAAAATTATTACGACCTTTATTCAAAAAAAGTTATACCCACCCTTTTACGGTATTAACTATCTCCATCTTATTGGCTGTCGTGGCAGGCTATAATGCACTGCATTTAAAAATTGACACTGATATTGCCAGTCTGCTTCCCTCATCCTTCCCGACCGTGAAGGCACTGGATCAAATGAAAGATTCCGTTGGTTCCGGTACAGCCCTTCAGGTGGCAATTAAGTCACCCAGTTTTAAGGACAACCTCGTTTTTGCCAGAGCACTTATCAAAAATGCCGATACTCTGTATGATCGGAAAAGGGGAGAAAAATTTGTTGAACGTGTTGAATTTCATAAGGATACAAAAATCCTGAAAGACAATGCGCTCTATCTTGCAACGGATTCTGAGTTAGACTCAATTGGAAAATACCTGAAGGATCAGATTCGGACAGCCAAAGAAAAGGCCAATCCATTTTATGTGGATTTGGGAATGGACGAATCCACGAGCCCGGATTCAAGTAAAAAGGATATCAAAAAATTTCTTGACGCGTACGATCAGTTAATACCAAAGGAGTATCCTATTAACAAAGACAGCACCGTGATGGTGGTATATTTTTACCCCACAGGATCATCAGGTGACCTTTCTTTTATAAAGGATATGTATAGCAGATTCAGAGAGCTGATCCGGCAGATGAATCCGGACAAGTATAATCCAAACATGACGGTAGTGGCGGGTGGCAGACTGGAACTGCATCTGTATGAGATAAATTCGATCATGCGTGACGTGTTTAATAGTTTCGCATCCGGTATCACGGGTGTCATGCTGCTTGTGATGGGGTATTTCTTTTTCAAAAAGTATGTGAATTACCGTATGGGAGCCGAGGAGGACCAGAGGCATGGCCTGTGGAGTCATATCTGGCGATCTCCGGTGCCACTGCTTATTATTGGAGTTCCGCTGATTATAAGCCTTTGCTATACCTTTGGAATTGCCTATTTCGTGTTGGGTAAACTCAACACGATGACCTCAGTATTGTTTGTGATTTTGTTTGGAATGGGTATCGACTACGGGATTCACTTCTATGCCCGTTACCTGGAAATACGTTCAACCGGCAAGAATGTATACGCATCGATGATGCGGACGTACGATACAATGGGCGGCGCGATTATAACCAGTGCACTGACTACTGCCGCTTCTCTTTATATTTTAATGATCGCGCAGTTTAAAGGTTTCTCACAGTTCGGTTTCATATCGGGAAACGGCATTATCCTGTCGCTGTTCTGCATGATGTTCATCCTTCCAGCCATTATTGTTCTTTGTGAAAGATATGGCCTCATACTGCTAAATAAGAATGTACGCGAGTCTCTGCTGGATAAGAAACCTCACCGTTACCCATTCTCACGAACAATTTTGTTAGTCGGCTTGCTGGTTTCCGTGGTTGTGATATTCAACTATAAAGATCTTTCATTCCAATATGACTTCGGTAAATTGGAGCCCAAATTTCCGAAGTATCAGTCCTTTAACAAAATGGTTAAAGGAGTCGATGAGAGCAAGGGAACCAAGCGGAATCCAGCCTACATCATGGCTGATAATCCTAAAGATGTTATCAAGGTTGTGAATGTACTTCGGAATCGTATAAAAGTGGACACAACGATTCTGGACGTTGAAGCCTTACAGGAGCGATTCCCTCCTACGGATTCAGCTGCAAATGCAAAAATTGCCAAGATTGCACAGATCCGGGGGTTATTAAATGATCCGTTTATAAAAAGTCAAAGGAACAAGGACTTAGAGAAACTTCGACGAGCTGCACAGACCAGAAAACCTCTCCCTCTTAGCGAGATACCAGATTATTTGAAGGAAAGGTTTATGACCAAAAACGGGAGAATTGGAAACTTTGTGATTGTCTATCCAAAGGTCGGTCTGTCAGATGGTCGGAATTCCATTGCTTTTAAAAAGGATATCGGGAAAGTTACGATCGATAACGGAAAGACATTTTACGCTGCCAGTACATCATTGGTCGCTGCTGATATGTTACAGTTAATGCTCGGCGAAAGCCCTTATATGGTGACTGCCACTTTTATACTGGTTGTTATTCTGATGTACCTGTCATTCCGGTCCGTAAAGTGGACACTGATAGCACTGATGCCTTTGGTAGTGGGCTTGATATGGACCTTTGGATTCATGATGATCCTGGGGCTTCAGTTTAACTTCTACAACCTGGTAGTGTTGCCGGCTATATTGGGTATTGGGGAAGACAGCGGCGTGCACCTGGCTGCCAGATATCGTGAGGAAGGGAAAAAAAGCATGTGGGACGTACTATCAAGTACGGGCCAGCACATAACGATGGGATCAGTGACTACCGTACTTGGTTTTTCCGGCCTGCTGTTTACCGATCACCCGGGATTGATTTCCATTGGAGCACTTGCATCTATAGGCATCGGCATGACTTTGGTTTCGGCACTTGTATTCCTGCCAGCCATGGTACAGTTTCTTGAGGATCGTGACTGGATTTCCTTTGAACACAATCCACTCAGAACCAAATCGAGTAAAAAGAAGAAAAAACAGGTCGTCGTTGATCAGCCATAATTTGTATATCCTGATGTTTTTATAACCGGTTTGTTGACGGTTAGGTGCAATGCCGATATATTGAAGATATAGAAACGGTTTCGATAATACAGGAACACCCTCCATTCTCCGGAAGAGTATACAAATAGATGATTATAAGCAGCCCGGTCATTGTGCTACGTGTCATTAACTACCAGGAGACCAGTTTAATAGCTACGTTGCTAACCTGGGAACATGGTAAGATTGCCGTTATGGCACGTGGAGCCAAGCGGCCAAAGAGTCCGTTTTTGGGTCTCATGGAGCCGGGCAATATTCTGGATACTATCTATTATTACAAACAAACGAGATCGGTTCAGACGCTTAAGGAGGCTTCTTTCAGACATAAGACATTTGCCATAAGAACAGATGTTGAGAAATGGGCTGTGGGACTTTCTACGGCGGAAATGATTATGCAATTGTCGCATGAGCATGAGATCAATCATCCTATGTACGAGTTTGCTGAAAAACTTTTTGTGTGGCTGAACGATACCGGGGAGTCGGTGCGAACCATCTTTCCCTATATACAGTTGAGGCTGGCTGAACTTATGGGTACAGGCCTGCAAATGAGTACGGGTTTGGCTGAATCTGACTGGAAGGAGGAAACATTATGGTTGAATATTCAAAACGGTATGGTCGATTCTCAGGCGCTGGAAGATAGCCGGTATCGTCTATCTTATAAACAGGCACAGTATCTTAAACAGGCATTTAGTAATCACACAGCAAAAATTCTACAGTTGGATATATCCAAAAGCGAATTGCAGGAACTGATTCGTTATTTGGATGCTTATCTAAAGTATCATATCGAAGGGCTGCGCGACCGCAAATCGGACGCTATTTTCGAACAAATCCTCTAATTATGAAAATATCGCGTTATCAATTTTTAACAGGTGTCTTACTGGTTCTTATAGGCGTAGTGATCGGGATTATCACTGTGTTGCTACAGGATCACTATTTCGCCATAACAAATACGCGTGTTCAGTTGACGCATATTAAGGTAGACTCCGGTGATAGTGTCGCTCATCTCGAGACAGCAAAAGTGTCAGCCGGGATGCCGAATTTCAGGTCTGTCTCCAGCCGTGTGACGCCAACAGTAGTGTATATCGAAGCATCGGTTCCGCTCTCTTCCGTCGATATGCCGCACGACAAGTATCATAATTTCGATGACGGCTTCTGGAACAAATTCCTGCCGCGAAAGAAAATTGAGACGGTAGGATCAGGCGTGATCTTCAGCCCGGACGGTTACATCCTGACGAACAATCACGTGGTTGAACATGCAACAGACGATGAGGTGCAAGTAGCATTACTTGACAAACGTGTCTTCACCGGTCACATCGTAGGTACCGATCCATCTACTGATCTGGCTGTTGTTAAAATCGATGCCAAAGATCTGCCCTCCATTATCATTGGAAATTCCGATCGTCTCGATGTCGGTGATTGGGTGCTGGCAGTAGGTAATCCGTTTAGACTACGTTACACCGTTACAGCAGGGATCGTAAGTGCTCTCAGCCGTAATGTGGATATCATTAGCGATAAGATGCATATTGAAAATTTTATCCAGACTGATGCGGCCATCAACCGCGGGAATAGTGGCGGGGCTTTAGTGAATCAGCGGGGTGAACTTGTGGGGATCAATACTGCAATTGCTACCGAATCGGGGGGGTATGAGGGGTACGGATTTGCCATACCCGTCAACCTGGCGATTAAGGTAGCTCGTGATCTTATTGAGTTTGGTCATGTTGAACGGGCTTATATGGGTGTGCAAATTGGTTCTGTAAACAGCGACAGGGCCCAGGAACTGGGAATGAAAGAGATACAGGGCGTTGAGATCTTACGTGTTTTTAAAGGTGGTGCAGCCGATAAAGCAGGTTTGCGGGCACATGATGTGTTTCTATCGGTAGGGAATATTCCTGTTAATGCCTATAATCAGCTCCAGGCAAAAATAGCTGAGAGGCGACCGGGTGATACGGTATCGGTCAAGGTTTGGAGGGATCATAAGATATTGAATTTTAAAATTCACCTTATGGGCAGTGACAATAAGATGATTGCCGAGTGGGTCAAGAACGGTGATCAGAGCGATAGAAGGAAGCCGGAAATGGAGGAACCGGATTCATCCGGCCAGCGCTATTTGAATTCAGCCACATTTGATCTCGGTTTTACAGTTACGGCTCTTGCAGATCCGGATAATTTTAATAAATTCGACCTGATCGTTACGAAGGTTGAACAAAAAAGTGAAGCGCAGCATCGTGGACTAACCGAAAATGATATCATACTTGAAATTGATGGCCACAAACCGCATGATCTTGATGATTTGAAGAAAAGCATTGGAATTTCTCTTCAGAAGAAAGGGCGTGTTATGCTAAAAGTTGAAAAAGACGATGGTTCAACCGGCTATTATGAACTTAAAAAATAATTACAGATAGTGACTAAAACCCATTACGAAAGAATTGCTTCCGGTTTAAAATTCCCCATTTTTCTTTCTATGTTTGCCGCCGGTTTGATGCTGGCAGGCTGTCAATCCACAAAGACGGTTGCAACTAATAAGGAAAAATCATCGAACGAATCGAAGGAAGTCAAGAGAACTCCCTGGTATGAAACGGCGAAAACGTTTACAAAGCATCATGATTACTTTGAAGCGACCGGTACCGCCATTTCTCTTGATTCCAGTAATGCGATTACAAAAGCCCGGCATACCTCTGTAGCCATTCTCCAGAGCCAGTTGCAGGAAATTCTGGAAGGATTACGAACGAATATGGTCAGCAACGGGGTCAAGGTCGCAAAGGATCCCTTGTATATTTTGCAGACGCGTACCTGTCTCAATGATCTTTATGATCAGTTAAGCCCGGACAAGGTGGCGGTGAATGCGGATGGGAATACCTACAAGGCATATGTTCAAATGCGCATGAGCCGGGCACAGGTTTGGGATAGCTGGAAGAAATCACTTTCTGAAGCAAGATCTCATTATGCCGAGGCTACCAATGGAAATCCCGTTATCAGGGCCTGGCTGCATCCTGAAATGCCTGATTCGACATCCGACTCTTCCACCAGCTCCGGTAAGTGATTTCAGATCTGATCCAGGCGAGTATTAGCTTCAATGAAAAAGGCTATCTATACTGAAATAGATAGCCTTTTCAATAATGACCACTTCTGCGATCTTTTACATATTTGCAACGATATTTTTAGCAAATTCTGAGCATTTGAGAAGTGTTGCACCTTCCATGAGTCGTTCGAAGTCGTAGGTAACTTTCTTCTGACCAATGGAAGCTTCCATTCCCTTTTCTACGAGATCGGCGGCTTCGTTCCAGCCCATGTAACGGAGCATCATTACAGCGGAAAGAATAAGCGACCCGGGGTTCACTTTATCCTGACCGGCGTACTTTGGAGCTGTACCGTGTGTGGCTTCAAATATTGCAATGCCATTCGTATAGTTGATGTTAGCACCTGGAGCTATCCCGATGCCACCAACCTGGGCGGCTAATGCATCAGAGACATAATCTCCATTGAGATTCAGTGTAGCGATCACGTCATATTCATCAGGACGCGTGAGTATCTGCTGCAGAAATGCATCGGCAATCATATCTTTAATGATGATACCATTCGGCAGTTTTTGCCATGGGCCGCCATCCAGATCCTTTCCTCCGAATTCTTCTTTAGCAAGCTCGTATCCCCAGTTTTTGAAGCTGCCCTCGGTAAATTTCATGATGTTTCCCTTATGGACAAAGGTCACGCTCTTGCGGTTATTATCAATTGCATATTGAATAGCCGCTCTTACCAGCCGTTTAGTACCTTCTTCCGATACCGGCTTGATACCGATGGATGAGGTTTTCGGAAAACGGATATTTTTGACCTTCATTTCGTTGATCAGAAAGTCGATGATCTTATCCGCTTCCGGTGTTCCGCTCTGAAATTCGATACCGGCATAGATGTCCTCGGTATTCTCACGGAATATCACCATGTCGGTTTTCTCAGGGGCCTTGACGGGGCTTGGGGTACCATCATAATATCTAACAGGACGGACACATGCGTAGAGATCAAGTTTCTGTCGCAGAGCAACATTGAGACTGCGAATACCACCACCAACAGGTGTGGTTAGGGGACCTTTAATGGCCACATGATAATCTTCGATTACATCCAGTGTATCTTGAGGAAGCCATTCGTTGTTCCCATAGAAATTAACGGCTTTTTCACCAGCGTAGATTTCAAACCATTCGATTTTTCTTTTCCCGCTGTAGGCTTTTTCAACAGCTGCGTCAATGGTTCTTTTCATTGCAGGTGTGATATCCACACCGATTCCATCACCCTCAATGAATGGAATTACCGGATGATCGGATACATGAAGATTCCCATTGACGTCGCTCGTAATTTTATCTCCTTGGGACGGAGCTGTAACTTTTGTATATGACATGGCAGTAATAATCTTACCCCGCAAGCGGGGTTATTGAAAGATGTTTATTTTTTGCAGTTGGAAGATAGGGCAGAAAGGGCATAGTTTAAATAACAAATTACAGATCTTTTTACTATGCGAAACATACAATAGATTAATTCGTACCAGTTTATCTTAAACAGGACAATTTTCATAAAAAAATATGACGATTCTGTGATTGTATTTTCCTATTCTTAAGACTTAATATAATTAATTATGAGGGTAGCAGCTTCAATCGCTCAATACCATCTCATTTATACAGAATCTTCTATTACTTACATAAACATAGGATTTGGAGTATGACTAAGCTTCTCAAATGGTGTACACTTGCCGGTGTGTTTCTAATGGCTGGGTTCTTTACCGCTTGCTCGACAAAAATGGTATTAACAAAAAACCGGAGTTTAATGCAGCCAACATGGATACGACCGTTGTTCCCGGTAACGATTTTTTTGAGTATGTGAACGGTGGCTGGCTGAAGATAAATAAGATACCCGCCTCTAAAAGTGCTTATGGGGTATTTTCTAAGATTCAAGATCATAATCAGGATATTCTGAAAGAGATTGTTGCGGAAGCTTCGGATACCTCTACTCAGCGCGATAGCATCCAGACGATGGTAGGTGATTTTTACATAAGTGGTATGGATACCACTCACATTGAACAATTGGGATACATGCCAATCAAACCGCTACTTGACCAGATCCAGAATATGAAGTCCAGGAAGGATGTTCCTGAAATGCTGGCTGAATTGCGTAAACAGGAGATGGGGACCTTGTACGGTACTGATATCGATCAGGATGCGAAACATTCGGATCAGTATGCGATTTATATCAACCAGGGAGGAATAGGACTGCCGGACCGTGATTACTATCTAGATAAGAGCGCTCATTTCAAGAAAATTCGAGAGCAATACCTTCAGCATATTGCAACCATGTTTCAGCTGATTGGAGTGGATTCGGTAACAGCGGATAAAAAGGCTCATGAGATCATGAAACTGGAAACCAATCTTGCTGAATATTCAATGACAAGAGTCGAGCGTCGTGATCCGGATAAGACATATCATAAAA
The DNA here is from genome assembly GCA_963787205.1 of uncultured bacterium. Taxonomy (GTDB): domain Bacteria; phylum Bacteroidota; class Rhodothermia; order Balneolales; family DATFMH01; genus DATFNI01. The sequence continues at coordinate 145,718 of CAWBCD010000029.1, forward strand.
TGACGATATCCGAACTTAATAAACTGACCCCTGAGTTCGATTGGGCATCTCAGTTGCAGGCGCTTGGAGTTCAGGATGTAAATAATGTAATTGTAAGTCAGCCAGAGTTCGTGAAGAACATGAATCAGGTCATTAAGACCACTCCTCTGGAAGTATGGAAAGATTATTTTACATGGGATGTATTACGGCATACCTCCTCATATCTGTCGAAACCGTTTGAAGCGGCTCATTTTAAATTTTACGGTACCACATTGCAGGGGCGAAAAGCGATGGAAAAGCGCTGGAAGCGTGTCGTTGAAACCATCGACGGTAATATCGGAATGGCGCTCGGTCAGATGTATGTAAAGAAAGCATTCCCGCCTGAGGCTAAAAGGCAGGTCAATGAGATGGTTCAGCATCTTAAAGAAGCGTTCCGGGAACAGATTAAGAGCCTGGACTGGATGAGTGAGGCAACAAAACAAAAGGCCCTTGAAAAACTGGATAAATACCTGGTTCAGATTGGATATCCTGATAAGTGGATTGATTATTCCAGTGTTACAATCAAACCGGAAGACTACCTTGGGAATGTTATTCGTGCATCAGAATTCGACTTTCAACGCAACATCCATAAACTGGGTAAACCGGTTGACCGAAATGAGTGGTTTATGACACCCCAGACGGTTAACGCGTATAATAACCCGACGATGAATGAAGTCGTATTTCCCGCAGGTATCCTGCAACCGCCGTTTTTTGATCCCAAAGCCGAAGCTGCCTTAAATTATGGAGCCATTGGTGTGGTTATTGGTCATGAGATGACACATGGTTTCGACGATGAAGGTCGGAAATATGATTCTGACGGTAACCTGAATAACTGGTGGACCAAAGAGGATCAGAAAAAATTTGAGGAACGTGCAGAAAAGGTTGCCCGGGAATATGATCAGTTTACAGTGCTTGATAGCCTTCATGTGAATGGAAAACTTACCCTTGGTGAAAACATAGCTGATCAGGGTGGCCTGTTGTTGGCTCATAATGCACTTTTAAAGTATTACCAAGCACATGGAAACCCGGGCAATGTCGACGGTTTTACCCCGGACCAGCGCTTTTATCTGGCTTATGCCCGAGTATGGCGAACCAAATACACCTCTGAATTGCAATCCATGCTGATCAAGGTTGATCCGCATTCACCGCCCAAATACCGTGTGAATGGAAATGTTGTTAACATGGCACCATGGTATAAGGCATTCGATGTTACCCCCGAAGACAGCATGTATGTTGCACCTGACAAACGCGCTCTGGTATGGTGATGCGTGGTTTTCGTGATTTTGTGTTCTGAGTGCAACGCACAAGTCTGCTAAATCAAAAATAATCCACAGACATAATTGTAAAGCCTTCTCTTTCCGGGGAAGGTTTTTTTATGCTAAATGATAGTAAACAGGCAAAAAAAGTGGGGAATACCAAATCATTGGATATTAATTTAAATAGGGCAAATAGACTTTTGAAAGAATGATGATTGAGATATATGCTCGCGTACAAAGAGAAGCCCGCAGGGAACGTGAGGGGGGGGAATTTTACAAATAGTAACTATTTATCCAAAAAACTATGATTAAGCGTATTCTTGTAGCACTCGATCCAAGTCCGGATACAATAATTGCAACTGAGTATGCGATAGATATCGCTCAGAAAAACAATGCAGCTGTAACCGGACTTGCGGTAATTGATCAAGGTAAAATAGCCGCAGAAGCTGTAGGAAGTGGAATAGGAGTGATGTACTATTCGGACCTGCTTAAGAAACATCTCGATAAAGAAACCAGGGGTATTTCAAAACGATTGATCGATGAGTTTGATGAACGAATTGCAGCAACGGGTATCGAGCACATGTTTTCCATGAAAGAAGGGGTACCGTTTGATCGGATTATTGAAGATATGAAAGTCCATGATCTGGTTTGCATCGGTCGCAGGCCCAATTTTTTCTACAGTAATCCTGAACCAGAATCAAAAACACTCACAAAGATTGTTAGAAATGCCACGATCCCGGTCTTCATCGCAGGAAATGAATATCGGCCGATTCGGCGTGTAATGATAGCTTATGACGGGAGTCCAGCCGTTATCCGTGCCATGCATAGCCTGGTTCATTTACAACCGTTCGGAAATCCTGAGTACTGCATACTTGTACATGTCCGGCAAAGTGAGGATGAAAATGTGAAAAAAGATGCAGATCTATTGCTAAGCCTGGCAGCCGGATATCTCGAGGACCACGGAATGCCAAACGTAGATGTCAGTAACCTCTCAAAGGGCGATATAGCCGATAAGCTGATCCTTACAGCCGACCAGCTTGAAATCGATCTGTTGGTTGCCGGTACACACAGCGGATCAATGTGGCACAGGTTCGCTTTCGGATCTACGCTTGATAGATTACTTGATGAGGACATCCGGCCGGTTTTGGTCTATCATTGATAACGGCATCAAGCAAAGCTGACTTGATGGAAAGATTAACCAAGAGATCAATTATCTGGGGGATGGAGTAGAGACAGAACTTTTACAAGACACAAAAAAAGCCGATCCCTAAAGTTAAAGGGACCGGCTTTTATGTGTTTGTCAGAAATGAATCAGAATTCAGACCACTGGTCCTGCCTCGATGATGGATGAACTGGCCTTTTCTTTATATTTCTCAAAGTTTTTTACAAACATATTAGCCAGTTCTCTTGCTTTCTTGTCATAGGCGGCTTTATCCTGCCAGGTGTTTCTGGGGATAAGCACTTCATCGGGGACACCAGCTACTTTTGTTGGTATGCTGACACCAAAGATCGGATCGGTTATGTATTCAGCATTATCCAATTCACCAGCTATAGCGGCACTAAGCATTCGTCGTGTGTGCGCCAGTTTCATTCGTGTGCCGACTCCGTATGGACCACCAGTCCAGCCAGTGTTTACCAGCCACACTCTGGATCCGTAGGTGCGAATTTTTTCTGCGAGCATTTCAGCATAAACGGTTGGATGCATGGGCATAAAAGGGGCTCCGAAACATGCAGAAAATGTGGCCTGTGGTTCGGTTACCCCACGTTCCGTTCCGGCAACTTTCGCAGTGTAACCACTGATAAAGTGGAACATAGCCTGTTCAGGTGTCAGGCTGGAAATAGGAGGTAAGACTCCAAATGCATCAGCCGTAAGGAAAATGATATTTTGTGGATGACCACCGAAGCCATCTTTACTTGCATTTGGTATGTAATCCAGCGGATAGGAACACCGGGTATTCTCGGTGTACTGGTTATCATCAAAATCCGGTTTACGGTTTACATCAAGGGGAATATTTTCGAGGATGGTACCTGGCATTTGAGTGGTAGCATAAATCATCGGTTCACCTTCGGCAGACAGATGAATGGTCTTGGCATAGCAGCCACCCTCAAAATTGAAGACCCCGTTGTCGCTCCAGCCGTGTTCGTCATCACCAATGAGCGTTTTGTCAGGATCGGCAGAAAGAGTCGTTTTCCCGGTTCCTGAAAGACCAAAGAATATTGCTGTGTCGCCATTCTTGTCAATATTGGCAGAACAGTGCATCGGCATAACTCCCTTGTGAGGTAACAGATAGTTCATCACGGAGAAAATACCTTTCTTTACTTCGCCCGAATACATTGTCCCACCGATTAGAATCAGCTTTTTGGTGAAATTTACCAGGACGAAAATATCCGTGCGGGTTTTGTCGATTGCAGGATCTGAGTGGAAGTTGGTCGCTGCCAGAACGGTAAATTCCGGTTTATGATCTTTCAGCTCTTCTTCCGTCGGCTGACGGAACATGTTGTACGAGAATAAACCATGATAGGCGGCCTCACTGACGACGCGTATTGGCAGCCGGTAGTCAGTATCGGCACCAGCAAAAGCGTCAATAACGTATAGTTTTTTATCCTTCAGATAATCAAGCATTTTTTGATGGAGCTGATCAAAAACCTCGTCTGAAGTAAGTTGATTAATCGGTCCCCAATCGATGTCATCATGAACAGATTGATCGTCAACGACAAATTTGTCCTTCGGTGATCGGCCGGTGTATTTACCAGTCAAAACACGAATTGCGTAATTATCTGTCAGAACGCCTTCTCCGTTTTTAATAATCTCTTCATAGTATTCGGCCGGTGTCAGATTCCAAACCAGATTGGTATGATTTCCCAAACCTATATAATCTAACCCGTAGTTACTTTTTGGATGTTCTTTAGTTTCCTTTAACATGAGTAGAATCTCCTTATTAATGAGAAGTGGCCGGCAAATTGGCTTTCCGGCAAAAGATTGGTTTTCAGCAGGTTACTGTAATATGTATAAGTCATAAAACTCCTCCCGAACATCGGGATAAGAGCCCTTAATTTCAAAGTCAATTAATGAATGGGATTAAGGACTCGGACAATACCGTAAGACAATATCGTAAGTTTTAGGTGTTCTCGTTAATGGTCTGTTGACGTATGGTTTGCTTTTCTTGCGGTACGCTAAGGGTATCGTTTGTTAGCCCTTGGTGATTAATTGCTTAAGTGTAGAAATAATAGTCAGGAAATCGGTTCTATATTTGATTTTATTATGTTTATGGTTATACCCTCATAATGTATAATATAGTCACTCTTATAAACATTGTTCAGAAAAACTACAGAATCAAATACCTGAAAAATCTTTTAAGAGAATGCCTGAGGTATTCATTGATTCCCTGTTCTGTATGTAAACAGAAAGTATATGGTAAGAGTGCCCTGTTGGTATGTTGTAATCAACAGCAAGAAAACACGTAAATTCTACATATTCTCTACATGATCATTAGAAATAATAATTTATACCTTGTCTGAATAAGATATAAAAGATTGTTTATTATCTAAAAAGGCAAGCCTCACAGTGGTCACGACAGATTTTAATGCCGTACTAAACTCAAAAGAAATCCGTTTTTTTGGAGTGTTGGTCAGGTAGGTTCGATGGTTCGATAAGATTGTCACATCATACTGATTAGTTACCACTTTCCAGCACTTATAGAATTGAGGATATGATGTAAAATCGTTACAACTACCGTACAGTTAAAGATTAAACAATTGAATAATAACCCATATGCGAAAGCTGATGACGAGTAATTTGTCTTCCATTGTGTTGGCAGTTGTGGCACTCATCGTATCTGGATGCAGTAATAATAACGCAACAGGTTCTTCCAATCCCAATCCCCTTCCCGATACCTATTATGGAAAGAATATCCAACGCATTTTTAACAACTGCGGGAGCAGTTAAGGCGGTTGTCATATCAATGGAAGTGCTTATGGTGTAAATATGGCAACCTATAATAGTTTAATGAACAGTTATAGTTCAGAGTATGGACGGCAGCCATTAAGCACGGTCGAAATAGATACTTTGGTTCAGTGGATAAAAATGGGGTGACAAACAAATAATTTGTTTTTTTTTGCCGTAACCGTTTCCATTATCATATAATCCTTCTATTATTTTATGTAAGTTTATTTTTGATGGTGTATAAAAATATCGGTGTGCAGAAGCTGTTGGTGAAGGCTGTGAAGCAACAAAAACAACGAGTAATGTTGGTTGTGTGCCTCCTGTATTATTCGTGTAAGCGGATTAATACACATTTTTATGAAGTAGCAATTCCTAGATGGGTTAAAATATGAGAAGTATATCACTATCTGAGAACATCCTGAATAGCTCAACTGAAGGTTATGTGTATAATTCCTACGGGAAGATTGATTATTTAAAACACGTTCTGGCATCTGTTTACAGTCTGCGCAGGTACGATCAAAAACGCCAGGTTGCATTATTTTGTGATCAACATCACGAATCTATTCTGAGAGAGTACAATCTTTTGAGTTGGTTTGATGTCATCGAACCGTTAGGTCCGGCACACAGATCCATTATTGGATTTAAGCATAACGTTGAAAAATATATGCCTTTTGGGGCGAACCTGTTTCTGGATAGTGATATTATCTGGTGTAAAAATCCTGACGAGCTCTGGAAATCTCTTTCTACATATTCATTTACAATAACAGGCCATCTTAAATCAGACATTTTTTTCGGCACCCATAAGGGTTTCCGGGTGTTGTCGGATGTTTTATTAAACAGGCGCAGGAAAACATTAAAACGGTTTGGATTGACCTATCTGAGCCGAGTCCAGTCCGGAATGATTTATGCCAGAAACTGCGACACAACCAAATCTGTCTGTGAACTGGCGAACATGTATATGCAAAGTAAGGATGATACTCACTTCAGGTCACGTATTCTGCCGGATGGATCAACGGAAGAGAGTGACGAGTGGGGTTTTGCAATGGCTATGTCCCGCTTAAGCCTGCCGGTAATCCCTTGGTACCAGGGTAACAGAAGCCCTCAATTAGATTTTATTAGTTCATATGTAAGGTTTGATCCTGAGTTTCGCGATGTACGCTACCTGTATTATAACAGTCAACTCATGAACGACTTGAGGGGGATTAAGTCTGATAAAATCAGAAATTTTATTAGTCGATCCCTGCATTTATTCCCGGGACTGAATGATCACACGTGGGTGACCCCATTTAGTCTGCATTTCGGCTGGAAACACGAAAAGATCCCATTTGAAAGCTTCGCACAAAAAGTATGGCACAGAATAACGGCAAATACCAATATTGGTACAGCAAAATCTGCAAATGAAAGCAGTGGCGAGTGACCAGAAAGTATAAGCTGGATACTGTTTTGCATTTCAGAACGGCTTACTGAACGTACAACGCCAGGAAGGAACGTCTAAGAAATAAATGAAGTCATTTATGATCCATTGACTCAGAAAGTGATTCTAAGATTGTAGTGTTTTGAGAAGTTGGATCAACAGTTTCCAATTCCGTCTTTTTAGCGGAAAAAATCTGGTAATACGAATAAATCGACAAATGCAGAGCTTTCCCCATCACACTATTTATGGTCATGATGGCAGTTATGGCTGCTAGAGGTGCTCCCATTATCTGAGTCAGTTTTATACTTAAGCTTAAAAAGATAAGATCAACATTTGGCAGAAAAGGAAGTCGGGTCATAACAAGCTGGACGGCAATGAAAGTAAACCATATATACATCGGTACATTGGGCAAAACGATATGCCATTGATATACTTGTAGAAAGAATCCCAGACAATGACGGCCAAAATGTATCGAAGAAATTTCAAGCGATTTATTTAAGGGTAGTGATACGAGATATTTTCTGAATTTATAGATCAGTAAAGTAAGTATTGCTAATGATAAAAGGATATACCAAAGTTCATTATTTGGGATCTTCTGAAACCATCTATTGAACGTTTCTGGATTTGTCTTAAAAAAAAGTAATAAAACAATTAGAGTAACTAATGTGGATACAATCGACGAAATAACATTATTGTCTTTTATATCCCGGAGTAGATCAAGGTTTTGTCTTTCAAGTGAACGATTTGCCCAGTTGAATAGAAAGATCTCGCCTGAATACCCTACGACGTCGCTATTGTACACTTTCTTGACTAAAAGAACCGGAAAAATATCCCGGAAGCGTGTCTTCCATAGTATTCTGTAAATAAATATTTCTGATCCCGGAAGCAGAAAAAAAATGGGAATGTAAAGCAGATAGAAGACCGGGTCGGTAGGGAGTGATTTCAGGACATTTTCCCACCCAATTTGCCAGAGTTGATAAATAAGAAAAATAAAAACACCAGCCAGGAACAATTTCCGAAGCCAATAGAAAAGCTTTTGAGCCTTCGGGCTTTTGGAAAAGTCTCTATATGATTGATAAATATTTCTAAAAAAAGGATGCATTGAAAATTGCTACAAGGAATCACGGAAAGTAAAAAGAATCATTTTGAAACGTCGTTAAGATTAGAAAGGATGGGATTTAAATCTATATGACGTTGTAGAATTCATTCTATAAAAATATTTCTTTGATCGTTTTTTGTGATACGAAAATTTCGATGTTGTTTTATTAATCATATAAAAAAATGATGCGTACTATCATTGTTAGTCAGGATTTTCCACCCGATATCGGGGGAATACAGACCTATACCGTAAAACTCGCCCGTCGGTTTACTAAATACGCTTCTCATGTATCAGTAATTGCTCCTGAATAAGAAATCACGAATAGAACAGATACGCTTGAGCCGTTCCATGTGCACAGAATTCCATCGGCAAATACCCTGTTGCCTGTGACCCTGATGCCCTTGTTACCGGTTATTACACAGAAGGAAAATCCGGATTTTATTTTTCATACACAATGGCAGACGGTTGTCGATTCAATATGGACTATGAAGTGACATGACCATAAAATTATAGCTGCAATTCATGGGAGCCTACCGCGATGAAAGAAGAGTGCAGTACTATAATTTATGTGATGTATTTGTGCTGACTTCCAAATTTGAATATCCGGGTGTAGAGGGATTCGGAATCGTATTTCTGGAGGTGAGTGCGTGTGGTAAACCGGTTATTGGCAGCAAAACGGGTGGAATACCGGATGCCATCGATGAGGGGAAAACAGGCCTTCTTGTTGAACAGTTGGACTCGGAAGCTCTTGCCGATGCCGTGATAAGCCTGTTGAAGAATCCTGATTATGCCACAGAGCTGGGGAGAAATGGCCGGACTAAAGTAATTGAAAGAGCCAACTGGGACGTGATCTGTGCTCAAATGTTTAACAAAATGAGTAGCCTGCATATGAACTCGATGTATCAGCTCTCGACAAATAGTGGCTGGGCATCCACTGTAGAATCGTATTGATCACGAGGGATAGGAATTGACCTGGCAGTGTTTTCTAACAGTATCAGTAAGCCTGTAATAAGTCAATTTCTTCAACCTGGTGCAGTTCCTGTAATTTCATGCTACTTATAAAGTCAGGCATAGGAGATAATCTGAAATTAAAAGCGCTTTTCTTCTTGATCCTTATCTAAAATGCGAACGATGCGGCAACTCAACCCGTTCATATAAATGAAGTAAAAAAATAAAACAACGGTTGCTCCTGACACGATGACCGGTTGAAAATTGCAATGAACAAAAAAATTACAGAGACCATGAGTACGAGTGAAACAGCAGTTGCCGAAGATGTTGATCAATTATGTATTAATACAATTCGCTTATTAGCGGCAGATATGGTTCAGAAGGCCGGGTCTGGACACCCGGGGTTACCAATGGGGTCGGCCGCAATGGCCTATGTTCTATGGAAAAAATTTCTTCATTTTAACCCTGAAAATCCAGACTGGTTTAATCGCGACAGGTTCGTTTTGTCAGCGGGGCATGGGTGCGCATTGCAGTATGCGTTGCTTCATCTGAGCGGTTATGATTTGTCAATGGATGAACTAAAACAGTTGCGCCAGTGGGATAGTCTCACACCCGGACACCCGGAATATGGCAGGACGCCCGGCATCGAGGCGACCACAGGTCCGCTGGGTCAGGGTTTCTCAAATGCGGTAGGACTGGCCATCGCCGAAAAAGCCCTCTCTGCCCGGTATAATGACACTGGCTACAATATCGTGGATCACTATACTTATGCGATCGCAAGCGATGGCGACCTGATGGAAGGGATCTCCTCGGAAGCAGGATCTCTGGCCGGCCACCTGGGAGTTGGCAAGCTGATCGTGTTGTATGCCAACAATCACATATCCATCGAAGGGAATACGGATCTTGCGTTCACCGAAGACCGGATGAAACGTTTTGAAGCTTTTCACTGGCATACGCAGAGCATTGAAGATGGAAACGATATCGATGCCATCGAAGGGGCAATAAACAATGCAAGAGTAGAACAGGATCGCCCGTCAATCATAGAAGTCCGCACACACATCGGGTACGGAAGTCCTAACAAACAGGATACTGCTGCTGCACACGGTAAGCCTTTAGGTGAAGAAGAGGTTAGACTGACGAAAAAGAACTTAGGCTGGCCGGAGGACAAAACCTTCTATGTACCAGAAGAAGCCAAAAAACATTTCGAGCAAATCGGTCATTTTGGCCGGGCACGTGAAGCCGAATGGAATAAATTATTCGATCAATATCAGAAGAAGTATTCTTCAAAGGCCAAAGAACTGAAACGAATTTTGGACGGCAAACTACCGGAAAACTGGTCTGATGATCTGCCTGAATTTACGGCAGATGATGGTCCGATAGCCACAAGAGATGCATCGGGGAAAGTGCTCAATGCACTGGCAAAAAAAATTCCGGAGTTGATAGGAGGCTCCGCCGACCTTGCCGGGAGTAATAAAACGGCAATTGACGATGCAGACGACTTTGAGGCGGATACACCTGAAGGCACCAATATGCACTTTGGTGTTCGCGAACATGCCATGGGCGGCATCCTGAATGGTATGGCACTGCACGGAGGTTTGTTACCCTTTGGAGCGACCTTCCTGATTTTCAGTGACTATATGCGTCCGCCGATGCGACTGGCTTCGATGAATGGCTTGCATGTGATCTACGTATTTACACATGACAGTATTGGCCTTGGAGGCGACGGCCCGACCCACCAGTCTGTTGAGCAACTGGTTGGCTTGCGGGCGATACCGGGCATGACGGTGATACGTCCGGCCGACGCCAACGAAACGAGGGAAGCCTGGAAAATTGCCGTATCTCACAAGGATGGACCTGTTGCTTTAGTCCTGACACGTCAGGGGTTACCCGTCATTGATCCCGGCGAGTACCAGAACATTGCAAAGAATCTGGATAAAGGGGGATATACACTTTACGAGACTTCAGCCGACGCAAAACCCGATGTCATTCTGACCGCTACAGGCTCTGAGGTGCATCTTACACTTGAGGCTGCAAAAGAACTCGAAAAGGAAGATTTGAATATTCGCGTCGTGAGCCTGCCGAGCTGGAACCTTTTTGACAAACAGGATGATTCATACAGGAGGAAGTTATTTCAGAAAAATGTGCCAATCGTTGCGGTTGAAGCGGGAGTTTCCCTCGGTTGGAAACCATATGTAGGTGACGCAATCACTACGATAAGCGTAGACAAGTACGGTGCGTCAGCACCAGGTGAAACAGTAATGAAAAAATACGGCTTCACTGTTAGTAATATTTGTGACAAGGTTCATTCTGCCCTTTCAAAAGCATCGTAAAAATTATGATAAGAGTTGGGTTGGCCGCCGATCATGGTGGCTTTGAGTTAAAGAAAATCATCAAAAAAAAACTTCAGGATCAGAATTATAGTATCTCTGATTTTGGGGCAATGAAGCTGGATGAATCCGATGATTATCCGGACTTCGTGATCCCTCTTGCCAAAGCCATTGATGAAGGTAAAATCGATCGCGGTATTGCCATCTGTGGTAGTGGGGTCGGAGCCTGCATTGCCGCCAACAAGGTACATGGCGTCAGAGCGGCGCTGATCCACGATGTTTTTTCGGCCCGACAGGGAGTCGAAGATGATCATATGAATTTGATATGCCTTGGCGGCCGGGTTACCGGATATGCTTTGGCACTGGAATTAGTTAAAGCGTTTCTCAACGCAGATTATATACCGGTTGACCGGTTTGAGAGAAGATTGAAAAAAATTGCAGAATTGGAAAACAAGGAGATATCATGACGAACAGTAATCCACTACAGGAAGTGCACAAGTTTGATCAGAGCATATGGCTCGATTTTATTAGAAGAGGAATCCTGGTGTCCGGCGAGATGCAGAAACTCATCAGTGATGATGGGATTCGGGGAATGACCTCAAATCCGTCCATCTTTGAAAAAGCTATCGTCGATAGCAAAGATTATCAGGAAGCGGTCGAGTCGCTGGCCCATAAAGGCCTGAAGCCGGAAGAAGTCTATGAGCGACTTATTATTGCAGATATTCAGCACGCTGCCGATCTTTTCCGCCCTCTGTATGATGAAACCGACGGCGGTGACGGATTTGTGAGTATCGAGGTGAACCCGCACCTGGCTCATGAAACAGAAAAAACGATTGAGGAAGCCCGGCATCTCTGGGAAACAGTTGATCGGCCAAATGTGATGATAAAGATTCCGGGGACAAAAGAAGGATTGCCGGCGATCAGGAAGGCCATCAGCGAGGGAATCAATGTAAATGTCACCCTGCTGTTCGACCTGGACCGGTATCGGGAGGTCGCCGATGCCTACCTTTCAGGATTGGAAGACCGGATGAAAGCCGGAAAATCGATCAAAAACATTGCCTCGGTAGCGAGTTTCTTCCTGAGCAGAATTGATGTACTGGTTGACTCAATGCTGGAAGAAAAGATGAAGGGTGAAGGAGACAAAGCAACACTCGCAAAAAGAATGCATGGACAAACGGCGATAGCCAGCGCGCGTATTGCCTATCAGATTTTCAAGGAAATCTATTCGGATGACCGGTATAGCAAAATCAGTGAGGCCGGCGGTGCCAAACAGCGTCTGTTATGGGCAAGTACAAGCACCAAAAATCCCGATTACAGCGATGTAAAATATGTGGAAGCCCTGATCGGACCGGAAACAGTAAACACCATACCGATGGAAACGGTTGACGCATTCCGGGATCATGGTAAAGCAGCTCCGCGACTTGAAAAAGACACCGAACTGGCACGAGAAGTCCTTGATATGCTGTCGGATGTCGGTGTTGATCTTAAGAAAGTAACGCAGCAGCTGGAGGATGAAGGTGTTGATAAGTTCAACAAACCTTACGACAAGCTGATCCACACGCTGTCCGAAAAGATGAAAGAGGTCTCAACCGATGAGATCGACCCCATGAATTTCGATCTTGGTAGTTATGAGTCGCTGGTTTCTAAAACCAGGAATATGCTCGATTCTGAAAAGTTCGTCAAACGGATGTGGGATAAGGATGCATCATTATGGCAAGATAATCCGGAAGAACAAGAGGTGATTCGTAATGCCATGGGCTGGATGGATGTTGCCGACACGATGCTCGACGTCGTCCCTCAATTGGACCGATTTGCCCGTGAGGTCAGGGAAGCCGGATTCACGCATGTCGTGCATATGGGTATGGGCGGCAGCAGCCTGGCACCTATCGTATTTGAAAAGGCACTACCAGGAGACAAAGACGGTCTGCCGCTAACCGTCCTCGATTCGACGGATCCCGCTGCTGTCATCGATGTCGAAAAAAATCACCCGATGGAAACCACCTTGTTCATTGTGGCAACCAAATCGGGTACGACGGCGGAAACCCGCTCATTTGGCGACTACTTCTACGAAAAAGTGAAGGAAAAACGCGGTGACAAGGCCGGTGAAAACTTCGTTGCTATCACAGATCCCGGATCCCCGCTGACCGATTACGCCAGGGAGAAACACTTCAGACATACTTTTCTGAATTTCAAAGACATTGGCGGGCGCTATTCCGCACTTAGTTACTTCGGACTCGTTCCGGCCGTATTGAAAGGTGTTCGCATCGGAGAATTGCTCGAGCGCTCGATGCGCATGCTTCATGCCTGCTCGCATGATATGGCAGTTGGAAAGAATCCTGCTGCACAGTTGGGTTCGGCTATCGGTGCTATGGCCAACGAAGGACGCGACAAACTCACATTTATCATGCCGGACAAACTGGCAACACTCGGGATGTGGCTGGAGCAATTACTGGCTGAGAGCACAGGTAAGGAAGATACCGGTATCCTGCCGGTTACGGGTGAGGCACTTCTCGATCCGGTTGCTTACAGCAATGATCGTGTGTTTGTCCATTTCAGTCTAAAGGGCGAAAAAGATTCTGAGAGAGATAAAAAGGTGGACGCGCTGAAAAAAGATGGCCACCCTGTGGTCTCTATCCAGCTGAGTGATGTGTATGATATCGGCCAGGAAATGGTGCGCTGGGAGTTTGCCACGGCGACTGCCGGATCCGTGTTAGGTATCGATGCCTTCAATCAGCCAAATGTGCAGGAGAGCAAGGATAACACCAAGCGTCTGTTGCAGGAAGTATCCGATAAAGGGCATATGCCTGAAAAGAAACCGGCTGTTACCAGCGATAAGCTGAAATATTATGCAGACTGGTTTAAATCAAGTGGTGATAATATCTTAACAGCGTTCTTAAGTGAAACGGGACATCACGATTATATCGCCATCCAGGCATTTTTGACTGAGAATGAAGAGGTTTCGCGGCTTCTTCAGGAAATGCGCACTGAACTGCAACACAGCTTGAATGCGGCGGTTACCCTGGGATATGGACCGAGGTTCCTTCACTCTACAGGGCAATTTCACAAAGGCGGTACCAACTGCGGATTGTTTCTTCAATTGACAATGAATGATCCTGTTGACCGTTCAATTCCAGGTAAGCCGTACGGTTACAGTGTTTTGAGGCAGGCTCAGGCAATCGGTGACCTTGAAGCACTCGGTCGTCACGACCGGCGTGTACTCAGGGTCGATATGGGTGATGAGCTTGTAATCGGTCTCAAGGCATTGAAAGAAGAAATAAAGGAAGCCTGCGAAAAAATAGGGCATAAACATGTCGCCGGATAAAGAAAGTAAACGACGGCAGAAAGCTAATTAGATTGAAGGAACCAACACGAATTTTTGAGAGCATCGGTTTAAATAAACCGGTCTTGGCTCTTTCTGTGGCGCGTATGGCGGATGCGCTTGGCAACAGCATCCTGATCGTGATCATACCCATATATATTTCCAAGCTGCCCAAGCAGTATTTCCATATGGCACTGCCGGTGTTGGTCGGGTTGTTGATTTCAGCCTATGGTCTGATCAACAGCCTCCTTCAACCGTTTGCCGGGGCTCTAAGCGACAGGTTGAATAAACGGAAGTTATTGATACAGGTTGGACTTGCTATAATCGGTGTCAGTACCATCCTGTTTATTTATGCCGGTAATTTCCTGTCCCTGTTCTTGCTGCGATCGTTGCAGGGAGTGGGTGTTGCACTGACTATACCTGCATCGTTGTCTTTGATGTCCTCCATCACAGAAAAAAGAACCCGGGGCGGATCGATGGGTATTTACAGTACATTCCGAATGATTGGTTTTTCGATAGGTCCCGTCATTGGCGGTTATCTGCTGACGCGGTATGGTTTTAATACGGCATTTGTCGTGGGTGCGATATTTGTCGCCCTCGCCATGATTATGGTTCAGGCATGGGTCAGGGATGTGGAAGACGAAGTGTCTGCTGACACAGATCCGAAATCCATTAAAAGCAGATTTCGAATCTTCGATCTGTCTCTCCTGAATCCCGGAATCCTGAGTGCCAGCCTTGCGACTTTCCTGATGGCAGCGGCTTTTTCGATGGTTGTGACACTGGAGAACGAGTTTAATGCCCGCCTCGATATCACGGCTTTTGGATTTGGAGTCGCGTTCAGTATGCTTATGGCCGGCCGACTGGTTACCCAAATTCCGCTCGGACATTATTCGGATAAGGTTGGTCGCAAAATTGTGTTACTCGGCGGCCTCCTACTCATGGCTCCCGCGACAGCCTTATTGGGTGAAGTAACTGCCCTGTGGCAACTTATTGTACTGCGTATTTTTCAGGGAGTTGCTGCCGGAGCCATAGCAGCGCCGGCTTTTGCCGTTGGCGCCGATTTGTCGAAATCAGGTGGTACAGGAAGACAAATGAGTGTTATTACAATGGGATTTGGTCTCGGTATTGCGCTGGGACCATTGTTGGCCGGTGTGCTTGCCGTCATCTCGTTTGAGTTGCCGTTTTTTACGCTGGCAGTCCTGCTCATAATCGGTGTATGGGTGGTCTATCATTATATGCCGGAAACCATTACGGGCCGGCAGGTGGTTTTCTCGGAGTCAGGTCGGAGAATAGTATCAAAAACATAATCTGGTAATCAATTCAGGAGTAATGAATGACTAATAATACAGATATAGAAGCACTTTTTTTGGATATCGGCGGCGTTTTACTGACCAATGGATGGGACCGGCAGGCCCGGGACAGAGCTGTAGAGCATTTCGGACTGGATGCCGACGAACTCCAGGAACGGCATCACCTGACATTTGATACCTATGAAGCGGGAAAACTGAGCTTGGACGAATATCTGGATCGTATTGTTTTTTATAAGGAGCGTTCATTTACGAAAGGAGATTTTAAGAAATTCATGTTTGCACAGTCAAAGCCGTTTGATGACATGATCGCCTTTATTAAAGACATCAAGACCAAGCACAATCTGAGAACATATGTCATCTCGAATGAGGGAAGGGAACTGAATGATTACCGCATCAACACCTTCGAACTGGCAAACTTCATAGATGCTTTTATCTCCTCGTCCTTCGTTCATTTTCGCAAGCCTGATGAGGACATTTACAAGGTGGCCATGGACGTCTCACAGGTCCCACCGCAGCGATCGGTATATATCGACGATCGTCATATGTTCGTTGAAATAGCCCAATCGCTGGGTTTCAACGGCATTCATCATCGTGGCCTCGAGTCTACCAAAAAAGAAATGGCTGCCTTGGGATTAAATGAATAAGATTGTTAACAAAAGAAAAGATGTAACAGGGAAAATCATGGATAAACAACAATATGATATAGGGATGATCGGCCTGGGTGTAATGGGCCGTAATTTTGTTTTGAATATGGCGGACAACGGATATTCCGTTGCCGGTCTCGATACAGATCCTGACAAAGCCAAAGCGCTGGATAAAGAATCAGGCAAGCTGCATGTGAACGGGTTCACGGACGTAAAGGAATTTGTAAACAGCCTCAAGAAGCCAAGATCCGTCATCATGCTGGTGCCGGCGGGCAAGGCTGTTGATTCTGTCATTGATGAACTGGTTCCTATTCTTGATAAGGATGATTTGATCATCGATGGCGGAAACTCTCATTTCACGGATACCGAACGCCATTTTGACGAGCTGAAGGACAAGGGGATCCACTTTATGGGAATGGGAATTTCCGGTGGGGAGAAAGGTGCCCGTTTCGGACCGAGCATGATGCCGGGTGGAACCGAATCGGTCTACGATCGTGTAAAACCGATCCTGGAGGCAGCGGCAGCAAAAGTAGATGGCGATCCCTGCGTGACCTTTCTGGGGCCGCGGTCAGCCGGACACTACGTGAAGATGGTGCATAATGGGATTGAGTATGCCATTATGCAGATTCTTGCCGAGAGTTATCAACTGATGAAGGACGGTCTCGGGATGAGCAATCAACAGCTTCATGAGACCTTCAAGAGCTGGAATGAAGTCGAACTCGACTCCTTCCTGGTTCAAATCACAGCCGAAATATTCGCCAAACACGATGACAAAGGTGAAGGCTGGCTCATCGACAAAATCAAAGACAGCGCCAAACAGAAAGGTACGGGGAAATGGACTTCCCAGGATGCCATGGAATTGCAGGTTGCCGTACCTACGCTTGATATTGCCGTGGCTATGCGTGACCTATCCGGTTTCAAGAGTGATCGCGATAAAGCCGGTGATCTATACAAACTGAGCAAGTTGCAGGAAGATGGCACGGGAAATCATAAGGTTTTCGTCGGCAAGCTAAAAAATGCAGTCTACTTCGGGATGGTTGCCAGCTACGCCCAGGGGATGCATCAACTGCGGGTGGCTTCCGATCATTACAAATTCAATCTGAACCTGAAGGATGTGGCGAGGATATGGCGTGGCGGCTGCATCATACGCGCAGCGTTGCTCGAGGATATCCGGGCGGCCTATGATCGTAATCCTGATCTGTCGAATCTTATACTGGATTCGAAGTTTGTCGACAAGCTTCAAAAAACACAATCGGACCTGAGATACGTTGTGAGCAAGTCTATTGAAATGGGTGTCCCTGTTCCGGCTCTTAGTGTATCGCTGAGCTATTTTGATGCCTATCGTAGTTCGTGGATGCCGGCCAACCTGATCCAGGCACAACGTGACGATTTTGGTTCTCATACCTATGAAAGAGTGGATCAGGAAGGTACTTTTCATTCGGAATGGAGTGAAAAATAAAATAACTATCCTTAGTCGAAACAATCTCATACAATTCCTGATTGTTACAATCAAAAGCCACGGAAACGCGGAGAATCACAGAATATTTTCTCTGTGTATTTCAGTGCCTCTGTGGCAATTAATACAAGTGCAGCAATTCCGGACAATCATTAAAAATTAAAAGGAGTCTTAGTTTTGGTTAGTACAGCAAAACCCGGAGAAACAATTCTTGCCATATTTGGTGCCGGCGGCGATCTTACCTGGCGTAAGCTGATGCCCGCCATCTATAATCTATATCTTGAAGACTGGATGCCCGAGCATTTTGTCGTGCTCGGCATCGATGTCAAAGATATGACAGATGACAAATTCCGGGATAAAGTGAAAGACGGGATTAACAATTTTTCCCGGCGCGGCAAGGTCAAAGCAGACGACTGGAAGAAGTTCGCGGAGCATCTTCAATACAAGAAGATGGATTTCACGAAGCTGGAAAACTTCAAATCACTGAAATCCGACATTGAGAAACTGGAAAAGGACCTCGACGGTTCCTGCGACCGTGTCTTTTACCTGGCGACATCATCGCGTTTCTTTGAACCGATCAGCGAAAACATAAGCAAGTCTGGACTGTCCGACGACTCGCAAAGTTCACGTATTGTCGTCGAAAAGCCATTTGGTCATGATCTTGAGTCGGCCAGTAAGCTCAACGAGCATATGACAAGTTTCTTCGATGAGTGCCAGATTTACCGGATTGACCATTACCTCGGTAAGGAAACGGTACAAAACCTGATGGCCTTCCGCTTTGCCAATGCACTGTTTGAACCGATATGGAATCGCAACTACATCGACCATGTCCAGATTACCGTGGCGGAACAAGTTGGAGTGGAACACCGCGGCGGGTATTACGACCACGCAGGCGCACTGCGTGACATGATCCAGAATCACTTAATGCAGTTGTTCTGCCTGATTGCGATGGAGCCACCGGTAAATTTCAATGCCGATGAGGTACGCAACAAGAAAGTGGATGTTCTCCATGCAACACGGAAGATTAAACCCGAACAGGTCCCGCATTTTGCTGTGCGAGGCCAGTATGGTCCGGGTTGGATCGAAGGCAAGAAAATGATCGGGTACCGAAATGAAGATGGGGTCGACCCCAAATCAAAAACAGAGTCCTATGCAGCGCTCAAGCTCTACATAGACAACTGGCGCTGGCAAGGTGTCCCATTCTACCTGCGCACCGGGAAACATCTCTTAAAGCAGGTGTCCATGATCACGATACAGTTTCGACCTGTGCCCCACGAAGCCTTCCCGAGCGAGACCCATGTCAACCTGACTCCGAACCGGCTGATTTTGAATATTCAGCCTGAAAAGGGCATTAAACTGCGGTTTCTTGCGAAAGATCCGGGGCTGCAGATGATCCTGAATCCGGTGGAGATGCAGTTTAATTATGAACAGCAGTACGAGAGCGAGACGCCGGAGGCCTACGAAACGCTGCTTCTGGATGTGATGAAAGGTGATGCAACTATGTTCATGCGCGCCGACCAGGTCAATGCGGCGTGGGACGTTCTGATGCCTATCATTAACCACTGGGAAGCCACGAATCCGATGGATTTCCCGAACTATGCCGCCGGTACCTGGGGACCGGAAGGTGCCGAAGCGCTCATCGCCCAGGACGGCAACACATGGCTGATGATGCCGCTTGAGAATAATCACGACAGTTCATCAAAATCGAAAAAGTAATGCTCAAAATTTTGAATGATCCGGACAAGGTGGCGGGGGTCGCGGCTGATCTGTTTGTGGAGACGGCACGTGAAGCCGTTAAGAACAACGGCCGGTTCAGTGTCGCACTCTCAGGCGGCCATTCCCCGGAACAGACATACAAGCTTCTCAGCGAGTTGCCCCGTATTGAGTCGATACCGTGGGATAAGGTTCATCTTTTTTGGGGGGATGAGCGATATGTCCCTCATGATGATCCCCGCAGTAACATCGGAATGGCCCGTGAGCAATTCATCAACAACGTGCCCATACCCAATGATAATGTTCACGAGGTACCTTATGAGGATTCGGCAGAGATATCTGCAGAAGTATACGGCAAGAAACTGCATTCGTTCTTCGATACGAAATATCCTGAGTTTGACTTAATCTATCTTGGATTGGGTACAAACGGCCATACGGCTTCCCTTTTTCCGCATACGCCTGTTCTGAAAAAGAAGGACCCGTGGTATGCTTCGGTGTATCTCGAGGATCAGCAGATGTACCGGACTACATTGACGATCCCGGCTATCAATCATGCTAAAAATATTGCTTTTATCGTGTTTGGTGAGGATAAGGCCGATATCGTAAAAGGCATTATCGAAGGCCCGCGTCAACCGGAAGAATGGCCGTCCCAATATATCAAAGCTGAAAATGGAGAGGTGCACTGGCTCCTGGATAGTGCAGCCTCTGCCAGGCTGGCTGCGGTTAAGAGGAGCCATTGACATACAGTGTTTCCTCCTTTTTGCTATCTTGATATAAGTAAGAGGAACGAATGTTATGTAAATGGAGGAAAACATCATATCTGATCTCTCGACGTATTTGTCGGCTTTTCGGGAAAAGCAGATTGGGCTGATATGTGAGCAGTGTTCGAATCCTGATGTGGACACGGCAGTTCACGAGGTTCGAAAATCATTTAAGCGTTTGCGAACGCTTGAGTTATTGTTGAAACCACTGGACAAATCCCTGGCAATGAAGCGGGGAGATCAGTGGAAGATGCTCGGGGAACGCCTCGCTGCTCCACGTGATTCCGCCATTATGCGATATGGCATCAGCCATATGATGACAGACAGGGAGCAAACGTATCTGTCGGAGGTACGGAAGGTTTTGGATCAGGAATATGAGGGCGCTATCCGGGAATTGACAGAAAAAGAGGTCCTTAAAGGAATTCAAAAGTATATCGAAAGGCATTCATTACTTCTGCGACCTGTTATATCCGATACCCTGATTTTAGAGGATCTGTCATTTGCCAGTAAGGATCTGTTTACAGATGCTTTATGCAAAGGGAAAAAAGCCAGAAAAAAAGAGAAGACTCGGTTCATGCACGCCTGGCGCAAAAGCCTGAAGCACCTACAGTACCAACTGGATATTTTCAACGGGAGCGGAACCGATGAGCTGAGGAACAAAGAGCAATATGTCAAGAGCATAACAGAACAGTTGGGTCTCTATAATGATTACTCAGTGCTGCAAAAATGGTTGAAATCACACAAAGATTTGATGAAAGAGAGCGACTACAAGGCCATCAGGAAACGACTGAAAAAAAGGAAAACAGCACTGGGCGAAGAGGCAATCAAAAAGGGCGAAAAGTTCTTAAAGATGGATGCCACAGACTGGTGGGAGTTCCTTTCTGTTAACGCGATACCGGCGGATTGATCAGGAAAGCAGAATTAATCACATATGTGGATTTCTATTTTTAAAAGTTATAAGGCCAATAGGGCAACTTGTCGCTGTTTGTATTACCCAGGTACGTCACGTTACTTTTTGTAGTGTCCTGAGGCCAGTAAAACCGTAGCGCATCATTCTTCGTCGTATCCGTAACCTCGGGTATTTTTACCCGCCAAATTTTTGACTAAACCATTCAAGTGCAGGTGCGGTATCATCTCAAAAATCAGATTCGCATGGTTCATGTATAAGGAGTCTGGTCTGCGAAAATCCTGTGGAGAAATAATCCGTAAATAACCGGCTGACTTGCAAAAGCTGATGGCTTTAAGCTTTCTTCATCTGGAACAAACGCATGGTTCAACCTGTTACAATCTACACACTGATCGAATTATTAATCAAAACCAGGTTGAATACATTATGGCAACAATGAAAGCTGCGCAGGTATCAAAAGCAGGAGGGGCGTTTGAGTTAGTTGATAAGCCAATTCCAGAACCGCAATCGAACCAGGTGTTAATCAAAGTCGAAGCCTGCGGAATATGCCACAGCGATTACTTCGTTAAAGAAGGGGTGTTTCCAGGGATCCAGTATCCACGCGTGCCGGGTCACGAGGTGATCGGAAAAATCGTGAAAACCGGTAGTGAAGTGCCGGGATGGAAAGAAGGCGAACGTGTTGGTGTCGGATGGCATGGCGGCCACTGTTTTCACTGCGAACCCTGCCGGAAAGGCGATTTTATAAACTGTGAGAATGCACAAATATCAGGCATATCCTACGATGGTGGCTATGCTGAGTACATGACGGCGCCGTTTGAGGCTCTTGCCCGCGTGCCGGAAGAATTGTCATCGGCCGAGGCGGCCCCGTTGCTGTGTGCCGGAATCACGACCTATAATGCCTTGCGTAACAGCGGAGCCAAACCGGGTGATCTCGTGGCGGTGTTAGGCATCGGCGGTCTGGGTCACCTTGCATTGCAATATTCCCGCGCGGCAGGATACCGGACCATTGCCTTGTCGCACGGCAGCAGCAAGGAAGCACTGGCGCTTGAACTGGGTGCTCACTATTACATCAACACCGAGAAAATGGATCCGGCAAAAGAACTGGCTAAAATGGGAGGAGCCCATGTCATCCTGGCAACAGCGCCTAACAGCAAAGCCATCAGCCAGTTAGTTGGCGGGCTGTCGTCCCGTGGTAATCTGGTGATCGTAGCTGCAGCCGCGGATAATATGGAAGTCGTTCCGTTTGCATTGTTGTCCGGTAAAAAGATCTCCGGCTGGCCAAGTGGTCACGCCAAAGAATCGGAAGAAACCCTCGAATTCAGTGCAATGAGCAAAATCAAACCGAAAATTGAGACCTTCCCCTTGGAGAAAGTGAACGAAGCTTACGATAAGATGATCACCAACAAAGTACGTTTCCGTGCTGTTTTGACAATGGATTGATTGGTTTCGTGTATGGGTAATCATGTGGGATTACCCATACACAATTACGGTCGGGGTGTGGAGTTGATTCCAAAAAAATATATCGAGTCCTTTTATTTTCGACATTGATCTTGTATCATGCTGGCGTTCTTTTTACAGATTGTTGATATACGGTTTTGAAGGGATGTGATCACATCCCCAAATTAAAAGGGAACCCCGTTTAAATCGGGGGCTGTACCCGCAACTGTAATCCCAACAGGCGCAAGCAAAACGCTGTTGACCACCTCCTTGCCACTGTCCCGATCCCGAATAATTTCCGGACGGGATGGGAAGGCCGTCAACAGTTGGGAGAGCCAGGAGACCTGCCGTGTAATCTCCACTGTAGAACTTTCGGGTATAAAAGTTCAGGTGATCCATGAAATATACTTTATGCAAGGGTGCTTCGTGCGTCCTTCTTATTACACTACTTCTTCTGTTACAATCGATCCCCCCGTTATGGGCTCAGAAGGCGGATACCAGCTATACCGGGCCAGAGGTACGCGTGACAGCTACGCGTATCAACCAGCCAGATTATCGCCAGCCGGTGCAGGTCAACGTGGTGGATTCCCTGCCGCTTCGGTTTCTTTCCAACCAGAACCTTGGACTCGTCCTGCAATCCGTGACCACTGCCTTTGTGCAGGATAATGGTCCGGGCGGATTGGCTACCATATCACAACGGGGTTTCGATGCCCGGCAGACCCAGGTTATCTGGAATGGATTTGAACTGAATCATTCCATGCTCGGGTTGACCGATCTCGCGATGATTCCGTCCTCAACCATCAGCTCGGTTGAAATATCCCCCGGAAATATGGGAACATCATTTGGATCGGGAGGAGCTGGAGGAACCGTCATTTTACACACCAAAAAGTTTGAGAATAGTGTTCGGTTGGGCAATGAGGTGGGTTCGTTCGGATCGGATCAGCAAACAGCCGGAGCCGGGTGGAGTAATAACCGGTGGAATCTGTCTGCCATCGTCTTTCACAGGCATGCCGCCAATGATTTCAGCTACTTCGATCCGTTTCAAAACAAGGAGCAGAAGAGGACACATAACGGGTTGGATGCCCGGCACATCCTGGTACAGGCCGGGTGGAAAAAAGGGCATTACCAGGTAAAATCGGCCCTCTGGTATGCAGGTGAGGAGAATAATATTCCCGGATCGATTGTAAGCACCAGTGACGCCGGGCGGCAAAAAGACCGTTTCATTCGCTGGTATGCCGCAGCGACCACCTGGCAGGGAAGTACAAAATTTGGATTGAAGGCCTTTTACAACTTGTACAAACTGGACTTCGCTAACCCTGAGCAGCATGTAAACAGTGAGAGTACGGTCTATAATGAGGTCATTCGGGGATCGGTGAATCATTATTTCGGCCATCAGTTAGAGCTGCATGGTTTGACATCGGTGGAGTATGACAGAGTTCGCACCAATAATTACCGTGATGGCAAGAGCCGGACGACCTGGAGCAACCTGTTGCAGCTCAATTATAATCCATGGCCGCGGTTATGGCTGTTTGGTGCCGGGCGCTATGATCATTATTCTGATTTTGGCGATGCGCTGATTCCTTCAGTCGGTTTGAATTTTGAGTTGTTGAAAGATCACCTCTATCTCCGGGGCACATTCAAAAAAGACTACACGGCACCGACATTCAACGACTTGTATTGGGCAAACGGCGGAAACCCGGACCTCAAACCGGAACGAAGTACAACGATTGAGACGGGTTTCGTCTACCGGATGAAAGTGCATCATTTTTCATTTAAGATATCGCCGGAGGTTTATCGAAGCCGTCAGCATAACGGCATTCGCTGGGTTCCGTTTTCGGGGGGAACCACACCGGTCAACATCCAGGAATCGGAGATGATGGGCCTGGAATTATCCACTCAAGCGGATTACAGCGCCCATAATTGGACCTTCTCACTGCATTACCTGCTTACGTTAACGCAGGCAAGGATTTTGAGTAATCCCAAAAGCAGCAGCCAGGCCCTGGATAAGCAGATACGCTATGTCCCGCCAATCAGTCAAAAATTGTTCCTGGGGATAAGCTACCGGCGTCTCCAGATCTTTGTTAACAGGACCGGTATCGGCAAGCGATATACGACAAACGATCACAGCAGTCCCCTGGACCCATTGCCCCCTTATTCGGTGTGGAATGCCGGTGGAGGTTACCAACAGCCGGTCGGACCGTTTAAACTGGACGTAGATGCTACGGTCTATAACGTGTTCAATAAAGATTACCAGGTGATCGCCTGGTACCCGATGCCGGGCCGGAACTATCAACTCACGGCGTCAATCAGCTATCCATTCAAATAATCAAACTACAGAGGATGAGATGAAACAGAGGTTACTCCCGTTATTTTTATTCGGTTTACTATTTATCCCTTATGCGGTCCTGGCTCAGCAGACATTACAAAATGTGTATGTGATCAACGAGGGCGATTATAGGGGGGGGAATGCATCCGTTACCACGTACGATGTTTCAAATGGAACAACAGTCGGCAATGCATTTTACAAGAAGAATAAAGTATTTCTGGGCGATGTGGCCCAGAGCTCTACGGTGATTAACGGCGACCTGTACATCCTCGTCTACGGAAGCAGTAAGATTTTCGTTACGGATAAAAGCACTCTTTCCCTGGTCAAGACCATCAATTATGACACCAATACGGAAAAGGGTCCGCGGCAGATGGCGGCTGTGAACAGTAACAAGGCGTATGTTACAAATCTTGATAGCAAGAATATTTCAGTGGTTGATCTGACAAACAATACCATTACCGGTACGATTCCTCTTGGCAGTGGACCTGAAGGGATTGGCATAAGCAACGGGAAGGCCTATGTGTCCCTTAGTAACCTGGGGCAGGGTGATAGTGTAGCCGTGATCGATACAAAGACCGACCAGGTGATAAAGGATCTGAAAGTTGCGGATAACCCGGTCGATGTGGCCGTGGATAACCAGGGCCGCGTCTGGGTTGTCTGCGTTGGAAATTACGGTTACGACAGCAAGGGCAATTACAACCCCAAACTGGAAACATTTGGGAAAATTGAAGTTATTGACAGCAGTAATGACTCAATTATCCAAACAATAGACGTTGGCGGGCATCCGGGGGATATTGCTTTGTTACCCTCGATGGAACGGGCTTATTACAACGACGGAGGGATTGTATCCATTGATATGAAGACACTCACTGCACTTGGTGACACGCTGGTTACTGGTGCCTATTATTCCATGGATGTAGCGCATGATGACCAAAAACCGCAACTGTTTGTTGCAGATGCTGCCGACTATGTCTCTTCAGGAACCATTTATCGATATGATCTGACTTCGTCAATGCCAAAGAAAATTAGCAGTTTTTCTGCCGGCATTATTCCCGGTTCCTTCCAGTTTTTGTATACAGGAACTCCGCTGGCTATCGAGCCCACTGATCATAAACCTGGGACTTTCGCCTTGTTGCAAAACTACCCGAATCCATTCAATCCAACTACGACAATTCGATATCGTTTGAACGGGAGCGGTCAGGTTGAATTGGATGTTTATGGTATTACAGGCCGTTTGGTATCGCATCTGGTTGATGAGACACAAACAGCGGGAGAGCATGCCGTCCACTACGATGCCTCATCGCTAGCCAGTGGTATATACTTTTACCGGTTACAGTTTGATGGACAAATGCGCATCAGAAAGATGGTTTTAATTAAATGATGGTCGATTATAAGGTCATTGTTTAATGATACGATATTGGATATCTATGTATAGATTATAGTCTATGTTATACAGATATAAATATTATGATAAATTGTATGATTCGTATGATATAATTCCCATAAAATATTGAAGAATATTCAGTATACAAGCATGTCTTTTTAAGTAATTTGAACTCAAATGTTGTTTTGTGGAAACGCTTTTTCATACAACAACTGGATTCACTGATCGTTACTGAATTATCAGCGCAAGATATTGATACTTCGTTGTTTGTAACTTGTGGATAACTTTTAGAGTGCCCCATAACCCAGAATTAAGGCTTATTTCTCAGGGTTCATTCGAAGTATTGACCAAAAACCAGAAGAGGTCCATAAATGAAAAGTTATTCCTAATGTGGATAACTATTGAAATTTGTGGAAAAAAAATCCGTTTTTTACTTGTCCTCTCATGGATCCCCTTCTATATTAGCGAAGAAGATGGTGACGCCTAGGCCGATGGATGCGCTCGCAATGTCACCAGCAACGATATTTTTTTTCAGGACTTGTTGTATCTATGATCCAAGTCTTTTTCCCTGGACTTTGAACTTTTAAGGCTGAACGGTATTGCCTATGAAATTTGAACGATTTTTTACCCAGAAAAACTGGTCAACTCCCTACGAAGAACTGAAATTTGAATCCCGCAAATCGGAAATCAAAAACCCGGACGGATCCACTGTGTTCAAAATGGACGACGTGATTGTACCGAAGGGTTGGACACAGGTTGCCACAGATGTGCTGGCTCAGAAATATTTCCGGAAAGCCGGCGTCCCGGCAAAATTGAAGAAAATCAAGGAAAAGGGTGTCCCCGGATGGCTGCAACGCTCTGATGTCGATGAGGAAGCGATGCAGGAGTTGCCAGAAGACGAACGGTATACTCACGAGCAGGATTGCCGCCAGGTATTCAACAGGCTGGCTGGTTGTTGGATTTATTGGGGATGGAAGCATGACTATTTCGACACCGAAGACGATGCAAAGATTTTTTACGATGAAATGTGTTACATGCTGGCCAACCAGATGGCAGCTCCCAACAGTCCACAGTGGTTTAATACCGGTCTTCATTGGGCATATGGGATAAATGGTCCTGCGCAGGGCCACTACTATGTGGAAGCCAAAACCGGCAAACTAAAGCGTTCTGAGGATGCTTACACCCATCCCCAGCCTCATGCCTGCTTCATCCAGAGCGTAAGGGATGACCTGGTCAACGAAGGCGGTATCATGGACTTGTGGGTGCGCGAAGCACGATTGTTTAAATATGGATCGGGTACCGGCACCAATTTTTCTGAACTGCGGGGATCTAATGAACCGCTCAGTGGAGGAGGCCGTTCATCCGGACTCATGAGCTTTCTGAAGATTGGTGATCGCGCGGCCGGAGCTATCAAGTCGGGCGGAACGACACGCCGGGCAGCCAAAATGGTTACACTGGACCTGGATCATCCCGATATCGAAGAATATATCAACTGGAAAGTACGCGAAGAACAGAAAGTTGCCGCTTTGGTCGCTGGTTCGAAGGCAACCGAGAAGCATCTGAAGGAAATTCTGCGTCTTTGCCACAAACCGATCGAGATTGAAGGCAGGGCCTTTAATGGTGCGGTAAGCCGCGACCCACGCCGGAATAAAGAACTGGCTCATGCTATTGCTAAAGCAAAGAAGTCATTCGTTCCGCTCAATTATATAGAGCGGGTTATTCAGCTTGCTGCCCAAGGTGTTACGGATATTGAATTTGAGATATATGACACCGACTGGAACTCAGAGGCTTATGCCACGGTGAGCGGTCAGAATTCGAATAACTCTGTACGGGTTCCCAATGCATTTATGAAGGCCGTAAAGGAAGATGGTGAGTGGAACCTGTATGGCCGGGTTGAAAAACGAGATGCGCAGGCTGAAGGGCACGAACCCAAACCTTACAAAACCCTTCAGGCGCGTGATCTGTGGGATCAGATAGCCAACGCTGCATGGGCAAGTGCGGATCCGGGAACCCAATATCATGACACGATCAATGAGTGGCATACCTGCCCGGCTGATGGACCCATCAAGGCCAGCAACCCGTGCTCTGAGTACATGTTCCTGGACAACACGGCGTGTAACCTGGCTTCACTGAATCTGATCAAGTACTACGACTTCGAAACCAAGAAGTTTGACGTAAAGGCATTTCGGCATGCGTCGCGTCTGTGGACAGTAGTTCTGGAAATCTCGGTGTTGATGGCACAGTTTCCTTCTAAAGAGATTGCCGAACTTTCGTATGTATTTCGCACATTGGGACTTGGTTTTGCCAATCTCGGAACACTATTGATGGTGCAGGGAGCACCCTATGACAGTGACCGGGGACGTGCAATCTGTGGTGTCGTCACCAGCATCATGCACATGACAGCCTATGCGACCAGCGCCGAGATGGCAAAGGAATTGGGGGCATTTTCCGGATATGAGCGTAACAAAGAGAATATGCTACGGGTTATACGTAACCATCGCCGTGCGGCCTATCATGTTCCTCCGGAAGAATATGAAGGGCTGACCATCAAACCGATGGGTATCGACGCCAGTATCTGTCCGGAATATCTGCTTAAAGCCGCACGCGAAGACAGCGACCGTGCATTGGAACTCGGGGAAAAATACGGGTACCGAAATGCCCAGGTAACAGTTATCGCACCGACCGGAACAATCGGTCTGGTTATGGACTGCGACACGACCGGCATCGAACCCGATTATGCATTGGTCAAATTCAAGAAACTTGCCGGCGGCGGTTATTTCAAGATTATCAATCAGAGTGTGCCTGTTGCCCTGCGCAACCTTGACTACAGTGCTGCTCAAATCGAGGATATTGTAAAGTATGCCAAGGGACATGGAACCCTGAGAGGTTGTCCGACCATTACTCATGATCGTCTGCGTGAACTGGGCTTTACACCGGAAATTCTGGAAAAACTTGAAGAGTCGTTGCCCGGTGTGTTCGACATAAAATTTGCTTTCAACCAGTGGACACTCGGCGAAGACTTCATGAAAGAAAAGCTGGGAGTCAGTGAAGACCAATTGAACGACTGGAGCTTCGATATTTTCAAGCACCTTGGTTTCACGCGTGATGAGGTCGAAAAAGCTAACGACTATGTCTGTGGAACCATGACTGTCGAAGGTGCCCCGAATCTTAAAGAAGAGCATCTTGCTGTCTTCGATTGCGCAAACAAGTGTGGACGTAAAGGCACACGGTACATTTCTGCCGGTGGCCACATCAAAATGATGGCTGCAGCACAGCCATTTATTTCGGGAGCTATCTCGAAGACCATCAACCTGCCAAATGAGGCTACGGTTGAGGAGTTCAAGGCTGCCTACATGCAATCCTGGGAACTGATGCTCAAGGCCAATGCCCTGTATCGCGACGGTTCAAAGCTCAGCCAGCCTCTGAATACCATGGCGGATGTCCTAGAGGAAATCGAAGAGGACGATGAAGAGCCACGCGTCGATCCGATCATCAAAACGACCGAGCGGATAATTCACAAATATGTGGCGGGCCGCCGCCGCCTGCCATTACGCCGAAATGGATACACTCAAAAAGCCAAAATTGGCGGACAAAGTGTGTACCTGCGTACCGGCGAATATGAGAATGGCCAGCTTGGGGAAATATTCATCGATATCCACCGTGAGGGTGCTGCCTTCCGGAGCTTGATGAACTGTTTTGCCATTGCCATATCGCTCGGCCTGCAACACGGCGTTCCGTTAGAGGAATTCGTGGATGCGTTCGTCTTTACACGCTTCGAACCAAGCGGACCCGTTTACGGAAGTCCTCATGTGAAGATGACCACCTCTCTTATCGATTATATTTTCCGTGAGCTGGCTGTCAGCTATCTCGGTCGCCAGGATCTGGCCCATGTGGGGCCGGATGAGATATTGCAGCGTACTCTCAAACCATCCGAACCTGAAATAACTGAACAAAGAGAAGTGAATCCGGAAAAAGCTGAAGAGCCGGAGCCGGAACATGTGCATACTTCGGAAGTGAAGGGTGCATTGTCGCCGGAGACAGATTATCAGCGTGCCAAGCAATTAGGCTATACCGGAGATATTTGCCCGGATTGTGGCAGCATGACGATGGTACGTAATGGTACTTGTATGAAGTGCGTCACGTGCGGATCAACAAGCGGTTGTTCGTAAAGAGCGGCCGTTACCCCAAAATCCCCACATGAGATCAGGCAGAGGATGGAGATCCTTCTGCCTGATTTTTTTTTGGTATATGCCAATCTTCTTACGGATATTACCCTATGGTTATCAACGTAAAAGCCTTTCTGTAGACGTGTTTTTTTCCTACTGATAACCAGGCAGATACTTCGTCTGCAACAGGAAGGCCATCAATTTGTTGAATACTAAGATCAAGATTACGGAGGTCATATGAAGATTGGCATTCTTACCGGAGGCGGCGACGTTCCTGGATTGAATTCATGCGTAAAAGCCGTTGCATACCGCGCAGCTGACGACGGTCACGAAGTCATTGGGATACGCAGGGGCTGGGGTGGATTATTTTGGTTAAACCGCGATGATCCCGAAACAATTAAGGAGTATACGATTCCACTCACAAAGGATGTGGTCCGTACAGTCGACCGATCAGGCGGAACATTTCTACACACCAGCCGTACAAATCCCGCCAATGTCCGGCAAAAAGATGTACCTGATTTCCTGAAAGATCCGGAACACCCGGAAGCGGAGGAAAATGATGAAACGATCCGGGATTTTACCGCTCATGTTTTAAAAAACCTGGAATATTTGGGTATAGACCGGCTTATACCTATCGGTGGTGATGATACGCTCAGCTTTGCTGAACGTCTTCACAGCGAAGGATTCCCGGTCGTTGCCATTCCTAAAACCATGGATAATGATGTGTACGGTACAGATTATTGTATTGGTTTCAGTACAGCCGTAACACGAAGTGTTCAGTTTATCCACCAACTGCGAACAAGTACCGGTTCACACGAGCGTATTGCAGTAATCGAATTGTTCGGACGAAACAGTGGGGAAACCAGCCTGATCAGCTCTTATCTTGCGTGGGTCGATCGTGCATTGATCTCGGAAGTTCCGTTTGATCCGGAACGTCTTGCAGAACTTGTCATGCACGACAAGGCTCAAAATGCCAGCAATTACGCAATGGTGACTGTTAGCGAAGGCGCCCATATGATGGGTGATAAAATTGTTGAGTATGGAGAGATGGACGCTTATGGGCATAAAAAGCTGGGTGGAATTGGTGAAATAACCGGGGAAGCTTTAAAAAAGATAACCGGTGAAAATATTATCAACCAGCGTTTATCATACCTGATGCGTTCGGGTGCACCAGACGCTCTCGATCTGATGGTGGGCGTTAATTACGCCAACATGGCGATGAGCCTCGTGCTAAGCGGAGCCAAGGGACGGATGGTGGCCCTGAGAGACGGAACTTATACCCATATACCAATGAATACTGTAACCAGCGGTATCAAAAGAGTAGACGTAGATGAACTCTATGATCCCGAGCAATACCGGCCTAAAGTACGTCATGTGCTCGGTAAACCGATGTTCCTGTACTGATACCTGTTTATCAACAATACCCGCAGTATTTTTAAAATCTTCCGCGTATTAGGTTAGATTACAGTTTAAAAAGGGGAGCCTGAAAATCTTTCGGAATAGGTTGGTTATAAACTGGTTTGGAATATTGGAAATCGATCATACCGAAAATGAGGATCACCAGAATTTTAATGACCCTTATTTATCGTTATAATTAAACATTTGAAAATTAATGCTATGAAAAAAAATATCATGCTATTGTCATTTGTAGCTTTATTAAGCCTGCCCAGTATTGTCTGTGCTCAATCTTTTTCTCTCGGAGCCAGGGGTGGCGTCAGTATTCCGAATTTAACAAACGGGGGGAACGGTACTCCGCTTAGCACGGGATACAGCTCAAGACTCGCGGCCGATTTTGCCGTATTCGCTGAATTTCCTGTTTCGGATTTGTTTTCGATTCAGCCGATGATTGAGTATTCCCAGCAGGGGGGCAAGAAAAACGGTTTCCAGGCACTGACTACGCCGGAACAGCTTGCGCAGTACATTAATCAGCCCTATGTGTATGCCAATTACAATAGTACAGCTAAAATGAATTATCTGATGATACCTGTTCTTGCAAAATTCGGCTGGAATCCGGGTCCTCAGTCGCCCCTGCACTTATACGTAGATGCCGGACCATTTTTCGGGTATTTACTTTCTGCCCATCAGGTTACAAGTGGTACGAGTGCCATTTATCTCGACCCTGCCGGCCAACAGGCCGTTCCAGGTCCAGTGACGTCATTTGATAATAATCAAAATATCAGGGACCAGCTTCATCATTTCAATTTCGGTATATCTGGAAACCTCGGGCTTGCCTATCATTTCGACAGCGGATCTATTTTTATAGAGGGCGGAGGGAATTACGGATTCCTAAACATCCAGAAAAATGCAGTGAATGGAAAAAATCACACTGGTGCCGGCACTGTTGCTGTTGGATATGCCTATAAATTTAGGGTGTAACAAATTCTGAACAAAGATCTGAGTCTCTTATTGTTTCCGGTTTCCATTACTCTTCATGATATTCTTTATCTTGGGACAGAATGAGATGCCGATGTCCACAAACCAGGTTATGTTATCATGAAGATCCTCTACATCTTTCCACATCCGGATGATGAATCGTACGGTCCTGCACCGGTCATGGCACAACAACACCGCCAGGGGCATGAGGTCCACCTGCTGACGTTGACCCGAGGTGGGGCCACGAAACGCCGTTTTCATTACGGATACAGTGTGGAAGAGATGGGGCGTGTGCGGAAACAGGAGATGCATGATGTGGTCAGAGTTTTGGAACTGGACGGGTTCACGATATGGGATATGCCCGATAGCGCTCTGAAAGAGATGGATCCGATCGAAATAGAAGAGGCTATAGAACGGCACATCGAATCCATACAACCTGATGTTATTGTTACCTATGCCGTACACGGAATCAGCGGTTTTCCCGATCATCTGGTGGCTCATGCCGTAGTGAAGCGGGTGTTTGCAAAGCTGAAAAGAGAAGGGAAGTCCCATCCAAAACGTCTTGCGCTGTTCACACTCCGTAATGCTCCGGATAAGAGCTATTTCAACCTATCTTCGTCACCCGATGCAGACATTGACTGCTGTATTACTCCTGGTGATGGCGACATCGAAAAAGGCAAAGAAGCGTTGCTCTGCTATAAGACATACCTGGAAACGATAAAGAAAACGAAGATTATGGACCAGGTTCCGGATCCCAAGTATTTTGAGTTGTACCACGAACAGTTTGATCCGTGGCTGACGGATTTGTTTGATCAAATGCCTGGTTGATGAGTGTCGGATCAACACATTATCTGTCAATACAGATAGATAAGTCGTTCAGTTAACTTATACATGATAACATTTCGCAACAGAATGACCATCGATTAACTATTTACCACCCCCGAACCGGTTTCCATTGATCCATGATTGTGTCGCCTTCCACGACTTGGTATTCAGGAAACAAAGCGGCGGTGAGACACGAGTGATTCGGGATAATATGCAGGAGCGAACCGATCGGATACTGTGCAAAGTTTATGGGTATAGGACTTGATACAAATCCATGCTCTTGTGATAGACCGTCAATCTTAAGATTCGGGTTTCCCTTAATGTACCCGTATCCGGGATCCGGGTTGATGTGGATGGCCCCTCTGTCCTTTGAGAGTGCAAGAGCTCCGGCATCAATGAGTATACGGTTCTCTTTGGGATAATGACCGATAACACGGGTCAATACGGTAGCTGCACAATCTTCATACTGGCAGACCCCGATAGAGGTCATGTATAAATCAAAAAAGATATAATTGCCTGGTCGTATTTCGGTAATTCCGTCCCAGCACTTTCCATGAACACAAGTTGGCGTTGAGCCCACACTTACTTCGGGACACGTTATATTATTACGTCCCAGCTTGTTGGCAAAGACTACCATAATACTGCGCTCATCCTCAGCCACATTCTGTATCTCTGCCGCCGATTTACAGCTATAAGCATGACCTGCGTGCGACAGAACACCTTTGAAATTGGTTACATCCGAGTTGAAAATATGATGAACCAGTGTGATTGCATCGTAGGAAAGAGGATCCACGCCCTCCCGGTGATTGCCTGTATCCACAGGCACCCAGACATCAAAAATTACGTCGTTCTGATGGGCATAAGCTTCGACTTTTTCAAGCGTATCAGGATTATCCAGAAGAATGCCGAAATGATCCAGCTTTTTTGTGAATTGAGCAGCTTCATCCAGCTTGTCAGGTGTGATCGGGATGGCATAGGTCATATCCTTATAGCCTGCATCGGCGTAAAAACGGGCTTCTGCCAGGGTTGAAACGGTTATGGTATTAAAGCAGTCACCAAGCTGGTAATGGGCGCCTTCAAGCGTCTTATGCGTTTTTACATGCGGACGCAGTTTCAGCTTATGCCCTCCGGCTCGTTCAATCATAGATTTAGTGTTATTACGCAGCGCAGCAAGATCAATGAGTAATGCCGGTGTTCGAAGCTCTTCTATCTTATCCATATGTATATATAAAAAAGGGTTTGTGAAATAACGATAACTGATTTGGATCAATGTTCATAATTAGTGTCCAGTCGTATATATAAAGCTTTACTATTAGGATTGAGTTTTCGTTCTTAAGATAAATAAGTCCAAATCTCATCTGCATACAAGATCTTTATATGATTTGTTAGCATGAAAAAAAATGTTTACCCCAAGATTCTGGTTCTGATTTTCTGTGTGCCCCTATTTGTGATATCCTGCGTGCATAAAGATAAATACCGGTTGGTATGGTCGGATGAGTTTAACGGAACGGCATTAGACACCACTCAATGGAGGATCATTACAGGTAATGCAAGTCAATTTGGCAGGGCTGGTTACGGGAACGGCGAACAGGAATATTATACGGCGAATAAAGGAAACATCGCTGTCCGGAATGGAAACCTGATTATCACAGCCCTCAGAGACAGTGTTGATGGAGAAAATTATACTTCGGCCCGGATCAGAACCCGTGACAACTATTCATGGAAATATGGCAAGTTTGTGGTCCGGATCCGATTGCCTTATGGTCATGGGATGTGGCCTGCGTTCTGGATGTTGCCGACTGAAAACAAAACCGGACTTGGATGCCGTCTTTCAAAGACCCCGGAGATTGATATCATGGAGATGATAGGCCGCAACCCGGCTACTGACTACGGAACGGCCCACTGGTGGGTGGATGGCCACCACATGAAGGGTGGAAATTTCAAGCTTCCAATTGGGAATTTAAGTGATGCTTACCATACATACGCCGTCGAATGGGGACCTCACAGCATCAAATGGTTTTTTGACGGTAAACAGTATTTCGAAGTCACCTCATACGACGTGCAACCCAACCAATGGCCGTTCAACAAGAAATTTACCATCATCTTAAATCTTGCCGTTGGAGGAACCTGGCCGGGAAATCCTGACAGCACCACTCACTTTCCGCAACATTTGTATGTCGATTATTTGAGGGTCTATCAAAAACGATAACCTGCCATATGGCTCAGATCTTTGTGTCCATTGTTAAGATCCGTGGTATCCACTATGGTTATCTTACAGGCCGAACGACTAACCACGGAGTACACAAGGAAAGCACCATGTTCACAAAGGAATATCAATCTATGAGTTCGTCATAATGTAATCTACAACTCATCCACGATGTCATTCCAGGATCCCGAAGTTGTACATATACTGCAAAAAATTATTCCTTCTTATCCTTGCCGCCTCGTGCATCACTCAGCTTGGAGCTCAGCAAGCCAATCAGTTCTTCCCGATAATATTTACCCGGATGACTGGCATGGACATTATTCAGTGTTTCAAGAATATCCTGCAGTTTTTGGTCCAGACGGGAAATGTCGCTCTTGTGGGCCTCACCATAATATTCACTCAGCAGAGTCGGTTTTTTGCGAAAGGCTTTGTTAAAATGCTGATAAGCCTGTTTGCTTTTATCAGGTTGATGACCGAGAGCCAGGCCCAGATTAAAAGCTGTAATGTGGTTAGCACCACCGAGTTTTTGGGACTTGGCAAAATCATCTTCTGCACCTTCAGGATCATCATTGAAAAGCCTTGCCACACCCCTCTGTGAATACAAATTGGCATCGTCGTCAACCTGTTCGATTGCCTTGTCATACTTCTCGATTGCTTCTTTCATTTTGCCCTGTTTTTCCAGGATGCTGGCATGTTGGGCGAGTACCTGAGGATTATCAGGATCATTTTTTGAAGCCACCTCAAGATCGGCCAGCGCTTTATCATAATCTCCTTCCTCGGCGTAAACAGAGGCCCGTTCTATATAGGCATGAGTATAGTTGGCATCGAGTTCGACAGCTTTATTGAGATCTGAAAGGGCACTCTGGTTTTCACCAAGCTTCAAATAGACCGTTGCACGTTGCTTGTATGCTGCTTCAAAATCTTTATTCTTTTCGATGGCCAATTCAAAATAGCGAAGAGCATCGTAGTTGTTATTTACCGCTGCGGCTGTATAACCCAGCAGAAACCATTGCTCGTCGTTTCGGTCTTCTTCAGGTGTCTTCTGGATTTGCTTAACAGCCTGTGCAAGCATTTTTTCGCGGGCATCTGTCAGTTTTTTCTCTTGCAGGAGTTCGGGCAAGATGCGATCAATAATATCATTAGTTGCCATGGGTAACAGTAAAAATTAGGTATTTAAATTGGTGATTTTATGACTTGAGATTCGCTCAAAGACTTTATGTTTTGATGAAACGCGCTTAAAGCCTTTCCTTCTTTCAGTCATTTTTTTACAGTCGTTAAAATATCACAATCAGATCCGGATACTTTATGTTTGCTTTTGTAAGCCGGTCTGCATATTGATGAAGTTACAAAATTACGAGCTTTTGAGGATCGATCCCAAATCCTCTTCCAATATCTCGTTACCATTGTTTGTCTTGATGACAGGAACAGGCGCACTGGTTCCTGGGATTTCGATCGAATCGGCTCGAATGATGTAAAAATCAGTGAAGAGTGGGTTGGCGATTCCCAATGGAGCAAGTTTTTGATGGCGCATCATGTCCGGATCTACGATACTTTCGGCCCCAAAACCATATTCAGCCAATAGTTTCTCGATATTCTTTCGTCCGATATTATATCCCAGTTTTTCACCAACTACGGCCACGCTGTCACGGATGATTCGGGCGTGCAGCGGATTCATAGCTTCAAAATCAAAAAGGGTAAATATAAAACGTTGGGATTGATTGGATGTATTCTTGATTGATTCAAAAGCCTGATGAACTTCCTCTTTACTCAGGTAGTCCAGGAATCCTTCGGCGATGAACAATGTGGGTTTATCCGGATCAAAAAAGGGATGAACGCGCAGCATCCTGTCGAAGTCATTTTCATTTTCTTCTACCGGCAGATACCATAATGTCGGGGGATTAAATTGACTCACCCTGTTTAGTTTTTTCTTTAGCGCATGTGTCCGTGGCCGGTCCAGCTCGAATGATGATTCTCCCCACATGGCCCATCGTATTCCGGCAAAATCGAAGCCCGAACCGATAACAACCAGTTGTTCAAATCCGTCTGTTCTGGCCCTGACCAGTTCTTCGTATATGTATTTTTTTCTCATCAACAAGTGCATCAAATCTCCTGGTAAGATGCTATCCTCCAGTGCGATAAGAGATTTTCTGACGGCAGGATACCTGAGAATTCTGTGGAAGAGATTCAGAGGAAACGGCAGGTGCGCTATCGTACGTAGGTAATACTCCTGCGCCTTTTTGTCGATAAGATGCTGCAGTTGCGGATCAAGACTCATGCCGTAGAGCTTGATCAAAATAA
Organism: uncultured bacterium; assembly: GCA_963787205.1. Classification (GTDB taxonomy): domain Bacteria; phylum Bacteroidota; class Rhodothermia; order Balneolales; family DATFMH01; genus DATFNI01. The sequence goes on from CAWBCD010000029.1 coordinate 183,848, forward strand.
AAGCGGCCGTATAGCTGATAGAAGTCGAATCACTCATTATTGTTACAATAAACGTAAAAAATACCTGTTTATTAGTCTTCATCTTTTTATATTTGCAACCGCAAAAGATCGAGGTTATAAAAAGCATTGCAAAGGTTTAATTCCCGCTACATCAACACCAAACTCCACGGCCTCAGTGAGGCCGTGAATGTACGGCTTACAGGACGATGGATTTTATTATGTGCCATTGTTGGGGTCGGTGCAGGATTTGGCTCTCTACTATTCGCGTTCTTACTGCAGCACTTACAGTCTTTCGCTCTTGGCCACCTGGCAGGTTACACCTATCCCTTACCCGCTGGTGAAGCAGATGGCGCAGTATCCACAATCAAACATACCATTGACGAGATCAAGTATGTAGCTCATCCCTGGATGCTGATTCTTCTTCCGGCCGTTGGTGGTCTGATTTCAGGTGCACTCGTTTACACATTCGCCCCTGAGGCGGAAGGCGAAGGCGTCGATAACGCGATCAAAGCCTATCATATGAACCGGGGGGTGATTAAGCCCCTGGCTACCATCATCAAAATGATCGCTTCCGTGATTACAATCGGTTCGGGTGGTAGTGCAGGACGTGAAGGCCCAATCGCAACCATTGGTGGTGGTGTGGGTTCCTTCCTGGCAATGAAACTCAACCTTTCAGAGGATGAGCGGAAGACACTTGTTCTCGCAGGGATAGGCGCTGGTATCGGATCGATTTTTCGTGCGCCACTTGGAGGGGCTATTTTTGCTACCGAGGTGCTTTACCGGAAAGATATCGAGACCGAGGGGCTGATTCCGTCCATTATCGCATCAATCATCGCTTATTCCATTTATTCCAGTGTCACGGGCTGGAAAACGGTCTTTATATTCCAGGCGGCACATTTTGAACGACCGCTTGAGCTGCCCTTGTACATCGTTCTCGCCCTGATCGTAACGGTGGTCGGTATCTTTTATACGCGGATATTTTTTGCCCTGAAGCATAATTTCTTCGACCGTCTGAAAATCAACAAATACTGGAAGCCGGCTATCGGTGGACTTATGGTTGGAGCCGTAGCTTATTTCTTCCCGGCTGTTCTTTCATCCAGTTATGGTTATTTGCAACTGGCATTACAGGGAAATCTTACCATCCCTTTCATGCTGATCCTGGCCTTTCTTAAGATTTTTACTACTTCATTTACTATCCAGTCAGGTGGTTCCGGTGGTGTTTTTGCGCCGTCACTCGTTATCGGCGGATTGCTCGGAGGGGCCTACGGACTACTGGTGCATCAGCTCTTCCCGACATTAGCTGTTGATCCGCAGGGATATGCTCTGGTCGGCATGGGTGCGTTCTTCAGTGGCGTGGTGAATATCCCGTTTGCAGCGACCATCCTGATTACAGAAATGAGCGGCAGTTATGATCTGTTGGTGCCGCTGATTTTTGCAAGTGCCATCTCCTACATCGGGGCACAAAGCTGGAGCTTATATGCACAGCAATTGGAAAGTCGCTTGGGCAGCATGTCGCACCGCGGTGCATTCATGCGGGAAGTGCTCGAAAGCGTCAAGGTTCGAACAGCGTACAGGCCGGTGCCCAATATGCCGGTAATTGAGATCGATACTCCCATTCAAAAAATCCTAGACGCCTTTACGCGTTCCGAGGTACTTGTCCTGCCTGTATTGAATAAAAGTACCGATAAACTGGTCGGGCTCCTTTCTATTTACGACGTTCGGAACCTATTGAATAATGAGGACAGTCCGGCAATCATTGCTGCGGATATTATGACCCCGCTGTTTGTGTTGCACCTGAATGATTCGCTGGGCAAGGCATTCGAGTACTTCATCGAGTCGGGTGAGCCGGAAATACCGGTTCTTGCCAATGGTTCGGACCGTCGGGCCATCGGTACGCTGAGTGAACGTGGATTCCTGATTGCTTATGAAAAGTCTGTAAAGGCCTCGGGCGCCACTTCAGAAATTTACGAATAACAAGTATTCCGACTTCCCGTAATTTTGTTTGCCGATAAGATTCTGAAAGCTGCAGACTTTCGGGATTAATCCCGTACTTTTTTGTAATTTCCTACTAAAAAGATACCTCAGAAGTTATGAGACAATTACTAATACTCTTTGTTGTTTTCCTGACCACGGGTTTCACCACACCCGCAAAGGATCACAGCGGTCATAAAACAGCCCCAAAATCACAGAAGATTCAATCTTCAAAAACGACCCCAGCGGCTGATGCTCCTATTACTCTGGCAAAGGCCATGCAGTTAGCTTCAATAAATCACAAGAAAGTGCTGATTGACTTCATGGCTGATTGGTGCATTTACTGCAAGAAAATGGACAAAGAGGTTTTTCCAAACCAAAAAGTGCATGCTGTTCTAAACAAGTATTTTTACAAAGTCAAAATCAACGTGGAATCAAAAGACCAGGTTGCGTTTCAGGGAAAAACCTATACAAAAGCTCAGTTTGCGCAGGCATTTGGTGTTTCCGGTCTGCCGACCTATGTTTTTATGGACTCCAAAGGTAATTTTATAGCTGGTCAGCCCGGTTACATACCGGCTCCTGATTTTGCAAGGATGCTTTCTTATATCGGGAGTGATGCCTATAAGAAGATGTCTTTCAAAGACTACAGCAGTTCGTCTGGCAGGTAGTTTCTTGATTATGAAATAGTTGGTCACTTTTTGCCACGAATGGGGGATCATGAAATGTGGCGATGGATCATTCCGCTATTGTTTGTTTTAGTAATAAACGGTTCTTGTAGTGGACCGAAGGTGATATCTGGTCATATTTCAGAAAGTGGTTACACAACCAGTTTCCCCCAAAGGGATATGAGCAGAGATCTGTCCCATCTGTTCCAATCTGTAAAACGCATCACAAGCACCGCTTTTTACAACACCTATCTGTTGGCACCAACTCCGGCAGTTTATGATAAAAGAATCAGCCTGGACCGGATAAGCCGATTGGCCGAAAAAAAGGCGTACACAAACCATAGTTCGGCAGGTACGGCTTTGGTGCTCTCATCTTCATCAGACCGTGTTCTGCTTGTCACATGTGCGCATATCATAACCTTCCCCGATACAGTAATACAGTATTACCAGGCCGGCCAACTTGGCGAACTGCGGCCCATCAAGTTTGTGGCCTATAAGGACAGGCAGACGAATTTGCTTATTGATAATCAGACACTTGGCTTTTTTGATATCGTGGCGGTTGATACAAAAAGAGATCTGGCGCTTCTGGGGGTCCACGCCATGTGGCAGGGTAGAGATAGAGATACGGTAACCCCCATGGATTTTGCTACTGGTGACGCGAAGGAGTTAAAAATCGGTTCATTTACTTATGCTTTGGGATATCCAAAGGGTTATCAAATGGTTGTTCATGCTATAGTTGGCGATGTTATGCATCCGCCTTATGGATCTTTTCTGATCGATGCTCCCTTCAATCATGGCTTTAGTGGGGGCGTCGTTATGGCTCTAAACGGGGAGTCTCAGCGTTTGGAATGGGTAGGGATGGCAAATTCGTCATCAGCCACAGCCGAATATGTATTGAAACCGGATGAGATAAGCATCAAGAACGAAGACCTGAATGATCTTTACAACGGACCTATCATACTGGAACAACAGCATCTGATTGACTATGGAATTACCCGGGTCATTCCGATTAATATAATTAAGGACTTCATTAGACAGAATGAAAAGACGATTCGCGATCACGGTTTCAGGGTTCCGGATCAGTTTGTGCGGTAAACGTTGAAGTGCCGGATGATTGGATCATCTTGCTTAATTTCCTGAACTTATTCCATGGCCCATCAACTTCCGGATAGGATACGAATGTCATCTCTTTTTTTTGGGTCGGATGAATTAATTGCAACCGGAAGGCGTGCAGAGCCAGGTTGTTTTCATTCTCGTGATCGGCAACACCATATTTGTGATCGCCCCAGACCGGGTGTCCCTCTTTAGCAAACTGAACTCTTATTTGATGAGAACGACCGGTTATAAGATGGATTTTTACCAGGGTGAGATCATCCTTGTTTTCCAGGGTCTCGTAAGTCAGAGTCGCTCTTTTCGCTTCTTGATGGTCTTCGGACACCACAGATACGATATTATTATTCCGATCCTTGGCCAAATGGTGCTCGAGAAGTCCGTTTTCATCTGCTGCCCCGTGAATGACGGCCATATAATCTTTCCGTATCTTTTTGCGTCTCATTTGATCAGACAAACGGGCAGCAGCCTTGCTTGTTCTGGCAAATACGATCAATCCGGATGTAGGCCTGTCCAGGCGATGTACCAATCCCAGAAATACATTTCCGGGTTTACGATATTTTTCCTTCAGGTATGTTTTCAACATAGACAGCATGTCCGGATCACCGGACCGATCGGGCTGGGTCGGCACATTTGGCGGTTTATTGACAACTAAAAGGTGATTGTCCTCAAAAATGATAGTAATATCCGGAAGCATCAGTGTTGATTCATTAATCGGGAATATGTCGGCGTTAATTATGCAAAGATACCTGATGGTGAGAGGAGTTTAAAGGAATCGGGAAAATACAATCCAATTTTCCCCGTATCAGTTAAGATGATGCAGATAATGATTAGTGATATAGAATAGCAGAATGGGATTGTCATTACAGGAAAAAGTTGAGAATCTGCCCCTGCAACCCGGGGTATATATTTATAAGGATAGTCATGGCAAAATCCTGTATGTAGGAAAGGCCAAGCGTCTCCGTAACAGGGTGCGTTCCTACTTTCAGGAGTCGCGGGAGATGGATACACGCATCCGTGTGATGGTCTCCAAGATCGTCGATTTGGAATTTATCATAACGGATTCGGAAGCCGAAGCCCTGATTTTGGAGAGTAACCTTATCAAAAAACATCATCCACGGTACAACGTGATGTACCGGGATGATAAATCCTATCCATATATATGCGTCACGAAGGGAGATCGACCGCGTGTTTTCCCAACACGAACCATTATCCGGGATGGGAGCCGTTACTACGGACCCTATGCCCAGGTCTGGCAGATGCGCCGGATGCTTGAGGTCATTCGCGAGGCCTTCAATTTGTGTACCTGTGCCTGTTCACCCAAATTGATCGATCGCACCAAGAACTTGCCGAAATGGCATAGCTGTTTTAATGAATATATCGGTGAATGTTCGGGCGACTGGAATCTGGAAACCTACCAGGATGCTCTCTCGAAAGTGGAACGGCTTCTCACCGGCAAAACGGATAGCCTGATTCGTGAGCTCAAAGAGGAGATGGTTATTGCATCTGATGCTATGGCATTTGAGAAGGCGGCCAAGCTTCGTGACGGTATTGCAGCTCTTGAACGCTATAGCCAAAAAATGAAAATCGTAACCGACGATCTGACCGACAGGGACGTTTTTGGTCTTGAGGTTGAACGCGAAGAACAGATTGCCTGCGGGGTTCTGTTTAAAATACGGGAGGGCAAGTTGATCGGTAAGTACCATCGATTCTTAAAAAATATTGAGGAACTTACCGGGTCGGAGATGTTGCAGTCCTTCGTCGAAGATTACTATACGAGCGAGCTGGCCTCGTTAATTCCCGATGAAGTATATGTGAGTGAGGAACTTGTCGACGAGGAGCCGTTGATGGAATACCTGTGGCAGCAACATGGAAGAAAAGTGCCGATCCATCAGCCAAAGATCGGTGTGAAAGCGCAACTAATGAAGATGGCCCAATCCAACGCTAAGTTACTGCTGGATGAATATCTACTTGAAAAGTCCAAGGCAGAGCGTAAAAAAATTCCTCACTCTGTGGAAAGTCTCAAGCGGGACTTGTACCTGGATCGTTTACCACGGCGAATCGAGTGTTTTGATAATTCCAATATCCAGGGCAGCGATCCGGTTGCCTCAATGGTTTGTTTTGTTGATGGCAAGCCCAGGAAAAGTGAATATCGTCACTTCAATATAAAAACCGTGACGGGGCCAAATGATTTCGCATCCATGCATGAGATACTGACGCGCAGGTATACCCGTCTTATGCAGGATAAACAGCAGATACCCGATTTGATTGTTGTTGATGGCGGGAAAGGGCAGTTATCGAGCGCGATAAAAGCGTTGAAAGAGATCGGTTTTTATGGGCAGGCACCCATTGTTGGTTTGGCTAAGCGGCTTGAGGAAGTTTTCGTCCCGGGGCAGTCGGAACCGCTGATGATTCCGAAAACGTCGTCCAGCCTCAAACTGCTGCAACGTGTCAGGGATGAATCACACCGTTTTGCTATCACATTCCATCGAAAAAAAAGACGGAAGCGGACACTACAGACAGAACTTCACCAAATAGATGGTATTGGTAGCAAAACGGCAGAAAAATTGCTACGCCATTTTGGATCGGTTAAAAAAATAAAACAGGCCAGTCTGGATGATTTAAAAGAAATTGCAGGAACTAAAACGGGCTCAAATATTTACAGGTTCTTTCATACGGAAGAACAGGCAGATCATTGATGTGACATGCTGTCATAATACCTGGATTTAGAGTGTATGCAACCTGTAAACGTCAATTTCGAATTTTAAAATTCGTGAAAATTATCAAGAAATAGTGTATTTTCGAGAGCTTAAAGGAATGATTAGCATTAAAATGTTATTGTTCTGTTTGTCGTGTGCGAGTATTTTACGTAAGAATTTAAGATGTGAATCACTCTAATCGGTGATAGGTATGTAAAATGACAATAAAGATCATTCCGGCACGATAGTTGTGTTTTATTATCCAGTAAGGACAAAATTCATAATCTCTATAGATTTTAAAATTAGATTGTTATGTAACACGGGTACAGAACTCAGTGGCTTTGCCAAGGTTCAAAAAAAGGAGCATCAAGCGGGTTTTGCTCCGAATATATTAGAAATTTCCAAGTTAGCGACTCCATCATGAAAACCGAATTGAAGAAAAGTATCAATTACGACGAACTCACCGACCAGGAATTGGTGAAGGTTTACCAGAAAAAGAGTGATCAACGTGCCTTCAGAACGTTGCTCGATCGGCATAAAAACAAAATTTATTCCTACATCTACAGCATGGTTGGAAGAGCCGATGTGTCAAACGACATTTTTCAGGAGACATTCACCAAAGTCATTACCAAGCTAGACGATACCTATAACGAGCAGGGAAAATGGATTGCGTGGGTGATGCGTATTGCGCATAATGCAACAATTGATTATTTAAGAAAACAAAAACGCTTTATCGACGTTAACTCAAATACTGAAGACAATGACGACTTCTACGAACGTCTTCCTGATGAGAAGCTGGTCGATGCGGAAGAAAGTCTGGAGCTGGAAGAGGCAAAAGATAGTCTGATGAAGCATATATCCAAGCTTCCCGAGGAGCAGCGTCAGGTAGTGATGTTACGTCACTATTATGAAATGTCGTTCAAAGAAATCGCGGAGTTAACAGATGTTTCTATTAACACGGCGTTAGGTCGAATGCGTTATGCGTTGATTAACCTGCGTAAAATGTTTGAACAGGAAAATGGCAAAGAAATCCGATTTGCAAAGCGATGATGCGCTTTGTATAAAATACTTGATGAATGAGTTGGATCCGGCGGAGATTACGCTAGTCGAAAAAAAGATGGAGTCGGATCCGAATTTTCTGATAGAGGTCGAATGCATGCGGCGGACTCTGAGGCGGCTCGATAAGATGCCTACAATGAACCCGCCCGACTTGCTAGTTGATCAAATTTGTGTAAAAGCTGCTGAGTACCGCAAAGCAGTTATACCCATACCTCTTGTCAGTCGCATTTTTCAGGATGCCCGTTACGCGAGCGCTGCTGCTATTCTGATTATAGGTGTTTCGGCAGGATCCTGGTTTATTTTTAACAGCTCGACGAGCCAGCCTGAAAATTATTCTAATTACCAGTTCCAGAACACGACAGCACCCGTTTCCAACACTCAAGCGAAAGCCGATGAAGTGAGTCCATGGGTCGACCATAATAACGTGCTCAATATTCATGCCGTCAATTCCAACGGAAACACAAATAATGCGGTAGCTGACAGCTCAATCCTGAAAAGTCTTCATAAACTGCGTGCTTTGGATAATAACGTTGGGGCACCCTCCAGTTCACCTGAAATAGAATTAGCCAGGCAAAAACAGGAGTGAAGTACAGGATTCTGAACAGATACAAATCACTACTTCTTCCGTTTCATCTCAAAAAGCTTGCGTGGTGACCGGTATCCTGCTATAATCGGGCATGCGTACAATTTTCACACTGATTATCGTTGTCCTGTTGTGGCCAGGCAGTATACTGAAAGCACAAGTCAGACATATCGCATGGCCTGTTTATATTGGTACACAACCTGCTAAGTCGCAGTCCGTTAGTCCGATAGACCAAATTACCGCACTCCAAAGCGATACTTTGTATTTTTCATCACCTGATTCACTTCACACCTATTCCCAGTCGTTTGGCGGATCGACGACAATGGGTGTCTTCTTCACGCTTCCCGATTCGTTGTTTCCAGTGAGAATTACGGCATTCGTGGTTAACTTCTATGGGGGCAATTCTCAATACGGGAACGAGCTCTCGCCTGCTTCAATAAAGGCTATTCTCTGGGAGAATGTGAAGGTTCCCACTGACATTCAGCCCACCAATAAGATAAGGGATACGTTTGATCAGACCGTTGCTGTAAACACAACAGATCACTATCTGCCGTTTACCTTTTCCTTTTCGGATACGAGCCGGATCATGAATCCCGGTAATTTTGCAGTCGGACTTCAATATTCGGGGGTCAGCGATACAACCAGCGCCGTGAGTCCGATTTTCAGCACTCCCCCGGCCGCCTATAATGAGTTTTATATAGACAGCACGATAACAGGGACCGATACAACCGCAAATTACTATGATCACCAGACATATTGGAAAAGTCCGGATCAGGTTGGTGGAATATCAGGGTGGTTGTTGCTGGAACACGATTCCAGTTGGGTGCAGACTGCCATCGAGCAGCCGGCAGGCAAGCCGTCGCATGTTTTGATTCTGAGAAATTATCCTAATCCGTTTAATCCAACCACACAACTGGTTTTTGAAAGTGGTTCCAGCGGGCATGCGATTTTAGAGATTTATGATATTTTAGGACGGAATGTTTACAAACAAAGTTACAGGGTTCAGGCTGGACAAAGATATCACTGGAAGTGGATTGCCTCGGACTTCCCTTCCGGTATTTATATAGCCAGGGTTCAGCTTAAGGATCAGGTAGTTATACGTAAAATGACGCTTTTGAAGTAAGTAAATTAAACAATTTCATAAATTTTGTTTAGATGAAGGGTTCACGTTATATTTCGCACGACACACCTCCAAGTATCTACGTCGAGTTTAAAAACTGATCACATGGGCAAAGTAATTTCCATCGCCAACCAGAAAGGCGGCGTGGGAAAGACAACAACGGCGATTAACCTCGCTGCGAGTCTTGCTGCAATAGAACATCCCACATTGTTAATCGATACCGATCCGCAGAGTAACTCCACAAGCGGACTCGGAATTGACTCGCATACGGTTACCAACTCAATTTATGAGGTGATGGTGGGCGGTGTCGACGTCAATGATGCTGTTCGGCATACAGAAATTCCGTATCTGGATGTAGTGCCATCCCATATCAATCTTGTGGGTGCGGAGATCGAGATGATCGACCGCGAGATGCGGGAAAAGATCCTGGATCAGGCTATACGGGACATACGATCCAAGTACGACTTCGTAATCATCGATTGTCCTCCCTCGCTGGGTCTTCTGACCATCAACGCATTGAGTGCATCCAATTCGGTAATCATACCGGTCCAGTGTGAATATTTTGCACTTGAAGGACTTGGTCAGCTTTTAAACACGATCAAAATTGTACGTCAGCACCTGAATCCGGAGCTTGAAATTGAAGGGGTTCTCCTTACCATGTACGACAATCGGACACGGCTTTCCAATCAGGTTGCACAGGAGGTCAAGCGATATTTTAGTGACCGTGTGTTTTCCACAGTCGTAGCGCGTAACGTACGGCTGGCCGAAGCACCCAGTTTCGGGAAACCCGTGTTACTCTATGATTCCATAAGTGTTGGATCTAAGAATTATCTTGCTCTTGCACGAGAAATAATCACCAGAAACAAAAAGTTATTTAAAAACAGCCCGATTTTTGCCGCAGAATCGAAAGCGGGCGAGGAATGACTGCGATCATAAAGACGCAATTGTAAATGGCAAAACGCAAAGCACTTGGCAGGGGACTAGGGGCCTATTTCCCCGATATGGAAGAGACGGATGAAAAAAAGACCGGCGAGTCATCGGGGGGGGGAAATCCTTATATCGAAAACGGTGAACGGATTAATGTAATTTTGCACATCCCGGTAACCAATGTTCGGCCTAACCCCAATCAACCACGCAAGGAGTTCGATGAACTCAAACTGCAGGAATTGGCAGAATCAATTCAGCAGCATGGTTTGATACAGCCCATTACGGTTCGTTACGTAGGGGAGAAACGCTATGAATTGATCAGTGGCGAACGACGGCTGCGTGCCGCGCGAATGGCCGGATTCCATGATATACCGGCGTATATCCGGGAAATTGATGATGAACAATCGCTTGCATTTGCACTGATTGAGAACGTCCAGCGGGAAGAACTCAATCCCATTGAGATTGCTATGGGATATCGGAGACTGATTGATGAATGTAGCTACACCCAGGATGAAGTTTCCAAAAAAGTAGGTAAGAGCCGAAGTGCCGTTACAAATTTCCTCAGGCTGCTCAATCTGCCGGCCTCGATCCAACATGCACTCCGCGATGGAAAGATATCTACGGGACACGCACGGGCACTTATTACGATCGAAGATCCGGAGCTGCAGCAACAGATTTTGGATAAGGCTATAGCCGAAGATTATTCGGTACGTCAGATTGAAGATGCGGTGCGTCGCATTGCGAAGAAAAAGTCCAAAAAGCGTAAAGTGATCTCCGAAAATGATCAGAATGCTTTTGAGATTAATGAGTTAGCCAAACAGTTACGGCATAAACTCAGTACCAAAGTTCAGATAAAGAAGAAAAACGAAGGCGGAGAAATTCGCATAGAATATTATTCGGACGAAGATTTAGATCGTCTAATCAGTGTTTTTGAAGCGTTGTAAAGTAACCTGGGGAGTGTTGTTCTCCACTGCGCTGGTTCTGTTAATTTCTTGCCAGAATGTACAGGCCCAGCAGTACCAGATGCAATTATCTTCTGGTGCGGGTATCTTTTCGCCCACACCCCGGGATACGGTACCGAAACCCAGAAAGGTGCTGTTCCGTTCTATGATCATCCCGGGATGGGGCCAGATTACCAATAAGCAAATCTGGAAGGTACCGATAATCTATGCCGGTCTAATAGGGATGTCGGTTTGGGGTGTTCATATGACAAAAACCTATCATGATCTTAGAGCCGCTTATTATAATTTGATAGCTGATCCCACAAAAAATTTTCATACCGATCAGAGATATGGTCCCACGCCGGCTTACCTTCAGGGACAATCACCGCAAAAACTTCAGTATTTGAGGGATTACTACCATAATCAAAGGGATCTGGTATTTTTAGGGGTTGGATTGGTATATGGACTAAATATGTTAGATGCTTATGTGTTTGCTGAATTGCGGGATTTTGATGTTAGTAAAAACCTGAGTGTAGAGGCTCAGCCCACATTAATTCAGGGATCTAAACCCGGTTTCGGATTAGCGTTAACTTTTAGATTTCATTCTGATAAATAGCCATTATTAATACATATGGAACAGAAAAATAAAAAAGGGAAAATCAATCATTTTCCTGAGAAATACCGCGATGAACTGTCGAGCGATATTTGGAGTATTTTTAAAATTATGGGAGAATTTGTGGAAGGCTATGACCGTCTTCTGAAAATTGGTCCTTGTGTTTCGGTATTTGGATCGTCTCAGCTTAACAGCGGAATAAAATATTATGATATGGCGGTTCAACTCGCTGAAAAGCTGACAAGACATGGCTTTGGCATTATTACCGGTGGCGGACCGGGATTGATGGAAGCGGCTAACAAAGGCGCCAGGCTTGGGAACGGTAAGTCGGTGGGATTGAATATCTCATTACCTTTTGAAGAAAAACCCAATCAATTTATTGATCCGAATTATTCTATCGACTTCAATTATTTTTTTGCCAGGAAGGTGATGTTTGTAAAATATTCGCAGGGTTTTGTAGTCTTTCCTGGCGGTTTGGGGACATTGGATGAGTTTTTCGAGGCTCTGACATTGATGCAAACACGAAAGATCTCACGGTTCCCTGTAGTCATGATCGGAACCGAATATTGGGCAGGTATGATCGACTGGATGAAAAATACAATGATTGAAAATCATACCATTGCACCTGAAGATATCCATTTGTTTCATTTAACCGATGATATTGACGAAGCAGTATCCTTTATTTATAAATTTTATCAGGAACATGAGCTCAGTCCAAATTTCTAAACATTTATGTAATTATTATTGCAATTCTTAATGACTTTGCTGTAGATTATATGTTCTCTATATTTGTTTGATAATAATATCTTTTTTAGCTTCGTTTTCCATTTGTAACCCAAAACCCAAATGTCAAAGATATGAGGTTTCTTAGTCGCATTGCCCTGGTATTCAGTTTGGTCATGATCGCAGTTGCCAGTATGGGCAGTACAGCACAGGCTCAAACAAAAAAGGATGCCATTGTAGCTTTTAATCAAGGTTATGAGTTTGCCAAGAAGGGATCTACTCAGGCTGCTATTAGTAAATTTGAAGAAAGCGCAACCATTGCCCAAAAGGTGGGACCTGACGCTAAAGAAATAATGGACAAAGCTCAGGGTCAACTGCCGCCGCTCTATTATCAGTTGGCAATTGATGCATACCGGAACCATGATCTTAACGGCTCAATTCAGGCTTTTCAAAAGGCCGAACAAATAGCCAATAAATACGGTAACAAGGAAATTGCCCAACGTTCGAAAGAAAATGTTCCAAAGCTATATTATGCTATGGGCAATAATGACCTGCAACAAGGAAAGTTTCAGGAAGCACTGGATGCATCTAATCAGGCGTTACAACTGGAACCGAATAATCCAAAACCGTACTATCAACAGGGGTAGCCTGGCGCCGCTGCGGTTTTTCAACCTGTTTGGGGGCTGCAGCGTTATCAGCGGCAACACCTCCATGGAAGCCGCCCTTTTCGCGTCCAAAACCACTTTGGGATCCGGATTTACCGGAAACAGCCGCGACAATCTGCTCTATTCCAGGCTTACTATTTTGTGGGGATGGAATCCGTTGATCACACGTTTCGGCCCGGATACGGCTTCCTATCTGGCCCTGGCCAAAAAAGCCGGCGCAAAATTTATTTGTGTAGATCCGCGTTTCAACCCCACCGCAAAAGCGCTGGCGGCAAAGTGGATCCCCATCAAACCGGGGACCGACGCGGCCATGCTGATCGCCA
>CAWBCD010000030.1:0-7213 GCA_963787205.1 uncultured bacterium
GTTTTGCAGCTACCCGAAGGGCGGGATTTTTAGCACTAAACTTCATTCGGAGAACTGAACATTTGGCTACCACAAAACTGTCTGCGGAGCATGAAACCCCGCCTTTTGGGTAGGTGCTGTTATAGGGCGTTTTTCTTTCCATTGTGGTCATTAAGTGTTCTAAATATTGAGTCTGCAAGTCTTGTACCTGTTGAAACAAGTTTTGAAAGCACCCTTAATTGTTCTTTACAAGCAACGTCCTCTGTTGGATGAGGATAATTAATACTATGGTCAATCTCACCCCAAATTTCTTCAAATAAAGTTCTTACCTGTATTTCACAACTTATTGGGTTAGGATTACTATTGTTAGGTTTTATTAAATAATGAACACTTGTATAAAAAGTTGGTCGAACCTCGGTTGTGATTTTTAAATCGTCATACATTTTCTGAGATTCAGGATCCCAAGTCATTGCTTTGGGTTCCTCAACAAAAATCCAGTCGCCTTCCGAAATATATTTCAATATTTCTTGATGAATAATCGGGAATTGATCTTGATATAGGTGTAAAACTCTTAATCCGATTAAATCAGTGATTTCTCGAAAGAGATTATCCTTTGTAATGACGATTTGCTTCTTAAGCTTGCGCTCTATTTTATCTCGAAGGTGATCCGGGTCTTTCAGCCTTGTCTTGATTGAATGAATTATTGGAAAAGGTTTTGCATTTAAATGTGGATGATTGCTAAAATATGCTTCCACTGAAGCTTGTAATTGAAGCAGGCGATGTTGATTGTCATTATAAAAACTAATAACCGAATCAATACTTTCAGTTTCTTTACTCATAGCATATTGATTCTTGATATTAAATCATGTGTAAATATTCGGTAGTTTTCTCCGATTTCTCTGAGCCTACCGTTATTTCCTCTATTATATTCAAATCCGTTTTGCATTAGGAATAATAAGTAGTCCAAATCAGTGTTTTCAAGATTTGCATAAACTTCTGGAACTCTCCACATTGGACATTTAAGAGCTTGAGCCATAGCAGGAAATGTATTGTGAGAGTGAATAATAGAACTTCCTCCGATAGGTCGTGATATCAATTCAGCCGGGACACTGTTACGATTGCTTTCCTGAATGAAGTTTAAAATGGTCTCGGGGATTTGAGTTACATATTGATAATGTGCTTGTGCCAAATTATATTCATTGAATGGTTCATTATCTCGAGTATATTTTTTTGCGTTATAAATTGTGTAGCCAAGAAACTGAACAAAGTTTGTTGGAAATTTTGACCTTCTTTCTTCTGAAAGAAGGAATAAATATTTGCAAATTCTCTTTGCCATAATTGAAGGCATTTCCAATATTTCTTATACCGTATAAGCTAAACATATCAGGTTGAGCAGGGATAAAAAATCCATCAACTGTAGACATAATAACTTTATTTAATATGCCAAGGCTAGGTGAAGTATCTATAAGTACATATTCATAATTGTAGGCTTCCGCGTAACGTTGACATATCCCACGTATGTTGGTTATAGTCCTAATCGATAAATTGTCGCTCTGATAAACTCCGCTCCATCTTTCAGCTATTTTATTTTCATACTTATGAAGAGAAAGCCTGCCTGGCAATAGGTCTATGTTATTTCCAATTGAATATGGTGGCGATATATTCTGAGGTTCGCTAATTCCATCTTCAGTTGGTTTGAGAATGAAGTGAATACTTCTTGGATAGTTAAAAATCTCTGGATTTTCAGGAATTGCACTCTCAAAGTCATCAATGAAACTATCTTCCTCTTCCCAAATAGCATGAAGTGTTTCTTCCCTCATTGCACAAATAGTTAGGTTGCATTGAGGATCTAAGTCAACCATTAAAACTCTGTGTCCAAGTTCTGCTAAGGCATTTCCTAAGTGGTAGGTTAAAGTTGATTTTCCAACTCCCCCTTTGTTGTTAAATACTGAAATTATTTTCATTTTTTCGCTTTATTGTCAGTTTTGGTTTTCTTTTAAAATGCCCTATAACTTGTTTATATACGCTATAAACATTCGTTTATACCATTCAATGGGAAGTATATGCGAATATTTATTGCGTTTACTATCACAAATTTAATTTATCAAGGGGATTTGGAACTCGTTGTTTAGTCTGTCTGCTGACATGCGTGTAGATTTCCGTGGTTTTACTGCTTTTATGCCCCAGAAGCTCCTGAATGATTCTAATATCGGTTCCACTTTCCAGGAGATGGGTGGCATAGCTGTGTCGAAGGGAATGTACGGTCACCGCTTTTCGGATACCCGCTTTTTGAATGCCGCGTTTGAACAATTGTTGGATGCTTCGCGTCGAATAGGCACCACCATGTTGTCCCTCAAACAAGTACTTCTTCGGTCTGTAGGCCTTATAATAAGTCCTCAGTTGTTTGAGACACGTTTCTGACAAGGGTACTTCCCGGTCTTTGGCGCCTTTAGAATTGCGAATGCGAATGACATTGCGGTCTGAATCAATATCTGAAATCGTCAAATGAACCACCTCGCTGATCCGGAGTCCTGCTGAGTAGATCAGATAGAAAATCGTTCGATGTTTTTCATTCACGAACGTTATAAGAAACCGCCTGACTTCCTGCGGAGAAAGTATTTGTGGTAATTTTTTGTCTTTCCTTGGACGCAATATTCCCTTCTGGTCAATTTCTCTGTCAAATTCGATTCGATAATATAATTTAAGGGCATTGATTACCTGGTTTTGATACGAGCGAGAGTATCCCTTTTTTATATAAAATTTAGTGATATACCGGCCGATATCTTCGTCAGTCAAACGATCGGCATGTTTCCCATTTAAAACATCTAGCAGCTTCTGAACGAGATAACAATAGGTTTGCAACGTTCTTTGGCTGTACCGTTTCCTGATCATATAATCCTGTAATTTCTTCATGGATTATAACGGTAATCTTGAATACTACCTGTAATAAATGGCATTAGCATGTCATCCCTTGCAAACATGTCACTTTTGACGATACCAATTGCTTTATCCACCAACCTGCCTCTCATTTGGTTCTCTCGAACGCCAATCAATCCATGCCATTATAGCTAACGATTTCAAATAAATCCAGATCGATCGGAGATAAGCGGCAAAAAAAAATGAATGTTGGATGAATGAGGGACCTTAAGCCATCCATTATTGTGTGTTCAACGCCTGTGGTCCGGGCGAGGACGCCCGGACGAGCGTTGAGTAACCGCAGAGGGCGCAAAGGTCGCAGAGAGAAAGCAACGTTATCCTTGAACCAGTTAGCAATGACATACTGACTATACACGATCTCGTCATCATGATGCTGTCCGCCGAGGCGGACGGCGTAGGATCTCGCAGGCAGTAAGAAACGATTGTTGCATCTG
The DNA here is from genome assembly GCA_963787205.1 of uncultured bacterium. Lineage (GTDB taxonomy): Bacteria > Bacteroidota > Rhodothermia > Balneolales > DATFMH01 > DATFNI01. Next base: position 3,351 of record CAWBCD010000030.1, read on the forward strand.
CTGCAATCGGTGCCGGATGCGGGACGAGATCCTACTTTTTCCCGTAAACGGGAAAAATTCAGGATGACATCATTGTGTTTGGGGTTGTATGATTGTATGAATGGATGAAGCGGTCTGTTTCAATCATCCATTAATCTCGTAATCCCTTTCCATCGAGAATTTGCGGGATACATTTTTCGACTCTTGATTCCCGGGTTTCGGAATGTTTGGCCCCGGGAAAAAAACAGAAGGGATGTCCTTTGCCGTCCGGGTGTCAATGACTCAAACACAGCTTTCAGGGCAGGGAGTTCATCCAATGCCTTTGAAATTCTTTACCTCAAAACTGAATACATCCGGTCTTGAATAATGGCCGGTAACATCAAACATGCGCTTCGCTTTAATAATGTCATTTAAGTCAATGTCTGCAAATAAAATATCCTCCTTAGCCTCAAGCGGTCCGGCCAGAAATTGTCCGGTTGGACCAATAATGCAGCTGTTGCCGACATTTATCCAGTCTCTTCCGTCGGGATAAAATTTTTTAAATTCGTACTCATCCGGAATATCATTCATTCGTAACGGCATACAGGAGCTGATAACAAATAATCCTCCTTCTCTCGCGGTGTGTTGCATTGACTGAAGCCAGTTGTTGCTTTTATCCCAGGTGGGTGAAACAAGTATTTGAGCTCCGCTTTCATATATGGCATTCCTTGCCAGCGGCATAAAATTTTCCCAGCAAATAAGTCCTGCTATTTTTCCAACAGACGTGCTGTATGACCGCAAAGTGCTGCCGTCTCCCTGTGCCCATATAAGACGTTCGCCACCTGTTGGTATTAACTTGCGGTGTTTGCCCAAAATCTCGCCTTCTTTATCAATAAAAAGAATGCTGTTGTATAAACTTGCATTACTGGTTTCGGTATTACGCTCATGTATACCTATTGCCACATTAATACCTGCTTTCTTTGCTGCTTTACACAGTTGATCTGTAGAATTATCAGGAATGGAAACGGCATTCTCGACAAGTTTTAAATAAAGTTCATTCAAAATAGCACCTTTGCTATTCGGGATAAGCCATACCCAGTCCGGATATCCTGATACAAAAGCTTCGGGAAAAACAATCAGTTCTGCTCCTTCTTCTCCTGCCTTATATATATTTTTACACGCCTTCCCGACGGTTTCTTCTTTATTTAGAAACACAGGGCTTATCTGGGCCGATGCTACTTTTACAATTTTATTCATAATCCTTAAAAATCTACACTTCGTTCATATACGTTGTTGATATTTATGACTTCCGATTGTCAAGAAGTTTTTTTGATTAAAAATCAAACACTTAACTCAGTAAAGGATTGGGTTTTGTTATCTCATAACTTATATCACATGTAAGTTTCCGTGTGATAATATTTATTCCACTTTCAAGATGGCTGCTCGTAATGAACGGTTAAATTAGTATGTCCTCTGTCAGCATAACCTTTTTAAAAACTAACCGTGTCATCAATATATTCTATTTTTATTTAATTATACTCGTAATTTTATTAATTACAATATATTATGACGTAGTTATTTTACCTGGATTAACCGCTGACCAGGGAAAAACAACCTCACTCTATGTGAATCCTCTGCGCACCCTGTGGTTATTTTCCCGTGTGTTTGTAATACCCGCAGAGGGCGCTAAGGTCGCGTAGAAAGGGAAACGTTATCCTTTTTCCTTTTCCCGTAGGGATGCCTATGCTGCTACTTTAAACTTTCCACTCTCTTGGAACTCATAGTATCTTATCTAATCTTAAACATTTGAAATAAGCGTATTCAACGAACAAGGAAGAGCATAGCATTTAGATAATGTCTGACATATACAGTGATTCTTTCTACCGACACGTAGCCCAAACCAGCGACAGCCCGATGGGACTGGAGATCGATTATGCGGAAGGGCCATTTATTTTTACCAAAGACGGGAAACGATACCTGGATCTCATATCCGGGATTGCAGTCAGCAGCCTGGGGCACCGGCATCCGGCGGTTGTTCGTGCGGTGAAGGAGCAGGTCGACCGGCACATGCATGTGATGGTGTACGGCGAGTATATCCAGAAACCACAATCACAGATGGCGGAACTGTTAACCTCGCTGCTGCCGGAGAAACTGGACCGGGTTTATTTTGTGAACAGCGGAACCGAGGCGAATGAGGGCGCACTGAAGCTGGCCAAGAAATTCACCGGAAGGCATAAACTGGTTTCCTTCCACAACAGCTACCACGGCGACTCGCACGGATCGCTGAGCGTCACCGGCCGGGAAGTCTACCGCAAGCCGTTCGAACCGCTGCTCCCGGATGTGCACTTTCTCACTTATAACCGAACAGAAGATCTCGATGCCATCGACGACCAGACGGCGGCTGTTATCCTCGAACCAATCCAGGGAGAAGGGGGCATTATCCCGGCAGATAGAGATTGGCTGAAGAATGTCCGCAAGGCATGTGACGATGCCGGTGCCGTGCTCATATTTGATGAAATCCAGACAGGGTTTGGAAGGACCGGTACCTTGTTCGGCTTCGAGCATTACAATGTAGTGCCCGATATCATGACGCTTGCCAAAGCGATGGGGGGAGGAATGCCTATCGGTGGGATTGTAAGTTCATCGAAGATATTTGAGGTTTTTCGCAATGATCCGCCGCTCAATCACGTAACGACGTTTGGGGGACACCCTGTAAGTTGTGCTGCCGCCTATGCAGCCCTCCGTGCACTGATTTCAGGAGGATGGATCAGACGTGCGTCGATGATCGAGGAGAAGTCGCGGGCGATATTGCAAGGTCCCGGCATTGTGGAAGTCCGCGGCCGCGGAGCCATGCTGGGGTTGGAACTTGAGAGCCGCGAGTTAACACAAAAAGTCGTTGAAGAGTGCATGCGGAAGGGGATCATCCTGGGATGGACGCTCCATTCCAATACACTGATACGTATAGCCCCGCCGCTGATTATCGCAGAAAAGGTACTCGAAGACGCCCTCCAGACAATCGTTGAGGTGATAGGCAAATACAAAGCGGTGTAATACTGAAGCCAGGTTTGTTGCAAGTCCAGCGTTGAATTTTGCCATCAACCAGAAACATTTTTGTGACGCTGTGGACAACCCCCCAATCCCCTTTATTAAGGGGGAAGAAGATACCTCTACTATAATAATGGTTAGAAGTCCTGGCTTTTAATAAGTGCTCCGAGGTCCGAACCTAGTGCATCGTGTCAATCATCTGCAACGGTCATATCACGTACTCATTCGTTGCTTGAGTGCAAAGAGGTCCTGGACCCGGTTGGAACTCATCATTACCCAAAACTGGTTTTATGTGGATAAGTTCCCTTTTCAAAGACCAGCCACATCTCAGCCAGATCCTGAAGTCTTCGGATTCCGCGCCATAAATTCTTGAGGCCCGGTGATCCATCCCTGCTCCGGCCCAAAAAACCGCCTAACATGGCAATCCATCGCACGACCTGCCCCAGGCTGGGAACCTGTTCGGGAGGGATAAAACTCTTGTGGTGGTAACTATACAAGGCCTGCCATTCGTGTTCCTCGAACAACTGGTCACAAAGAGTCTGCGGGCTAACCCGTGACTCGTAAAGTAGCCACATCAGACGCCATGCGACCAAAGAAAAGGTAATCAGGGCCTTTCTCAAGGAGGCTAGCTGACGTAATTGTAACTCTTCAACACGGCATCCGCTCTTGAGGGTATAATGGAACCGTTCGATAATCCAGCGATAACTATACCACCTCACGTAGCGAAGCGCATCCCCGGCAACGCTAATCGGAAGACTGGTCAGCAGTTTCCAACACAGACCGGGGCCCCCCCCGGGTGGATGGGGCTCCTGACCAGAATCCCCTGCAGGGAAAGGGGAAGCGCATCCCCTCCCTTGTTG
>CAWBCD010000031.1:0-91477 GCA_963787205.1 uncultured bacterium
TCCTTCACGTAAGGAAGGGTCTCTACATCTTTTATGATCCGGAGGTACGGCAGACTGTCCGGCGATGTATTCATCGGAACGGCTGCTTTCTTGATCACCTCCTGATCGGGTGTGAACTTGTTGCCGGCGACAACTACCTTCCTAATGACCGTGGTTCGGTTGAAGTAGTAACCCGCGATCACTGCAACCAGCAAAAGCACCACGATGCCCAGCACATACCTTCCCTTGAGGCTGCCGTTGAACAGACTCCTGAGACGATCAAACCGGCCACCTTTGGATTCGGCTATCTCGAATTCAGCGACGGGATATTCTTCTTCCGGAATATTTTGATTATCCAGAGGTTCGGATGAGTCATTCATCGATGACCTCCTTTCCCGAAGAGACATTCCGTCAAAAGTGATATGTGCCTTAAATTACGCAATGCTATTTCTTATTTGATTTCTGAAGCTTGGGAATTCCCTGTTTCAATGACTCGACAAACTGTTCGCCGTACTTGTAAATGTCGCCGGCGCCCATGGTGATGACCAGGTCGCCCGGCTGAACGATCTCGACCAGTTTCGCAGGTAGTTCATTCTTGTCTGCCACATAATTGACATCCTTATGACCGAAGTCGCGGGCCGTGTCGGCAATCAGTTTACCGGTTACGCCCTCGATAGGTTTTTCCCGTGCAGGGTAGATGTCGGTGACAACCAATACTTCTGCGTCGAAGAAGGAGAGACCGAAGTCTTCATAAAGCTGTTGTGTGCGCGAATAAAGATGCGGCTGAAAAACCACCACCAGCCGGCGTTCCGGCCAACCCTTGCGTGCAGCATGGATGGTTGCCTTGACTTCCGTGGGGTGATGGGCATAATCATCAACCACGATTACATTGTCTTTTTCAGCCTTAACCTGAAAGCGGCGATAGACCCCGCTGAATTTCTCGAGCCCTTCCTTGATCTTGCTGAACGGCATGTTTAATTCGAAACCTATGCCAACCGATGCCAGTGCGTTTTTGATATTGTGTTCGCCCGGTGCCTGAAGAGTGATACGTCCCAATGGCTTCTGATCGAAAAGGACAGTAAATGAGCTGTGGATCTTACTCATTTCGATATCGACGGCACGAATTGTTGCCTGCGGGTTAAAGCCGTAAGTCAGTGTACGTCGGCTGATTGACGGAATGATGCTCCGAACTTCCGGCTCATCCAGGCAGACGACAACACAGCCGTAGAAGGGAACTTTATTGGCAAATTCGATGAATGATCGTTTGATGTCGTCGATATCGGCGTAGATATCCATGTGGTCGGTGTCGATGGTCGTGATCACCGCCAGCGATGGACTCAGCTTCAGGAAGGTGCGGTCAAACTCGTCAGCTTCCACAACGATGATATCACCCGAACCGACAACGGCGTTGGTCTTGTCAAAACTGTGGACGCGACCGCCGACAATGATGGTCGGATCGAACCCACCGGATTGCGCCACGAGACCCGTCATCGTTGTAGTGGTCGTTTTGCCGTGGGTACCTGCGATACCGATACCGAATTTCATGCGCATCAGTTCGGCGAGCATCTCGGCCCGTTTGATGACCGGGATCTTTCGTGCAAGGGCTTCTCTGGTTTCGATATTTTCTTCGGCTTTCACGGCACTGGTGAAGACCACAACATCAGCACCATCGATATTTTCAGGCGCATGTCCGATATGGATCTCAGCGCCCATCTTTTTGAGCCGTTCGGTATTTTCGCTGACGGCTCCATCCGAGCCGGTTACTTTGTATCCTTTCCGGATAAGGATCTCCGCTATACCGCTCATACCGATACCACCGATGCCCACCATATGAATATGGCGAGTCTTTCCAAAAATCGGTTGTGTCTGTATGTTCTTAGTCATTGTACTTTGTATCCATTTTTTTGCCCGGCTGCAGCAGTTGGATGATCTCACCGGCTATGTCTTGTGCCGCTCGAGGTTTCGCCATCTTCAGGGCAGCGTCGTGCATCGTTTTTCTGAGTTGATCATCATTTAACAGTGCCGCGACCTCTGCTCCGAGTTCGTCTTTTAACTGTACGTCTTTGATCATCTTCGCCGCTCCCTGCTCGACCATTGCCTTTGCATTGTATGTCTGATGATCCCCGGCAACATTGGGTGAGGGCACCAGGAGTGATGGCTTACCAGTCATGGCTAGTTCAGCACAGGAAATAGCACCGGACCGGCTGATCACGACATCGGATGCCGCATAAGCACCAGGCATATCATCGATAAAGGGTAATAGCCGGACAGTCGGAAATAAGTTGTTATTAAATCGTTTTTTAAGATCTCCGAAATATCGTTTCCCGCACTGCCACAATACCTGTATTTCGTTGTCCTGCGTCAGTTGCTCCATATTTTCTAGTACGGCCTCATTGATGGCACGCGCTCCGCCACTGCCCCCGAGAACAAGAAGAGTGCGCATATCTTTGAGCTCGTATTTTTTCAAAAATTCTTCACGTTCACCTCTCAGGATGTCAGCCCGCGTTGGGTTGCCTAGCAAGTGTGTTTTTCCCTTTGGGAAATACCGATCTGCCTGCGGAAATGCGGTAAAGATTACCCTGGCACCTTTGGCAAGAAGACGGTTGGTGAGACCCGGGTAGCTGTTTTGTTCCTGCAGCACTACCGGAATACCCATCTTTGCAGCAACCCAACCGACAGGTCCTGCCACGTAACCACCGCATGCAATCACGACAGCCGGACGAACTTTCCGGATGATGGTTATACTCTGGAACAAACTGACGACCAGCTTGACCGGGAACGTCAGATTCTTTGCCGTCACACGTCGTATCAACCCGCTGATCCAGATGTTGTAAATGGGGTATCCGGACTTCGGCACCAGCTCCCACTCCAAATGGTTTCGTGTGCCGGCGAATGAGATGTCACCCGTTTGCGGCATTGATCGCAGTGCGTCGGCAATAGCCAGCGCCGGCATGATATGTCCGCCGGTTCCTCCAGCGGCAAGGAGCATGTTGAAACGGTTGTTACTCATGCCGCACCTCCTTGCTGGCTCTGACGCCATACATTGTCTCTGTCATCCTGATTTTTCCCCGTTTCAAGGGGAAAAGTAGGATCTCGTGTGAATCGGCAACGATCGTTGCAACTGAAAGGATCGAATCCCCGGTCGGACGAGATCCTACGCCGTCCGCAGTAGCGGACAGCATCCCGAAAGTCTTCGGGACATCCTTATGATTGGGATTGGTCATAGGAATGATCCTTGTAAGTAATCCGTCCCCTTGCCAGGTGTCAGAACAATTGCGTTCTGTCAAAAAGGCTAATATGTCTAACCAGTTTCTCATGCTCTGACAGCCATTTTGTGTTTGGAGATGTTGAGCAGGATGCCGATCAAAACCCCCGAGAACAACAGGTTGGTCCCCCCGTAGCTGACAAAGGGCATAGGCAGCCCGGTCACCGGGAATAATCCAGATGCCACTGCCGCATTGAAGAAAGCATATAAAACTATAGATAACGTACAGGCGACAGCTAGGAGAACTCCGGAGGAATCCATGGCATTTTTCGCTATATACAGGAACCCGCGCGCCAGAATGACGACATACAGCAACAGGATAAATGCCGCTCCGATAAGGCCGTATTCCTCACTGATAATCGCAAAGATAAAATCGTTATAAGGCGCCGGTAGGAAGTATCGCTGGGCGCTTTTACCCGGACCCACGCCAAACAGTTCCCCGCGTGCAACGGCTATCTCGGCCTGTTGCGTCTGGTATCCGTCATCGAGGGCAAACTGGTCGCTTTTGATGTGAACAATGTTATTGATGTAGGATTTGATTCGCTGCTGCCGTTCATGCGAGTGACCGATCAGCAGGACACTTCCGAGAACGCCAATGGCAATCAGGCCCCCGAGATGAAGGGTGCTTATGCGGCCAACAAACATCACCATCAGGCAAATCAGCATGAGGAGGGCCGCACTGCTGAAATCTTCGATACCGATCAGGGCGCAGGTCGTTACTACCCAAAACATGATGGGTACGAATGTCTTGCTGAAATCTTTGATGTAATCCTGTTTCTGCTGTATCAAAGCGACGACATAAACAAGCAGGGATGCCTCAGCCATGGATGAAGGCTGAAATGAGAAGCCGGCGATGTCTAACCAGCGTTTGGCGCCGTATTTCGCCGCTCCAAATGCGATCAGGGCTGCCAGAAAAATCCAGCTCAGTATAAGGGCTATGCGGCTGTATTTCATCACCTTGTGATAGTCGATCTTGGAGAAGATGAGCAGGATGATGAAAGCGATAAACAGCTTGATCAGGTGACCGAATACAAGATGGATAGCGGTAACATGTTTGGTTTCGGCAAAATAGGCGATGGAAGAATAGACCGCCATCAAACCCACCATGATCAGCATCACAACCACAGCCAGCAGCACACGGTCACTGCCGCGTTTGCCATGGTCGATCTCCTCGACGCTGGTGGCCATGATGTAGGGGTTCTTATTTTTTACCGACGTGAAATACATCTCAGAGGTTCCTCACTGATTCTTTAAATACCTGTCCCCGGTGTTCGTAGTTGTCGAACATATCGAAGGATGCGCACGCAGGACTCAGCAATACGACGTCTCCTTTTTTGGCCAGGAAGCTGGAGGCCTTGACCGCTTCATCCATCGTTTGGGCCCGTACAAATTCCGATACCCTGCCTCTGAATTCTTTCTCTACCTTGTCCGCACTCTCGCCGATGGCGATGATGGCCCGCACTTTTTGTTCAACAAGCCCGTACAGTTCGCTATAATCGTTTCCTTTGTCTCTTCCTCCCAGGATTAGTACGATCGGGCGTTCGAAGCTCCCCAGGGCATACCAGACGGCATTGACATTTGTTGCCTTGCTGTCGTTGACATACCGGATACCATCCAGTTCCCGTACAAACTCGAGGCGGTGCTCCACGCCTTCGAAATGAGAGAGGCTCTCGCGGATGGCCTCGTTCCTGATTTCAAAAGCACGGGCAGCCAATATGGCGGCCAGACCGTTTCGCAGATTGTGTTGCCCGCGCAGGCTAACTTCTTCGGTTTTCATAATCAATTCTTCCCGGTTATTTATGCGGACGACAATTTTTCCCGCGCGGATGAAAGCACCTTCCGGTACTTCATCCACGAGAGAGAATGCCAGCAAATGAGGCATCGGGTCGTCGTCTGTGAGATTCTTCATATGATCCCCGATGACGGGATCATCAAAATCATAGATAAAAAAGTCTTCGCTGGTCTGGTTCTCGATGATCCGGAACTTGGACCGCACATAGTTCTCGAGCTTGTGATCGTACCGGTCCATGTGGTCAGGCGTGATATTCAGGATTGCAGCCACATGGGGGCGGAACGTATCGATATGATCGAGCTGAAAGCTGCTCACTTCCAGAATGACATCTGTTCCTTCATCCGCCTGTTCAACCACGTCAGAGAAGGCCACACCGATATTGCCGGCGGTGACATGGTCTCGTCCTGCTGTCTTCCAGAGATGATCAATCCAACTTGTGGTGGTCGTTTTCCCGTTTGTGCCGGTGATGGCGGCGATGTTACCCTTGCAAAACCAGCTCGCAGCCTCAATTTCGGAATAGACCGGCCGGCCTATATCTGAAAAGTGGCGAATGATGGGACTGCTGTCCGGTACACCCGGACTGGTGACCAGGATATCTGCATCCAACGCCCGGTTGGTATGACCGTTTTGTTCAAAAGGCACATCGGCTTCCAAAAGACGCTTTTCAGCTGTTTTCGAAAAGGGACCGCTATCGGAAACAAATACATCGTATCCCTTCCGTTTTAACAGGCAGGCGGCTGCGATTCCGCTGCGGGCAGCTCCGGCGATGGTGATATGTTTTCCTTTCAGATCTATCATCGCAGCTTCAGGGTTACGAGGGATGAGAGTGCCAGTAACACAGATATAATCCAGAACCGGACCACAATTTTAGATTCGGGCCAGCCTGCTTTTTCAAAATGATGATGGATCGGAGCCATCAGGAAGTACCGTCGTCCTTTTCCATATTTTTTCTTCGTGTATTTGAAATAGGTTGTCTGGATGATAACGGATACCGTTTCCAGGAAGAAGACACCACACAGGAGGGGGAGAATCAGTTCTTTGCGAACCATCAGGGCTACGGCACCGATGGCTCCACCGATAGCCAGCGATCCGGTATCACCCATAAATACCTGTGCGGGATAGGAGTTATACCACAGGAAGCCGAGACAGGCCCCGATCAGTGCCGAACAGAAAATGGTCAGTTCTCCGGCTCCCGGCAGGTAAAGGATATCAAGGAAACGGGAAAAGTCGGTACGGCCGGAAACATAGCAGAAGATGCCGAGTGTAAGGACGACGATGGCGGTGATTCCTGCGGCTAACCCATCAAGTCCGTCTGTAAGATTTACAGCGTTGCTAACTGCTGTGATCACTAGAATTACTACCGGTATGTAAGTGATCCAGCCAAGAGCCTCACCCAATACCGCGTAGTTGATGTTGATATTCTTGACAAAGGGTACTGTTGTGAGGGTGTTGTAGGAATGAAACTCCGGGTAAGTATAGATTATGAGGCCGAGGATAAGTCCGACCAGCACCTGTCCGGCTACCTTTACCCAGCTATACAGTCCTTTTTTATTCTTTTTGATGATCTTAATGTAATCGTCCAGAAAACCGACGATGCCCAGTGTCAGCATCACGAAGAAAACGAGCCATCCGTACACGTTGGATGGGCGTATCCACAGCAAACTGGGTAGTAATGTAGCCAGGAGAATGATCAAGCCACCCATGCTTGGCGTGCCGGCTTTGCTGAGATGTGAGTCCAGACCGATATCGGTGCGGATGGTTTCACCCAGCTGCATCTTCTTGAGCCAGTTGATGATATACTTACCGATGATCAGGCTGATGATCAGTGCGGTGGCCGCAGCCAGCACGCTTCTGGTTGAGATATAGGAGAACGCCCCGAAGCCGGGCGGATGGTAGTGAATTTCGAACCAGTTGAGTATCCAGTACAGCATTATCCCTCCTCCGTGTTGAGATGATGACTATACCATGTTTCAATGGCTTCCTTCGCAATCTTGCGATCGTCAAAAGGATGCCGTTTCCCATTAATCTCCTGATAATCTTCATGACCCTTGCCGGCAATCAGCACCAGGTCGTCTTCATTGGAGGAAGTAATGGCATGCACAATGGCTTTTTCCCGGTCGGATATCCGTTCTGCGTCTTCCGGATGATCCATACCCGTGTAAATTTCATCGATGATCGCTTCGGGATCTTCGGTACGGGGGTTGTCGGAGGTGACAATGACCCGGTCGCCGTATGTCTCCGCGATTTTTCCCATTACCGGACGTTTACTCCGGTCACGATCTCCGCCACATCCGAAAACGATAACCAGTTGCTGGTGGGGCTGGCGCGCGGCGTGAAGAGTGGAGGAGACTTTCTCCAGAGCGTCTGGTGTGTGCGCATAATCCACAAAAACATTGGGGTATGAGCTTTCTGAATCAATTGTTACCCGATCGAGCCGGCCCGGTGCCCCCTTTGCCTTTTTGAGGGCTTCGGCTACGTCTTTGGGTTCGAAACCCAGCGATGTGCAGATGAGAAATGCCTGCGCCACATTATACGCATTAAACTCGCCGACCAACGGGCTTTCAACCGGAAGGCTGTTAACCGAAAAGGAGAGACCGGAAGCGGTATTTGAGTTAATCCGCAGGCGATAGGGAAGGTGAATATTCTGGCCAAACGTGTAGACTTTTCCCTTGCAACCTTCAGCCATGTAAGATCCGTAGGGATCATCGCCGTTGATAACGGCAAATCCGCGTTCGGGAACCTGATGGAAAAGCTTCTGTTTGGCAGCAGCATACGCTTCCATCGTTTTATGATAGTCCAGATGATCGAGCGTCAGGTTCGTGAATGCCGCAACCTCAAAGTCAAGTCCGGATACCCGGTCCTGATCCAAAGCATGCGACGACACTTCCATGGATACGAATTGTGTACCCAAATCAGCAATTTTGCGCAGGTCATCGGCGAGTTCAACAGGATCGGCTGTTGTATATTTGCTCGCCTCTGACTTATTGCCAATGATCCGTGCAACCGTCCCGAGCAGGGCGGCTTTCTCACCGAGGGAGGTTAAGATCTGGTAGACCAGCGTAGTGACAGTCGTTTTTCCGTTGGTTCCTGTGACGCCGATAAAACGGAGTTTCTTTTGGGGATCACCCAGCATGGCAAGTGCCAGTTTGTTCAGAAGCGTGCGGGAGTTGCCAACAATGAGGAGTGCCACATCATCGGGAACCGGGATCTCGCGTTCGGCAATGATCACTTTAGCACCGTTTTCAAGCGCTTTCGGGACGAAGTCGTGCCCATCCGCATTCAACCCGGTGACTGCGACAAAGATATCGCCCGGTTTGATTTTGCGTGAATCATGTTGAACACGGGCATCTATAGTTTCGTGTTTTCCGGTGACCGAAGTTGGATTGCAGAGTGCTATGAGCTGATCCCACATCATCGCCCGGTACCTCCCGATTTTGTGAGATCTTCTATGCTTTGAGCTTTGCCTCGAACGGTAACAGTGGCGCCAACCTGCATTCGCTGACCGCCAAGGGGAAACTGCGTGTAGATGGTTCCGGATCCGATCATTTTAAGATTCAAACCCCGCTCGTTGGCATACCACATAGCTTGGCGCATGCTCATTCCATGCAGGTCGGGGACGGTCACGTATTTTTGGTTTTGCCCAACCGGTTCAATTTTTTCTGTGGCGAGTTCAATTCGTTGTCCCGGTTTTAATTGGGTACCTGCATCGGGTTTCTGACCGTCGATGACTTTCCCGTCACCTTTGATGTTATATCCGATGCCTAATTTACCGAGCACTTCTTTAGCGCCGGAAATTCTCATGCCACTCAAATCGGGAGCGACGGCCAAATAATTATATTGATCATCATTCGGTTGAACCATCATGTCAGGATCCATGCGCGCCACACGCTTGGCAATGTTATGGAATACCGGGGCGGCTGCCAGACCGCCATAAATGGTGGTTCGCGGTTTATCCATAATGATCAGGCAAACATACTTGGGATCGTTTGCCGGGAAGAAGCCTACGAATGTGGCATGGTATTCATAATGGTATTTACCATCCTGATAGATCTGGGCCGTTCCTGTTTTTCCGGCAATTTCGAGTCCCTGAACTTTGGCGAGAGCGGCTGTTCCGGAGTCTGAAACGACACCTTCAAAAACGGGAATAAGTTTTTTGATAGTTGATGCGCTTGCTACCCGGCGAACCTTAATGGCCTTGAAACGTTTGACGACATCACCTTCGTCGTCTGTAATATAGTCGACCAGGTGGGGACGCATCACCACGCCGCCATTGGCAAGAGCGGCATAGGCCTGCGCCAATTGGATCGGAGTGACCTGTACTCCATAACCAATAGCCATCCATGGAAGGCTTATTTTACTCCATGTGTATGGTTTTCTCAGACGACCGGATTCTTCGTAGGGCAGATCAATTTGTGTCGGTGAGCCGAATCCAAGATTCCGGGCATATTGATAGAATACCTGCGGTTTCAGGCGCATGGCAATCTCGGCCGAACCAATGTCGGATGACTTCTGGACGATCTGAGGAAAGGTCATGGTTCCGAGCGGTTCATGATCCTTCATCCATTGCCCGTAGATCAGTTTCTTGCCGTCAGGTGGGGTTCTGATCGTATCCTTCAGTGTCACAACGCCTTGTTGCATAGCCGCGATGGCCATTACTAGCTTAAAAGTGGATCCGGGTTCGATCATGTCGGTGACCGACATGTTGCGCCGGACTTCATCGGGTGTCTGACCGGGAGCATTCGGGTTAAAGGAAGGATAGTTGGCCATCGCCTTTACTGCCCCGGTTTTCGGATCAAGAACAATGGCTTCACCATAGGAAGCATGCGTTCGCTCCACACCGTTCTCAAGTTCTTCCTGAACAACTGCCTGAATGTGGACGTCCAGAGTGGTATGCAGATTATAACCATTAACCGGATTTTTACGCGGAGTGCCTAATACCGCACGAATATGGCGGTGGTTGTCAAGCTGAACCTGCTGCAGACCGTTTTCACCACGCAACATATCATTATAATACTTCTCGAGACCGTTCACTCCATCCATATTATAATTGACATACCCCAGAACCGGTGCTGCCAGTGAGTCGTAATTGTAACGCCGCTTGTACTGCTGGCTCAGAATGATCCCACGATAGTTGAGCGAATGAAGCGACTGCCATGCCCGGGTATTGAGCCCTTTTGCCATGACTATGTAACGGGAACCTCGGGGAGCGTCGGCTATTTTTCTGCGGCATTGATGATAAGAGAGACCTGTATATGCGGCGAGCGAGTCGCAAATACGGTTTAATTTATTACGGTCCATCTTTGGGGCTCCCGGATCGACGGCTAAATTGTAGGAAATGGTGTTGGTTGCCAGAACCCGGCCCTGATCGTCGAGAATATCACCACGCTGTGCCGGTATAGGTACGAAATCGATGGCCTGTGCACTCCAGAGCTCACGCAACTGATGTCCGTCCCATAAATTTATCCGCACTAATTGCAGAATAATGGCACAGGGCAACAGAAAAACAAGCCCGAATATAAAGGGAGCCCGATGTAATATGTCTCGCCTTTCGCTCACGTGGATTTAATGGTTAATAATAATCACATGGTCCGTTGGTCCACCGGTAATCATGCCCAGTTTACGGGCCTTGCCGTATATTTCGGTCGGACCGATCATCTTGTCGTATGCAAACTTACGGTCGTTGTAAATGCGTTGAGTCTGTTCGTATTTCTTTTGAAGCTGGTTGACCTGGCTCAAAAGCTTTTGTGTATAAAAGACATGGTTCAGGTAGATAAGGCCTATAATACCGAACAGGATGGATCCTACGATCACTTTCCAGGGTTTGATATTGGAGAACTCCGGTACCTTACGCTTCTTCTCCGGTTCCCTGGCATAGCTAACCGCATTACGCCCGGTATCGGGTGAGAAAACGCCGCCTTTTCCCTGCTGATAGCGAGACTTTGCATTGACTCCGGCAGGTCGTCCAGGTTGCTTCTTTCTGTTTTTTGTTGCTGATTTTTTGATTGGAGTATTTACGTACATCATTCTAAACCTCTCGACGTTTTAACCCCAATACGCATTCGCGCACTGCGAGCTCTCGGATTTCGTTCAACCTCTTCCGGAGATGCGGTGATCACCTTTTTATTCAATAATTCCATGTCGGTGAGGAGATTTCCGAAGAGATCTTTTGTTAGATTGCCTTTTATATTGCCTGAGCGAAAAAAATATTTAACCAACCGGTCTTCAAGGGAGTGATAGGAGATGATGACAAAACGCCCATCCTGTTTCAAAAGCCTGCGTCCGGCCTTCAGACCCAATTCCAGCATTTCGAGTTCTCTGTTTACCTCGATGCGGATGGCCTGAAAAACGCGTGCAACAGACTTGATTGCATGAGGGCCCTTGACGACCGAACCGATCACATCACGCAGCTCTTTGGTGGTATGCAGCGGTCGTGCCTTGACTATCGCATTGGCAATGCGACGGCTGTGTCGTTCTTCGCCATATGTATATATGAGGTTCGTCAAGTCTTCCTGCGAGTACTGATTTACCACTGTTTCTGCTGATATTCCTGCCATGGCTCCCATGCGCATGTCGAGTGGGCCGTCTTCCTGGAAACTGAAACCGCGTCCTGCTTCATCGATCTGATGGCTCGATACGCCCAGATCTAGTAGGATGCCTGATACCTGCCCGGTGTATTCCGGCGGCAGCAGGATATCCATGTATCCGAAATTACCCATGATCAGGTGTAATCGCGGATCTTCTTTTCGTTGGGTACGCACCTGTTTCAGCGCTTCCGGATCCTGGTCGATTCCGTAGATTTGCCCGTCACTACCAAGTTTCTTCAGGATGCCGGCAGTGTGACCACCGCCACCCAGTGTTCCATCGATGTAGATGCCTTCAGGATCGGTCACCAACGAATCGATGGTCTCGGTAAGAAGAACGGGTTCGTGAAATGAGAGATTGCTCATTCCTCCTCTTCGTCCTCGAACCCTCCCATCACATCTTCAAAGAGCTCCTGGTATGCTTCGAAATCCAGGTTTTTATCTTCATTGGCCAACGCTTCAGGCGACCATAGCTCAATTCGTTCGCCGCTTCCGATGAAGACGATTTTGCTGGTTATTCCAACCATTTCCATTAATTTGGATGGAAGTGCCAGCCTGTTTTGCCTGTCAAGTGCCAGGTCGTCTGCGGTTCTGAGGAAGTTGCGGATTACTGTTCGCCCCCGTTTAGTGAAGGAATTAATCTTCTTAATCTTCCGCTCGACATTCTGCCACTCGTCTTCCGGATACAGATAGAGACATTCCTCGAGTCCGCGAACGATGGTAAAACGTTCTTCGGCCACAGGGTTGAGAAACTTCCGCAGCTTGGACGGGAAGCTTACACGCCCTTTTTCATCGACCGCATGTTCGTATTCACCTTTAAAGCTCGACACGGGGGTTGTCGCTAAAATGTTACCGGAAAGGAAGTCGTTGGGATTGTCCCCCACTTCTTCCCACTTTGCTCCACAAAGTACCCTAATCTTACACTTTTTGTCAAGCCTTTGTGACGCTTTTAAGTACTTTTTTTCAATACTTTATCTGCTTTTTTACGAAAATCTCCTGATGAACCTCATTATGTTCATGTGAAACAATAGGTTACCATATAATATGTATGATAGATGTGTCTATGTTGATAACTATGATTTTCTCCAAAAAAATTGTGGCAAAACACAAATACTGGTCTGACACTGACCAGTATTGCTCCAAATTTTGATGTAGCTGAAAATGAAATTCCCATGAAACCGTCCGAAATATTCGATCGGAAAAGAGATTTAGTTATAATTTTCCACAAACGAGCTAGTGTGGAAAATTGAAATGAAATTCAGGAGGGTAAGGTGAGGGCAAAAAGGATAAAGGCTATAGAAAAAAGCGGTCCATTTGAGACAACGGGCGTAACAGGGCAGAGCCCGTGTTGCGAGGACTCTGAGTTTATGTGGCTGCAATTTGCACGATTTATCTCATCCTGATTTTTTCCCGATTCTTGGGAAAAAGTAGGATCTCATTTTTTATTTGGCAACGATCATTATGTGAGTAACAATCGTTTCCAAATGTTACGAGATCCTTCGGACCATTGGATAGTCGCCTGAAATAAGGTTGTGGTTTGGGCCTCAGGATGACATCCTAATGTGTGGACATGTTCATCAACAAAAACATGCCGGTTAATGCGTGATCGACTCCCGGATCTTCAGGATATCCACTAAAAGTCCTGAGGCGGTTACTTCGGGGCCGGCACCGGGGCCCTGGATGACCATCGGTTGTTCATTGTAGAAATCCGTGCGGAACAGGATGAGGTTGTCGGTACCGTGCAAATTGTAAAGCGGCGAGTCGGAATTGACCATATCTACCCCGACGTGAATGGATCCACTTTCTCCATGAGCATCTGTTCGGACGAGTTTGCCGGCGAAGACCAGACGTAATCCTTTTGATTTCGCATCTTTGATCTTTTTTCCCCATTCTCCGTCCTGTGAGGATAAGCCCTCCCAGAACTCGTTGATGCTGACATTCTGTAAGGATTCGGGTACCAGGTTTTCAACAATGATATCGGATCGTTCGATCTTGACCCCGATACAACGTGAGAGTGTCAGAAACTTCCGCGCGACATCCTCTCCGGAGAGATCATCCCTCGGATCCGGTTCCGTGTAACCCCTGTCATTCGCTTCTTTAACCGCCTGGCTAAAGGTCGAACCGGCATTCAAACGGTCGAACAGGAACGACAAGGTTCCGGAAACCACGCCTTCAATGCCGGTGACCGGATCACCACATGACAGGAAATTATCCAGCGTACTCAGGACCGGCAGTCCGGCGCCAACAGTCGTTTCATAATAGAAATGAGTTCCATAGGAAGACAATTCGTAAAGGCGGTCAAAATAGGCCTGCTCGCGGGTATTGGCGATCTTGCTGGAAGTAGCGATGTGGACCCCTTTCTCGAGCAACGGTTCATATATCTTGGCTGCAATATCGCTGCCGGTGGTATCAACAAAGATGGTACGGCTGCCGTAACTGTTGGTGAGCCGCTCGGTGATTTTATTCCAGTCGAGGGTTTCGCCGCGTTGTTTCAACTCTTCACGGATTTTATCGCTTCCCAGCCCGGGTTCGTACCAAACCATCCTGCGGCTGTCGCAGGCACCGATGATACGGAAGTAGTCCTGGCGAAGATGCTTATTCAGCAGACGCAGCAGGGTTCCCCCGACATTCCCGATTCCTGCGATGAAGAGACGTACCTGTCCGTGTGGCAGACAGTATTCATCATGGAGCAGTCTGACGGTTCTGATGGCCGATTCCGTGGGTACGGCAATCGTAAAATGCCGGTTGGAGTGTCCACGGGCATATGCCAGTGGCTTGATGCCGTGGCGGTTCAGCAGGCGAATGGCATCTCCGGCCAGTCCGGTATCCTCAATCAGGCGATCACCAATGATGGTAACAAGGCTCACATCAGTCAGGATTTCCGGGTCGTGAACCAATGCATCATCGAGTTCGGCATGGAAGGTATTTTTTATGATTTCCAGGGCTCGCTCCTGATCCTTGTCGGAAATCACAACCGTAAAACCGAGTTCGGTCGATGCGGACGCCGTGAACCAAACCGGCAGTTTTTCATGCTCAAAAGCGGAGAGTGCGCGAGTCAGCAGGCGCGGCACATTTTTCAGGCCACGGCTGTGCAGCGTTACAATAGCGGCATGCTCGCGGAGCGATACCGAGCGCAATACTCCGGTTGATTCCCCATTTTGCTGCGTGATAAGCGTGCCTTCATCCTCCGGTCGAAATGTGTTTTTGATATAGACGGGAATTTTCTGCTGTTCCACCGGGATCACCGTTTTCGGATGGACAACCGTCGATCCGAAATGGGCCATCTCGGCCATCTCATTGTAATTAATTTTTTGAATGGGATAAGCTGTCGGGGTATGGTTGGGATCGGCGGTAAACACACCGCTCACATCGGTCCATATCTCAACATGCCGTGCTCCAAGGGCTTCTCCCACAATACCGGCCGTGTAATCGGAGCCCGACCGGCCGAGGGTAGTAATTCTGTTGTCATTGGTAGAGCCGATGAAGCCGGTTATTACAGGAACCTCGCCGTTCAAAACAGGAAATGTGTCACGGATTAGTTTACGTGTTGTGCCTTCGTCAACCCTGGCATCCCCGAAATCGTCGGAGGTTTTGACAAATTTGTAGCTGTCATATGCATGGGCCGGTATTCCTTCTTTGGATAACACAGCCGCAAAGAGGCGATTTGACAACCGTTCGCCGAAGGAGAGGATGTAGTCCTGTTTGTCGTGAGAGACGCGTTTATCACCGGAAACCTGCTGAAAAGCGCCCTTCAGTGATTCAAATAAGTGCGACCACTCTGTACGAAGAACCTCCATCGCTTCATCATTCATTAATTGCTGAGCGGTCTGATAATGTCTTGTAACCAGCTTGTCGAAGTGTTCTTCCCAGGTCGGGTCTTCTTTCAGGGCGAGATCAGTGATGGAAATAAGTTCATTAGTGATCCCTCCCAGTGCAGAAACAACGACGGCAACACGTCCGTCCTGAAGTTTCGGGCGCAGGATTCCTATAGCATTCAGGATGCGATCAGGAGTGGCGAGCGAGGATCCACCAAATTTAAGTACAAACAGGGGGGTTGAGTTGTTCAAGGGTGTACGGTCTGAGATTTTACATGTTCGTTGAGAAAGGACCTGATGATTTCTTCCATGCTGTCGAATTCGATCAGGAAGGCATCATGACCAAAATCAGAATGAAGGACGGCGAGCTGTCCGTTACCAAGTAACCCGGCCAGTTCTTTTTGTTCCTGAACAGGGTAGAGCAGGTCGGAGTCGATGCCCATGATCAGAGCGGGGATGGTGATCTTGCCCAGCACCTGCTGGTAGCTTCCACGCCCTCGTGCAACGTCGTGGCTGTCCATGGCCTCGGTAAGGCGTACATAGGTGACTGCATCAAAGCGGTCGTTTAGCTTCTGTCCCTGGTAATCCAGGTACGACTGAACCTGGAACAGGCTGGAGCCATTCTGATAAGTGCGGCCAAAGCGGTTTTCAAAAGAGTTGGCTGTGCGATAACTGATCATCGCCATCATGCGGGCAGCGGAAAGGCCGGCTTCTGGTTTTTTTTCACCGAAATAAAAGCCATTATTCCAGTTTGGATCGGCGTAAATGGCGCGCCGCTGCGCTTCGCTGGTGCCTATTGCCCAGGCAGAGTGGGCTTTGCCCATACCAATAGCTATGATCGATTCCACACGGGAGTCCATGATAGCCATTTCCAGGACCTGCATGCCACCCATGGAACCACCAATCGCCAGCCGGATGCCACGGATGTCCAGATCATCAAAAAGACGCTGCTGGAAACGAACCATATCGCGAATGGTGACTTGCGGAAAATCCGCCTGGTATGGTTTCCTGGTCTTTGGATTGGTATTCGTTGGTCCAGTACTGCCATAGCAGCTTCCAGGAACGTTGGCACAGATGATGAAATCCCGGTCGGGATCAAGCGTTTTTCCGGGTCCGAAAAATCCATCAAACCAATCGTCCGCAGCAGAACTGCCGGTCAGTGCGTGGCAGATCACCACGACATTCGACCGCTCACGATTCAGCTTTCCCCAGCTGTGATATGCAATCTGGGGTTCCGCCAGTTCAAAACCGGACTCGGTAATGAATGAATCGGTGAAACGATGTATGTGAGCGCCTTGACTCATTTGTAAAATCAGATCAATAAAAATATAAGTTACATTTCAAAAATCATGTTGTATACATCCGTAACATCGATTCCGGAATGAGACAACCAGTCAGGAAGACTGGTTGTCAGCACTACCGGTTATCGAGTGTAAATCATGCGATTATTATCACTGGTTAGACAGTGACCGCAACATGATTAAACGCATTTTCAAAGTCATCGATGATATCGTCGATGTGTTCGATACCAACGGAGACGCGGATCAGATCTTTTGTCACGCCGCTTTTCAACTGGTCTTCATCTGTCAATTGCTGGTGTGTCGTCGACGCCGGATGTATAACCAGTGTCTTGGCGTCACCAACGTTAGCCAGGTGGCTTGCCAGTTCTACGTTGTTGATGAACTCCTTGCCGGCTTCCAGACCGCCTTTGATACCAAATACGACGATGGAACCGAATTGATCCTTACGCAGGTATTTCTTTGCATTTTCATGGGATGGGTGATCTTCAAGACCCGGATACCATACCCAATCAACCTGCGGGTGTTCGCTGAGCCAGGTGGCCAGTTTCATGGCATTCTTGCTGTGGCGTTCCACGCGCAGAGACAGCGTTTCGAGTCCTTGCAACAACAGGAATGCATTGAACGGGCTGGCAGCAGGTCCGAGGTCACGCAGACCTTCAACACGGGCACGGATGATGAATGCGATGTTTCCAAAACCGCCATCCGGACCAAATACATCACTGTAAACGAGACCGTGATAGCTTGGGCTGGGATCGTTTAGAAGCGGGAAGTTTCCTTTTCTCCAGTCAAATTTCCCGGAGTCAACGATCAAACCGCCGATTGACGTACCATGACCGCCGATCCATTTGGTTGCCGAGTGAACAACAATGTCAGCACCGTGCTCTATCGGACGGCAGAGATAACCACCGCATCCGAAGGTATTGTCTACAATCAGCGGGATGTTATGACTGTGAGCGACTTTCGAGATACCTTCAAAATCGGGAACGCTCAGTTTGGGGTTGCCGATCGTTTCCACGTATATCGCTTTTGTATTGTCCTGAATGGCTTTATCGAAATCAGCAGGATCATCGGAATCGACAAAACTGGTTTTAATGCCGAGGTTAGGCAGTGTGTTGGCCAACAGGTTGTATGTTCCGCCATAGAGACGGCTGGAAGCAACGATATGATCGCCGGAACGGGCAATATTCGTGATGGTAAGCGTTTCAGCCGACTGTCCGGATGCCGTAGCCAGTGCTGCAGCTCCGCCTTCCAGAAGAGCTATCCGTTGTTCCAAAACATCACAGGTCGGATTCATGATCCGGGTGTAGATGTTGCCGAATTGCTTCAGTGCAAACAGGTTGGCAGCATGCTCGGTATCATCAAAGTTGTAGGATGTTGTCTGGTAAATAGGAACGGCTCGGGACCCGGTCGTTGGATCGGGTTCTTGTCCGCCGTGCAGTTGCAGCGTTTCGAATTTATATTGAGTTACCTTGTCTTTATTCATTGCGCGTTTTATTTACGAGGTTGACGTTAGTATGAGGCCAAACAGCCGTCATTTCAACAAGAAAGAAAGGAGATCGTTTCCGGAAGCAGCCAGCGGAACAGGAGAAAACAAAAAAGCCTCTCCCGCAAAGATGATTGGAAGAGGCTCAATAACTATAAAACATTAAGCCAGCTTTCTCATCTTCCCCGGGTATAAACCTCCGAGCTGGAATTAGCACCTGACACTCCGGTTTGCACCGGACCCGGTTGCTAAGGCTTCATAGGGCCAGTCCCTCCGCCTTTCTGGATAAGAATATTCAGCTTTCAGCCAATGAAAGAACAAAAAACTATCTGGTAAATTTTCAACTAAATTGATGAAAATATAATGAATTTCTATGAGAGATGGCAAAATTTTTCAGCCCGCTTTAGCTGGTTTTAGCCATTTATTTCTCCAGCTGAAGGACCCATGCGGTTTTGGCCGGTAACTCCAGCGTGTTCAGGTTAGTCACTGTTTTGCCGGTTGTGACTTCCCGGGCTTTATCGAATCCGTTCATTCGTTCTGCGAAATGAGAAGTATCCAGACTGATGACTTTATCATTGAAATTCAACACGACCATTATCGTTTCCTTTTTATTATACCGGAAATAGACATAAACGTCGTTTTGCGGCAAAAACTGCATGAGATGGCCGTTTTCCAGCACGGGATGATTATCCCGGAAATATGCGAGCTTACGGGTATAATCAAAGATTTCATTCTGCAGAGACGTGCGTCCGGCTTCGGTGAATGCATTATGCGGGTCGCCGGGCCAGCCACCGGGAAAATCCTTGCGCACATTGCCGTCGGCTCCATTTTTCAGGCTCGACATCATGATTTCATCGCCGTAATAAATGGTGGGGATGCCCCTCGTGGTCATCAGAAAGACCATGGCCATCTTGAATAAGTCCTTATCCTTCTTGATGAGTCCGCCAAACCGGTCAGTGTCGTGATCATCCAGGAAAATCACATTATTAAAGGGGTTGGTGTACAGGAAATCCTGGGAGAGCGTATTATAGAGATGCATAACCCCGCTTTGCGACCCGGGTTTTGCCGTAAAGGCATCGGTTGTGGCAAACCATAAAGCATAATCGGTGATGCTCGGGAGATGAGAATTATAACCGTCTTTATTGTGCGTGTTTTCCTGCCAATAAGAGGCCGTACCCACGTTTGGCGACCACACCTCGCCAACAATATTAAAATGGGGAAATTGCTTCTTTATGGCCTGGACCCACCTGGCCATAAAATATTTGTTGTTAAAAGGGAAGGTATCCATACGGATGCCATCTATTCCCGAATACTCGATCCACCAGAGGGTGTTTTGAATCAAATAGGTAGCTTCCAGCGGATTGCTTTGGTTCAGGTCGGGCATTGCCTTCACAAACCATCCCTTCTCCATTTTGTGCTGGTCGTAATGCGAACCGTACGGATCGGAGATAGCGGAAAGGTCAAAATTGGACCGACCATATTTTTTGTAGTTGTGAACCCAGTCGGGAGTGGGCAGATCTTTCATCCACCAATGATAACTGCCGATATGGTTCATCACTTCATCCATGATGATCTTGAGTCCCTTTTCATGGGCTTCTTTCACGAGATTCACGTAATCCTGATTCGTGCCGAACCGGGGATCAATTTTATATAGATTGGTAGCCGCATAACCGTGATATGAATGGTACCATGCAGGCATGTTGTTCTCAACCATCGGTGTGATCCAAATGGCAGTCGCCCCAAGATCTTTGATATAACTCAGATGATCTTCGATGCCTTTGATATCACCGCCATGCCAGCCGTTGGAAATACTTCGATTGGATTTCTCAAGCATCCCTTTGGCATTGTCATTTTTCGGATTGCCATCGGAAAAGCGATCTGCCATTAACAGGTATATGATGTCGGAGTCGCTGAATCCCTGGTACCGTCCCTGTGCAGGATTCATTTTCCTCAACTGATAATCATACGTGTACTTTTTCCTGCCCTTGGAAAAAATGATCGGCATATCGCCCGGCTTTGCAGAATCCGAGATATTGACATAGAGAAACACATAATCCGGATTAGAGACAGTGACTTTCCTTTCGAATTCCACACCAGGAAAGTCAAGGGAGATCTTTGCATTTGAGATGTCCCTGCCGTGTATCATAATCTGCAGATTATGATGCTTCATGCCGATCCACCAAAACGTGGGTTCAACATGATCGATTCCAAAATTCTGAGCCAACAGCAGACAGGGAACCGTTAATAAGAGTGTCTGCAGGGAGAGCAATAGCCAAAAACGTAGTTTCATGATGAGCAGAGGTCATTTTTCAAACGTTGTACATATTATTCATATCCGAAAGAGCGGAGAAAGGAGTCGCGATCGCGCCATTTTTCCCGAACCTTTACGAAAAGATTGAGCCGTACTTTCTTGCCAAGGAAAGATTCGACTGATTTTCGTGCTGCAATTCCAGTCTTTTTCAGCGCCGAACCGCCTTTTCCTATCAGGATGCCTTTTTGGGACTCACGGTTAACGACAATTTCGGCGTCTATGGTATCCTTTTGATCCCCTTCCTGGTACTGAATGATATTTACAGTTGTGGAGTAGGGGATCTCCTGTTGATACAGCAAGAATATCTGTTCACGGATAAGTTCAGCAACAAAAAAACGCTCCGGATGTTCGGAGATTTGATTCTTTGGATAGAAGGGTGGACCGGGCGGCATGCGCCTGATCAATTCTTCCCTGAGTTCGTTAATGCCGGTACCTTTTAGTGCTGATACAGGGAAAATAGCTGAAAATGGATAGGCTTTGCCCAGAGTTTCGGCAACGGGAAGACCGGCTTTCGTTGCAATCAGATCCATCTTGTTCAACACCAGGAGAACCGGTTTCCCAAATGAACTGAGCAGATCAACCGGAATTTCAGAATTGTTGGCTTGAGTCACATCATGTATATATAAGACGATGTCGGCATCCTGCCGTGTCTGGTCAACCTGGCCCATCATCGCCTCCTGCAGCCGGTATTTCGGCCGGATGATCCCCGGAGTGTCGAGAAAGATGATCTGAGCCCGGTCGTCCGAGTAAATGCCGAGAATGCGGTGCCGCGTCGTCTGCGGTTTAGGCGTGGTGATTGAGAGACGCGAGCCGATGAAGGTATTGAATAGCGTGGATTTTCCGGCATTAGGCTTGCCGATGAGCGCCGCATAACCCGATTTGTGCAACGTCGGTCTGTCAGCCGGTTCTTGTTGTTCTTTTTCCATCAAAATTGTCAGTTGCCGTGAATAATAGCTGCCATACGGTGCACAGAGTTGGCAAGGCCGTTGAATAGGGCATCGCAGATCAACGCATGACCAATGCTGACATCATGCAAGAATGGAATCGCCTTGATGAGCGGTGCTGTATTGTTGAAGTCAAGTCCATGACCTGCATTGACCTGTAATCCGTTTGAATGGGCGAGTTCGGCCGCTTTAAGGAGCCGATCGATCTCACGCTTCTCATCCTCTTTGGAGGAGGCATTGGCATAGGTTCCGGTGTGCAGCTCTACAGCTTCAACACCCAGGTCTACGGCTCTTTTGACATCATCCGGAACCGGATCGATGAACAGGCTGATGGCCACACCGTGTTTCTTCAGAAACGGAACAACCCGTTGTTCAAAATCCTTATAGAGCGTGCCCATCTGGAGTCCGCCTTCCGTTGTAAGTTCCTGGCGCTTTTCCGGGACAAGCGTGGAGAGGTCCGGCTTAATCTCGCTGCATATTCTTAACATTTCGTCGGTGGCAGCCATCTCGAAATCGATGAGTCCACGCACGGATTGTTTCAGGCGAATCACGTCATTATCGCGAATATGCCGGCGGTCTTCCCTGAGGTGAAAGACGATGCCACGAGCTCCGGCATCCTCGCAGACCCTGGCGGCATCCACAATATCGGGGTATCCTTCGTCGCGTGCGTTTCGTAGTGTGGCGACATGGTCGATATTAACAAGCAATTGCATAGGTGAATTGTGATCTAACTGGAAATAAATTGGTAATCGTGGTATCCTTACACTACATGACTGTTAAATTACGTCCTTATTCATGAAAAGGAACAAATGGGTGTCTGTCGTATCAGGCATATCAACAAGATCTAAAGATACTGAGAATTGATATAAATGAAAGTAATTGAGCACTACGAGAAAGCTGACGGGCCACTGATATCGTTCGAAATCATACCGCCCAAAAGGGGGAGTTCCGTTCAACAGGTATTTGAATCACTCGATGCAGTCATGCGGTTTCGACCACCTTTTATCGATGTGACCTCACACGCTGCCGAAGCGTATTATAAAGAATTTCCGGACGGTACGATGAAGAAGCACATCAAGCGCAAACGGCCCGGTACCATAGGCCTATGTGCTGCAATAAAGCATCGATACGGCGTGGATCCGGTTCCGCATGTGATTTGCCGCGGATTTACCAAAGAGGAGACCGAGGATGCCCTGATTGAGCTTCATTATCTGGGCATTGATAATGTGTTGGCAATTCGCGGCGATAACGCGGCTCCCAAGCCCGTTGCTCCTGATCGTTCTGTCAACCCATATGCCATCGATCTGGTCCGGCAGATTAAGCGGATGAATGAGGGTGTCTATCTGGAAGAATTGATCGATGCCCAGGCTACAAATTTTTGTATCGGGGTGGGAGGATATCCGGAAAAGCACTTTGAGGCTCCCAACCTGGAATGGGACATCCGCTATCTGAAAGAAAAAGTGGATGCCGGAGCCGATTACATTGTGACACAGATGTTTTTCGATAATGGTGCCTATTTCAGCTTTGTTGATAAATGCCGTGCTGCCGGTATCACAGTGCCCATTGTACCGGGATTAAAGGTGATAACCCGGGCCAGCAATCTCAATTCGCTTCCAAGAACCTTTTTTGTGAATCTGCCGGGTGAATTGGCATCCAAACTGGCTGAACATCCGGAACAGGCAAGGCAGATTGGAATCGATTGGTGCAAAAAACAATCGCTGGAACTCCTCGAGAAAGGGGCCCCGGGTCTGCACTATTACATAATGTCGGATCCAATGCCGGCGATCGAAGTCATCGAGTCATTGCCAGGCCTCACTTTTTCCAAGGTAAGCAAGGCAGCCAGTACCCGCTGAGAGGTTATGAGTAATCTGATTTATGAGGTCTTCATGGGATAACGGTACCCATGTTATGTAAACGCTTTAGTCCTAATTAGGTTAGCTATACTCATTCTAAGATTTTTCCAATACTGATCAAAAAGTCCGTTTTAATGGTGATTTGAATAGGATTTTCGCCATGAAAGAAAGTCTTTTAAAATCTTTCATGAAAGAAATTGTAAGAAAATGGATTTTTTTTTGAATCGGATGTTGCATAAAAAGAGCGCGATTGTAAATAGAGCAAAAATAATATATTGTTTGTTTTTATCTAAGTTGGTTATTGAGAGCGCGTAGGTCTGTTTTTTGGGTGATGACTGTGATAATTCTGTAAATAGTTTATGAAAGGGAGGTATAAAAACCGATAAAGCTTATATAAAAAACGTTACTATATCTTTTCGTTTTTTAAAGCTTGGAGCTTAATCTGATAGAAGGGGAAAGGGTTGACCAAATAATTCCTGAAAGTAGTCGTGTGCGTGAAAAGTCATAAAAAAACAAATAATCTAATATTAATATTAGATTATCTTTTGATAATCAAAATGCTATTCAATTATGAAAATCGATAGGAACCATTGATGATATTGTGGATTTTTTTCAGAAAAGAGAAGGTCGTTTTCCAAATGTTAACGATAGCATTTTCAAGGGGAATAAAAATTGCGATATAAAATAAATTAAGTATATTTAATAAATTAATTAATTTAATTAATTTTTATTCAAAAAAATATAATAAAATTTGATTTTAATACAAAAAAAGACCCCATATATTTTGGAAACATTCGTTTTTGCTTCCCGATTTTAATGCAACTTATTGCAAAAAATAAAATCATTCTCTAACATTCCGGATACAAGTTTATCTCCATAGTCGTAGATACAATAACCAGGGAGGCTAAGAATGGAAAGGTGGAAACATGCAATATTGTTACTTACCACTTTAATGTTTTCAGTGACCGTAGCCGCAACGGCGTGGGCACAAAACACAATAACAGGAAAAGTTACAGCTAAATCTGATGGAAGTGCTTTACCGGGAGTAAATATCCTTGTGAAGGGTACGACCTCAGGTACGGCAACTGCTCCCAATGGGAGTTATACAGTAAACGTACCCTCGATGCAGGATACACTGGTATTCTCATATATAGGCTATAAATCGCAAGTTATACCTATCAACGGACGATCGACGATCGATGTGGTACTTGAATCCGAAACATACGGTGGCCAGGAATTGGTTGTTGTGGGTTACGGTACACAGGAAAAGAAATCGATCACCGGCTCGGTGAGCAGCGTCAGCTCCAAAGATTTCAGGCAGGGCCTGGTAAACAACCCTATGAATCTGATTCAGGGTAAAGTGGCCGGGTTGTCTATCACCAAGCCGGGAAGTGATCCCAACCAAAGCCCTACTATCCGGCTCAGGGGACTATCCACCTTGGGTGGCAATACCGAACCGTTGATTGTGGTTGACGGGGTGCCAGGTGCTTCCCTGAGCAGTATTGATCCAAACGACATTAAGTCGATCAATGTGCTGAAAGACGCCTCGGCTTCTGCCATATATGGAACGCGGGCGGCGAGCGGTGTTATTCTCATCACTACTAAATCTGGTACAATAGGGGGTAAGGGTGGGAAACCAACCTTTAATATGGAGTACAACGGATCGACCTCAATAAATACCCCTTACCGGATGCCAAAAGTACTGAGCTCGAAACAATATCTTGCCCTGCTCCAACAGTATGACCCGGCAACCGCGTCCAAGTTGAACAATGGATCGACGACTGACTGGCTTAAGGAGATTACACAGACCGGGTTTAATACCGTTCATGATTTTGCTGTTTCCGGTGGATCGGATCAAACGGCCTATCGTGCGTCGATCAATTACCGTGATGTACAGGGTATTCAAAAAGGTACCGGTTTCAAGCA
Organism: uncultured bacterium; assembly: GCA_963787205.1. Classification (GTDB taxonomy): domain Bacteria; phylum Bacteroidota; class Rhodothermia; order Balneolales; family DATFMH01; genus DATFNI01. The sequence continues at coordinate 25,251 of CAWBCD010000031.1, forward strand.
ATTGAACGGCATGCTTCACATTACACAATATGCCCTTAATAATAACCTTACCGTTAAAATGAACCTGTCCGCGAACAGCACGAACAGGAACCTCGGAATGCCGGATGCTTTCCGCTACGCCACCATTTATAACCCGACCTCACCGGTTAAAGGCGGACCTAATGCGGATACCTACGGAGGGTATTGGCAGAACAACCTGTTCGACTATTTTAACCCGGTCGCCATGATCCAGCAGGATGTTCAAAAAGGAACCGACCGGTTATTAAGCGGCAGCCTGCAGGGATCCTATGATTTCTCACAATTGGTACCGGGTTTAAGTTTATCGGCCATGTATTCCGATCAGCGTACCGCCAATAACCATTATCAGTACTATCCTTCCACAGATCCTTTTCGCGGGTACAATTTGCACGGCCTGTCCATTATCAATAACGATAACGCAGATAACGTGCTTTTTCAGTCTATGGCCCACTACCAGCACTCGATCACCGGCAAATTGAATGTGGAAGCCCTCGCCGGCTATCAATGGCAGCAGTTCATATACGACGGCCAGTATATTTATACAGGAAACTACCTGACGAACAGCTTTTTGTACAATAATTTGGGGGGGTCACAGAACGTAAAAGACGGACTGACAACTCTCACTTCCTATAAAAATTCAAATAAAGATATCGCGTTTTTCGGCCGTCTGAATTTGAATTACGGAGATATATTCTTCCTGCAGGCAAGCCTGCGGCACGAAGGTTCAACACAGTTCGGGGCCAATAATAAATGGGGAAATTTTCCGGGAGCCAGTTTCGGTGTTGAACTCACCAACCTGGTGAACCTGCCCAATTATTTTAACAGCGTGAAACCACGTGTTGGATATGGGGTTACAGGGAATACTCCTCCGCAAAGTTATCTGTCTCTGCCGTTGCTTGGTCCGACAGGACAGAGTTATCTGCTTGATGGGCAGTGGATACCCAGTTACGGGCCGACACAGAATCCCAATCCCAATCTGCAGTGGGAAACAAAGCGTGAACTGGATGTCGGTCTCGATATAGCCATGTGGGACTCCAGGCTGCAGGCATCGTTCGATTATTACACCGACAAGACAAAAAATCTGATCTACCAGGCAACGGTCCCGGTACCGCCAAACTTTTCATCCAACGAATGGATCAATATCGGTGATCTTGCCAATAAAGGCTTCGAAGGTACCATCAGTTATGATGTAATACGCGGAGCAGATTTCTCATGGTCGAGTAATGTAAACTTTACGGTCCCTCAGAGAACTAAGCTTGTAAAACTGTCCAACAGCCTGTACAGCTTCGGGAAAGTACAGGAACAGGATAACCTGGGGTCACCGGGCCAGAATGGCACCACACTGGTAAGAATCGCAGAAGGGGAAGCCCTTGGTCAGCTTATTGGATACGTTTTTCAAGGGGTTAATCCTGACGGTAGCTGGAAGTTCAAGGACGTGAACGGGGATGGTGTAATTAACCAGAGTGATCGGGTAGTGATCGGTAACGGATTGCCCACCTTCGACTTTGGATTCGGCAATAACTTCCGCTACAAAAACTGGAGTCTGAATGTTCATATAACCGGGACCTTTGGCCACGATTTGTTAAATACCTTTAGGGCCTTTTATTCCGACCCGGCAATTCCGTCTCTTGAGTCGTACAACGCGCTTACTTCGTCTCTCGATCCTGTACTTAAAGGACTCAAAGTCCCGCCGACATTGTCCAGTTATGATGTACAGAAGGCAAGTTACGTGAAAGTGGATAACGTTACGCTGGGATATACCTTCCCGATGAAAGCCAGTTTCCCGGTCCAGTCGTTACGACTCTACCTGACGGGTCAAAACCTGTGGACCTTTACCAACTACTCGGGGCCGGATCCCACACCGCAATTAACCGATGTGGGTAATTCTGACAACGGGGGCTTTCCTGCTTATGCCAGCAATCCCAACCCACTCTGGATTGGTATCGCCCGGAGAAATACCTGGTTTTCCGCCCGGGAGATTACCTTCGGTGTGGATATCAAGTTTTAAAGAGTTTTTAATCTAAAAATGAAGGTATTAACAATGATTAGAAGGAAAACATCTTTTGTATCGATTGGGTTGGCGCTTGCTCTTTTGTTAGTGGCAGGGTCCTGTACCAACCTCACGGAGAAGCCGTACGACACGGTCACGACCAACAATTTCTTCAAGACCAATAGTCAATTCTCCTCGGCTTTGGCTGCCGCCTATACGCAACTTAGCTCGTACGCGAGTACCGGTAATTTCAACGATCTCCAGGAAGTGACCTCCGACGAGGAGGTGATTCCTCAAAGAGGATCTGACTGGTATGACAACGGGACGCACGTGTCACTGCAGCAGCATACCTGGGATGTTAAAGAACCGGACATCGACGGAGCCTGGACGTTCCTTTTTGGAGGGGTCAGCACGTGTAACCGCCTGATCTCCCAGTTTAACGATCTGACAGCCAGTGGCAGTGTTAGTTCAACGCAGGCAGCAACATATATCGCAGAGCTGAAGGTGATGAGGGCCTTTTATTACTACTGGCTTCTCGACCTGTACGGAAATGTGCCGATCATTCGTAATTTCAAGACTGCTCCAAAGGCACCATTTCAGCCGAGTTCTAATTTCCAGACAGGCCGGGACAGCGTGTTTAATTTTGTGGAAAGCGAGATCAAGAACAATATTGGCCAGCTTTCCCGCAATGTGGACCAGACTACCTATGGCCGTATGGATGTTTGGGGAGCGCATTTCCTGCTGATGAAACTCTATCTTAATGCAAAAGTGTATACCGGTCAACCTCGTTGGCAGGATTGCATTAATCAGGCCGACTCAATCATCAACTCGGGCAAATTCAGTCTCGCTACCAACTTCTTCGACAACTTCACAACGAATGATCAGAATTCACCCGAATTTATTTTTGCTATCCCTTACGACCACGTTTACCTGCAGGGATTCGATTTTGTTCAGGGAACACTTCATTATCTGAGTCAGTTTACCTTTAACCTGACGCAACAGCCGTGGAATGGTTATGCCACACTGGAGGATTTCTATAATTCCTTCCAGAGTAATGATGTGCGCAAGAAGGGATTCCTGGTTGGATATCAAAAAAGTTCGACCGGACAATACCTGATTGACAACTCCTCCTCTCCGGGTTCACCACATGGAGACACCCTTTACTTTACGCCTCAAATCAATGAATTATACCCGAATGCATGGCGTGAGGCAGGGGCCCGTTTCCATAAATTTGAATATGCACTGGGTTCCACGAATAACCTGGATAATGACTTCCCGGTATTCCGCTATACCGATGTGCTGATGACCAAGGCTGAGGCTATGTGGCGTCTGGCCGGTGCCACTGACACTTACTCAAATGCGGATGCACTGAACCTGGTCAATATGATTCGGGAACGCGCCGGTCTGGCTGATTATACCTCGCTTGATGCATACAAGTTTCTGATGGAACGAGGCCATGAATTCTATACAGAAATGTGGCGCCGCCAGGACCTGATTCGTTTCAAAGGCGGGTTGCATTACCATTATGACAGCAATGACGTGCAGGGTGCTGCATATGCTGCTGGCCCTACGGCCTTCAACGACGCGTGGTGGTCTAAGCCCGTAGACGGTGCTGACCATAACGTCTTCCCTATACCGTTCAACGAAATGCAGGCTAACGGTAACCTGGTTCAGAATCCTGGATACTAGATCTGAATCATTATTCGAGATCTGAATTGAAGTCCGGTTCCGGTTGACAGGGACCGGGCTTCTTTTTTTTCATATTCTGAGATTAGCCGGCCTCCCATTAAGTTGCCCTGAAGAACGTGGTTTAACTTCATCAGATCCAAAGTGAGTAAGGGATAAGTCACCACACTGCAACTACAACAGAAATGTTTAACAAGAATCAGCATCTGGCAGACTTTTTTTGCTTTAAAACAGTGGAAAATCTCTTCATCTGTTCCTGATTTACTATATATTGACACCCTAGACTGACAAGTCTCACGTCGTTTTTTACCTGAGCATAGGCTATTTTCATTGAACAGATTATTAAAAAGCCTGAGTCGGTTGGTTTTGGGCGTACGGGTTTGGCGCATGCGTAAGTTATCCGCTATGTTGCTTCTGGTATTGCTGGCAGCCTGCTCGCAAAAGAAAGAAATTCGAAGCGGTACCCATTTGTTTTCACTGCTTCCGCCAGACAGCACTGGTATTCGGTTTATCAATAAGGTAAAGGACAGTAAGGACCTCAACATTGTTAATTACCTGTATTTCTATGATGGCGGTGGTGTAGCTGCAGGTGATGTAAACAATGACGGATTGCCTGATCTGTTTTTCACTTCCAATCTTGGGAAAAGTCATTTGTATCTGAACAAGGGACATTTTCATTTTCAGGACATCACTGATGAAGCGGGTGTCGGCGGTTCACCGGGAGCATGGACGACCGGAGTCACCATGGCCGATGTGAACGGCGATGGACTGCTGGATATCTACGTATGCCGTGTCAATTACCGGGATAAAAAGGGAGCCAACGAGTTATTCATTAACCAGGGTGTCGGCAAAGATGGAGTGCCTCATTTTAAGGAAGAAGCGGCGCGTTACGGATTAAATTTTAAAGGATATTCAAAACAGGCTGTCTTTTTTGACTTTGATGGTGACGGTGACCTGGATATGTACCTCGTCAATCATTCCATCCATACTAAAGCATCATTTGCTCCCATATCCCAGCGGGAAGTACCGGATCTGCAGGCCGGCGACCGGCTCTATCGCAACGATAACGGCCATTTTGTTAATGTATCAAAACAGGCAGGTATTTACAGCAGCGCACTTGGGTATGGGCTGGCAGTTTCCGTGGCAGATCTGAATAATGACGGATGGCCGGACATATACGTATCCAATGATTTTCATGAAAATGATTATCTATACTATAATAATGGCAATGGAACGTTTTCCGAGGGATTGGAAAAATCAATGGGCCATACCAGCCGTGCCTCAATGGGCAATGATATTGGCGATATTAACAACGACGGTAAACCGGACATCGTTGTTGCTGATATGCTGCCCGACCAGGAATCGGCACTGAAACGATCTGCCGTACCCATGCCATATGCTTCGGCGCAGGCCAAGTTGTCATACGGGTACTATTATCAGTATACACGGAATACGCTGCAATTGAACAGGGGAGACGATCCGTCGAATGGAATGGCATTGTTCAGCGATATTTCACCTCTTGCGGGTGTTGAAGCCACTGACTGGAGTTGGGCACCGCTCCTGTGTGACCTGAATAACGATGGATGGCAGGATCTGTTTATAACCAGCGGCATTCAGCACCGACCCAACGACATGGATTATCTTACCCGGTTGACTAACGTAAACTCACAAAGTGACCAAACGGGCGGGGATGAACCGAGCGACCTGGAATTGATCAGTTGGATGCCAAAAGCACCGTTACCTAATCACGCGTTTGCAAATAATGGGAACCTGACATTTACAGATAAATCAAAAAAATGGGGACTTAATTATCGCGGGTATTCGAACGGAGCGGCTTACGTAGATTTAAACAATGATGGGGCGCTGGATCTGGTGGTAAATGAAGTCAACGGACCTCCACTTGTCTATCGTAATAATGCGGACAAACTACCCAATCATCACTATTTGAGAGTGAAACTGGTTGGGACCGGCATGAATACACTGGGTATTGGTTCCAAGGTTTACGTGTACAGCGACGGCAGAGAATTTTTCAGGTATGAGATGCTGACCCGCGGCTTTGAATCGTCTGTTGATCCCATCATGCATTTTGGTCTTGGAGACATAACCACGATCGATTCCCTGCGCGTGATATGGCCTGACAGAAGGACTCAAAAACTGGAAAACATTGCTGACGATACAGAAATCATCCTGAAGCAAAGTGATGCTCACGATCTATGGCATTATCCTCAGAAGCAATCAGCGGTCAGCGGTCTGCGGTCAGCCAGGCATCGAACATCATTCACGAACTCCCTTCTCAAAAGAGTCAGGGGTGACCTGGGGATTCATTTTCGGCACCGGGAGGATCACTATGTGGATTTTCAGGATGAACCCCTGATGCCACATATGTTGTCGCGGGAAGGACCCAAAATCGCAGTGGCAGACGTGAATGGCGATGGTCTGCAGGATTTCTACATTGGGGGTGCCCGCGGACAGGCAGGAGCACTCTATCTTCAGCAGAAAAACGGACGTTTTATCAAAGCCAATGAGCCGGCTTTCCAACTGGACCGGAACAGCGAAGACATCGGCGCCACGTTTTTTGATGCCAACGGTGATGGTTACCCGGATCTGTATGTGGTGAGCGGGGGAAACGAATATCCGGGTGCGGCTGGTCCCATGCTGGATCGCCTGTATCTGAATGACGGGAAGGGCCACTTTCACAAAACAGAAGGATATCTTCCTTACATTTATGCCAATGGATCCTGTGTGGCAGCAGCCGATTTTGACAGAGACGGCGATCAGGATTTATTTGTTGGAAGTCGTTCACTACCGGGACAGTACGGGGCAACGCCTAAAAATTATCTCCTTCAAAATGATGGCACAGGTCATTTCAGGGATGTCACAGATTCACTGGCTCCCGGCTTGAGACGAATTGGTATGGTTACAGATGCGGTATGGACTGATTATGATGGTGACGGATGGCCGGATTTGATTATCGTGGGCGAATGGATGCCAATAACCGTCTTTCATAACGAGAAGGGGCACCTTGTGAATGTTACAAAACAAGTGGGCCTCGACAGCACCAATGGCTGGTGGAACACAATCATGGCCGGTGATTTTAACGGGGATGGGAAGGTGGATTTTCTGGCTGGAAATCTAGGACTTAATTCCGTGTTACATGCGTCTCGTAAGTATCCCCTTAAGTTATATCTCGGTGATTTTGATCATAATGGAATAAAAGATCCAATTATCACGTATTACAAAAACGGTAAAGAGTACCCGCTGGCCAGCCGTGATCAGTTCCTTGCACAGATGCCATCGCTCGCGAATCGTTTCCCGAACTATGCCTCGTATGCCGGTAAGACGATCGACCAGATATTCCCGCGGAAGCAGCTTGATTCAGCATTAGTAAAATCCGTTTACACGTTTGCATCCAGTTATATTGAAAATATGGGACTTCGCCCACCGGAGGATACCCTTAAAGAGCGTGGAGATCGAAGGGCTTCGGCCCACGAAGATGGGAATGGGACATTCACAGTTCATGCTTTGCCAATGACGGCACAATTCAGCCCGATTTATGCATTTTTAGAAACCGCACTTGGTAAAGGGTATAACGAGTATATCCTCTCAGCCGGTAATATGGATGGTGTAAATCCGCGACAAGGCCGTTACGATGCCGGGTATGGATTGGTGCTGAAAGATGAGTATTTCCACCATGCTTCATCAGACTCTGGTCGGTTGAAAGGACCTGACTTACAAAAGACTAAAAGAGAGGCTGGTTTCAAGCCTTTGTCGTTACAAAAGAGTGGCTTCATTGTAAGGGGTGATGTGCGTAGTCTGAAATTACTGAAAAGACCTGCGGACACGCTTATCATTGTTGGCAGAAACAATGATTCACTCAGGGTTTTTAAATTCTAACACAAGTAAAAAATGAGAAGAAAGCGATTTGGTAACCAAATTTGGGTATTGCTACTCTTGTTAACGCTCGCCGGCTGTGCAAAAAAATCTCATTACCAACAGGTGGTTGATCGTGAACTGGCTTCCGGCGTTAAGCATAATCGCCTGTTCCTTGGTTTTACTTTAGGCATGACTAAAAAAGAGTTTTATGCCCATGCCTGGGAGCTAAACAAAAAACATTTATTAACGGCCGGTGGTGGTAATCTCTCGATAAGGTACAATCTTGACAGCCTGAAAATGCCGGCCAAGATGAATTTTTATCCCGAGTTTTATCATGATAAAGTGTCCCTTATGAAGGTCGAAATATCATACTCTGGTTGGGCACCGTGGAACAGAAGTCTATATGCCGACAGTCTCGAACAAGACCTGATTCGCCTGTTCGGAAGATGGTATGGACCCGGATTTTTTAAGGTTAAGGGACCTGACAGCACGAGTGTCTACGTAAAGATAGACGGCAACCGGCAAATCGCAATGAAGCCGACATTCAACCAGGCAGCTGTTAAGGTGCTGTTCTCCGATTTGAAGGTAGAACATGAGATAAAACAAGAGAATCGATCAAAGTCTTCTCTCTGGAGCAAGTTCAAGTCGCTCTTTTAACCGGATGTTCGTTTTACAATCGCTGAAAAACATGGATAAAGGTAGTTTAACATGCTGAAAAAGTGGCCCGCCTGGCTGTTTTTGCTGTCGTTTATCCTTGTTAACTGCAGTCACAAACAGAAGGTCAAGCGAACATTGTTTAGATTGTTGCCCGCTTCAAGAACCGGTGTAACATTCTCGAACAACCTGAAGCCAACCCCCAAGCTCAATACCTACACGTTCCGTAATTTTTACGATGGCGGTGGTGTGGCGTTGGCGGACGTTAATAATGACGGTCTGATTGACATCTATTTCACGGGTAATAACGTAGGGAACCGGTTATACCTGAATAAGGGGAATTTTCATTTTGAGGATGTTACTAAAGAAGCCGGCGTGGGCTGCGACAGCCTGTGGTCGACGGGCGCTACATTTGTAGATGTGAATGGTGATGGCCTGCCCGACTTATTTGTATGTATCTCGGGACCTCCCGGAGGCAAAGATCGCCACAATATGCTGTTCATCAACCAGGGAGTTGGCAAGGATGGTGTTCCCCGTTTTAAAGACGAGTCGGTTAAATATGGATTGGCGCTTTCCGGCCTGTCAATGCAGGCTTCCTTTTTCGATTATGATGGCGACGGCGACCTGGATATGTATCTGCTAAATAACCCGATTCGTTCGGTTATCAATTTTTCGGAAAAAACGGGGTCGCAGCGCAAGATACCCGATCCATTGGGCGGTAATAAATTATACAGAAACGACAATGGCCATTTTGTTGATGTAACGCAGAAAGCCGGGATTTACAGCAGTATCATCGGTTTCGGGCTAGGGGTCAGCGTAAGCGATGTCAATCGTGACGGCTGGCCCGACATCTACATATCCAACGATTTCTTCGAACGGGATTACCTGTACCTGAACAACCATGACGGCACGTTCCGGGAAGTGCTGCCAAAGGAGATGCAAGGGACAAGTCTGAGTTCAATGGGGGCCGACATTGCGGACGTTAATAATGACGGCTGGCCGGACGTGTTTGCCACCGACATGCTGCCGCAGAATGAAGCGAGATACAGAACAAAGACATCCATCCAGAGCTGGAAAGAATACCAGGAAAATATAAAAAAGGGGTATTACTACCAGTTCACACGGAATACGTTGCAACTGAATAACGGTGACGGAACTTACAGTGAAATCGGACGTCTTGCCGGAGTGGATGCCACCGACTGGAGCTGGGGTGCCCTCATGTTCGACATGGACAATGCTGGTTTCAACGACATCTTTGTCGCCAACGGCATTTACAGGGATCTGTTGGATCAGGATTATACACATACCATGTCGAATCCAAGGGCGATGATGCATATTCTGAAGAATAAAACCACGGGCATATTGAAACTGATAAAACTTATGCCCAGCGAACCCATTTCGAATTATGCGTTTCATAACAATGGCGATCTGACCTTCTCTGATTCATCAGAGGCCTGGGGTTTTGCCCGGCCGGATTTCTCCAATGGGGCGGCCTATGGGGATCTGAATAATGACGGGGCCATGGATTTGGTGGTTAACAATGCAAATATGCCGGCATCCATCTACGAAAATAGGTCCCCCAAACTACGTCCGGACAACCACTGGCTGACTGTGATTCTTAAAGGCGATCCACCTAATACAGGTGCGATCGGCGCAGAAGTCACCTTGTGGCATAATGGTCAGCAGCAATATCGCTACGAAATGCCTACCCGTGGCTTTGAGTCGTGCAGCGACCCTCGTCTGCATTTTGGCCTGGGCAGGACTGACGCGATAGATTCTCTTCAGGTTCGCTGGCCTAACGGACAGCTGAGTGATCTGTATCACACTACAGCAGATCAGTTTCTTACGATCCGGCAAAAAGATGCTCCACCGGCCGGATCGCTGCGCTGGTATCACCCTGACTCCAGACCTGACGTCCGAACCCTGCTTAGTGATGTGACTAAAAAGTCGGGCGTTAATTGGTCGCATCATGAAGATAATTTTAATGATTTCACACGGAATCCGCTTCTTTTTCAGATGCGTTCTGATGAAGGTCCGAAGATTTGTGTTGGCGACGTAAACGGGGACGGAAGACAAGATTTTTATGTTGGTGGTGCCAAAGGACAAGCAGGGGCCTTGTTCGTACAGCAGAAAGATGGCCGGTTTCGGATGATGAAGGAGCCGGCTTTTGAGAAGGACAAGCTCAGTGAAGATATCGGGTGCACTTTTTTTGATGCTGATGGAGATGGTGATATGGACCTCTATGTGGCCAGTGGAAGTGATGAATTCCCTTCCAGTTCACAGGCGTTGCTGGACCGTCTATATCTGAATGACGGACATGGTCATTTTACCCGATCTCCTGAGGAGTTGCCAACCACTCATTATGTTAGCTCATCGGTGGTCCGTGCGGCTGATTTCAACCACGACGGGCGCCAGGATCTGTTTGTGGGCGAGCGGTTCAAACCGTTTGATTATGGTGCTCCGACAAACGGGTATCTGCTCGAAAACGAAGGCAACGGCAAATTCCGGAACGTGACTGCAAAATTAGCTCCAGGTCTCAAACACGACGGGATGATCACCGACGCTCAATGGTGTGATTATAACCATGATGGTTATCCGGACCTGGTTGTTGTCGGTGAATGGATGGGTATCCAGATCTGGCGCAATGACGGGGGACACGGATTCACAAATGTTACGAATGAACTAGGGCTGGACCACCTGAAAGGTTGGTGGAACGTGATCGCCAAAGGGGACCTGAATGATGATGGGCGGCCAGACTTTATAGTCGGAAACCTGGGGCTTAACAGTCGGTTGAAAGCCAGCCCACAGCGACCGGTGCTTATGTATGTGGGCGATTTTAATGGAAACGGGCTGATCAAGCATATCCTGACAGCATACAACGGCAAGGAATCCTATCCGATGGTCCTGCGGCAAGATTTACTGCAGGAATTCCCAAAACTCAGAGACAAGTACCCGACATACAAGAGTTACCGGAACCAGAAGATTGGAGATATCTTTACACAGGAACAGCTAAAAACAGCGATTGTCGACACAGCTGAGGAGTTTGCAAGCGTGGAATTGCTCAGTCAACCGGATGGTAAGTACAAAGTAATTCCATTGCCGATGCGTGCACAGTTTTCTCCGGTTTACGGAATAGCTATTACTGACGTAAATGGAGACGGGCATCAGGATGTGGTGCTTGGCGGCAACCAGTACCAGGTTAAACCTCAGTTGGGAAGATATGATGCAAGCTGGGGAGACGTATTGCTCGGTGACGGGAAAGGACACCTGCATTGGATAGGCTACAAGAAAAGCGGATTTCGCGTTCGCGGGCAAATTCGGGACATCAAACTGATTGACGGACCCGGTGGAATCCGTAGAATTTTGGTTGCTGTAAACAACGATAGCTTACGTGTTTTTAAGATAAGGAAGTAAGGAAATATGGCAATAAAGGGAGTTAAAGAAATGATAATAAGCGGTCAGACGGTTTCTAATCGTCAGATCGCTATAGGGCAAAACCGGAATATTCCGACTTGCCGGCTACAAACTCCTCCATGGCGATGAGTGTTGGGAAATTACCGCAGTATATCCCGGGAAATTGACAATGGACAACAAACTACTGACGAAAAGCTGGTGGCTGACCGCTGAGAGCTAACAGCAATTCAGCATGTAACTACATTCAAAGATCGAGAAATGAAATACCATTTTTTAACAATTATATCCTTTGCTTTGCTTGCCGGGTTTGTTGTTACATCCTGCAGTAAAAAGGGACCTGGCAAACATAAGTTGTCGCTTTTTACGATGATTCCTCCCTCTGAATCTCATGTGACTTTCGAAAACAAGCTGAAATTCAATCCGAAGTTTAATGTTTTCACGTATAGGAATTTTTATGACGGTGGTGGAGTGGCTCTTGGTGATGTAAATAATGATGGACTCATTGATATCTATTTTGTCGCCAACGATGGATCTAATCATCTTTATCTAAATGAGGGAAACTTCAAATTCAAGGACGTGACGAAGGAAGCCGGAGTTGGCGGTACACACAGGTGGTCAACAGGCGCAACAATGGCCGATGTTAATGGCGACGGTCTGCTGGATATTTATGTATGTAATTCAGGAATAGGCAAAGGGGATAATCGCGAAAATGAATTATTCATCAACCAGGGGATCGGCAAAGACGGGGTGCCGCATTTCAAAGATGAAGCGAAACAGATGGGTGTTGCCGATTCCGGCTATTCCATTGCTGCATCATTTTTCGATTACGATGGTGACGGAGATCTTGATCTCTATGTGTTGAATAACTCTTACTCGTATAACGTCCTGAATTTTAATAAGGAATCTAAACAGAGAGACATCCCGAATCCTTATGGCGGTGACCGGCTATATCGAAACGATAACGGGCATTTTGTAGACGTGACAAAGAAAGCCGGGATTTACAGCAGTGTTATTGGATTTGGTCTGGGGGTTACGGTCTGTGACTACAATCGGGATGGCTGGCCCGATTTATATATCTCAAATGATTTTTATGAGCGGGATTATCTGTACCTGAACAATCATGACGGCACGTTCCGGGAAGTATTGCCCAAGGAGATGAAGAGTATAAGTGCCGCTTCGATGGGTTCGGATGCCGCGGACATTAATAATGACGGATGGCCGGATATCTTTGTGACGGATATGCTCCCGGCTAATGAGAGCCGGTTGAAAACCAATACCACTTTCGATAGCTGGAGCCGGTATCAGAATAGTGTGCACAATGGTTTCTTCCATCAATTCACGCGCAACACATTGCAGCTTAACAATGGCGACGGAACTTACAGCGAGATCGGCCGCCTGGCGGGTGTTGAGGCGACGGACTGGAGCTGGGGTGCCCTCATGTTCGACATGGATAACGACGGTTACAACGATATCTTCGTGGCAAACGGCATCTATCGGGACATCATAAACCTCGATTATCTGGATTATATCAGTCAGCCTAAAATAATCCAGTCGATGGTCAAGGGAAATATTGTCAACTACAAGAAGCTCATTGATCTTACACCGACTGAACCAATTCCTAATTATGCATTTCATAATGGTGGAAAACTGATGTTTGCAGATTCGGCAAAAGCGTGGGGACTAGGCCAACCGAGCTTCTCAAACGGGGCGGCTTACGGCGATCTGAATAACGATGGATCTGTAGATTTAGTTGTTAATAATGTAAATATGCCTGCTTTCATCTATCGCAACAATGCAGACAGTTTGCGGCCGAATAATCACTGGTTGACGGTGACTCTTAAAGGCACATCACCCAATACCGAAGGAATCGGATCCGAACTAACCGGCTGGGCTGGTGGAGAACAGTTCTATCGCGAACAGGAACCTGCAAGGGGGTTTGAATCGAGCGTTGATCCAAGGGTACACTTTGGCCTGGGAAGCCATGATCAACTGGACAGCCTGCAGGTGCGTTGGCCGGATGGCAAGGTCAGTATGCTCTATAATGTCGCAACCGACCGGATGATCACAGTACATCAGTCAAACGCAACGCATCGTGTAGCCTGGGGACCCGACAGGATGGAACATGCTAATTCAAAACCGCTTCTAAAAGAGATAGCAGGACCAGGCTGGCGACACAAAGAAGACAATTTTAACGACTTTGAACGTAGCAGGCTGCTTTTTCAGATGCGTTCGACGGAGGGTCCGAAGATGTGTACCGGCGATGTGAACGGCGACGGGCTGACCGATTTTTATGTTGGCGGAGCCAAAGGACAGCCTGGGGCCCTGTTTGTACAGCAGAAAGATGGTAGCTTTCGAAAGATGAAAGAGCCGGCCCTGGAAAAGGATAAGCTTAGCGAAGATATCGGTTGTACTTTCTTTGATGCGGACGGGGATGGCGACTTGGACTTGTATGTAGCCAGTGGGAGTGATGAATTTCCGGTTAGTTCTGAGGCTCTGGGTGACCGGCTTTACCTGAACGACGGACATGGACATTTGACCCGGTCACCTCAAATGTTGCCTGGAAAGCATTATGTTGCCAGTTCATGTGTTCGCGCAGCGGATTACAATGGAGATGGGCATATGGATCTGTTTGTCGGAAATCGCCTGCGACCCTTTGCCTACGGAGTTCCTACGGGTGGTTTTATTTTGAAGGGCGACGGCAAAGGACATTTTCAGGATGTAACAGATCAGGCAGCACCGGGTCTTAAAACGGCTGGGATGGTTACCGATGCCCTCTGGTGCGACATCGACGGCGACGGGCGTCCTGACCTGATCGTGGTGGGCGAGTGGATGCCGATTCGCATCTGGCACAATGAGGGTAACGGTCATTTCCGTGAGATCACAAAACAGGAGGGCCTGGCAAACACAAGTGGATTGTGGAATACAATTGCCGAAGGTGATCTGAACGGAGACGGAAAACCGGATTTCGTGGTGGGAAACCTGGGATTGAACAGCGAGTTACGGGCAAGCAAAAAATATCCTATGCGCATGTATGTCAGTGACTTCGATAAGAACGGATTGATCGAACAGATTATTTCGACCTACAAAGGCGATAAAGAATATCCCCTCGCCCTGCGGCACGCTTTGCTGGCTCAGCTTCCCGGTTTGGAAAGCAAATATCCGACCTATGCGAGCTATAAAAATCAAACAATCAGTGACATATTTACACCGGAGCAGCTAAAAGCAGCCACTGTAGATTCGACGGTGGAATTGAGGAGCGTGGAATTGCTCAGTCAGCCGGATGGTACATATAAAGTGGTGCCCTTACCAATTCAGGCACAATTTTCTCCCATTTACGGTATTTTGATACGGGATCTTAACGGTGACGGCAAAGCAGATGTCGTAATCGGAGGCAATATGTACGCGGTAAAACCCCAATTGGGCCGGTATGACGCTAGCTGGGGATTGTTGCTGAAAGGAGACGGCCGTGGTGGACTGAGACCGGTACCTGCCGACCAGAGCGGCTTCCGCGTGAGAGGGCAGATCCGCGATATCAAATATTTGCCTGGGGCTAAGGGCAACGGCAGAATACTGGTCGCCGTTAATGATGACAGCCTGCGCGTGTTTAAAATAACGAAGTAGGGAAAGGGAAAAAATTTTGGATGTTTCCGAGGCATCGGGATGGATTTTGAATTACCTTGCCGGTCAATCCGCGACAGGCTCAAATTCATCGGGGCAACCCGTACCATTACCATTTTCGCACTGCCGACGAGTTTATTCCATCCCGTCAATTGATTATAATGATGCTTGATGAGCAACCAACGGAGAATACCTATGGCATATATTGAACTGACGAATCAACTACCCGGAATTACGGGATTATTGAAACAGTTTACCCAGACTGCGAAACCACTTTCTGAACTTGCCCAGGTACTGCTTCGTGGTCCCTCAACCCTGACACCAGGTGAACGCGAAACGATAGCCTCATACGTTTCTTCGAGAAATGAGTGTACTTTTTGCATGAATTCACACGGTGCGGCTGCCCGGCAACTGCTCAAAGACAACGCATTGTGGGTGGATGAAGTCATTTCCGACGTGGAGAGCTCCGGCGTTTCCTCAAAGATGAAAGCCCTGCTTAATATTGCTGGTAAAGTGCAGCAAAGCGGACAGAACGTTACCCGGGATGATATTCAACGCGCGCACGATGAAGGCGCGGATGATCAGGAAATCCACGATACCGTTTTGATTGCCGCTGCTTTCTGCATGTACAATCGGTATGTCGATGGACTTGGAACCTGGGCTCCGGAAAACCGGGAAGACTACGTGGAAGGTGGAAAAGTACTGGCAACAGTTGGCTATGTACGTGAACGTTAAATAATCCTTGAAGATAATTGATGATTCGATTGAGTGAGATCTTTAAAGAAACCGGATTTACAAGGCGTGGTTTCCGATACGCATCGGTAATTTTATTTGCCAGCCTGCTTATGTCTGGATGCAGTAAAAAGACGAAACAAAATCTAACAGAATCGCAAAATTATAAGAAAGCTGTCTCCGATTTTTATATAGGTCTTGCTGCCGAACAGACGGATAACGCGCTGTTTGCATACAACAAGATGTTTGAGGTGACCAAGCTTTATCCGGACGAGCCTGCGGTGTGGGCCAATCTTGGTGTGTTTGCCATGCGGCAGGGCAATTATGATCTTGCTCAAAAACGACTCTCAACGGCCTTAAAACTGGCCCCCAAAAACGGAAAGATTCAGTATCTGATGGGACTCTTGAAGAGTCAGCAAGGGCAGATTGAGGAAGCTGCAACCGATATGAGAGAAGCGGTAAAACTGTCTCCCGATAATCCTTACATCCATTATGCCTTGATCCAGGAACTCGAACGGCAAAATAGCCAGGGCAGCGATAAGGAAATAAGCCGGCTTATCAGCGATTTAAAAAAGATGTACCCGGATAACCTTGCTGTTACCCTTGAAGAAATGCGATTCGCTGCCCGTCAGAAAGATGTGAAACAGCTAGAAAACGGACTTAATCAGTTTGAAGATCAAAAGACAAAATGGCCGGAAGATGTTCGTAAGGAACTGGATAAGGTGAATAATCTGATCAAAAAGCAGGATTTTCAGAACCTGACGATCGAGCTTGCTTTCCTTGAGAATGTGCTTCAGCAGATGCCGGAGTACCAGCACGATATGAACCAGATCGAGTTGCCTCCGAACCAGATAGGTTTTCTGATTCAACATTTCCTCACCCTTCCCGAGCCCAAGGCATCGGCGGCACAGATCGATTCGAAACTGGCTTTTAAAAAACAATCTGCGACCGGCAAGTTGCCTGGCAAAGCATCTTCCATCGGTATGTTTTCTATGAGGGGCGGGAGAATTCCTCTGACCATGGCTGTCAGCGGTTCAAAAATCTATCTGAGTGATGGTCGCGTCTTGGATTACCCGGGGAATAATTCTTCGGGATATCACGATGTGGCTTCTATCGATTATAACTACGACTTCCAGAATGATCTGGCGGCGGCCGGATCCAGGGGCTTCCGCCTTTACCAGCAGCAGGCAGACAGCAGTTTTAAGGATGTCACAGCAACGCTGAAACTGCCCAAGACTGTAACCGGCAGATCATATGATGGTATTTGGGCAGCCGACGTTGACCTGGACGGGGACCTCGATCTTATCCTGTCACAAACCAATGGCCCGGCAATTGAATTGCGTAATAATGGTGACAACACGTTTACCGAAGTTCCCCTTTTTGCAAAAGTCGACGGATTGGTCGATTTCCAGTGGGCAGACCTGGATAACGACGGGGATGCCGACGCCGCTTTGCTGACCAAGACAGGTAAACTTGAAATTTATTTAAACGATCGGCTGGGGCATTTCAAGGAAGTGCCGGCAAGTGTCCTGCCATCGGATGTCCTCGGGTTTAAGATAGCGGACATCGATGGAGACGGGCAGTTTGATATTGTACTTTTGAAGAAAAACGGTGATATAGATCGGTTGAGTTATGACCAGGATAAGCAGCAGTGGGTTTCAAGTAATCTTGTAAAGTGGGCAACATCGATATCAAAAGTGAATCCGGGCGAAGCCCAGGTATTCGTGCAGGATTTTGATAACAATGGTCGACTCGACTTATTGGCAAGTGCAGCCGGGGAATCCCATTTGTGGCTGAGTGATCCGGACGGGACTCTGAAATCGATGCAGCCGGATTATCCCGTTTCAGTTGGAGCCGTTGCGGATGTGAATGGCAACAGCCGTCTCGACTGGCTCGGGTTGTCGGATCAAAATGTGCCTGAGGAGTGGATTAACAGTGGTTCTGATAATTATAATGGCGAGATCATCCGTCCTCGTGCATCAAATACTCTGGGTGATCGTCGCATCAACTCGTTTGGGATCGGTGGTATTCTAGAGGCACGTTCGGGATTGATCTACCAGCGTCAGCTCATAACTTCGCCGTTGGTGCATCTGGGCGTTGGTACCTATTCCCAGGCGGATATGCTGCGCATCATCTGGCCCAACGGATCGGTGCAGGCCGAATTCGCCGAGCTGAGCAGCAGCACCACGATTACCAATCAACAGTCGCTGAAAGGGTCATGCCCCTGGCTGTTTGCGTATAATGGCAAGAAGATGAACTTCGTAACCGATTTCCTCTGGCGATCGCCACTCGGACTTCGCATCAATGCGCAGAAGTCGGCTTCGGTGAGTCAGACGGAAGACTGGGTTAAGATTGGCAGGAACCAGCTCAAGCCAAAGAACGGATTTTATGACGTGCGGATCACGGCTGAGCTTTGGGAGACGCATTTCTTCGATTATGTGGCTCTTATGACGGTTGATCATCCGGATGGTACACATGTGTTCGTAGACGAACGGTTCGCCTTTCCGCCACCGAAACTGAAAGTATACGAAACGGGTCCGTTGCATCAGGTTAAACGGGTTCTTGATGAACAGGGAAATGATGTGACGGCTATCGTGGCTCATAAAGACGGCCGGTATCTGGCTCATTTCAAAAACACGAAGTACCAGGGCATTGCCCATAAACATTATATCCAGATTGATCTGGGCAGTAACCTGCCTCAACGCGGGCCGCTTTGGCTGGTGGCATATGGTTGGGTGTATCCAACCGACAGTTCCATAAACTTTGCAATCAGCCAGGGATCCATCAAACCGCCGCAGGGAATCAGTGTTGAGATCCCCGATGGCAAGGGGGGCTGGAAAGTGGCAGAGGCAAACCTGGGATTCCCGGAAGGCAAGAACAAAACCATACTGATTAACCTGGAAGGTTTGTTTAAAGGCAAAGGTGATCACCAGATTCGGCTTACGACATCGACAGAGACTTACTGGGATGCGATCTGGTGGGCTCAGGGCCTTTCAAATAAAAATCTCCGGACACAACGGTTGCTTCCCGCAACGGCAACTCTGCGTTACCGCGGGTACTCAAAGATGATTCAAAAGACCCGTTCCTCACCTGAAGTACCTGACTATCAGGAAATTATCGGTACAACTCCGAAATGGCAGGACCTGGTTGGCTATTATACCCGCTATGGTGATGTGAAGCCGCTTTTGAAGAAGGTGGATGATCGTTATGTTATCATGAACGCTGGTGATGAGATGCGGTTTAAGTTTAAAGCGCCCCATGAACCTCAAAAAGGATGGGTTCGCGATTTTGTTATGATCGGTGACGGCTGGGAAAAAGATGGTGACTACAATACCACGTTTTCGCGGACAGTCATTCCGCTTCCGAGCCACTCGAATCCCGACTATACCACGCCACCGACTACGTTACAGAATGATCCAGTCTACAAAAAACATAAAGCCGACTGGATTCACTATCAGACTCGTTATATTACACCTAAACCATTTTATCAGGCTTTGGTGGCAGATAAACAAAGCAACAGATAGACCAGGCAGGGAGCTGTCAGAATGGAAAGCGGAAAAATCAAGAAAATTGGACTGGGAGCATTGCTTGCAGCGATGCTGGCTTTCCCGGTTGTCAGAAGGGTCTGGCACAATTGGCAACAAAGCAAGGCTAACAGTCAGCAACATGCACAGATCATCAAGCGGTATGGCTTTTATATCCAGAATGTGGCCAAAGAAGCCGGGATTACATTTAAACATGAATCCCCTAAACTGGATCCGAAGCTCGACAACATCATGCCTATTATTGCATCGATGGGAGCCTCGGTATCGGTCACCGATTTCAACAATGATGGTTTAGAGGATCTATACTTTACCAACAGCCGGTATGGCACTAAAAACGCGCTCTACGAAAATCTCGGAAATGGCAAGTTTAAAGATGTCGCGGAAAAAATGGGAGTGGCCGATCTGAATAAAAAGGGCACCGGAGTGTCAATGGGAGCGGTCTGGGGAGATTATGACAATGACGGCTACGAAGACCTGTTCGTTTACAAATGGGGCAAGTGCATGCTCTTTCACAACGACAAGGGCAAAGGATTTACCAATGTGTCGGATCAGATACCGCTTCCGAAATGGGCTAACGCCAATACCGCCGTCTGGTTTGATTATGATCATGACGGCAAACTCGATCTGTTTGTCGGAGGATATTATCCGGCAGATATCAATCTGTGGCATCTGAAGACAACCCGAATTATGCCGACCAGTTTCGAGTATGCCAACAATGGCGGACGGAACTACCTGTTTCATAACCTTGGTAATGGACATTTCGAGGATGTAACTAAAAAGATGGGGCTGACGAGCCACAAATGGACACTCGCCGTCTCGGTCGTCGACGTCAACAATGACGGATGGCCGGATCTCGTGGTCGCCAATGACTATGGGGTTGATGAATTGTATATCAATGAAAAAGGAAAGTATTTCAAGGATATAGGTCCCGAGTCCAGGATAGGTTTTGCCCCCAAAAGTGGTATGAGCGTTACCCCGGGTGATGTCTTCAACAGGGGTAATCTCGATCTTTATATCACTAACATTTCTGAACCGGGAGTGCTGCTTCAGGGGAATAACCTGTGGGTGCCCAATTTAGGCGATTCCGGTGACAACATGATTTATCGGAACCTGGCCAATAACCTGGGCATTGAACTCGGCGGCTGGAGCTATGGCGCGCAATTCGGTGATTTCAACAATGACGGGCATCTGGATTTGTATGTGGCCAACGGTTATGTATCCGGGAAGAAGCGTTCCGACTACTGGTATGATTACTCGAAAGTAGCGGTCGGAAATCAAACTATTATAGCCGATACGAAAAACTGGCCCAATATGAACGGGAAAAGCCTGTCCGGCTATCAGCGCAACAAGATATGGGTGAACGACGGATCCGGCCGTTTCCAGGAAGTGGGAGAAGCCGTAGGAGGCCGCGAAGTGTATGACAGCCGGGCTGTAGCCATTGCGGATCTGTGGAACACAGGGGCGCAGGATATTGTCGTAGCCAACCAGGATGGTCCTGTTCTTTTGTACAAGAATACCGTCGACCCTCAGAACAAGTGGATCGGGTTTAAACTGACCGGTACCAAATCGAATCGCTCGGCGATTGATGCGAAAATCGATTTGTATTGGAATAATCAACACCAGCTGCAGATGGTCAATGGCGGGAGCGGCTTTTGCTCGGAGAACCAGCGACGTATCTATTTCGGACTTGGGAAGCATCCTGATATTAAAAAAGCCGTCATCTACTGGCCCTCGGGGATCGTACAAACATTGCATTCACTTAAAGCCGACAGTCTCTATCATATTCGGGAGGATTAATGGATCCAGCGGTACAAGCCAAGCCCAAACGGGCGTTTTTAATCAGTCAGAAGTATTACCCGACGATTTTTATCACTCTGATTCTGATTGCGGCTGAAATGTCATTTGGTATCCTTGAAGGGTATCCCAAACTGGCAACGGCCATTATTTCGAGTATCGTAACGGAAAGTATCTTAAGCAGAGTGGCTACCGGGAAATGGAGGAATGTCGCAAGTGCTTACATCAGTGGTATCAGTATAGGCATTCTCATACGATCTCCGCTTGTATGGCCATTTGCACTTGGCAGTATGATTACCATCGCCTCCAAGTATGTTTTGCGGTACAAGAACCGACACATATGGAACCCGTCAAATTTCGGAGTGGTGGCCTTGTTGCTGTTGGCGTCAGATTCGGTTGCGGTATTGAGTATTCAGTGGGGAAATAATCTTTGGCCCATGCTGGTAATCTGGGCGCTGGGATTCTTCATCGTGTGGCGGGTTAATCGCTTACACATCAGTGTTGCGTACGTGTTGGCCTTTTTCTTTTTTGCCCTGGTGCGAAGCTGGATGACTGGTGATCCGTTCTTCGCTGAAGTGGCACCTATCACCGGACCCATGTATCAGCTCTTTACATTTTTCATGATCACGGATCCGAAAACGACGGTGTCTTCCAAAAAATGGCAGGTTATCGTTGTTGTTATCATCGCATTTGTGGAGATGATTCTGCGCCTGTTTAATGCCATATATGCTCCATTTTACGCTTTGTTCATAGTCGGTCCTATTGCAATGGTCATCGAACTGAAGATGAAGGAGAAGAAAGAATTGGCTGCCTCTGGGAAACCCGCAACGACGTAACTTGCGGGGAAGTACCATTAGTTGGATTAGGTTCAGCCTTGGGCGAAACCTTGCGTGATTCGATAATAGGGTACTCCCTTATTCAGAAGTGTTTCTTTCCCAAACGACTTGTGGCTGGAATCACCATAAGCCAGGCAGTTAGTATCAAATGAATAGTTTGTGTGTCGGGAAAAGGTAAACGTAAATGATCCGTCTGTTCTAATCATGAAAAAATCATCCATCCTCATTTCAAGCCTCTCAGGAATATTCTTTCTGACGTTTCTGGCAGGGGCATCATATGCCCAGCAAAACTATGTTTTCAATCGTAAACCACTTGCGATGAATGCGTATGCCGAGTTGCCCATTGGATCGATCCATGCGGAAGGCTGGCTTAAGGTACAACTGGAAAAAATGGCACAAGGAATGGCCGGAAAACTGGGCAAGCTTTATCCCGATGTCGGCCCGGACAACGCCTGGCGTGGCGGAAACGGGGACAGCTGGGAACGGGGGCCTTACTACCTGGATGGTTTGGTCCCACTGGCCTATATCCTGCACGATGACTCCCTGATCCAGATGACTCAGAAATGGATCAATGTGATTTTGAACAGCCAGGAAAGCGACGGATATTTTGGCCCCCGACCGAATCCGGGTGTGAAGGATACGACATGGAATATCCAGGTGGCAAACAAAGCGGACTGGTGGCCCAGGATGATCGTGATGAAGGCGATGGAGTCGTATTACTCGGCAACTCGCGATCCGCGCGTCATCCCATTCATGACCAAATATTTTGAATACCAGCTCAAGACCTTGCCCGAGAAGCCGATGGGGTATTGGACCTGGTGGGCAAAGGCCAGAGGCGGCGAGAATCTGCAAAGTGTGTACTGGCTTTACAATCGTACCGGCAATCCGGATCTGCTACGCCTGGCCAAAATCATTCATGTCCAGAGCATGGACTGGACAGACGGTTTCCTGAGTGAGAATCTGCCGAGTACGCACGGAGTCAATGTAGCCATGGCTATCAAATATCCCGCCCTGTATTATCAGCAATCGAAGCAGAAGAGGGATCTCGAAGCCGTCGAAAAAGGCTGGTCGGACCTGATGAAGTATGATGGCGTCGTACAGGGTGTCTTTACAAGTGATGAACTGCTTCATGGAAAGAACCCGACCAATGGGACGGAGCTTTGTACCGTTGTCGAGACCATGTTTAGCCTGGAAAATATCATCCGGATAACCGGAGACCTCAGGTTTGCCGACGCCCTGGAGCGTATCGCATTTAATGCCCTTCCGGCACAGATAACGGCTGCTTACAGCGGGCGGCAGTATTTTCAGCAGGCCAACCAGGTTCTTATTAAGCAGGGAAGGATGAATTTCAGCACTGCATACCAGAATGCCGCCTGTTTTGGATTACTGACAGGTTATCCCTGCTGTACGGTGAACATGCATCAGGGATGGCCGAAGTTTGTTCGCAATTTATGGATGGCAACGCCTGATGGTGGTCTGATTGCCATGCTTTATTCGTCAAGTGAGGTTACAGCAAAGGTAGCCGACGGGCAGCGTGTTACTATTGATGAATCGACCGATTATCCATTCCGTGGAACGATTGATTTCACCGTTCATACAAAAAGTTCGGGACAGATTTCTTTTCCGCTGTATCTGAGGGTGCCCAGCTGGGCTGATCAGGCCAATATCACGATAAATGGGAAACCATATAGCACGGTGAAGGATAAAGAATCGGTTATGATTCGGCGAAATTGGAAAGATGGTGATCGTGTCGGGTTACGGCTTCCGATGAAAATCAGGACGAGCCGCTGGTATGAAAATTCGATTGGTGTGGAACGGGGCCCGTTGGTTTACGCACTGAAATTACCCGGGAAATGGCAGAAGATTGGCGAGGTGCACACCGTGCCGGTATGGGGTGTGAAACCAGAGCACGCATGGAACTACGGACTGATCCTGGATCACAAAAACATGCAGTCCAATTTTACCGTCGATGTAAGCAAAATCATGCCCTCCTATCCATGGACTCTTGAAAATGCTCCGGTCGTTTTAAAGGCGCAGGCCAAACAGATACCTGACTGGACCTTATATGATGGATACGCCGGTCCGTTGCCTTACAGTCCGGTCGATGTTTTTGGAGAGAAAGCAGTACAGGTAGAATTGATACCTTATGGAAGCACGACATTGCGAGTTTCAGAGTTCCCGGTTATCAATAAATCTGAATGATATTGTTTATTGCCGGTTCACTTATTGTTATTACTGAAAATGTGGGATTGAGCCGGCATACGGGACCCGATGGATCGGATATGCAGTACTTCATTCAGTATGAAAAGAGGTCCGATCAGCAGGTGTATGAGATTTTTGAAAAAGGCCGGTGAGTGTTTTTCGTAGATGGCATGTCCGATCCCCTGGAAGAGCCAGCCCGTTGCAAAAATCAGGAAGCCGATCCAGAAACTCCCGATACCCCGCGCCATTATGTCGAGCAATAATACCGCTATCAGCATGACTGAACCCAACTTTACATCCAAAGTGAAGTAGAAAATTGTCACAAGGATGATAAGCACTTCGGCTGCCGTAAATGATTCTGACAGTAAGGGTAACCTTACAAGCATGGATATGAGTCCCAGGATGATGAGCGGTATGCCGATGAAATGGGTTATCATATTCCCTTTGGTGCGGTGGCTGGAGGCATAATCGAGAAGAAGCTTGTCAATCTTTTTCATAGTTCAAAACTATAAGTGAAAGCTGATATTTCTACATTTATATATAAGAAATATGAAAAGCAAACTTCAGCCAGTTAATGGGAATAATGAAGTCGGATAACCAGGTTTTCACTTAATAAGATCGGGGTAATATTTAGACCATAAACTGAATGCAAGCAATGATTTTCTACCAGATGTGTCCATAATTCCATCTTTAACTTTGACGTTGACATCTGGAGAAGGAAGTAAAACTTGAAGTGTGTCTAAATCCAATAAGTTTGAAAGTTGATTAAAACAGGGTAGAGCCTCTGCCCTTAATGATCGCCAACCTTCATTATTGAAATCAAATACCCGATAGTAATATCTGTTTTCTGTGCTCTTAGAAAAAAGCTTATTAAGGTGGGTTTTCTGGTAGATTCGATTCCGAACGCGGTAAGAAAATGTTGGGGCTAAAGGAGTGGGACTTGGGGAATTGTTATCAACGGGCAGTTGAACCAGTGGGAGAAATTTCCTGATCATTATATCACGTTGTAGTTTGCGCTCTGATAGGCTGCCTGCTGGCATGCCCCCAATTAGATTCAATATCGAATCCTGAGTATAAGGCATAAAGGGCCAAACAGACTTTGAGAAACGTCTCACAATTCCGGCTATATGAAAACGTTGTCGATGCCGTAAAAAAAACTGATAGACCTTTTGAAAATCATAACCAGGCAGAGATTCGTATAAACTTCGTAAACTTTCAATAATCTCATTGATGACACGTGGTGTCTGGTTGTCTGGAATGAGTTTCGTTATAATCTCCGGCGACAACCCCCAGCGATTTATACCCTGAAAGAACTTCTCAAAAGTGTAAGCTCTCTTTTTGGTATCATAGGCCCAATGTTGTGAACTGCCTCCTAATATAGGGTCAGCTATAAATCCATTTACAAGGGGAGAGACCGGACTTTTAACATTTTCAACAAGACTCCAGAAAGCTAGATCATTAAACCCATTTGCCAGCTGTTCGTTTATGACTTGGCGATTAGCTAACGCCATGAAGTTTTCAAAGTCAACATCGACGCGCTGATGTGTCCACTTTAAATAGCGGCAGGCTTTTTCAGCACATCTGAACTCAAGGTCAGATGGGATACCAAGAGTGTATACGATTTCTGGTTCAAGATTTAACAGATTCAAATATCCAGCTATCATCCGGGAATCAAGACCGCCGGAAAATAGCAGTGATATTTCCTTTCCTTTTAACTGTTTAAATGAATGAATCATAGTCTCATGAGCCATTTCGATATGGGTTTCATAAGGTAAGCCGAAATAATCATCTGAAACTGGAATAGATTGCTCTGTGTGGGTAGTTATGCTACGTCCGTCAAATTTTAAAACTTCACCGGTGCCAAGACGAGCGGCTCCTTTCCAAAGTGTTTCACCCAGCACCTCATGCATGCATAAAAGATGTCCGATAAGTCCTTTAAGATTAAGCTCTCTGGTCATTATTTGGTGGGAACGTGTGAGATCTGGTGACGATCCGACAACTAATACCTCATCTTTTTGACTGTAATAACAGGGAAATAATCCCAGTCGATCTGTAAAAAAATGGTAACCGGTACCATCAAAGAGAATCGCCAGAAAATAGCCGCTGTACAGGGTAAGTTTGTCTATACCTTTTTTCTCAAAATGGTTAACCAAGAGCTGGGCATGATTACCATTTTGATTACCTGTCGCATCAATATGACCTAAAACCCAGCAAGTTATATTTCCTTTTGTGAAGGATGAAACTGGTGACGCCGGTCCCGTTCTCCAGTGACAATCGACTTGTCCAACTTTAACTTGATTAGATTGTCCTCCGTAATATTCGTCCCAATGCTTCTCTATGGTATGAATAAAATTATCCTTTGTTTCGATGTTATTATCAAAAATTGCCGCGTAAGCTGTCATAATTTCTTATCTGGTCAGTTCCTTTAATTTCAATCCTCCAAAACGGAATTGTAAACATTTCACAACCGTTTTCCAATGGGGTATTTTGAGAACATTTTTTTAGTAAAAGCAAATATTATTAATAATTAGAGAATCTTAGCTAAGGGATGATATGCTGAATATAATGACTTAAGAAAATTTGAATGCATATCTCAAAATGCTCGTTATCCCATCTTTATCACGCCATATCCCGTATACAAAATGGTTTTTAATACAATGAATACCAAGTTGAGCAGGGATCATTGTTTTCCAGGCTGGCGTGCCATCAGATTTGAATATGATGAGCGGTTCCTGTTTGTGAAAAGGGTTTTCGAGTAATACCCAAATGCGTCCGGAATCATCAATCCAAAAATTCCGGAATACGGGAAATGTATCCCCTAAGTCGTCTGGATGAACGTATTCTCTCACAATTTTACCCCGCTTCTCCAGAAGGCTGTCTTTCAATGCTGCCGTAACCTGCAGAGGTGGGATATTTAGTTGATAGGTTCGTTTCGTTGATCCATCCTGTTGGTAAGCTATAATTTTCAGACTATCCGTGCGGCCAAAGTAGAAAAGATTTTTGTGAGATTTTATGATGGCGTGTGATCCTGTTGGATCAGGAATGAATGCAACAAATTGATCTCTCTGTTGTATCCTGAAAAATTTATACCCCTGAAAGGCCGGGATTGGAATTTTTGGGGTTTCCGGATTAGTCTGGATCCAATATAAATGATTTTCTGCAACGACCTGATTACCAGATTTTGGTTCACCCATCGGATTATCATAAAGAACACCTATCGAACCGTTATCGAGCGTCAGAAAACTGGATGGATAACCCGGATTTTTGATGTTTTTTACATCCTTGGGAAAAGTTAAGGAACGAACAAAAAAAGCCTCTGGCAGATGGAAAATATTGAGGCGACGCAGGTTGGAATCTTTGACATATAGCGTATCATTACTGATAGTCTCTCCCACGCTATTTCTGAATTCACCTGGTGATTTCGTCTCTTCGATATAACACACACTTTTTATTGATCACACTATACGCAATAAAACTAATTATATAGTATTAGTATCTATTTTTCAAGTACGATTAAAATCGATAACGTCTGGATATAGGTTGTCTATTTTATATATTATCCGATAATCATAATAGTTAACGAGTGAGTTATAAGAAATCGTTAAAAAAATCGAGGTACTTTTCGAGATAAAAATTTCATACTACCTTTGATCGTGGAGGATCATTTAAAGTTCATTGGAACCTTTTGACTTAATCTCATAAAAATGGAGAAGCAACCAGTTGAAATATCCACCGAAGAGATGATTGGCCTCATTGAAAATCCAGAAGTCGTTGGTATGGATGTACGGCCAATCGAGGCCTATAACGGATGGAAACTCAGAGGGGAAACACGGGGCGGTCATATTAAGGGAGCCAAGAGTCTGCCTTTGACATGGACCAGATATATGGATTGGCTGGAGGTTCTGGAGGAAAAGAACATAACCAGGGATAGGCCAGTCGTTATTTATGGATACAGCACTAATGCCGCTACTCAGATGGCAAACAGGTTATTCGATCTCGATTATGAGGATGTAAGCATATACAATCATTTTGTTGATGAATGGTCCGCCGGACCGGAGTTTCCGATGGATCGCCTCGAAAGATACCGCCATCTGGTGTATCCGGGGTGGGTTCAGCGTTTGATTACCATCGGAGATGCTCCTGAGTATAATGGCAACGGTTATGTAATTTGTCACTCGCACTATGATCATTATGAAGATTATGAGGAAGGACATATTCCGGGTGCCATACCGCTTAATACGTTATCACTGGAAGATCCCGTAACCTGGAACAGGCGTTCGCCCGAGGAATTAAAAAAAACACTACAGGATCTTGGAATAAAATCTGATACAACTGTGATCGTTTACGGACGATTTTCATATCCCAAATTTGAAGATCCATATCCGGGAAAGAATGCGGGACACCTTGGTGCTTTTCGATGTGCGGCAATCATGATGTACGCCGGTGTGGAAGATGTGCGAATTTTGAATGGTGGAATCACATCCTGGAAAAACAGCGGGTATGAATTATCAACGGAGGATGTCAGGCCGACGCCGGTGAAGGATTTTGGGAGTGAGATACCCGCTCACCCGGAATACATCGTGGATTTACCCGAGGCAAAAGAACTACTGGCATCTGAGAATGGAGACTTGGTGAGTGTTCGGAGCTGGGAGGAATTTATCGGTAATACCAGTGGATATCATTACATCGAAAAGAAAGGGCGTATAGCGGGGGCGGTTTTTGGGAATTGCGGCAGTGATGCCTATCACATGGAAAATTATCGAAATTTTGACTACACCATGCGTGAGTCGCAGGAAGTTGCGGAAAAATGGGCTGAGGCCGGGGTGACTCCGGACAAGAAGCTCGCCTTCTACTGTGGTACCGGCTGGCGGGGCAGTGAAGCTTTCATGAATGCCTGGCTGATGGGTTGGCCAAACGTGTCCGTATATGATGGCGGCTGGTATGAATGGAGCAACGATCCAGCTAACCCTGTTGCCAACGGGATACCATAACTTAATATAATATAATGTTGGCCAAGGTCTTAAGGAGAAATAATTAAAAAGATAAGTCAGTTAAAAAAATATGGTTACAAGATAGTTACCGCATAAAATTATATGTCACTTGGCAGCCGAACCAATTCAAGGCCTGCCGACTGGTGAGACTTTTTGCTTGTCTGAGATTTTACAACTTGAACTTAGCACTGCCCAGCCCTTCTAAACTCTCCTATCCCATCTTTCGTATTAGAACTGCATATATAAATTATTATTTTAACCCTATCTATTTGATTTAATTATAATTTTACTAAATTATATTCATTGTAATAGGGATTAGCTATTTACAAATAATAGCCAGGAGCGCAAACCAAAGTAAGCGAGGAAAAACCATGATTACTAAACAAGTCGAAGTCGTACTAGAGAATGGAAAGATAAGGAATATTAATTGGGATCCCGCATGGGAAAGAGCCAAGGACTTACCACCGGAACCTCCGAATCCAGTGAATGATTGTGCAACAATGGCTCATCCAAGGGGTGGATGGACGTGTGACCAAGGTGGTTGTATATCCTCATGCGGAATGTATGAATTAGATTTGAACAACCCTGTGAAGTGGAAAGAAGTGGATTGGCCCTTGCATAATCCTAAGCCAAACCACGTCTACATATGTCGATGTAAATAATTATCAATTCCCGCACCTAACAAGGCCAATATATTTTTGACTTGCTAAAAATACTCATCCATGCTGTGCTGTAAGCGATGATAGTATTCACAGTGAAGCTAATTGAGGGAAAAAGCTTTTGGTAAAAACTGTATGCAAGGGCAATGTGCCAAACGCTATGCCCTAAAAATTTTCATTAATCGCCATTTCTATTGCTATGGGATATTGTCAGATGATATTCAAACGTATCCGTAAATTACGAACCCAGAACGTGATCAAATCAAAAAGGGACACCGTGCCTCCCGCCAGATTAAAAGGGGCAAACCTACCAGTATTTTTTGGTTGTTATCATATGATCCGGAAAAGTGAATTTATAGATCAAGCATATGCAGAATTGAGTCCCTCCCCATCTATGTACCTATTTAAAAGTGGGGAGGTCACAAGCCAGTGTTATCAGAAACATTCATAAGCTTATTATAGAACTATCCGGATCAATCCATCTTGTAATACATTTGATTATCTATAAAATAACTATATGGTTATTCGTTTTTATCTAAAATCTTTCGCAACATTTTTTGTCATAAGGTTGACACGATTATCATTATTACTTAACCTTACGACTGTTGACTTAGGTACTTGATATCGGACACATGAAATCTGCAAAATACATCCATAACTGTGCATATACCGCGTGTTGTTGTATGTGTTGTATGCCCTCGCTTCTTCGGGAGGTTGTGGATGGACTGTAAGTTTTAGTACCTGTTTCCCAGACTAAAAGTTTTAAAAGCCCGCTTCCTTCCGATAGAAGCGGGCTTTTTTTATGTCCTCATTCGGTATTTATTCAAATGGTATTACACGATTAGCAAGAATAAACAATGATAAATCGATTCCACCACATCATGAATTTTCGACAGAGCAGCAACATGCGAGAGATGTGTTGTTGTTTCTGTATGGCATGCTGTGCTTGTAAACGAAGAAAAGCAGTGGGATGAAGGGAATATCTGAAGTGTATATCTGAAAAATAAAAACCCGCTGCTTTCTCAGGCAGCGGGTTTTTTTATGTCACGTTACAGTGAACACCATACCGCACAAATCAAAATTATTTCAATCAACAACAAAATTATAACTCATTATGTCGCAAGGAACTGACAAAAAGAGCAAACTTGAATCGATCAAAGAAGAAAGCAACTATCTTCGGGGCTCTATATCTGATGAGCTGACGAATGATCTGGATTACTTCAGCAAGGATGCCATTCAGCTTCTCAAATTCCATGGAACCTATCAGCAGGATGACCGGGACCTGAGGCAGGGACGCGACAAGCATTACCAGCTTATGATTCGCACCCGAATTCCAGGTGGCCTGTCAACGGACCAGTACCTGGTGCTTGATCGGATAGCTGACAAATATGCCAATGGAACACTGCGCATCACAACACGGCAGACCATTCAGTTTCATGGCATATTGAAAGGCGATCTTCGGAATACGATCCATGATATCAACAAATCGCTGGTCACGACCCTGGGAGCGTGCGGCGATATCGTACGAAACGTTATGAGTAACCCGGCCCCCGACTCCGATGGCAGGCAGGCAAAAGTGCAGGAGTACACCAATCATCTGTCCGAACTTCTGCTGCCGGAAACCAAAGCGTATCATGAGATATGGCTGGACGGATCGAAGATATACTCCAACCGGCAGGAGATATCGAACGGGGAGACACTCTACGGGGATAGCTATCTTCCCAGAAAATTCAAAATTGCTATTTCGGTTCCTGGCGACAATAGCGTCGATTTGTATACGCAGGATATCGGTCTGGTTGCCATCTTCGACGAGCTTGAAGACATAACCGGCTTCAATGTGATTGTCGGCGGCGGAATGGGGATGAATCACAATAAAGCCGAAACCTTTCCGCGGCTTGGGGATCATTTTGGATATGTCCCCAAAGACCGGTTAGTACCACTTGTCAAGAGTATCATTGAGTTGCAGCGGGATAACGGGGATCGCGCTGACCGGAAGCATGCCCGGATGAAATATCTGATCTACGACTGGGGTCTGGATCGGTTCAGGACAGAAGTAGTGAAACGTACGGGTTTCGAACTTGAGCCATTCCGCCCGATACCCAAATTCAAACTGGAGCTTTATCTCGGCTGGCACAGACAATCCGATGGGAAGTGGTACCTGGGAATCAACGTGGAAAACGGCCGGATCAAAGATGAGGGGAAATTGCAGCTGAGAACCGGGCTTCGGGAAACCATCAGAAAGTACAATTTGAATGTACGTCTGACGCCAACGCAGAATATCCTGCTGACGGATATAAAGGAGTCAGAAAAGGAATCCATCGAGGAGGAACTCCGGGGTTATGGAATTCCTCTGAGTGATGAATTGTCCAATGCGATAAAGTACTCGATGGCTTGTCCGGCGCTGCCTACCTGCGGATTGGCCATTACCGAATCGGAACGGATCATGCCCGAATTGATACGTAATCTGGAAAAGGAAATACGCAGCCTTGGTCTGGAAGACGAGCAACTTACGGTCCGCATGACCGGCTGCCCCAACGGGTGTGCACGTCCATATGTCGCTGACATTGCGTTTGTCGGCAGATCCTTAAACCAATATGCCGTTTTTATCGGCGGAGATCCGGCAGGTACCCGGTTAAACAGTAAATACCGGGACCATGTGCCGCTCGAGGAACTAGTCTCCACGGTAAAACCACTCCTCGAAATCTACAGGGATGGAAGAAAAGAAGGGGAGTCTTTTGGCGATTACTGGAATCGCAAGGGGATTGAAACACTGGAAGAAACGGTAGCAGAATAAATCAATAAGAAAATGGACATGATACCTGTCAATATCAATAAAAAAGGGAAAGTTTTGCTGGTCGGTGCCGGACCGGGGGATCCCGATCTCATTACAGTACGCGGATTAAAGGCTATTCGTGGGGCAGAAGTTATTGTATATGACCGGCTGGCTAATCCCAGACTGTTATCCGAGGCCCATCCGGGATCGGAGAAAATATATGTTGGCAAGGCGGGCGGACGATCCTCCATATCACAGGATGAAATCAATCGCATCCTTGTTCGTGAAGCGAGGAAAGGTAAAAATGTAGTGCGTCTGAAAGGCGGAGATCCGTTTGTTTTTGGGCGCGGCGGGGAAGAGCTTGAAGTTTTGGCGGAGGCCGGAATCCCGTTTGAAGTGGTGCCTGGAATCAGCAGTTCTGTGGCTGCGGCAGCATTTGCGGGTATTCCGCTGACTCATCGTGATCACAGCAGCTCGTTTACCGTCATTACAGGGCATTCCATACATGAAGAATCATTTCCTCAGAGATGGGCCTGCCTGGCACATTGCGAGACTTTGGTTATTCTCATGGGACTCCGTAAACTACCGCATATTTCACGCAAGCTCATAGAGAATGGCCGGCCAGCATCTACACCGGTCGCTGTAATCGAAAAGGCTAGTTATCGATCCCAACGGAGGGTTATAGGAACGCTATCCGACATCGCGGAAAAATCAAAGTACTTATCAACACCTGCTACCATCGTAATAGGTGAAGTCGTGAATCTGAGTGAGACTCTGGACTGGTTCCGGCCTGAAAGATTCCAGGAAGAGTCGAACGCCGCCGAATTATTAAGTGCAGTATCACTGGGATAGCCTGTAATATTTATTTATGTAACCGAAAATGACACGATCATCTGAAAATATTTCATCGGACACGGAATTAAGCAGCCATTCATCGGATGATATTCTGAATATCGTCAGTAAAGATGAAATACGTGACCTCAATGAAAAGTTTGATGGCGTTGAGCCCAATGTGATCCTTGAGTGGTTATGGAATGAGTTTGGTGACAGAGCCGTGTTGGGTACGGGTTTTGGTCCATCGGGGGTACTTCTGACGCATCTCGTGGCTAAAAGTGGATTGGGGATTCCCATTTTCTATCTCGATACCGGTTTGTTTTTCAACCAGACCTATGAATTGCGGGATGAACTGGAGCGTGAATTTGATCTCCGGTTTGTCAGGGTTAGTACCGAGCTGAGTATAGAAGATCAGGAGCAAGAATATGGAGGCGAGCTCTGGAAACGTAATCCAAACAAGTGCTGTTTTCTGCGCAAGGTATTGCCGCTCAAGAAGTACTTGTCGGATAAGAGTGCATGGATAACCGGAATTCGGCGTTCTCAGTCGGACTCACGAACGAACGCCCAACTTTTTGAGTGGGATCCACTTAACGCGGTATTAAAAGTCAATCCTTTGGTGACTTGGACTTCAGAAGAAGTATGGACGTACATCAATTTGAGTGAGTTGCCATACAACCCGCTTCATGATGATGGCTATCCGAGCATCGGATGTATTCCATGTACGCATCCTGTACGTCCTGGAGATCATGAGAGAGCAGGACGATGGGTGGGATTGGATAAGACCGAGTGTGGCATCCACCTGCCGACACAGGCTGATAGTAAATAATCACCAAACCTCCAAGGTTTTAGAAACCTTGGAGGTTTCATGTGTTTAGTAAAAACGAACCGAAAAGTTTCTCACATGAAAGTTTACCCCATCTTTTTAAATCGATTATCCGAAAAAAAGGTCGTTTTGATTGGCGGGAATCATGAGGCCGGGAGAAAAGCGGGCGAACTGCTGGAATGTGATGCTAATGTCACGATTATAAGTCCGTCACTGACAGGTGGGCTTACCAGGTTAGTAGACGAAAATGCGCTGACTTGGATAAACAGATCGTACCAAAAAGGAGATCTGGACGGTGCGTTTCTGGTGATCGTAGCTGAATACCGGGATGACGAAAATCACCGGATCTATGAAGAAGCGGAACAGCGGGGCATCCTGGTAAACGTGATGGATGATATCCCGCACTGCAACTTCACCTTTGGCTCACTTATAAAACGAGGTCCGCTGACCATTTCCGTATCAACGAGTGGTGCTGCTCCGGCGTTGGCTGTTCGTCTGAGAGAACGATTTGAAAAAGATTTCGGTGAGGAATATGAGCAGTTTCTACGTTTTTCCAGATCACTTCGCAAGCCCATGGCGAGGGCTTATCCATCTTTTCAGGAACGAAAACAACTCTGGTATAAACTCGTCGATTCGGATATCCTTGCATTGATCAGGTCAAATGAACATGAGCTGGCCTACGAAAAAGCTGCCGAAATTGTAGGTCCTGAAGTAGTCAGAGAGGCATTGGACATGGACAGTTAACAGGTATCAGTAAACAGTCTCAGTAACAAAGCTGGTCCGGGCGTCCTCGCCTGGACGACAAGCAGACTAATCCAATATTTTATGCATAAAACAAAGATTTTTCGGACCTCATAGAGAGTTTAACTTTTATATCTGCCGATTATTTCTGTTTATTGTTAACTGTTTATTGGTCACTGATAATTTTCTCTTGTAGAAGCGCTTTCATATTTGTAATATCTACGATTATATAAGCTTGAGGTTATACTAAAAACTAACAGGCTATTTGCTCTTAGGACCTTATGATGGTGTGTTGCTAAAGTTAATAGTTTGTAGTGTGAGTGTCGTTTTACTCAGTATTTTAAAAAGTTGTAGGTTTATCAATCGAGGGTGAATTATGGCAAATAGATGGTCTGGAATTTTCTGCGCGTTCCTTGTTTTATTGTTGACAATAAGTGTAGGATGTAACCGCTCAAAGCTGGCTCCCAACGACAAACCGGGTGAACCGTTAAATCCGAAAGTCTCAAAAAAGCTGAATGATTATTTGATTTCCCGTCTGAGCATGGAGCAGAAAATAGATCTGCTTGGCGGCACGGGATTCGGTACAAAATATATCAGTAAGTACGAGATCCCGCCGGTCTATATGTCCGATGGTCCGCTGGGTGTTCGATGGGGACGATCCACGGCATTTCCGTCCGGCATCGCCATGGCTTCAACATGGGACACCGCCCTGGTCGGGAAGGTAGGAGAGGGTATTGGTCGTGAGGTTCGCGGCAAGGCCCGCAATATCATTCTTGGTCCCAATGTGAACATTGCACGTAATCCTTTGAATGGCAGAACGTTCGAGGCTTTCGGTGAGGATCCTCTGTTGACTTCCGACATGGCTGTCAGTTATATAAAAGGTGTTCAGAGAGAAGGTGTTGCGGCTACAGTAAAACACTTCGTAGCCAATAACCAGGAATTCCACAGGGGGTATGTGGATGATAAAATCGATGAACGGACACTTCGCGAGATCTATTTCCCGGCATTCAAAGCCGCTGTTCAAAAGGCCCATGTCCTTGCCGTGATGGCAGCCTACAATAAGCTGAACGGCGAGTTTTGCAGCGCCAACAACTGGCTGTTGAATACCGTCTTGAAAAAAGAATG
Source organism: uncultured bacterium (assembly GCA_963787205.1). Classification (GTDB taxonomy): domain Bacteria; phylum Bacteroidota; class Rhodothermia; order Balneolales; family DATFMH01; genus DATFNI01. Next base: position 61,559 of record CAWBCD010000031.1, read on the forward strand.
GGGATTTGACGGAGTCGTCATGTCGGATTGGGGCGCCGTGCATAGTACATTTCCAACAGTGAACAATGGACTCGACCTGGAAATGCCCTATGGTACCTATCTGAACACACATACTCTAATGCCTGCTGTGAAAGATGGTCGTGTATCTGATTCAACAATTAACGACAAGGTACGACGGATACTGCGCGTGAGTCATCAACTCGGAATATTGATGCATCAGACACGGCCCGAAATCCCGGTTGACAGTTTGATTAACAGCACTCAGACGCAACGTGTAGCGCTGCAAACGGCACGCGAAGCCATTGTTCTTCTGAAAAACGAGAATAACACTCTGCCCCTGAATACAGGCAAAATTAAGAGCATTGCTGTCATAGGGCCAAATGCCGCAGAAGCTCGTGCCGTTGGTGGGGGGAGTGCAGAAACCCATCCAATCTTTACCGTGAGTCCGCTTCAGGCTTTGCAAAGCAGGCTCAAAGGGAAGGTATCCGTTCAATATGCTCCAGGTGTCCTGTTCGATTACTTGCAGCCAGTCGACTCGGCATATTTCTTTCAGCCCGATGGACAGAAATCCGGTTTGCGTACCGAATATTTCAACAACAAGAATTTCAGCGGAGACCCGGTTGTGCGGACCTCCGGTCAGGTTGATTTTCGCCAGGGATCAGGTGAACAAACCCCCATAACACAATACGAAGGATTTACCGATGGATTTTCTGTTCGCTGGACGGGAAAGATACTGGCACCTGTTGCCGGTGAATACGAGTTTGCTGTGCGTTCTGGTGGACGCACTCAAGCCTATCTAAATGACAAGGAAATTCCGACACGGGGCCGGTTTGGCGGTTCGTATAAAGTACACCTGGAAGGCGGAAAGAAATATGACCTGCAAATCGATTATGTAGGTGATGGTTATAACTCCGGTGACGGCAATGGGCTCAGCATTCAGCTTGATTGGAAACGTCCATACACGGCATCCATCGACAATGCGGTGCAGGCGGCGAAACAAAATGATGTAGCGATTATTTTTGCAGGAACTTCGGATCACTATGAATCAGAGGGCAGGGACCGGAAGTCCCTTGAATTGCCGGCCAACCAGGATGAACTTATCAGCAAAGTGGTACAGGCAAACCCAAATACCATCGTCGTACTTACAACCGGTGCCCCCGTATTGGTGGATAAATGGGTGGATCAGGTGCCCGCACTGCTTGAAACCTGGTTTGACGGGGACGACATCGGAAACGCGATAGCGGATGTACTCCTCGGAGATTACAATCCATCCGGGAAGTTGCCTATTACGTTTCCCAAGCGGTGGGAAGATGAGGATCCCTCGGTTCAAAACTATATCAAGCAGGATTCGGTGTCAGATTATTCGGATGGCATCTTTGTGGGGTATCGTCATTTCGACAAAGAAAAGATCGCTCCACAATTCCCGTTCGGATATGGACTTTCATATACCACGTTTACATATAAAAATTTGAAAGTGGATGGCCAGCTGAGTAGTAATGATCCGGTGGTAAATGTCTCATTTGACATAGCGAATACAGGAAGTCGTTCCGGGGCTGAAGTGGCGCAGGTGTATGTGCAGGAAGTGAATCCTCGTCTGCCACGACCGGTCAAAGAATTAAAGGGATTCGCCAGGGTACAGGTCGACCCGGGAAAAACACAGACGGTTCATCTGGCATTGAACAGAGATGCCTTTGCCTATTTCGACCCGGACCAGGAGAAGTGGGTTGTTGATCCGGGGATGTTCAATATCCTGGTTGGCAGTTCATCTCGGGATATTCAGTTACAGGGTAGTGTCGATTTGAAATAACAAATGATGAGGGATATCTATGAATACGACAAGTGAAGATGCAGCGGCAGTGAAAACGGCAGAGCAAAAATCCGCCACGCTGGGAAAATCAGAACGACTGGGATCCATTGACGCCCTCAGGGGATTTGATATGTTTTGGATAGCAGGTGGAGAGGGAATCATTCATACGCTCGCCAGCCTGACCGGTTGGCCATTTTTCCTTTGGTGCTCTTATGAATTGACGCACTCCATCTGGAACGGTGTCACTTTTTATGACATGATATTCCCGCTGTTCCTGTTCCTGGCCGGTACAACAGTACCCCTCTCATTTAAAAAACGGTTGGCAAGAGGACAGACAAACAAGGATCTGTATAAACATGTTATATCCCGTGTCATCATTCTGATTGCCCTGGGATTGGTTTACAATGGCTTTTTCCAGTTTAACTGGGCACACATGCGCTATGCCAGTGTATTGGCGCGGATCGGTTTGGGGTGGGGCTTCGCTGCTCTCATTTATATGAACACCGACTCCTGGAAGACGCGCATGGCATGGTTTTGGGGAATCCTGATCGGTTATTGGTTGATACTGTTGCTCGTGCCGGTGCCTGGTGTCGGAGCGTATGTGCTGACCAAAGGCGGGTGGCTGGGCAGCTACATCGACCGCCATTTTCTGCCGGGCAAGTTGTATCTGGGTATCCATGATCCCGAAGGCATTCTCTCGACCGTGCCTGCTATCGCAACGGGCTTGCTTGGCATGATGATCGGACAGCTGCTTACATTAAGTCCGGATGCGATGACTAAGCTGAGGAAAGTGACTATGCTGCTCATAATCGGTGTATCCGGTCTTATTCTTGGAGGAATCTGGAACACGGTTTTTCCGATCAACAAGAATATGTGGACCAGCTCCTTTGTACTTTATGTGGGCGGATGGTGTACGTTGTTCCTGGCGCTATTTTACTATATCATAGATATTAAACAGTGGCGTAAATGGGCCTTCTTTTTTATAGTGATCGGAGCCAATTCGATCGTGGCATATATGATTCCGGACGGTCGTCTTATTGATTTCACTCCGACGGTGCACTATCTCTTCAACGGGGTTATCGGCTGGTTCCCGATACCTGCCCAAGCGTTTCTGTTTTCTGTTGGTTATGTACTGGTTGCCTGGGTGTTTCTTTATTTCTTATATAGGAATAAACTGTTTTTAAAAATTTAGAAACGGGACGGTTGCCGGTAAACAGAAAAGGTACTTTTACTCTCTTTCCGCAAGTCGGGAAAGTCCCCTTTGGGGGATTTAGGGGTAGAAATTGGTGCGATTTCCAATTCAGATTCAGAAAGATTACACGCCATGATTAAAAATAAAAGCAATAATTACGAGGGATCAGGACTATCTAACCTAAAACGTGTCAGCTACATATTTGCTCTTTTTTTGCTTGCTACCACAAATGTAGTTTTTGCACAGCTCAACCGGCAGGCAGCGCAGGCATTAATCGAACGAATCATCCCAAATCAAGCGAGCCATTTTGAAGTTACCTACATACCAAAAGATGGGAATAAGGATGTATTCGAGATAAAAAGTGTTAATGGCAAGATTGTGTTAAGTGGCAATAACGGCGTTTCTGTCGCCTCTGCACTGTATTATTATCTTAAAAATTATTGTCATTGCAGTGTCACATGGAACGGCACCAACCTCAATATGCCTGCAAAGTTGCCGCAAGTGAAGAAAACGATCCGGATAAGCTCACCCTATAAATATCGATATTACCTGAATTACTGTACTTTTAATTACACTATGAGCTGGTGGAACTGGGATCAGTGGCAGAAAGAAATCGACTGGATGGCTTTGAACGGGATAAATATGCCGCTTGCTCTCACCGGGCAGAATTACATTTGGGACCAAGTCTATAAAAGCCTGGGATTTACCGACGCAGAGCTTAATAAGTTTTTCCCGGGACCTGCCTACTTCGCCTGGTTTTGGATGAGTAACCTGGACGGCTGGGGAGGTCCCTTGTCACAACACTGGATGAAAACGCATGAGTTATTGCAAAAAAAGATCCTGGCCCGTGAGCGAACACTTGGCATGATGCCTGTGCTGCCTGCTTTTACAGGTCATGTTCCGGCAAGTTTCAGTGAAAAATTTCCAGATGCCAAAGTGAATAAAATGAGTTGGTTTGGAAATTTCCCTGACGTCCACATTCTGAATCCCGAGGATTCGATGTTTACCGTTATCGGCAGAAAATTTCTGGAACTGCAAACAAAAGAGTATGGAACCGATCATTATTACTCATCTGATATTTTTAATGAAGTGACTCCTCCATCGAGTGACCCTGCCTACCTGGAAAATATCAGTCAGAAGGTGTACCGGTCGATGCAGGAAGTGGATCCGCGGGCAGTATGGGTAATGCAGGGCTGGCTGTTTTTGAATGATAAAAAATTCTGGAAGCAGCCCCAGATTAAAGGCTTGCTGAACGCCGTACCCGATTCCCATATGATCATACTCGATTTGTACAGTGAGCGCAGCCCGGTTTGGAACGAGACAGACGCCTATTACGGTAAACCGTGGATCTGGAATATGTTGCATAACTTTGGCGGAAACATTGCATTATATGGCAATATGGGAACGATCTCGAGAGTGCCGGCTTCTCTGCTCACTAATCCCAAAGCTGGGAACCTGCAAGGCATCGGATTGACGATGGAGGGGTCGCATCAAAATCCTGCCTTATATCAGTTAATGCTCAGTAATGTGTGGAGAGATCAGCCGATCAACCTGGATAACTGGTTAAAGAATTATACCATACGGAGATACGGGGCATTGAATGAAGATGCTGTTAAGGCGTGGGAGATTTTAAAGAAAACCGTCTACAAGGATAACGACCAGTTCCTCGGCGCTCCGGAGTCCATCATAACGGGGCGACCCACGTTCAAAAGCAGCACCGACTGGACAGATACCGCATTATACTATAACCCCCAGGAGTTGGCAAAGGCATGGACGTTGTTGATCAATTGTGCCGATCAGTTCAGAAACAGTGATGGTTTTCAATATGATTTGGTGGATGTGACACGACAGGTGCTCGCCAACTATGCCGATCAAGTGCATCAGGAATTGGCTAAGGCATACCAGGACAAGGACATGGCCGCCTTCCAAAAATCAAGTGAGGAGTTTCTGCAGTTAATAACCGATATGAATACACTTCTGGGAACACGGCGGGATTTCTTACTGGGAACCTGGCTGTCAGATGCGCGCAGGTGGGGTGTCACAAAGCAGGAAAAGGATCTGTATGAATTTAATGCACGGGATTTAATCACCTTATGGGGGGGCAAGGACAGCAAGCTGCATGAGTATGCCTGTAAGCAGTGGAACGGGCTGTTAACGGGATTCTATGAGCCCCGCTGGAGACAGTTCTTCTCCTATGTCCAGACATGCATGAAGGATAACAAAAGCGTGGATATGAATTATTTTGATAACAAAATCGAAGACTGGGAATGGAAATGGGTGCATGGCCATGAGCGTTATGCAACAACGCCACAGGGTGACCCGATAAAAGTGTCAAAGGAGATGTACCAAAAGTATATCGATTTGGTAAAAAAGCAATGAAATTTAACCAATTGCAGGTCGGAGAGCTTCTCCGACAGCAATGTTCGTTACAGGTTCACTGAGTGTTCAATTCACTTATTAATCGAGTACGGCGGTATTGTTCGATAAAACGGTTTCTAGGTTGGATTAGCGAATGTTCTATCGCAACAAGTGGGTTACAAATGTTACGTTTCCCTTTATCGAACTTTATCTGTCTATAAGCTTTTCTTGTGTTGAGTATTAATAGACGCTGGTTATCCATATCTACGTTCTTTCGTGTCGGTCCCGAAGGCGTTCGGGATCCGACCTACGATCAATTCACATTTTCTGTTTCCTTGAAGTGGTTGATGATGCCGCCGGCAAGCATGATTTCCAGCTGTCGCTCGCTGAGGGAGTGTTTCAGTGTAAAATCGTTGCCCTTTGTGACATTGGTCACCGTTATCTTTTCACCATTTTTTAATTGCTTGCGGATATTATTCACTTTGATTATATCTCCCTGATCGATGTTGCCATAGTCTTTTTCATCGATGAACTCCAGGGGGATGATGCCAAAGTTCACCAGGTTTTGCCAGCCAATGCGTGCGTAACTTTTAGCGATCACTGCTTTTTGTCCCAGATACCTTGGTGCTATTGCCGCATGTTCACGGCTGGATCCCTGGGCATAATTTTCACCCGCCACAACGATATGTCCGTCGAACTTCTCCTGAGCTTTTTGGGCGCGATCAAAAAAAGTGTTATCAACGACTTCAAAAGCAAATTCGCTGATTTTTGGGATGTTGCTTCGGTAAGGAAGCACTTCGGCTCCAGCTCGCAGAATCTCATCGGTGGAGATGTTATCCTTCATTTTCAGCAAAACAGGTACCTCAAAATCCGCCAGTTCATCAAAATCTGGCATCGTGGAAATATTCGGTCCCTTGACCAATTCTGCATGTTTCCCATTGCCATTTGACGATGGAGCGACGAACATTTCTTTATTCACGATAACTTCGTGCGGAGCCTCAAATTTAGGATACTGCAGGTTGTACAAATTTTCGAGCTCTCTTGGATCAGTTATCTTTCCGGTAAGGGCCGATGCGGCAGCCGTTTCGGGGCTCACCAGGAATACCGAATCCTCTTTGGTTCCTGAACGGTCCGGGAAGTTGCGAGGTACGGTTCGCAGGCTGTTTCTGCCGGTTGCGGGTGCCTGACCCATGCCGATACATCCGTTGCAACCGGCCTGGTGAAAACGCGCTCCGGCTTTGATCAGGTAGAACATGGTGTCTGTTTCAACCAGGTTCTCAATCAACTGCCGTGATGTCGGGTTGATATCAAACGAAACCTCAGGGTGCACACTTTTATCCTTAACGATCTGCGCGGCAATCCAGAAATCGCGAAAACCGGGGTTCGCTGATGATCCGATGTAACTTTGATAGATATCCTTTCCGGCCACTTCTTTAACAGGAACCACATTACCCGGACTGCTTGGCAGTGCAATGAGAGGTTCCACTTCACCCAAGTCTATTTCCTCATTAAGGTCATACGTCGCACCCTCATCAGCCTTCAGCTCTTTCCACTGATCCTCACGGCCGTTTGCTTTCATAAATCGTTTTACTTCATCATCAGATGGGAAGACCGTGGTTGTGGCACCCATCTCGGTACCCATGTTGGCAATGACGTGCCGGTCCATCGTGCTCAGATGTTTTAGACCCGGACCATAATATTCGATGATCATCCCCTTGCAGCCTTTGACATCATAACGCCGAAGCATTTCGAGCACGACATCCTTGGCGCTTACCCAATCCGGTAATTGCCCGGTCAGTTCCACTCCAAGAATTTTCGGCATCTTCAGATACATGGGCTGACCGGCGATGGCAAAAGCAACATCCAGTCCGCCTGCACCCAGGCACAACATACCCATACAGCCGTTGGCCGGTGTGTGACTGTCGGATCCGGCAAGAGTTTTTCCAGGTACCGCAAACCGTTCGCCATGGAGCGGATGGCTCACGCCATTCCCGGGCCGGCTGAACCAGATGCCAAATCGCCCGGCTGCAGACTTCAGGAACAGGTGGTCATCCGGATTCTTATTGTCTGTTTGCAAAAGGTTATGATCCACATACTGGCAGGAAAGTTCGGTTTGAGCCCTGTCAAGTTCCATTGCCTCCAGTTCCAGCATGACCAGAGTACCGGTGGCATCCTGAGTAAGTGTTTGATCTATTTTAAGACCGATTTCCGTACCTGGCGTCATCTCACCTTCTACAAGATGACTTTTTATCAGCTTTTGCGCGACATTCAACGGGATACTCATGATGACTAAATCATTTTTATTGTAGTTTTCATTGCATTTATATAAACAAATCAGTCGCAGAATCGTTTGATTTGAGGTTTTTAGAGGGGAACACTTTTATTAATTGATAAAAGTGTTGATGCAGACAGTAAAATTTTTTAAAATTACACTCGTTACTAAATAACTATATAATCATTAATAGATTTATAAAACCAGTATGAGTACTGCTACCACAACAATGATTGAGGAGATATCCGACAGCATTCATTTTGACCGCATCCTGGAAAAAAAGCCGGAGCTGCTGATGGCCCTGTTTTATACACTGAGTTCAGAATTGAGCAAGCGCTCAATCGAGGCGTTGGAACAAGTGAAACAGAATCATGACGAAGTGATCATCTGTAAAATCGATGCTTCCAGGATAAGGGATATTCATTCGAGGTATCATATCCAGTCCGTCCCGACGCTGGTTGTTTTCCGTGGAGGGCAGCGGGCAGAAATAGTAACCGGAGTTCAGACAACGGGGTTTTATGAACAACTGCTGAAAAAACGTCCAACAGGCGGACGGGATAATGCGTCAGCACTGCGGGTGACAGTATACTCAACACCGACCTGCCCATATTGTACGATGGTAAAAGATTATTTGAAAAGTAAGAATATCACATTCACGGATGTTGATGTCGCATCTGATCAACAGGCGGCGATGGAGCTAGTTGAACGCACCGGACAGCAGGGAGTACCCCAGACCGAGATTAACGGCTCGTTTGTTATCGGATACAATACCCGTGAACTGGATCGATTGTTAAATCTATAATTACGACAAGGAGTAAACTATGATTACGTTTCAGCCTTTAAATGATCATGTTCTCGTCAAAGTGGAGGCCGCTGAGAAGAAAACCAACAGCGGCATCATCATTCCTGATACTGCCAGCTCAAGCCGGGAAATCGGCGAGGTCGTGGCAGTGGCACCCGGCGGCGGAGAAACCGTTGCTATGGGTGATCGTGTCATGTTCCGCAAAAGCGGAGCAACCGAAATTGAGGAAGACGGAGAAACCTATTTGTTGGTCCCCTATAAGGATTTACTCGGCAAATATGCTTTAGTAGAGGCAATTTAAGATTTCCATGGTATGGGTCTCACATGGCATCATGTGAGGATTAACGTAACCGGCTGATCGTGACGGTCAGCCGGTTTTTTTATGGAAAAGGTATGAAATTGGATTCTTTTCCCTCGTTATTTTACTGTCTATGGTTCGGTAAAAAAGATATCCTGTGAATTCTATTCAAGCTGTCATGAGTCACCGGCAACGGGATTACCGGGTGTGCGGGGTTCTGCTCTCTCATATTGAAAAGCAGTGATGGTTATAATTAAGGCACCAAGCAGGAGAATTAAATCAATGATGACGCCAAGTCGCGCAGCACCGAAAACGCCGTAAAACATACCTGCTACACCCAGAATGAGTGCCCAGCTTCTGGAACCAAAACTGTCAAGTATCAATGATAATCCAATAACGATTGAAAGGGTTGGGCAAGGAATCAGTCCCGTTGGCGCTGCGTAGACATAAATTGGCAGGGATGGTGCCTCCGTGAAATGTGGATACACCCATCCGAACAAGAAGAGAAGTGCCCCTGGTATCACAATCCATAATGATCCTATAGATAATTTTCTGGCCGGTAGTCTGATCGATATGATGACCAGAAAGAAACCAATCAGGGCGTAAATAAGTCCGTTGAACAGGATTCCATACCCCCAGGCGAGGATACTGACCGAAAAGATAGGCAAGCTCAGAAGGATACCGGTTAGCCTTTTTGATGGACGATATCCGGAAATAAGTGCGGCAGCGATAAGCAGAAAGTAAATATGCCATATAATGGCAAGAATTTGCCAATCATTCGAGATGCGACTGAGTCCGGAAAGGATTTGTTCAGGCGTTGGCATAAAACCTCCAATATTATAATCACGTACCCTGCAGATTACATCCTGCCCCTCTCTTTTATCCTATCACTATTGTATTAAATATTCAGGGTTTAATCCATTTACAATCATCCAAAAAAGACAATAAGTGAAAGATAAAGCCGGACAGTTGATTCATGGTATTTTACCATATCGTTTATCAGTTACAGTGGACAACTACTGATGAGGATGATCTCTTTTTTTATTAAAAAACGTGAGTTCGATATAAGAAAATGAGGAAGAGGAAGAAACGATGATCAAACGGTTCAACCAATACCTTACCCACCTCCCGATGCGCCACTTCCGTCCCGAATTTCGGGAAGAATCTCTCCGGGTGCAGAGCGCTCGCACTTGTATCGATTACTTATGAGACGTGATTACTCACTTTCATCATTGCCTCGAACTATCCCATGGACAAATCAGATCTCTTGAATTTCGTATACGGAGTACGTATCATAATAACAGATACTGTACGTAGTAATAGTATGGCTAAAATGAATACAAAATTAACACTAAAACTGGATAAAAGAGCCATTGACCGTGCAAAAAAGTATGCACGGAAGCATCGACAAAGCCTTTCGGCGATGGTGGAAAATTATTTCAATACGGTCACGAAAGAAGAGGATACCGGCGAAATTGAAATTTCTCCCAATGTGCTTGAACTATCCGGGATTATAAAATTATCCGGAGATGTTGATCTGAAAGAGATATACAGAAAGCATCTCGAAGAGAAGTATTCCGGATGATAAAACTATTTCTCGATTCGGATATTATTTTGGATTTGTTGGCACAGAGAGAGCCTCACTATATTCATGCCGCAAAACTGTTCACATTAATCGATCAACAAAAGGTGAGAGGCTTCACCTCTCCGGTGATCTTTTCCAATCTCCATTACCTTCATAAAAAAATGACCACCAATGCCGCAGCTTTGAAAAATCTGAGGAAATTAAAAACGCTGGTAACCGTCCTTCCGGTTGACGAGCGGGTCATCGAGCAGTCACTGAATTCAGAGTTCACTGACTTTGAGGATGCCATCCAGTATTTCACAGCAGTGAATAACGGGATCAATCTCATCATAACAAGAAATAAAGCTGACTATAAAAAAAGCAGAATAGCCATTTCAACTGCCGAAGAATTCCTGAGCACCTGGCAGGCAAAATCAAAGAAGTAAGGGTTCATGTCTATTATTAGAAAACAGAACACATGCGCGGCTACTCACGGATAATTTAAATAGCAGTCAGACGGTGATGTGCCACCGTATAAAAAACAATTATTCTTAATTGGCACCTGAAACCGGAAGTGTAACCGCGTAATTGTTTAACCCACTGATATCCATAATAGATGTTGACAAATCAAGGGTAGGGTCGCGATCCGGAGCAAAGAAGGTCTGGCCCACCGTCGAAGTGTAAAGAACCGGACGCTTATAAACGAGCATCTCTACATGAAAAGCCCTCTCTACATCCTGCACCGGCGCACTGACTTCCAGTACCATGCGATTGGAAACTGTTCCGGTTATACTAAATCCATTTGCTTTCGAATAAGTGATGACCGACTGATAATCTTGTTGCGTGGGGGCAAATTTAGCCGTGAACTCGGCAACGGTTAACCATTGATGAAATAAGGGACTGGACGGATCATACAACTCTTGAGAAAGACTATCGAATTCAGCCTTATTACGCATTGGAAAATCGAAGGAGAATGTTAATCGAACAGTAGGATTCAAACACCCGAGAGGCTTTAATCCTAACTTGGCGATGTCGCCAGGAATGGTACCATGTATCACCTGAAGTCCTTTAGCAGAGGTATCTGGTGATGAATCACTGGAATTAGGTCTCGTACAACCTGCCTGGGAAAAAGCAATAGCATCTTTTGGCAAACTTGTTTTACCATGGCTACCAAATATATTACAGGCTGTAATCAGAGGTATAAAAACCAGCATGCCAACAAAAATCCTGTAGAATCCTAGCCTTTTCAAGCCCGTACTGGATTCGAGATAATACCATTGATCGGTATCAATGTATAAACGGGTTTTCATGGTTACCACATATTAAGTAGTAAATGTGGGTTTCCTGTTCTCTCTGTTCTCGTTTATGGTTCAGAACATGCTTTCTTGCGCCGTGATAAAATGATCGAAACACAACGAATTGTAAGAAAGTCTGTTTAATAACTATCTCATTAACATAAGTGATGTACTAATCATAAGTATAAAAAGCAAATTAATGCTATGAGCCTTTGGGGATCTGAGGGAGTCAATTCTTATCTTTTTATGGCTTTTCTGTACGCTCGCCATTCCTTTAAACAGAGTAGGGACAACACGGATACTCACGGATCATTTAGCAATAGCGGTCAGACGGTTTGGGACCGTCAGACCGCTACCAGATGGAATCCCAAATCTCATTTACCCTAACTTTGTTACAATTTCCCACTGAAAATACCCTAACTCTGTGACAAATATTGGATCACAGATTCTCTAATTTTAAACTGTACATTTCTATTCAGGAAGATGTTTGATCAGTTAATTCTTTATTTTATAAGGGTTTATGTCATATCGGCAATAATTGGAACGTGTATTATTAAAAACTAACCGACAGTTTTCTGAACAATTGCATCATACTTAGATAGGATACACCTAAGACAATACAAACATCCGGTATCTTGATCTTGTTTTTTCGCTTGGGGTCGCTCACTTCCTGGGTAACTATTTCATCGTTTGTTACCAGGAAATAAGCCACCAGCCAGGCATCCGCTCTTTTATACTCAAGAAATTCGTCGATGGCTTTTCGTTTGTAATGTTCGGATCTCGATTCAGTCCATTGTGCCACCTTACGATATTCTTCTAAGACAGGATTTTCCTCAGTGCTTTTGAAAAATGATTCCGGCAGATTCTTTTTAACCCAGGCTGTCAACTCATCATCGTTTTCGAATATCTCATCCCGGACTTTATCGATGCTGATAATCTTTTCATCATCAGCAAGCTGTTTTACAGTATTCCAGAAACTGTGAGCGATGTCTAACGGATAATGAGACCGGTGTGCCTCTATAAAAAAGTTGGTATCGACAACATAGAGAGGCATTACAACTGATATTCGGTTATAGCACTTTCATAAGTCGACCCTCTTAAACCGGTTAACTCGTATGCGTCCCTGTAAAGCAATTTATTTTCCCTGACAGCGCGATTTACTGTGGAGATAAATGTCAGGTTTAATCTTTTTCTCAGAGTTGCGTAAAAATCGCCCCCGGATTCCTGGCTCTTCTTTTTTTGAAAATGTTGTTGAATGTGGTTGTTGTAAAATTCAAAAAATGTATCCCGGTTGATTTCTCCAAGATCGAGTGCTCTTCTGGCTATTACAATCTGGCTAACCTTAAACTGCTTGGATAAAGCTTTAAAATTCCGATTCTGGCTCCAGGCCTCATGGAGTGCTTGTTCCGGAACAAGAAACTCGGCAGCCACCTGATCGCAGAATTTCTCAATCTCATTATTGGCTGGCTGAAGTTGTCTGAAATCAAAACCGGCACTTTTCCCTATCCATATATGAGCAAGTTCATGGACGATTGTAAACATTTGGGCCGATTTACTGTCAGCAGAGTTTACAAACATGAAGGGTGCATATTCATCGGTTAATACAAAACCACGACATTCTTCTACAGAGATAGGCCGATGAGTATTATTCCCCACCACGCTATTGAAAACAATAATAATGCCATTGTCCTCAACTCTCTCCGTAAGTTGGTCAAGTGCAGCCTGCCAATTAGATAAATGGCTTGCCCAATTAACGTCCAGTCCAAGCGACGTCCGGATATCTTTAATGACGGATCCTATTTGACTATTTCTGGAAAATCTGCCAACAAAATCAAGTGGATCATGTCCATTCTCTATTTGAAAATCTCTCAACCAATCCTGTCTTTTTCGAAGGGTCAGAATGGTTTCCCTGACGTTTAAACTTACTTCATTGCTTTCTCCCTGCAGAGTTCGATAATAGGGGATGGGCATTTCGTCTTCTGGCGGCTGATCTAAAAAGAGATAACCAAACGGGAGATGAACTTTATGAGAGAATTTTTTTAGCTGAGCCAGTGTGGGCTTTTTATTGCGTTCCAGCCAATCTTCGGTTTTGGGATACAGTGTATAGAAATCCTTAGGCTCATATCCGGCACGGGATATAGCCCAATAAATTATGTCATTATTTACATCAACTGTTGTTACCATACCAATCAAAAAATAGCCTATACGAGCGTATTAACCAAAGCAGGTCATAAACAAGGTTACATTAGTCAAACGAATCAGATGAATTAAAAATTTAGCTTTTATTGGAAGCCTAAGTTCAGAATATTTTGGGTGTTGTAATTGTAAATAACATTAAAAACACACGACGAATGAAAAAGCTTACCTTTCAGCGTGATCAACTCTATAAAGAGGTTTGGTCTACTCCCATAACCCAACTGGCAAAAAAGTATGAGATCAGTGATTTTCAGCTTAAAAGAGCGTGTAAAGAGTTGGAAGTTCCAGTGCCAACTCGTGGACATTGGGCAAAAGTAAGAAATGGGAAAAAGGTCAAAGTTATTGCTTTACCTGTATCAAAGAAGGACTCCTTTACTCTAAATATAGACGACGGATTCAAATCAACAGTCAAATTAAAAAAGGAATTGCGGCAGACGATCTTCGTATCCAAACGATTGAACAATCCTCATCCCCTGGTAGAAGCAACCCCAAAAAGCCTTAAAGGACTTGAAGCCAATCGATATGGTAGAGTTAAAGGTTCTCCTTTGGACGTCTCCGTGTCTCCAGAAAATGTGAGCCGTGCAATGAGAATAATGGATACAGTTTTGAAAACATTGCAAAAGCGGGGCAAGGGAGTTCGTTGCTTTGAAGAAAATCATGCCAGCAAGATGTACATAGACTATGATGGAGAAAAAATATACATACAACTCAGAGAGAATGGGATGCGCAGAAAACGAGATATGACCAAAGAGAAGAACAGGAATAGGAGTTATTGGGGTTATGACGGATATGAATATTTCCCAAATGGGGAATTAAAGCTAATTGTCGGGAGCCATGCATGGCGTCTTAATGATAGAGTGATTTCTGACACAAAAACTAAAAGACTCGAAGATCGCCTGGATGAATTCTTTGAGTGGTTATCAATCGTGGTTGAAGAACTGCGCATTGAACGTTTAGAGACAGAAGAAAAGCGGCGTCAGTCCGAGATAGAACGTCGTATCAGGGAAGAAGCCGAAAGGCAGCGAAAGGCTGAACTTGAGCGTCGGAAAAAACTTGAAGAACAATCGGAAGTCTTCACTAAATCGCAGTATATCTACGATTTTATCAAGGAGATCGAAAAGCAGGGAGCCCAACTGGATTTAGATGATGATGAGAGACAAAAGTTTGATAGGTGGATCGTTTGGGCCAGAGAACATGCCGACCGGCTAAATCCGGTGAAGCAGGTCATGAATTCTATTTTAGAATCGTAGTCAGAATAAAAATATTTCGTCATGGAACCTCCCAAATTGAGATATCCAGAACTGCTCGTGGTCCTGGTAGATGAGAACAAAATCCTCAGGGATCTTTTTAAAGGGGAAGGAAAGTACAGCGCACTGCTTGAAGTGTTTATGAAATATGATGCCGAGGACGACGATCCACTGCCTGCACAAAAAGATCTTTTAAATACATTGAATCTATCGAGGCGTCAACTCATGAATTTGATGCAAGGGTTGTACCATGATTTCAAAATGGAATTGATAAAACCACACACTTATCAAATTTCCGACACATAAATTTTCTTATGCGTCGAGACCAGAGATAAAGTATATACGACCATTGGTGTAGAAGACTTAAAATTTATACCGAGAGTAGGAGAGACATTTCAAATCTATTTCGCAAAAAGCGAATGGAGTATGGGTTATCTCCATGTTGAAGAGGTATCACATGAGATACAGAATGGAGTACATACCATCAATATCTATATGGATGATAAATTTGACTGAGGTTTATCTCCAAAGCCTGAAGTTTTTTGAAACTGATCTCTGGAATAAATGGAAACAGCCTTAATCGGTATTTAATTGGGCCGCATTGCCTCATGAATACCTCAAAATGACTCACTGGGGCAAAAGGGGCCAAAATTGGGCCATTGTTCTCTTCAGACAGTAGACTTAAAAATCTAATCTATTAATTCTATCCATCAACTCTTTCATTCTTTCCAACAACTGATCGAAAGGTAACGAATCACCGTAAATCATGCTTTCCTGCATGTTTTTGTAGTCTCGCTCCCATTCTTTGATGGATTCGGTAGGTGGGATGAGGTTTATTTTTCCCGGCTTATGATTCTCATAATCAATCCCACTGACTTTAGTCAGGTGTTGCCGGTGGTTAATGATATCCATGTAAAGTTCCTTGTCAGCTAAAGCTTCTTTACCATGAGATGTGTCCATTACGGCTTCCAGATCGTATAAGTGACGGCTTAACCGATCTGCTCTCATGTCCTCTGGATTTTTTTGAAACTCTTCGTGAAGCAAAAAAACTTTTTCCAGAAAGGTACGCTTCGGTAATACACAGGGAACTGCTGACGGAGTATAATTGATATCCAAATTTGGAAATATGGTGCTTACCAGAGGAGTAAGGTTTTTATCCTCGTAAGGTTCAATGAGAGATCGGGCATTGATTTCAAGAAGCACACTCGGTCGGAGATATGGAGAAGATTCCGTTACCGAAGGAAATTCAATTTCTATTGTAGAAGGGTCGGCATCGGAATCTTTGTCCGGCCATACTTCAACGTTTATGTCTTGACCCAATATTTCCAGCTTTTCACGTAATGCCGGGGTGAATTCTTCTACTACAAACGATCGGATTCTTTTTCGGAGTTTTGTTCTTTTGCTGCTGCCGAGTCTACCGTCGAATCCAAACGCTTTCCGGTCTACTGCCAGATCAATATCTTCGGAAAACCGTTGAATGAGATTCCATCCCTTACTCAGTGAGGTCCCACCTTTAAAGACCATTATCCCGGCCGATGGCAGTTCAAATACCGATTGTAGTACCAAGGTCACCCAGAAATCCTTCTCAACGGCAATTGAATAAGGCAGGTTTTGCCTTGCGGCGACTTGGTCATAGATCAGTTTTTTTCGTTCATTTTTGACGTCAAGCCACTCTCTCATGTTTGCTCCATTGCTTCTTCCATAATTTTCCGAATCCATACCGGTGCCAGCCGGGCATCATGCCTTACGTTTCCCGGTTTCTCTTTTTGAAGGAGTTCTTTGATTTTGGAAAGCTGCCGGTCGGTTGCTTTCCCATTCCCGATTTCCCTCAGAGCCTGTATAACCAATCCACTGATTTCTCCCTTTGCAACCAGATTTTTGGGCACCGTTCGTTTAAATTTAATTTTGCGGTTTCCAACCTGAATGCTTCGAGGCGATCCGTCGGTCAAGTATACTGCATTCATTGGCACTTGTGTTGAAAGTCCCAGTTTGTTCATGGCTAACGTCCCCGTTGGGATGATTTTTGCCTTGTCTCGTCTGGCAATGGCGTGTGCGATCTCATCTATGGATGGATACAACACACCCAGCTGCGGATCTTTTTTCGGATACAGGTAAATGCCATGTCCCAGCCTAACTAAATACTCCTCATCTGAAAGTCGTGAAAGAGCTTGATGTATAGCGTCCTGGGACCCCAAATCACGAAAATGATCCGGAAAAAATATTTTTCCACGCTTATAATTGCGTATCTTCTTAAGTATTTGTTCTTCAGTAGATTCCATTTATTTCATTTTAAAATTTTGTCAGAAATTTAGTAAATATTTCTGACAAAATAATGAAATGTATGGGTCATGAGTTATTGGCCGGTCAATTCAATGCCCTGAGCAATCTCCATTTTGGATCCGGGAGGCAGTTAGGCAACATAGAAAGGCATTACAACTGATATTCGGTAATAGTACTTTCATAAGTTAGAGGTAGGATCAATATCGATGTTTCCAATAATCCGGTTCGCGGTGTAAATGCATTACCGCTACAATAAATATCTTACCCTCTGTTTCATCATAGTGATACAATATGCCGTACGGATATCTTTTTATCAATGATCGTCTGATTTCCTCACCAATAAACGGCCACAATTTGGGGTAGGCAAGAATCCGCTGAATAGCTGAATGTACCTCTATAGAAAAATCGTATCCTAACCCGACCTCGCGTTCCTCATAGTAATTGATAGCATGATTCAACTCATCTTCAGCTTCCGGGTGAAACGAATATGTCATTGAGAAAATCGTTTATTGATTTTCTCAAATACCTTTTCTCCGGGAATGGCGTTTACCGAACCGGAACGCAACTCATTGAGACGCTTTTTTGCGACGTCAGTCCACTTCTTATCAATCGTTGCTTCTGGCGGATTGAGTGTTCTCAGAACAGAATCGGCAACCAATACCCGATCTTCTACCGGTAAAGAGGCAATTTCTTCTATTAGTTCTTTGGTTTTCATGATCAAATCTCTTTAAAAACTTTTTTTAAAAAGTACAAAAAAGCCACTTCCTTTTCACCAACGACAATAGCTATACGCCGGACAAGTTGACTATATGGATGTTACGGGGATAAGCCAGAATGATTGGTTGCGTGCCTTTTGTAAAATAACGAAATACATCTCTTTCAATTGGTGGATGGTCAGTTGTCGCAATGCCCGGATTATTTATGGTAGATATAGTGATTAAATGCCCATACTTTTCATCAACTCATTGGCAATATTCGAACTCTCAATTCGCATGATTGTTTCTTCGGCAGATCCGAAGCTCAGGAGATTAATACTTCCGTACCAGACTATCCTCTCGTCGATAATGGCAAATTTCTGATGGATATTTGATTTGAATAGCAGGTTGACTTTCTCATTTCGCAGAAGATCGAAAGCCTGTTGCAAAGCGGATCTGCTTTTATCCTTAAAATCCTCAGGTGGCCGCGTCAGTACTGTTACCTCAATATGATTATCTTCCGCTCTTTGTAGATATTGGCACAGTTGCTTAACACGCTTTTTAGTTACAAATGGACTGACGATAACGATTTTCTTTTGTGCATTTACAAGATCGTTGCTGTAAACCGGGAAAAAGCTATTCTTATTGAAAATAAAATTAGCGGAATCACCGGCAATGGTATCTCCCCTGGGTTTGTAGCCCAGTGACGCATAACCGGTAAGCCGCTTGTCATACATCCTCTCCAGCATTTTTACATGGGTATCGACATAGTCGTACACCAGGACTTCCTTTTTGCCTTCATGGAGCCGGTGGAGCCTTCCCACATATTGCTGGAGTGTTCCTTTCCATGAAACCGGCATCGCAAGGAACAATGTATCAAGCCGGGGTTCGTCAAAACCTTCTCCAATATATTTACCTGTGGCCACCAATGTGAGAGGCTTTTCGGGAGGCAACTCCGATATGCTTTTCAATGCCTCACGGTTTTCTTTGACGCCGGCTTTTCCTGTTAGTGCAATGACATCCGGAATTTTCTCTCTTATTTTTTCTGAAAGTGAATCAACATGGGCAGTCCTTTCGGTCAGTAGAAGAGCATTTCTTCCGTTTTCATGATTTTTTACCACATCATCGACGATAAGTCGGTTTCGCATTTCATTGACCATCAATTCAGAGTAAAGTTCGTTGATGGTTGGTGATTGTTGACCTGAGGTGGGAGCCACACCCTCTTTATCAAAAAGAACTTTAAAACTCGTAAATCTCGGAATGATATAATGGTCAAAGGGCCGTTGTTTTGCCTGCGATTTTGCATCTACCTTGAATCGTACAGGTCCGCATTGCATAAAGATGATGGGATGATGCCCGTCTGCTCTTGCGGGAGTAGCCGTTAAGCCATAAACATATTTCGCGTGTGCATGTTTGAGAACCTGCTCGAAGCTGAAGGCCGGTACATGATGGCATTCATCTATAATCACCATTCCATAATCCCTGACACGATCTAAAATTTCGTCTCCTCTGTTCAAAGATTGCATAATGGCCACATCGATAGTCCCGGTTGCATTCTCTTTACCGCCACCGATCTGTCCGATTACTGTATGCTTTTTAACCCGGTCATGGTTTTTCTCAGTAACTCTAAAATCATCTATCTCCAGAAACGCGGCTAATTTCGCTCTCCACTGCGAGAGTAACTGCTTCCGGTGGACAATGACCAGCGTATTCGTCTTTCGTTCGGCAATCAGTTTGGCAGCAACAACGGTCTTGCCGAATGCCGTGGCAGCAGCCAATACACCGTAATCAAATTTCAGTAATTCAATGGCAGCTCTGCGCTGTTCATCTCTCAATTTTCCTTTAAAAGTTGCATGGATCTCCCTGCCATGATTGGACTTATCTTCAAGAGCCGCGTCAACCCCGACTTCATTCAGTAATGTTTTCACTTCTTCTTCACATCCTCTCGGCAAACAGAGATACTCGTTGGTTTCATCGGAACACGAAATAATCCTGGGCTTGTTATAAACAGGCAAACGCATCGCCTGTGCCTTGTAAAAGGCTGGGTTTTTAAATGCAGCGAGCCGTTTCAAAGCGTTAAGCGCCCCTTGGGAAATCCCGGTCTTTAACACATAGAGCATATTTGCCCTTACGAGATGAACCTTATCCGGGAAATCGGCTTTTGTTATCCGGGATTTATGAATTTTCTCCCATGGAAACGGATGGAGCTCCAGGGTAGTTTTCGGATTTTCATCATCATCTCTTCTTAATACTCCAAGCTCACTGCCGTTTTCTTTCGCGGATAGTTTTGCTATTGCTGCTTCAATTTCATCCCTGTTCCATTTTCTTATGTTACTTAAAAATTTCCATTGGTCCGGATATGGTTCAAAATGCTCATCAATAAAAACGCTGTTGCCTTTTCTTCTGGCCTCCATCTGCAGAGGAAGAGCAATCAAGTTTCCGAATCCTCCTTTCGGCATAGAATCTTGACTGGGGAAAAAACGATCATACGATTTGAATGTGATCTCATGACGTTTATTCATGGAATACGTTAGCAGAGCTGTCCCGAATTTCCGGGCCAATACAGCAGAAATTGCTTCATCAAAGAAAAACCAGGCATGAGCTCCATTTCCGGAACGCGATCGTTCTATGGCAAAAGGGATATTTGACTCCTTGCATACTATTCTCAATGTGGAAATATCCTTCTGCCAACTCTCATCGTCAAAGTCAATGGCCAGGAAATAACAGGTATCATCAGGCTGTAAAGCGTAAATCCCGGCAACAACGGCGCCTCGCAGGTGTTCTTCGACGGCGTTTTCGCCGAATATTTCAAAAGATTGATTGGGGCACTCGGAACACTTTATTTTGGGTTTATTGCATATGCCAGGTTTCCATTCGTTAAAACAGGCTGGGGCATAACCTGATCCGCCCTTTTTATTTTGCCATCTTTTAGCGTAGACTTCCTCTCTTCCCTTGAAAAGCGATAGGTAAAGGCGGATCTTTTCCTCCGGATAACTGTATTGATTTATTGCAGCACCCGGAACCAGGGGTGGTTGGGGCAGAATGGATTCCTCTGAAGCTTCTCTCTTGACATCGTGAGTGGCAGTGGGCGTTCTCATTTCTTTTGAGAGATCCACTATGCCAAGTTGTGCCTTCAGTCGTTTATTTTCGGCTTTTAACCGTTCGTTTTCGATGAGAAGGTTTTGGTATTTCCTTAATAGAGATAAGTTGTTGAGCTTATCATCGGGCATGGTTTATCTGTGGATCACTGTGAACTGAATTGAATCCTTATCTCTTTCAATATCTTATCCGGATCCTGCCGATTATCCGTGATTGTGATAATCTCAATTTCATCACCATTAAATCTATAATAGAGTGAAGTTTGATTTGTAACTACACACCGAAATACTCCCTTTATCTCTTCAGTTTCCGGGTAGCTGTTCGGATAAGTTGAAATCTGTTTGATTCGTTCTTTTAACTTAACAAGAAACTTATTTTTTGTATGATTACTCCACTCCTCTTCAAGATAAGCCAGCAGTCTGGTGAGTTTAAATTCCGCGAGAGGAGATAAATAAA
This sequence comes from uncultured bacterium, assembly GCA_963787205.1. Lineage (GTDB taxonomy): Bacteria > Bacteroidota > Rhodothermia > Balneolales > DATFMH01 > DATFNI01. The sequence continues at coordinate 83,120 of CAWBCD010000031.1, forward strand.
TCTTCATCCAGGTCAGGATACCTTTTTCAGAAAATCTTCAAACGCTATCCGTTCTCCCCGGTTCAACTGTTCAAGCCCAAGTCTTATCTCTTCTTTTTCATTATCCGACAGCGTGTGTCGAAACTGGCTGCTTTCTTCTAAAAGCATTTCATGGATTTTTTGAATCAACCCCGGGTTTTCCAATTCGAGGATCAGTTTTGCCAATTCTATTTTTGATGTTTTAATGTCCATGGTATGGCCACCTAATGAAGTATTCACATATGTATAAAGTACAAAAAAGAATGATTAATTGATTTGAATAATCCGGGTTACGTTCCCCGACGAATAGAACACGGATAACACGGATGCTCACGGATCATTCAGTAAAAGCGGTCAGACAGTTCTAAACCGTCAGCCCACTATCAACAGGTTGCCCAAATCTCATTTGCCCTAACTTTGTTACAATTTCCCACTGAAAATGCCCTAACTCTGTGACAAATATTGGATCACCGTGTCTCAAATATTGAGCTGTACACTTCTATTCAGGAAAATATCTGGATAGATAACCAACCATTTCCTAAGGGCTTATGTTATATCAGCATCAATTGGAGCGTAAATTCTTAAAAACTCACCGACAGTTTTCTGAACAATTGCATCATATTTAGATAGGATAACAGTCAAGTTGGTATCGACAACAAAGAAAGGCATTACAACTGATATTCGGTTATAGCACTTTCATAAGTCGATCCCCTTAACCCGGTTAACTCGTATGCGTCCCTGTGAAGTAATTTGTTTTCCCTGACAGCGCGATTTACTGTGGAGATGAATGTCAGGTTTAATCTTTTTCTCAGAGTTGCGTAAAAATCACCACCGGATTCCTGGCTCTTCTTTTTTTGAAAATGTTGTTGAATATGGTTGTTGTAAAACTCAAAAAATGTATCCCGGTTGATTTCTCCAAGATCAAGTGCTCTTCTGGCTATTACAATCTGGCTTACCTTAAACTGTTTGGATAAAGCTTTAAAATTCTGATTCTGGCTCCAGGCCTCATGGAATGCTTGTTCCGGAACAAGAAACTCGGCTGCTACCCGATCGCAGAATTTCTCAATATCATTATTGGCCGGCTGAAGTTGTCTGAAATCAAAACCGGCACTTTTCCCTATCCATATATGAGCAAGTTCATGAACGATGGTAAACATTTGGGCCGATTTACTGTCGGCAGAGTTTACAAACATGAAGGGTGCATATTCATCGGTTAATACAAAACCACGACATTCTTCTACAGAGACAGGCCGATGAGTATTATTCCCGACCACGCTATTGAAGACAATAATAATGCCATTGTCCTCAACTCTTTCCGCAAGTTGATCAAGGGCAGCCTGCCAATTAGATAAAACGCTTGCCCAATTAACGTTCAGTCCAAGCGTGTCCTGAATATCTTTAATGACGGATCCTATCTGACTATTTCTGGAAAATCTGCCAACAAAATCAAGCGGATCATGTCCATTCTCTATTTGAAAATCTCTTAACCAGTCCTGTCTTTTTTGATGGGTCAGAATGGTCTCCCTCACGTTTAAACTCACTTCATTGCTTTCTCCTTGCAGAGTTCGATAATAAGGGATGGGTATTTCTTCTTCTGGCGGCTGATCTAAAAAGAGATATCCAAACGGGAGATGAACTTTATGAGAGAATTTTTTTAGCTGAGTCAGTGTGGGTTTTTTATTGCGTTCCAGCCAATCTTCGGTTTTGGGATACAGGGTATAGAAATCCTCAGGCTCATATCCGGCACGGGATATAGCCCAATAAATTATGTCATTATTTACATCAACCGTTGTTCTCATTTCAATCAAAAAATAGCCTGTCCAAGCGTATTCACCAAAGCATATCGTAAACTGGTTATTTCGGTGATCATTGTGCCAGTTTGGACCGGTTAGCCAGAAACGCTTAGCCTTTTTCGATACGAATCACATCGCCTTTGGAAAACTCGGATGTTCTCGAATGGGGAAGTTTTTTTAAAATCACTTTTTCCCCGTCAGGCAATTCCTTGATAACACTATCTCTGTTAATATAAGTCACCGGTGATCCCAGTTCTTTATTTTCGCGGAGGGCATTCCGCGCACTTTTCCTTCCAATTGCACGAAGTAACTTTAAGTTTTCGATTTGATCTTCTTTTTTCAAAATATACAATCTCCCTTCTCTAACGATTGAATCATGCTCATTTGATTTCAATCTGTCCAGACCAAATTCAATGTGTTTCCCCAATTGTCTTTTACCACTGGTTTCCGGCACAGCGCTCTCTTATTTCTTGGGAGCTCTTTTCTTAACCAGCAAACCCAGATCCTGAATTTTCCGACCCATAACATCATCCCGGGCAAGTAATAACAAGTCATCTGCTAATCTCAGAGCTATTAATACCTGATAGTAATTGCCCATGGATACACCTGGATCTCCTTTTTCAATATTCCAAAGGGTGGAACGGCTGATATTGGCTCTCTCTGCAACCTGCTGCATACTTAGTCTACGCCTTAATCGAGCCAATTTAAATTGCTCTCCAACCTGCTGTAATGAGCGTTGATACTTGGGTAATAATATGGGGCGTTTGTTCTTCATAATGTTTGATATTTTCAAACTAAAATATAGTACTTATTGTTTATAATATCAAACATTATAGTTTGAATGCTATATATATGATGTTAATAACTCGTATACTGTAAATCTGTGACAAATAGCGGGTCAAACCTCTGAGTTTGGATTGGATATTATACACCTCTCCTTTACACAGTTCACCTCTGTCGAGCAAATTGCATATCTAGCTTTTATTGAAAGTATAAGTTCAGAATATTTAGGATGTTGTAATTGTAAATAATCCTAAAACCACCCGACTAATGAAAAAGCTCACCTTCCAGCGCGACCAACTTTATAAGGAAGTCTGGTCAAATCCTTTAACCAACCTAACTGAAAAATATGGTATCAGTTATCACCAGTTAAACAAAGTGTGTAAAGAGTTGGAAATTCCGATACCGCCAAGCGGGCACTGGTCAAGAGTACGAAATGGAAAAAAAGTCAAAGTCATTGACTTGCCTGAATCAGAAAAAGACACGTTTACTCTTGAATATCGATGACAAGATTTAAATCAAAAGGCAAATTAAAGGGAATAGTGCAGACGATCTTCGTACCCAAACGATTGAATAATCCTCATCCCCTGGTTAAAGAAACCAAAGAAAGCCTTAAGGGTCTTAGTGTCAATCGCTATGGTAGAGTTGAGGGGGATCCTATGGATGTTTCCGTAGCACCTGAAAACGTTGACCGAGCAATGCGAATAATGGATACGGTCTTAAAGACATTGCAAAAGCAGGGCCGGGGAATTCAGTGCTTTGTAGAACATCATGCCAGCAAGATGTACATAGACTATGATGGAGAAAATATATACATACAACTCAGAGAGAATGGGATACGCAGAAAACGAGATATGACCAAAGAGAAGAACATCAATAGGAATTATTGGGGTTATGATGAATATGAATATTTACCAAACGGTGAATTAAAACTTATCGTCCTGGATAACAAATGGGGGCTTCATGGAAATGTAATTTCTGATACAAAAACCCAAAAGCTTGAAGATCGTTTGGATGAATTCTTTGAATGGTTATCGATCGTAGCTGAAAGATTGCACATCGATCGATTAAAAAGAGAAGAAGAACAGCGTCAGTACGAGATACAACGCCGGATTTGGGAAGAAGCTGAAAGGACAGCGCCAGGCTAGAACTTGAGCGCCGGAAAAAACTGGAAGAACAATCTGAATTCTTCACTAAATCACAGTACATCTATGATTTTATCAAAGAGATCGAAAAGCAGGGAGTACAATTGGATTTAGATGATGCTACGAAACAAAAGGTTGATAGATGGATCGTTTGGGCCAGGGAACATGCCGACCGGTTAAATCCAGTGAAGCAGGTCATGAATTCTATCTTAGAATCATCGCCAGATTAAAAATCTTCCTTCAAGGAACCTCCAAAATTGAGATACCGCGATTTACTTATTGTTCTGGTAGATGAGAATAAGATCCTCTGGGATCTTTATAAAGGAGAAGAAAAGTATAGGCCGCTACTTGATGTATTTATGAAATACGATGCCGAGGACGACGATCCACTGCCTGTACAAAAAGATCTTTTTAAAAACATTGAATTTATCGAGGTGTCAACTCATGGATTTGATGCAAGGGTTGTTCCATGATTTCAAAATGAAATTGGTAAAACCTCACACTTATCAAATCTCCGATACACAAATTTTCTTATGTGTCGAGACTAGGGATAAAAAACACACAACCATTGGTGTTAAGGACTTAAAATTTATACCGAGAGTAGGAGAAACATTTCAAATCAAACTTGCAAGAAGCGAATGGAGTTCGGGTTATTTCCATGTCGAAAAAGTATCACATGAGATAATGAATGGTGTGCATAGCATTGCTGTCTTTTTGATATGATACATTTGTATGAGGTTCATACCATATCTTGAAAAATGTTAATTGATAAAATTAGTATTAATTCAGTCAACATACCGCTCAGATATCCAGACTTTTTGAAACAAGGTGAAATACAAAGCATGACTTTCATGAGTGTCTAGACTCGCCTTATGACTTTCTCATCTGACTATATCGAATGATTCTTAGTTAGAAATTATAAATTGGTTTATCCTTATCTAATTTCGAGTCTAAGTAGTCAAAAAATATAGGAGCTATGACTATTTTATCAGTATGGGAAAATTCAGTATCATTTTTCCAGGCAAATGAAAATAATGAAACATGATACTGATTATAACCATCCAAAAATACTTTAAACTTGCGGTATGTCTGTTTTATTTCTTCCTCACCCTCTTTGAATATTCCTATTAAACCTATTTCCCACATTTTTTTAATAATCTCTGTTGTGGTTAAATTACCAATAGCGAGGTCTTCTTTGGCAAGTATATTATATAAAGAACCATAATCCATAATATTATTTTTATACTTAAGAATTTGTAGTATTCTTTTTAAATTAAAAGTATCAAATTCTGTAATAAGATATTCTACAATCTTTTGTGTTCCTTTTTTAACGCCATCTATAATTGAATCTTCATCTATGGGTAATTCTTTTAAGAATTGCTCTTTAGTCCGTATTGATTTTTTTTCTATATATTCTCCAGCGATTGATATGCATAATTGTTGAATATCACGTGGTCGAAAGAGGGTGTGTCTTAAAATATAATCAATTGGGTTTTCAACTATATCATATATATTATTATGAATTTTTTTATCAAAAAGAATATTCCAAAGCGATTCAACTGTATCTTTTTTTGCAAGTCTTTCGGGTAGAAAAGCTTTCAGTCTTCTTGTTAAAAATTCCTTAAGATCATTTGATGACCATCTTAATTTGACGGCATGTCTATCATATTTCTGCTTGTCTCTTGGTATTAAAATGGAATATAAATCCTCGGGAAATAATATCTTCAAATGCACATTATCATTTGGGGAATGGAGTAATATTATCCGATTTTATTTTGTGGCCATTATATGCTATCTCTAATAAACTTGTTGCTATTGTTTGATGGAAAAAGAAGCGATTACTTTCGGAAGATTTGAATAAATCAATAATAACATCAAATTCATCTAAGAATAACCAAGCAATTTGATTATTTAATTTCATGAAATCAATACATTTTGTATATATTTTTTCGAAATCATTGTTATTCAAAAAATTCGAATTGATTACAGATGATAGATCTCGATCTCCGGTAAGCGATTTTTCGGCAGCAGTTAGTAAACTGCCGATTATGTTCTTTGATAATTTAATATATCTATCTTTTTTAAAGGCTGAAATAAGTTCTTTGACCGCTTCCGAATCTGCGTAATTATTTTTATTAACTTCTATTACATTTATAACTACAATTAGTTTGAACATGTTTGTTAACATGAACAATTTCTATTCGTGATCAGATTTTGATGATGAAAGATTAAATAAAGTTTGAAACGAAATCTTTGTGACGTCAACTGGAATTACAAAATATGATCCCAATTGTTCACAAAATTTCTCATTAAAATTACAACTTTTGCCAAGTGCGCAATGTCCGTATGAACAATAATTAAGTTGTTCGAGAAATGCTGTTTTCCCCGATCCTTTAAATGCCCTTATTGTGAAAATTTTACTATGTAGTGCATCAACATGTGAAGGTAGTTGAATAAAACACTCATTTAACTGTGTATCCTGAGATGCGTCTTGGTTCCAACCAGTCTTGATAATACAGTGCCATATTTAATTACTCTCCAAATAATAAATTTATTACCCTATTTAGCATGCAAATGTGTCACACATTTTACCAAACGACTCACTAAATAAGGGCCACATTCACGAGGTTTACGGTTTACTGTAGTTAATACATTGGAGATAAGCAACTAAGGGATTTCGTAGTTCTAAAACTTTATCATCAAGAATCACTTATTCTCTCGATATTTATTTAAAAAAACTAACTTTAAGGTGAATCCTAACCATGCTTAGTATTTCAATATTAAAACTTTTCAAATAATAAACTAAATTTAATTTATAGCAATAAATTAAATGATCTTTTTCTAGATAAGTTAAACCATTAACTGGTTTGATGCTTTATACCAGTCATTATCCAGGAAAGTTTCTACATCTTCATTATTATATAGCACTATTTTTCCATTATGGGTAAATGCTAGTTTTTATTATACTTGAGTTATTGCTCATTTCGACGTGAACATTGCAACATTTCCATAACCTCAGCTGTCGATAACTACTGTTTCAGATTGGCCTTTTGTATGTGGTCTAACCCCCTATAAACTGGACAAGTATTCTACTTTAGAAGGTTGAGGTTGTTGGTTGTTTGGTTGATCTGTTAGTGTAAGTTCAATTCCTAATTCGGTCAAGTACTGGAGAGGACTTTTATATCCGATCCCTGAATGGATGCGTTCGGTATTATAAAAGGCAATAAAATCCTGGAAGATTGCTTTGGGCTTCGGCCAGATCTCCCCAAGTTCAAGCCTCTGGCAAATACTCCGCTCGACAAGACCGCGCCATGTTCCACTGCCCGTCTGTTGCGGCGTGGCTGGTCGGGTAAACTCCTGGGTGATCTTCATCTCAGCGATGTACTCGCGTACGGTTGGGCCCACAAACTGAGAGCCATTATCACTGCGTACCGTGATTTGTTCGGGCAGATTGCCATACTGGCTCAGAATCCGGATAAACAATTCCCGGACCTGCTCCTTGCGAATGTTCCAACCCAGATAGTGTCCCATAACCCATCGGGAGGGCACATCCAGGACCGTGAGCAGCAGCGCATTTCGTCTCTGTCCATAGATATACACATACTTGATATCGAACTGCCAATAACTCAAGGGATCCTGAATCTGCGGTCCCTGCCAGTCGGCCCAGTTTCGGGGGAATCTGCTACGCAAGCGTTGGGGATATAAGAGTTTTTCTTCTTCTTCATCAGCCGGTAGACCTTCTTGAAGTTGATTTGGTAAGACTCATGGTAGCGCAGCCACCAGGTGACTTTGATATAGCCATAGTCGACGAACCGCCGGTCTAATAACTCCTTGATCTCTTCGACCACCTGCTCATTGCTGACCCACTGACCTGCCCGGGTTAGAGTATGGGTGCTTGGAGTCCGGCCTCGCCGGCCTTGGCGGGCACGATAATAGTAGCTACTCTTGGCCAACCTGCAGCAGGTCAGGACTCTTTCCACTGGATAGCCTTGATTGATAAATCCTTGGGCAACCATTCGCTTTACCTGGAGGTTCGGGGTGTTTTTTTTCCAAAAGCTTCATCCTTGATACTCAGCTCCAGATCTTTCTCTGCCAGGAGCTGTTTAAGACGCTTATTCTCCCGTTGCAGAGGCTTTAGCTCCGGATCACTAACTCTTGCCCTGGACCCTAATCCTGCCAACTCTCCCTTTGCATTTCTCTTTCCATGTTACAATAGGTATCGTGGCAGATCTACTTACGTATGGTGGTCATTCCTGTTCGCCTTCTTTTAGGATGGCCAGCTTTTGCTCAGCCGTCCAGCTTCTGTGTTTTTATACCACTAAGATAATTACTCATAAAGTAGAATCTTAGTACAGTCTTTTAGGGGGCTATGACACTCCTCTATTTTATTTATTCTCATTACTATGAATGTGTAACGGGGAAAAGACTGAAATTTTAGACATTGTCTTAGAGTGCATATCAAGGGGTGGCAATTTTGGGTAACTTTTCGAAGTATAATGGAATTTATCAGTTGCTTTTACTAATGTAATTGCAAAACAAAATGCGCCCATTATGTAGTGTTTGTTGGTTAAAATATTATTATGGGAAGAATCATGTATTTAATAAATTCACCTGAAGACCGG
>CAWBCD010000032.1:0-27338 GCA_963787205.1 uncultured bacterium
CAAAGAAGGAAAGATCCGGGCTATCGGAGTAAGTAATTTTTTAGTCCATCATCTGCAGGATCTGATGTCATACGGCAGTGTCGTGCCGGCGGTCAATCAGGTTGAATTCCACCCCTATCTGCAGCAACCTGAACTACAGGCATTCTGCCGGAAGAACGAGATACGTCTCGAAGCGTGGAGCCCGATCATGAAAGGAAAGGTCTCCAACATTAAAGAATTGATAGAGATTGGAAAGAAATATAGCAAAACGCCGGCGCAAGTGACTCTTCGCTGGGAACAACAAAAAGGAATCGTAGTAATACCGAAATCTGTTCACAGGGAGCGTATTCTTGAAAATGCAGATATCTTTGATTTTGATCTTACTGAAGAGGAAATCAGAAAAATCGACGCCCTTGACAAGCACGAACGATTAGGTCCGGATCCCGACCACGTTGATTTCTGATAAGCTTGCTGGACCAGCCATGAGTTCAGCCTTTTACCGGCTGTTTAGCGCCTTTCCCTTTTGATTATTTTATCCAAGAAACTAGTCGCTGCCACTTCCTTTTTCCAAGGAACGTGTCATCACTTCCTGATGTGCATTCGTCGGGGGAATTGTGCAAGAGGGATCCAAGTCCGTCATACACACCGACCCGCAATGTCAAAGCTTCACACAAGCGATATCGGAGAAACTCATTTCAGTGCAGCTTTCACTACCCCAATGAAAGCTGACTGGTGGATGTAATAATCTTTACCGGTTGCACTATCCCATGCGCTTTGAATTGCGATAACGAGTTCTTCTGCAGGATCAACATAGATCAGCTGTCCATATATTCCCATCGCTGCGTAGGAACCGTCATCGTTCAGCCACCAGAGATATCCATAGTTGTCCGCACCCTTTGAGGGTTTGGTGGAAAGCTCCATCCAATTCTCCGGCAGCGTAGTTGAACCATCGGCCAGCCTGCCATTATTCATTGCAAACAGGCCCATACGACCGTAGTCACGCAAGGTCGCGCTGAAACAACATGCGCCGGTTTGGAGACCTCCCGGGTACGACATCCAGTTGGCATTGGATTCCATGCCGAACGGCTGCCATATTTTCTTTTCAAGGTAAGTCGCGAGATCTTCGCCCACGGCCGCCGCAACAGCAGCTCCCAAGAGGTTTACTTCTGCATCGTTGTAATTGAACGACTCGCCTGGTTCGGCATAGCGTCTTTTGCTTCCCAAAAATCTAACAAGCTCCTCTATCGTCATGCTTTTCGCTGTTTTCCAATCAGGATCTTGTTTGTTGAGGTTCCATTTCACACCCGACGACATCTGCAGAAGGTTCTCGATGGTTACCTGTTGATACGATGTCCCCTTTAGGGTTGGCAGGTAATCAATGACTTTGTCCTTAGTGCTTGTGATGAAGCCGTCGGCAATGGCTGCGCCCACCAACATCGACAAAATCGATTTGGTCACGGACATTGAGCCCCACAGGGTTTGTTGTGAGTTGCCCGCGGCGTAGGTCTCCAGGACGATCTCACCGGACTTGATGACGAGCAATCCCGTAACGTTGTTGTGCAGGATGAAGTCATCTATGCCGTATTGCTTGTAGAGTGGCACGACAGCCGGATGACGCTGGTAATTCCATATCCGATAGTGCAATCCTGACAACGGTTTGTCGCTGGTCCGCAAAGGGAATACATGTTTTCCCCGGTGGACGGTGCGGGTGGTGTATATGCGATCATGATTCCTGAACCCTGCCACTTTTTGTTCTGGTGACCAAGCTATAATCTCCTCCCAATCCATACGGCCTGTTTTAAATTCGAGGTATTCATTGTCCTGATCCGGATCTACAAAAGCAGCCCCGGTCATTGGACCGTCTGAATCAAAATGTACCTGTAGTAGGATCAACACGACCAAAAGGCCGATCGGGAGACCGAAGCGCATCACTCTGAGACGGTATTTTTTCTTCATAGTGAAATGATCGAGGCGAGTTGATCTTAATTATTGTTCCGAATTGTATGCCACATGCGTGCCAGTTGTTCCGCTCGGCAAAGCGATCACTCGGTTGATCGAAGCCGTGAAAGTCAGACGCCGTGCCTTCAAAACGCCCTAAGCGAGGAAGTCCACAAGCATATTTATAACCAGCAATGATTCCATTGACAGGACCGTATAACGGCCCTGCGCATAAGGGATATTTTTAACCCGAATCTATAAAAAACAAACTGAAATATTAACCACCACAAGAGTTCTATGAAAAAAACGAGTAAATGTTGCACTTCAAACTTGATACTAAGGTGTTCTGATCTTATAATAATGTGTTCCAAGTGCGCAAAATGAACTATTTTTGATGTTCAGGCTCCCGAAACAGGTCCGGAAACTGCTTCTCGAACTTTGTCAGTTTTGGGGCAATGACAACGGAACAGTAAGCGGCATTTGGATGATTGTTGAAATAGTTCTGATGATAATTTTCCGCTTTGTAGAAGTTTTTCAGAGGTTCTATTTCTGTGACAACCGGTTTGTCCCATAGACCAGACGCATCGATAAGCGATTTCGATTCAGCTGCGACTTTTCGTTGTTGTTCGTTTTCATAAAAGATGACGGACCGATATTGGGTACCGACATCAGCTCCCTGACGATTAGGTGTTGTTGGGTTATGTGTATGCCAGAACACATCCAATATCGTTTTGAATGAAATGATGGTCGGATCATAGGTGATACGTGCAACTTCGGCATGACCCGTCCGCCCGCTACAAACCTGCTGGTAGGTCGGATTGGGCACATTGCCACCTGCATAACCAGGTTCTACCGAAATGACACCTCTTACTCGTTGAAATACGGCTTCTGCACACCAGAAACAACCGGCGCCCAATGTTGCGTGTTCCATTTGCTTATGATGAGTTTGAGCTTCTGCCTGACGTCCCCCAAAAACGGTCAAAGCCAAAGCCAGAATGATGATTAAAGTTGTACTTCCATACATGCACATTCAACATCCGGTTTTGCAGCTTCGTTCAAAAACTAATCGATGAGTTTATAGAGTTTCCTGATCTCAGTTGCCCAGTTTTTCATGTCAGGTGTTTCAAGGATGAGAGGCATTTCATCAAAAAATGGTTCGTTGACAACCATTTGAAACGTGTTCCAGCCCAATTCCCCTTCACCCAGTTTCTCGTGACGGTCCACGCGGCTTCCCAGTTCACGTTTGGAATCATTCAGGTGTAATCCTTTCAGAAACTGTTTCCCGAACAACTGCATGAGTTCTGTTACCGTTTGATGAAAACCGGATTCATTTTTGATGTCATATCCGGCGGCATAGGCATGACAGGTATCGATACAGACTCCCACCCGGTTCTTGTCGGTAACCTGGTCGATGATTTCCGATAGCTGCTCAAAGCGGTACCCAACATTGCTGCCTTGTCCGGCCGTGTTTTCAAGAACGACGGTTACGTTATGGGTTTCCTGATGAAGTTCATTTACGGCATCCGCAATGCGTGAAAGGCACTCAGATTCGGATATCTGTCTAAGGTGAGCCCCCGGGTGTACATTAATCATCGTGATACCGAGCTGTTCGCAGCGTTGCATCTCATCCAGTAAGGCATTTCGTGATTTTTTCCAAGCACCTGGGTTGGGGTTACCAATGTTGATGAGGTAGCTGGCATGCGGCAGGATGTGATCCGGAGAATAACCGAATTTCTTGCAACCGGCTTTGAATCCTATAATGTTTTCATCCGTCAGTGGTCTGGCAGTCCATTGGCGCTGGTTTTTTGTGAACAGCGCTAATGCCTGAGCACCGATCTCGTTTGCATTGATTGGTACATTTTTCACGCCACCAGCCGCGCTGACATGTGCACCAATCCATTTCTGTGATACACTGGATGGATACCCTTTACGATTTGATTGCATGACTCATCGTTTTATCTGAAATGATATCTTCATGGGCTTGATTGAAATCCACCAACCCCCCAAAGCGATCAAGGGTTTCTTTTTTGTTTAAATGAGTGTTGATGTTACTAAAAAAAATTCCGGTTTGGAATTAAGATCTAATACAGGGTTCGATCTGTGGGAAATATTTAAAACTATCCCATCTCTCTCTTTCGAAGAACGATTCCAAATACTCTCAAGACATCTTCACGGTTTTGAAAAAATCGTACGATGATGCGCGCAAATAGTTGAATAAATCGTGGGTAGCCGATGATGATTTGCCGGATAACTTTCATCTCGGCTTTGGCGGCCCTGGAGGGAGACTGGCGTTTGTTGCCGATCCTGCTGAATATGACAGTGTGGGTTTTCCGATGCAGATTGTACGAACGATGTGGGGTTAGTAAGTGATTTATGGAATTAGGTAATCGGACATATAATATTTACTTTTGTCGCGTTAGTGAATTAGGATACAGAGATCAGGACAAAGACTTATTGCACAATTATGTAAATGATATGATACTTACATAAGGATGTAGAATGCCTAGTTAAAGAGACGTTTATCTGTTAATACTGTTTTTATTAAATTATAGATAACAATACGGGGAAATAGGCTTAATATTTTTATTATTAAAAACGGTTTTATACTTTATTTTTAAAGAAAAAAAATAATTGATACTTAATAAAATTCAGCATAAAAAAAAATATTTAACTATTTATGAAATTTCCCCAGATATTTTGATATTTAAAAATGCGAGATTAATTTATCAGAGTTGAAACTCTTAAATATTAAACGGTATTGAACTATGAAGTTATTAACTGCAACTTTCATTTCGACTATCACAATGATGGTCTTGTTGCTGGCGGGAAGCCAGACTGTCAAAGCTCAGTCTTCAAGTTGGGCGATTCCGAGCTATACGGACACGCTTCAAAATCCTTATCCTATTGATAAGGATTTGATTGCAGACGGACATAAAATATTCAAATCAAATTGCCAGACTTGCCATGGAAGCAAGGCAAAAGGTAACGGACCGGCCGCCGTGGCCTTGAATCCCAAACCGGCAAATCTCACCACCAAAGCTATTCAGAGTCAGAAACTGGGTAGTTTATACTACAGGGTCTCAAACGGCCATCTGGACATGCCAGCCTGGAAGAGTTCGCTGTCGCCCAAACAAATCTGGTCGGTTGTGTCGTATGTTAAAAGTTTGACTAACAAAGATCTTTTGGCAAAGAAATAGCTAAAAGTCAGGGGATGAGACTATTCAGAAATCTCACTCGATAAAACAGAGAATTGTCCAGATGCCAGGGACGCTGTTAATAAAGGAATGGTCCTATTCTGCCCTTGAAATAATAATCTTTATTTTTAATTGAAATTAAGGAGCTTGCGATATGAAACACGGTTATTCCCATTTAGCCGGCACACTCTTACTGATCCTGGGAGTTTGCTTTTCGCCCTTAAGTCGGTCAATAGCCCAGTCCTCCACATCAAGCGACAATACATTTAGCCCGGGAGTGACGAAAGATCTGTTGGTCGGTGATTTTGATTTTGGTGCCAGTATTACCGGAAAAAATAATTTACAATATGATGCACCGGCAGTGAGTCTGATCAATCTGTACAGAATGAATAATTTCTTTTTTCAGGCTGCAATAGGCGGAGAATTCGATGATAACGGCAATCCGTCTATCGGTGTAAAGTTTATGAACATCAACTACCTGCTTGGTAAGGGATGGGAACTCAGAGCCGGTCAGTTTGATGCCATGCCTTTCGGCCGTTTTCCAAGAACATTTGATCCGTCCTGGATCTGGCCACTGGAAGGTACCCCTAAAGGGATGTATGCGCTGGGTTTGACAAACGGTGACTTCGGCGTGATGCTGCAGGGCGCCCAGTATCTTGGGAGCAGTGTTCTGCGATCATTTTTTTACATAACCAACGGACCGACACTGGATTCATCAACAGGATTGATTGACGCGCCAATCATCGCCGACAATAATAAGTACAAGATGTATGGCGTACGTTTCAGTTTATCTCCCTATGCACTGAGTAATCTTGAAATTGGGGTAAACGCTGCATATACAAGAGGTGTGGGCGATACCGGTACAGCTTATGCACGGGTTCCGCTGACGATGTGGGCATTCGATTTCAATTATGCTCCAACGGTTGAATCACTTGATGGTTTTTTACGGTTGAGGGGACAGTTAAACTTAGTAGATTTAGGTAATGCGACCTATTCAGGAGCAAACTATAAAAACAATAGTTCAACCTATTTTGCTATGGTGGCCTATCAACCAAGTATGGCAGATAGCCCGTTTATTAGTAAATTAATGTTTTCCACAATGTTGTCACATATCCAGGTTCCGAAGGGTGCTGATTGGGGACGGCCAAGTGATACCCAATACGATTTGGGTGTAACGTATTGGTTCAATTGGAGAACGAACCTAAAATTCAATTACTCACTGACACAGCATGAAGGCAATGCCTTTTACATTCATTTGGGTGTACAAATCTAACGAAACCTGGAGGTAACAAGATGAAAATTATAATGAAAAAATTTATTTCCCGATTTCGTGGGATGCTATTCTTTCTGGTAATCAGCGGATTCAGCATGGCTGTTGCCATAAGTGCTTGCAGTACCACAAGCCCCGTTGTGAAAAATGTAAGTGGTGCTCAGCTTTGGGCCATGAAATGCCAATCATGCCATAACGCCCCGCCGCCTAATCAATTCAGTCCGCAACAATGGGACGTCATTATTGCACACATGAAAACATATGCTAACCTGACTCAACCCGAGCAAGACAAAATTGTTGCTTTCCTTAAACAACGATAACTAATGCTGAAGTAGTAGTTCATCGCCGTTGATAATGCCTGGATGAGATTCATTATTCTTATAGTGAATCGAGTCATCCAGGCATTGTCACTTTCATTGAGTACCTACTCTTTTTCCTCATTTAGATAGGCTTCCGCCTCGATCTCAACCAGCATATCCGGGTGAATCAGGCGACTTACTTCGATCATACTTGTAGCCGGATGTATTGCTCCAAAATATTTCCCATGCGCACGCCCGACATCTTCCCACCGGTCGATATCAGTCACATAGATACGCGTACGGATGACATCCGTCAATTCTGCCCCCACTCCTTTTAACGCAATTTCGATATTTTGGATGATCCTGATGGTCTGCCCATAGGCATCACCGATCGCAACCACATTGCCATCCTCGTCTGTGGCAGTTGTCCCGGAAACTTTAACTACAGGACCAACCCGAATGGCTCTGCTGTATCCGACAACCGGTTCCCAGGGAGTTTTCGAGGAGTAGTGTTTTTTGATCATTTTTGGTCCTTTTTTGAATGAGATGTAACCAAAATCGTTAAAAACGATTTCTTGATCGTTTTTTCCCATAAGCACCCGGATTAATCCGGATGTTAACGGTATTCTTGAATCGTGTAGAGCTCCGATGGAGCGTAAGCATTAACATAGGACACCGTCCTATGGGCACAAGCATGTATATAGAAAGCCCTGAAGGGGCGCTTCCTGACATCCCAGATCCGATAGGATTAACAGACTAAATCGAGCTGTGCCCGTAAACAAACCGCCCCTTTATCCAGGTGCTCACACAGCTTTGTTCACGAAAGTGATACATCCATTCGTTAACATCTCCTGCGTCGATAATAGCAAAATCGGCACGTTTTCCTGGTTCGAGTGAGCCCCTGTCGTTCTGGCGGTTGATGGCGCGGGCTGCGTAGATCGTCGCCCCTTTCAGTACCTCGGCCGGTGTCATTCGCTGCATGGTGCAGGCCAGCATCATGGCCATCGAAAGATGATAGCTTGGTGCCGACCCCGGATTAAAATCAGTGGCAACGGCAACAGGTACCCCGGCCTCGATTAGTTTGCGGGCAGGCATGGGTGTCTGATTAAGGTATAGGGTGGCGATGGGCAGACTGACGGCGATGACATCGCTTTTGATCATGGCCCAGATGCCGTCGTCTGAAATGTGCTCCAGGTGATCGGCTGAAATGGCACCTACCTCGCCGGCCAGGTGGGCCCCGCCGCTATTTGAGAGCTGGTCTGCATGTAACTTGGGTCGTAGACCATGCTTTTTAGCTACATCGAAGATCTTTCTTGCCTCACCAATCCGGAACGCCGATTCTTCAACAAAAACATCACAGAATTCCGCGAGGCCAAGCCCGGTAATTTCCGGTATCATTTCCTCCGTTATCTGGCGGATATAAGCAGGATGATCATCACGGTATTCGGGCGGAAAAGTATGTGCTCCTAAAAAGGTCGGGACGATCTCAATCGGCTGGGATTTGTTCAGATGCCGGTAAACCTGCAGTAATTTGATTTCCTGGTCAGTGGCCAGACCATAACCACTTTTTGCTTCAATCGTTGTGATTCCCAGTCGGGTCATAGCATCCAGGAAGTGTGTACACCGATCAATTAGCTCAGATTCTTTTGCCTCGCGCGTAGCCCTGACCGTAGATAATATCCCGTCTCCAGACTGCGTGATTTCTAGGTAACTCTTTCCTTCCATCCGTAACGCGAACTCATCACTTCTCCATCCTCCAAAGGCCAGATGTGTATGACAATCAATCAGTCCGGGTATTACCAGTCGTTTACCGGCATCAATCCGTTCCAGTTTATTGTAATCAGACGGCAACTCCTTTTCCGGTCCAACCCATTCAATAACACCGTTTCTCCAGACCAGCGCAGCATTCAAGACCGGATGAATATCCTTCTGTTCACCATCATTACGGCAGGTTGCCAAAAATCCGATGTTATGTAGGGCAGGCATCAAACCATTTCGGTTAATTGTTCATCAATGACCTGTAAAAGCTTCCGATTCCTGATTATTTCCTGGCAGCGGGTCATCTCGTCCTTGAAGTAATGGTCCGCTTCAGTATGGGGAATGACAGATCGCACAAAATCATGCGCTATCTCCACGCCACGGCCCGGTTTGAGTGGTTTGCGATAGTCGAGCGCCTGGCTGGCAGTGAATAGTTCGATGGCGAGTACCTGTTCGACATTCTGAAATACCTGGTAGAGTTTCGTTGCACTGATGCTACCCATGCTCACATGATCTTCCTGACCAAGGCTGGTTGGAATGGTGTCCACGGATGCCGGATGGCACAGTACCTTATTTTCTGAAACCAACGCCGCGGCGGTATACTGTGGGATCATAAATCCGGAATTGATGCCGGTTTCACGCATCAGCAGTTTAGGTAATCCGTCGTGGCCGCTGAGTAACAGATAAGTGCGGCGTTCCGAGATGCTGGCCAATTCAGCAAGGGCGATTGCCGCATAATCCATGGCCAGAGCGAGCGGCTGTCCGTGGAAATTGCCGCCGCTGATAATATCACCGTTCTCAAAAACCAGCGGGTTATCGGTTACCGAGTTGATTTCTATCTCCAGTACAGAACAAGCATGATCGAGTGCATCCCTACTGGCACCGTGTACCTGTGGAATGCACCTCAGGCAATAGGGATCCTGAACTTTTCCGCAGTTTCTGTGCGATTCTAATATTTGACTGTAATCCAATAGGTTACGGATATTTTCCGCCACAACTTGCTGTCCGTGATGGGGACGTATCTCATGAATCCGGGCGTCAAACGGTTTGATGCTGCCCTGCAATGCTTCCAGACTCATCGCAGCCACCAGATCCGCGATCTTCACCAGGTTTATCGACTGCTCGAGAATCCAGGAGCCGTAAGCGCTCATCATTTGGGTTCCGTTGATCAGTGATAAACCGTCTTTAGGTTTGAGCCGGATCGGTTCGAGGTTGTGTTTCCTTAATACCTGGTCGGCAGGAATCGTTGATTTTCCTTCTTCGTCCCAGAAAAATCCGTGTCCGAGTAACGGCAGAGACATGTGCGCCAGTGGAGCCAGATCGCCGGAGGCACCAAGACTTCCTTTGCTGGGAACTGCCGGAATGAGCTCATTGCGGGCAAAGTAGAGCAGACGGTCGAATGTTGACCAGGAAATGCCGGAATATCCAAAACCCAGTGCATGAAGTTTCAGCTGCAACATCAGTCTGCTTATGTCTGTCGGTATGAGTTCTCCAACCCCGACAGAGTGGCTCAAAATGAGGTTTCTCTGGAGGGCTTCAAGCTTGTCATTGGCAATACGTTCTCGCGCAAGAATCCCGAAACCGGTGTTCACGCCATAGTAGGCCTTTCCGTCGTTTAAAGATCGTTCTATGATCTGCCTGGAGCGGTTGATGGCCTCGTGATCCTTCTCAAATGAAATCATTCGCCTGTCCAGATCCCGGAAAAGATGTGAAATTCGGATATGGTGTTTTGAGTCTCTCATAATCAATTATGCAAAAGAATTTATCACTCAGTAAAGCCGGTTGTGAACCTGCCTACTTAAAAGATTTTTCCAAGTTCTAAAAGTAGTTTATCATTACCCAACTCGATTAATCTATCTCTAAATTGAGGCGGAGAAAACAGACGATTGAGTAGTGTTTCTCCATTCCCGAGGGATGTTCTATATATTGAAAATCCGGCTGCAAGGATATCTGATGAATCGCCTGAAACAGATATGTCACTTCGTAGGCGGTTTCGGCATCGCTTAATTGTCTGTTTACCCATGCTTTGGCGATCCCGATGGAAAATTGATCCTGCGATCTTCCATGAAAAGGGTTATTGATAAGGAGTCCCAGACCCATGTAATAAGGAACCTCCACATGGTTCACGGGGCAGGAGCCCCATTGGAGAAACATGCCTGCAGAACGGGAGCCTGATTCATAAAGACTTTGTTGTGCGATCAGGTAGTATCCCCAATCAGAATGAGGTCTGGTTCCGGCCACGGATACTACTTTGGTATGATGCCAAATCCCTCCTTTCAACATGAGGGGAAGGCGACTGATTCCTTTAGCCGTCTTGTAGTCGGCCTCAAACGTAGCCATATTTTTTTTCAGATCGATTGAATTTCTTCGATTTGGATTATTCTGAAAAAAACTAGCCTGAAGCTTCCAGTTCTTGAAATATTTGGCGAAAGAGATACCCAGACCAGGCTTGGGGTAAATAGATACCGGAACATTGTCGGTGATATCTGGTTCGATTCCAAATGAAGAATTCAATAGGGTGGATGCATGATCATCACGGACAAAAAATTTGTTCATATCGATCAGCCCTACTGCAGCAACAAAACGACCGGGCAGATCCTGAGTATAAGACAGCTCATACACCCGGAATGAGGGTTGAGCGGAGATGTTGCTGGCCGTTTGCATGTCTCCTATGTAATTTGCCGAGGGCTGTCCACTCGTTATTTGTACCAGGGATGCCAGGATCCGTCCACCTTTCAGTCCGATGGCATTCGTGTGGAAGGTTCCATTAAGATGAATGACATGGTCGTAAGTAAGTCCTGATTTTACGTCTCCAACAGAAATTTCTGCAGCCTCAGCACTAGCCTGCAGCTGCCACTCAAAAATGGGCGTTCTTTTTTTGGTGCTGTCGGAGTGAGAGGTAATACGTTTTTTCAGGACACGGGCTCTTGAGATCAAAGGATTACAATATCCCAGGGTATAGATGCCGATGAAAATGATGGTGCAGATTGAACAGAGTAAATGACGAGATCCGTTACACCAGACATAATTATTTGGTGTATCGTTCTCATTGTACCGGTATTTTCCATTAACCTTACACATTACCTCTTTATGTCATTCAATGAAAATGGAGAATTTACGACATATTCACTAAGAGGCAACCCACGTGCATAAGTCTTACCTTTCAGCCATTAATCATCGGTAAATCGACGCCCCGGTTGTTAGCCGTCTGTATGGCAAGGTCGTATCCGGCGTCGGCATGGCGCATTACGCCGGAACCAGGATCATTAGTAAGTACACGTTTAAGGCGGCGGTCGGCTGACTCGGTCCCGTCTGCCACGCACACCATGCCAGAGTGAATCGAGTAGCCGATGCCAACACCGCCCCCGTGGTGAATAGAAACCCAGCTTGCTCCAGATGCCGTGTTCAGCAGTGCATTTAGCAGTGGCCAGTCAGCAATGGCATCCGAACCATCAATCATTCCTTCTGTTTCCCTGTTTGGAGAGGCTACGGAACCGGCATCCAGGTGATCACGTCCAATAACCAATGGTGCTTTAACCTTGCCTTTCTTCACCAACCAGTTAAACCGAAGACCCATTTCGGCACGTTCCCCGTATTCCAGCCAGCAAATGCGCGCCGGAAGGCCCTGAAAATGGACTTTTTCCCTGGCTTTCTGTATCCATCGGGTTAGGGATTCTTTTTCGGGGAAGGTTTCAAGAACAGCCTGATCTGTTTCATAAATATCATGAGGATCGCCTGAAAGAGCGACCCACCGGAACGGCCCTGCTCCTTTACAAAAGAGAGGACGAATAAATTCGGGAACAAAACCGGGAATTTGAAAAGCTTCATTAAAATTTCTTTGGTCGGCTACCTGACCTCTGAGGTTATTGCCGTAATCGAATGTGATTGCTCCCCTTTTTTGCATTTCAAGCATCGCCTGAACATGGGTGACCATGGAGTCGAGTACGGCTTCTTCATAGGCAGAATTGTCTTTTTCCCTGAGCTCTGCGGCTTCCTCAAGCGAGTACCCGGCTGGTATATAACCAACCCTGAGGTCGTGGGCAGAAGTCTGATCGGTCAGGACATCCGGAACCACACCACGCTTAACCAACTCAGGCAGCACCTCGGCAATATTTCCAACCAGGCCCACACTTATTGCGCGTCCGGTTGCCCGCGCATCCATGACAAGATCGAGCGCTTTGTCCAGTGAGTAAGTATACTGGTCGCAGTAGCCTGTCTCTACTCTCTTTTGAATTCGTTTCTCATCAATTTCCACTCCCAGAAACGCGGCACCGTTCATGGTGGCGGCCAGAGGTTGTGCACCTCCCATGCCACCCAGACCTGCCGTTACCACCAGACGTCCCTTTAAACTACCGGCGAAATGCTTTCGTGCACATTCAGCAAACGTCTCGTAAGTTCCCTGGAGGATGCCCTGCGTTCCTATATAGATCCACGAACCGGCCGTCATCTGTCCGTACATGGTCAGACCAAGCTCGTCCAGTCGGCGAAACTCATCCCAGGTTGCCCACCGGGGTACAAGATGGGCGTTGGCTATGAGTACACGGGGAGCCTCCTCATGGGTACGAAAGACTCCAACAGGTTTTCCGCTTTGCACCAAAAGTGTCTCATCGTTTTCCAAACGCTTTAAGGTTTCGATGATCTTATGGTAACACTCCCAGTTGCGGGCGGCTTTGCCAGCCCCGCCATATACTATGAGGTCTTCCGGTCTTTCTGCAACATTTGGATCCAGGTTATTCATCAGCATACGCATGGCAGCTTCCTGGTGCCAACCCTTGCAGTACATCTTCGTTCCCGAGGGGGCTGTGATTGATTCGTAGCTTGTTAATGGTGCCATCTTCAGACTTCTTACATGTCAGTTTCGCTTTTTAAAATAAGAGTACGAGAACTTATTTAAAAGCGCTTCCATAAAAACATACTCTTCTTACCATACTGCTTGATGGACCCCATGAGAATTGCAGCTATCATTCAGTGGAACTATTCGCTGGGGTACAACCCTTTACTAAAAACAAATAAATAAATAATATTATTACCAGGGAATAACAGCTCATCCGAAAAAAATCTGTTATGGAAGAGATAAAGAATCGCGGGCAAGGGAGAATATTCAGAAATCCGGTTTTGGAGGCCCTGACTAAGACTTCACCTCTGATCACGATCTGTACTTATACGCCGGTTTTTGTCCTTTTATACTATCAGGCCTATCGCCTGGAAGTTGTTGACACCTTCTGGAGAGGGTTGGAAATTTTCCTTTTTGCAGTCTTTTTCTGGACTTTTTTTGAATACATAATGCATCGATATGTATTCCACTTTATTACTGATTCACCGCTGGTGCAGAAATTTCATTATATGGTTCATGGAGTACATCACGAGTATCCGCGTGATCGTGAACGTTTATTCATGCCGCCCGTACCCGCACTACTTATCGTCGTACTATTATTTGCAACATTTTGGCTGATAATGAGACAATATGTATACGTCTTCCTTCCCGGTTTCCTGGCAGGGTACCTGGTGTACGCATTTATTCACTACGCCATTCACCTGCCACATCCGCCACGTTTTCTTAAATCGGTATACCGGCATCACGCACTACACCATTACAAATATCCAGACAAGGCTTTTGGAGTATCATCACCATTCTGGGATTATGTGTTCAGGACTCTGCCGCCACAGTAGAATTTTGAATTATGAATTTTCAAATTTGAATTAATTCGGTTCAAACTTTGGCAGCGAGATTTGCGCGATAAATCCGGTGATCGTTCCTATCTGGATGTGGCATGGATGTATACCGGATGTCCAACTCCTATCGATTGTACAGCCTGATTAAAAGAGGGCACCT
Organism: uncultured bacterium; assembly: GCA_963787205.1. Taxonomy (GTDB): domain Bacteria; phylum Bacteroidota; class Rhodothermia; order Balneolales; family DATFMH01; genus DATFNI01. The sequence goes on from CAWBCD010000032.1 coordinate 14,272, forward strand.
GAGTGTCCAGAATATGATTCAGGCGGTTGAGTTGTTCATGTAAGAGGGTATCCAGGTGATCGAACACTTGCTCCATGCCTACCGTAGGCCTGGCATAGCTGTTACCAACGGTTACACCCAATGCACTGATTTTGGTGTGCAATTTTACCGGATAGCGCAACACATCTTCATCGGTTGTTATGTGTTTCTGAATCATGTTTGTTTCAACCGAATCCAGGCTGTCAGTCAGAGCTTTTCCAGTTTGTTTCAGGTTCCCGATACCTGCGACAGCATGGTATTTTTTCAGTATATCACCAATCTGCTGATGAATGGACTCGATCTGGTTGATTGCCTTGTTTACCGTACTGAGATCCTTGTGGATCTTTTTTAACAGGACCAATCGCCGGGCAAAATCATCGGGTGTAGCCTGGATGCGTGGATCGGTCCGAACCTCAAGATCCTGGCTCAGTGTCTTGTCGCCTGCCCTTAAGATCACCTTATACATGCCAGGTGCCACTTTAGGTCCCTTGCGGCTGTAAAATGTTCCGGATTTTATGCCCTGCACTTCAACTGCATCCGGATAGCGCAAATCCCAGACAAAACGATTCATGCCGGCATCCGCGGTAACCTTATGCCCGCCAGCTAAATTATTCGATTCATAGAAAGCTCCTGAGTCCGAAGATCCATTGGCAGATGAAAAGTTTCTGACAGTATCGCCATCCATGGTTTCAAAAGTCAGGTTTATTTTTGTTCCCTGCTCGGGTTCTTTTTTCAGATCATAGAAAATAACAGCGCCACTAGGTGGGTTTTGGCCGGCGGCTTCCCCTGGTTTCCACCTGTTTCCCCCTTTCATCAGATAAGCATGCTCAGGTTTGAAAAGGTATACATTGGCATTTTTCACCTTGTTTGAGAGCGTACGCAATGGGTTCAGATTATCCAGAATCCAGAATCCCCGCCCGTGAGTAGCGATTACAAGATCATTTTCACGTTGCTGAATCTGAAGATCACGCACCGATACGACCGGCAAGTTGAGCTGCAGCCGTTGCCAGTGGTCACCGCCATTAAACGAAACCCAAACGCCGTATTCGGTTCCAAGGTAGAGGAGATCCTCTTTTTCCGGATCTTCCCGCACCGCCCGGACAATTTCGTTCTCCGGCAGACCGTCTGTGATCATTTTCCAATGTTCACCAAAGTCTGTGGTTTTAAATACATAGGGATGAAAATCATCGTCCATATACCGGTTTACCGCAACATAAGCCGTCCCGGCATCAAAATGAGACGGTTCGATCATACTGATCAGAGCACCCGAGGTAAACTTCGACAGATCTTTCGGCGTCACATCCTTCCAGGTCTGACCATCATTCATGGATATGTGGATGAGTCCGTCATCGGATCCGGCCCACAAAACACCTTTCTGTACGGGCGACTCAGCCAAAGAAAAAATCGTGTTGTAGTTTTCGGTTCCTGTCTCATCGGTAGTGATGGGGCCGCCGGAGGGTTGTTGTTTCGCCTTGTCGTCACGCGTCAGATCCGGACTGATACGCTGCCAGGTGTTTCCTTCATCGGTGCTTTTGAGCACGTACTGGGAGCCGACATACATTGCATCCGGATTGAAGGGCGAAAACATGATCGGGAAAGTCCATTTTAAGCGATACTTGTAGGACACAGCCCCGTATCCGTCCATGTCTTCCGGCCAGGGAGCAATGGTGAACCCTTCCTTCGTATCCTCATTGTAGCGTTCCATGTCGCCTTCGTATCCGCCCCCAAACGTAATGGTTGGCTGATCAGGTTTAGGCAGGACATATCCGCTTTCGCCCCCGGCTACAGGGTACCAGGCGTCGGAAGTAATTGCGTACCCTTTTGTGCGGCTTTTAATGGTTAATGCCGAAAAATCCTGTTGGGCGCCATACACCTGGTAGGGAAAGCGATTATCTACAGATACATGATAAAATTGCCCGGTATTCTGATTCTGCTTGGTCCATGTTTTCCCGCCATTGAAAGTGACCGTGCCGCCACCATCGTTGGTTTCCACCATGATCTTCGAATTGTTGGGATTGATCCATAGATCATGGTTGTCGCCGTGGGGTGTTTCAATGGAATGAAAGGTTTTGCCTCCGTCAATCGATTTCCAGAAATCTTCATCTACGGTATAGAGAACATTGTCATTGTTCGGATCTGCGAAGATCTTCGTGTAATACCATGGCCGCAGCGTGATATCATGATTATCATTAACCAGGGTCCATGTTTTCCCGCCGTCATCCGAGCGGAATAATCCGCCATGTTTCGCTTCAATCATAGCCCATACGGTGGAATTTCCATGACTGACCGCCACACCGATCTTCCCCAGGATTCCCTTGGGCAGGCCCGGATTTTTTGTCAGATCCTGCCAGGTGGCACCGTCGTCCGTACTCTTATAAATGCTGCTTCCCGGTCCGCCGCTTGACAATCCCCATGGTGCGCGATATGCCTGCCACATCGCTGCATAGAGGATGCGCGGATTATTGGGATCCATGGCCAGATCAATGGCTCCGGTCTTCTCATCTTTATAAAGAATCTTGGTCCATGTCTTGCCGCCATCGACAGAATGATAAACGCCCCGTTGCGGATTGTCGTGAAACACATGTCCCATTGCGGCGACATACACCTTGTTGGGATCCCTGGGATCAACAATAATCTTGCTGATGAAATGGGTGGAATCCAGCCCGATGTTCGTCCAGGTCTTCCCGGCATCCGTGGATTTGTAAACGCCGTCACCGGGTGTGATATCGCCGCGAATGTTGGTCTCACCCATCCCTACGTAGATCACATTTGGATCGGAAGGGGCCACAGCAATGGCACCAACGCCACTGCTGTGGAAGTAACCGTCTGAAATATTGATCCAGGTTTTGCCGCCATCGGTGGTCTTCAGCAACCCGCCACCAGCGGTTCCCAGGTAATAGGTGTACGGATCACTCGGAACGCCAGCCGCCACAACAGCCCGGCCGCCACGATAGGGACCGATTCTGCGCCACTGGAGTTGACTATAGAGCGAAACAGGATATTGGTCATCCGATTTTTTTTTCTTGTGAATTGTTCTTGATGGGATATTGGTCATTCCCAAAAGGAATGCAATGATCAACCCTAAAACCGACAGTGAAAAAAAGCGCGTCTTGTTCATGTAGCCAAATAGATTGTTGTATTTGTTTTAAAATAGTTCTTGTTAAGAAACTCTGCTTCAATATTATCTGTGGAAGCAGACATCGCCTGCCGAAGGAATACCTTGGGATGGATGGAAACCCAAGGGCTTCGTCTTCCGTAGGCAGAGCCCGGGATCGAGAGGATTCAAGGTTGTCATTTTAATCTTTTTTGATGTACACCGCAGGAATCCCCAAATCATTGACCTTTTGATTGAAAGCCGGGATCTGCTGGCTGAAGATCGGTTTGAGCCTGTTGAACTGGGCGTCAACCCGCGTTGTCAGAGAGTCGAACAAGGCGTAGGACTGTTGTGGTGGTCTTTCGTATGCCGAGCTCACATAAGTATTCAGTGAAGCCAGTTTAATCCACAGTCTTACCGGGTAGTTGAGATCATCCTCAGATTGATGGATATCCGGTTGATACAGCTTCGATTCCACGGCATTCAGACTGTCGAGGATCGGTTGTGCCGCATCCTTAAGCGCGGAGTAATTCGGGTTATCCTTCAACTCGCTCAGATATTGATTAAGTTGTTTCTTAGCGGAGAGAATGCGGTTGACCTCCCTGGCTGTCTGATTTTGTTTGTCGTGTATTTTTTTCAACAGATCAAATTCTGCCTGAAGGTCAGCCTGCGTCGCTTCAATACGCGGATCCTTCCGGACTTCCAGCTTCTGTTCCATCGTATTCTTGCCGACGGTTAACCGTACCATGTAAATACCCGGTACTACTTTGGGACCATCCAGTGTACCACCGCTGGAACCAAGCACGCGATTGGGGGGATTTTTCACTTCCGGATAGCGCAGGTCCCATACAAAACGGTTCATACCGGAATCGGCTTTTAGTTTGGGTCGATGGGATTTGGGCGGTTCATGATCGTCGTCGCCCGAATCCTCATCCTTAATTTCTTTTGAAATACTCTTGTTTGTAAAAGTGGCAATGGTATCTCCCGATTGGGTCAGGAAATCCATCCGTACAGTGGTTGAGCTGTCCGGTTTATTCTTGAGATCATAAAATAGGACGGCGCCGTTCGGTGGATTCTCACCGATAGTTGAACCTTTATGAAAGGAACTGGACCCGTCCATCAGGTATGCATGTTCGGGTTCAAACAGATAGGCGTCGGAGTGCACTACTTTGTCTGAAAGCTGACGCAGAGGCTTCAGGTTATCCATAATCCAGAAGCCACGACCATGTGTTGCCAACACTAAATCATTTTCGCGGTCCTGGATAGCCATATCCCGAACCTGAACCGGCGGGAGATTAAGTTGCAGCGGCTGCCAGTGAATGCCACCGTTGAACGAGACCCATACTCCGTTTTGCGTGCCGGCAAAGAGCAGGTTGGGATCTTTGGTATCCTGGCGAATGACGCGGGTATACAGATTATCCGGAATGCCGTTGGTGATTTTCGTCCAGTGTTGACCATAATCCGTGGTCTTGTACAAGTAGGGATGAAAATCATCGAGTTTGTACCGGCTGGCAGCCACATAAGCGGTGCCGGCATTGAAATGGGAGGGTTCAATAATACTGATCAGCGACCATGCTGGTATGTTTTTGGGTGTCACGTTTTCCCAATGCTGGCCATCATCGCGTGTCAGGTGGATGAGTCCGTCGTCTGATCCAACCCATAGCAATCCTTCCTTGAGTGGAGACTCGGCAACTGAGAAAATCGTATCATAATTTTCGGTCCCTGTTTCATCTTTGGTGATGGGGCCGCCAGATCGTAACTGTTTGCTCTTGTCGTTTCGCGTGAGATCCGGGCTGATCTGCTTCCAACTCATTCCGCCGTTCATACTCTTGAACAGGTATTGAGACGCGGTATAGAGGGCATCAGGATTATGCTTTGAGATCATGATCGGGAAGGTCCAGTTAAACCGGTATTTGATCTCGCCGGCGCCATAACCATCGGTGTTATCCTGCCAGACCGATACATTATGGGTCTGTTTGGTATGATCATTATATGTTGTCAGGATGCCGATATAACTACCGCCGTACGTGATCCACGGCTTTCCGGGTGTCGGTACAATATACCCGCTTTCGCCGCCGGCTACCTCATGCCAGTCACTGGTTGTAATACCATAGCCTGTCGTCCTGCTTGCAATATCGATGGATGAATTGTCCTGTGATGCCCCGTAAATATGATAGGGAAACTGGTTATCGAGATTTACGTGATAAATCTGTGCCGTGCATTGGTCCTCCTCGGTCCAGGTCTTACCACCATTAAAGGTGACATTGGCACCGCCATCGTTTGACTCAATCATGATCTGTGGATTGTTCGGATTGATCCAGAGATCGTGATTGTCGCCGTGTTGCGTGTGAATGCGGCTGAACGATCTCCCGCCATCGATCGACTTGTAGAACCCAAGATCTGTGGCATAAACCGTGTTTTCATTCTTTGGATCGGCAAAGATGTACGTGTAATACCAGGCCCGCTGGGTCAGCTGGGTTTTGTGATAGAGACGTTTCCACGTTTTGCCCGCATCATCGGAGCGATAAACCCCGCCGTTTTTATTTTCAATGAGTGCGTAAACACGGTTAGAGTTGACGGGCGATACACTCACCCCGATCTTCCCCATGATCCCTTTCGGCATACCCGGATTATGAGATATGTTAGTCCACGTATCACCGCCATCGGTCGATTTGTAAAGGCCGCTTCCCGAACCGCCGCTCGACATGATCCAGGGGGTGCGATAGGACTGCCAGAAGGAAGCATATAAAACACGCGGATTGTTTTCATCAATCGATATATCGATAGCACCGGTCTTGTCATCCACATAAAGGATTTTCTGCCAGGTTTTGCCACCGTCCTTTGAGCGGTACAGGCCACGCTCCTTATTATCTGCGAACACATGACCCAGGGCGGCAACGTAGACAAGATCAGGATCTTTAGGGTCGACGGCGATCCGGCTGATCACGTGAGTGTCTTTCAATCCGATATTTTTCCATGTTTTTCCGCCATCGGTCGATTTATAGACCCCATCACCCGTAAACATGTTGCCGCGTATCGCCGACTCGCCCATGCCCGCATATACTACGTTGGGGTCGGATGGGGCAACAGCAATAGCTCCCACGGCACCCGTCTTAAAATACTTGTCAGATACGTTCAGCCATGTTTTCCCGCCATCGGTTGTTTTCCAGAGTCCTCCACCGGTCGATCCGAAATAGAACGTGTACGGTTGACTTGCCACTCCGGCCACGGCAATAGAACGGCCGCCCCGCCAGGGTCCTATGGATCGGTATCGTAGTGCCTTAAAAGCAGATTCAGGATACTGATACCCTGATTGATCAGCCGGCTTGTGTTGTTGGGCTGAAACCTGCATCGCAGGAAGCAGAAACATGGTCAGAGCAACACCAAAAATGTACAACGGACCCTTTGAAGAATGAGAAAACAGATTCATGACACACCTATCATATTGATTGGCCAATCTTATTCAAGATTTCCGGCAAATTAGCCATTGATGCCGGTATTGTAGGTAAAAAGTTGTTAATTAGATTCCTTAGCGGTTTGAGTGGAATCAGGATTAATATTTGGATAACCCAGATAAAAAGACCCCAACACCGAACTGGTGAAGGGGTCTTTGGGTGATCATACTAATGTTATTCATTCAAAATCAATATCCGTCATTTTGCACCAGGTTTTTGTTGGCGTCCATTTCACGCTGTGGAATGGGGAATATCAATTTTGTAGAATTCCATGGGATGCTGCCAACCGAACCATGAGTACGCTTGATCTCCTCCAGGAAGTGTCCTTCAAACGCGAGCTCTTTTTTTCGCTCCGTCAGGATTTGATCGACACTGGTGATCGAGGTCAAATCCTGGAGGCCCGCTCTTTCGCGAATTTTATTCACATCAGCCACCGGTGTCGCGCCCACGCTCGATCCCAGACGGTAGTTACATTCGGCACGGGTGAGGTACATCTCGGCAAGCCGCGCAACAATCACGTTAGAAAACGGATTATCATATTTGTGAGTGAAGTAGCTGGTGCCGTCTACACTCAAATAGAATTGCTGCTTGCGTGCATCTGTAGAATCGAACTGACTCATAAACGTTTGCGTCATCGTTATATCACCACGACTGGGATGGGAAATGTCGTTAGCTGAAGAAGATGCATAAAAGGTATGCAGATCATTTATCCCACTCTGAGAAGTTACCTGCATATCAAAGATATCTGCGGTGGTGTTCGCACTGTTGTTGAACTCGTCCATGTAGTTCTTTACAAGGGTATAGTTGCCACTTTCGATGATCCGATTTGACTCAGTAAGAGCATCCTTATAATCAGCCATCATTAAATAGACCCTGGATAATAGGGCACTTGCGGAATAGGTTGTCGCAAAGAAACTGTTGGTTTCCGGCAGTTTTGCTTCTGCATCTTTCAGGTCGCTAATGACCTGTTTGTATACATCGGCAACTGAACTTCGAGAGACATTATTCTGACTAGTGATATTTCTGGTTGGTGTCAACACGATAGGTACCCCCAAATTTCCCTTTGGATCCCCATCGGTGTAGGTTTTACCCCACAGTTTTACCAGTTCAAAATAGAGAGAGCCACGTATGAACTCCGCTTCTCCCTGAACCCTGTTTTTCTTAGCAGCATCAGTAAATTTATCAAGTGATGACAACACATTGTTACAGACATTGATCGTCTGGTAAGCCTGCTCCCACATTAACGCAACGTAGTCGTTATCTATATGGATATTTTTTGTAAATACGTCACGAGGTCCCTGATAGGTACCACCCCAGGTCAGTTCATTCGTTGCAGCCAGGAGGTCGGGTTCCATCATTAGCTGACCGCCCCACAGATACTGGCTTCCAAGATTGCTGTATGCCCCAATGAGCACGTTCTCAACATCCTGGGCCGAGTTCAGGGCCAATGATTGATCAATGGACTCCTGAGGTTGAATGTTTAGGTATTTGTCACAACCAGATAGGCTGAATATTAACACCAAAACAAACATTAATGGCATTCTCAAACGATTCATAATTATATGTCTTTGGGTGACAAAATTGTTTGGTATGTGTGTAGTCTTCATGTTTGTCTCCTTATTAAAATCCAAGATTTATACCAAAGGAGATCGTGCGCGCCTGTGGTGCCGAGTAAAAGTCATTACCCAGACTGATATTGCCAGCCAGATAATCGGTATTGACTTCAGGATCAAATCCTTTATACTTCGTGAATGTCAACAGGTTTTGTCCAGTCACGAAGATTTTGACTTCACGCATACCATTTAAGCTCTTCAGCACGCCTTTCGGCAGTTCATAAGAAAGGGACAGATTCTTGAGGCGGAGATAGGTTCCGTCGTCCAGATATCGCGATGAATCACCTGTTCCATTACTTGCAAACAACCGAGCCTGCGGAACCATGGTGACATCACCCGGTTTCTGCCAGGCATTGAGCTGGTCGATGGTCTGGTTATCAAAGTAATTACCACTGGCTGACATATAAGCTCCACCACCGTTGTAAATCTTATTTCCGTAGACCATGTAAAACATGAAGCTCAGGTTAAATCCTTTGTAGGAAAAATTGTTGGTAAGTCCGGCCGTGAATTTCGGATTAGGATTACCAAGCACTACCCGTTGAGCGGCATCATAGTTGTTTGTCACATACTTGCCACCATACATGTTTTTCACCTTAAAGGCGGTTCCGTCAGATATCTCTTGTTGCGTTGGCGTGCGATTCAGGTAATAAAGGGCATCGCCATTCGCCGGATTGGCGCCGGCAAATTCCTGGGCATAGAATACACCGATCGGTTGTCCCTCCATTGCACGGTTGATATAACCACCTGTAATTACTTGCCCATTCAGGTTAGTGATTTTGTTCTGATTGGCAGCAAAGTTGAAGTTTGTCGACCAGAAGAACTCACCCAGCAGATTGACCGAGTTGATAACCACCTCAATCCCTTTATTCTGAAGTTTACCCACATTGCGAATCTGGGTCGTGAAACCGGTGGTTGCCGGAACATTCACATTCAGCAGCAGGTCTTTTGTTTTCTTGAAGTAGTAGTCCACCGAGCCATTGATGCGCTGATCGAAAAATCCATAGTCAATACCGATATCAGTTTGGGCTGTCTGCTCCCATTTCAGATTCGGATTTGGTGTTTGACTGGGGTTTGTTCCAGAGACTCCTGCGTAAGATGTACCACTATAAAGACCAAGTGGAGCAAAGTTATTGATCCCGGCAGCATTACCTGTGATTCCATAACTGGCACGGAGCTTCAGGAAACTGACTATCGGACTATCTCTCAGGAAGTGTTCCTGGGTTAGTATCCATCCGGCCGATGCAGCTGGGAAAAAACCATATCGGTGATCTTTACCAAACCGTGACGAACCGTCGACCCGACCGCTTAAAGACAGCAGATAACGATCCTTGAGTTTGTAGTTGGCCCGTGCAAAATATGACAGGAAACTAAAGGCCGTGGCTTGTGTATTCCCACCGATGATCTGGGCGGCACTGATGATCTGACGAAACTGATCACTAGGATAGCCGACACCTTCCACGTACGTCTGATTTTGGTTGGATCGCTGATAACTGATCCCGGCAACCGCATCGATGTCGTGGATTGAGTTAAAAGTGTTTTGGTATTCAGCGTAGTTGTTCAGGGTGTAATTTACCACGCGATCCCAGGTCGAGAGCGCATCGCCATTACTATAGCCCGTGTTGCGAGCTACTTTGGAACCAAACCAGCGTTGCTCGTTCTGATCATACAGGTCCAGGCCAAACTCGCTGCGGTACATCAGATGCTGGGTAATGTTGTATTGCCCATAGGCATTTGCATAAGTATGGAACGAGTTAACAGGGAATAATGCATTGTTTTTATACAGTAATCCATTGAAATACAACGAATTATCTGATATGTAGTTCCCGAGACTATCACGTAATGGCTGGATAGGTGGCTGCGCCAGCAACTGAACCGGGGTCGAGAAAGCATCATCGTCAGGTACGCGCTGATTGGTGGTTTTGATGACGTTTATCTTAGCCCCGATGGTTACTTTGTCGTTGGCCTTGTGATCGATGTTCAACCGGCCACTGATTCTCTGTAGGTAGTTCTCAATGACGATACCGGTCGTATTGCTGTAGTTTCCGGATGCATAGAAAGTGGTTTTCTTGTTCCCGCCGCTTGCAGAAATTTCAAGATTTTTGAAGCCTGCATTTTTGTTGAATGCCTGATTCACCCAATTTACATTTACAGGATTATTGGGCCATGTTCCCAATGAATATTTCTTGAAGTGCGAAGTCACATATCCCACATAATCAAAGCCGTCATTAAAATAGGTTGCGGCATTTTTGGCAGCTTCCAGAAAATAACTAGAATACTGGGTTCCGTTCATGAACTTACGTTTGCCCGTTGGACTACTGAATCCCTGTGAGTATTTCACATTGAATTGGGTTTTTCCAGCCTGCCCATCTTTTGTTGTAATGATGATAACCCCGTTTGACGCCCTTGAACCATAGATGGCCGCAGCCGATGCATCCTTAAGAATATTGATGGACTGGATATCGGCAAAGTTGAGGTCAGAGAGAGGATTGGTTCCCGATCCTGTACCATTGAACCCGCTGCTTTGGTTGCTTGAGGTCACCGGCACGCCGTCAATCACTACCAGAGGTTGATTACTAGCTGATACGGATGAGGCCCCACGGATACGGATCTCCATAGCCTGTCCAAGCTTACCATTGTTCTGCTGAATAAATACACCAGCATTACGTCCTTCTATAGCAGATTCGAAGTTGGGGACCGGTACATTCTGAATATCCTTGCCGGAAACAGAAGATATATTACCTGTCATATCCTTTTTTATCTGGGAACCGTAGCCCACGACAACTACATCATTCAGTTGTTCTGTATTGGATGCCATCCCAACATTAATTTGGTTCTGGTTTCCAATCTCAACTTCTTCCTGCTTCATGCCGATATAAGAGAAAATAAGTGTTCCTCCCGATTCGGGCACATTAAGCGTATATTTTCCGTCTACATCGGTAACAGTACCGATCTGGGTTCCCTTCAAAACGATGTTAACACCGGGTAGGGGTGAACCATCGCTCTTCATCGTTACAATTCCGCTGATAGTGCGCGTCTGTTGAGCCATGGCGATGCCCAGACACAGAAACAGAGAGGCACTAAGAGTCAGTAACACTTTTTTCATATCGTAGTGTATTTTGGTTTACGTATACTTTAGTTTCTTGCAGCGGTATAGATTAGATCTACCTCCCTCCACAGCGATCAGATGGGCTTCAAATTCCCTCCCAGAAAACCCGCATGTGAGTAAGAAGTCGAGCACAATTACGACATCACCAGGAATAAAATTCTATTCCTTATATAACCTCAATCATCGATTGTAACTGATTTGGACAATCTATGATTAAACCCGCTTTACAATTCACACTGAAAGTAAAATTAAAACAATATTGGTGATATGTGCAATTTTATTTTTAATGAAAATTGCGACACTTAAATAAATAATATCTATAATAATATTGTTGATTTTATTTTTTAAATAAAAAAGGGCTTCCACTATTTAAATAATTCGTTACCATAAATTTGCAGAGAGATATTTAGTATTTTTTGGGTGGTAAACAATGAAATTTATAGCTTTCCCTGAAATATTATTGAATCAGATTCTTATGAGAGAAAAGCTTGTTGGATAGTGTGATAAGAAACATTACAGATTCAATGCGTGGGAAGGACCATTCGTAATCCGTGACTCACAACCCGCTTTCAAAATATGGTCCGGTTATCTTACCTTGATTCCGGGTAAAAAAAGTAGTTGATGTGTGACATAGTGTTGTCACCCGAGCAATTAACTTATTATCTATAGAGACGCATTCACTATTACCGGACAGAATCAGCATGAAGATTGGTATTGTTACATCGCGCGATAAGTCAATCCTGGAAGATAGATTGAACTCTCTTGTTCAGGAAAAAGGAATAGGTCACTGCCTTATTCTCGTATCAAGTCAGGGCATGGTCCGGCATTTGAGGCGCCAGTTGCAAAATACATTCAAGGCGCCGGCACCTGATATTCGCCCCCTCGAAAACTGGCTGGATGAACTCGCGATGTTATCTCAACCACCAAATCCTAATGCATCGGGACCACTGACATCCCTCGCACCTGACGAACGTACACTTGTGCTCCGCGAATGGCTGAGGACCAACAAAAAGGAAGCTTTGCAAAAGTGGTCAGCCCCTTCCACCGTCAGGGTACTTTCCGATCTGATTGCCGATATGCACCGGGCCGACGTCTCCATAAGCGAAATTGTTAAGCAATTGGCAGGACGCGGAGCAACGAATCATGCCCGGGAGCTGATCGACCTTCTCGAAGGTTATAGTGATTATCTCGTTGCTCAGAACTGGACGGACCGGGAGTCCTTGCCAGGCAGGATGAACGAAATCGTCCCGGGGCTGCTAAAATATCCTAACATCATTTTATATGAACCGGACTACCTGTTTGAATCTCAGAAAAAAGGACTTTCTGCGGTCCTGGATTCACTTGGTTTGATACAGGATTCGTCGCTTAACCTGTTGCAATATGAATCGGGGAAACCTGATGCTGAAACGCCATCTGTTACACTGACCCACTGGCTGCAGGAAAAATCACTCCAAAAAGGTTGGACTGTGGATGAAAGTCAGACTGGAGGTGAAGGTATCCGGTACCACATAGCAACGTTCCTTGACCAGGGCCTACAATTGCCGGAGGATGAAAAGTCTGAACTGCAGCAATCGCATCGAATTCATATTCAGGAAGCCCATAGTGCGCGAGCCGAGCTGGAGCAGACATTACGGGTTATCCGCTGGCGTGTGGCGACGACACCAGCCGGTCAGCACGGTTCCCGCTTCAGCGATTATCTTGTGTTAGTCAGTGACTTGAAAGATTACGAGCCACTGGTTGGGCCACTGAGCAAAAGTTGCGAAGTACCAATGACCTCAACA
>CAWBCD010000033.1:0-25789 GCA_963787205.1 uncultured bacterium
TTTCGACGAGCGACGAGGTGACGGATCTCTCCGGCCGCGGCGTCGGGATGGACGTCGTCCGGAAGAACATCGAGGCGGTCCACGGGACGCTCTCGGTCGAGAGCGTTTCCGGACGTGGAACGACGATTCGGATTCGGCTTCCGCTCACGCTCGCGATCGTCGAGGGGCTTCTGGTCGAGATCGCCGGGGAGATCTACATCGTTCCGATGGAGGCGGTCGTCGAGGTTCTCGACGCGTCGATCATCGGCTCGTCGGACGAGCCGGAAGGGTTCTTCGATTTTCGCGAGCGTGTCGTCCCATGGTTCGCGCTCCGGCATCACCTCGGTTACGCCATCTCGGCGAGACCGCGCCGGAACCTGGTCGTGGTCAACGACGGGAAGCGGCAGGTCGGATTCGTCGTCGACTCGGTTCGCGGCGAGAGCCAGACGGTCGTCAAGCCGCTCGCGCGGACGATTCAGGGGATCCGGGGCTTCTCGGGATCCTCGATTCTGCCGGACGGGCGCATCGCCTTCATCCTGGATCTTCCAGCCATCATTTCACAGCGGATGGATTCGCGCTCGCGACCCGCGGCCCGGCCGATGCGGCCGGCGTCGGATCGTCAGGTGCAACCGTCGAACGCATAAGGGGAGTCGTGATGTTCAAGAAGCTCAAGTTCGCCCAGAAGATTCTATTGATGCCGCTCGTGGCGGGCCTGGCGCTCGTGCTGATTCTCGTGACGACGGTCTTCGCCGTCTCGAGAACCGAGTCGTACAGCGCGGCGATCGAGGTCGGTTACTTCCCGGCCGTCGAGATGCACCACGATCTCAATGCCATTCTGGCATCGATCCAGCGTACGCTCCAGGACGCGGCGGCATCGCACGATCATTCGGTTTTCCCCTTCCTTCAACCATGGAGTCAGATCATAACGGAAGCTGATAAAACCATTGGGACGATGTCCCAGGTGATGACCATTAATCCAGACATCACTGTTCATGTAGACGCCATCAAAATCGATGGTCACTTTTCGATCTTTCCACTCCGGTTGCCAAGTGATTACTTTCCGGTACCAGCCAATCCCGCCGGGCAGATATCCACCATGCCAGCCCGATGGATTATCTTCACGGAAACTGCCCTCTATACTCCAGTCATGCGGCAGATCGAGAGTGCGCCAGTTCTTATCATGGTAGGACGGCTGCTCCGCTCCTGTCTCATCACCAAGATGAAACCGCCAGTCATGGTCGATATTCTCACGCCTGCGCATCACATCTTTGTTAATCGGGCTTCGATTAATAAGCAGGAACCCTTCGTTTAACGTACTTATGCCAGACAGGCTTAATCCACTGAAGAATATTTTTTCAAGAAAATCACGTCGTTTCAATTGCTCGCCCTTCTTTAACTGGTGACTCGTTTTGATCCGGTAGCCTCGTGGCCTATATAGAACGTTAACCCTTTTACTATTAATTTAGATTGTTTCTTTTCATCATAAAAGGAGCATTTCAAGCCTTTATAAATAGGAGACCGGGTCAGATCCCATGGGCTAACAACTCCCCCATTTCTGACCCGGTCGGTTCTTTAGCTGCTGAGGGCTAAAAATTCTATGTCGAATAACTGCCTATTTGCTCCTTTTCCGCAATGCGTCGTACCTGGCATGATAACCTTTGATAACAGACGGATCAAAAACGTCTTTACTAAACAAGGTGTCATACTTATTCAAAAGAGGCCGCAGCTTCGGACTCCAGAACGATCCTATGTGGTTTTTCTGAACAAACCTTTCGAATGGTCCGGGATTGTAATAGGGATTTATCGATGGAATTTTTGCATGGTCTTTCTTCTTCCATTTATTCAACAATTCCTGTAGTTCAGCTGCCTTTCCCGGAAAAGCTTTCGCTAAATCCCGTCGCTCCCCTATGTCGTACCTCAGGTTATACAGCTCAAAATGATTATCACCGTAGAACTGAATTAATTTCCAGTATCCCTCCCTGATCGCTGAGCTGGGACCACCACCCTGATCGCTATAATGCGGATAATGCCAGTACAAAACTCCCTGATCGATGTTTTTTTTACCTTTTAATAAAGGGACAAGACTCACCCCGTCTTTCGTCTGTTCAGGCATTTGAGGTAGTGAGGCCATCTCTAAAAATGTAGGATAAAAATCAGTATTGATAACGGGGAAATCACTTACGCTACCTGGATTTGTAACACCCGGCCATTTTATGATCAATGGAATTCTGACTCCGCCTTCAAAGGTCCAGCCCTTCCCATAGCGTAGAGGAAAATTCGAGGTTGGAGAGCCTTCAGCTGTAGACAATCCGCCATTATCAGACGAAAATACAATGATTGTATTCTCAGAGATACCAAGTTCACCGAGAGTTTTCATAATTCGTCCGACATTCTCATCCACGCTGTAGAGCAGGGCAGCATAAACGGGATTCGATTGTATCATTCGTTCCTTAAAGCTGGAATATTGCTGCATCCAATTCGCATCCTTCACAAACGGCTGCAAGGTATCCAGGCCCATCTTATGAGCTTTCTCTTTGAAATGCTCTATATATTTTTTCTTCCCCTCGATAGGCTGGTGAACGGCATAGAACGACAAATCGGCAAAAAACGGCTTTCCTTGTTTAGCCTCTTTTGTGATGAACTTGATCGTTTCCGTTGTCAACCGATCTGTCAGGAATTCACCCTTTGGCCCGTCCTTCAATTTCGGATTATTATACGGACTGAAATAGCCACCCATACCATATGCTCTCGGATTTCCTGCCGCCCAGCCTCCGTAGTTGTAATCAAAGCCTTCGGATTCCGGCCAATACGCCTCCGACATCCCAAGATGCCATTTCCCGGCAAAGCACGTAGCATACCCGTGCTGCTTCAGGGCCTGTGCTATGGTTGTTTCACTCTTGGGAAGATTAAATGCAAACTGCTTTGGAATTAACCTCTGATTGGGAAGGGGACCAATCGTATTCTGCGCACCAACGATCCAATCCGTTATCCCGGTGTTTACGGGATATTGTCCCGTCATAATACTTGATCGTGACGGAGAGCACACGGGACTGCTGGCATAGGCATCCATAAATTTCATACCTCCGGAAGCCAATTCATCTATGTTGGGTGTTTCATAGAAAGTACTCCCGTAGGTTCCCAGGTCCTTCCAGCCCATGTCATCACAGAGAATGAAGATGATATTGGGTTTCCCGGCTTTCTGGTGACGTACTTGCGAAAATGTGCGCACTGGCAGCAGCAACAACACAAGCAGGAGGTTCAGGTACAAGTATTTTTGGGTATCTGTTTTCATTTTCACACACATTTGAATATTCAGGATTAGATCATGAAAAGACTGTTCTCAGTCTGTTCGGCTGCGCCCGTCTTTTTTAAGTTTGTCAAGCGCCTTGGCCATCTCTTTCACCCTCTCCGGATACTTATTGGCAAGGTTATCATGCTCCCCAATATCATTTTTCAGATTATATAATTGGGGCTGTGGCGATATTCCTGATTCTATTCCCTTATTCTTTTCAATCCATGTATGAGTTATAGTGGAGGGTTCGATATACTTCCAGTTACCCTGGATAAGCCCAAGCGGATCAGACGAATTCGTTTGTTCAACCAACTCTGTTCTTCCCTTTTGCGTTTTTCCCAGCAACACATTCAACAGATCATAACTATCCGGACCAGCATCTTTCTTAATCTTCTGGTGCGTCAAATCTGCTAATGAGGCCAAAAGATCAACCTGACTGATTAACGCATGGGACACCATACCTTTTGCAGTATGTCCAGGCCAGCTGACGATGAATGGAACCCGCGTTCCACCTTCAAGGATGCTGTATTTACCTCCACTCAGAGGACCAGCCGGTTTATGAGCAGGCAGAGCGATTTCCCCAATCATCGGATGCTCTGCCCCTTCAACAGCACCATCTTCATAACCATCGTTTAGAACCGGACCGTTATCACTTGAGAACACAATCATCGTATTCTGTAAGATGTGGAGGCTATCCAATGTTTTCATGATACGGCCTACCTCCCAGTTTAACTCTAGCAGTTCATCACCGCGTGGCCCCATACCGCTTTTCCCAACGAATCGTCGGTCTGGGACACGAGGCACATGAACATCATGAGAAGCGAAATAAAGGAAGAAGGGGTGATCCTTATTTTCTCTTATAAAATTAACTGCCCTGTTCGTCATTACATCAGAAATTGTTGAATCAGTCCACAACGCTGATTTACCACCTGTCATCCAACCAATACGGCTTATACCATTGACAATGGTACCTTCATGTCCGTCGCCAGGGGACGGTTTCATCCATAATAGTTGAGGATTCTTTTTACCCGTCGGCCAGTCACCTACCGGATGACCGTAACTAACGGTAATGGGATCGTTGGGCTTCAGGTTCGCTATGTGATGATCATCCAAATAGACGCAAGGTACCCGGTCGGGAGTGGCCGGGATAAGGAAACATTCATCGAAACCCAACTCCAGTGGTCCGGGTTTTATCACACCGTTCCAATCCGGGCCCTGGGGATCCGGTCCAAGTCCCAAATGCCATTTGCCGATGGCGGCGGTTCTGTAACCAGCCCTCTTCATCAAATCAGCTACTGTCACATGGCTGGTATCGATAATCAGCGGAGCATTACCGCGTGCAATGCCTGTTCCTTTGTGTCGCCAGGCATATTGTCCGGTTAGAATGGAATACCGGGAGGGTGTACATGTTGATGCATCGGAATGCGCATCAGTGAAACGAACACCACTTGCCGCCAACTTATCGATATTGGGCGTTTGAATGCTGACTCCTCCGTAACAGCTGATATCTCCGTAGCCGACATCATCTGAATAGATGATGATTACGTTAGGCTTTGTTACGGCGGCTGCTTTATCATTCTTGACCTTACTGTTACTCCTATTGCACCCCAGAAGCATGGACAATAACGGCAGCAGAATACATAACGCCCACTTATTCATGTTTCCCTTTTCCATTCAACGATCCATTTATCATTAGTCGTTATTAGATGTAATTCATTTTCTTGCATTCATGGCCTCATTCCTTCTCGAATGATTTACTTTTTATAAAAAACACTATCAGGTACAGGTTCTCGTTTGAAATGGGGCCCCTTCCATTCCAGTTTTAACGACGGGGGCAAAATTTTGGGTTTTCTCCGGTAGTAAAGCCGGAAAGGATGAAGCCCTTTCTGTAGTTTGATACTTCCCTGTTTCCACACCCTGCTCCAGTAACCATAGTCCGCGTCCAGGACTGTCGCATCATAAATACGTAATTCTGCTCCGGTATCCGTGCTCAAATAGAAGGTGTAATCACCCTCATTTGGAATATTGATGTAACCCTGATAACAAACGACCTGATCCTTTTTGGCGTCAACCATCCCAAGGTTTGGTGCTGGTGAAGATCCTGTATTCACAGGTTTGAGAGTTTGAACCTGTGGTACCCAGGGAAAGTCACCGTTATAGAGCTTCCAGTTCACCCCCTGTTCCGCTTTGGCATCCTTCACAGATGGGATTGGAATATCATCATAAGGTCTCGGAGCAGAGGCATTAGGACGACGGACCTCCAAAACACGTGTTTTCATCTTCTTCTGCAACGAATTGATGAAATTTGTCATCTCTGGTGTTTGCGGTTCTTCCGCCAAATTGTGGATCTCTTCAGGATCCTTGGTTACATCATAAATTTCAAAATTCTCGCTCTGGGATTTTATGTTGTACCTCACACCAACGTAATTCCCCATCCGGATCATCTGCATTTGTCCCCGCTTGCGTCCCCGATGCTGGGGGGCAAAATCGGTGTAATCAGGGGTTCTTCCCCACTGGTAGTATTCGACATAAATCAGGGGATCAATTTGCTTGCCTACGCCCGTAAGCTCCGGCAACAAGGAGACGCCATCCGATTCTTCCGGTGCAGGCACACCGGCCGCATCGGTAAACGTGGCCAGCCAGTCATAGGAAATACTCGGTGAGGTGATAATACGACCTTTCGGTATATGACCAGGCCAGTATGCCAGGGTCGGCACGCGAACGCCTCCTTCCCAGCTATCTCTTTTTATCCCGTCAAAAGGCCCAAAACCACGGAAAAAGGAGGGATTATTCGGCTTGAACCCTTTGGGCAAATACGATTCCCGTGACGGACCATTATCAGAGGTAAATACAACGATGGTATTTTTCGCGATATGTAAATCTTCCAGCAACTGCATGATATCACCCACGCAGTTATCTATGCGGGAAACATCGGTGGCGTAGCGCTTGTATACTTTCGGCCAGGGTACAGGTGGTGTTGCCGGATTGTGATCCTCATCATATACCGCATCGGCATATGCCGGATTGGTCCACGAATCAATCGTGCCGGATGCGGTGTTGATCATATGTCCGGGGTTGCCGGTCCACTGGATACCACCATGCAATCCGCGACCCTTGGGATAGGCCTGGGTCGGCAACTCCAGGACGGCATGCGGAGTATCATAGGCCAGATACATGAAGAAGGGTTTCTTTGAATTTTCACCCTCCTCGTGATCCACAATCCATTTCTTGGCTGCCGCTGTCCACAAATCGGCTGTGTAACACTTATCCACCTCCGGTGTGATATCGGTATGATTCTGCCAAACCTGCTTGGGTCCGGTATATTTCCCTTCTTTAGGATAATGCTGATGACCATCGATGTGCCGCATATAGCCAAAGAAATAATCAAACCCGCGATTAAGCGGGTTGGCACGCCACTCCGATCCGTTCGGGTCCCACCTGTCATCTCCCTGCTCACCCCATTTTCCGATAGCCGCCGTAGCATAGCCCAACTTCTGCATGACGGTTCCAAGTGTATGATTGTAGGCAAGCGCTTTATCAAACTGGTTATCCCGCACATTCGCATGTCCCTGCGATAACCCAAGCAGTATGGAAGCTCTGGAAGGGGCACATACCGGGGCGGCATCGTAGTGATCTCTCAACTGCGCCCCATACTCACCCATCTTATCCAGGTTCGGTGTCATCTCGTATGGTAGATTTTTTTTCTTGCGCTGATCCTGGTAAAAGATGCCAAGGTCGCCCCAGCCCATATCATCCGTAAGAATGAAAATAATATTGGGCTTATCCGTCTTCTCTCCGGTGTATTTGGGCTTTTGTCCCGGTTTACTGAAACCGGTTTGAACCCCACCCAAACTCGACAGAATCACCAAAGCGATTCCGATCAGGAAGCGATTTACAATCTTTATATCCATTTCTGTTTCTTATTTCTTGTTACCCAGTTAACAGATCGTGTTACAATGACGGAATAAATCAAAACAAAACCCATAGCCAAAGAATATCATCCTTATCACTCTTTGCGATGCATCAATTCAACCCATACTCAGTTTTATGCTTTTCCAACAACTTTCTGTCTAAACCTTGATCGTAGACTTTTTTATTAAACCAAGTCAATTAATACATTGCCAGTTTTACCTGAGTACCTTAGAAATTCCAGATTGTTAACGTTATCAAAAAAGAGCCAAATTACTATCACTACACTTTGGTCCTCATTAGTAAAGAGATACTGGAAATTGAAATGTACCGTCAAATAATTCAATGAACAAAATAGCCGCGCTTTGTACAAATAGATTTTGGAATAACCAATAGCATTTTTCATCAGGTACCGCATTTTGTTCATTGATTAAGATTCTTCTCTGCTCATGGGTTCTGAATTGCTGCCAGTCCGGGAGAACCATCTACGGTGGTATCAAAATAGTCTTTGGTTGCTTCAAGCCCCGAACCCAGGCCAATAGAATCTCCCGATATTTTAGGAATTACTATACCTTTTTTAATGAACTACCCCGTAGTGATTAGAAATGGCTATCCGGAATCAGACCATTTTGTATCTGGGAATTGCACACAGGTAATAAAAACCACTGGGGACACAGAGAAATACGTAGAGAATACTAGGATTTCAGCCGTATTTCTCTGAGAACATAGTGTCTCTTTTCCCGATGAATCGGGATGTGGTTCCCAGAGAATCCCGACTGTAAAACCCCTGTTATGCAGTGGTTGTACTATTTACGGATAGTCATGATCTCTTTTTCCCAAAAGTCCTGTAATTAGTTCACCCCGGCACATTCCCCACAACAACAAACTGCGCTTCCAGTTCAAACCGATCTTCGGCAAAGCTGGCTTTTAGCTCTTCGATGCCGGCGTTGAATGCTTCTTCGGAGATGAGTCCGGCAACGAGCAAGTCGTCTTTTTTGCTCATAAAACGATCCACCTGGTAGGCTTCCGCCACCGGATCGCGACCGCTCTGATTGCCCAGCCTCATAGCCGGAACCAGGACTACCTGGATGTCCTCTAGTCCCGCTTCTTTCATGTAGCGGTATAATTTGTGACCGATTTTCCGGTCCCCGCCATAAAGTCCCTGAAGCTCACGAACCGCGTTCCGAAGATTTTGAAAGGCTGCTGCGCTAGGCGGATCTGACACACTGATCTCATCATCAATATCCATCACAAGCACCTTGCCGCCCGGTCGGGTCACTCGCGCCATTTCCCCTAGGGCAGCAACGGGACGATCGAGATGCTGAAGAAGCAACCGTGCAACGGTGAGATCCTGGGTCGATGATTCCACAGGCAAATCATACGCATTGCCGAGCTTCGTACGAATGGATATCCCAAGTTCATCCGCCATCTTTGAAAGGATCTCGAGTCCGGTTGGGTCGTTATCCACGGCTGTGATCTCGCCTTTATT
Source organism: uncultured bacterium (assembly GCA_963787205.1). GTDB lineage: Bacteria > Bacteroidota > Rhodothermia > Balneolales > DATFMH01 > DATFNI01. Next base: position 8,670 of record CAWBCD010000033.1, read on the forward strand.
CCGCTGCAACCATCCAAGGTCCAGCGTGAGGGCTCCGGTTCCGGCACCTACATCCAGGATGCGTCCCGCCGTCAATCCCAGATTTGATATGGTGATAAGGCTCTGAAAATGTGTGTAGTTACTCTGCTTCAGCAGCCATTGATGTTCATCGGAATCAGCGAGATGCCGGTTAATTGCTCCAGAAACGTTCGCAACCCATTCGTTGACATCGGTGGTAAGTTCGGGATATACAGCATTACCAGGCTGCGATATATAATCAGCTTCTTGCATCGGTAAAGGGCCTTTAAATGAAAAGAGAATCACGATATCCTCTCAGGATACCGGTTTAAGTATCGACCCGTTACCGTTAGGCTTTAACCCATTCATTAGATTTTAGAGATTAGATATCAGACCTTAGATTGGGCCGTTCCCCGAATAACTCAATAACCTAATAACCCTATTTCTTCAATTTGATTGGCCAGTCATCCGTCCTGAATGGGGAAGCGGGCAAACCGGCTTTGTTGAACAGGTTCGGAATATCTGTGTTGGTAAAACCCATCCTGACCGCCACCGGATGTTTCACTTTCCTGTTGTATACCACTACCGTGTTATTTTCGATTTTCGCGGTAGCCGGAACGAACTGATGATCTTCACCGGCTATAACAAAATCTCTCAGTTCTTTGCCTTTCTTCATCAATCCGTCACCGGCAAAATCAAAATGAATGATAGCCTTGTTGCCTTTAACATCCATTGATTGGTACAACGGTCCTGAGGTGACGATGCCGCTCTGACCATATGTTTGGGAGAGGGCCCATCTTGCAAGTCGCTCTCCAACGTCGAGTTTATCTAACGGGTGGATATTGGTGGTATCACTGGTGATGTCCGTGGTAACGACGATACCTGTTTTAGGCACATGGCGATAGGTCTGCAACTGGGCCTCACGGACAAGGGCCGCACTGTAGGGGGTTCCGTAGGCATAAGGAGCGATCTGTACAAAATAGAACGGGAATTCTTTGTGCCACAATTCACGCCAGGAATGGATCATGGCGCTGAATGTCTGCTCATAGGTCGACGGATTGGCCGTATTCGTCTCTCCCTGGTACCAAATTGCACCTGCGACCGGGTAATTGATGATCGGATAAATCATGGCATTAAAGGTTACGGCCGGACGCATCGGGCACCACGGTGCCGGGGTAAGTTTTGCAGCAGAAACTGCCAGCTTTTCACTTTGATTAAATACCTCGATGGGGGTCCAGGCTTCGACGGGCGTACCACCCCAGGCAGATTCGATGAGCCCAATGGGACGATTCAACTTCTGGTTCAATTCCCTGCCAAAGAAATAACCGGCCATGCTGAATGTACGCATGCTTTTCGGCGTACATACCTGCCAGGATCCTCTCACCAGTTCCTGAGGATAGGCAGCTGATATCTTATCTATTTTGAAAAACCGGATCTCCGGATGATTGGCTTCCCGTACTACTTGCTGATAATGCTTGGGATGCCAGCTCGCACTGTATTCCATGTTCGATTGCCCGGTACAAAGCCATACCTCACCAATCAGAATGTTATGGATAACAATCGTCGTGTCAGCAACGACGGTTATTTCATAAGGTCCGCCGGCCTTTGGAGTCTGAAGCGCAACAGACCACCGGGCATCGGATGGGGTCGTTGTCTTCAATGTATCACCCGGGTTCCAACTGGCAACCACACTAACCTTCTGAAGCGGATCGGCCCATCCGCGGAAATTGACCGTACTTTGTTGCTGCAAGACCATGTTATCGGAAAAGATGTCCGGCAGACGAAGCTGCGCCTGTGCCGGCAGGGTCATCATGCACAGGATGGTTACCAAAACGAATGACAGTACATTTTTTTTCATAGCAGTTATCTCTGGATCGGCGATTAATCAATCAATTTTATAAATACACGCTGGAAAGGATAATAGCAAATGAATACATACTTTCATTCAGTATTTTTATGGCCACAATTCTTCACGTTATTTTACTTTCAGCCCCAAAAGTAAAACAGCGGAATTTTAATTTTACTTTCCTACAATAACCACCCTTTCGTCGATCTGTTGAAAAATGGTTATTATCCTCTCGTAATGATTTTTGATCAACCCTTCATAAGCTAATATTCCATGATTCCGCAGTGGGCTCCAAACATTCATCCGCTTCTTGTTCATTTCCCCATCGCGATCCTCGTTGTTGCCTTTCTTTTCGACATAGCAAGTTTTTTTATACCAGACAAAGACGAATCACAATCTTTGAAGGAAACCCCAATGAGTCGTCTGGCTAAGAGACTGAATCCGACTATAGTCACGCTGCTTTACCTGGTCGGCACGATCTTTACGCTCATCACCTACTATTCGGGACAGGCGGCTGCCGAAGGGATTAAATTGCCCCCCGGAGCCAAAGAAGTGCTTCACCAACACTCTGAGCTGGCATTGTATACACTGCTTTTTTTCGGCTTCTATGTCACTATCCGCCTTGCCCTTACCTGGGACCGTGATACGATTAAGCGCGGACTTCACGCGGGATTGATTATCGGGACGTTTATCGGATTGGGAATACTGTATGTAACAGCCGAACATGGCGGCGAGCTGGTCTATGGATATGGAGTGGGAACCGGACAACTACTGCATCCTCAAAATAAAACTGAAACGATTCATCCGGATAGTTCGGGAGCATCAGCACAGAAGAACACGAAATAATTTTTACAGCGCGTGACTGAATTTAGATAGCTCTTCCAGTCCGTTCGGCTCGTCCGGCCACATTTCGACATACAGCTGGCGTAAATCACCAAACCGTTTCATGATCTGCCCAAGGTATGCTTCCTGCAGTTTCCCTCTTTTCTCCCAAAATCCGGTTAACGCCTCATCAGGAATAATTTTATTGATGATTAGCGTATCAGCAGGGATGCGATATTTTTTGAGAAGCCGAAGGGCGTCGGTTGTTTCTTCAATGGGCAATTTTTCGGGATTTAGGACAAAAACGAATGAGGTGGTCGTCTCATCCATAATGATATCCCGCAGTTTTTCGAACTTCTCCTTCCGTTCTTCCAGCTTGTTTTGAATGGGATCATCGATTGGTTCTCCATCATTGAGCAGCGATTCAAATCGTTCATTGGTAGCCCTGCGCCGGGTCAATAAGCTGTCCATCCAGATCTGCATCTGTTCCGGAAGCGCCAGCAATCGCAGGGTGTGTCCGGTGGGAGCAGTATCAAAGACGACCAGATCGAAAGTATTGCCGTCATCAAGAATGATGGAAGCGATGCGGTCAAACAGGGCTGATTCGCCGGCCCCCGGAGAATGACGGCTGAGATCGATCTGGCGGTACACTTCCTCCATCAACTGTGGCTTGACCATCCCGGATACATTCTGTTTTACCCGGTCGATGTAGGCTTTGGCCTCCTGCTCCGGATCTATTTCTATGGCCGTAAGATGATCACCCAGCTTAGTGTAGGTTGAACCGATTGTCCGGCCAAACAGATCACCCAGACTGTGCGCCGGGTCTGTAGAAACTAAGAGTGTATTTATGCCGTTCTCTGATGCGATCAGAGCCACAGAAGAAGCGATTGTGGATTTTCCAACCCCGCCTTTCCCGCCGAAAAAAAGGAGCCTGCGTTTCAACAATCCCGAAATCGATGCATCCATAATCTCACTACTCATGACTCCAATTCAACAACAACGAATGCCGCTTAATGGCGAATGGTCCATCCCCATACGCAGGTGCCATTCGTGAAACCGCTCTATGATCTCCGGGTAGAGCTCGAGGGTATAAAATGTCGCGGGATTTGGAATCCCCAGCATCTCGGAGAACAGCAGCAGGAAGATCACATCTTCCTCATCACGAAGTTCTCGTTTTATCTCTGCCCGGTGCGGCTGACGCAGCATCTCATCATATCCGTGCCACGCTTTACTAAGTATTTGAAGAATGTCCATTAGCTTAATGAATTTGATTGATTATATACCCGGCGATATAGCCTGTGCGGCTTCAGCGGCTGTAACTTTTTCCCCACCGTTTCGAAACACGGAGACAGCCGTGATTAGAATCCAGACGGCAAAAACGAGGATGATCGCGCCAAATATGAATAGCAGCCATTCTGCATGCTCTCCCTGCCATCCCGACCATTTGAAAACGACCTGCTGTATCATGGCCCACAGTGTCACAAACAGGAGAAAAACCATGGGAATGAAGGTGACCAGGTAGTTACGGCCCTGCTTCTTTAACCACAGGCTGACCAGCAGCAGGCTGATGCCCGCCAGAAGCTGGTTGCTCGTCCCGAACAGCGGCCAGAGCAGGAAACCACCCGACCCAAAACCCTGAGGACCTTGCGGCAGTACAGCAAGAGCCGTGCTCGAAACCACACAAATGCTGGTTGCTACGTGTTTCCTGGTCAATACCGGCAGATGGTACTCGACACCCAGTTCCGAGATGATATATCTCATCAGCCGAAAAGAAGTATCCAGGGAAGTGGCAGCAAAGCTGACAACAATAACTGAAACGATCGTCCTTGCAACATTTTCCGGGATCATCAAACCGATTGCCAGTTTTGAGGCACCTTTGATAAATACGGCCAGTCCCTGGTGACTCGCCGCCGTGAAACTGCTGTATGTTGCCGTGAAAGCGCTGGTCGATGTAAAAAATGTCGCGACAGCAATGATGGAAATCAACGCCAGTATCCCTTCGCCCACGGCTCCCAGATAACCAACCAGCCGGGCGTCGGTTTCCCGGTCAATCTGTTTGGATGTCGTCCCTGATGAAACCAGGCCGTGGAAACCCGATATAGCTCCGCAGGCGATGGTTATAAAAAGCAGCGGGAACCAGGAGACGTCTGTCGCCGAATGGGTTGCCGGTGCCGTCACCTGCGGGTGCACGAACAGGAGGCCTGCATAAAGGATGCCAAGTCCGACAACCAGTTGATGAGAATTGATGTAATCACGTGGCTGCAGCAGAACCCAAACCGGCAGGACGGAAGCCAGGTACACATACACCATCAGGATGACAATCCACACAAAAAATGCCATGCCAACCCCATTGAGTCCGAAGAGCACGACATGGTTAGCACCACCAAAATATTGAACCAGGTTGATTTGCAATACCGGCACATAACTGGCTACGACCGCCGCCAGGTACATAACGGCTAGGGCAATGAGCGACGGTACCAGCAATTTCCCGCTTTTTCGATAGACTTTGTACCCGATCCAGATGGCAAGGGGAATCTGGATGAAAACGGATAACACACTGGCAGGGAAAGTAATAAAGAGGTTGGCGATGATCCATGCAAACACAGCATTCACCATCAGAACGAGAATCAGGATGATAAACAGAAACAGGATTTTTGCCCGTTTTCCGATCAGTTTATTTGCCAGGGTCCCCACCGACTGGCCTTTGTTTCGGATAGATAGAACCAGGGTTCCAAAGTCATGGACGCCGGCGGCAAAGATAGTCCCGAAAATCACCCACAAAAGTGCGGGAAGCCATCCCCAGTATAACGCAATTGCCGGCCCGACAATGGGAGCAGCCCCTGCAACGGATGTGAAGTGATGTCCCCACAGTATCCATTTATTGGTCGGTACAAAGTCGACACCATCCTGGAACTGATGGGCAGGTGTTTTAAAATCCGGACTTAATTTGTAGATATGGTCCGCCACAAACCGGGAATAATAACGGTAGCCCAGCAACATAGCTGCCATTCCTGCAATAGCCAACAGTATTCCATTCATACAATCCTCTTCTTTGATCGTATTTTATTTAAAAGCGCTTCCCGCACGTATTATCATGATATAAGCAAGAACATGATATTTTTCAATGGGAAAGCGTTTTTTATGGCCAAAGAATACAGGATGGTCACAATTTTTCGTCAAATTCCATAATATTTACCGATCAAATCAGTTAAATCGATCAGTCAATGATATCGTGGAAACGGATATAAACTGCTATGAGTAATTTTGGATTATTGATACGGGCACTTCCCGGAATTTTATTGAGTTTCGCCATCTTGTTGGCAGTTCTTACGATCGTGATCAAGCTGGTTTCCGGTCGCTGGCCGTCGATTTCTATGTTGACTGACGGTAAGCAGGAACATCCTGCAACACATAAGGCTAATCAATAAAAGCGGCGAATAACAGATCAAAAGGTTATTCCCCAAGCCGTTTTCCAGACCGTTCTATCTTACCAAAAATCAGAAACTGAACCAATCAAATACCTGGCTGGCTGTCCTTCTTACAGCAGAAAAGGTACGCGGATCTACTCGCCAAGGTCTTCTTCCCGGATGAGCATCAGCACGGCCGACTGCGGGACGATAATATATTTTTCATTTTTGTACTCGAGCTCATAGGCCTGATTTTGCAGATAGATGGCAAGATCGCCGTATTTGGCCTGCAGCGGAATATATTGGGGATGTCGCGACGATTCCTTCCACGGTTCATCTTCATTAAGTGGCGGTGCTACCGCATATCCGGGACCCGTTTTCAACACATATCCACTCTGGATCTTCTCTTTCTCCTTGACACCCGGAGGAAGATAAAGGCCTCCTTTTGTCATGTTTTCCTGCTCCCGGGGTTTAAGCAAAATGCGGTCCCCTACAATTATAAAGGAGTCAACATTAGCGGTTTTTGAAGAATCGTGCATATTTAAAATATCTTCAATTTCTTTCATGTACGACAATAACGTATTGGTTTAGGAATTGTTAGCTTTCAGACGTTCGGACGAACCCGTCATCACAACGTGCATGATACCATCCTCATCATAGGGTTCTGAGATCGTGTCAAATCCAAATTCCTTATAAAATCGTTCCAGATACTGTTGTGCTTCAAGATATATCGTCTGATTCGGATAAGCTTCAAGGGTCCGCCTGATGGATTCGTGTAACAGGGCTCTGCCATATGACTTGCCCCGGTGCTCCTTTACTGTCATGATACGGCCAATAGATGGGCCTGGAAATTTCATTTCAGGTGGAACAATTCTTGAGCCTGCAACAAGAGTTCGTTCTTTGTGTTCGGGTATCCATCCCAACAGATGGTTGCAGTGGGTATCCAATCCGTCTATGTCGGGATACAAACACTCCTGTTCAAGCACAAACACCTTCTGCCTCGCCTGCAGCCAGGCATACAAGACTGTGGGCTCGAATTCACGAAACGATATGTATTCCCATTGCAAGGGTACCGAGGGCATGATATTTTATTTGTGCCGGATTATAAGACAACACAAATCTAAAGGTAGGCAAGCGCCGAATCAAGAGAGGGCTTGCAATATCTTGAGCAGGAGACAAAGATTGATTTGCGACAGACCGATGGACCGATTTTCGAATTACCCCGAGGCGAATATGCCTGTTTTGAAATCGGTCGGACGCAGGTTGCCGCGACTATCCGTTTCGCGAATATCCCTCGATGATGTACCTCATCTGTTCGGAAACATATTCCATATCAAGCAGTTCCGCCGGATCTTCCCTGTTAAGATATTTGGGCTGAACACCGTGCTGTTCAACATCGACAAAGTCATTTCGGTAGCGATAGAGGGTCCAGACACCGTTGTCGAATTCAAGAGAAGACAGATTTTCGATCCAGTCACCTGAATTCATATAGACAACCTCTTGTTTGCCGGCCTGGATAGATCGTATCTCGGGGTGGTGGATATGTCCGCAAATCACGAAATCATAGCCATTCTCAATGGCCATTTCGGCTGCCACCTTCTTAAAATCGCTAATATACTGTACAGCTTTTTTTACGCTATCTTTAATTCGTTTTGAGAAAGAGAAGCGTCCGCGTCCCATTTTTTCAGAACAAAAATTTACCAGTCGGTTCAGTACGATCAGGAAATCGTATCCGATGGCTCCCAGCCGGCCGAGCCATTTTGAATACCTCATGGTGACATCAAATATATCACCGTGGAAAAACCAGGCCTTTTTTTCTCCGAGTTCCAGAACCAGTTTGTCACAAAGTTTAAAGTTTCCCAGACGAATCGGACTGTATTTGCGAAGAAGATCATCATGGTTGCCAGTAAGATAATAGACTTGAGTTCCGTCGGTAATCAACTCTATGAGTCTTTTAATAACCTGACGGTGGGTATCCGGCCAGAAATGCTTTTTGAACTGCCATATGTCAAAAATATCCCCATTCAGCACCAATGTTTGGGGGCGTATGGATCCGAGATAATTGAGCAGCTCTCCTGCACGGCATCCGACTGTACCGAGGTGGACATCCGAAATAACAACGAGTTCTATATCGCGCATGAGGTAATAGATCTGTATAAGATTTTCTTTAAATACTAACTTCTATGTAACGCAGTTATTTCGGAACTGTTACTATTCTATTAATAAATAGCCATTTTTTAGGGGTTCAGTGCCTATCTTAGCTGTGCAAGGACAAAATCGCCAATAAGATAACCGACAATCGCCACTCCAAATCCAACGACAAACATATCAAGGCCACTGCGTATCACTCCGCGTCCGGTGAAGAAACTACGCGCAGCTCCAACCAGGAAGTGAGCAGTCATAGAGATTATAAGAGAGATTACAATTGCTGCCGTTCCGTGCCAGAATATAAAGGGGATCACAGGGATAATCGCTCCGATTGCCGTTGCAAGTCCGGTTACCCACCCTTCCTTAAAGGGGGTGATTTGTGGTTCGGCTAATCCGAGTTCTTCATGAATCATATCGGACAAAGCCCGCCCGGGCGTCTTCATGATATCGGCTGCCATCTGCTGCGCATTTTCTTTAGTCAGGCCTTTAGACTCGTAAATGATCGTCAGTTCTTCTTCTTCCAGTTCGGGCATGACACGAATCTCCTCGGCCTCCATCGCTTTTTCATGCTCGAAGACTTCCTTCTCGCTGGCTGCCGCGAGAAAACCGGACGATCCCATCGAAAGTGCATCAGCAATCATACCCGAAATTCCCGAGATGAGGATAAATTGAGCACTGACTTTAGAGCCTATAACACCGGCAATCAGGCCAAAATTGGCTGTCAATCCATCGTTAAATCCATAAACCACATCGCGTAACAAGCCTCCAGATTCGGCGCTGTGCCAAGGTTCGTTATCCCGGTCAAGCAGCGTCCCAAGCAATTCCGCGTGTTCCGCCGAATCACTTGCCAGCCGTTTCGAAAGATCCTGCGTTGATTGATCCTGGGTACGGCGATGCAATCGCAAATAGGCCTTCACCTCATTGGCCTCCTCACGCAAAACCATCCGCTCGATCAACCCGGTACCAAAACGCTGCGCAATCCACCCCATCAACTTCGCCTTGACGCTTGGATCAGTCTTGCCATGCGCAACACCTTCTTTTTCAAAAAGCTCTATCCACGCCTGCATGTGTTTTTTTTCGACGGCCTCAAGTTTCTCGAACAGCTCGCGACGTTTATCCTGAGTTTGCAGGGGAGCCAGACAGTGATACAGATAAGCGGCATCAACCTCATCCTGCAGATATTCTTTCCATAGAGAAACCGGCTTTTTTTGCGGCATGATAGTATTGTTTTTATATGGGATGTGCTAACAAATGATCAAGTCGGTGATCAATATACGTATATGAGGTTACACTAGGAACACATAGTCAACTAAAAATTCAGACTATTATTTTTAGACTCATCTAAATTTTTATCTATCTTTGGCTAAAACCTAACAAAAGATAATGTAGCTAATATGAAGTTGTCGGAGCATGTTGATGGGGGATATCACTCTCTGGATGAAGTACATGGAAGCATCGACACAACCAAGCATGTTCGGGGATGGAGGCATTTATTCGCATTCCTTGGACCAGCCTATCTAGTCAGCGTCGGTTACATGGACCCGGGAAACTGGGCGACCGACATAGCAGGCGGAAGCCGTTTTTTGTATGCGCTCATTTGGGTACTGCTTTTGTCAAATCTGATGGCAATACTCCTCCAGTATTTGAGTGCACGTCTGGGCGTGGTCCGGGGACTCGACCTGGCGCAGGCATCACGGGAAACCTATCCGAAGTTAGTCAATTATGTGCTTTATATTCTAGCTGAAATTGCGATAACAGCGACGGATCTGGCAGAAGTCCTTGGTATGGCCATAGGTCTGAAACTTCTGTTTGGATTACCACTGCTCATCGGGGTATCCATTACCTTCTCCGATACTTTCCTTCTCCTTTTATTTCAGAAATATGGGATGAGAAAAATGGAGGCCTTTATTGTCGCTCTCATCTCGATCATGGGCATCTCCTTTCTAATAAATTTATTTGTGGCTGGCCCCGACCTGAGTAAAGTGGTTACCGGTTTTGTACCAACACTTCCCGGATCCTATGCCTTATATGTCGCTATTGGCATTATTGGAGCCACTGTTATGCCGCATAACCTCTATCTGCACTCAGCACTCGTTCAGACCAGGAAGTATGATCGATCCGAAAAAGGCAAATGGGCGGCTATCAAATTCAACCTTATTGATTCAGCAATTGCCCTGAACCTGGCTTTCTTTGTCAATGCTGCCATCCTGGTACTGGCAGGCGCCGCATTCTTTACAACAGGTCATTATGAAGTTGCTGGTATTCAGCAAGCGCACCATCTGCTGGCACCGCTGCTTGGTTCCACAATGGCGCCCATACTTTTTGCGGTGGCTCTCATTGCATCGGGTCAAAGCTCAACCATCACCGGCACGCTGGCTGGCCAAATTGTAATGGAGGGATACCTGCACCTTCGCATACAGCCATGGCTCAGACGCATCATTACAAGAATGATGGCGATCATTCCGGCATTCCTGACCATCATGTATATGGGCCAGGATGCGACAGACCAATTGTTGATCCTGAGTCAGGTTATTTTAAGTTTACAGCTTGGTTTTGCTGTTGTACCTTTGATTCATTTTGTCAGCGACAAAGAGAAAATGGGATCGTTTGCTATCAATATTTGGTTAAAAATCGCTTCGTGGGTTACAGCGTATCTGATTATTGCTTTGAATGTCAAACTTGTTTACGACACGCTCTCCGAATGGATGTCAACCACCTATCAGCCGCTTATTCAATATCCTGTGGTGATTCTGAGTTTCGCACTCGGATTTCTGTTGCTTTTTATCACCGTAAAGCCGTGGTTAAAAAAAGAAGTAGTCTTCGAAGCTTCTACCCCTCACCTGGATTACAGTACGGAGATCAGCAAATTGATTGAACAAAAAGAAGTTCGTCGGGTGGCTGTGACAGTTGATTTCAGCAATAGCGATCTGAAAGCAATAAGTACGGCCGTGAACCAGTGTAAAGTCAATGGCGAGTTCATTCTCATACACATCGTCGAAAGTGCCGGAGCTCAGATTATGGGTGGAGATATATCTGACCTGGAATCTCAATCGGACCGACGGAAAATGGAGGAATACGCCGAAACACTTAAGGAAAAGGGATTCAAAGTCAATTACCTTCTTGGATATGGCTCCCCCAAAAAGGCCATTCCTTTGATTATTAAGGAGACAAATGTTGATCTTGTGGTAATGGGAACACATGGACACCGAGGAATCAAAGATTTGATATTCGGCCAGACCGTTGATTATGTTCGCCACCATATTTCTATACCTTTACTCATCGTTTGACCCAAAATTTTAATACCATTAATATGGCATCTGTCACCATTAACATGCTCAGTCCTGTTCAGGAAGATTATCTGAAGCACATTTTCCTGATGGAAGAGGAAGACAAAAGGGCTGGTACAAGGGATCTTTCCATACGGTTGAATGTACAGCCCGCCTCTGTCACCAGCATGTTAAAAAAGCTCGCGGATCTCCATTTGATTGTCCATGAACCTTACCGCGGGGCTAAACTGACTCCAACCGGCAGACGTATTGCGCTGGAAATCATCCGTCATCACCGGCTTATTGAACTATTCCTCGTAGAAGCACTTGGTTACGGATGGGAAGAAGTACACGAAGAAGCCGAACGGCTTGAACATGTAATAAGTGAATTATTTGAGGAACGCATAGCAAATTTCCTGGGCCACCCTGAAGTGGATCCCCATGGTGATCCGATTCCGACTTCCGAACTGGAGCTTCCTGAACGTGTAAAAAACATCCCTCTGCTTGAACTTAACGATGGTGACAAAGCCGTGATCGAACGAGTCAAGACGCAGGACCGGGATCTTTTGAATTTTTTCAGCCGCTTGAATCTGACGATAGGAACGCATGTAACTTTCTTGCGGCGTGCACCCGAAGGTGTTCGTCTTGCCATCGGTTCGGAACGTTTTCTCTTACCTTTTACAGCCGCATCCCATCTTCTTGTCAAAATTGAAAGGGACTGATCTCTTTTTCCCTAACCTACTTTTTCGTTTTTTAGAAGTCACTGTATGATAATAGCACGCAGGTCAATACAGTGAACTTGTAACCTTGGCTATCTGTTGAACAAACCAGTTCATGTACAATAGAAAACTGGCATATTCCATCTTTTTTATACTTTCATTAACTCTGGGATGCTCCCTTAGGGCCAGGGCTCAGTCGAATAGTATCAACGGGAAACCACCTTTGGTGTGGGATGTAAATATCGAGGGAAACCATGCCTATTCCGATATGGTGTTAAAAGACATCATCGCGACTCAGGCACCTTCTTTCATCCAGAAACTGATGTTTTGGAAAACTCCCGGTACTCCTTTTGACAAAACAGAGGTTGAGAAAGATGGCATCCGCATTGAACATTACTATGCCCGGCGTGGTTATCCTGATATTCGGGTTTCATATAACATAAAAAGCGGGCATCCGGCGTGGAAGAAGATTGTCACATTCACAGTCAATGAAGGAGTGCCATTAAAAGTACAATCCCTGTCATATGCCATCAACGCCTCCCCAAAAGATTCATTACGTATTGTAAAAAGCAACTCTTTTCAAAAGGCTCTTCATCAGATTCCTCTGCGCGTTGGTGAACGTTACGAAACAATTATGGAGCCCGATGTTACCGGACGTCTGATGACTGTCATGAATAATCTGGGTTATCCTTATGCCAGTGTCGACCTGCAGCCACAGATCGATTCTTTGGCTCATAAAGTTCATCTCCACATCATTTTAAAACCGGGTACCATAGGATTCATCACCAAAATTAATGCCGAACAGGTCCCCGACAAGGATAAGCATATCCTGATACGGCAATCCGGGATCCGTGTAGGTGACCGTTTCAGCCAAAAACTACTGAGTGATGCCCAGCAAGCCATCTTCAGTCATCCTCTTTTTAATTTTGTTACTGTTGAGATTCCGGACCAGCCACATGACAGCACAGTAACCGTCGATATAACGGCACGTGAACACAAGCCTCATACCATCAGTATTCAGGCGGGTTTTGGAACCGAAGAGTATTTGCGGGGGCAGGTCTCCTGGACAAACCGGAATCCATTTGGAGGCGGCAATGATTTCAATGCCACAACGCGGGCATCCTTTATCGAGCAGCGTCTCACCTTTTCATTTCATATGCCGTATATCTTCAACAATAAAAGCAGCTTCGTCACCTCTCCATTTGCCAGCCATCAGCTTCAACCCGGTTATGAGCTGCTACAGGCAGGTATCAACAACACTCTGGTCTATCAGGCATCTCCCTATCTGACACATACCGTCACCTATGAGTATACGCGAAACAATATCGTGCAGAAGCAGACCAACGTCACCACCTTTCGCGATACGACCCAGTTATACAATATTTCCTCCCTGCAATTCAGCAGCATCTTTCAGCACAATTTTGCCGGTAGCGGCAATGCCTGGTACATCAACCCATACGTCGAATTTTCCGGGCTCCTGGGAACCGGTACTTATACCTATCAGAAAGTTTCACTTGCCGTTAACCGTTTGCAACAAATCGGGTATAATACAGATCTGGTATTACGAGTAAACGGCGGCATGATTTTTCATGATGAAAATGACACACTTCCGGCGAGCATCCGTTTTTTTGCAGGTGGTGTCAGATCGGTACGCGGTTGGTATCGACAACAACTTGGGACAAAGGAGCCGCTCCTTCATTCCGACGGATCCTTCAACAAATACCTGCCATACGGGGGGCGCGTTGAATTCACGTTTAATATTGAATTGCGCCAGGGATTGCAGTTCATTTATCGCAAACTCGGTATGGATATCTTTTTGGATGGCGGACAGGTTTGGAGACGCGCTAAAGACGTCAAATTTTTCGATCGCCACACATTTCAATCACTGATCCGCCAGATGAACTATAACGGCTTGCAATTTGGTGCAGGTATGGGGCTTAGCTACCAGACCCCTATTGGTCCTGTCCGACTGGATGTCGGTTACAAATTGAACCCTACACTATCGGATTTGAATTATTATAACGGAGTATACCACGGATCACGTAGTTGGAACCGCATCGCTTTTCACCTGAGCATCGGCAACACATTTTAAAGATATGGGAGAAAGTCAGACAGCATCGGTTGGTAAAAACTGGCTCCGGCGCCATCGCCGGTCCCTGACCATACTGGGTCTGATCTTTGCCGTTATTATTTCAGCCAGGCTGCTGCTCAGATCGACATGGCTCCTCAACAAAGTTCGTACCAAGGTCATTACTACAGCCGACTCTTCCCTAAATGGTTCGCTTACGATACGCAAACTCTCCGGCGACCTGTGGACCCATCTTGAAGCAGTTGATATTAATGTAACCCACGGTGATACACTTGTACATCTCGATACTTTGCAAATTTCTTACAGCCTGCCGCGCAATATTATACATCCGATTTCAATCTCTTCGATTAGGTTACATGGTCTGAATATCTTTCTAAAAAAAGACACAGCCCAAACATGGAATTTTCAGCAGTTGACAACTGCCGACACTTCGACCTCTTCGTCGGGTTTTCCTTTTTCCAATATCAATATCCGTTCATTTAGCCTCGATCGTTCACAAATCAATATTATGGCTCCGGGACTGTTGCCGGACTCAACGATCACCGTTTCCAATTTGTCTATGCTAGCTGCTCTGCAATGGCTTGATGGGAAGTATGATTTCAAACTGCCCCGGCTTTCATTCGATGTAATGCGACCCGGCCTCAAAAAACCCCTTCACCTGGAAACGAAATTCAACGCGCAAAATCACAAATATGATCTCGGGAGATTGCTGATATCGGGGGCCAAAACTATGTTAAGAGCGAAGGGACTTTTTCAAGGCGATAGTACTTCGGGCCGTTTAGAAGCGCTGTTAGAGGGCAACCCGATCAGTCCGGAAGAGATCAGGGCTTTTTACGATCAGTATCCTCTGAAAGAAGATCTGAATCTTCGGCTGGAAGCCTCAGGAGATCTTAAGAATACCCGGTTAACCCTCATCGCCTCATCAAAGCATTTGAACAATTTTAAGATAAAGACGGTACTGTCACTGGAACCCGAACTGGTTATGCATGGCCTGGACTTAACGGTTGATGATGCAAATTTTCAGGCATTGACGGGTGATACGTTGCTTCCAAAACTGGCTGGGATGCAGCTATCTGCCAAAGGACCCATACCTTTAAAGAATTGGCAGAAATTAAAGGTCCATGCTGATGTTTCACTTAACAGACTCGATGCCGCGAATTTCAGGGTAGAATCCGCAAATGGAACGATCACTGCCGATTCATCACAGGCGAACCTGCATCTTAATGTACATAACGGAAATGGCCGCGCCGAATTGGTTGCGCATGCCGAACATCCTTTTGACAGCCTGGGAGCAGACTGGAATTCAACGGTAACCCTGTCTAAGATTGAACCTTCCCAATGGCTGGCAGGTAACGGCACATCCCTGGCCGGTACCGATGTTTCGGCGACAATCAAGGCAAAAGGTACCGGCTGGATGCCATCCGGGAAGCCCTGGCATGCAGAATTGATTGCAAAGCCATCCCAGATCAAAGGACAAAATATCAGCAGTGCCGACATCTACGCCTCCTTAACCGACTCACTTATCCGGTCACACGGCTCACTCAGAGTCAATAAAAGTTCCATAACTCTCGATGGCGCCTGCCGATATCTGAATCCGGTACCGACTTATCAGGTTAACCTGAGTGGGAATCGTATCAACCTGGCCGACGTGGTTGGTTTGAAAAACTATCCGACGGCTCTTTATCTGGCACTTCACCTCAAAGGTCGGCAATTCTCTCCCAAGGATATGGTGCTCAACGTCAAGCTAACGGCCGACTCATCCATCGTGAACAATGAGCGACTCAGTCACATGGTTTTGCAGGCGAGTTTACAGAAACAAAAATTGGTAATCGACACCATGTCCATAAAAAGCTCCATTGCTGATGTAGATGTGAACGGACATGTACTGCTGAATAATCTCAGATCACCGGCTAATACATTCCATTACGACGTATCCCTCAAAGACATTCGGTCACTTTCTCCCTTACTGGGGGTTAAAACGTTGCAGGCAAAAGGAGATTTGATGGGTGATTTGTCGTTGCAAGACAGTACAATGAAATTTGTGGCTTCCTATTATCTGGATCATCTCTCCTACAATGAGTTCACGGCTGATGAACTTAATGGTCAGATGGAAGTCAGGTTGACGAATAAACCTGAATACAAAATTTACACGGAGTTAAAAACACCTGCTGTCAATGGAATCACTCTTCGGGATTTTAAACTGACGACCGAGGGTGAAAACAGTAATCATCACTTCAGCGGTCATTATGATGTATCCCTCGTGGCTCATCCGGGTACCGGATCCGAACAGAAAGGGACCTATTTTATCATGCCGGATAGTGCCCATTTGGGTATTCAATCTTTTTATATAGAAACACCGAACCGACGATTGTCCCTGAGCCAACCAGCATCAATCGTCTATGCAAACAATACGATCCGGAGTGATTCCATTACCATGAACTCGCCCGACAGCGCCCTGATAAATCTGCATATCGGTAAGATAAATAATAAGATTCAACAGGGATCAATTAAGCTGCAGAAGTGTAACCTTGGGGCCATTCAGGATCTGTTCCTGGGACAACATTATTTTGATGGTACCATCAACGGTCAAAGCGTGTTAGATATCCAGGATGATTCAGTGGTTACCCATACCAATATCCTTATGCATTCACTCACCTACGGATCACTCAAACTAGATACTCTCCGTTTCAATCTTGATATCAATCATGAGAAGTTAACGGCAGAGGGAATGATCCGTGACAAGGGTATTACACTGATGCAGGGGGCCCTGGATTGCCCGTTCCTTTTGGGCAATCCTGCCAGGTTCGATACCACCTTTTTTGATAA
>CAWBCD010000034.1:0-132530 GCA_963787205.1 uncultured bacterium
GGATGTGGTGGACAAATTCAGAAAGTGATTTGGTCCGGGGCGGAGCCGGTGCGGACGGTAGAGACGCCCGTCTACGATTTGAACGCGGCGTATAGGAGACGGACATGTTTATTCCCCCCGAACCTCAGGTTTTCAACCCTATCGTGTGGGCGATTGTGCGGCAGATACCGTATGGCAAGGTCAGCAGCTACGAGCCAGATCGCCAGCATGATCCCGCCGCCGCCCGGCGTCGATCCGCTGACGTATGGTCACGTGCGCACCCGATGGGTGGGCGCCGGCCATGCGCCTCTCCGTCGGCGCGGACCTGCCCTGGCACCGCGTGATCAGACAGCCAGGGCACGATCCGCAACCTGCCGCAGCCCCATCATTTAAAGCTACGTATATAAGTTTATTTGTTGCCACGGCTGCCGCAATGCTGGGCATGGGGATCATCGAGCCTATCCTGCCAATCTATGCCCGGCACATGGGGGCGAGCGGCTTACTTATCGGTGTCATATTCTCCGGATTTGCCTTGTCCCGCGGAATTTTTGCACCCATCATCGGGCAGTATTCTGACAGCAGTGGACGGCGAATGATGATCCTGGCAGGTCTGTGTCTTCTTGTGTTGTTATCTGTCGCCTATGCCTGGGCTGACACACCCGGATGGCTAATGGCAATCCGGACATTACAGGGGTTCGCATCGGTTCTCATCACACCGATTGCACAATCGTACATCGGGGATATTACTCCGAAAGGGAAGGAGGGAAAATACATGAACCTGTTTTTCCTTTCTTTTTTTGGAGGACAGGCGATTGGTCCGGCTATGGGCGGTTACTTGTCCGACCGGTTCAGTATTACAACACCCTTTTACGCTATGGCTGGTATGTCGGTTGTGGCGTTAATCCTGGTATTTTTTCTGGTGCCGGAGAGCCCGGGAACTCGTTCAGGTGCAAAAGGAGATGCTATCTCTTTCAGGAAGGTATGGCGGGGAGTGATGGGAGACAAAGAGATGCAGGGTATTATGGCCCTTATGAGCTCAAGAGGTTTCTATCGATGGGGTTTCAACACGTTCTTTCCACTGCTGGCGACCATGAGTATGGCTCTGTCTAAAACCCAGGTGGGTGTGGTTCTGTCATTTTACATGGTAGCCGGGGCAATAATTCAGTATCCCGCAGGCCTGCTGGCCGATCGATTCATAAGTCACCGAAAAGAGATATTATTTTTCGGGGCTGTTTTGAGTCCGGTTATGATGTTCCTTGTCCCGTTTACCAGCAATTTTTATTTGCTCATCCTTATTACACTCATGATGGGCTTGTTCAGCGCAATCGGACGTGCATCGGCCGTTGCTATTCGGACGGAAAGGGGACGTATCCACGGAATGGGCGTGGTTACCGGCGCCTTCACCACTTCGATGAGTGCCGGACAGGTGATTGGTCCGCTTGCTTTTGGGGTCATAGCGGATCTTCTGAAACTGACGTATGCTTTTTACCTCGGCGGTATCATCGGGTTGGCGGGCAGTGTCATTAGTTATTTGTTATTACGACGCGAGAAAAACGTGGGGATTAGTCACAAAAATTAATTGTCACCTGCTCCCTGATTACATGTTGGATTATATTCCCGCCACGTCTGGCCGCCATAAGCTTGTACTACTACAAAATCACCATCACGCTTTTGGAATCCGTTTGGTGTCAAAGGCACCTTGCCATAGGGTGTATCCAACACATAAAGAGGAATAGCAAAACCGGAAGTCCTACCGCGTAACTGGTTCATGATCTCCATGCCCTCTTCAATAGTGGTGCGGAAGTGGCGCGTTCCCCCAATGAGTTGTGCCTGATAGAGATAATAGGGCCGGACACGTACCTGAACCAACTTGTTAAACAATGCCTTGAGGGTATCCGCATCGTTGTTGATCCCTTTTAGTAATACCGTCTGATTGCCCACTGGTGTCCCTGCACGCAGCAGTTTGTCGATATACATTTCCGCATCCGGGGTGACTTCTTTTACATGGTTGAAATGCGTATTAAACCAGACCGGATGATAATTCGAGATAATCCGGCAGAGCTCGTCTGTGATCCGAAACGGATTCAGCACAGGGAACCGGGATCCGAGCCGGATGATCTCAATATGTGGAATGGCTCTCAGGTGGCTGATGATCCATTCCAGGTTGGCATCACTGAGCGTGAGTGGATCACCACCGGTAAGAAGTACGTCCCTAATTTCAGAATGGTTGGCGATATAGTTGATACCTTCCTGCAGTTCCTGCTTGTTCATCATATTCTCACCCTCACCGACCATGCGCTTTCGAAGGCAATAGCGACAATAAACGGCACAGATCGAGGAAACGCAGAAAGCCACGCGATCTTTATAGTTATGAATCACATTTTTCACCGGACTGTGGGCCAGTTCCTCGAGCGGATCAAGCGCCAACAGGTCGATGTCGTCATCCATCTCATCCATCGACGGAACAACCTGTTTCCTGATGGGACAGTTGGGATCATCCGGATCCATCAATGAGGCATAGTATGGCGTTATGCGCCACCGAAAGAATCCATTGGTGGCTTTGATAGCACACCGTTCGTCATCCGTCACATTGATCCATTGCTCCAGTTCTTCAAGGGACCGGATCTGGTTGCGAAGCTGCCACTTCCAGTCCGTCCATTGCGGATGATTTCGGATGGTGTTCCGGTCAATTTGTTTAGCGGTTTCCAAGGGAAATTTTTTTTTATTAATTCGTATCGAGCTTGATAGCCCTACAAAAGGATATATGAATAAAATTCTGCAATATGAAGTCCTGATGAATCAAGAAACCCGGAACAGTGCTTTGCACTACTTCTGTCATCCTGATTTTTTCCGATTTATAGGAAAAAGTAGGATCTCGTTTTGTCTTCGGCAGAAGTCGTTTCAGATGCAACAATCGTATGCGGATCCCACGAGATTCTTCGCCCCCCATACGGCCATTCCCCCATTGACAGGTTCCTGAATGAGGGCTCAGAATGACATCGTTGTGTTTAGGATTTGATCAATAACTGTTTTTGAACAACGGGTATTATACCCAGTGCAATAAATTGTTTCATTAATTTGTTCCGTACACCTCGCAACGAATCGCGTGCCAAAGTTTGTATCTTCAGGCTAGAGAAATATTCGAATTCTGTTTATGCACATAATCCCTCAAAATACATTCCTTAAAATTGGCCTCGAATCGATTCGGGAGGCGCTTCTGCAGAGAATCCATACCGAGGAAGGTCATGCTATACTTTCTGATTGGAAACCTGCCGTCCGGTTTGACACCGTTAAACTCCGGCTCGACCGAACACGGGAATTCATTGATATTCACATTTCGGATGAGACGGTTCCTTTGCAGCAAATCCCGGATCTGAGGCCCGATCTTCAGGCATCCCGAATTGAGCGAAAAATTCTCGATACAGAGATCATCCTGACCATCAAAAACCTTTGCATACTCAGCAGAAGAATACAGCAATTCTTCAAACAGCGCAGTGAGGTATATCCGCTCTCGTTCGATATCGCCCGGCATCTTTCGTTGAATCCCGATCTGGAGAAAGAGATCAATCGCGTTTTGACTGAAGAGGGGGAAGTAAAGGATACAGCCAGTCATGCGCTTCGGGATATCCGGAACAACCTGAACCGGAAGCGGAACGAGGTTCGCGGTGTCCTGAACCGGATGCTCCGGAAGTTATCAGGTGACGGGAGCACGGCGGACGAGGGATTGACGCTGCGCGGAGGGCGTCTGGTTCTGCCGGTCAAAGCGGAGTTCAAACGGAAGATCTCTGGACTGATCCATGATGTATCGGCAACAGGACAAACGGTGTATCTTGAACCGTCTGAGGCTGTGGAAATAAATAATGACATCCGGCAGCTTGAAATCGCCGAACAGAAGGAAATAGCACTGATTCTGAGAACTCTTACGTCGGCGATCGGAAAAGCCTCAAAGGAGCTGGAACACAACCTGTCATTAATTGGAGAGATTGATGCACTCAATGCCATGGCCGCCTTCTCCATGAGTTATGACGGAGAGATTCCGCAGATCACTAATGGCAGGAAACTCCGGTTGCTGAACGCCCGTAATCCTCTGTTGATTCTGAAAACCAAAAAGGGTTCGGGTTTTAAAAAGGAAGATATTATCCCTTTCTCTCTTGAACTTGACCGCGATGAACAAGCACTGATTATAACGGGTCCTAACGCAGGGGGCAAGTCGGTAGCGCTGAAAACCATTGGCTTGTGTGTTTTGATGGCTCAGTTCGGTTTGGCAATCCCTGCCTCCCCAGATTGCGAATTACCGGTTGTCGATGGTCTCTTTTTTGATGTAGGCGATGATCAATCCATAGAAAACGATCTGAGTACCTTCACCTCGCACGTGACCTGGATGGAGAAGGTATTGGGCGAGGTGACGGGAAACAGCCTGGTTCTGATCGATGAAGCCGGCAGCAGTACGGACCCGGAAGAAGGTGGAGCATTATACCGATCCTTTATTGAGGAGATCATTGAAAGGAAGGCAAGGATTATTGTCACGACGCACCATGGAAGTCTGAAGGCGTTTGCACACAATCATCCTCATGTGGTGAATGGATCCATGGAGTTTGACCAGGAGCACTTGTCACCGACCTACCGTTTCCGCAAGGGGATACCGGGAAGCAGCTATGCCTTTGAGATAGCAGAACGCATGGGCTTGCCGCACGATTTGACAACGAGGGCACGCAGTTATCTTGGAGAACAGAGGACGGAGCTGGAGTCGCTGATCCTGAGTATGGAACATTCGGTTCAACAGTCCGATGAGAAAGTGCATCAGCTTGAAAAAGAGCGTCGTGAGCTTGAGAAGCAGCGAAAATTTTATCAGGAGAAATATGAAGCCCTGAAACGGGAGCAGGACCGGATCCGGGAAAAAGCGCTCAATGAAGCCCGGGATGTGATTATCGGGGCCAATAAACGGATCGAGGAAGCTGTCGAAAAAATTCGTACAGAGAAGGCATCCCGGAAGAGTATCAAATCGGCTCATTCGGAGGTTGAGGAAGAGATGAAGAGGATTGACGCCGAACTGGAACGGATCGAAGAGGAAGAAGAGCAGCCAAAGGATATGGGTGACCCTCCTGCGGAGGGCGACATGACTCGCCTGAAGGACTCAAAATCGACAGGAGAGTTAATTGAAACAGATGGCAAAAACGCAGTGGTGTTGGTCAACGGGATGAGACTGCGTACCAAATACAAGAACCTCATCAAAGTGGCAAAGCCTGCCAAAAAGAAAAAAGAGCCGGTACGGGTGATCCTGAACGACAGTGAGGGAGGAGGCTTTCGCCCCCGTTCAACGCGCCTGGACCTGCGTGGATACCGGGGGGAAGAGGCTGTCAGGGAAGTGGCTCATTTTATCGACGAGGCCGTCGTATCCGGACTCACCAACCTCGAGATTATCCATGGCAAGGGCGAGGGTATTCTGAGAAAACTCATTCACGAATACCTGAAGAAGCGATCTGAAGTCAAAAACTTTGAGCTCGCACCATGGGAACAGGGTGGCCCGGGGTGTACACTCGTTACACTTAGTTGAATAATGATGAGGTCATCCTGATGCTGTCTCGCTTGCGGGACGGCGTAGGATCTCGTGAGCACTGATACAGTTAAGCGTGATGCAATTGCATGGTCCGTTTCTGGATGCCACGAGATCCTACTTATCCCACTAAAGTGGAATAAATCAGGATGACATCCCACCTACCGGATCAATCCTGCCAGAAATGTTCGATTGGTAATCTTGCTTCTTTGGAAGTTATATATGGAATCGATGCTTTTTTCAGTTCTGCTTCAATAGTCTGGTTTGCCGCTATAATTTTTACGCTTTGCAAATCCAGTTCGGGAAAGGCAACTGCCAGGTACCGGATCATATCTTTATCGTGAATAAGGACATAATCCGGCTTGTCGGCCGCCAGTCGTTGCCTGTAGATGTTTAGCTGATCCGTATCGGGATGTTTCCTTTTGCAAACAGGCAGGGTATGGCACGGTACGTCCAGTTCTTCGAACAGTGCCGGCATCTCTTCCAGTGCATGCTCCAACTGTGGATAGACAGCCGGCCGTAGTTGTCCCAGCCGGATGATCAACTCCAGCAAGTGAATGGCCTTGTTATGGGGGTGAGAGCTGATTCCAGGCACCCCATTTGCTTCCAGAAGTTCTGCGGATGCCTGGTTCATGGTAAAATTAAGCTTAACCCGCGCGCTCTCCTGAAGTTCAAACTGGTCGATTAGATCCAGAAAATGACAGGTGTTGCGGTAAGAACCGAGAACGATTATATCATTGCCATGAATCTCCTGCGCCAGAGTATCGTACGTGATTTCTGCATTTGTTTCTATCCATTCCAGCGGCAAATGAATGAAATGAAATCCATTCTTTTCACAAGCCTGTATAGTAGAGGCGGCTTCATTCGGATCAGCAGTGACCAATACCTTCCCGGTATTCATAAATATCAAACTTTATTGTTGATTAACGGGCGGAAAGGTACAAATTAAGACAGAATAAGGGCGAATTATTTAGAAATTATAGATCGGCAAGAATCTTAAGCACTTCGTCCTTTGTTTTTCCCAATTTTTGCTGGAGTCTTCCAATAAGCTCATCCTGTTTCCCTTCTCCTACGCTCAGGTCATCGTCTGTAAGTTCACCAAAACGTTGTTTCAGTTTACCCTTCATCTCGTTCCAATTACCTTTAATTTTAAAATCATTCATGATCAATAATCCTGTTAAATTAATATTTAGATGGTTTTGTTAAATCTCTTCTCATGCCTCTCTATTCCCGGTTTGATCGTGAATTTCAAACGATATAAAAGCTTTGCATCCCAAAAGATTTCTGCTTTCGCAGTAATGGCGGGGCTGGTCAAGGTAGAGGAGAAAAATTTTACAAAACCCTCATTTATTAATGATAAAACGGTTGAAACGATTGAATGATTCCGGAAGTAATCAAAACATATAGCCGAATCCAGCATAGATTCGCCACATATCCTTTGAGAAACCAAGATCACCCCGAATGAAAAAGTGCGGATCAAAGAGCGAAAGCGTGCCGCCCAACCCGAAGGTGTGCTTGTAATGTTCAAAGAAATGGGTGTAATTATCCTTTGTTTCATAAACTTTTCCGGCATCCATGAATAGTTGTCCTCCCACACGGATATGTAAAGAAGGGAGCGAGAAAAGCCAGGTGCGCAGTTCGAGGTTATAGATCATCGTGGCTTTACCAGTGAATCGCCTTTCCGGAAATCCACGAAGTGTATGATCGTCACCAAGATAGGGTTGATACCAGTACGACGCTTTTCCGACCAACTGATGCCAGTACAGGCGCTGGGCGACCACCACATCCCGGATCAGATGAAAGGAGAAATAGTGCGCGTATTGAATCTGATAGTCGAGATTGCTGTGTTTATTCAAAATGAGCTTAGGACTCAGATTTACCTCTACAGATGCCCAGTTTCCACGGGTTGGCAGATCCACGTCGTCACGGTTATCCCAGACCAGACCGACACCCGCGTAGTTGTGCCATCTGCCTTTCATGCCAGTAAGATTGTCGAGATTGAATTTGGTGCTGTCTCCTCTCGATCGGGGATCAAGATATGAGAATCCACCCTGTAGCTGGAGCTTAAGTATTTTACCTCTTGAATTGGATATAAGTGGATAGGTTGTTTTGACATCGAGCCCAAGATTTAGGGTTTCTACATAATAAAATCCTTTGTTCCAAAGATGACTCGAAAAAGCAGTCGAATTGCCGAGACCAAAATAATTGTCGTTAACGATCCGATAGAGATAGGGATTCACCAAAAGATGCCACGGGGCATTGAATAAGTGTGTCTGCTGGTATTTAATATTTAGCGAGATGTATCCCTTTGTACTGACCAGTGGCATAGTCGTAAAGCGGCTGTGATATGGCTTTATGCCGCCCCTGAAATCTATCCGTGAGAGGGCTCCCCCCACAATGATGCCTTCATCCGACGTATAAGCAGCGACCGGGAAGAAGTGAACCTGGACGGAATCCTGTCCGGAAGCTTCCGGTAAACCCTGGGCAAACAGTGAAATCCGGTTACCTAATAACAATATGCAAAAACAAAGAAATGAGAAGTACCTGCGCCTGACGATGATACTCTCGAGTCTAAATGTATAATTCATCTACTGGTCGATTTTCTATTACTCTAAGTTAGCGTTCCTTCCTCTTCCAGAATTTCCAGTGTCGCAACAGCATGTCGTAAATGCGGGATTACAATGCTGCCACCAACAACGAGTGCAACATTCAAAGCATCAATAATTTCATCTTTTGAAAAACCTGATTTAGCACATTGTTCCAGATGGTAGTCGATACAGTCATTACAACGCAAAACAGTCGATGCTACCAGTCCCAGTAATTCTTTGGTCGCTGCCGTGAGAGCACCGTCCCGGTAGGTATTGGTATCCAGATTGAAAAAACGTTTTATGCCCAGATGATCGAGATTCATAATCTTCTCATTCATCCGGAGTCGATTCTGCCTGAACTCAGAAAGATGATTATTGGTATCCGATGTTTTGTATTGTGTGTAATCAGCCATAAAGGGAAAGCGGTATTTAACAGGGCAATGTAATATGCACGATAAAATAGGGAAGAGCTTGTTAATGCAAAATAAAACTCGCGCATTACTCCTTTCTTTTTTCTCGGGGGTTTGCGATACTTTTAAAAATCCGTGAATAAACATATATGAAGTCATTATTCGATTATTGGAGGCGCCGGGAGCATCGTCTGGTAACCATTGGTGATAGTCTCACTCTTGGATTTAACAATGGATGCATCTACAGGACGGACCTGAATTATCCTTCGATGCTGGTCCGAGCCATGGGTGACGATATTGCCTTCACCCAACCTTCATTTACTGCCCAGGGAGGCATCCCACTGAACCTTGAGGTCCTGATTCGTGGCCTGAGTGACATTTATGGTGATCAGGTGGGCTGGCGAAACTATCTTGCCGCTTTACGTTATCTCTACAGTACAACAAGACGCATTAAACGATATTGGGATGGCGGTTATGTTCCTTTGTATAAAGATCACAACATGCCTTATCATAATCAGTCTGTCTGGGGATTCACGGTGAGCGATAGCTGGAAGATGACAGAGGAAATAGCCCGGGATTATATCAAGACTCATCCGGCCGAATTTGATCTTTCTGACCTTCTACACGGCAATGCGATGTATACTACGACACGTTGTGTTGTCAATCCGACTTTTGGCAGCAGGTTTCAGGATTATTCCATGATGGACAATGCACGCGTTCTTGCCGAAAACGGTGGTATTGAAAATCTGATCGTCTACCTGGGTGCCAACAATGTGATTGGTGGGATTACAAGTATGGAAATACGCTATTCCACGAAAGAAACGCTGGGCAGTCTGCCATTTAATCGCAATTATACGGTTACTCATCCGGACCATTTCAGATTGCTTTTCAGGACCCTGGGTGAAAAAATTCAGAAAATGAAGGCAAAGCGGGTTTTTACGGCTACACTGCCTTACGTAACAATTCCTCCGGCTTCACGCGGAATAAACATGGGAGAACCCCACGAGGATGGATATTTTGATTATTACACGAGATTCTGGGTGTGGGATCAGGCATTTGATCCGGAGATCCATCCATACTTCACGAGGGAGCAGGCCCGTGAGCTGGACCAGGTAGTAGATGCGTATAACGATACCATTCGTGAAGTTGCAAAAAAGTATGGCTGGATAGTTGTTCCTCTTCATGAAAACATCGGGAGGCTGGCTCAACGGCGAAGACCAGCCGGTTATCAAATAGATTATCCCCACAAATTCATTGAA
This sequence comes from uncultured bacterium, assembly GCA_963787205.1. Taxonomy (GTDB): domain Bacteria; phylum Bacteroidota; class Rhodothermia; order Balneolales; family DATFMH01; genus DATFNI01. Next base: position 9,791 of record CAWBCD010000034.1, read on the forward strand.
GCATTAAAAAGGAACCCCAGGACTTCTTATCTGGTTTTGGGGAAAAATTCATCTTTAATCAATTCAGATTATATCCGGTTGGATGATCAGACCGGGAAACTGGCTGCCGGCGGAATTTTCAGTCTGGACGGGCTGCACCCGACAACGATCGGCTACGGCTTGATTGCTAATTTTTTTAAGGAACTTATGCAGGAGAATGGTGTACATTTCGAGCATGAACTCGACTGGGATTTCATTATTCAGAATGACACGCTTGTCACCGATCCGCCCTATGTGCTGATCGAGCTGAGGAATGTTCTCCGGTTCCTGTCTATGAGCCCAAGAAAACGGTGGACAGCCATTAGTACGAACATTTTTAGCCAGGTAATGCGTATGTTTTCACCTGGAATTAACCACGAAAGTGGTGACACGGAATTGGAATCGGCAAATGATACAATTGAATGAGTAATGTCAGCAGTAAAGTAGCGGTTGTCGGTGCAGGGATATCCGGACTTGTAACGGCATATCGTCTGCAAGAACTCGGTTTTGACACTGATATAATCGAGGCATCCGGCCGGACAGGGGGAGTTATAGAGAGTTTTCGTGAGGATGGATGGCTATCTGAGGCAGGTCCACATACCTATCTGGAGACGAGCCCGCGCATTCGTGAGTTGGTTAACGCGATCGGTTTGGAGTCTGCCCTCTGTGAACCGGGACCGGAAGCGAAGAACAGGTTCATTGTCAGGAATGGAAAACCCTACAGCCTGCCATCTTCGCCGATGTCTTTTTTGAAAACTCCTTTGTTCAGTAAATCGGCAAAATTACGCCTGCTCCGCGAACCATTTATATCAAGATGGGACAATCGTTATGAGGAAACACTGGCCGGTTTTGTTACACGGCGGCTCGGGAAGGAATTTCTGGATTATGCGATCAATCCGTTTGTATCTGGTGTTTATGCAGGGGATCCAGGGGAATTGTCGGTGAAATCGGCGTTTCCAAAGTTGTTCGATTTGGAACAGGAGTATGGGTCGTTAATTAAAGGCGCCATACTGGGAGCCCGCAAACGAAAAAAACGAAGCGAGACCTCCAAACAGCGGGCAAGGATGTATTCCTTCACGAAGGGAATGGGACAGTTAGCCCAGACTCTGGCAAAAATCCTGGAACAGAATATCCAAACCAAAACGGAAGTGGTAACGGTCAGGAGGGAAAATGACCGGTGGATGCTGGAATGGAAATCGGACGGTAAAAAGGGAAAGAGTAAATATGACATTGTCGTAAGTACGGTTCCATTGTACCGCCTGCCTAAAATCATATTGAATGATAAGATTTTTGACAGCCAGCGCTTTCAGGAGGTATCCTATCCACCCGTCAGTGTTCTGACTATGGGATTTGAGCGGGAGAATGTGGAGCATCCGCTCGATGGTTTTGGTATGCTGGTCCCGGCCGTAGAAAATTCATCAATTCTTGGGACACTGTTCACTTCCACGCTTTTCCCGGGCCGTGCACCTGAAGGATATGTAACACTGGCCAGCTATGTGGGAGGAGCGCGAAACCCGGAGAGTGCAAAACAACCTTTAGAACTACTGAGAGATAATGTTTTGCTTGATTTGCAACGGTTCCTCGGCGTTCATGGGAGTCCGGTGTATATGAAACATATTTTGCAGCCAAAGGCTATCCCCCAGTACAATGTAGGTTACGAACATGTTCGTGATATGCTGGATAACCTTGAGAAAAGCCGGAATGGATTATTCTTCACAGGAAACTATCGATCTGGCATCTCGGTGAGCGATTGTATTGTCGGCGGCCTGGAGACAGCGGACAGGGTCAGTGAACAGTTGTCAGTAAACAAGAAATAGTAACCCCCGCTTGTTCAGGCGTCCTCGCCTGAACAAGCCGTGGCTGATGGCTGACTGCTGATTGCCGAAGGCCCAATCCTTCCTAAGAACCATTCTAAATAATAAAAGCCTTGCTACTCTTCATTTACTCTTCACATTTGTTCTGTTTCTTTCATCCTTATACAGCGGCGGTATACCGTTTTTGACCCAAGGTAATCGACATGATCGTCAATGAGCAGTGAACAGATTCGTATCGGTGTGGTTCTGATGAACCTCGGCGGACCGACCTCTCCGGAGGCCGTTAAACCTTTTTTATATAATCTTTTCAGTGACACCGATATCATTAAACTCGGTGGCGGACGTGTTCAGGAAGGCCTTGCACGAACCATTTCAAAATTCCGGTCACCCAAAGTAGCTGAGAATTACAAAAAAATTAACGGTTGCCCGAACGGTTGTATGGGAAGCAAATATTGTCCTAATAGAAATGACAAAAAGGCTTCAAAAGCTTGTTCGCCAATCAATAGCCTTACAGAGGCGCAACGCAGGGCTCTTGAAAAGCTTTTGAATGATGAGTATCCGGAAGTCTCCTTCAAGGCATATACGGCGATGCGTTACTGGATTCCTTTCGCCGATGCCATAATGGATGAGATGCGTGAGGATGGCATCACGCATACTGTTTTCCTTCCTCTTTATCCCCATTTTTCCTGGACGACAACCGGCAGCAGCTTCCGCGATTGGGACCAAGTGAAAGCGAAGCAAAAGAATGAAGGTAAGGCGTTTCCCTGGAAAGAATATCACATCCGTAATTACCATCTTAACGAATCATATCTGGATGCCATCAATCAGCGGATCGATGAGGTGTTGAGTTCTCTTACCGTCGATCGCACGCGGATTCATCTGGTCTTTTCGGCACATGGAACACCAATCGCTGAAGTGGAGTCCGGTGATCCGTATACAAAAGAGATTGAAGAAACCGTCAAAGCCGTCATGGCACGCCGGCCGGAAAATGAAACTTACTGGCTCAGCTTTCAATCGCGCGTCGGGCCAGCCAAGTGGACGCAACCAAATACAGTTGATTTGGTGAAACGTCTATGCGATTACGGAATAAAAAATTTTGTAATGATTCCCATTGCATTCGTGACTGATCACATCGAGACCTTAAGCGAGTTGAATATTGAACTACGTGAGGATCTGGAAAAAGAAGGCCACGAAATCGAAAACCTCGTTGTAATGCCCGGATTAAATGATCACCCGGACTTTATAGCGGCCCTTTCGCAGGAAGTCGTTCATCAAATCGGACATCTTCTCCCGGAAGTACATAATAAGATCAAAACCAGCAGCGTATCATAACCGAATATGTCGCTTACAAATAGTAAACTTGAAGATTTCGTCGTTGTTGGAATAAATCACTGGAAAGCACCAGTGCAGGTCAGGGAGTGCTTCAGTCTGACTGAAGGTCAGCGTGAAAATCTTCTTGATGAGGCCCGGGAGATTGGTTTAGATAACCTGATTGTTTTATCAACGTGTAACCGAACCGAACTTTTTGGTATTACCCCCGACGAAAAACAGTTTGAGGACTTGCTGGTCAGACATACAAAGGGTGATATTGAGACTTTCAAATCGTATGGATTTGCGCTGCATGGGGAAAAAGCCGTTCAGCATCTCTATAGAGTGACTGTTGGTCTGGATGCACAGATCCTCGGTGATCTGCAGATCGTGAAACAGGTCAAAGAAGCGTATGAAGCCTCTAAATCGTATAATTTAGTAGAAGGCGAACTTCACCGCTTGTTCCAGTCCATTTTCAGAACCCACAAACGGGTACGCACTGAAACCGATCTTGGATACGGAGCTGCAAGTGTGGCATACGCTGCCGTTCAGTTTGCCCGCCGGCATATCGACAACTGGCAGGAGAAAAACATTCTGCTGCTGGGAACCGGGAAAATCGGTAAAGTGACATGTAAGAATCTGGTGGGACTCGGTGCTTCGCAATTGACGCTGATCAATCGAAACAAAGAACGCGCGGATGATCTGGCCGATCGCTATAGCCTGACTGTGTCGGGATTTGAGAATCTGGTCGATGAAGTTTCCAGGGCCGATCTCATATTGGTCGCAACCGGGGCACCCCATCCCATCCTGAATAAATCTCATTTTCCAACAAATGGACAGGCGCACCGGCAGGTGCTCCTCGATTTGTCCGTCCCCCGTAATGTTGATACGGATGTTGAAGAGTTGGAGCAAGTTCAACTGGTAAACATGGATCAGCTCAACGATGCGACGGATGAATCCTTCAGGATACGCGAACAAAGCGTACCGGCAGCTGAGGCTATTATTGCCGATGAATTTAATGCTTATCTGGACTGGCTGAGTGAACAGAAGGTCGTTCCCACCATTGTTGCCCTTACCAGGAAGCTGAACGAAATCCGTGATGAAGAACTGGAACGTTATCGCCATCAGTTTCCGGAAGAAGTCGTTGGCAGACTGGAACTTGTTACCCATCGTATTGTAAATCGCATTGCCGCCCACTCTATCGATCATCTCAAGGCCAACAAAGAATCTCCGGAGGAATTGACCCGGATGGTCCAGTCCATGTTCAAATTAGAAAAGGAATCGGATATTGACTGAAACACGGACGCTCATCATCGGAACACGCGACAGTAAACTGGCCACGTGGCAGGCTGAGCATGTATCGCAGGCATTACGAAGACTGGGACAACACAGTAAGCTGGAATTTGTTAAGACTGAAGGAGATGCGGTTCTGGATACTCCACTTCATCTTATGGGAGGAAAGGGAGTTTTTACAAAAGCACTGGATGAAGCATTGTTTCAGGGTGATATCGATATAGCGGTTCATTCGTTTAAGGATATTCCCACAACGTTGCCGGAGGGACTGACGATAGCTGCGGTGCTGGAACGGGAAGATCCACTGGATGTACTGGTGACACGAAACGGATTAGACTTCCTGAAAAAAGAGCATCGTCAGGGTGTCATTGCTACGAGCAGCAACCGTCGGGCTTCTCAATGGTTAAATAAATATCCCGATCACAAAGTGGTCGATATCCGGGGTAATGTTCAGACGCGTCTTCGCAAGCTTCGGGAAAGTGATTGGGATGCAACGATATTTGCACTGGCAGGCCTCAAACGTCTTGGACTGGATTATCAGGCGGATCTGAAACTGGACTGGATGCTGCCGGCACCGGCCCAGGGAGCAATGGCCGTTATGGTTCGCAGTGATGATGAACGGCTGGTTCGAATTTTGAGCGAACTCAATCATAAAGAAACAGCGCTCTGCACCAGGATTGAACGCGATTTCCTCTTTATGATGGAGGCCGGATGTAGTGCTCCCGTTGGAGCTTATGCATTTATTGAGGATGGGATGGTGAATTTCAAGGCTGTAGCCCTGATGCCGGACGGAAGTGAACGATTTGATATCGAGGATGCTATATCCGTTGATAATGCAAGGGAAATGGGTGTTTGGACAGCCGAAGAGCTGCTTTCTCAGGGTGCAGACAAAGTGATCAGGGCCATCCGCAAAGTAGAAGCTGATGAGGAAAGAGGGCAGCATCCTCCAAAGGATGGTAAGAAATGAGTGTTGTCGAAAGCTTTCCGGAGAATTTTCGGGATCAGAGGCTTATCCCCGTTCTGGTTACCCGGCAGCTTAATCAAAACCAACTCGAGCTGGCCAGAAAGCTGGGGCTCAAACTGAGCTGCAATCCCATTCTTCAATTCGATTATCCCAAACAATGGGAGGAGATTCACACCAATTTGAGTAAGTTTAACCCGGATGCGCTGGCATTCACAAGTAAACACGGTGTGGAAGGTTACCGGCGTTATTCTCTGGATTTTCCCGTCTCATCTTCAGGCAAGGTAGTATATGCTGTAGGTCCTTCAACAGCCGAACAACTGTTTAAAACAGGCTTGAATGCACATGTACCCGAGTTACACAATGCTGCGGCCCTTGCCCGGTTCATTATTGATGAAATGGGAACCGGGAAAATCGCCTGGTTCTGTGGCAACCGGAGAAGAGAGGAGTTTGAAAACCTTCTTTCTGATGCAGGATTTGAAGTGTTAGCCGTGGTTGCATACCAAACCCTTGCAAATCCGGAGATAGCAGATGTGGATAGGTATCGTGCGTTGGTCTTTTACAGCCCAAGTGCCGTCGAGGCTTTTCTCGGAGAACATGAGATTCCGGATCTGCCCGTGTTTGCCATCGGGCCAACAACAGCGTTAGCGCTAAGGGATGCAGGATTCAGCGAAATAATTGAATCAGACGACACCAAAACCGAAACCTTGCTTAAAAGTATAGCTGATTATTACAGCATCGCGAACAGAGTGAATAATAGAGATAGATGACAGGATCGTTTCCTCCCCTAAAAAATGATTTACTTCTAAAAGCCCTCAGAGGTGAGACTGTCGACAGACCACCGGTATGGATGATGCGGCAGGCGGGACGCTATCTGCCGGAATATCGCCGTCTACAGAAGAAATATTCTTTTTTTGAACGGTGCGAGACCCCGGAGCTGGTTGCCGAAATCACGCTTCAGCCGATTGACCGACTTGGAGTGGATGCTGCCATCCTCTTTTCGGATATCCTGGTTGTAGCTCAGGCACTGGGCTTCGAAGTGACTATCGAGAAGGGCGAAGGTCCGGTCATCCACAATCCCATACGAAGCGCAGCCGATGTTGATCGACTTGTGGTGCCGGATATGAAAGAGCGCCTTCATTATGTGATGGATGCCATCACGCTCACTCGAAAAGAGTTGAATGGCCGTGTGCCGCTCATCGGTTTTGCCGGCGCACCGTGGACCATCTATTGCTACCTTCTGGAAGGACATGGGTCCCGTAATTTTAGCAGGGCAAAACAGTTCTGCTATCAAAATGGTGAAGCGGCCCGACGTTTGTTGTCAATCATTGCACAGACTACGGCGGATTATCTGAATGCCCAAATTGAAGCGGGTGCACAAGCACTGCAATTGTTCGATTCGTGGGCGGGGTTGCTGAGCTCCGATGATTTTAACCGGATGGCGTGGCCGTATATCAGGCAAATTTTGGATCAGATTAAAGAGGCGCCTGTTATTGTGTTTGCAAAAGGAAGCTGGTATGCATTGGAGCGCATGGCAGAGTCCGGATCGGCGCTCGGCCTCGACTGGACGATCCATCCGGAATATGCGCGAAAAGTAACGGATGGAAAAGTTACATTACAGGGGAACTATGACCCCAGCCATCTTCTTTCATCAGTGTCAGTGATCCGGAAAGAAGTACATGAGATGATCAGCAGGTTTGGCAAACAACGATATATCGTAAATCTGGGTCACGGTATTTTACCGGGAGTACCCGTGGATCAAGCACAGGCATTTGTCGATGCGGTAAAGGAATATCAGGAATCATGAGTGATCAGACAGATAATCAACAGACGGAAACCGACATTTCGGTGCGGAGTAAATTCACGCAGTATGTCTATGATTTGCAGGATCGTATCTGCGAGAGCTTAGAGGAGCTCGAACCGGCAACCCGCTTTCATGAAGATAACTGGAAACGAGAGGAAGGCGGTGGTGGCCGAACACGTGTGATCGAGCACGGAGAAGTTTTTGAGAAAGGGGGTGTCAATTGTTCTACTGTTTACGGGGATCTTCCCGAAGCCATTCGCCAGCAGTTTGGGGTTGCAAAAAGTTTCCCTTCGCAAGGTAAAATAGGTGGAAATCGATCCTCTTCTGTTTCTGCTAAGGCGGTACAAAGACGATTCTATGCAACCGGTATTTCTCTGGTCATTCATCCTGCGAACCCGATGGTACCGACGGTCCATGCGAACTACCGTTTCTTTGAACTCTATGGGAAGGATGGCAAAACGCCCATCGACGCATGGTTTGGCGGAGGTGCTGATTTGACGCCCTACTATCTGTGGGAAGAAGATGCCCGTCATTTTCATTCTGTGCTGAAAGAAGCCTGTGATCGTCATGATCCCAGGTTCTACCCGGGGTTTAAAAAAGAATGTGACAGTTATTTCAACAACACACATCGCAGTAATGAGCGGAGGGGAATAGGTGGTATCTTTTTTGATTACTGCCGCCCGGATGAAGAACACTCGCTCAAGGATTGGTGCGCGTTTGCTATGGATGCGGGGAATGCATTCATTGACAGCTATCTGCCGATTGTCAAACAACGCATGGCGTTGCCGTTTGATGAACATCAGCGGTATTTTCAGGAAATCCGGCGCGGACGTTACGCCGAGTTTAACCTGATCCACGATCGTGGAACCCTTTTTGGACTGAAGACAAACGGCCGCATCGATTCCATCCTGATGAGCTTGCCACCCCGCGTGCGCTGGGATTATCATTACACGCCTGTACCCGGTTCCAGGGAAGAAGAATTACTGGAAGTTCTGAGACACCCGAAGGACTGGGTGTAATTATATTGACCTTACACTGTCGCAAGTCTGTGACTTGTGACCAGCCTGTTTCATGTATAAAGATTTATGAACAAGGATTACTGACACATAAAATGAGTGAAAAATGACTTTCAACGGAACTTATCCAAACACACGTCCGCGGCGACTCCGGAGCACCGGACTAATCCGCGACATGGTGGCTGAAAATATGGTCACTACCTCCGATTTAATGGCTCCCGTATTTGTGATGGAAGGGAAGAATAAGCGGGAGGAAATTTCTTCGATGCCAGGCTATTACCGGTTTAGTACGGATTTACTTGTTCAGGAAGCGAAAGAGTTGTTTGATCTTGGCGTCAGATGCCTGCTCCTGTTTGTAAAAGTGCCGGATAATCTGAAAGACAATGAAGGAACGGAAGCCTTGAACCCGGACGGGTTGATGCAGCGCAGCATCAAGGTGGTGAAAGAGGCTGTTCCGGATATGTGCGTGATGACCGATGTCGCGCTTGACCCATATTCCAGTTATGGTCACGATGGTGTGGTGATAAACGGTGATATCGTCAATGATCAGTCGGTGGAAATCCTTTCTCGCATGGCATTGTCTCACGCCGAAGCCGGTGCCGATTTCGTCGCCCCATCCGATATGATGGACGGCCGGATCGGGAAAATGCGTGCGGCCCTTGAGGAAGCACGCCTCGATAAGACCGGAATCATGGCATACAGTGCCAAATATGCTTCCTGTTTCTACGGACCCTTCCGGGATGCCCTGGATTCGGCACCGGGATTCGGAGATAAGAAAACCTACCAGATGGATCCCTCGAATGTCCGGGAAGCAGTCAAGGAAGCCCAGATGGATCAGCAGGAAGGTGCCGATATTGTGATGGTCAAACCGGGACTGCCCTACCTGGATGTCATCCGTGTGGTAAAAGAAAATGTGATGGTTCCTGTTTCCGTATATAATGTGTCCGGCGAGTATTCCATGATTAAAGCTGCGGCAGCCAATGGCTGGATCGACGAAGACCAGGCAGTCATGGAAATGATGCTTGGCTTCAAACGGGCCGGCGCCGATTTGATCGCAACCTACTTTGCACGTCAGGTCGCCGAATTATTGGCAAAGGCATGATTACTGAATAATAAGTGCGTTTTTAAAGAGACTAATGCGTTGTTTTACATATTCATGCCATATTTTTTTTTGATTACATTTCCGAGTGGCAGATGGTAATTTTTCCAGTAATGTACCGTTTCAACTAGCGTCTACCCAGGTTCAATTTGATAATGTAACGACGAATCTCATTTATGAATACAGCAGACATAGATACCAAACTCACTGACAGCTACCTTGCTCTGTTGAAAAACATGAGTACCAGGCACAAGCTCAACCTCATCTCAAGATTATCACAGTCTGTAAAGCATAAGAGTCGGGTGGATCAAACTGATTTTTATACTGCCTTTGTGGGTTGGGATGAAGATGAAAGTGCAGAAGAATTGATCCGTATAATCAAAGGGTCCCGGACTTTTAATAGAAATATTGCTGAGTTTTGAATCAATATCTTCTGGATACGAATATTTGCATCTATTATATCAGGGGGTTATTTGACCTGAAGAGTAAGTTTAAAAAAGTTGATCCTGAGAACTGCTTCATTTCTGAAATCACATTGGCGGAAATGAAATATGGTGTTGCGAACAGTCGAAACAAAAGGAAGAATCAAGAGGTACTGGATAACTTTCTGACGGGTATCCAAATCCTCCCCATCTATCATGCAATGGATCTCTACGTTTCGGAGAAAGCGAGACTTCAAACGTATAAAAGGGATAAAAGTTGAAGATTGGACGAAATAGTCATAATAAATTTTTTTACGTAACAGGATAATGAATCTCGATAAAAGCACTCGGTTATTCGAACGGGCTCAGAAAGTAATACCAGGCGGAGTGAATTCTCCGGCAAGGGCTTATAAGTCGGTCGGCGGAACACCACCGTTCATCAAAAAAGCCAAAGGAGCTGTCCTGACCGATGTCGATGGTAATGAGTATATCGACTTTGTCGGGTCTTGGGGACCGATGATCCTCGGACATGCCTGGGAACCGGTTGTTGAAGCCGTAAAAAAAGCAGCCGAATATTCCACTTCGTTTGGAGCACCAACGGAAATAGAGGTGCAACTGGCGGAGCTGATCGTCGATATGGTGCCCGGGGTGGAAAAGATTCGGATGGTGAACTCCGGGACAGAGGCCACCATGAGTGCAATACGCGTTGCCCGCGGTTTCACCGGCCGTGATAAAATTATCAAGTTCGAAGGCAACTACCATGGACATGCCGACTCCTTTCTCATCAAAGCAGGAAGCGGGGCGTTGACCCTTGGGACACCTGACAGCCCTGGTGTAACGAAAGGCACAGCTGAAGATACATTACTAGCACGTTATAATAATCTGCAAAGTGTGGAACAGCTTTTCAGGAACAATAAAGATGAGATAGCGGCCGTCATAGTGGAACCTGTTGCCGGGAATATGGGATGTATCCCGCCCAAAAAAGAATTTCTGGAAGGTCTGAGACAGTTGTGTGATCAGGGAAATGCCGTGCTGATTTTTGATGAAGTGATGACCGGTTTCCGGGTAGCACCGGGTGGTGCCCAGGAAGTTTATAACATTACGGCGGATCTTGTGACGTATGGCAAGATCATCGGTGCCGGACTGCCTGTAGGTGCCTATGGCGGGAAGATCGAAATTATGAATATGGTCGCCCCGGTTGGCCCTGTTTACCAGGCCGGAACGTTGTCTGGTAATCCTTTAGCCATGAGTGCCGGACTCGCTTTACTGAGGGAACTGCATGAAAATCCGCACCACTATTTTGAACTCGAACAGAAAGGTTACCATTTGGAAGATGGTCTTATCAAGGCGTTTAGTGCATATGAAATCCCGGTTCATATCAACCGTGTCGGCTCGATGATTACCGTGTTTTTCACAGAGGAACAGGTGACGGATTTTGATAGTGCTCAGACAACGAACACGGATCTTTTTCGCGAGTTTTTTCATCGAATGCTCGACGAAGGTATCTATCTGCCACCCTCCAACTATGAATCCTGGTTCATCTCCAATGCTCATGAGTATGAGATGCTTGACAAGACGATAGCCGCAGCGCACAAAATCGCCAACAAATATCTACGAAACGAGACAACCCCCAAATCATGAAAAAATCCTCCCTGACCACTGTTTTTCTTGTCGTTTTAATTGACCTGTTGGGTTTCGGTATTGTACTGCCACTTCTGCCGTTTTACGCCAAGCAGTTTGAAGCCGGGGCCATCGCCATCGGCTTGTTGTACAGTATCTATTCTTTTGCTCAGCTTATTTTTTCGCCGATCTGGGGAAGTTTGTCTGATCGTATTGGCAGGCGTCCTATTATGTTGCTGAGTACCTTCGGTAACGTGATTGCCTATATCATATTTGGTCTGGCCGGATCATTGACGGTCTTGTTCTTGTCGCGGTTGGTGGCCGGCATCATGGGAGGCAACATTTCTACGGCACAGGCTTATGTAGCGGATGTGACAACTCCGGAAGAACGTTCAAAAGGCATGGGCATGATTGGTGCCGCTTTCGGGATTGGTTTCGTGGTCGGACCTGCCCTGGCTACTGCTTTGATTCATCCGGCTTTTGCAAATACTGTTCGGGCAATCGGATTTCCCCATCTGGCAAGTATGATTTCGGCTAACAAGTATGAGTTCCCCGGATTTTTCGCGGCGTTGATGTCTTTCTGCAGTTTCCTGTTGGTGATTTTCAAACTCCCCGAAACGGTTGATAAAACGAAAGCAAAACCAGTTCATAAAGATGCTATGCGCATCCAGCGCAACAGTATTTTTACCAAAAAATTCTGGGATTCACTCATGGATGAAAGCCAGCAGGGCAAGAAAAGCATCTTTATCTGGCTCCTGGTCTGCGTATTCATGCTATCTTTCGGTCAATCCAGCATCTACAGTGCCTTTCCGTTGTTTGCCAGTAAGGTGCTTAACATGTCAGCCGAACAGGTGGGTATCCAGTTCTTTTACATTGGATTAATAGCCGTGTTTATCCAGGGCGGGCTTATCCGGCATCTGGCTAAGAAGTATGATGAGGAAAAGATATTCCTCACGGGAAATGTGTTGATGGTTATTGGCCTGGGACTTCTGAGCCTTGCGGTCAGCAAGCCATTGCTGATGATTTTCCTCGGCATCATGGCCAGCGGTGTTAGTCTGAATGTACCTGTTATGAACAGTATCCTTTCCAAGCGGGCTCGCAAAGAGGATGTGGGTCGGGTGTTGGGTACCTCACAAAGCATATCCGGATTCGGTCGTGTTGTTGGCCCGGCATGGGGTGGGGCGCTTTTCGCACTGTCACATTATTTGCCATTTGTGGGAACCGCGGTTATTATCTCCGTGATTATTTATGCCGGTATTAAGCTTGTCAGAGACAAGAAAGAGACGACCATGGGAGAGGCAGCCAAGGCCGAGATTACTGCCTGATACGGACTCAATGAAGCTTATTCGGCCCGCTGGATGGTCGAATGAGCACTGGACCGTGGCCGGTCGGTCGAGAACTCGGTCTCAAAATGTATCAAATATGCCCAATGCCGTGCTGTCAGGCTCAAAATGACACTGCCCATCCAGTATTGGTATAGGGCAAAAAATTGATGTTATTCTCGTTTTGAAGCCTCATCAGACGTGAATATGCAGAGAATTTTTTGATTGATTTGGCAGGGTTGATGAACTCAGCTATATTTAGATGGATTAGTTATTAAGATTGTCTTCACCGGCAACACGATTTTTGGGACTGATGGCAGGAAAATACCATTCGATTTTGCCGGTTAAACCTGAAGTTAAACCATTATATAGTATGGACTTTGGAAAATCGAGTGACGTTAATGAGGTGAATTTCATGCTGCCGGATGATCATCCGGAAACGGTTGCTGTTTTAGGAGGAAAAAAGCAGGATACGGAGATTTATGTCGGAGGTGCCAAATGGGGTCGCAAAGACTGGATAGGTCAACTTTATCCGGAAGGGACCAGGCAAGATGAGATGCTTCACTACTATGCGAAGAATTTTAATGCTATCGAGCTGAATGCCACTCATTATAATATCCCGAAACCGGAAGTTGTAAAGAATTGGGTGTCACAGGTGGATACGGATTTTAAGTTTTGTCCAAAAGTATATCAAATCATATCCCACCGGATGCGTCTGAGAAATGCCCTAAAGCTTACGGATGATTATTTTCAGCGTATGAGCTTATTTGGGGATAAGTTGGGCACGATCTTCCTCCAGATGCCCCCTAATTTTAAAGCATCACGTATTGATGATCTCATCCAGTATCTGCAGGAGGTCCCATCGGGTTTCTCTCTTGGACTGGAGCTCAGGGATATTAGCTGGTTTGACGGCAGTAGGTATACAGAACGGTTATTCGATGTAATGAAAGAGAGACAAATAACCGCTGTGATTACCGATACCTCACGCTTCCGGGAACTGGTGCATATGCGCCTGACAACGCCCGAGGCATTCGTCCGGTTTGTAGGTAATAACTTGCATCCTACTGACTTTGAGCGCCTGGATGAATGGATCGACCGAATCGGTTTGTGGATGAAGATGGGATTGAAACGGCTCTGGTTTTTCCTGCATCAACACGAGGAACAATACACCCCGGAACTGGCGCAGTATTGCGCAAAGAAATTTCATGAAAAATTGGGGATTCAGCTTCGAAAACCCGGGCTACCAGGACAAACCGATGATTTGTTCGGGTGAAAATATAGATCAGGAAACATAGCGGTTACTTTTCCGGGTGGTTTTACACTGCTAACTACCCACGTCGCCAGATCTATTTTTAAAATATTTTCCCATTAAGTCGAACAGCAAGGGTAGTTTAAAAGGTTTTGAAATATAATCGTTGCAACCTGCCTCCCGCACCTTTTCTTTCTCAATGGAAAGTGCAAAAGCCGTTTGTGCTATTATCACGACATCCTTGTTAAATGTTCGTATTTGCCTGGTCGCTTCGTATCCGTCCATCTCAGGCATCTGAATATCCATAAATATCAAATCGATGTCAGGGTTGTTGCGGCATAGTTCAACGGCTTCTGCCCCGTCTTTGGCCTGCAAAATTTCTTTACAGTACTTGCGGATTATCTTACCGAGGATTATTCCCGATACAGGGTCATCTTCTACAATGACAACCTTCAGATCCCGAATTTGATTCTGTTCTGTTTTTCCGGAAACAAGCTTTTCGTTGGTTGACTCCTTTTGCTCGTCATCATGGTAGGGGAGCGTAAAATAAAAGGTGGATCCCTCTCCCAACTCGCTTTCCACCCAAATTTTCCCCCCAAGCATTTCCACATAGGCTTTCGAGATGGATAAGCCCAACCCGGAACCTTCAAAATGGTGGGTTAACGATTCACTTGCTTGTCTGAATCTCGCAAAAATCAGTTCCTTTTGATCCGGACGAATGCCAATGCCGGTGTCTCTGACAAAAAATTCCAGGTATTCCCCTTTCTTCTCACAGCCAATCTCAACAGATCCCTTATGGGTGAATTTCAGGGCGTTCTTAACCAGATTCGTCAGTACGGCATAGAATTTCTCCTCGTCCGTTTTAATGGTGATGGGTTTGTCAGTCAACGAATGATCTATGATAATCTGTATTCCTTTTTGCCTGGCTTCCGGCTGGAAGAAGGTTTCAATGTCTTTGATTTCCCTGTTTACATTCGTATCGGAGATAGAAAGGGTTACCTCTCCCGCCTCTATTTTAGAAATGCTCATGATATCGTTGATGATCGTGAGCATACGGGTCCCGCTTTTCTCGATCATACGGATGTACTCTTGCTGCTCCTGTCCGCTCAGCGCCGGTTCTTTGAGCAGACTGGTGAAGCCCATAATACCGTTCATGGGTGTTCTGATCTCGTGGCTCATATTCGCAAGAAAGAGTAATTTGAGCCGGTCACTTTCCTCGGCTTTTTCTTTAGCAGCAACCAATTCATCTTCTATCTGTCTGCGTTTGGTTAAATCAAGGGCCGTAACCAAACATTGGGTTCCCTTTTCGGTGGCTACCCCGGTAAGGTATGCATACACAGGAGGGGCATCGCCGGCAGACAGAGTGACCTCACAGGACTCTTTTGCCTGGCTGCTAAATGTTTTTCTAAGAAAATAATCAAAGATCGGTCTGGAATCCTCGGAAACAAATACGGGGAAAGGGCTGTTTTTTAGCCGCGATCGTTCTTTGCCCAGCATCCGGGATCCGCTGAAGTTTAATTCAAGAATTTTTCCCTCCCTGGAAAGCGTAAAATAACCGGAGGGTGCAAAATCATAGAGTTCCACATACTTTCGAGCGGCATCTTCAGCGGCCGATCTGGCCAGCATCAGCTCTTCATTCTGCATCTCGAGCTCTATCTGATGCACTTCCAGCTCGTGAATAAGTCTCAGGGTTTCGGCTTGCGATAGATTTGCCCCTGTTTCCTGGGGTTTCTTTTTCAACAACTCTTCCGCCTTCCGGCGCAGGTCCCCGGCTTTTGTCTTTCTGTCATCATTTTTCATAAGGGTCTCAGGTTTTGAATAGCATCACATAACTGCCTGTCTAAGAGCAGGAGGGTCACTGGCTTGCCTTGTTTTGGCGAAGCGCCTCATTTGCCTCTTTTAATTTCATCTCTAACTTTTTGGCCCTGGTTATATCGGTGAATGTCATAACCAGTCCGTCGATACGATCGTCGAGTGTGCGATAGGGCATAATCCTCACATTAAACCACCTTCCGTCGTGCGTTGTCGTTGCCGTTTCGATCGAGACCAGATCTTTGATTACCTGCCGGGCATGGGCATCAATTTCAGGGTAATCCAGGTCGGTAACCAGATCGGTAAAGGGCCTGCCGATATCCGAGTTACGCAGTTTAAAGATTTGAGTTAACTGCTCGGTAAACCTTCGGATATTCAGTTCCTTGTCCAGGAAGAGGGTGGCAATCTCGGTACTGTTGAGCAGGTTTTTCATGTCGTCGTTTGCCCGGGTGAATTCATTTACCTTACTCTGCAGCTCCATATTGACCGTTTGCAATTCTTCGTTCAGGCTCTGCATCTCTTCCTTGGAAGTGGTGAGTTCTTCATTGGTCGATTGCAGCTCTTCATTGGTTGACTGCAACTCTTCATTGATCGATTTGAGCTCTTCCTGGGATGTCTGCATCTTTTCACGGGTACTTTGCAGCTCTTCTTTGCTTCGCTTCAGCTCCATTTCCAGTTCCTTCTCCCGTGCCCCGGCCCCCTGTTTGCCTTTCCGGGGATTCCCCAGGCTGTGTTCATGGACTGCCGGGACATCCGTAAATACGATCATGACCATGCCGCTTATCACGTCGGGTTTTTCCAGGCGTTGCACGGTAAGGTCCACAAACTGGCTCCCGCCGTTGGCCCCTACTTTAATATTGCGCACAACCACGGCCTGGAAGTCTTGTACTGCCGATTGGAAAGCGTCCAGAAGCTTCTGGCGCAATCCATCACGTGCCATCGCAAAAATGTTCCAGTTGGCCTTACCGGCCACCGGTTCCAGGTATTTCCCGGTGCGTCCGGTGATATATATGATGTCGCCTTTGGCGTTTACCAGCACACTGGCAGGAGCAAAGCGCTGAAGCAAAATCTGATCAGCAAGGGTCTGGATGTTATCAGAGGATCCTGAAGAGGGTTCTTTCTGCATTCTTACTGTCTTAGGATAGTGATAAGTACTTGGGAAATCAATGAGTTCAGATGACAAATCGGTTGACGTCCGTTCAAATATTTTTAGTTTGTCATCCAGCCCCTTAAAGCCATCGCTCTGGAAGCCAATGTCATAGTAATAAGAATACGTAAACAGGATAAAATGAACCTAACTAACTCTCTCTCTATATATATATATTTACAGGATAAAAAAATAAGGGATTGAAATCCATTGGTATAAATATAAACCAATTTTCGATACACTGTTTTTTTTGTTCGAAAATATCCAATTAATTATCTCGATAAAGCATCAATATTACGTTTTGCAATAATTGATTTAAGAACAAGAATTATCCCAGTTAAACGGTATTCTCAGTCGTAATTCGAAAATCATTGATCTTATCCCGTGGGCACGTTTGAAACCTCTTCGAGCGTTTTTACTCTATACTTTCCATGCGGCAGCTCACGGATATTCTTAATTCTTTGTGTTATCTTTGATATCCGAATTTGAGCCATGTGTATCCCGAAAGCTTTCGGGATTGGCAAGCAATCATTATAAGGTTGGATAAATTCACTGAACCCCGAAAATTTCGGGATGAATAACAACCATGAAACCTGATCGAATATGAGTAAGAAAGATTATTTCAATACCCGGACGGAGTTCGATACCGGCTCGGGAAAAGCATTTTATTACAGTCTCGAAAAACTGGCGAACCAGGGATATTCAAATATCCATCGCCTGCCTTTTACAATGAAGGTTCTGCTGGAGGCCGTTCTGCGGAATTGTGATGGCTACATTGTTAGTGAGGATGATGTAAAGAATATCGCTAATTACGATCCATACAATGTCAAAGACGTCGAAATACCCTTTAAGCCTGCGCGCGTTATCCTGCAGGATTTCACCGGTGTTCCGGCGGTTGTCGACCTCGCTGCACTACGTTCAGCCATGCACCGGATGGGCGGTGATCCCAAGAAAATTAATCCCAATGTGCCGGTTAACCTGGTCATTGACCACTCCGTGCAAGTGGATACATTCGGTTCCGATTACGCCTACATGTTCAATCGTGAGAAAGAGTTTGAGCGTAACCACGAGCGCTACGAGTTTCTGCGCTGGGGACAGAAGGCGTTTGATAACTTCAGCGTCGTCCCGCCATCACGGGGCATTGTCCACCAGGTGAACCTCGAATATCTGGCGCGCGGCGTATTCCTGGATGATGAAGACGGCAGCAAAGTTGCCTATCCCGATTCGCTAGTTGGTACCGATTCGCACACCACAATGATCGACGGTCTTGGCGTTGTCGGCTGGGGCGTTGGCGGTATCGAAGCTGAAGCCGTAATGCTTGGTCAGCCTATTTACATGTTACTTCCCCAGGTTGTCGGATTCAAACTGACCGGCAAGCTAAACGAAGGCGTGACAGCGACCGACCTGACACTGACCGTCACCCAGATGCTCCGCAAAAAAGGTGTTGTCGGCAAATTCGTTGAGTTCTATGGTGAAGGATTGAACAGCATGAGTCTGCCTGATCGCGCCACAATCGCCAATATGTCGCCTGAATACGGTGCCACGATGGGTTTCTTCCCGATGGATGATGAATCATTGCGTTATCTACAACGCACCGGTCGTTCCGACGAGCAGGTTGAGCTTGTCCGCCGTTATACGAAAGCACAGGGCCTGTTCCGTACCGACGACACTGAAGATCCGATGTTCAGCGATACCCTACATCTCGACCTCAGTGAAGTTGAGCCATCACTGGCAGGACCAAAACGTCCGCAGGATCGCATCACGCTTGCCAATATGAAGAGCGAGTTTGAAGAATCGCTTGTTCGCAAAGAACCTACCCGTGGTTTCGATTTGAAGCCGGATGAACTCACTCGCACCGGAATCTTCAAAAATGGTCAAACCGTAACCATGAAGCACGGAGATGTAGTCATCGCTGCTATCACAAGCTGCACGAACACATCCAATCCTTCGGTCATGCTTGGTGCCGGTATCGTGGCTAAAAAGGCGCTTGCAAAAGGGCTCAAGGTTCCTCCATATGTGAAAACATCGCTGGCTCCCGGTTCCCGCGTGGTAACCGAATATCTGAATGAAGCAGGATTAACAGAATACCTCGATCAGCTTGGATTCAACCTTGTCGGTTATGGTTGTACAACCTGTATCGGCAACTCGGGTCCATTGCCCGAAGCCGTAGAAAAAGCTGTAAAAGAAGGTGATTTGATCGTAGCCGGTGTACTTTCGGGAAACCGAAACTTTGAAGGCCGTATCCACCAGAATGTGAAGGCCAACTACCTGGCTTCACCACCGCTTGTTGTGGCTTATGCACTGGCTGGTACCGTTGATATTGACCTGACTAAAGATCCTATCGGAAAGGATAAAGATGGCAACGATGTATATTTGAAAGACATCTGGCCAACCACCGATGAAATCCTGGAACATCTCGACGACGCGGTTCGTCCGGACCTGTTCAAAAAGATGTACGACGGCATCGAAGACTCGAATGAAGAATGGAACAATATTCCGATAACGGGTGGTGAGCTGTACGACTGGAAGGAAGATTCGACCTACATCCAGGAACCACCGTTTTTCATCGATATGACGCATGATCCGGAACCAATCAAAAAGATTGAAAAGGCTAAGGTCTTGGTAAAAGTGGGTGATTCGATCACAACAGACCACATATCTCCGGCCGGGGCCATCAAACCGGATTCGCCGGCGGGCAAGTACCTGATCGAGAATGGAGTCAACAAAGAAGACTTCAACTCATATGGATCTCGCCGCGGAAATGACCGGGTGATGACGCGAGGTACCTTTGCCAACATTCGTTTAAAGAACCAACTGGCACCGGGCACCGAAGGCGGCTTCACAACGTATCCTCCGGGAGGTGAGACCACAACGATATTCGAAGCGGCTGAAAAATTCAAGAAAGAACACACACCGCTGATCGTACTTGCCGGTAAGGAATACGGCACCGGATCATCGCGTGACTGGGCAGCCAAAGGTACATTGCTTCTTGGTGTTGAAGCGGTGATTGCAGAATCATTCGAACGGATTCACCGCTCCAACCTGGTAGGAATGGGGGTTCTTCCATTGCAGTTTATGCCGGGTGAAAGCGTGGAAGTCCTCGGACTGAAAGGCACAGAGAAGTTCACGATTGATATCGATGACAATCTCAAGCCGAAGCAACGGGTGAAAGTGACTGCCGAACGCGAAGACGGCACGAAGGTCACCTTCGATACACTCGCGCGTGTCGATACGCCCGTGGAAGTTGATTACTACCGCAACGGTGGCATCCTGCACACCGTGCTTCGCAATTTCCTCAAAAGCTGAGTTTGAGACGTTAGATCTTAGACTTTAGAAATGAAAACGCCTGATGCTGTGAAGTGTCGGGCGTTTTTTTTGAAGACAGGATGTAGGAGACAGGAGTTAGAATTCAGAAAGTCCCCCACGTTACCCAGGAGATGTCATCCTGATTTTTCCCGGCTTGCCGGGAAAAGTAGGATCTCGTTTGCAACGAGCGCATCAGGTGCACGGATCGCTTCAGGACGTAAACGAGATTCTACGTCGGTCCGAAAATCGGACCAACATCAGAATGACATTCCTGTTTTCCGGGATAATTTGTGACACAGAAAGAAATTCTGATTTTTCCCTTGACTCTCACACGACGTAAGGGCCTATCTTTGTTGTCAACCAACATATCAAACTAAAATCAAACAGGATCATGACTGCGGGAAAGATGAAAATCGGTGAGCTGACAAGGCAAACGGGACTTACTATCCGTTCCCTCCGGTATTACGAAGAGGTAGGATTACTGGTTCCATCAGACAGAATGGAATCCGGGCACCGGTTGTATGGTCCGGAAGAGATCGAACAATTGCATCGCATTTTGTCGCTGAAACAATTGGGACTTTCTCTTGATGAAATCCGAACCAGCCTTGATGATCCCGATTTTTCTCCGGGGGAATTGATTCGCAAACAGTTACGGCAGTTGGAAAAGGAGGTAAAGTTGAAGGAACAATTGCACGATCAGTTAGAAATGTTGGGGGAATACATCCAAAGATCGGAGAGAATCTCCGTCGATGAACTCATAAAAACCATCCAGATTATGAAGACACATGAGAAGTATTTCACACCCGGGCAGCGTGAATTTATTCATGAGCGGTTTAAAAAGGTCGGTAAGGACCGTATTCGTGTAGTTGAGCAGGAATGGACAGAACTGATTGCTGAAGTGCGAGCTGAAATGGAGAAAGGCACCGATCCGTCTGATGATACAGTACAGAGATTGGCGCAACGCTGGCAATCTCTATAGAAGGAATTTACCGGTGGCGATACCGGTATTCAAAAATCATTAAATACGATGTGTCAAAACGAAGATCCTGAAAACGTCTCCCATGGTGTCGTTGATCATGCTGTGATGGATTATATCGTCAAAGCGATGAAGACTGGTGAGGAATGATACGCCACACCTCACCCAAAAGATGTCATCCTGATTTTATCCCGCTGCAGCGGACAGCATCAGGATGACAATTTTAAGTTGGGGTTTGTTGGAAGACGACCTAGAAATCAATTCTTAGATCATTCTTCTTAACCACGTATTGGCTGTAAGGTGCAATGGATATGGAATCGATTTTTGGATCAGTTCCGGATTTTGGGGTTGGCCGTAAGATCAGGACCAGAGAGTTTTGTCCTTTTTTGAGCCAGTTCTTTGGCAAGTAGAACATGTCCTGAGGACCTTTGGGAGAATAATTACCCTGCAAATGCCCGTTGATCCAGATTTGAACCTCACCTGTTGCATTGATCTTGGCAGCAAGCGGTGTGACCCAGTCCCGATGGGAAGACAGATCGAAGGTAGTCCGGTACCAGACAATGTTTCCGTTGTCGGAAAGCGAACCGTTGATATCGGCAGATTTCCCATTGAATGAGCGTATTCTTCCGGGGTTATTCCATCCTTCATGCAGACCTTCGAGTCCTTCGTTGACGGTCAGCTGTCCTGAGACGATATCCTGACCATATTTCAGTACAGCTGGTCGATATAATCCGCCGAGACCTTTCGTGTTTTTGACATAAACAGCCACCACGTTCTGACCGGCATGAACCAAATCCGAAAGCGGTACATTAAACGATGTATAGCGACCGTTTTCTTCCGTTACTTTTTGGCCGTTGATGAACACTGTGGCATCGCCATACACTGCCTGAAAATCAAGAGCCAAATGAGAATCAGAGGCTTCTTTCGGGGTCAGGGTAAAGTAATTACGGTACCAGCTTGCCGTTTGATTAGCCAGACCTTCTCTTAATAGCATTCTCCAGTCGTCAACCTTGAAATTAGGCCAGTGACGGTCGTCAAACCAGGTTTGGGATTCCGGGGGACGACCAACCAATGCTTTTGCGGGATGCGGCGACAACTTCCATGTTGACAATTCCGTTTCGTCCGGTTTTTTCAGGACGGACATCGAGACCAATCCTTTCAGTTGCCTGCGAACGACATCGGGGAAATTCAGGCGGCTTCCGTTTTCGTATACAATCCGGATAGAATGTTCTTGCTGCCCATTCTGAATGATATCAGCCAGGTTAGCCGTGCTTGAATACGAATTCCCTGACAGGGATGGCACATACTTTCCATCCAGATAGACGCCATGCCAGTCATCATTGTAAAAGCTCAGTTTCAGGTATCCCTGTGATGGCAGGCTCACCTTGCCATTGATACACATAATAGCCATTATCATATAAGCCATTCATTCCCAAACTGGCAAATGTGCCATCCGGCATGGTTTTTATTGCTTGCCCCTGTGATCCATTTCCTGAAGGGTCGATTTCGGTGTAAGCTTTCGTAACCGGAATGGACTTGAACGGTGAATCTCCGGTTGTGACGGTGAATGTGTTTAAATAGAGATTTCCCTCTTTACGACTTGCCACATGAACCCTGTGCCTGTTCACCCTGACTGCGCGGGTTTTTTTGCTGCTTACAATCGTAAAATGATCCTCGCCGGGGCGGGTCTGTACCGACAGGTCGAATCGATTTCTATCGATGTGATTTTTGTTGATCAGATACGAGTCGGAGATGAGGGTGATGGTGTTATCTCCTGAAGAAAAGACGCGTGTCTTGGCAGCCCGGTTCATCGAAGCCAGCCCGACCAGGGCGCCGTTTTCAGTTATCCATTGATCGTTATCTGTGATTTTTCTGGAGACCGAATTTCCGTTGATCGAAAAAGAGGCGTTTTCGCCATCAGATCCATAGCCTAATAAGAAAGGGGTCTTGCCAATCATATCGGCTTCATTGAACTGGATGTTGGCATCTTTAACGTGCACACCATCCAAATCTTTATTGATGAAAAGAAACTTCGCTCCATGTTTGGGCATCACGACTGTTATCGGTTGTTCAGAAGAGCCCTCATGGAGCTCAATTTGCGCAACTTTAGCAGTGTCCGTTTCATTTTGAACAAAGAGGATGCGCTGATTCCCTGTTCCCCTCATGAGCAGTTTGATACCCGGCGTACTGGTACTTGCTTCATCCCAGACTTTCGACATATCGGTATACTGCGCGCCGGTCACATGCAGGAAATCCCCGATCAGTTTTACTGCCCTGTATTTGCTCCAAAGACCGCCAGCCTCGGAAATGGGTGCTGTGTAATCGTATGAATTCGTGATTGTTGCAGCACCCCAGTACCCGAAATTCGTACCGCCGTATCCCATGTAGTAATTGAAGGCGTCCACACCGTGAGCAATGACAAATTTTGTTAGATCATTGACCTGGGCAGCCCCGTATTTTTGGGGGTACCGGATGGCTTTTCCGCCAACATCAGAAAACCATCCGCCCTGAAGCTCTGTGATCATGCCGGGTGAATAAGGTTCGGTGCGAAGCATGATCTGGATCGACTTCCCGACTCCTTTGAGTCTATATCCGGGATAAAAATTGTCAGCGTCCATGATCTGCGATAGTTCCGGATCGGTATTATTGCGCGAAACGGAGGTCCAGCAGGTGATCAATGGGACATCAATATGATTATCCAGGGCATCATGGTAGAGAGATCTCAGGTAATTGGTTCGCAGGGTATCCGGTATCCCGGAGAAATCGTATTCGTTCTCCAGCTGCATCAGGATGATGTTGCCGCCGTTGGTGATGAGGTGCTTCCGAATTATGGGTAATACCTCATTGTAATAATACTTGGACCATTTGATGTCGGCCGGGGTATCGGTTCGATAGCCAATCGCCTTATAAGCCAGCCAGTTGGGAAAACCGCCGGCGTTCCATTCGGCACAGATGTAGGGTCCGGGCCGGATAATCACCCATAAATGATGTGCCTCACAGGCATCCAGAAACTTGTCCAGCTCGGAAAAGTCGGCATGCCCTTGTTTTTGTTCGTGGTAGTTCCACGGGATGTAGGTTTCGATGGTATTGAACCCGGCCGCTTTGATCTTATTCAGACGGTCGTTCCACAATGCTGGAGTCGTGCGGTAATAATGAAATCCGGCACTGAAAATGTAGACTTTCTTGCCGTTTATGTAGAAACCGTGGTGATCGTACCGGATAATGCCGGGATGCGAGAAATGAACTGTTCGCAGGGAATCACTGCCGTAGCTGTTTACAGCAACGGAAAGAAGGATGAAACTGCCCAAAATTGTCAGGAGAGTGATCTTTTTTTTCATGGTTTTATTGTGATTGTATATGAACTATAAAGATGAGAGCCAAAGCACCGGTTTATTCCTGGGAATGATTCTACTATACTATCGAGGCAACCGTTTTGTCGGAAGATACCTGGTCGGACCGGCATGAAGATGGAAGACATTCCCTGGCCCTTGAACTTCTATTTGATGTGCAGGGAATCAAAAATCAGGATTTATGGAGATCGATCGTAGGGGAGGCTGTCAAATGAAATTCCATATTTCGTTTGAGAATCTGTAGAAAAGGGGGTAAAAAAAACGCTACCATATCGACAGAAAACGACGATTTTCTGTAATGATTCGGTATCTGTTACAGTCATGATTAGGGAGGAAAAAGGTTAATATCGGGTCAACTATTGTTATCGCTAACATCGTTATATAAACATCTTATTCCTTAGTTGCAAGCTGGGATCAACGGGAATGTGAGGTACGAATAGGTGTGTTTTTTAATTCAATTACGTAACCCTTCTCACGGAGTTACTTTCAATTCGTAGGAACCAAGACTTCAAACGATTGTTATTTCTGGGATTCCCGTTTCCACGGGAAAGATGCACGGAGTTGTTTTGATTCCGGAGTTCCTGTAAAGGTATTGTCATCCTGATTTATTCCGCTTTAGCGGGATAAGTAGGATCCCGTTAGCATCGGGAAACGATCGTTTCCGGTATGCCAATCGTCGCAAAGTTCTGAGAAATACTTCGAATCGTAATTTGTAGCTGTCCCAAAAGCATAAATGATAAAATTTAAGTCTCATTTATTTAGGGGGTCAAATATGTCACGCTGGAAAACAACCCCCTCGCCCCCTTTTTTAAGGGGGAAAAACGACATGTTCCATAATGGAGGTTGAAAATTCTACTATTTTTAGGCAGTTCAATAAGTATAATGACTTTTCGGACAGCCTCCGGGTGGATTGACAAACCGGGTTTTCATGAATCTAAGCTAAATAATTAAGCCTCCAATTTTAATACACAGGTTTTTCTCACAGTCTCGGATGTGGGGAGCTAGCTAAACTCTCACTTTGCCTCAATTGTCAATCTGCCCGTTTTAAGCCCTTTCGAAACGGCCTCAATATGAATGGCTCCTTTTTTTCTATTTGATAGAATATAAATTCGTGCTTTGCCCTCGAATACTTTGTGATGATCAGACTTGTACGGTTCAATATCATCGCTGTCGCCGTTTCCGATGCCATCATTGATCCCCGCGACCGGTAACCGAGACTCTGATCTCATTGTTTGCATACGGAATAATGATCCCGTTCTTATCCGTAACCAGGATTTTTATGCTGGCTATGTCTTCACCATCGGCATGGATGTCTGTACGGTCGCTTTTCAGGATGATCTTGTCCGGTTTTCCGGCCGTTTGCAGAATATGTTGGGCAACCACTTTTCCATCCCGGTAGGCCACGGCTTTCAGTTCTCCGGGCTGGTAAGGGACCGTCCATTTGAGAACGGCATCTTTTGATTCGGACAACTCTTTAGATCCCAAAGATTTTCCATTTAGATATAACCGAACGAACGTGCAGTTCGTATAGGCAACAACGGTTACATCTTTACCGCGAAATTCATCCCAGTTCCAACTCTCCTCAACATGGGGGCGCCTGTTATGATTTGCCGTTTCGGGAGCAACACAGGCTATATAAACCATGGGTTTGTGCGTCCATAAACTCTGGCGATAGTAAAAGCGGGGTTTCCTGAAATCACTCAGGTCCACTCTTCCCGAAAGGCTGCTGCGGTTGGGAAACCGGCCGGCTTCGCCCAGGTAATCAACGCCGGTCCACAAAAACTGCCCCGCAACAAAGGCATTGTCCTTAACCGCCAGCCATGCCTGATAGGAACCGCCATTTTCACTTCCCATAATCTTCCTGTGGGGGAACTCACTGTGATCCTTTTTGTAATATTGTTCCTGGTAATTATACCCGACAACATCGAGCAACCCGGCATAGCCGGTCTGGTTGGATAGCGGGATGTTGGCAAGCGCAGCCGTAACCGGACGCGTCGTGTCGATCTCTTTGACATCATCATAGAGTCGCCGGGCTATTTTCGGGATCTGGTACGCAGCTGGCCGCCAGGGCTTGTAATCGGAACGGTCCGGATCGGTATAGGGATCGTTCGGATAATCGATTTCGTTACCGATGCTCCACAAGATAATAGAGGGATGATTGCGGTCTCTTCTCACCATGTCCTGGATGTCTCTCTTATGCCATTTCCGGAAGAAATCGCTGTAACCGTTTTGGGAATAATAGGTCCCGAGTCCGGCAGCGCCCTTATTGGATCCAACGTTTCTCCCTTTGATCCATTTTTTCTTCCCTATGGCCCATTCATCGAAGGCTTCGTCCATCACCAGGAATCCCATTCTGTCGCATAACCTTAAAAACTCAGGTGCCGGTGGATTGTGACTTGTTCGTATAGCGTTGGCCCCCATCTCCTTCATGAGTTTGAGTCTCCGGTACCACTCTCTTTCCGGAACTGCGGAGCCGACTGCACCGGCATCGTTGTGCAGGCATACTCCTTTAATGGTTACCGGCTTGCCGTTCAAAAAGAATCCCTTGTCGGCATCAAACCGGATAGTCCGAATCCCGAATGAAGTGGTATCCCGGTCTTCCAATTGCTGATCCGCATAGACCTCGCTGACAATGGAATACATAGTGGGATGCTCTATGGACCATAGTTCAGGGTGATCAACAGAAATGCGCCTGATCGAACTTGTATTTCGAGTCCGGCTGGAAAGACATTTTGGAAGAGGTTTGCCCGACGATATTTCCGGACGAATCCACCATAAAGCTTTTTAAAGTGATTTCTCGATTCTCACTGGTCGAATTAGCAATCTTTGTTATGATCCGGACCGTGGCCGAATTCTCATCGACATGCGGAGTTGTAACATAGGTCCCCCAATGAGCCACATGCACCTTGTTTGTTACATACAGCCGGACATGCCGGTCGATTCCGCTTCCGGTATACCAGCGGGAGTCGGCCACATGTGAATGATCCACCCGGACCGAGATGACATTTTTTTGATCTCCAAAGTGCAGGTAAGGGGTCAGGTTATAGTAAAAGCTGATGAATCCATAGGGACGCTTGCCCAGGTAATGTCCGTTAATCCAGACCTGGCTATTATCATAGACCCCGTCGAATTGTATCTCCACGCGTTTGGTTTGATCGGATTCCGGCAGGGTAAACGTTTTACGGTACCAGCCGATCCCGGCCGGCAGGTAGCCGGTGCCGCTTGCATTCTTCGCACTGAATTTTCCCTCGATGCTCCAGTCGTGGGGCACATTCAGAAGTCTCCACTGTGTATCATCAAATGCCGGGTTGTCCGCTCCCTGCACATCCCCCAGATGAAACCTCCAGCTGAAGTCGAAGTTTATGGTTTGTCGAACCGGTGTTTCCGGAGTGATTCTCCTCGAAAAACCCGTAAAAAAAGTTAACGTTAACAATGCCAGCAGAGGATAAAAGGAATTCTTTTTCATTTGTAGATAGTGGGCTTCATAGTGATTTGACTAATTGATATCTATATAATCAATTATATCAAGTCAAACCAGATGGTGGATCATACTTTCCCTCTGAATAAAGGGGCGCAAGGAGACCAAACCCTCAACAAAAAGACTGTCATCCTGATTTATCCCGACTTGTCGGGATAAGTAGGATCTCGCTAGCAACAAGCAACGATCAATACAGAGCTATTTAACGATCGTTTCAAGGTGTATTCCGGATTGCCACGTCACTCGCTTCGCTCCGTTCCTCGCAATGACATCATCGTTGAATTCAATTGCTCCAACGCTGTTTGCTTCGCCTCAAACTCCCGCAATCCTTCTGTTACCCCCGTTTCCCTGATATAAGATATGGCGCGGGGATCACCCAATTCGCCCAGCGCTTCTATTGCATCACCCCGGACGGTTGGATCATCCAGGCAGGAAATGAGTACATCAAAAGCCTCCTTAGATTTGATTTTAGCCAGGGTGTGCATCAGCATTGCCCGGGAGGAGCGGTATTTTCGTTCCTTGCATATTCGAATGATATCCGGATAGGATTGCGGATCATCGATAACATACAACGCTCTCCCAAAGATCCATCGCTGCGGTTCCTGCAGGGTCGGATCGTGTTGAAATAGGTCCAGCAACGATCGTGCGGCGACAGTCAGCCCTTTTTCCGTCAGGGCGATGGCGATAAACTCCTTCGTGCGGTTATCAGAAATGGGTAAATATTTGAGCAGGACATCAACAAACGGGCGGGCCGAAACCGGTCGGTTGACGAGCGTCTCTATGGGTGTGAGTATAGTGCCGAAGCAGGAGGGTTCGGCGGGGGTACCGGCTTGGGTTAATTCTTGGTTCAGTTTATCCTGATTACTCATTAATAAAGTGGGAGGAACGATTTGAAGATTTTCATAGTGAATCTGTGTTTTTCTAAAAAAATAATTTTATAACTCCTTATCAATTTTAGCTAAAAATTGATATGCATGTCCCGCATTGCTCGAAAGTTTTTCTTCCATTTCTACTCGTGTGTTGAATAAACCGATAGCAATTTTTATTACATCACCATAAAATTTTGGAGTCCATGGAGCCGCATCAATTTCAAAAAATTTACCCCCTGCCTCCAATAACTTTGCTCCCATACTTTTCTCTTTTGATTTTATCATTCGAACTGTTTCATGATAAAGTGGTATTATTTTTCTCTCAACAATATTCTGCGAAGCTTCTTTAATATCAGTATTGCCCTCTCTTATCCTTGTTTCTAAGTCATCCGTTAATTGTGATAAGTAATCTCGAAATCCAAGTTTAAAATCTTTGAGATCTTCTCGGAGTCGCAAAATTGTATCTGGATCTAGTTGATTAATTTTAGGGAATTTATATACGAGAAGGGCATTAGCTAGTTCGCTTGCTAATCTCGTAGTGGTTAATTCAGTTTCATTAAGATTTAGTTCGGGAGCCAATTTTTTCCCATAAAGTGCTTGTACTGCAATTGCAAATTCACCAAAGAAAAAGTCTGTTATATAAATGGTTGAATTATCACTGGCAGATTTCTTATTAACTTTTCTCTGACCAACAATTTCAGCAAGGTGTTTCATTGAATTTTTATTCAACTGATTGATGCTTGTGATCGGTGGTGGAAGTGTACAAAGTATACCCTCGTTAAATAGAAACTCACAATCCCATTTCCAATGATCGTATTGATCTTGAAATATTATTCCCAATTCTGCACGTGGTTCTTTATAATGGTATTCATCCCACAATTCAACACCATTTCTATCCCATCCATAAGGATATGGAAGCCAAATTTTATCTAAAAAAGAGCAAAAGATGTTAGCTCACTATAATTATAAAATCTGGGAGATTTCATATAAGTGATAGAGAGGTCGCCGCTACTCATGATGATTTTTCAAATATTAGATTTTTCAACGTAGTTCGTGGAAATAAGATTAATACATAATCTTTTGATGTATAGCAATTATATGATTGCATTATGCTAGTTTTTCCCTATCTGTCGCAAGTTTGTAACTTGTGACCAAATCAACCCAGATGATTTTTAATCTCGGATTCCTATTTTATCCAAACGTTATGGGCATCGGTTAATCTGAATCCCCGATCCCCCATTTTCCAGTATTGGTAGTAAACCCGGAGTGTGTCATGAAGATGAATTGGTGGTTGATGGTATTGTTGTTTCTCATGGTTGCTAGCCCGCTTTACGCCCAGATGAAAGCCGGTAAACCTCCCCGTAATCTTGACCACTACGTGAATCGTGTGTTGCAAACATTCAATGTCCCGGGCGTGAGCATCGCCATTGTGAAAGACGGGGAAGTTATCCTTGCCAAAGGATACGGCGTCAAAAAATTGGGATCACCGGAACCGGTGGATGCGCACACGCTCTTCGCGATTGCGTCCAACTCGAAGGCGTTCACAACTACTGCGTTGGCCTTGCTGGTGGAACAAGGGAAGCTGAAATGGGATGATCCGGTTATCAAGTACCTGCCATGGTTCCGGATGTCGAATGATTACGTGACCAGCCATATCACGATTCGCGACCTGCTGGTGCATCATAGCGGGCTTGGTCTTGGTGCCGGAGATCTGCTCTGGTGGCCGGCTACCGATTATACCCGTGACCAAATTGTCCATCATCTTCGAAATGTACCTCTGACTTACAGCTTTCGGCAGAAATTTGCCTACGACAACCTCCTGTACCAGGTAGCCGGTGAAGTGATCAGCAAAGTATCCGGCGAGACCTGGGAGGATTTCGTTGCCAGCCATATTTTCAAACCGCTCGGGATGGACGAGAGTATTGACGAAAGCGAGGCTATTGTTCATCAAAAGAATGTGTCTGCACCACACGCTATGGTGAATGGCAAGCTGCAAACCGTAAAACCGTTCATCGATAATGTGACCGACCCGGCAGGAGGGATCGCCTCCAATGCCGTGGACATGGCAAAATGGATGATCGTTCAGCTCGATTCGGGTCGCACGGCTGAGGGAAGGCAACTGTTCCACCCGGAAAGTACCGTTCAGCTCTGGAGGATGGTCACGCCTATCGACATTCCCAAATATCCCGAAGAGCTGGCACCGGCACAGATGAATTTCTATGGGTACGGACTCGGCTTTTTCCTGTCGGACTACCGGGGAGAGAAACTGGTCTGGCACACCGGGGAACTCCGCGGCTATGTCTCGCGCATGACACTCGTTCCGAAGTTAAAGCTGGGTATTGCCGTGCTGACGAACCAGGAATCGGAGGATGCTTTCAACGCCATCACCTACCACCTCCTGGATTATTATATGAAGGCACCTTCCTATGACTGGATCAGTGCATACAAGACACTGATGAACAAGCGAAATGAGACCGTTGCATCGTCGGTGAAAAGTTCAGCGGCAACACGCGATTCCACCGCAGGTCCTTCGTTGCCCCTGGCTAAATACGCGGGTACTTACCACGACGCCTGGTATGGCAACGTAACGATCTCGATAGTGAAGGGACATCTTGAAATCCGGTTTGATCATACGCCCGATCTGGTTGGCGAGCTCAAACACTGGCAGCACGACACGTTTATCGCACGCTGGAACGACCGGGAACTGCGCGCAGACGCCTTTGTGACGTTCGACCTAAATCCCGACGGATCAATCAATCATGTGAGGATGGAAGCAGCATCACCATCAACCGATTTTAGTTATGATTTCCGGGATCTGCGGCTAAAACCGTTGTCCGGCAAAGAGAACTAAAGCAAAAGACTCTTGTTAATCGGTAACTTTCGTATAATTTCAGGTTAGTTATTCTCTTTTTTTTTCGCCAAGAACGCTAAGACTCGTAAGAAATTTTTATTGTTTTCTCTTAGTTCCTCTGCGTTCTTGGCGGTTTACATTCTTAGTCAAAACGAATTGATAATTTATGGTCCGGCAAAATTCAGGTCTCATAGAATATTAGATACAGGCTTGGCGATGGTTACTTGATGAGCACCATCTTGCGAACCTGGATTAATTCTCCCGCCTGGAGCCGGTAAAAGTAAACTCCACTTGCCAGGCCATTGGCGTTAAAAGAAATGCTGTGTCTGCCCTGGGATTGTTTTGAGAACACCAGCGCTCGCACCAGGCGCCCGGCGACATCAAACACCTCAAGCCTCACATCTAATGGCTGATTCAACTCATATTCGATGACGGTACTCGGGTTGAATGGATTCGGATAGTTCTGAAATAGTTTGGTCCGCATCGGCACAGAGACAGGTGCTTCAATCAGTGTCGGTACATCTGTAGGACGCGTTAGGGTGTAGTGATATTCCTCGATGTAAGCACTTGCCCAGATACCGGAATCTTTAATTTCGTAGATTTCCCGGAAGATATTCTGATTTGCGTCGTATACATAGGTCCATCGATAGGAATCGACCCAGGAGTCGGACCACTCTTGCGTCAGAATTTCTGAAACCTTAGGGATTTGATCATCAGTGCTGCCGGTCGAAAGGGTATCCGTGGTGTATGAGTAGAGATCGCGGCTCGATAAAAGCCAAACGCCAGCCGACTCATTCCAGTCCTCGTAATCTACTTTCCGCAACAATGTATCTTTTTCATAAAAGTAAGTAGCAAAATTAGATCTGACCCAATAGTAACCGTTGGAGTATTGGGAAAAAGTGCTGTCGACCCTGTTAAAGCTGTTATGCTTATACTCAACATAACTCTCCATCGGGAACCATGTCCCTAAAAACCACACCTGGTATATTTCATAATATTCCGAATCATCGGCATTGTAGGAAATGAGCAGCTGGTAATAATTGATCCAATCAGCTGATACGGCATCCCAGTACTGATAGGTGACAGAACTCATTCTGTTCCGGCCGTCATAGGCAACTGAGATTCTTTCGTCTCTAACCCAGTTGCCACCATCCCAGGTCATGTACATCTCCTCGGCGATATCTTTGTAGTCAGTATAGGACAGAAGTATCCTGGTATTCTTCTGCCATGTTGCCAGGTAAGTGTCCCGGGAGACGATGGCGAATTCAGTCAACAAATTCCCGGAATTGTATACCATGTTCGCTCTCTCGTAATTTTCCCAAGTCTGGTCACTGATATTGTAGCGTTCCATTAAGATAATGGTCGAATTTCCATGATCATCGTACGCATAATAGGTACGGTATCTATTTGAAAGGGTACCCTGGGAAAAGTACTGTTCATCTATCTTGTCGAGCCACCATGTGGTATCGGCGGCGTTTATTTTAACAATTTTCCCTATTAACGAATGGATAGAATCAGTAGCGGTTACTTTATACAGGCCGCTTAAATTATTCGTTTTCGATATGTATTTCTGTAACGGAAATGGGACGGGTTGGGATGGTTTCTCTTATGCCTGAATTGGTGTCGCAATGCTTATGAGTAATATTCCGAACCCCATAAGCCGGAATGATAGCCATGTACTCATTTTCGCCTCCTTGAATCGGTGATCAGCTGAAATGCAGCTAATACTTTAATTATACCAGGATGGATCTAATAATAATTAACCCGAGCAGTTAATTGTCACTAATAATTATGTGTGATTAATGGATGTAACAGCTTCATTTTTAGCGTTTTTTATGCTGTGAATTAGCAAAAAAAATTTCTTATATATGGAATGATGCAGCTGATTCTGTTAACGAGATTTCAGTAAAAGCTGTTGGATAGCTATTAATATCTGGAGGAGATTCTCATGATTATAGGGTTGGATCTGGGTGGCACAAAGCTCGCAGAAGCGCTTTTTTCAGATGAAGGGGAAATACTTCGCAGGGATGTACTCGAATTGAAGGGAAGAGAGGGTTCTGAAGTCGGATTAATGGTTGGGGAACGACTCGAAGCTTTGCTTGATTTTTCCGATCACAAGGTTGATGCTGTAGGCGTGTCGGTACCGGGTATCTATTTTAAAGATCAGGGGAAAGTCTGGGCACCCAATATTCCGGGATGGGAATCCTACCCTTTGTTGTCTGAATTACAGAGCATTGCGGGCCGTAAAGTAAAAGTCGTCATTGACAGTGACCGGGCCTGTTACATCCTCGGAGAGGTCTGGCAAGGGGTGGCACAGGGAGTTCACGACGCCATATTTATAGCTGTTGGAACCGGTATTGGTGCCGGTATCATGGCTGGTGACAAGGTTCTGAGGGGAGCTCACGATATATCCGGTGCTGCCGGATGGCTTGCCCTTGACCGGCCCTATCTCCGTAAATATAAAAACTACGGGTGTTTCGAATACCAGGCTTCAGGTGCAGGAATTGCCAGGATGGCCTGCGACTACCTCGAAGATGACGGCGAGTATGCCGGGGTTTTGCGAAGTATACCGCCCGAAGAGATAACGGCAAAAGATGTGTTTAACGCATATGGACGGAATGACAGGATTGGCAGGCAGGTAATCAGAAATGCTGTCGAATTTTGGGGGATGGCGGCAGCGAACCTGATCAGCCTGTTTGATCCGGACAAAATCATTTTTGGAGGCGGGGTCTTTGGTCCGGCTGCAGACCTGATCGGCGAGATACGGACCGAAGCCGGAAAATGGGCCCAACCCATAAGTTTTAAAAAAGTATCTATCGAGGTTTCTGCATTAAAGGGAGATGCTGGCTTGTACGGCACGGGGATGCTTGCACTGTCAGCACTGAAGGAACAGGAGAGGGATAATGTATAACCGAAAATTGGTTTTCTGGGCTTCTTGTATGGGCATGTTGCTTTTTGGGATAACGATGACCACGCTTGGACCAATTCTGCCCAAGATCATGCTTCAGTTCGGCATCGACAAAGCCAATGCAGGGGCGCTCTTTTCACTGATGAGCCTGGGGATCCTGTTGGGTTCATTGATCTTTGGTCCGCTGGTGGACCGGTACGGGTATAAAGAGCTGCTGATCGTGTGTTCGATCTTTGTCTTGGCGGGATTGGAGGGGATAGCCCTGACCCCATCGCTGGGATGGCTTAAAGTGGCTGTATTCGTGTTTGGTTTTGGCGGAGGCATTATCAATGGAGGCACAAATGCGCTGGTATCGGATATTAGCGAAGAGGGAAGGAGTGCCGGTCTTGCCCTCCTGGGTGTTTTTTTTGGAATCGGCGCTTTCAGCGTGCCGCTGGTCCTTGGCCTTCTTCTTGATCATTTTTTCTACCGGACCATCATAGCCGGGGTCGGCGTGATTGTATTGATTCCTCTGGTATTCTTTGTATTTATTCGTTTCCCGGAAGCCAAACAAAAGCAGGGTTTCCCGATCCGAAAAGGTGCCGGATTATTAAAAGAAGTCACGCTCTTGTTATTTGGACTGATTCTTTTTCTCGAAAGCGGGATGGAGATCACGGCAGGTGGTTGGACTACTACCTTCTTCAACGAAGAACTGGCCATGAGCGCCAACAAGGCGGTCTATTTTCAGTCGCTATTTTGGGTGGGGATGATGCTGGCTCGTTTGCTTCTGGGTACAACTTTGAAAAATAGCCGACCCTCAAGGCTATTGTATCTCTTTATTGGACTTGCTCTTACCGGATCAATCCTGCTTCTGGTGGGCAAGAATCTGATTCTGGCAGCCGCAGGTATCTTCATTATCGGTGCCGGATTTGCAGCTGTATTTCCACTGGTGCTTGGTTATGTCGGGGATTTGTATCCCCAGCTTTCCGGGACCGCCTTCAGCATTGTTTTGGTGATGGCTTTGACCGGCGGCATGATCTTACCCTGGCTCGCCGGCGTTCTTGGGGATGCATATGGTTTGCGGACATCCTTTCTGATCATTCCGGTCAGCCTGCTGGTGATGATGATTATTCTAACAATGGTATTACAACGGTTTCGGGCAACTAAAAGTAGAACAGTAAAAATCAGGACATAAATATGAACATGTTAGCAAATAAATGGCTGGACAATGTGCGTGGCGTTATGGACAAGATCGAAGCTACGCAGATGGATAATATTAAGGCAGCGGCAAAAATAATGGCCGATACAATCGCCTCGGAGCGGTGGGTGCACACTTTCGGGTGCGGACATGCCACCATTCCTGTTGAGGAGATGTACCCGCGTATCGGGGGCTTTGTAGGATTTCATCCGATTATTGAACTCCCATTATCCTTTTTTACCCACATACATGGTGAGATGGGCATCCATCAGTTTCTATTCCTTGAACGGACGGAGGGGTACGGCAACCAGATTATGAAGAGTTATAAGTTTGATAAACGGGATACGATGTGGCTCTTTTCCCATTCCGGTATCAACAGTGTCAACATTGATATAGCGTTGACAGCCAAAGAAATGGGAATGAAAGTCGTGGTTTGCGGATCCATGGATGGTTTTAAAGATAAAGAGAGCCGGCATTCATCGGGGAGGAGTCTTTTCGAGATAGCCGATGTCGTTGTCGATACCTGCGCCCCGGCCGTTGATGCTTCGGTCGAGCTGAAAAATCACCAAGACCGGATTGGTCCCGTTTCGACGATGGCTTTTACAACTGTTGTATGGATGATCATCACAACTGTCGCTGAAATCCTGGCAGATCGGGGAGTTAAGCTTTATATCCATCCGTCACATAACATACCCGGAGATACAACGGCTCATGAGCGACTCGATGCCGCATTGAGCGAATACAAAAGAAGGGTTGCCGGGGTGTAGTGACATTGTAGTGACATGGGGCTTCACAGCGTGTGATATGGAGCTATGGATTTCATTCCTGCCATCCCGATCTCGAACTCCTTTCAGACGGGATCATTTAGATTTTTGCAGAAATTTTGCGCCGGATTGTCACAAGTGGATTTACTGTCCCGTCATAAGAGTAGACAACAGGATGAATCCAACCGTATTATGAATTTTCCCATTCAATTATTTATCAAGTACACCGGACAGTTCCCGTATTTCCTTATCTCCCTATTTCACGATAGTACTATGAACTTGCGCTATGTATTTGGCTGACATGGATAAATCGACACAGGTTTTCGAGCAGTTGCGTTCCAGGCTCTTCAGGCTGGCGTATGGGATGCTGGGCAGCAAAGCCGATGGGGAAGACATCGTGCAGGAAACGTTCATAAAATGGAGCAGAGTTGATCATGATACGGTGAAATCAGACTGGGCTTTTTTATCAACAATTGTGTCCAGGTTATGTCTTGATGAATTGCGATCGGCTAGAAAGCGACGGGAAGAATATGTCGGACCGTGGCTTCCCGAACCGTTGGTACCGGCGTATAATTATACGCCGGAATATGTAACGGAGAGGACAGAAGAATTAACGATGGCTCTGATGGTCATTCTGGAAAACCTGACGCCTGTCCAGCGTGCGGTGTATGTGTTACATGATCTTTTCGGCTTCGATTACCACGAAATCTCTGAATTGATAGGTAAAGAGGAGGCGAACTGCCGGAAGATAGCCCAACGGGCCCGTTCATATGTCGATTCTCAAAGAACGGTTGAAATGCCTGGCGAATCGGAACAGCTGGAACTCCTGAACACATTCATCAGGGCCATTGAACAGGGAGAAGTTGGGCAGTTAAAGGATTTATTAACCCGCGAGGCCATCCTCTATTCCGATGGTGGCGGTAAAGTGACAGCAGCCCGCAAGCCAATTTATGGAAATGACAAGATAAGTCGTTTTCTTGCGGGCATTGTACATAAAGTATCGGGAGAAGGTAAAATTCAGATCACCTCGGTTAACGGGACTCCCGGTTTTATTGTATGGCTTGATGGAAAACTCAACAGCATATGGTCATTCAACCTGGACGTAGATCGAATCAGAAATGTCTATATCGTTTTGAATCCCGATAAGCTCTTGCACACCTGTTCTCAGATATCATAAAAGACAGACACGAGTCCCTTGAAGTTGAAATCCTTTAATCGGGTCTACTCATATCCCATATCAGATTTCGGACTATTTTATTTGCATTGAACTCTTATATCGAACTCATATTATTTAATCAGCTTAAACGGGATCTTAATCTTAAGCATAATATTTCGCCCGGGATTCAATGATGGTAAATCCCTGTACCTGCTTAAGTGACTAATATAGGCTTTGTTGAACAGGTTTTTGACGATGAGATTCCACTGGATTGTTGTCCCTTCGACATCTAATCCCGAACCCAAAAATACATTGGCCAAGGTATAGCCCTTATTCTTCGGTTCGTGTGGGGCTAACCTGTCTTGTTTAGCATAAATAACGGTCTGAAATGAAAAAAATGGAGTTTTAAAGGCGCCTAACTCATCTTTTTGTAATTTAAATTTAAGATAACCGTGATCTGCAGGGATAAAAGGCAATGGTTGACGCAATTTTAAATTATCACCTCTAACCATACTGTAACTACCCTCCAATGAAAGCCAGCTTGTCACCTGAGTCTGCAAAGAGGCATCCAGACCACGCAGACGGGCATTAGCCTGCTTAACATAATAAATCCGATAACCGGAAGTGGGATCAAACTTATCAGTTGGATCCCCATAAATGAATTTGTGGATGGTATTATTATAGACGGTGAGTTTCCCAACCACAGTACCTGTTATCCACTTCAGTGAGGTTTGTAGATTAGTAGCCGTTTCGGGTACCAAATTGGGATTACCAATATCATATTGATATGTGCCTTCATGGGCAAATTCAGCGTATAGTTCAAAAGCTTCAGGTGCCCTCCAGGCCCGCCCTAGATTGGCAGACCATGACAGATTAGATGTTAAATGGGCGACCGCTCCCAGGGCCCCGCTGAAAGCATGGAATTTTCTATCTGCAGCACCGGTAACACCCGGTGTGTTCAGCACACTTAGATTTCGGGTGTCGAACCGCCCCCCCGCAGAAAAATCAACCCCCCCAAAATGGGCCTTTTCGTAAATAAACCCGGCAAAGTTCTGCATGTTATAGGCCGGAATTAGCTTGTCGGGTCCCGGTGTCCGGTTCGATTTAATCATGGTTGAGACCCCAATCGTACCATAAAGGGGACCTATCGGGTTATGATGGGCCTGAATCTTGACCGTTTCTTCATGCAGCTTGAAGTATTCATCAGGTTCTGTAGCAGTCGCTGAGCTGAAGTCACGGCGATCATTCGTCTGATAGCCTGCCTGGACCTCCAGCCGGAAATTCTTGGTTGGTATATTGGCATGCAGGTGTAACAGATTATTACTCAGAGGAGCATAAGCTGTGGATGGGGGGACATCATGAACCTGCAGATGCTGATAAAAGTGATCAAAATTCAGGGAAACAGTACCCCACGGTTGCGTGGTACCAACCATAAAACTGCCATTGGTCATATGGAAGCCGCTATTGGAAAGCCTGCCATTTGGAGTATTTATGTCCCCGGCTGTTCGGTGACTAAATTCAGCCCGGTACCCGATGTGTCCGCTGGCGCCATGTAAAGCAATGTCACCTGCTCCCTGGTTGTTGTTTGAAAAACCCTGCAGGTAGATATCACCATCTAATTCAGGGGTGCCGTTACCAGACGTTGGTAATGAGGGGCCGAACACATTAACCACACCGCCTAATGCTCCGGCACCATAAAGCACACTGCTAGGGCCTTCAACGACTTCGACATGATTTACCTGAAAGGGACTTATCACAGGACCATGATCGCCTCCCCAGTTTTGCGCATCCTGCTGCGCCCCGTTGACCATTACTAAGATACGTTGGGAATTGAGCCCATGTATTACCGGTTTGGCAACATCATTACCAGTGGTTATAAGGGAGACACCCGGTTGATTTTCAAGAGCGCTCATAGCGGTGATTTCGCTATTCTGCTGAAACTGTTTTTTATCTATAGAGACAACGGATTGACTCGACGACAAGGCATCTGTTGCCTGAGGGGTTCCCGTTACCGTTAATCCTGGAAGTTCAAGCGTACTTTCTTTAAGGACTATTTGTAATGGCGAAGATGATGAGTCAATTGTAATGTGTTTTATTTTTGTTGAAAACCCGACATCACTAAACTGTACGGCATATGTGCCTTGCGGGAGATTGTCAATTTTAAAAAAACCATCTGCATTTGTTGTCCCCCCACGGTCTAATGATGCAATATAGATTTCGGCCCCGGGGATTGGTTTATTATTCTGATTATAAACATATCCGGATATACTCTGTCCAAATACCTGAACGGCTGAAGATAAAGTGAGTAAAAAAAATAGTGGTATGGATAATCTAAAATGGAGGCCTTCTTTATTCATTGTGTTCTAAAACCGACTTATTTAATCCTAAAAGGATCTGACAGAATATGGATGCCCTAACAATGAGTTTAAATTCGCAGTTCCAGCGACACTTTAGTTGGAACCGTAACTTAGCATTTTTTGAAAGTTAGTCTTAGAACTGAAAATTTATTAATCTTTAGTACTTCTGATGTAAGTCGGTTTTTATCTCATTTCACTCAACCTTTGACCAGGTACCCATGGATACGCAAAACAATCTCTGGCCGGGTCTTCCATTTGAAGAATGGCAGGACACCTACGCTACCTTGCATCTTTGGACGCAGATAGTTGGTAAAATCAGACTGACACTTACACCATGGACCAATCATTCTTGGCATGTACCTCTGTATATCACCTCGCGAGGGTTGACAACAACATTGATTCCTTATGGAAGCCGTGGGTTCCAGATCGATTTTGATTTTGTGGACCACAAACTCCGGATCGAAACGTGTGAGGCTGTCAAATGGTCGATGGATCTGAAGCCACAAACCGTCTCGCACTTTTATACCTCAGTGATGAATGCCCTGGCCTCGATGGACATGCCGTTAACGATCAACAAGAAACCCAATGAGATCGTCGATCCCATCCCTTTTGATAAAGATGAGGTGCATAGTTCGTATGACCCCGAGTGTGTCCATCGGTTTTGGCGAATCCTGGTTCATTCGGATCGCATTTTCAAGCAGTTCCGGGCGCGTTTTATCGGGAAATGCAGCCCGGTTCATTTTTTTTGGGGCAGTTTCGATCTTGCTGTAACACGCTTCTCGGGCAGAAAGGCTCCGTTGCATCCCGGAGGTGTTCCCAATATCCCGGATTGGGTTGTTCAGGAGGCCTATTCGCATGAGGTATACAGTTGCGGCTTCTGGCCGGGCGGAGGTGCCTTGCCGTTTCCCGTTTATTATGCCTACGCCTATCCGGAACCACCGGGTTTTCGCAAGGCTAATGTCCGACTTCTCAACGCTTTTTACAGTGAGGATTTTTCAGAGTTTATTCTTCCCTATGAAGATATCAGGACATCCGATACCCCGGATGATGATCTAATCAATTTTCTACAGAAAACGTATGAAGCCGCAGCTGACCTGGGTCAATGGGACCGCAATTCGCTTGAACAAGCCACCGCTTAATCTGCCGGCCGTTGAAATGGTGATGCTGATCAGTTGGTGGGTTTGATGTCCAGAACCACAAAGGAATTCGGTACCATTTTGGGGCGTTGTCGACCCTTTGATGCCTTGGGTGCCGGTTCAAATCTGGCAGTAGTCGAATACAAATGGTGATTTGTAGTATCAATAGTGATTGTTCTTGCACCACTTTGGGTGGGAAGATTTCCAAGTACGCTGAAATGGTTGTTCCCTTCCTCCTGAACCACCGTTAGTGTCCCTTCTCCATTTGAACTGAAAGCCCGTTTAAGTTTCGGATCAAATGCTGCTCCATCAACATGACCGCCGATGGGCAATGTGGTTATCACTCGCCCGGCCCGTGCATCTGATATGACCATCTTTTTGTTATGACAGACACTGAATAAAAGATGATTGGATTTATCGATAGCCAGGCCGCTGGGACCCTCACCCGGGGCAATTGACCACTCGCGTTCGACCTTCATTGTTTTTGGATTGATTTCAGCAATTTCACTTTTGCTTTCGATGTTGTCATAAACATGTCCATCATCATCGCTTACCGCGAACTCTGGCTTGCCATTCAGGGGGATAGTCCCGATTACTTTTTCCGTTTTGGCGTTAATGACCGTGACATTAGAGGTGCGCCCGTTAAACGTCATAACCCGCTGTGTAAAAGGATCGTAAAGGATACAGTCCGGATCAAGTCCGGTCACTTTTATTTTACCTGTAACGGCAAGGGTTTTGAGGTCGAAGACAGTGACGAATGCATCTCCTCCGTCACTTATAAAACCCTTGTTCAATTTCGGGGCGAGCGCAACACCGTGGACGCCGGGCGTATTGGGTATGGTTTTGATAAGTTTGCCGTTATTGACATTGACAACCTGTACCATGTTGCCATGGGATACGAATAAGCGTCCGGTTGAAGCGTCGACGTTCAGATAATCCCACCAGGAATCACCTGGCAAGTGGATCTTTTGGGATACAGCATAACCGGTTTTAGAGATTTGCGCCAGGAGTGGTGAGCTGCAGGCAAAGAGAAAAAAGCAGGTGAGAATGAGGAAGGATTTTTTCATGACTTCAAGGAAAGATTTTATGGGCGGCGGCACCGGATTGGTACTATCCTGTTTCTGAATTACACAAAAATTGTTGATAGTGCAAGCAAATGCAGAGACCGGATTATTTTAATCCATGAAGATTAATTTATTGTTCATCAATAAGTTATGAAATATGAATGTCGGAATGGCTATAATTTGCAATGTAAAAAAATGTTATTTGGGAGCAGAGGAAAATCAAAAGGTTAGCCACTCACTATCGCGTGACTAAAAAATGTTTCCCTTTTTTATTTTCGATTTACCATCCAGTTGTCGATAACAGAAATGTCAACGGTTGGGTTAGTAGCACTACCCGAAAACTGAGAGATCGAATATTAGGAGAATCTAAAGTTTGAGGGTTGCTTACCGATCATTTTTGTTGAAAGAATCACAATTAGAAGAACAAGGATGTTTGTTATAATTGGAATTATTGTAGTAATCTGTGCCGTATTAGGCGGCTTCGCGATTGAGGGGGGGCCCTTTCTCGTATTAATGCAGTATGCCGAGTTCCTGATTATTGTAGGTGCTTCCATAGGTATGTTGCTTATATCAACGCCTTCCAGGTTAATTGGTAAGATCATCAAAAGTCTGACCGGTTTGTTTTCGGGGAGTAAGGTCACAAAAGAGACGTACCTCGACCTGTTGAAACTCATGTATGACCTGTTTCAGATGGAGAAGAAGGATGGGATGGTTGGCTTAGAGAAGCACATCGAGAAACCGGAAGAAAGTGAAGTCTTTAAGCAATATCCTGATCTTCTGAATAACCATCATGTGATGGACTTTTTTACCGATACCATGCGTCTCATGATTGTCGGTGGTTCGGAACCCCATGATATAGAAGGATTGATGGATGCGGATATCGAGACCCATCATATTGAAAGTGCAAAACCGGGGATGGTCCTTCAAAAGATAGGCGACTCTTTACCGGGTATCGGGATTGTTGCCGCTGTTTTAGGTATCGTTATTACCATGCAGGCTATTGATGGGCCTCCGGCAGAGATCGGTGAGAAAGTAGCTGCTGCTCTTGTTGGTACGTTTCTTGGTATTCTGCTTTCCTACGGTTTTATTCAACCGATGGCTACCAATATTGACTTTGCCACGGAAGAAGAAGGACGCATGTTTGAAGCAATCAAAGCCGGATTGGTCGCATTTGCCAAGGGTATGAAACCCCTTATCGCCGTTGAATTTGCCCGTAGAACTATTTTCCAGGATTATCGCCCGACGTTCAACGAAATGGAACAACATATGCGAGGGGATAAGTAATGGCGGAGAAGAAGGACGAAAAGCCTGTAATAAATATTATCAAGAAGAAGAGTGGCCATGGTGGGGGACACCATGGGGGGGCCTGGAAAGTAGCTTACGCCGACTTTGTCACGGCTATGATGGCTCTTTTTATCGTTCTGTGGATCGTGGGTCAGAGTAAAAAAGTTAAACAGTCCGTCTCTCACTATTTTAAAGACCCCGGCGCTTTTATGAAAAGTACCGGTTCGGCTTTATCCTCGGATGGGAAGATCCCGGATCTGGATTCAACAGGAAAGGACAGTACTCTAACTCTCAAGCTGAGCGACATTACTCAGCTTCGTGAGGAGGGCAAAAAACTGAAAGAGATGATTTCATCACTGCCTGAGTTTAAAGACTTTAAAAGTCAGGTAGATATCACAATTACAAAAGATGGTCTGAAAATAGACCTGATCGAGGATTCGACAGGAGTCTTCTTCGACGTTGGCAGTGCACAGCTAAAACCCAAGGCAATAAGTCTTTTGCAGATGATGGGGGCCGATTTTAAAAAATTGCCCAACGGGGTCATCATAGATGG
The DNA here is from genome assembly GCA_963787205.1 of uncultured bacterium. Taxonomy (GTDB): domain Bacteria; phylum Bacteroidota; class Rhodothermia; order Balneolales; family DATFMH01; genus DATFNI01. The sequence continues at coordinate 53,905 of CAWBCD010000034.1, forward strand.
TTACACCGATGCACGTCCATATGTAACCCAAAACTATTCCAACTGGATGCTCAGCGTAGACCGGGCAAACGCCGCCCGCAAGATTCTTCTGAAAGGTGGAATGCGCAGTGGGCAATTGTTGCAGATACGTGGGTATGCCGACAGAGATTTACGGGAGCCAAAACGTCCGTATGATGCCTCTAACAGGCGTGTAAGCATAGTCGTGGCCATGCATAAATCATCAGCAGATAGTTTGGCCGACAAACTTGGAATACCACCGCCTGCGCAGATGTCAACAACATCTGAGTAAACATTCGTCCTGATTTCAAATTATCCTGTTTTTGGTGCAAGACCGGCTGGATCATATATTATGCGAAATATGAAGACATGGTCAGCGCTGGATGTCAGAATTTTTAAATCCGGATATAAAAAAATCCCGCAAACTTGTTCGTATCGCAGGCGCCCTATTACAAGACGGCGAACTGTTTTTGCAGCGACATTCTCAGTTTGAAGAAAATGGGATGCCGGGTTATGAGGATTGCCTGTTTACCCTGGATGCGGTAGATGAGTGCGACGCCCTGGTTGTATTTAACACACCACCAAAATCCATCTCGGTAAAAGTCCCATACAACAATGTTTTTGCATTCATGCAGGAACCGGGACAGAAGTTTATCCATCCCTGGATGTTTGATGGTTTGGATAGCTATTATGAGGTATACTCCCCGAAAAAAGAGGCATCGAATGTTGTTGCAAGCCACGGATTCCTTGGTTGGTCGATTGACAAATCATTGAATGATCTGGTCCGGATGCAAACGCCGGTTAAGACCCGCCACCTGTCATGTATCATAAGCAACACCCATATCTATCCGGGTCATCGCAGACGTCTGACTCTGATACACACGTTGATAAGATCGGGAGCAAAGTTTGATTTAAAGGGACGGGGATTTCGCAACATAGATGATAAATGGGAGGCTCTGATTCCATATCGTTTTTCGATAGCCCTTGAGAATGAATCGATTCCCCACTATTTCACGGAAAAGATAACAGATTGCTTCCTGGCCCGGACCATTCCGGTTTACTGGGGTTGTAGCAACCTCGACGATTATTTCCCGTCTGAATCATTTATCCGGATCGACGTTGACAAACCGCGGGATACTGCTGCTATCCTGGCATCCCTGGATGAATCAGAATATCTGCGGAGACTCTCCGCACTTGAGGAGGCACGGCGTCTCGTCCTTGAAAAGTATAACCCATTAGCCGGGATTGACGAACTCTTGCGTAAACGGGTACCGGGAAAACAAAAAGAAATCACCATAAATCCCGTATTGCCTAATCCTTTTTTAAAGCGGATATATGGACTCTTTAAGAGATACGGGAATTACAGCATAGACTGGCTGTTACAACGCTACCGTCTTGACCAGATGAGGAAGTTTGCTGATAAATCTTCTTTTTAATTCGGAATGGCACTGGATGAAGAGCAGGGGATTTACTATATACTATTCCGTCGGCAATTAATAAAACAAAGGGAAAATCGTGAAAGACTCAGATAAGGATACTCAAAACACAAGCGGTCGTCCATATATTCTCGCTGAAACAACGTGGGATGTCGTTAAGAAAACGGATTATGATGTGGCCATTCTTCCATGGGGCGCCACCGAAGCTCACAACTATCACTTGCCGTATGCAACGGATAATTATCAGACCGATTATGTAGCCATGGAAACAGCCAGGAAAGCATGGGAAAAAGAGGCGAAAGTAGTAGTGCTGCCCTGTATACCCTTCGGAGTCAATACCGGTCAATTTGATATTAAGCTGGATATCAACATGAATCCGAGTACGCAGACTGCCGTGCTGAAGGATGTTGCCGCATCTGTTTACCGCGCCGGAATCAAAAAGTTTTTGGTCATGAATGGTCATGGCGGCAATAACTTCAAGCAGATTATCCGGGAGGTTGGAGTCGAATTTCCTGAGATGGTGATCTTTGGAACAAACTGGTGGCAGGTTGCCGATGGAAACCAATATTTCGATGAACCGGGAGATCATGCCGGTGAGCTCGAAACAAGCGCAATGCAGTTTATCGTACCTGAGTTTGTCAAACCGCTGGAAACAGCGGGCGATGGCAGCTCGAATCCGTTTACCATTAAGGCCTTGCGCGAGGGGAAAGTGTGGACGCAACGACTATGGAGCAAAGCCACCAATGATACCGGGGTTGGAAATCCAAAGATGGCCACACCTGAAAAAGGGAAAAGATTCATTGATAAGGTAAGTGATGATCTTGCCGAATTTCTGGTGGATATCTCGCGAACCGACCTGAATGATCTCTACAAAAAATAAACCTCAAAACGATTAGCAGACGTCTTCTATGTTTGAAAGAAGCTTCTTTTTAAGGGAAACGCAATTGCTGGCCCAGGCGGTGGGAGACGTAATTACGAAAAAGAAGAAGAAGGAGTACGATGAGGCACTCCTGCAGGTGGATAAGTCTCTAAATCGATTCTTCAAAACTGATACGGATACCATCCGGGAGATGACCGAAGAGGAGGTAATTCAGTTTTGTTATGAAGATGGACAGTTTTTCAACGAGAAGGGACTGCCGCTGGCCGATTTGCTGACGGAAAAGGCAGACATCATGGATGACCTGGACGAGACTGAGTCGGCGATTGGATGGTATCAAAAAGCATTGGCATTATATCAGGCGGCAGCGAGTAATCCCGGAGCGACGATTCCGCTCGATATTTATTCGAAAATTAATCGTCTCCAGGAATATATCAGTGATCTTAAAGGGGAACGACAGAATTAAGGTTTGTAGACAGGCGCTTTATTTTTGAACGATTTTCAGATCACAGCGCTTCGATAACTGTTCAGAACACAAATCGAAAGACAGTAAAAGCGTTGGAATGAAAGGGAGTAAAATCTTTATCAGTAATGTCACACTGGAAAATTTCCTGGCATTCCTGTTCATCTTCATCATAACCATTATAGTCGGAAATACCGTACAGCTGTTTGTACGAAAACTACTTGATGAGCGGGTCTCAGTAAGAAATGCCAAGTTCGTTGGCAGAATTATTCAATACGGCATTTTTATTGCCGGACTGTCGTACGGTATTTACCATGTTCTGCATCTTGATCTTAATGCTCTTGCCGCTTCACTGGGTATTATCAGTATCGCTCTGGCATTTTCCTCCCAGCAGATTGTCCAAAATATTATGTCGGGGGTTATCATTTCCATCAAACGGCCAATCTGGTATGATGACTGGATCGAGGTAGGCGGATCTGGTGTGAGCAGGGTGAAAGATATCGCCCTGACACAAACTACGTTGCGGGGCATTGATGGCCGGTTGTTTCTCATTCCCAATTCAATGATGGTGAGTTCGAGTGTGACCAACTACTCCAAAGCAGGATTCATCACGATCAGCATTCCGCTTTCTTTCCCGTCAGAGACTGATTTGCAACAGGTGAGAAAAATTATTCTTGATATTATTGACGGTCATCCTAAGATCCTTCCAAACCTTCCACCGGAAGAGAAAAAAAAAGCCAGCAATATTCTTGGATTGAATAGTTTTCGTCGATTATTTCGGGATGATGTGAGCCTGCGATCATTTGAGCCGCAGATTCGCATCACCGATATCAACGGTTCAAAAATATCGCTGACTGTCAGTGTCTGGATACGGCATGTGAATGAACGGAGTGTCGTGATTTCGGAGTTGCTGCAATCCTTTCTTGAAGGATTTACTGTGAAGGGGATAAAAACGGTGTAACGATACCCTCGCTGTCGCTGGTAAATCTATTTACACAATTTTATTTCTTTTTTCGGATAGCTTGATCATATTGGCGGGGTTACTCCAATAATTGGAATGGGTCTGTTGATCACGTGTGTCGGTATGCTACATAATACTGCCGCAAACAGAAATAATTTGGTTATGAGAATACAAGAAATCCCCTCATCTATGAACGTTTTGAAGAAAACCTGGTCTTGTAAGAAAAGACCGCTGCTCTATCTTGAACTCATTTTCTCGCTGTCGCTGATGGTTGCCGTTACAACGGCTTTCGGCCAATCGATCCCTGAGAGTGCCTACTCCGGCATGCGCTGGCGTCAGGTCGGCCCGTTTCGGGCGGGATGGGCTACAGTGGCAAGCGGTGTCCCGGGTCAGCCCAATACGTACTACTTCGGCGGAGCCGGCGGCGGTGTCTGGAAAACAGTCAATGCAGGGCGTACCTGGGAGCCGCTCATGCAGCATAAATCGGCCTCGGCCGTTGGTGCGCTTGCCGTTTCCCTGTCAAATCCGAAGATCATTTATGTGGGTACCGGTCAGGTTACCATCCGCTACGATGATATGGCCGGCAACGGTGTGTATCGTTCTGATGATGGTGGAAAAACATGGGAAAATGTGGGATTGAAAGACAGCCGTCATATCGGACGGATACTGATCGATCCGAAAAATCCAAATAGGGTACTGGTTGCGGCACTGGGACATGCATTTGGTCCGAATGAAGAACGGGGTGTTTACCTCACGACAGATGGTGGGAAGCACTGGCAGCATGTGCTTCAGGTAGATGACAAGACCGGTGCGGTGGATTTGGCATGGGATCCCAAACATCCGGAAGTGGTGTATGCCGCTATGTGGCAGATGCGCCTGCATCCCTGGCTCGATTATTTTCAACCGCAGGGCGGACCCGGGTCCGGTATCTACAAAAGTGAGGATGGCGGCGAACACTGGACAAAAGTTGGCGGTAAAGGATTGCCTTCAGGAGATCTTGGTCGCATCGGTATAGCTGTTGCAGCAGGAAGTGGTGGCAAGACTGTTTTGGCGACGCTTGCACAGGGTGCACAGGCCGGTGCATCAGGTGGAGGAAGTGGTTTTTATCGCTCGGATGACGGCGGCAACACCTGGACCTTGCTCAGTACCGACGGCGAACTTACGAACAATTACTTTTGCCGGATCACTGTGGATCCGAAAGATCCGAATAAGCTGTATGTGATGGGACGATCCATCCATTATTCAAGTGATGGCGGACGCCATTTCAGTATCGTTAAAGGATCTCCGGGAGGCGACGACTATCACTTCCTGTGGATCAATCCCGATGACCCTTCTCACATGATCACGGGTGCCGATCAGGGAGCATGCGTGACCGTAGACGGTGGCAAGACGTGGTCGAGCTGGTACAATCAGCCCACCGGTCAGTTTTACCATATTGCTGTTGATGATCAGTTCCCGTATCACATATACAGCGGACAGCAGGACAATGGAACGGTTGATATCTCCAGCCGTGGTCCGTATGGAGTGATCGAGGAGCGCGACTGGCACCCGGTTGGCGGCGACGAGCGCGACTATATGGTACCCAAACCCGGCGATCCGGGTCTCGTGTTTGGTAGCGGACTTGGGGGACACGTCTCACGTTTCTATGAGTCGACTCGTCAGGTTGCAGATGTATCACCATGGCCGGTATCGAGCTATGGTGCGGAGCCAACGACTGTTAAGTACCGCTATACCTGGATAACGCCACTGGTTTTTTCACCCACCGGCAACCATGCCATGTACTTCGGATCCCAGGTATTATTCAAGTCGACGGATGATGGAAACAACTGGCAAACGGTCAGTCCGGATCTGAGCGGCAAGAAGTCCGGATCGAAAGATCACACGAATCCAACCCTGGAACAGGCAAAAGACGCCGGTTACGGGGTGATTTACTGCATCGCGCCCTCGCCCAAAGACCAGGATGTCATCTGGGTGGGCACCGATGACGGACAGATCCAGGTGACGACCGATGGCGGTCAGCATTGGAAAAACGTGACACCCGATGCTATTCCGCTGTGGGGGAAAATATCCACGATCTCTCCCTCCTCCTACTCGACAAAAGTGGCCTATGTTGCCGTCGATCTTCACCGGCTCGATCGTTTCTCTCCCTTGATCCTGAAAACAGAGGATGGTGGAAAGACATGGACAAAGATCGACAACGGCATTCCTTCGGATGAATACGTAAGTGTGGTCAGGGCTGATCCCATGCGTCAGGGATTACTGTATGCCGGGACCAACCGCAGTGTGTATGTCTCGTTCAACGACGGGGCAAAGTGGCAGCCGCTTTCTCTGAATTTCCCGACTACCTGGGTGCGGGATCTGCAGGTGCACAACGGAGACCTGATCGCCGGAACGCAGGGCCGTGGTATCTGGGTACTCGACGATCTGGAACCGTTGCGCGAGGTTGGCACGCCGATCGATCATATGTCGGTACACCTGTTCCGGCCGGAAAACGCATGGCGTCTGCGTCGCGACGAAAACCGGGATACCCCACCGCCCCCCTCCACGCCGCTCGGACAAAATCCGCCTGCCGGTGCCGTCATCGATTACTGGCTCCAGGATGCGGTCAGTGGACCTATCACACTGACAATTAAAGATTCGGACGGACATGTGGTTAGGCATTTCAACAGCGAACATATGACGCATCATCTCAAAGCCGACCGCTACTTCCAGCCGGGATGGCTCGGAGCACCAGAGGAACTACCCACTTCGGCAGGAATGCACCGTTTTGTGTGGGATCTGCGCTACCAGCGGCCACCGGCTCTCGGTTATGGGTATTCGATTTCAGCAGTCTGGGATGATGACACACCGATTGTGCCCGAGGGAGCCATGGCGCTTCCGGGCAATTATACGGTGACGCTGACAGTGAACGGCAAGTCATATACCCAGCCGCTTACGATCGACCTCGATCCGCGCGTGCATGTAAGTATGGATGCCCTTCGCCAGCAACTGCAGTTGGCACAGTCTGTCGATTCGGCGATGAGTGAGGCAGTGAAATTGCACGAAAAGATCGAATCAGCATTGAAAAAGGGATATGTTTCGAAATCACATGAAGCGACGCTCAAAAAGATTGCCGATTCCGGGAATCCGAGCCTGGCGCAAATAGACGGTGTACTTAGCAGCTTGTCATCGGCGGTGAAAAGTGCCGATGCTGCTCCCACTCAAGGGCAGCAGGAGGTTTTCAATCACTATAGGCAGGAGTTGAATAATCTTGTTTCCGAGTGGAACAAGGTGAAAGGAAAGCGGTAATCCCTTTTTACTGGATCCAATCAGTATAAAGCTGCGGCGCACTTTCAAATGGCGTCGCAGCTTTGCAGCTTATCATAGCCTTTCAAACCGTGCCTGGAAGAAACGGAGCTGTTTGGGTTCGTATACCATCTTCAGGCCTTGTATTTTCTGGCGATTTTCGTATACGGCGAGCACCGATTCCGCGGTGACATCCATGTGAGCCTGCGTGTAGACGCGCCTCGGGATAGTTACCCGGACGAGTTCGAGTTTAGGATGCCGGTTTTCACCCGTTTTGGAGTCGCGCCCGGCAGAAACGATGCCACGCTCCATAGTCCGCACGCCTGAGTCGATATAGATCTCCGCAGCTAGCGTTTGCGCTGGGAATTTTTCCTGCGGGATATGCTCCAAAATCTTCTTGGCGTCCAGGAAAATCGCATGCCCTCCGATTGGTTTCACAATGGGAATATCCCAGTCCATCAGTTTCTGACCAAGGTATTCCACCTGCCCGATGCGGGAGCGGAGGTAATCTTCCTGGACCATCTCTTCCATCCCGCGAGCCATCGCTTCCATATCGCGACCGGCGAGTCCGCCATAGGTATGCAATCCCTCGTACACCACGACCATATTTCGTGCTTCGTCGAAAACCTGTTCGTCGTTTAAAGCCAGAAAACCGCCAATGTTAACCAGCAGATCTTTCTTGCCGCTCATTGTAGCCCCGTCGGTATACGAGCACATTTGTTTCAGGATCTCGGCAACGGATTTATTTTCGAACCCTTTTTCCCGCTGTTTGATAAACCAGGCATTTTCAACAGCCCGTGTTATATCAAAAATGATCCGGATGCCGTGTTTATTTGCAAGTCCTCGAAGCGCTTCCAGATTATGCATCGAAATAGGCTGACCACCCGCCATATTAACCGTAGCGGCAACACTGACGTACGGGATTTTATCGGCGCCCACTTTTTTGATCAGATCTTCGAGCTTTTGGAGATCGACGTTACCCTTGAACGGATGTGTCGAATCCGGATCATGCGCTTCGCTGATGATCACGTCGACAAACGTACCCCCTGCGAGTTCCTGATGTTCACGAGTGGTGGTAAAATACATGTTGCCGGGAATGTAATCGCCCTTGCTGATCAGTAATTGCGAGATGATATGCTCGGCGCCACGACCCTGGTGGGTGGGCACCAGGTACTTGTAACCATAATACTTGCGCATATTCGATTCCAGGTAGTAGAAGTTTTTACTTCCGGCATAGGCTTCGTCACCCAGCATCATGCCGGCCCACTGGTAATCGCTCATGGCATTGGTGCCGCTGTCGGTTAACAAATCGATATATACATCCTCCGACCGGAGCAGAAAGGTGTTATAGCCGGCTTCGTCAATAGCTTTTTCCCGGTGTTCCCTGGTTGTTGTTTTCAGGGGCTCAACCACTTTCACCTTGTATGGTTCGGCCCAGCTGCGTCTTGATGGTTTTGGATATGACATAAAAATATTCCTTTAAGATTAATTTTCGTTGACTGAATTTACCCGGTGGGAGGTAGAGTTTCAATGCCGGAAGGGCGGTTTAGAAATAGAGATATAAGGGAAATAAGTGTGGACAAGTGGGATCATAGTTAACCTCCTTACGTCATTCCTGCGAAAGCAGGAATCTCCGCTGCTCCGAAATGTTGACATCCAGGATTGTGAAATAAAGGTATCCACCCTACCAAGTACATCTTTGATCAGGAGAAAAGGCCAGTTAGTTTTCCGCTAAAAAAGCGATGAGAAAAGCCGAAGAGATGTATGCCCTGATTGAAGAATGGCAGAGCAGTGGGCAAACCCAAAACGTGTTTTGCCAGGAACAGGAGATCAAACCAGGAACGTTTGCCTATTGGCTGCGAAAGAAGAGGCAGAGCGAGGAATCCACCAGTGGATTCCTGCCGGTGCGGGTGAGTCAGGATCCGCAGGTTTGATATTTAGTGGTCAGGTGTGATCACTATGCTGCTACGTTTTACCTATATTGACATCTAAATACCATGATAACAAATAGATATGAGCGATATTCGCCCCGCAGATTCCCGATCAAACAGACTGTGTCATAATCTGGCAAAGAATTTTATCTTTGAAGAAACTATAAATACCAGTTATGGCCTATAAATACGGAAATCGCGAGCAAATTACTTTTTTACCTGATTGCATAGAAAATTATGTTACCGAAGCGGATCCTGTACGGGCCTATGATGCGTTTATAGATGCCTTAGATCTGGGGGAATTAGGCTTAAATCTTGACGATAGTCAGCTTGGTCCTTCCAGTTACAATCCGGTTACGATGTTAAAAATATTAGTCTATGGGTATTCCTACGGATGGCGGAGTTCAAGAAAGCTGGAGCGGGCGCTTTATCATAATTTATCGTTTATGTGGTAGGCCGGTGGGTTAAAACCGGATCATAAGACCCTTGCTAATTTTCGCAAAGATAATAAAGGGGTTCTCTCAAAGGTACTCAAAGGGTGTGTTCGGATGTGTATGAGCCTGGATTTAATAGTCGGAAATGTCTTGTTTGTGGATGGCAGTAAAATACGGGCCAATGCCGGCAAGAGTCAGACCAAGGGCAAAGCCGGCTTACAAAACCAATTGACCAGGATAGAGGAACGGATCGAGGAGCTTTTGACCCGGTGCGAGCAAGTAGACGAGCAGGAATCGGGCAGTCTGGTTAAAATGAAACGAGAGCTGAAGAATAAGAGCAAACTCAAACAGAAAATTATATCCCTGGCCAAAGAGCTGAAAGGGGAGGAACAGGTCAATGTGACCGATCCGGAGTGTAAAATCATGAAAGCTCGTCAAGGCTCTCACGCCTCGTATAACAGTCAACTTGTGGTAGATGATGCGCAAGGGCTTATTGTATCTACCCAGGCGATTAGTGAGGGAACCGATCACAATCAGTTGGCCCAACAGATTGCCAATGCCGAGGAAGCGATGGGACACCCCAGCCGGGTAAGCTGTGCCGATGCCGGTTACTCCAGTGTCGATGCCTTAAAGCCGTTAGTCGATCAAGCGGATCGCAAGGTTATTGTTCCCAATGAGCGGCAGGCGCAAAAGCGACCAAAACCGCCCTCTCGGTTTAATAAAACCCACTTTACCTACCATAGCGAAACCGATACCTATACCTGTCCGGCGGGAAAGGAATTATACTTTTCCTATCAGGCGAAGGGCTCCAATAAACTCACGTATCGGATGAGGAACTATAAAGAGTGTCTGAAGTGTGCTCATTACGGGCAATGCACCACGGCCAAAAAGGGGCGGACCCTCTATCGTCTTGTGAACGAAGAAACCTATCAGAAATTAAAAAACACCTACCAGAGCGAGGAAGCCCAGCGGGTGTACCGCCGCCGGAAAATGCGGGTGGAACATCCCTTTGGTCACATCAAAAGGAATTTAGGGGTATCGGCCTTTTTGCTTCGGGGGCTCGGGGGAGTTAATGCTGAATTAAGTCTGTTGGCCAGTTGTTTTAATATATCGCGGGTAATTACTCTGCTGGGCGGAGTTCAACCGATGATAAAAGCCCTTAAACAGGCCACTTAGTCGGGAAAGGATCACGTGCGGGTGAAAGTTAGACGATTTTTATAGGTTTTATGTTCTCGTGCGAAAAAACATCCCCCGGATTACTCAACACCGTCAAAATAAATAACTCGGACCCTCTCTCTAAAAATTATTATGACACAGTCTGCAAAGTCTGGAATGATGATAGTTTGTGTTTGATTGATCAGCTCGTTAAAGGGAAAAAAGCTGTAACAATTTAAAATCTAATCCACGAATCGCATTTTTAATTCTAAAAGCTCCATTTCATGAAACCGATCGCGATGTTTTTATGTTGAAGCAGTTAGAAAAAATTTTGGAATAAAATTATAAGGGTTGTTATGAAGTACAAAAATTTAGGAAATACCGGACTTATTGTATCCGAACTATGCATGGGCACCATGACCTTTGGTTCAGGGTTCCACAATATCGGTCAGGTCGATCAGAAACTGGCAAACCAGATGGTGAAATATGCCATCGATGCCGGGATCAATTTCTTTGATACGGCAAACGTTTATTCGCGCGGTGAATCGGAAGAGATACTGGGAAAGTCATTCCGGGATCTGGGCATCGGACGTGAAGACGTGGTTATTGCCACCAAGGTTCGCGGACCAATGAGCGATGCCGCGGCTCAGAATACGGGTGACTTCAACAATAAGGGACTATCACGCAAGCATATCATGGCGTCCTGCGATGCCAGCCTGAAACGTCTCGGTGTGGATTACATTGATCTGTACCAGATCCATGGATGGGATGCGAGCACGCCGATTGAAGAGACGCTGCGTGCGCTGAATGATTTGGTCCGGGATGGCAAGGTCCGCTACATCGGCTGTTCCAACGTTGCCGCCCGTCAGCTTGCAAAGGCTCTGCAAATATCGAGAGCCAATAACTGGGATGCGTTTGTTTCGCTGCAGGCCTACTATAATGTGGCTGGACGTGACCTGGAACATGAATTACTGCCGCTTTGCCGGGAAGAAGGATTGGGCGTTTTGCCGTGGTCGCCGCTTGCGGGTGGTTTCCTGACCGGTAAATTTCGCCGCAACCAGAAGGGCCCGGAAAACGCGCGTCGTGCCGGTTTCGATTTCCCGCCCGTTGACAAAAACATGGCGTATGATGTCGTTGATGTGATGGAAGCCATGGGTAAGGAAAAAGGTGCCAGCATCCCACAGATGGCTCTTGCATGGCTGCTTCATCAGCCGGGAGTTACCTCACCCATCATCGGTGCCAAGACGATGGAGCAACTCGGGGACAACATCAAAAGTGCTGATGTACAGCTAAGCGAGGAAGAGCTCGGGCACATCTCCGACGTGACTCAACCGCCCAAGCTCTACCCGCAATGGATGCTCGAATTCCAGCAAAACCGCGCCCGTATGATTCGCGAACAGCAGGAAGCAAACTGAGAACACCATCACTCGGGTACCCCGGTAAAATTACAGCCGAGATACCCGAGGGTAGTGCGTGACTTATTTCATTAGAAGCATTTTCTTGATTAAAGTATGATTGTTCGCTTTCAACCGGTAAAAGTACACGCCGCTCGATAATCCGGATGCGTTAAATGTAATAGTATGAAAACCTGCGGCTTGCTGTGCATTTATCAGTTCTGCAACCTGCCGGCCCAACACATCGAAGACAGCTAGGCGAACCACGCCTGCTTTCGGCAAATCATACCGGATCGTTGTTGTTGGGTTAAACGGGTTCGGGTAATTGTCATGTAGTGCCAGAACGCTTGGTATCCCGGGTTGCTGTTCGATTCCGGTAAGTGTACCCCTTGTAAGAATAATATGCAGGGTATCACTCATATTCACATTGACACCGTCGCTAGTAACCACCCGATCATACAGCATTATGGAATCACCAACAGCTACTCCATTATCGGATAGAATTTTGGAAATATCTCCATAGGTGGTTTGGTACAAGGTATCCTTCCCGTTATTGCTACTGGCTGCATCAAGCAGCGGATTGGAAAAGTTATTGGACGAACTGAGTTGCCAGTGATAGGTAATCGCATCATTCTCCGGATCAGTGGACGGCATCCATTTGACGATGAATGGTGTGTCCGGGGGAAGTGGATTTCCACCATCTGCGCCACCGATGATGAGGCTTGTGCTGTCTTTTGGGCTTGCTATGACTGCTGCTGAAGGCGGGAGGTTGAAAGCGATCAATGATCCAACCAGTACATCTTGTTGTACAGGTGGTTGACTCTCTCCAATATTTGAGGCGGTTGCAAGAGCATAGCTTCGTAATACAACCCCAGGAGAGTTATTTTTATTAGTTGTAGTAGCAAATGAAACAGACTGACTTTTACCAGATCCAAGCGTTCCTATATTCCAAAGATCTGTTTCATTGGCGTGACACCCATAACCGCCGCAATCGAAATCAGCAGGAGGATTAAAAGAATTGATGCCACCAGGCATAAGTATACGAGCTGTAACATTTTGTAGGCTATTAGAACCGCTATTAGTAATTTTAATGGTATACTTTACTGAATCTCCGGCAGCTACTGCAGGTTTATCTACCGAATAATCAATATGAAGTGGTTCTGCGTTGCGTACCGGTGTTGTCGCTATAGAATGGAGGGTCTCTTCTGTACTGACATTAGGGTCTATTGCGGCACGTGCTGTCAATATGGCTCCATCTGCTAACTGTTGATCAGGCGTAACCCAAAGCTTCACCTGTCCTCCCTGACCAGGTTGAAGACTTTTGATATTCCAGGTTACCACTCCGTTTTGTTCAATACCTCCATGAGAAGCTGAGTCGAACACCGTTCCATCAGGTATCCAAATATGTAATTTGACGCCAGACGGTGATTGAGTACCGAAATTGCCAAAGGTGGCAGTATACGGGAAAGGTTTGCCTGGGATTGCTGGACCTGGCCCGGAAGCTAAATTCAGATTCAAAAGCGGTGATCCATCAACTTCCAGATCCTGAGAAGCGATAATCTGGCCAGTGCCGGTATCCGATCCACTCGCAGTTAGCATAGAACGTAAGATTTCACCTGCAGATATTAGGCCCAGATGTGTCCGAAAAAAAACGGTTTTACTCTGACCTGGAGCGAGTGTTCCGATATTCCAGGTATCTGTATGATTGGCGTGACATCCGTTGGAAGCGCAACTAAAATCAACAGGAGTACTAAAAGTGACGATACCATTGGGCATAAGTATATGTGCAGATACATCAAGCAGATCAGTTTTACCTGTATTTGTTGCAGTCAGTGTATAGGTTACAAGTCCGCCCGAACCAAGATCAACTCCGTTGCCCGGCTCAATAACAGTTTGGCTGATTCCATATGAAATGTGGAGGGGCATTGGAGAATGTATCGGCGTTGCAGCCTTTGAGGTGACAATGTATTCTGTACTCATTCCAGGATCAATGTTTGCTTCAGCAGTTATAATAGTTCCATCGACCAGGTTGGCATCGGGCATTACTGTTACGCGTACCGATTTACTTTCTCCGGTTACCAACTGACCAACATTCCAGGTGACCCTTCCATTGGCAAAGGTTCCATCATCAGATGCCGACACAAAATCTGTTCCACTGGGAATCGGCATATGCAGCATAACATGCGATGGTGAATTGGATCCTATATTACTATATGTTAACGTATAGCTAAATGGTTTTCCGGGGACTATAGGACCGTCATCCGGTGATAAGCTAAGTCGTAGCAGTGGATTTGCATCAACCGAAAGGTCCTGTGATGCGTATACTTGTTCAACATTTGAACCTTTTGCCGTGAGAAATGAATGTAAGATTTCACCTGCAGATATTGGCCCAGATGTGTCCGAAAAAAAACGGTTTTACTCTGACCTGGAGCGAGTGTTCCGATATTCCAGGTATCTGTATGATTGGCATGACATCCGTTAGAAGCGCAATTAAAATCAACAGGAGTACTAAAAGTGATGATACCATTGGGCATAAGTATGTGTGCAGATACATCAAGCAGATCAGTTTTACCTGTATTTGTTGCAGTCAGTGTATAGGTTACAAGTCCGCCCGAACTTAGATCAACTCCGTTGCCCGGCTCAAGAACAGTTTGGCTGATTCCATACTCGAGTTTTAGTGGTAATTCGGAATGAACGGGCATCAAGGAAGAAGAAGTGACAGTATATTCATTACTCATGTTAGGATTGATACTTGCTGTCGCTTTGATTACCTGGCCGTTTCCAAGATTATTATCAGTAGCAGCAACCATCCGGACTTCTCCTCCTTTTCCAACGCCAAGCTGACCAAGATTCCAAACGACCGTATCATTTTGGACGATACCACCGTGATTTGCTGAAGTAAATGAAGTTCCGTCCGGAACAGGCATCTTTAGAACTACATTGGATGGGCTGACAGTGCCAATATTACCATACCGGAGCTTATAGGTTATTGATTGTCCTGGTGAAACAGGTCCGGATGTTGAGGTTAGAACTAATCGTAGCAGCGGTGATGGTTCAATAGTTACTTTAAGTGCACTTATTATATCAGAAGAATTCGATGCTGACGCAGTTGCTGTACTTGTGATGGCTGTTTCCGTAGGGTTATTAATAATCTGAACCCGGTAATGTGCAATACGAGTTTCCCCTGGAGCGAGTGTTCCAATATTCCATGTATCTGTTTCATTGGCATGACATCCGTTATAACAATTAAAATCAGCAGGACCATTAAACTTGTTGATGTTTGATGGCTGTTGTATAGTTACTTTGACATTTGTCAGATCTTTCGATCCGGTATTAGAAGCAACCAAAACAATAGTCGTACGGTCTCCAGGTCCAACCACTTCTTTCGATGCGGACATTTTAATATGTAAATTCTGCGCATTTGCGATAGTAAAGACGCCTGTAAAAAACACTATGACGCTGATGAGTATAGTTAAAGCAAGTATATTGTGTTTCATTTGAACCCTCCGTTTATTTATAACAGGTATTTATGCACATTGATCTGTGGCTCAATGCCTGTTATTATTCTATTGAATAGATTGTATGCTCTTGTTTAAAGAAAGGTTGGATGTTGAAGTCATATCAATACAACATCCCGTCTACATGACAAGAACTCTCTCGGAGATATCGGTGAAAAGCCAACCAAACGTAATTATGTTCACACAAGATGAAGTTTCCAACCATAATTAATACCCAACCAGTCCCTTGGGAATGTAATATGATTATACAGATGAGAGGAACTGCATAAAGAGCCCAAAAGTATTACACTTACATCTTGTGCAAGGAAAAATCATTCTAAGGGATACACACCTGGCATTCCGGCTTTAACTAACTCCAATTTTGAAAGAGCTTCAAGAAAACGTTCCGGTCGGATATCCACGAACCAACGCAACCTCTCCTTTTTCAAGTATTTAGTATCAAACACTTATCTATAAAATAGTATTTCATTTTTTAATAAAAATTAAAATCTATTTATAAATATCTATTTTATATATAATATATGTTCAAAGGGTAAAATAGTATAGAAATTGAGTGTGGATGAGTTTAGTGGGTTTTAGATAAATCTATTCAGTAAATGTTGCTGGCAACTGGCAACTGGCAACTGGCAACTGGCAACTGATTCTACAGCCACCTCATCGTAAACAACCTCGGCAAAATATATCGTGTCGGCAGATGCATCAGGCTGTTTATGAATGCTTCGTGGAGCTCCGGATGACGATGGGCGCGGCCCATACCCATATTAAACTCTGCCCGTTTGATTGCCTGCCAGGCTGCCAGGTTTCGTCTGCGCGAGAATTGTTGGAGAGGAAGATCCCGGAAACCGGTCGACCGATGCTGCTCCAATAACTTCGCCAGTGCCCATGCGTCCATCCAGCCCAAGTTCATACCCTGACCACCAAACGGACTGACGATGTGGGCTGCATCCCCGATGATAGCTATTCGCCCACTGCCATAGCAGCTGGCGCGATAATGCTGCACGCCGAATGAGCTGATCATTGTGTTGGTGCTTTGATCAAGGGAGTAACCGGTGCGGGGTTCGATCCATTTTTTCAGCTGGTCCACAGAAGGATTCTCAACATATGCTGGCGTTCGTACTACCCAGCGTCGCTTTTCTCCCGGCAGAGGGAAGGATTCAATAAGACCGGTACTTTGCAGGTAGATGGCCGCAACCGGACCAAAGTCGGTGGAATCCCCAAAATCACCCATCACAAAGGTATCCGGATAGGAACGCCCTTTAAATGGAATTTTTAACAATTCGCGAACGGTGCTCTGTTTGCCGTCGCAACCGATGATAAATTTTGCCTGGTATGTCCGTCTGTTTCCATCAGTATCCTGCGTCAAAACTTCTGCATGATTTTGGGAGTCGCTCACAGCAAATACTTTTTCCCCTTTTCTGAGAATATCGCCTTGAATTGTTATGAGGTGTTTTTCCAGGATCTCTTCGGTGTAAAATTGCGGAAGTGTCAGGACGAAATGATAGGGACCGGGACAGGTTTGGAAATCCAGTTCACCAATGACTCCATTATCCCCAATCGCTAATCCTTTAGGTATCCGGAGTCCCTGCTCAAGAAATGGATTAACGATATCCATTTGTTCCAAAAATTCGAGTGATGGTGGGTGGATGCCAATCGATCTGGAGTGTTTTGAGCGCACCGTGTTTTTCTCCAGGATCAGAACGTCCATATCGAACTGCTTCAGCCGGGCGGCCATAAACAATCCCACAGCTCCACCGCCTGCGATGATGACATCATACATTAGATCCGATCTTAACCAGCTTGTCCTTATTTACCTATATCCTTATTCCCTGACTGACTGTTTGGCAAATCAGTAAGTGCTTTTTTAAATCTTTCATTCTTTTCCAGGATCAACAGCAATCGCCAGGGTTTCATACGTTTTACTTTCCATCCGTCAGGAACCACTGCCTGAAGCTCTTCTTTCCGGTAACTTTTACGGATCGATATCCGCCCATCATACGCGATGTATGATCCCGGACAAAAAGGTCCTATGAAAACAGAGAACGCTGTGAAAGCCAAAGGATTCCGTTCCAGATCGTTGAACAGCACGAGATTATCGCTGAGTTTTTCGGCATCGTCAAGCATCACCTTCAGTTCCGGGTCGGTCAGGTGATGCAGCAGGTGATTGGATATGACCACATCAAAAGTTTTTCCGTCTGCAATCAGCTCGTGAGTGGTCAGGTATTCAAAGGTAATCTCTTCAGGCCAGGTCTTGGTCTCGATATATTTTAGAGCTCGTGGGTCGGTCTCGATGCCTGTTATTTTCACCTGGATTCCATCCCGCTTTGCCCAATTGTAAATCCTTAAGGGAATGTCGCCACCGCCAAATCCGATATCGAGAATTTCTATCGGTCGGTTTACATCGGCCAAAGGGCGAATGTATGACTCATACAACTTGCGCCATCCTGACAAAAAGCGATTGATAACGGAAAAAAAACGGTAGGTCTGGAACAATTTGATTTGGTCGGCGCCTCCAACATCCATCCATTCTTTTAGGTCGCCCTGCCGTTGTTGTAATAACCAGTTCATTAAGTGGATGGGCTCAGTTGCTGACGCTTCGCTGTAGAAGTGCCGTTTCCAGTGTTAATCCGGGACCAAAGGACATGGTCAGGATTTTCTCATTGTTGGATTTGATGGGTTTGTTTAGGATTTCGTTCAACACAAACATGACGGTTGGACTGCTCATATTGCCATATTTTCGCAACACTTCCCGTGACGGCTGCACCTGCTCATCTGCAAGACCCAGGCCTTGCTGTAGTTTATCGAGTATGGCTCTGCCGCCGGGATGAATGCCCCAGTGCTGGATATCTTCCTTATTTATTTTCATTCGCTTTAGTAAAGGAGCGATACTCGTTTCTACATTGGAACCAAGTATCTTGGGAATGTACGTGGTCAGTGCCATGTCGAAACCCTGATCTCCGATTGTCCAGGCCATGTCCGATTCGCTATCGGGCGCGATGGAGGTTTCAAAACTTAAAATTTCGACCGTTGAATTCGACTTTTGAGGCTTTCGTGAACTTATCAGTACACCGGCTCCGCCATCTGCAAAGAGAGAACCCGACAACAAGAAATCCGTTTCTTCCCGGAATTTAAGATGTAAGGTACACAGTTCCAGGATAACCACAAGTACATTGGCGTTCGGATCAGCGTCGCAAAACTGTTTTGCCATTCGAAGCGCAGGAAAAGCGGCATAACAACCCATGAATCCCACATTATACCGTTGGGTTGTCGCTGGTAGTCCAATTTCTTTGACAATATGATAAGCCGGGCCGGGAGCAAAAAATCCGGTGCAGGAAACTGTAATGACGTGAGTGATATCTGGGGTATCAATACCGTCGACAGCATTAATCGTACGTCGCGCAATTTCCGGATACATCCACTTCGATTCGTCCGTGTACAACTTATTCCTGTGTGCAGTGCCCGGCATAACCATTTTGTCATCTGACTCCACAAAGAATGTGTGATCTTTTATTTCAGTATTGAAATCCCTGATCACTGAATGTCGCTTTTCAATACCGGAAAACGCATAAATTCGGTGAAGCAATTTACGCGTGATTTCTTTTCCTGAGATCTGTTCGATCATGAAATCCCGGATTCTGTCCTGGGAATACCAGTTATCCGGTACAAAGGGCTCGATATGATGGATGTAAACTGACATATGGGTTTGGAGTACTTAAGAGTACCTAGAAGTGCCTAAAGTTTGAAATGTACTTATATGATTTGCTGACAGTATTATAAATAACAGTAGCTTGATTTGTGCAAAAAATTATAGACGGATACCTTTGTACCATATAGCCTTTCTAATATTAAACCTATAAAATCAATAAAGATTATAACTGTACCGTCGGTGTCATTAGTTCCTCGTCACGAAGTTGTTCGATTTGGGAGGGTTTGCTGATATAGTGTTTCGTCAGAATAAGAAACCGACTATTATGAAGAATGGCGGCCGCACTGAGTCCTGCCACAAGTCCAAACCAAAGTCCGCGTGGACCCATGTCGAGTGTTATTCCCAGGAAATATCCAAGTGGTAACCCGATAATCCAATAGGCAATCAGGTTTACGATCATCGGTATGCGTGTATCTTTCAGCCCGCGAAGTGCTCCAAGACCACTGACCTGCAGACCATCGGATATCTGGAATATGGCAGCAACGTGAAGCAGGGTTACCGCCACAGCAATAACATCGGGGTCTTGTGTGTAGAGATGGGCAACGAGACTTGGCATTAACCACATGACCAAAGCCGTACAAGTCATAATCATTACGCTCAATCCGATTCCTATCAAACCAGAAAAACGTGCCTGATATGGATTCTTACGGCCTATGGCTTGGCCGATACGAATACTGATGGCCGTTGAGAGGCCAAAGGGCAACATAAAGGTGATCGAACAGAAGTTGATCGCAATCTGATGACCGGCAACAGCCAATGTGCCTATGGAACCTATAACGAGCGTAACCAGTGCGAACATGCTGACTTCCAGAAAAGCACTCATTCCGTTTGGCAAGCCGATATGTATCAGCTCACGAAAGATCTCCAGATTGGGTCTCCCCAGTTTTTCGAATATGCCAAACCGCTTGTAGGATTGTCTTCTAACAGTATATATCAACATTCCCAGGAACATGATGACCGCAACGAGCGCACTGGCCCAGCCGGTACCTACGGCCCCCATGGCCGGAAATCCCAGGTATCCGTACATGAATACGAAATTACCTGCGATGTTGAATACAACGCCAATTAGTGCGAAATACATGCCGGGTTGGGTTGCACCAATGGCTTCATTGAAAAAGCGCAATGCCATGTAGGCGCTTATGAACGGAAGTCCCCATGAGATAGCATCCATATAACCCTGCGCAACGGGAATGATAGACGGTTCAACCTTGAGAAGAAGCAACAGGGGTTCCAGGTTGCGAACAAGGAAGAAAGCAGGCCAGGCCAGTAACTGGCTCAGCCACAATCCCTGGCGAACATTCCGCCCAATTTTTTTGATTTGTCTGCCGCCAAACAGTTGCGCAACGACAGGGTTGATGGCCATCAAAATACCAAGCAGAAAAATGTAGACAGGATTTAGGAGACTGGAACCGACAGCAACGGCTGCCAGCGCCTTTGGACTCAGATTCCCCGCCATTACCGTATCCACGAAACCCATGGACATCTGTAAAAGCTGGCTGGCAATGACAGGGAGTCCCAGTTTCATTATGGCACGTGCCTCAACCAGTATCGGTCGATGAGCTTTTGGGTTATATGTCGTTGTCTTGTTCACAAATTATCCCTGTGATCCAAACAGAGATGAAATGTCGGTAAGAATTGGGAAAATGGTTTCAGGATGTGGTCGGCTATCCTCCGGAGCGAATCTTAAAGATACGGCGATCGATGCTTTTTAGGAAGATAAATCTGATGCTGGCGTTTTGCTTCACACTAGTTCTGGCGTCCTCGCCAGAACTAGTGTGAAGCTTGTGGTCCAGGCGAGGACGCCTAGACCAGCTTTGGACCAGCGATGGTCATAATATCAAACCACCAGGTTACTGATACTTTCCGCCGGTTTTCCATCGAGGGTATCGAGAATAGCGTTGGCAGCCAGAAAGCCCATCTCGCGCCGGGTCTCTGTTGCGGCGCTGCCGATGTGTGGTGTTATTACGGTATTGGGCGCCTTCAGGAGATCCGGATGGACTTTAGGTTCTTCCTCAAACACATCGAGTCCGGCACCACCGATTATACCCTGATGCAGGGCTTTTGCCAGAGCAGCTTCGTCGATCACCGGTCCCCGGCTGATGTTGATGATCAAAGCGTGATTCGGCATCATATCCAGTGTTTCAGCATTTATGAGATGCTTTGTCTTCGGAGTTAGCGGGCAGGCAAGAACCAGGATATCTGAATTGCGTATCATTTTTTTAGTATCCGCCTCATATGCCACTCCAAGAGAATGTTCCAGGTCAGATGCGACTGGTTTTCGGTTGTGGTAGTGGATATTCAGACCAAAAGCTCCCGCACGTTTTGCGATAGCCCGACCAATACGTCCCATGCCGATGATGCCGAGATTCTTACCCTTCAGCTCCATTCCAAGGAATCCCAATGGATGCCATCCGTCAAATTTGCCATCTCTGAGATATTGCTGGGACTCACATATTTTCCTGGCTACAGTAAGGAGCAGACTCATGGCCAGGTCGGCCGTGGCATCTGTCAGCACCCCGGGCGTGTTGGAAACACGAATGCCGAATTCTTTTGCAGCATCAACATCGATATTATCATAGCCCACGGCATAATTTGCTACGATCTTTAACGGGCCTGCTTTCTCAAGGACATCACGGGTAAAAGGATTTGACAGCATTGAGAGAATGGCATCGTACTGTTTTACCGCACTAATTAAGGCATCCTTTGAATTATATTCTCCCCGGTTACCAACTGTCAGGTTCGTTTTCTCTTGGAGATAGTCTAATACATCATCATGAATAGGTTCTGTAACCAGTACTTTGCCGGACATATCAGTTTATGGTTGAATTTGGGATTAAAACGTGACTGAAAAGATCTACGAATAAGGATTAGCGAACAGCGATTAATGATGTCGTTCAGGAATCATGGCTTTAAAGGTACTATCTGGCCGTTGACATTACAAAACTGCATCTTATCAAGATCGCTGACGGTCATATTCGGAATAAAGAGATAGGAAAAAGGAACAAGTTGCTGGGTGCACATTTTGTTTTTTGGTTTCCAGCTTGTCATATGCAGCTGTAGTGTGTCTCCATTGGCAACATGTTCTACCTTAAGCAGACTGCTGCAACCGGAAGGCAGATTGCCGTGTATCAGCAAAGCGGCCTGTTTATGATGGATAATTTTTTTGACGGAGTCGATATAGACTCCTCCCGTCAGGTAGGGGCTACCTCCTGGTGAAGTGAGTGAGACGAGGTCTTTAATCTGTGCTGTGTCGTCAAGGACAGTCAACGTACTGTCGTTCTTCGTAGCAGTTGATGTTTTGCTGGCATGCTTCGATGTGCACCCTGCCGTCATCCAAGAAACAGTGAGTAACAGAAAAAGAACGTGAAAAGTGATTCTTCCGTAATTATTCCGTGATATGAGTGATAATGGCGTCATTCCACATCTTCTCAAGGTTATAATAATCCCTCAGTTCATCTTTAAAAATGTGTATCACAACATTTACGTAATCCAGTATGACCCAGCGACGGGCATTCAGGCCCTCTTTTTTCCAGACTGATTCACCCAAAGTTTTTTTTGTGGATTCTGTTACCGAATCAGCATAGGTCTTAATCTGGATGTCAGTGGGAGCGCTGCAGATAATAAAGAAATCCGTTACAGGTGAAAGGCCGCGAACATCCAGTTGAACAATTCGGTCGGCATTTTTTTCGAGAAGAGCTTTGTGTATTGTTTCCAGCAAGTCCAGGGTTTCTTTGGAAACCGGTGCTGATTTTGGTGAAAGTGTCTGATATTGTGGTGCGTTGTCTTTTGGCATAGAATTTAATTGAGTTTGAGTGAATTATAATCAGAACCAACAACAATAGTAGCATCCAGATAATAATCTTTCGATCGTTCTTCTATAACTCGTTTGGGATTGACGCCCAGTGCACGGGCAACTCGTCTGGCATTTTCAATATGTCCGCTATGATCTACAATAAAGGTATGGGTGACGTCAAAATTGTCAAAATTGCCCGATTCTACGACATCAAAACCGTTTTTACGAAGGATATGAGTATATCTGCTTGCGATACCCGGGACACCACATCCGTTTAATACCTCCACTTGAATTACTTTGCTTATCAGTTGGGCCTGGGCATTAGACCTGGTGTTCTGAATACGTGGAAAGAACATTCGTGTGAAAAAAGCTCCGAGCAGTACCAGCAACAGCAAACTCAAAAAACCAATGACCGCATTTAAAAAGAAGCCGGGGTTCCTGGATTGACTCATGAAGCGATTCTGCCGTTCGGGAAAGCCCTCTTAACGGTTGCCATAGAAACCATTGTTGTAGAAAGGATTACCATAATATCCGTAGTAACCGCCCCCATAGGGTGAGTATGGGCTGCCATACGGCATCTCTGAAAATTGTAAGTGAATGCTGCTGTTTTTACTCAATTGATAATTAAGCTCGGCATTTCTGACAAATATCCTCGGTTTCTGACTTTGAGTGAATAGTCCGTTTCCAAATGGAGAGGCTGCAAGAGATATGTCCAGACGGCCCGAGAGTCGGGGAGTAAAATTCAGGAACATCGTATTTGTGAAGAGATTTTCATTGTAAACATGCCCCCCGAAACTTGAGAAACTCATCTCAAGAGAATTTTGCATCTTCACATTATGGATGTTGAACAGATCAAGCAATCCTTTCTGATCGTGAGAGACCGTAACGGTTTTGGTGATAGGTCCTGTATAATTCAGAGGTGAGGGTTCCTGACTACGGAATTGTGCCTCTGCTGAATAACCAAACGTCAAAAGCAAGCCAACCGTCAACATTAATATTTTAGTATATCTTTTCATAGGTTTAAACCCGCATACATATTGAACAGCCATATTCTTATACAACAACGTAAAAAAAAGCGATAAATTTTCTATACCTAATAAACGATATAAATCAAATTTAAGATCCCGTTTTTAGCATTTTCGACCGATTTTGATAAAAATATTAATTGTGTGTGAGCCAGCTTAAGGTAATTCCTCTTTACGGAAAGATTGGCAGTACTCAAAAAATCAAGCCATCACTGCCAGCCAAGACCCATGTTGGTGATGAAATAATGGAAAGGAAAAAAACATGGCTTTTGAAACCTGGAGGTTTCGGTGGTTGGAAATCTTGCATAAAGTGCCACTTCATAAAAGCCTGTCCGGAGCCGGATTGGAGATGTTTTCTAAACTGGTACGCTTTGGATTTCTCCGGAAAGACCGTGTTGCAGATTAACCGAAAAAGCAGCCGGTAAGCTGTATAAAAAAACTTGGCTGTTGTGGTGCCGTTCAAGCCGGTTAGCAAAGCTGTTAGTGCATCCAAGGTAGAAAGATTGGTCGCTCATTTCAAAACATATACGTAACAATGCTGCAACTCTCTTGATTTTAAAGAATTGGGCGGATTGTATCCGCCATAGCTCATTTGTTGTATATGTTTCTGATACTATCACAGGTTCTATCCTGTGGACGACGCTCACTTTTACAAAAGTTACGGTGAGCGACGGCGGAGGTGGAGGGATTCGAACCCCCGGTCCCACGAAAGGACAACGGTTTTCGAGACCGCCCCGTTCGACCGCTCCGGCACACCTCCTTTTCGCACTTGTCCTCGCCTGTTCAATATATTATATTATCCAGACCAAAAGAGCGAAAGACTTCCAATATAACATTCCTTAAAAACTCTCTCAACATACAGGATGAAATTAACAGATTTCAAGTACGATTCGTCCAAAGCCAATACACCAGATGTCCCTTCCTCACCCAGAGGCTCGGCAAAATTGATGGTTCTGAACCGGGCTGATCAGACCATTGAGCACAAAAAGTTCTCCGACATTCATGAATATTTCAAAAAAGGCGATTGTCTGGTATATAACGATACAAAAGTGTTTCCGGCCCGGCTGAAGGGGAAAAAAGAAAAAACCGATGCCAGTGTAGAAGTGTTTCTTCTTCGGGAATTGCAACCTGAGAACAAACTTTGGGATGTGCTGGTAGAGCCCGCTCGCAAAATCCGGATTGGCAACAAACTGTATTTCGGTGATGAACTGGTCGCAGAGGTTGTTGATAATACCACATCCCGTGGCCGAACGATCCGCTTCCTGTTCGACGGTATGAATACTGAACTCTATTCGATACTCGATCGTATCGGTCAGATGCCTCTTCCGCCGTATATTAAACGGAAACCGGTTGAGGCGGATAAAGAACGTTACCAGAGTATTTTTGCCCGGGAACGCGGAGCGGTTGCTGCTCCAACGGCATGCATGCATTTTACCGAAGACCTCATTGATAAACTGAAGAAAAAAGGGGTCATGATGGCGCCGGTTACCCTGCACATCGGCTGGGGTACATTCCGTCCGGTTGAGGTGGAAGATCTGACGAAGCACAGGATGGATTCGGAGAATTATTACATCTCCGAGGAAAGCGCCAGTATTATCAACAAGGCTCTTGAAAACAAGAAGAGTAAGGTAGTTGTTGCGAGTTCGAGTGCCGTACGTGCGGTTGAAACCAGCATAATGGCCAGCGGAATGCTCAAATCGTCAACAGGCTGGACGGACAAGTTTATGTATCCACCATACGATTTTAAAATTACCGAATCATTCGTCACAAATTTCCACCGTCCTGAATCTACCTTGTTGATGCTTTCGGCCGCCTTTGCGGGATATGAATTTCTGATGAAGGCATACCAAGAAGCTATTAAGGACAAGTATCGCTTCTATGCATTCGGTGACGCGATGCTGATCATTTGAAGACTTGGCAACCCTGGCAGTCATAATTCCTGCCGCAGGTTCGGGGACCCGGATGAAAAGCGGGGTTCCGAAACCATATTTACAAATTGGCGGACATACGATTCTGGAATGGACGGTCAGCCGGTTCTCCCAGTTACCCGACGTAAGACAGGTAATCGTAGCTACGGGAGCCAATTATATTGAAGAGGCAAACCGGCTCCTGAGATCAGATCCTGTTTTCGTGCGAAAGTCCCTACATATAATTAAGGGCGGATCAGACCGGCAGGAGTCAGTAGAAAAAGGTTTGGAGTTTGTGGATGGCGTAGAACTGGTGGCCGTCCACGATGCAGTTAGACCATTCGTAACAGCCTCTCAGATTGCAGAATGTTGTAAAACGGCCGAAGAATATGGAGGAGCCGTTCTCGGGATTCCGGCAAGGGATACCATCAAGGAATGTGACACGGATGGATTTGTAAGGTCAACACCGGATCGATCCGGATTATGGCAGTGTCAGACGCCACAAATCTTCCAGTTTCATATTTTTAAGAAAGCTTTTCAGTACGCAAATAATACCGGATTCAGGGGTACCGATGACGCATCGATAGTGGAACATATGGGAGGAATAGTTCGTATGGTTCAGGGAGATGCATCCAATATCAAAATTACCTATCCACAGGATATGATTTTTGCAGAAATATTAATTGAGCAAGAAAACAGTAATAAATGATGCGTATCGGCTATGGATATGATGTTCACCGCCTGGTGAGTGGTGGTCCACTGGTATTAGGTGGTGTGACAATACCTCACGAGAAAGGTCTGTACGGTCATTCGGATGCCGACGCATTGCTTCATGCGATTACCGATGCCCTGCTGGGTGCTCTTGCCCTGGGAGACATCGGGCAGCATTTCCCGGATAACGATCCGGTGTATAAACAGATCGACAGCCGTATCCTTTTGCGAAAGGCCTATGATCTGGTAAGAGGGAACGGTTTCCTGTTGGCAAATATGGATGCCACGGTTATCGCGGAACGGCCAAAACTGAAGGATTATATTCCTGATATGAGATCTGTAATTGCCGATGATCTGAATTGTCAGATTGACCGGATATCTGTCAAAGCAACAACATCCGAGAAAATGGGATTCGCCGGAAGGGAAGAAGGGATAGCGGCGATGGCAGTTGTTTTGCTGGAACGTGAAAATGACAACTAATGGATCAGTTTACTCACCATCTGATCACGTGGATTGGTGATCAGCCGCCGATCATTATTTATGCCGTTTTTTTCGGCGTCGCTTACTTCGAAAATGTCATACCGCCAATCCCGGGCGATATCATTGTCGTTTTTGCCGGATACCTGGCAGCCCGGGATATTATCCTGTTATTTCCTGTTTATGCATTAACGAGCATTGCTTCTGTGATAGGGTTTATGACCATGTATACGTTGGGCCGGTATTGGGGAGATCTACTGGATCGCAATCAGGAACGTTCGTGGTTTACCCGTATGCTTGACGTTAAATATATGCCAAAGGTACGGGCATGGATGAATCGCTGGGGATTATGGGTGGTAACGGCGAATCGTTTTCTGTCCGGTGCACGTTCGGTCATCTCCATAACAGCAGGAATGAGCAGGATGGAAGTCCGGGGAACGGTAATTGGTTCCCTGATCAGCTCGCTGCTTTGGAATGCTTTGCTGATTGGGGCGGGCTGGGAGATCCAGCAAAACTGGCATATTATTGGTCACTACCTGTCCGTTTACAGCAGAATAATTACCATAGCTATTATTGTTGTCGTGATTGTCAGGATTATCTGGGGTGTTTGGAGAAAAAAGAAAACCCAATCATTGGATTAAATAAACACATTATCTATTTTTGTCTGCTGCATATGTTGACATGCTATGCTAAAGCAACTATCTTTGAGGTCTTTGATCAATTGCTGGTATAGCTCAATTGACAGTGCAGCGGCTTTATAATTCTGGACGTTTTT
Organism: uncultured bacterium; assembly: GCA_963787205.1. Classification (GTDB taxonomy): domain Bacteria; phylum Bacteroidota; class Rhodothermia; order Balneolales; family DATFMH01; genus DATFNI01. Next base: position 81,747 of record CAWBCD010000034.1, read on the forward strand.
AGAACGAAAGTCAAGTCTTATCACCAGCTTGGTTCTTTTTAAATGATGTAATGACAATGGCCGTCATATGGTTTGGAAACATTGATAGTTATCGATGTTAGAGGCTGTTGTTATAAATATCAGATCAATTGCTGGTGTAGCTCAGTTGGTAGAGCAGCGGTTTTGTAAACCGCGGGTCGTAGGTTCAAGTCCTATCACCAGCTCGGTTCTTTAATATATTTTTTTTGTACAAATGAATTTTGGGGAGATACCAAAGTGGCCAACTGGGGCAGACTGTAAATCTGTTGGCGTAAGCCTTCGGAGGTTCGAATCCTCCTCTCCCCACTTGTACACTGTTTAGGCGGGCGTAACTCAATTGGTAGAGTGTCAGCCTTCCAAGCTGAATGTTGCGAGTTCGAGTCTCGTCGCCCGCTCAGCCCATGCCGCTATAGCTCAGTTGGTAGAGCACTTCCATGGTAAGGAAGGGGTCATCGGTTCAAGTCCGATTAGCGGCTCGGAGACCCGTAAAGTGATCATTTAAAGTCTTTAATAATTCAAAAACAGAAGTTTCAATGGCAAAGGAAACGTTTGAACGCAAGAAACCGCACGTAAATGTGGGAACGATCGGTCACGTGGACCATGGGAAGACGACCCTGACCGCGGCGATCACGAAAGTGTTGTCGAGCAAGTTTGGAGGCTCAGCCAAGGCCTTCGACGAGATCGACAATGCCCCGGAAGAGAGGGAACGAGGCATCACGATCGCCACGGCGCACGTGGAGTATGAGACCGAGAAGCGTCACTACGCCCACGTAGACTGTCCGGGCCACGCCGACTATGTGAAGAACATGGTGACCGGGGCGGCCCAGATGGACGGGGCGATCCTGGTGGTAGCGGCCACGGACGGGCCGATGCCACAGACGCGTGAGCACATCCTGCTGGCCCGTCAGGTAGGGGTACCCCAGATCGTGGTGTTCCTGAACAAGGTAGACCTGGTCGACGACGAGGAACTGCTGGACCTGGTGGAGTTGGAAGTGCGGGAGCTGCTGACCAAGTATGAATTTGACGGGGACAACACCCCGATCGTGAGGGGCTCGGCCCTGGCGGCCCTGAACGGGGAAGCCGAAGCGGAAGCGAAGATCATCGAGCTGATGGATGCGGTCGATGAGTATATACCGACCCCGATCCGGGATGTAGACAAGCCGTTTCTGATGCCGGTCGAGGACGTGTTCTCGATCACCGGCCGGGGCACGGTGGCCACGGGCCGGATCGAACGTGGGGTGATCAAGCTGAACGAGGAAGTAGATATTGTCGGGATGCGACCGGACAAGATGAAGTCGGTGGTCACGGGTATTGAGATGTTCCGTCGCCTGCTCAACGAAGGACAGGCTGGTGACAATGCCGGGTTGTTGCTTCGCGGAATAGAGAAGAAGGACCTGATCCGGGGGATGGTGATCTGCAAGCCGGGCAGCGTGACCCCACATACGAAGTTCTCCTGCGAGGTGTACGTGCTGAGCAAGGACGAGGGGGGACGTCATACCCCGTTCTTCAAGGGCTATCGCCCTCAGTTCTATTTCCGTACCACGGATGTAACGGGAGTGGTGGAGTTGCCCGAGGGTGTGGAGATGGTCATGCCGGGGGACAATGTGAGCCTGCAGGTGGAACTGATACAGCCGGTGGCTATGGAAGACGGTCTGCGATTTGCCATCCGTGAGGGTGGACGCACGGTCGGTGCCGGTGTGGTAACCAAGATTATTGAATAATACATTCAGCGCTTTTTAGCGAACGGGTGTAGCTCAATTGGTAGAGTAACGGTCTCCAAAACCGTCGGTTGGGGGTTCGAGTCCCTCCACCCGTGCTAAGTAAGACTGAATCGAGGTTAATATGAATAAGATAAAAGAATTTATCGAAGGTGTACGGAAGGAAATGAAAAAAGTTACCTGGCCGTCACAGAAAGAATTAGTGGACAACACAGCCGTTGTAATCGTGTTTTCACTTATTCTGGCTGCGTTCATCTTCGGTGTTGATCAGCTATATAGTACTGTACTAACAATGATTTACAGATGACAGCCGAAGGAAACAAAAACTGGTATGTCATCCGGTGTTTTTCCGGGCATGAGAAAAAGGTAAAAGAATACCTGGAGCGTGAGATAGATCTGCAGGGCATGCAGGATAAAATCACCGAAATTCTGATTCCGACAGAGACAGTTATCGAAGTACGCTCAGGAAAGAAACGGACACGGGAAAAAAACTTTTTCCCCGGTTACATGCTGATCGAAGCTGACTATGATGACAATGTGAATCAGCTTATTCAAAATGCGCCATCGGTTATTGGTTTTTTGAAAAATGACAAGGATAGTAAGCGGCCAACACCGTTGCGTCCGGATGAAGTCAACAGGATTCTCGGAAGGGTAACGGAGAATCAGGAAATTCTGGCTTCGGGTGGTCTTGTCGAAATTCCATTTAACGAAGGTGACCTCGTTCGGGTGGTTGACGGACCATTCAAAGGATTTGACGGAACGGTTGAAGAAGTATATCCGGATAAACTTAAACTGCGAGTTCTTGTAAGTATCTTCGGTCGTAAAACACCGGTAGAGGTTGATGTTAATCAGGTAGAACCGGAAGAGTAATAACGGATATCATTTAAATTTATAGCGATAAGGGCCATTAGCCCGTATAAATCATTTATTGTTAGTGAACAATCATGGCTAAGAAAGTTGAAAAAAAGTTAAAACTCCAGATTATTGGTGGGCAAGCCAATCCCGCGCCACCGGTAGGACCTGCACTTGGTCAGGCTGGTGTGAATATCATGGAGTTTTGTAAGGCCTTTAATGCTAAGACGCAGGATAAGGTCGGCACAGTTGTGCCTGTGGAAATCACGGTTTATACGGATAAGTCGTTTACATTTATCACAAAGACCCCACCGGCTGCAGTGCTTCTGAAACAGGTAGCAAAGGTAAAATCAGGTTCGGGTGAACCCAACCGGGTTAAAGTCGGTAAGGTGACGTTCTCGCAATGCCGTGATATCGCTGAGCAAAAAATAACCGATTTGAACGCGACAGATATTGACGCAGCTGCCCGGATGATTGCAGGCACAGCACGTAGCATGGGACTACGCGTTGATTACGACAAATAATTTTATAGTTCGATAGGAAACTAAAATATCATGGCAAAACACGGCAAAAAATATTTAGAAGCGGTCAATCTTGTCGAGGCAAATAAGGAATACAGCCTTGAGGAAGCGTCTGATCTGGTTAAAAAGACCTCTTCAGTTAAGTTTGATGCTTCTGTAGACATAGATATGCGACTTGGTGTCGATCCGCGCCACGCTGATCAAATGGTTCGTGGAACGGTAACTCTTCCAAACGGAACGGGTAAGTCAGTTCGAGTCCTGGTCCTGGCCAATCCTGCTAAACAGGAAGAAGCAAAAGAGGCTGGTGCTGATCATGTCGGCCTTGACGACTATGTGGAGCAGATTCAAAATGGCTGGACAGATATCGATGTCATTATTGCAACTCCAGACGTGATGGGTAAAATCGGTAAGCTTGGCCGTGTATTGGGTCCACGCGGACTGATGCCTAATCCAAAGAGTGGTACAGTAACGATGGACATTGCCGATGCAGTTAAACAGGTAAAGGCCGGGAAAATTGACTTCCGGGTAGATAAATTCGGTATTCTCCACACTTCTATTGGAAAGGTGAGTTTCAGCGCCGAGGCAATCAAAGAAAACGCCGAAGCTTTTTTGAATACGGTCATTCGTATGCGTCCGGCGTCTGCTAAAGGGTTATATGTACGAAGCGTATTTATGAGCTCAACGATGGGTCCAAGCATACCGATCAATCGAAGCAGCCTTATTTCATCGCACTAGAACATCTGCGGAAACATTACACACAGTTTAGTGATCTAAAACATCATGGCTACACTCGCACAAAAAAAAGCGGTCGTTGAAGATATCACGAGTAAACTCCAGAGTGCAAATGCTGTATATCTGGTCAATTACTCCGGAATATCTGTTGAACAAGTCAATGCACTTCGTGTTTTATTCAGGGAAGAAGGGATCACCTACAAGGTGTACAAGAATACCCTGGTGGAAAGAGCAATGAAGGAAGTTGGCGGATACGATTCCGCTTTTGAACATCTTGAAGAACAAAACGCCTTCATTTTCACGGATGAAGATCTCGGTAAACCGGCTAAAATCCTTAAAAAATATATTAAGGAGAACAATAAGCCGGAATTCAAAATGGCAATTATTGAAGGCCAGGTATTTAAGAATGATCAGCTCGACCAGTTGGCTGCGCTTAAATCCAAGAATGAAATTATTGGCGACATCGTGGGTCTGTTATTATCACCGATCCAGAATGTCATCAGCGGCTTGCAAGCCCAGGGATCCAATATTCTGGGTGCCGTCAAGGAAATTGCAGATAAAGAACAATAATTTTGCAACGAAATTCGTAAACAACAATCTACTAATCGGAGATAATATATCATGGCTGACGTCAAAGAATTAGCAGAACAGTTGGTCAATTTGACCATTAAAGAGGCAAGTGAACTTGCTCAGGTTCTGGAAGAAGAATACGGAATTAAGCCTGCCGCTGCTGCCGTCGCCGTCGCCGGTGGACCTGCTGAAGGTGGTGCTGCTGCCGAAGAAGAACAAACTGAATTCACAGTTGTACTGAAGGCTATTGGTGGCAACAAAATCGCTGTCATCAAAGAAGTACGTGCAATCACTGGTCTTGGTTTGAAAGAAGCTAAAGATCTGGTTGACGGTGCTCCTAACAATGTCAAAGAAGGAGTCAGCAAGGACGAAGCTGAATCAATCAAAGAGAAATTAACAGAAGCCGGAGCCGAAGTCGAACTCAAGTAATTCGTCAACGGGATCACAATATATTATAGCCAATACCGTAAATGGTATTGGCTATCGCTGTCTGTGGCTGTGTGTTTCTCAGCATGGAAAAAGGGCAGTTCCGATGGCAGTGCGGGTTCACTGCTGATAATCCATTTCTAATAACTAAAAGCGAGGTTATCCTTGAGTTCCAAGTACGAAACCTTACCTATAACGAACCGCATCTCTTTCGCTCGCACTAAAACAGTCCTTGATTACCCCGATTTTCTTGATATCCAGATGGAATCGTTTCGGCGTTTCACGCAATGGGATATCGCTCCTGAAGATAGGGAGGAATTCGGGTTGCAGCGAATTTTTATGGAAAATTTTCCGATTCAGGATTCCAGAGAGCAACATATGCTGGAATTCCTGAGTTTCGAGATTGATACACCGAAATATACGATTGAAGAATGTCAGGAGCGCGGGCTCACCTTTGCCGTTCCCTTAAAAGCACGTTTGCGCCTGTCATCTGTTGATAGTTCCGACGAAACCTCCGAGACCATCGAACAGGAAGTATTCCTGGGCGATTTGCCCTGGATGACAAACAGGGGAACATTCATTGTCAATGGTGCTGAGCGTGTCATCGTATCGCAGTTGCACCGGTCACCGGGTGTGTTTTTTGGACAATCGGTGCACCCGAATGGTACCCAACTGTATTCGGCGCGGGTTATCCCGTTCAAAGGATCATGGATCGAGTTGACCACCGATATCCGCGATGTGCTCTGGGCATACATCGACAGGAAAAAGAAGATCCCTGTCTCTACCCTTTTGCGTGCTCTGGGATATTCAACTGACTCCGACATCCTTCGCATTTTTGATCTTTCCGAAGATGTTACGTTTGGCAACAAGAGCGAATATAAGAAGGACTTGGTGGGTAAACGTCTGGCTACCGACATCGTTGAAATGGTCAATGAAGAAGTTGTCGACGAAGAAACCGGTGAGTTGAAGGAAGCTGTTAAGCGACAGATTATCCTTCCAAGAGATCACGAACTTACCGAGGATGATTACGGCCTTTTGAAGGATGCCAAGGTTAAGTCCGTTCTCGTTTTGAAGATTTCTCCTGAAGACGCCGACCGGTCGGTGATCCTGAATACCCTGCGTAAGGACAGTACATATGATGATGAATCTGCACTCGCAGAGGTCTATCGTCAAATACGCGGTGGTGAAATGCCTGATCCTGATACAGCCCGTGCCGTTCTTGAACGCCTCTTTTTCTCCGATAAGAAGTATGATCTGGGTGAAGTTGGCCGCTACCGTCTCAACAAACGACTCCGTCAGGATATAGATCTTGAGACTACGGTATTGACCAAACAAGATGTTGTCAATATCACCAAAGAGGTGATTCGTCTGAAAAACCTGAAATCACAGGTTGACGACATTGACCACCTGAGTAACCGCCGTGTACGGACCGTCGGCGAGCAGCTCGGTCAACAGTTTGCCATTGGTCTTGCCCGTATGGCTCGTACCATCCGCGAGCGTATGAATTCACGCGACGCCGAGCAGTTCACTCCCCAGGACCTCGTGAATGCGCGTACCATCTCAAGTGTGATCAACACCTTCTTCGGTACAAACCAGCTGTCGCAGTTCATGGACCAAACCAACCCGCTGGCCGAACTGACGCACAAGCGTCGTATGTCGGCACTCGGTCCTGGTGGTCTTACCCGCGAGCGTGCTGGTTTCGAGGTTCGTGACGTTCACTACACGCACTACGGTCGCTTATGTCCAATTGAAACGCCTGAAGGTCCGAATATCGGTCTTATTTCGTCTCTTTGTGTTCATGCTAAGATTAACGACTTCGGTTTCATTGAAACACCTTATCGCAGAGTTGATAAGGGATCTGTTTCCGATAAAGTCGAATATCTGACAGCTGAACAAGAAGACGAGACCGTTATCGCCCAGGCTAATGCACCTCTTAATGATAAAGGCAAGTTCACGAATGATCTGATTTTCTCCCGTTTGCGTGATGGCAACGTGGCGTTGGCCCGTCCGGACCAGATCGAATACATGGACATTGCGCCGAATCAGATCACGTCTGTTGCCGCATCCATGATTCCATTCATCGAGCACGATGACGCTAACCGCGCTCTGATGGGATCTAATATGCAGCGTCAGGGTGTACCGCTTGTTCGTCCGGAATCACCGCTTGTTGGTACCGGAATGGAACACCGGGCAGCGCGTGATTCCCGTGCAATTATCTCTGCTGAAGGAAAAGGAACCGTTGTTTACGTCGATTCAACTGAGATTCGTATCAAGTACGATCGTGATGAACAGGAAGCACTGGCGTATTTCGATGACAACATCGCAACCTATAAGCTCCGGAAGTTCGAACGTACTAACCAGGACACCACGGCTAATCAAAGACCATTGGTCAAAGTTGGCGATAAAGTTGATCTGCATACACCTATCGCAGATGGTTGTGCCACTGAAAACGGTGAACTGGCTTTGGGTCGTAATATCCTGGTAGCTTTCATGCCATGGCGTGGATATAATTTTGAGGATGCTATCGTCATCAGTGAACGCGTCGTGCGTGACGACATCTACACTTCCCTGCACGTTCAGGAATTTGAAATGCAGGTTCGTGATACCAAACGCGGCGAAGAGGAACTGACCCGTGAAATACCAAATGTCAGTGAAGAAGCCACACGCAACCTGAATGAACGCGGTATTATCCGTGTCGGTGCAAAAGTGGAATCCGGCGATATCCTGATCGGTAAAATCACTCCGAAAGGTGAAACGGATCCGACTCCGGAAGAAAAACTGCTTCGTGCTATCTTCGGTGATAAAGCCGGCGATGTGAAAGATGCTTCTCTGAAGACTCCTCCGGGTGTGAGTGGTACGATAATCGGTACCAAACTGTTCAGCCGGAAACGTGAAGAACAATATTCACGGAAGGAAGAAAAGACTCTTGTCGAACAGGAAGAAGAAAAATTCAAGAATCGTCTCTCGACTCTGAACAATGAGTGGGCCGACCGTATGGCCGAACTGCTTAAAGACAGAAAGTCGCCGGGAGTTATCACAAAGTCTGATGAAGTGATCGTTCCTGAAGGCGTGAAGTACAGCAAGAAGGTATTCGAGAATCTCGAGCCCAAACGCCTCATTATGAGGTTGAAATGGACCGATGACGATCGAATCAACCAGCTTGTTCGTACCCTCTGCCTGAACTATTATCAGAAATTCCGCGACTATGAGACTGAACTCAAGCGGATGAAGTATCAGATTCAGGTTGGGGACGAGTTGCCACCGGGCATCATCCAAAAAGCCAAAGTTTATGTTGCCAAAAAACGTAAGCTCCAGGTGGGTGACAAGATGGCCGGTCGCCACGGTAACAAAGGTGTTGTTGCCAAGGTCGTTCCGATTGAAGACATGCCGTTTATGGAAGATGGAACACCGGTTGACATTGTGCTCAACCCGCTGGGTGTGCCTTCACGTATGAACCTCGGACAAATTTATGAAACCATCCTTGGATGGGCTGGCAAGAAGCTTAACGTTAAGTTCGCGACGCCAATTTTTGATGGTGCCCATTTTGACGATGTCAAGGGATGGCTTCAGGAAGCAGGTCTTCCTGATGACGGACGGGTATACCTGTATGACGGGCGAAGGGGCGAACGTTTTGCTCAAAAGACTACAGTCGGTTACATCTATATGCTCAAGCTGAACCACCTCGTGCAAGATAAGATGCACGCGCGTTCAATCGGGCCTTATTCACTTATTACACAACAACCGTTGGGTGGTAAGGCTCAATTTGGTGGCCAGCGACTTGGAGAGATGGAGGTCTGGGCACTGTACGCGTACGGTGCGGCTAACATCCTGCAGGAAATGCTGACTGTGAAGAGCGACGACGTCAAGGGCCGTTCCAAGGTTTATGAAGCCATCGTCAAAGGTGAAAACCTGCCAGAAGGCGGAACACCTGAGTCGTTCAACGTGCTCGTTCGTGAATTGCAAGGTCTCGGCCTCGAGGTCGATTTGGATTAATTCTTGATGGCGGGGAGAGATTATTCTCCCTGCCGTTAAACGACCGCAACAACTTTTTTTATCATAGCTTACAATCGTTCATTATGGCTAAAGAAATCAACAAGATTCGAATTTCGCTATCATCACCCGAAGCAATTCTTTCACGGTCTCATGGCGAGGTACTGACTCCGGAAACCATCAACTACCGGACATTCAAGCCCGAGAAAGACGGTCTCTTTTGTGAGAAGATCTTCGGACCCGTCAAAGACTGGGAATGCCACTGCGGTAAGTATAAGCGAATTCGTTACAAGGGTATCATCTGCGACCGTTGTGGCGTGGAAGTTACCCGTAAGGCCGTCCGCCGGGAACGCATGGGGCACATCACCCTTTCCGTGCCTGTAGTTCATATCTGGTATTTCAAATCTCTTCCAAGTAAGATTGCCAACCTGATGGGTCTGTCGGCAAAGAGTTTGGAAAAGATCGTTTATTACGAAAGTTTTGTAGTGATTCAGCCCGGTCTGGCAAGAGATCTTGGTTACAAGGTTGGTGACATGCTGACCGAGGAAGAATATCACAGCATCATGGATCAGCTTCAGGATGATCAATACGAACTGGATGATGATGATCCTGATAAATTTGTAGTGAAAATGGGTGCCGAAGCTATAGAGGCACTTCTTAAAAACATCGACCTCGACAAAGATGCTTATAAGTATCGGGATCTCGCGAAGAACGAGACCTCCATGATGCGTAAGAAAAAACATCTGAAACGTCTGCAGGTTATTGAATCCTTCCGTGCAGCTAAGAAGCGGACTGAAAATCATCCGGAATGGATGGTCATGCGAGTCGTCCCGGTCATTCCGCCGGAATTACGCCCGCTGGTACCTCTGGAAGGAGGCCGTTTTGCTACATCCGATCTTAACGATCTCTATCGTCGCGTTATCATTCGTAACAACCGTCTGAAGCGCCTGATTGATATCAAGGCTCCGGATGTTATCCTGCGTAATGAAAAACGCATGTTGCAGGAAGCAGTTGACTCTCTGTTCGACAACTCCCGTAAGTCAAACGCCGTACGCAGCAACAATCGTCCGCTCAAATCCCTCAGCGACATGCTGAAAGGAAAGACCGGCCGTTTCCGTCAAAACCTGCTTGGTAAGCGTGTCGACTACTCAGGTCGTTCCGTTATTGTTGTAGGACCTGAGCTGAATATGAATCAGTGCGGTTTGCCGAAAGAAATGGCCGTAGAGCTCTATAAACCATTTATCATTCGCCGGCTTATTGAGCGCGGTTATGTGAAGACGGTTAAGAGTGCAAAGAAGGTTGTCGACCGCCGTGATCAGGTGGTCTGGGATGTTCTGGAAAATGTTATTGACGGACATCCGATAATGCTCAACCGTGCTCCGACGCTGCACCGTCTGGGTATCCAGGCTTATCAGCCTGTTCTTATCGAAGAAAAGGCTATCCGTTTGCACCCGCTCTCATGTACGGCTTTTAATGCTGACTTCGACGGTGACCAGATGGCCGTTCACCTTCCATTAAGCAATGATGCCATTCTCGAGGCATCCATTCTGATGTTGGGTTCCCACAACATTATGAGCCCGGCTCACGGTGGACCTATCGCCGTTCCTTCACAGGACATGGTCTTGGGTATCTATTATCTGACCAAGATGGCTAACGAGCGTAAGGGCGAAGGCAAGACATTCGGCTCCTTTGACGAGGTAGTGATTGCTTACGATCAGGACAAGGTCGATATGCACGCCAAGATCAATGTACGAATCCCTGTCGCTAGTGAAGACGGAGAGAAGAAATACGAAATGATCAAGACGACCACCGGTCGTGTTCTGTTCAACAAGATCATTCCGGAAAAGATCGTGTTCAAGAATCAGACCTTCGGTAAGAAGGAGCTGCGTTCTCTTATCGCAGAAGTATTTGCTGTATGTGGAACAGCCATAACAGCCCAGTTCCTTGATGATATGAAGTCCTTTGGTTTTGAAACGGCAACACGCGGTGGCCTGTCGTTCAATCTGGAAGACATTATCATCCCTAAGGAAAAAGCCGAGCTGATTGAAAGTGCTCAGGATGAAGTGGCCGATATTCAGGAACGTTATGAAAACGGCTTCATCACAGATAATGAGCGTTATAATCAGGTCATTGACAAGTGGACAAGCGTCACAAACCGCGTGGCAGAGACCCTGTTCAAAGCCCTGCAGAATGATCAGGATGGCTTTAATCCTGTTTATATGATGGCCGATTCCGGTGCCCGGGGTTCTAAAGAGCAGATTCGTCAGCTTGGCGGTATGCGTGGTCTGATGGCCAAACCGCAAAAGAGCTCAATCAACACGGGCAGTGAAGTTATCGAAACGCCAATCCTTTCTAGTTTCAAGGAAGGTCTGACCGTTCTTGAGTATTTTATCTCGACACACGGTGCACGTAAAGGTCTGGCCGATACGGCTCTGAAGACAGCCGATGCCGGTTACCTGACACGCCGACTCGTCGATGTCTCTCAGGATGTTATCATCACTGAAGAGGATTGCGGTACCTTGCGTGGTATTAGGATGCGTGCACTGAAAGACAACGAAGATGTCGTTGAAAGCCTGGAAGAACGTGTCGTTGGTCGTGTATCACTTCATGATGTATACGATCCGCTTACCGATGAACTTATCGTACCGGCTAATGACCTGATTGACGAACGGATTGCCAAGAAGATCGCGGAAACGTCCATCGAAGAAGTTGAGATCCGTTCCGTGCTCACATGTGAAGCCGAACGGGGCGTTTGCGCCAAGTGTTACGGGCGTGACCTCGCACGGGGTAAGGCCGTTCAACGCGGTGAGGCAGTGGGTGTTATCGCTGCTCAATCCATCGGTGAGCCGGGTACACAGCTTACGTTGCGTACATTCCACGTTGGTGGTACTGCTTCACGTCTGGAACAGGAATCACAGCACAAAGCAAAATTTGCCGGTAAAGTTGTATTCGATAACATGCGTGTCGTTGAGTATGATGACGGCGAAGAAATTCACAATGTGGTATTGAGCCGTGTAGGTGAAATCAAGATTGTTGACGAATCCGAAAAAATGCTCGCCAACTACAATGCACCATACGGTTCTGAAATCCATGTTGAAGAAGGTGACATGGTTCCCAAGGGCGCGATTCTCTGTAAATGGGATCCGTACAATGCCCTTATTATCTCCGAGATGAACGGTAAGGTCGGATACAAAGACATTATCGAAAACGTCACTTATAATGAAGAAACGGATACACAGACCGGTCACAAAGAAAAAGTGATCATCGATTCCCGTGATCGTTCGCTGGTTCCGACGTTGATTGTAAAGGGCGATGGTAACCGTGTGAAGGAACTCACACTGCCAGTAGGTGCACACGTCGTCTGTCTTGACGGTGATCCGGTTCAGGCGGGTCAGCCACTTGCAAAGATTCCTCGTGCGTCCAGCAAATCAAAAGATATCACGGCTGGTCTGCCACGGGTAACCGAGCTGTTTGAGGCACGTCCGCCAAACGATCCGGCTGTTGTTTCTGAAATCGACGGTATCGTAAAGATGGGGTCACGGAAACGTGGTTCCCAGGAAGTGATTGTCGAAAGCAAGGACGGAACCGAAGCAAAGACGTACCTTGTATCACTCTCGAAACATATTCTTGTTCAGGAAAATGACTTTGTACAGGCTGGTCAGGCACTCTCTGATGGCTCGATCATGCCGCAGGATATCCTGAGCATTCTTGGACCATTTGCGGTACAGTCGTATCTGGTGAATGAAATTCAGGAAGTGTACCGGATGCAGGGTGTGAAGATCAATGACAAGCATATTGAGGTCATCGTTCGTACCATGATGCAAAAGGTCGAAATCACTGATTCTGGTGATACCATGTATCTGGAAGGTGACAAAGTCGATCGCTTCGAGGTAAACAAGACGAATGACCAGCTCATTGGTAAATATGTGGTCACGGATCCGGGAGAAAGCGATCTGCCGGTAGGTGCAATTCTTGATCGTCGTGAGGTTCGGGACGTTAATTCACGTCTGATTCGCGACAGCAAACAGGAGATGCAGGTACGTGAAGCCAAACCGGCTATCTCGAAACCAATCCTGTTGGGTATCACCCGTGCTGCACTCTCAACAGACAGCTGGTTGTCAGCCGCATCCTTCCAGGAAACAACCAAGGTGCTCTCACAAGCCTCAATTGAAGCTCGTGAGGATTACCTGATGGGTCTGAAAGAAAATGTTGTGGTTGGCCAGAAAGTGCCGGCCGGTACAGGTCTTCGCAGGTATCGGGATCTTATTGTCGGTGCCCGCTCAGAAATGGAAGACGTCGAAGCTGCAAGCCGTGTCTTCGAGGCCCTGGGCGCAGAAGATCAGGACGAGCAGTAAAAACTGTTATAGTTATATGAAAGGCCTGCTAGTGATAGCGGGCCTTTTTTTATTTCGTCTGATTTAACCCGGATTATTCACGGAAAGAGGTATGATTAACAGTGATCATATAGATTATATTATGTTTACAAATTTTACGACCATCCTCAATTTCTTGGTGAATAATCTGGGTTCATGTTACCTGTAAAAGATAATATGGAACAGATGAGCACCCACCTCAGTTATTGTATATGTTGGGCTGTAAATAGTTGCTAAATTTTATGAAAAATATGTTTTGTTTTTCATGTAAAAAATGGATATGACTATTTTTAAAGTTGCAGGCCACTCAATAATTACCATTATTTAATTAAGTACAACATTTACAAAGTGTTCCATAAATACCTCGTTCTTATAACCCTCTTTTGCACGTTTGTTCCGTCACTTACATATGCTTGTACCCAGTCAGGGGATTCCACGCGAACATCTTTAAGTAATATCGCTCGTCCAAAGGTATATATTGATTGCAATCATTGTGACATCGGATATACCAAGAATAGTATCCGGTTTATAGATTATGTTCGCGACATGTCGGACGCCGATGTAGATTTAATGATCAGGCGCTTTTCTACGGCTAGTGGTGGCCATCAATACACTCTTAAGTTTCTTGGAAGAAATAGGTTTCTTGGTCAGAATGATACGCTTACCTATACATCGAACAGTACAGATACCTGGGATACGGAGCGGCGGGGTTTGGTTCGGGAGATCAAATTAGGGTTGATTCCCTATGTCATGAAGTCAAGGTTGGCAAAAGATTTACAAATCAGCTATACAGGCAATGCACAGAGCCAGTCTCCTGCAGAGGAAAGAGATCGGTGGGACCATTGGGTATTTCGGATCGATGCCGGTGGTAATGTCAATGGGGAGAAGACGCAAAAAGGGTATTCTCTTAATGGCTCGGTGTCCGCAGAGCGTATTACTGATAAATGGAAAATTCGTTTCCATTTTCATGGGAATTACGATCATAATAAATACTTTTTCTCAGATGGAACTTCCACAACGGCACTGCAGAATGGAGAATACTATAATGGATTGATTGCAAGAAGCCTTTCTCCTCGCTGGTCACTGGGGCTATTCTCGAATGTTTATGGATCAACATATGACAACATAAAAGTATCCGCCGGAGCGAGTCCTGCAATAGAGTATAATATCTTTCCTTATTCTGAGTACACCCGTCACGAACTGAGTTTTCGATATACCGTCACCCCGTATTATGCCAATTATATCAACCAAACAATATATCTGAAGAACTATCAAACTCTGGTTAAAGAGCAGCTATTCATCAATTTTAACCTTACAGAACCGTGGGGAGAGATCAACAGTAACATCCAGGGATCAAACCTCTTTAGTGACTTTACCAAAAACAGGGTCGATTTTAACACATCACTCGATATCCAGATTTTTCGTGGGCTTTCCGTGCACTTTTGGGGACACTATTCTCTCATAAATGATCAGTTATCACTTGCCAACGGGACTGCCTCAAATGAAGCCGTATTATTGAATCTCCAACAGCAGGCTACGTCATACTCATACAGAGCTTCTGTGGGACTTCGATACACATTCGGCTCTATCTACAACAATACTGTCAATACTCGTTTCTGAGCACGAAGTTTAATTCAGGAGAACCCTTTTACAGATAGGCGTAATAATCAGAATAATCAGTATCGAACCGATCAGGCTTCTTCTTTTTCGAGTGATTTTTCGGCTTCTTGCTTTGTAGCGCGTATCGTGTTTAGCAGCTCTTCCGCTTCGGAGATAAGATCCTCGGCTTTTCTTTGTGCCTCTTCCACGACCTGATCACCCTTTATTTTTGCATCGGACACGATACCTTCTTTTTCCTTACGAAGCTGTTCAATAAGCCGGTTCAGATCTTCCATATAATGGCTTAACCTGTAGGAAAGGCGGTCGCGTGTAGTGCTGCCTTTGTCGGGCGCATAAAGGAGTGCGAAAACCGATCCTAACAGAGCTCCGGAAAACAGTCCAAACGAAAATCCTTTAATGTATTTATTCATAATATCTCCCTTTTTTCGAAGCTTTTACTCTAAATTGCTAAAAATGTGTGAATAAAAAAATTCGCTTTCTTTATTGGTTACATAAGATTCTGAACAATCGTTCAGAGGTTATGGAACATATTTCAACGTGTGCTGCTATTGAAAATATAGCAGTCTGACTCAAGAATATCAGCTATGCTTATCGCCAGAGTTTTTTTCGTCTTCAATATTTTGAGCGACAATCCGTCTGCGATCTTTAGAAACCAGGATGACCAGGATGGGGATCACAAATAGTGTCAGAATTGTAGAAAAGATCAGACCGCCAATCACCGAACGTGCTAACGGACTCCAGATTTCAGATCCGGATCCTATAGCAAGTGCAAGAGGAATCATAGAAAATATGGTTGTCATCGCTGTCAGGAGGATGGGACGCATCCGTCTTGAGGCTGCTTTAATGAGATTATTGAGATACGTGTCTTCATCTTCAAACTCACGGGTGTAGCGATGGATATAATCCACCAGTACGATCCCGTTGTTCACAACGATTCCAATGAGAATCAAGACCCCGATATCAGCGGGAATGCTGAGACTGGTACCCGTAACGTAGAGCAGGAAGAGCGATCCGAAAAAGGCCAGCGGTATGGTAAACATCACAACCAACGGATCCCGAAGGTTCTCGAACTGCGAGGCCATAATCATATAGACCAAGGCCAAAGCAAACAACAGGGCAAGGTATAGTTGGAATACGCTATTCCCAAAGTTTCTGGTGTTACCGGAGAAATCAAAACGATATCCGTCAGGCAGGGCCACATTGTTTTTCAGGTACTGAGTAATTTTTTTCTCATAAACCTGGTAATTACCCTTAACATTGATATCGATGTCCAAAACATTTTCCCGGTCGCGACGGGTGATTTGCGTGTAACCTTCTGTCGATTGAAAATATCCAATAGCTCTGAGTGGAACACTTTGATTGCTATCGGGTTGAGCCAGAATTAGGTTTTCAAGATCTGAAAGACTGCTTCGATCTGATTCCTGAGCGCGCAGTATGATGGGGATCTGCCGGCCTTCATCACGGTAGTATCCGACTCTTACGCCTCGTGTGTCTGTCATGAAGGTCTGGGCCACATTTTGCAGGCTGGTGCCAAGCCGGTTGATCCGCCGGCGATTGGCGATGAAATGCAGTTCCGGTGTTGGATCGGATCGTCCGTTATCAACGGATATGACGTTGGGATCCTGCATCAGGTTTTGTTCTATCTTATTTGAGATGGCCTGCAGTACACTTATATCAGGGCCAATAAGGCTCAACTGTATACCTGAACCGTTAAACCGGCCAAATCCACCGCCACCGGTCTGGATATTAACCTTCACTCCGGGTGATGAGAGCATATGCCTGAGTCGAATTGCGACGTCGTTAGTTGATACCTTCCTATCGTCAGCGGGAGTCAGTGTGATGCTTATTTGCCCGAGATTCGTTTCGCTGGTAAAGCCGCGTTGCCCGATCTGGGTGACGACTGTTTTGACCTGTTTGACGTTGTGTTGTATCTCATTTGTAAATTGCCGAAGAACAGCCGCCGTAGTGACCAGCTTGGTTCCAGTTGGTAATTCGATGTTCACATCCATCTCACCGGTATCGGTCTGTGGGAAAAATTCACCGGGAATCATCTTGAAGAGCATGTAGGTCCCAACGATCAGTAGTGCTACAAACAGGATTACATAATACTTATGACCAGAAAGCCATTTGAGAGCGCGTTCATAATATACTTTTAGTTTGTCAATCAGCCGGAATGCCAGGCTCTCCCGTTCAAATTCCTCGGGTCGCAGTAACAAAGAGGAGAGAACGGGTATCAGGATAATAGCGGAGAAGTAGGAAATACTGATCGCAATACAGATCGTGAGGGCCAGATCCTTGGCTATCATCCCAACGAAACCGGCTATGCCTAAAATTGGTACGAAGACACCGAGTGTGGTGAGGGTAGATCCGGTAATGGCACCGGTAACTTCCATCGTGCCGTGAAGTGTAGCCATGACCCGCGACTCCCCTTCTTCCATCTTAATCGCTATGTTTTCCGTGACGACAATGGAGTTATCAACGAGCAAGCCTACAGCCAGTGCCAGTCCGGTGATCGAGATAATGTTGAGGGTGATGTGGAAGAAGTACATCCCGGCAAATGTGCTGGTAATGGATATGGGAATACTCATTGCCACTACCAGGGCACTGCGCCATCCTCCCATGAAAATAAAGAGGATAATAATAACTCCTGCGAGAGCCATTAACGCCGACTCGGTCAGGTTGCTGATGGAGTTCTGGATGGAAGTCCCTTCATTCTGAAGGACATTGATCGAAACATCATTTGGTAACTGTGCCTTGATTGCCGGTATGGCAGCAATAACTTTCTGAGCAACATCGAGGGTATTTGCATCTGACTGCTTTTGGATCTCCACAGATACGCTGTTCTTGCCATTGACTTCAACCAGCGTGGAAAGTTGTTGAAACGTATTTTTAACGTCGGCCACATCAGCAACATGGATGGTATAACCTGACGAATCCGTTTTTATGACTGTCTGCTTAATTTGATCGATATTCTGATAGATCGATTGTGCACGAACGCTATAAGTTTGATGAGGCGTATTGATCTGCCCGACCGGAACCTGCTGGTTATTTTGTGAAATAGCATTTTGAACCTGCGACGGCATGAGGTGATATTGAGCCAGCTTACGAAGGTTCATATCAACATACACCGTGCGTTGAAGGCCCCCTCTTGTGTCGGCAGAGGCCACGCCATCGATACGCTCGAGTTGTGGTTCGATCTTCTCGGTTGCATACCGGCGAAGCACATCCAGCCCACGGTTTTTGGCTTCCACGCTCAACCTCATAATGGGTCGTGAGTTGGGATCGAACTGGAAGAGAACGGGTTCATTGGCCTGTCGGGGAAGATTAGATCGTATCCTGTCGATTGCTTCCCGGACATTGAGTTCGACTTTCTTGACATCCACTCCGTTATTAAGACGAAGAATGATAAAGGCTCCCCCTTTGTGTACGTGCGATTCAATGGTCTGGATGCCTTCAACCGTCGATACCGCATTTTCGATCGGTTCGACGATCAGCCGAGTCATGTCGACAGGCGATACATCCGAGTAGTTAGTTGAAATGGCAATTACCGGAATATTAAACTCCGGCCTCATGGTCACCTTAAGACGGCTTAGCGAAAATATACCGAACCCAATGATCATCAGAGTAATCATGATCACCGTTATCGGGCGTCGGAGTACGTTCTCGGTAAAACGACCTTTGGGTTCAACTTTCATTTTGCAACTTCAACTCTTCTTCCAGCGGGTCAAGCTTATGAATTGGATCAAAGCCCATGCGCTCAACCATGGTGTTTATCACATTGTATATGCAGGGTACTACAAACAGCATCAACAGGGTTGACATCGTCAGTCCGCCGATTACGGTTCTTGCCATTGGGCTCCATGTCTCCGAACCGGATCCCAGTTCGATAGCCAGCGGTACCATGGACAGGATGGTGGTACCTGCTGTCATCAAAATGGGCCGCAGGCGTCTGCTGGCACCGTCAACAATGGCCTTCTGCCGCGGTACACCGCGAGCCTGGAGTATCTTGATATAATCGATCATCACTATACCGTTATTCACAACAATACCTGCCAGGAGAATAAGACCAACCATTGAGGTGACACTGATCGAAGTATGTGTCAGCCAGAGAATGATTAGCACACCTGACAGAGCCAGTGGAATGGTAAAGAAGATGATAAAGGGTTCGATCAGGCTTTCGAACTGTGACGCCATCACCATATAGGTGAGTACGGCGGCGATCATGAAGGCAATCATGAGAAAATTGAATGATTGTGCCTGATCCTGGGCGGTGCCGGCAATCTCATAACGATACCCGCTGGGCCAGTTCATCTGTTGCAACTTTGCACGCACTTCACGGGTAGCCGTCTTTAAATCAACCCCCTGCAAGTCGGCTTTGATCTCGGTTGCCCGTTCCTGGTTGATCCGCATGATGTTGGTCGGCCCCTGGTATCGCTGGATATCGGCCAGGCTGCTCAAAGGCATCCATGTGCCGGATGCCGTTTTAATCTGAAGACGCTTAAGTGCCTGCACACTCGATTTCTCTCTGGGAGCCAGCTGAACCAACACGTTATATTGATTACTCTTATTCAGGTACGTTGTGGCTAAATCGCCTTTGACAGCATTTCCAAGGTCTGTGGCAACATCCGAAGTGGTCAGGCCGACTCGAGAGATGCGCTCGCGGTCCATTGAAACGAGTAATTCAGGTCGACCCTGATCAGCCGTACTATAGGCATTGATCACTCCGGAAACACTCTGCATGGCAGCTTTAACTTTGTCAGAGAGGATTTCACGCTGGTGCTGATCATAGCCGTAAACATTCACTATCAACCCCGTATTCCCTTCAGGATTGAGAGGATCTTCACGAACCTCCTTAATTTGAGCTCCAGGTACAACCTCAAGTTTCTTCAACAAACTGGCTGTGATCTGGAATTGTGTACGTTTTCTTTGCTTGGACGGCACCAGTTCGATACGCACTTTGCCTTCGTAGCCACCGGGATTATCCGCACCCTGAATACCGGTTTTATCACCATAATCCGAGACGACCAGTCGTGCCTCGGGAACGTTTCTTTTTATGATGTCTTCAACTTGTGAAAAGGTGCGTTCCAATTCAAAAAGATTCACACCCGGTTTCCGTTCGACTTGCAAAATGATCTCATTCTGATCCACCGGCGGGAAGAAGTCGCCACCCAGCTGGGTAAAAATAGGGAGGGTTGACAGGAAGAAAACGGTGGCAGCCGTGATTGTCAGTCCGCTGTGTTCGACCGCTTTTTCAAGCCACCGGTGATAGCCTTTGTCCATCGATTCAAGCAGCCTCTTAACAATGGGGCCCAGTAGCTTTCCAATAATGGTATACAGCCAGATGAAAGGATATATGAGAATCAATCCTATGAAGGCCGGCACTAATACCAATCGTTTCCATACGCTTTCTTTACTCCAGACAAAAAGGCGCTGAAAATGGTTCTTAGGCTTCTCCTCTTGCCTGGATTCTTTATCCTCTGCTGCGAAGAGCTTGGAACTCAGAACGGGTATGATGCTCAGAGCCACGAATGAGGAGACAGCAAGGGCGAATGAGATCGTCAGAGCCAGATCCCGAAAAAGGAAACCGGCAATTCCCGGTACAAAAAGGATCGGAATGAACACAACCAGAGTCGTCAACGTGGATACGACCACCGGCACCGCCACCTCTTCAGCACCGAAGACAGCCGCCTGTTTTCCCTTGTATCCATCCTCCCTGAAATGGAAGATATTCTCGAGCACAACGACAGCATCATCCACCACCATCCCAACCGCAAGAGTCAATCCGGATAAGGAGATTACATTGAGACTGACGTTGAAGTACTGCATGATGGCGAAAGTCGCAATAATCGATATCGGAATGGAAACCGCTATGATGAACGACGAGCGTCCGCTGTTGAGGAAGAAGAGGAGGATGAGTACCACGAGGACAATCGCCTGAATACCAGTTCCGTAAAGGTTCGTCAACGACTCTTTGATAAAATCCGACTTGTTGAGCAGTACTTTAAGCTTGACATCCTTTGGAAGTGTTTTGCGTATTTGATCGAGGCTGTTGATCACATTATTGGATGCCGTGACCACGTTGGCATCACTCTGCTTGTAGAGATTGATGATAACGCCCGGAGTCCCCTGCACATGAACACCGCCGATAGGCTGGGCAATTCCGTCCTGTACCTTTGCTATATCTTTTAAACGGATAGGTTTGCCATTGACCATCGCAATGACCGTGTTGCGGATCTGGTTTACGTTCTTAAACTCACCGATCGTTCGCAGCGAGTACACCTTCCGCGATTCAATCAATTCGCCGGCAGGGACCTGTATGTTTTCCTGCCTCAACTTATTGGCGACGGTGGACAAATCGATGTTATAGGAACGCATGTCCTCGTTGCTGAGCCAAATGTTGATCTGGCGATCAAGCCCGCCCGATGTCTCAGCCGAGGCGATGCCGGTAAGACGCTCGAAACGTTGTTCCAGTTGTTGGGTTGATATCGTGCGCAGCTCTCTGAGACTCCTCGTCTTTGAGGTCAAGGTGAGGATAACGACCGGTTCCTGGTTGGGATCGTATTCATAGACAATAGGTTGATCCGCATCTCGTGGAAGCGTGTTCCGAACAAATTCCAGTTTTTTCCGAACATTCGACTCTGCGATATAAAGATCCGTCCCCCATTTGAAATACAGTTTAACAACAGATGCTCCCTGACTTGACAGCGAGCGGACACGCTTGATCCCACTGATGCTGCCAACCTGTTCTTCGATAGGACGGGTGATAAGAGTTTCGATGTCCTCGGGAGCAACGCCCTGATAGGTTGTATAAATGGTAATAGTCGGGAAAGAAACGTCCGGATACAGGTTTAGCCTCAGGTGCATCAGGCCGTAGATTCCAAAACCGATGACAATAAGAGCCATCATCATCGTCGTAATGGGACGCTGAACCGCAAATTTAGCCAGTTTCTTCATTACTTATCACTGCGGTTTGATGTCGATGAGCCACCTCCGGCGGTCGGGCCTGGTCTTGGACTGGAATTGCCAAAATTCTCCGGATGGACGATGCGTACTTTTGCACTGTCTTCCAGGCCATTTTGACCGGTAATGATCAGCTGATCACCATCGGATAGCCCGGAGAGAACTTCGACTCTATTTCCCTCTTGTATTCCGAGTTTGACGTGTTTTCGAAGAGCAAGCGTGTCATGTCTGACGATATACGCATTATATGTGCGATGAAGCTGTATCGTGTTGGATTCCGGATCGATAAACGTTTGCACGTTTTCAACCAGTGCATCGTTTGGAACGACTACGGTATTTCGATGGGTTTCAACATTTATCACCGTTCGACATAACAGACCGGGACTGACATTGTTTCCCGCTTTATCCAGACTTACCACTACCTTACCCAATCCCGTGGTTGGGTCAAGCTGCGGACTTTTGCGCGTTACGATACCCTCGGCAACCTTTTCGCTTCCCTCATTTATAAAGAAGGAGGCTTTTTGCCCCACTCTTACCTGTTGCCAATCATCACGGGGCAGATATAAATCAGATTCAAGCCCCAACAGATTATTGATTTGATACACGGTCTCGTTCTGTGTTACCACATTGCCAACTGCAATATTTCGCTGTGTCACAACCCCGAATACCGGAGAACGGATATCGGTGTAATCCAGATTTTGCTTGCTCTGTTCGTAAGCTGCCTGTGCCGATGCATATTGAGCTTTATCATTTAAAAATGTTGCACGGGTACTTTCAAATTCAGAATCACTAACCAGGCTTTTCTTATACAACTTCTGTTCGCGGCCATATTGCAGACTATCACGATATAAATTTGATCTTGCCTGGGCTAATTGCGCCTTATTCTGTGTCAACTGATCCCGGTAAGTCTTGTCATAGATTTTAGCAAGCACTTCACCGGTCTTAACAGTATCCCCGATATGTGCATAGATATGGGTGATCCTGTTGCTGACCTGCGGTGTTACATTAACGACGTCACTTGATTTTATGGTTCCGTAGTTAACCACTTGTCTTGAGATAGAACTATCGCTCACCTGAGCTACTTCCACACTCGTTGCCTGGCTAGCCCCCCCGCCTCTCATGAAACGGCGGTTAGGGGTACTTCCACCACAAGAGTACATCACTATTAGTGAAAGAGAAATTCCAATGAAAGAAATACTTTTATGCACGATATCGACAATTATTTAAGATTAATGACACAGGCCGTAAGGTTACGGTCCTCACAAAGAAAAGTTTAGTGTTATCTCGGTTTTTTACGAGTTATTACATAATGGGTAAGATTTTACATGGTAAAGGGTTTGCAAGATGTGCAGACAGAATTATAAAAAATGACTATCCGAATTCAGACCCATAGTTACCATGGAATTGCACACGGGTAATAGAAACAACTGGGAACACGGAGAATTACACAGAGAACACAGCGAAATGAGCCATATTTCTCTGTGAACATCGTGTCTGCTTTTCCCGATGAATCGGGAGGTGGTTTCCAGAGAATCCAGACTGTAAAACCTTTGTTATGCAGTTGCTGTACTATTTACGGATAGTCATTTTATAAAATGAACTGAAAGCAGGATCGTTAGAAACACATAGCTGTTATCATTCATTCTTACCGCAAACCAAAGAGAAAACGATGTAATTGTAGTAAACATTCACTACTTTAGATCAACTTTCCTTTTAAGTTAAGGATATTCAGGTAGAAAGCTATTACGTCCAACAAAAGAATCAATCATGAAGTTTTTTATTGATACAGCCGATCTTGACGAAATTCGTGAAGCCAACGACATGGGGGTCTTGGATGGGGTTACAACCAACCCGACTCTGATCTCCAGAGTTGGGGTTACAGATTTTGATGCTCACATTGCCAAGATATGTGAAATCGTAGATGGTGATGTCTCAGCCGAAGTTATCGCCACAGATTATAAAGGGATGATGGAAGAAGCCCATCATGTGGCCAAAATTGCAGATAATGTGGTTGTGAAAATTCCTCTTATAAAGGAAGGCATCAAAGCCATTAAGACTCTTTCATCTGAAGGGATCAAGACCAATTGTACCTTGTGTTTTTCGCCAACCCAGGCACTCGTGGCCGCAAAAGCCGGAGCTACTTATATATCTCCGTTCCTCGGCCGGCTGGATGACATTTCTACCGATGGGATGCAATTGATCGCTGAAATCGTCATGATTTATGAAAATTATGGGTTGGAGACGGAAGTACTTGCAGCCAGCATTCGCCACCCAATGCATGTTGTTGAAGCCGCCAAAATTGGCGCAGATGTTGTTACCATGCCGTTCAAAGTGATAACGAACCTGATTAAGCACCCACTCACGGATATCGGGCTGGAACGCTTCCTGGCAGACTGGGACAAACTGCAGGAGTCGATTCAGAAGAGCTGATACCAGTTATACAATTCTAATTTGTTAGCAAAAAGCCCGTCATGTACGGGTTTTTTTGTTATCACCGTTATACTTACTGAATCATATTTGAAAATATTTAAGGTCGATACTTATCTGTTTATTAATTAGTTAAGAACGATTTTAGGGTAAGGGGCTGTTTCTCCATCTGCCAGGTGCCAAATAAATGGAGGACAGTATGAAGAAAAAACTACTGGTTATAGTCATTATTTGTGCCGCTTATCTGATCATTCCCTGGGCAGCCTATTCGCAGAGCCCGATGGAATTTGAAGCGGCATTGAGTGGTGGCAACAGTTTCCCTGTGGTGACAACTAAAGGAAACGGGATGATAAATCTAGCATTGGATGGTGATCAGTTGGTGATTACCGGATCGTTTGAAGAACTGAGCAGTGATTATTTAGCTTCGCATATCCATCTGGGAATGGCGGGTGAGAATGGGATGGTAGAGATACCCCTTAATCCTACGCTTAATGCCGACATGAAAAGTGGTACATACGAGGCTGCGAAGAATACATTCACGTTGTCTGCATCGGAGATATCAGCAATGGAAAACCGGCAATTATATGTGAATATTCATTCGCAAATGTATAAGTCCGGTGAAATAAGGGGACAGATTCTGCCTAAATCGGATGCTTATTTCCGGGCCAACTTATCCGGCAATAATGAAATGCCGGCTGTATCCCTGCATGCCCACGGTTCCGTTGTAGCAGAGTTGCGGGGCGACAGTCTGATCGTCTCCGGATCCTTTTCGGGACTGAACAGTCCGTTTCAAATGGCTCATATACACCTTGGGTATCAGGGAGAAAACGGGAATGTGATTCTGCCGCTGACAGTCCAGACATCATCCGGAAATATGATGGGGGATATTATGGCAGCAGACAATGCTTTTAAGTTGACTTCGGGACAGAAAGATTCTCTGATGGCTCGTCTTTTTTATGTGAATGTGCATTCTACGGATCATATGGGTGGAGCTATTCGCGGGCAGATGGTGAATGCGGCATCAACAGTGTTTATTGCAAATCTTGCCGGTAGTAATGAGGTTAAGCCGGTTAATTCGAAAGCAGCCGGTTCCGTTGTATTGGAACTCAACGGCGATACCTTATGGGTATGTGGTTCTTTTGCCGAATTATCCAGTGCTGTTGCCACAAATATTGCCGGTGGTGCCCACATCCACGGCGGATTACCAGGCTTTAACGGAGGTATTCAGCATAAACTCAATGCGACTTTGGATGCCGATATGATGGGTGGTGTCTTCGAAGTTGCAAATAACAGGTTTGTTCTTACCAGTTCCGGTGTTGACAGTCTTATGAATCGCATGAATTACGTAAATGTGCACACAATGAATTATAGCGGTGGGGAATTACGCGGCCAGGCATTGGCTGAAGCAACATCATATTTCTTTGCTAACCTAATGGGTAGTAATGAAGTGCAGCCGCTTAACGTGCCCGGTATGGGGGCACTTAATCTGGAACTTAATGATACTACTCTGTACATAGTCGGTGGATTCCAGGGGCTCATGAGCAGCTTCAATGTAAACATAGCTGGTGGAGCACATTTGCATAAGGGCGCGATAGATGCGAATGGAGGAATTGAGATCGGCCTGACAACAGATCTTGGAACAAATGATACTACCGGCAGTTATATGGTTGCAGATAATTCATATGCTTTATCAAACACCCAGATAGCTGCTTTGTACGGCGAGATGATGTATGCCAATATTCACTCGATGGATCATGCATCCGGAGAATTGCGTGGGCAGGTCCTTTCCGCACCTGATATGTTCCCTGACAGCAGTATGATCCTGTCACCGACTGATGGAGCCACGGTGACTTTGAGTGGCAAGTACTCAGACACTTTTACTGTGAGCTGGAAAGATGTAAACGATCCGGATGCCGATGCCATGGCATATATTTGGCAGGTATCGACAGATTCAGCATTCGGTTCAGTACTGGTTAATGTGAATGTTGGTGATAATACATCAGCGAGTTTCTCATACGGCGCCCTTGATACGCTGTTGGCGGATGCTGGAGTTGGTTCAGGTGCCAGTGCTATGGTTTATCATCGGGTGCTTAGCAGTGATGGGAGTCTGCAGACACCAAGCGAAGCGCTCAAAGCCACTCTGGAACGAGGGACGCTAATTCCAATCGAAGGTAATCCCCTGGATTCGAAACCGTACAAACTATCATTGAACCAAAACTATCCAAACCCCTTCAACCCGAGTACGAACATACCATTCAGCCTGAATAAGACGGGCATGACTACTCTGACTGTTTATAATATGCTGGGGCAAAAGGTTGCTACACTTATTAACAAACAGCTGAGTGTCGGATCACACTCGGTAACGTTCAATGCCAATAGCTTATCCTCAGGACTGTATTTTTACAAACTGGATGCAAATGGCAGGACTTTCACTCGAAAAATGATGTTGATCAAATAGTATTCTTCTAAACCTTAGCGAGCTGTCAGATTCAGGATATCGGCAGCTCGCTTATTTTGAAAAATATCCACAATCCGAGTCAGAATTAGTTGCTTACGACTATTTTCCATCCTGTTCAGTTTTCAGTTTAAGCGCCGCAGAATTGATGCAGTAACGCAGTCCCGTTGGCTTGGGACCATCTTCAAAAACGTGACCCAGATGAGAGCCGCATCGTGCACATTTTATCTCCGTACGATGCATGAAAAAGCTGTTATCAGGAGCTTCTTCAACATTTTCCTTCCCAACGGGCTGAAAAAAGCTCGGCCATCCACAACTTGATTCGTACTTAGTGTCGGAGGTAAATAATTCGTTGCCACAGGCGGCGCACACATATACCCCTTTTTCTTTTGTTTCGTTATAGATGCCGCTTCCTGGTCGCTCGGTCCCTTTTTCCCTTAAAATATGGTACTGCTCCGGTGTGAGCTCCTTTTTCCAATCCTCTTCGGACTTCTGTAGGGGATATTTTTCTTTCTTTTCCATAAATTTTTTAAGAGATGAAACACGCGGTTGGTGTGTGGAGTTCGGCTCCCGGCGATAATCATAATTAAAGGATAGAATAAAAATCAACTGACAACTAGAAACTGAGAACGAACAACGCACAACAACCTAAAACAAGGTATTCACTCCCCAGCCAATGCTTACTCCAACGTAAGGATAAAAGTGTCCGTGAGTTATAAAGGGAGTGAAAGCCACTTTAAAAGAAATGGGATTCTGTTTGGTTGGGAGGAAGCGTAAGCCCGAGGTAAAAGTCAGCCCAGGTGGCTTAACTTTATGTTTACCAGTGAAGTCATTGTTATACAGACGTCCGACAACTGCTCCAGCACCCAGCTCCAGACGCAACCATCTGCTACCCACATAGTAATTTTCCATAAGAAGTAAAGTCCAGCTTTTGAAATGTTGATTGTCGTCATTGGAATTATTTATGTTATTGGGATCAGCAGATAGGTAGTTGAAGAAATCAAACCCGGCACCAACTCGTGTGCCGAAATGACTTTTCGTAACGATGTCATAATTCAGTGAAAAGAAAATCCCGTTTCCAAACAGTTCAAAATATACCGTTTGAATATTTTCTTTAAGTCTTCTGGGCGGTTGGTAGTACTGAGCCCATACCCGATTTGAGTCGATGAGGATCAGGGAAACAAATAAAGACAAGGTAATGATGCAGCGTCTCATACAGGTTTCTCTTGAATCAAGATATATACAGTAGTTTAGTAAAAAAATTACTAAACGACAGTTAATTTTGTACTTCTTTGACGAATCCGTGGATATTCTCGGTCTCCATTTCCCTCAGGGCGCGTTCAGCCTCAGTCTTGCTTTTAAAATGATCAAGGTAGACACGGTACACCTTCTTCCCATTGACAGTAGCCTCATCGATCCAGGATGCCCGGAAATGGCTGGCTTTTTCCTCGGCATCGGCCTTGCTCTGAAAGGAGGCAATTTGAACCGTGTAAAGCTCAGAACCCGAGTTGGCTTGCTGGCTGGCATAAACATCCTGCGGATTGCCGCGGACCAGATAGAGTAATACATGAGCCGTTCCCGGCCCGATCATCCCCAGTTTTTGTGCTGCTCTTTTTGATAGATCGATGATTCTTCCCTTGGCATATGGACCGCGGTCATTGATCCTTACAATGCAAGATCTCCCGTTGTCAACATCAACAACACGCACGTAGGTATCGAAAGGAAGCGTTTTGTGGGCGGCAGTCATCGCATACTGATTGTAGCGCTCGCCGTTGGCCGTATATTTGCCATTGAATTTAGGTCCATACCAGCTGGCAATACCGCGACCGATAAGTTTTTCTCCACTGCTATTGACTGTTTTTGTCGTGGCACAACCTGCCGCTAATGCAGCAAAAAAAGACACACAGATAAGTAGATGGATCGTTCTTTTCGGGGGCATCGTTACATCGTTCCGACTGAAGGGATGGTTGAATATAAAAGATTTCGAAAAATTATTGGAGGGGCTTTACCACTTGTATAATAGGTTTGATACCAAAGATTATTATAAATAGTTGTTTATCACAAACTTTTTATGTAGCCGAAAACAGGAATGATGGTGTCAATTTATCCACAACAATGTATTTGCCTGTATGTGAAGAAATGCCGGGCAGTTAATATGAAATCTTGTTATTCTTATACACAGTTGGAAAAGTTGCGTTAGGTACAGATCACGATGTTAAACTGGTTCAAAAAAAAGGCACAATCGTATTCTCCGGGTCGCTACTCGGATGCCGAGTGGGTCACGTTGCTACGGCGTCCACCCGATGAGGAGGCCCTGGCCGTTTTGCGTGAAATTCTGAGGAGAGGGCTGATGTCGTCGTTATCCAGCCGGATAAAACGGGATAGGGAACATGTTGTTGAGGACTTTACACAGGATGCCCTGCTGAAGATTCTCGACAAGATAGAAACCTATAGGGGGGAGGCCCGTTTTACAACGTGGGCGATGAAAATAGCTATTTACGAAGCCCTCGCGGAACTGCGTCGTAAACACTGGCAGGACGTGTCGTTCGATGACTTAAAAGATGAGGATGGTTCTTACCCGATCTTGGAAGTGTCTCCAAATAATGATTTGGGGCCGGACCAGGAGGCGGAGATACACATGATAACACAGGAACTTCAGCATGTTATCAGTGAGTCGCTTACCGATAAACAACGAATGGCGATAACATCTGTGATGCTGAAAGGATTGCCGATCGATCAGGTGGCAGAGCTGATGGGAACCAACCGCAACAATATGTATAAGTTGATCCACGATGCCCGCATGAAAATAAAGAGCGAGTTCGATAAAAAAGGAATATCGCTGGACGATTTTCTGGATGAGGTGTAAGAATTTGTTTATACAGCTCGTCATACTAACAGAGATTGCAATATGAAACTGAATAAAAACATATTAAAAAGGCTGATCCGTGTGATTGCAGATACACGGTCCGATGAGATTGGCTGTGAGCAGTGTTTCCGTGAACTGGATTCTTTCGCCGATTTAAAATTAGATGGAAAATCTGCAGAAGAGGCAATGCCGCTCCTTCAGTATCATCTGGATCATTGCAAGGTTTGCCGGGAAGAATATGAGGCCCTGTTACAGGCTCTGAAAGAGGTCGATCGTATAAAGTAATCCTATCTTAGTCCCGATGAGTTAAGCCGGTTTCTCTCTTCAGACTGCGCCTTCCAATAGGCTATGTACCAAATCATTTTCAAGTACAGATCGGTTTAATTCCATAGCGTCCAATGTCTTATTCAGATTTCACCTGACGTGGTACAAATTAACCTATCTTGTTGATTGGAAGGGATCTTATTTACTTTTTGTAAAGAAAAAATAGCATTATGAATGTGGTTAAGGATTTGAAATGGGAGAGATAAGCTATGGCCTACATCGAAGTTATTGAACCGTTCGAAGCCGGACCTCAACTGAAGTCTATCTATGAAAAATTGATCTCATCCAGGGGAAAACTTGCTGCGGTCCACAAGATTCAGAGCTTGAATCCTGAAACGATTATTCATCATATGGACCTGTATCAAAGCCTCATGTTTGGCAAATCACCTCTGGAAAGATATCAAAGAGAGATGATGGCCGTGGTTGTCTCTTCGGCAAATGAATGTGAGTATTGCATCCGGCATCATGGAGCGGCACTACAGCATTTCTGGAAAGACGAGGAAAGGGTTCGGAAATTGATCGGGGATTATCAGTCTTTGGATCTGGGGGAAAAGGATCGTGTGTTGTGTGATTTGGCCTGGCTGGTGACACGAAATCCATCAGAAATACATGATGATACACACCTGGTACCTATAAAGGATGCGGGTTATTCCGATCGTGCGATTCTTGATGCCACACTCATTATCTCTTATTTCAATTTTGTCAATCGGATTGTTCTTGGTCTGGGAGTTGCGACTGATGAGAATGAGGTGAGCGGTTATAAATACGAGTAAAAGAAGTAAGAAGTTAAGCACAAAACAGGCATCTAATCTGTTGTAACAGAACGTTTAGCGTCTTTTATCCATTGTATAGGTTGAAACTTAACCAATAGGCTACTCTATTATGGATATTCGATTAGACGGCAAACGGGCGCTCGTAACAGGTGCCAACAGCGGGATTGGTAAAGCGATAGCACTGGCTCTGGCCGACGCCGGCGCCGATGTTGCGATCAACTACATCGCAAACCCGGACGAAGCAAAAAAGGTAACCAATACGATCCAGTCAAAAGGATGTAAAAGTCTGGCCATCAAAGCCGATATATCTGATCCGGATCAGGTCGAAAAGATGTTTGACACGATTAACGGCGAATGGAATGGACTGGATATTCTGGTCAACAACGCAGGCATCGATGGTGAACGGGCGGTTGCCTGGGAGATGGAAGTTGAAAACTGGCAAAAAGTACTGCATATAAACCTGTTCGGGCCGTTCTACTGCGCCCGTAAGGCGTTGCAGGGGATGATCAAACAAAAATCAGGTGCTATTCTGAATGTGACATCGGTACATGAACGCATCCCGTGGCATGGGTATTCTCATTATACGGCAAGTAAAGCTGGGTTATCCATGCTGACCGAGACCCTGGCACAGGAAGCAGGTCCCTATGGGGTCCGCGTGATGGCGGTTGCTCCTGGTGCCGTGAAAACAGCCATAAACAAACCAGTCTGGACTGATCCGGAAAAGAAAAAAGATTTGCTAAATAAAATACCCTTTAATCGTTTGGGTGAAGCGGATGACATTGCCCGGGCAGCCGTGTTCCTGGTTAGCGATGAGGCCTCGTATGTAACGGGTTCTTCGCTTTTTGTTGATGGTGGAATGATTCTATACCCGAGCTTTGAACATGGAGGATGATCCGGCCCCGTTATGGATAATACATATTTTGACCTTATAGAGAAGGCTAAGGCAGTTCTGCGAAAAAACTGGACCGGCAAGTTTACAATCCCTGCGGCTAAACTCTACCCGCATCAGTGGTCGTGGGATGCGGCGTTAATTGCTGTTGGATATGCCCATTTTAACCAGGAACGGGCTGAACAGGAATTGCTTCATCTGTTTACCGGACAATGGTCTAATGGAATGCTGCCTCACATGATTTTTAATCCGGATGTGAAGGATTATTTTCCGGGACCGGAATTCTGGAAGACGAACCGGAGTCCGAGTGCTCCCCAAAGGGTAAAGACTTCCGGTGGAGTCCAACCGCCGGTTCATGCTACCGCAGCCAGGCTCATCTATGAGAGAGCAAGGGACAAAAAAGGAGCCCGGGATTTCCTGAAAGAGCTTTATCCCAAGTTCTGTGCATGGCATGACTATCTGCACAGAGAACGGGATCCGGATGATGAGGGATTAGTGTACATCAGGCATCCCTGGGAATCGGGAATGGATAATTCACCAGTATGGGATGTTATCTTCAACGACATCGAGATCCCCAAAGATGAAATTCCCGATTACCAAAGGTCGGACACCAAGACCGTCAATCCCGATGATCGTCCCGATAACGACACTTATGACCGTTATGTATATCTGGTTAAGTTATTCTACGATAACGACTACGACGAAGAGTCCATCCGAAATGAGACCCCGTTTCTCGTTCAGGATGTCCTTTTTAACGCGTTGCTTGGGCGTGCGGATAAGGACCTGGCATACATCGCAGAAATAATCGGAGAAGATGGGGATGAGTATGCTTCGTACGCAGATAAGACCGGCCAGGCAATGAATGAAAAACTGTGGAGTGAAGACCAATCTATTTACTTCGATTACGACATCAAAAATAAAAAGATTATTGACTCACACGTTGCCTCAGGATTTGTACCGTTATTTGCCAGGATTCCGGACAAGAAGCAGGCGGATGCGATGCTGAAGTATCTGGATTCGGCACATTTTGCCCGGGAGCATGGTAAAGAGCATGGCATTCCAAGTTATGATGAGGAACAGCCCGGTTTCTCACCCAACCGATACTGGCGAGGACCCGTCTGGATAAATATAAACTGGTTTATCTATCACGGTTTGAAGCATTATCATTTTGATGAATATGCCGAATGGATAAAAAAAGCGATCATCGGTCTGCCCCAGAAACACGGCTTTTATGAATACTACAACCCGCACAGAGGAACCGGTCACGGGGCCAACGAATTTTCATGGTCTGCTTCGCTTGTGCTCGACCTGATACACAGGGAAGGGTTGCTGTAAGCTCCCGTTACTGGTCCAATGATCTATCGACAGGACACTGGGTAATTAACGTGAGTTCGAGATAAGAAGATGAGGAAAGGGGGTAGAAACGATGATCAAACGCTTCACCCAATACCTGACGCGTCATTCCCGCGGAGGCGGGAATCTCTAGGGATGCAGAACGTTCGCAACTCACGGAGATTTCTGATCGGGGTCGGGAATGACGGGCAGAGAGCGGAGTACATATATAAGAACTCACGTTGAGTTAACGGTCGTCCGTACACATTTAATAAGCAACGGTTAGCCAACACTTCGTGATGTAAAATATTCTAACAACGTTTGGTTCCACTTTGCACTTTTATAATATTAATACAACAGAGCTTAACATTATGCAAATCAAACAATGCATTACGAAATTCAAACAGTGATAAATTTGTATCTGGTGGGTATGCTTTGAATTAATTCAACTGTTGGTTTTTAAATTCAGTCGGACTCATACCCACTTCTTTTTTAAACAGACGGGAAAAGTAGGGGGGATTTTCAAAACCAAGCTGGTAGGCAATCTCAGCAATGCTTCGGTCACCGGCAACCAGCATGTTTTTGGCTTCAGAAATCATGTAGAGATGAATTAGCTCCATCGCCGTTTTGCCTGTTTCCTGCTTTAACAGATCGCTTAAATACTTTGGCGACAGATTAAGCTGGGAAGCCATGTAATTTACGGAAGGCAATCCTTTTTCATCCGCATCTCCATTACCAAAATAAGATCCCAGGCTTTCGTTGAATTTCGTCACCGTCATGCCCGATAACGGCTTCCGGTCGATAAACTGTCTTTTATAAAATCGTTGAGCGTACTTCAACATGGAATCCAGATGCGAGAGGATAATCGACTTGCTGAACTCGTCCGGATTATCATGGTACTCTTTTTCCATTTTGTCAAATAACGACCACATGACTTCCTTTTCTCTGGGCGACAGGTGGAGGGCCTCATGAATCTCGTAATTAAAGAAGTTGTATTTTTTGATTTCCGTAAAAAGAGGGTGCCCCATCAAAAACTCTTCGTGGAAGTGAATGGCGAATCCGTTTTCTTCGAATTCAAGACTTTTTACGGTGATCATTTGTCCGGGCTTTGTAAAAAACATTAGGCCTCTGTTATGGTCATACCTCGTTTTACCGTACCATAATTCGCCCGTTTTAACCTTTTTAAAACAAACAATGTAGCAATCGCACGTAAACTCGAGGTTCCGTTTAAGATCAGTCGGCCCCTCAAGAAGATTCATACTGAATAGTGGGTTTTCCGGCGGCGGAAAACCTTCCGCCAAGTCTAATTCACTAACCGATTTAAAGTGTTTCATAACAAGAATTAATTACTCAACTTATGCAATTATATAAACTATAACGCGAAGAATACAGGAGTCAGGAGACAGAATGATTCAATCTAAGCCACTATTAGTATTCTGACTCCTGACTCCTGTATTCTTACTTCTTGTACTGTTCGTCGCTGACTTTTTCAAGCCAGTCCACTGCCTTGCCATCGAGCCCTTCCTGAATAGCAATATGACTCATTGCGGTGTTGGGGGTAGCTCCATGCCAGTGTTTTTCCTACGGAGGGAACCAGACAACATCACCCGGATGAATTTCCTCGATCGGTCCTCCCTCAAGCTGTACCCAGCCGCAACCTGATGTCACGATGAGCGTTTGTCCCAGCGGATGCGTGTGCCAGACTGTTCGTGCACCTGGTTCAAAAGTGACACTGGCCCCGGCGACACGTGCCGGATCATCTGCCTGAAAGAGAGGATCAATGCGTACGGTTCCGGTGAACCAATCAGCCGGTCCTTTGACGGATTGTTGTGAACCAATTCTTTTAATATCCATAGTTAATTTCTTTTATGTTTATTACATGTTTAGTTATTCTATTCGTGTTATAATCATTTGCCGCTAACATTTTAGAACAATTTACCAGTTCAAAGTCCGGTGCTTTATTCCAATTCATCCGGGTATCGGGCACCAACCACTTTTATTTTTTCCAAAGCTGCATCGATGGCCTTCAATTCACTGGGACTCAATATGATATTCGTTGCAGCAATATTTTCTTCGAGACGCTTCAATTTGGTCGTACCGGGAATGGGTACAATCCACGGTTTTTGAGCGAGCAGCCAGGCGATAGCGATCTGAGCCGGAGTTGCTCCCTTCTGTTCTCCAATCGTGGTAAGCAGATCGACTACCACGCGGTTTGCTTTCATCGCCTCCTGTGTATAGCGGGGCAGACGGCTGCGAATATCAGCATCAGAGAAGGTTGTGTTTTCGTCGAGCTTTCCTGTAAGATAGCCTCTGCCAAGAGGACTATATGGAACGAAGCCGATACCAAGTTCCTCACACGTAGGCAACACATCCTTCTCAACGGTTCTCCACCACAACGAATATTCACTCTGCACTGCCGTGACCGGCTGGACCGAGTTAGCGCGACGGATGGTATTTGCTCCTGCTTCAGAAAGACCAAAGTGTTTTACCTTACCTTCCTGAATCAGTTCCTTCACTGTTCCCGCCACATCTTCGATGGGTACGTTCGGATCAACCCGGTGTTGATAAAACAAATCGATTGCGTCTACCTTAAGCCGTTTGAGTGAAGCCTCTGCAACTTGCCTGATATGCTCCGGCCTGCTATTGAAATTTGACCCTGGTCCAGAACCTTGATCCAGATTGAAGCCAAACTTAGTGGCAATAATCACCTTTCCCTGAAAAGGGGAGAGTGCCTGGCCAACGAGTTCTTCATTTGCAAACGGACCATAGACTTCGGCCGTATCGAAGAAGGTGATACCCCGGTCAACCGCCGCGCGAATTACAGAAATCATCTCCTGCTTGTCAGGAATCGGACTTACATCATGGCTCATTCTCATGCAACCAAGTCCAATTGCTGATACTTCAAGTCCGCTGTTACCGAGTTTCCGCTTTTTCATAGTTGTCCGTTTTTATGGTTTTGAAATCATTGTTCCCTTCATGTCGCAAGTCTGCGACTTGTGACACATCAATATGCCAGGCTAGTCATCCCGAATATTCGGGACAGACTTGCGAGATAGGGTTATAAAAAAATGTATTTTTACTTCGTTGCAGTATCCAGCGGCATAACCCTGACGGTTGCCGAGTGGGCGCGTTCACTGATCATTGGGCTTAAATACTGGCTGCTATTGTATTTTTCACGATAGGCATCATCGATGCTTCATTGATTGATCCGCTGACCGGTTCAAAGGTGATTTCCATCGTCAGGCCGGCAGCATGGATTCGACCCGTTTTTTGCTTCATAGCAGCCTGGTACCATCTGGAGTTTTGCCCGTTGTAAGCCCGCACATACAGGGCATCATCTACGGCAACGGACCATATCCATGTCGGGGTTCCGTATGTTTTCCCATCCTCGCGAAACGGGGATATATGCAGATCATCCTTTTCGGCAATCTTACGTAATTCGTCTGTTGACCATGTGCTCATTTGGAAATCTTGAATTTTGTCCG
Source organism: uncultured bacterium (assembly GCA_963787205.1). Classification (GTDB taxonomy): domain Bacteria; phylum Bacteroidota; class Rhodothermia; order Balneolales; family DATFMH01; genus DATFNI01. The sequence goes on from CAWBCD010000034.1 coordinate 118,078, forward strand.
CCGCGGCGGATTGAATTGGGAAGTCGGATCACGTTTTACATCAATTCTATAGTCGAATCCACGTTACGCTGTCAATGTAAGCAGAGGTCACTGGCAGGAGCGTATACAAAAGGCGGGAAACCTGATACAAATTACGTTTAATGACTATCCGCAATAGTTACAACATATTGCATAATCGAAAAAAGGACACTGAGAACTCAGAGAATCTCAGATGGTTACAGAGTAAATATTAGTTTCAGAACTCGTAGTGTCTTTGTCCTTCCGGGATATTTCTAACCAGGTCTATGTTTTTGATGATACGATTCAGGGTACGGAATAACGACTTGGTGTCCGGCAGGTTGCCGAAAAAGACCTCGGTAAGTTCTTCTTCGTCCAACGACCGGAGTTCATCAATTAATTCTGTGACTTTGTTAAAATACTCCTCTTCGTTTTTGCAATGAGAGGCCAACGCTCCGAATTGAATGGTCAAATCGTGATTGAATTTTTCTGCTTCAATGAGAATTCCCTGATAGGTTTCTGTTGACAGGTCGTCAGTATCCATAGTTGGTTTGAGATGATGCCTAACGGAATGCGAGTATATTAACACCTTCCTAAGTTCCCGATTTTTACCCGACGATGCTATTAGAATCTGTTCCAAAATTTCACAAAACGACCAGTATCCCGTCAGGGATTCAATATCGGTAGAATAACATGAATCCTCTCCCTATCCCCGTGCCGTCAGGTACGGAATATGCACCAGATGTCTCAATCCGGATAACTATGTTAAAAAATCACAGATACCGCGTGTAATTACATACATTAAAAATCAGGAAGAACATCACAGAAAAAGAATCTTTCTGGAAGAATATGTTGCCCTGTTAAAGAAACTCACGTGGATTACGATGAACGTTACCTGTTTAAACCGGTTCTTTGATATATTCCGTACCTGACGGCACGGTATTCAGACGGGGTGTAGGGTTGCTACCGATATTGAGTCCCTGACGGGACGACAACAGCCGATATGGTATGACTATCCGGAATCACGATAGTCGTCATCGATACTGCGGAACAAAGAAACGCAAAGAAATAAGCAAGAGCTCTTTGTGAACTTGGCGTACTTTGCGGTTATATCTCAGTATTGTATCAATTTTTACTCTTGATCAACCGGAAACCGAACGCCCGTAACTTGTTCGCAGGCAGCAAGAAATTTTCCCTGTACTGCAGTGTTATCAGCTTCGTGATGATAATTCGCTTCTTTTTTGTGGTAGAAATAACGGCCGCTTACTTTCGCTTTGTCGTCGTTGCTCACCGCCAGCCATACTTGTGTCTCATAACCTTTCTGAAGATCATCCGGAGCGCCGTGACCACCCATCTTTGTAGGAACCCAGCCTGGGTCAACAGCATTGGTATATACCTCCGGCCATTTGCGGGCAACTGCCTTTGTCAATAGTAATACATGAAGCTTGGAATCAGAGTAACTTATGTTGCCCTTGCCGGAGGCTATCTGTTCCAGGGTAGCAGTGCCATGCTTATGCATCCCTGAACTAAGATAAATCAGACGTTTCGGCTTTTGGATCAGGCTGGTCAGGATAAAAGAGGCACGAGTGTTAACGGTCAAAATCTCCCTGCCCGCGGCCCGGTAAACCCCGGCATTATGAATGACAGCATCAAAATAACCCAAAGCATTCACATCAGTTGCCAGGGATTTGGTTTCTTCAATACTGGAAAGGTCACCAATGACAATGGCTTCAGCATCAGGTACCGCCTTTTTTGCATCTTCGGCTCCTCGTTCGTTACGTGCATGCAACACAACTTGGTGTCCTTCATCCAATAATGCATTGCCTGCCAATTGACCTAATCCGTCCGATGATCCGGTTATAAATATTCGTGCCATTGTTAATTAGTCGATCCTTAAATAGAAAGTAAGATATTGTTATACAATAACTTAGAATTGTGCAGGCGTCAGACGGTTCGATACCGTCAGGCGCCTATACCAATGAACCAATCACTCACTTAACCAACATCATCTTCTTCGTTACGGTGGAATTGCCTGCTTTCAGGCGATAAATATACATACCACTTGGCAAATCATGGGCATCAAAACGGACCGAGTATGATCCGCCCGACTGGGTTTTATCTACAAGAGTGGTCACTAATTGACCGAGAATATTATAAATCCTCAGGCTTACATGTTGGCTGCCCGGCAGGGTATAATGGATATTGGTTGATAGATTAAACGGATTGGGATAGTTTTGGGACACGGCAAATGTGAACGACCCGGAGAAACCCCAGAAAGTGGGATACTGGATCTCAAGCGATTGGGCATCCGGAGTCTTTGCCCAAGGGGGATACGCATATGTAGCTGATTGGTATGATGGTTTACGAGTGTTAGATGTATCTGACCCAGCCAATCCTCACGAAGTGGGATATCGTGATACAAAGGGATATGCTATGGGGGTTTTTGTGAATGGAGAGTATGCCTATGTAGCCGATGCTACTAGTGTACAGGTAATTGATGTGACCGATCCAAAGCATCCAGAAATTGGAGGGTATTACGATACGCAAGGAAATTCTATGGTGCAGGTGCAGTATTCGGAAGACGGCTATATTTATGTTGCCGGTGATTCTTACGGATTATATATCCTTAAAAATGATCTTATTGATACTCCAATTGAGAAGCTTCCTATACAACCGAAAAAGATCACCCTTTTCCAGAATTATCCCAATCCTTTTAATCCGGCCACACATATCAGTTATACCTTGCTGACGGCTGAACACGTAACACTGAGTCTATATAATACACTCGGCCAGTTAGTAGCAACACTTGCTGATGAGAGTCAACTGGCTGGTTCACACACAGTTACTTTTGATGCGTCATCACTACCTAGTGGCGTTTATATATACAGTTTAAAAGCAGGAGGTATTACTCAAACGAGGAAGATGACACTGATTAAATGATAAATAGAAAAGTTAGGGTAAGTCTGTAAAAATTATTTGAGACCTAAAACACTAAAAAAATGATGTAATAGAGAAACAGAAAGGTTTAAATCGAAATATTGCTTTTTCCGTACTAATTAGAAGAATCTTGTTTAGTAGTACGAATATTGTACCCTAGCCTTATTTTTCTATTGTTATTTTATTTCGGATTAGTTACTCTGAAATAGCATTAATACAGCTCCTATATTAATATATGATATAGGATCTTAGTGGAGGAGAGTGAAAATTGTTTAGAGGATATCAAAAAAGACGCCTAATGAGAGACGTGGGCGTTCAAGGGAGATGGTTCATCTTTGTCTTATTGATGAGCCAGATAATAGTCAATGGCTGCAGACGAGAGTCAAAGGAGCAAAGTTATCGTCTGTTATTAACAAATCCACCCTTGACATATGTCGTAGACGGCGGCAAGCCTATTCCAGACAGCTTGTCTGGCAGACGTGAAACATTTTCCCAGGTTAGCTTCAATACAAGTGCAGTCCAGCCTTCATCTTTTTCACGAGATGGAGTACGCCTTTTAAATAATCTTTCAGGGCTAATCTGGAAGCCCTTTCAAAGTAAGGATTCAGTCCTTCAACTGGATAGAATGCTCAGAGGGGGTGATAATCAGATCGCCTATATAGCGGAGAGAGTGGAAATGCCTTGCGATACAAGCTTGTACCTTTCTATGGGGAGTGATGATGGTTTTATTCTTTGGGTAAACGGGGATTCGATCGCAAGTCATTCTATTGGTCGTTCGGTACATCCCGATGACGAACTTATTCCGGTACGTCTCCATCAGGGAGCCAATGTATTGTTATACAAAGTGACCCAGCGTGATGGTTCCTGGGGGCTATATCGGGCATTCCGAACAAAAAAACAAGCTATGACTATCCTACAAACTAAGATACCTGTCATGTTTGGAGATTTGCCACAATCATGCATACTGGCGGATTCGGAATCCTGGTTGCATCTGAATCCGGATACAAGAAGGCGGGTCGATTCTCTCCATTACATTTCCTGGCGTTGGAGGGACTGGAATGGAACTGTTTTGGATAGTATTGCTTCCATACCGGTTTATGCTTTGTCTGATTCAATATCCCTTCCTCCTATATCTGACAAATTTCTGTTATGGGATGTTTCTGTAACGGGTCAGGATAAGACCATTCTTTTCCGGGAGCAGATTCCGATTGCTTTCCGAAATGAGGTGGTTCGGAGGGTAAGGCAGATCAACAGGGATAGCCTTTCTTTCTACCATAACGGAGCAGACGCGCAAGCCCGGTTTAAAGCTATCCAATCTGTATTTGCCCGAATAATATCTCATGATACCACGGCAGTTGTCCATGCCACGCGAGATCAAATGCAGGTCCTGTTCGGCGCCTGGAGCATACTTCACAAAAACCCGGAATCATATGTAGAAACAGGAGTTCAACTGTATGGAATTGGAAATCCCCCAAAACAGGAGGTTACTGCCTGGCGGATGTTCTCACCAACGGTTACTCATGAAGATCACAGACAGGTTACCATGCCAACCGTTTTAGCTCTTCACGTTGATTTTGATGATACGGATGATTACTGGCAAACCTATCAGGCTCAAAGTCATACTTTATTTTGGCGATGGACAGCATTCAGTGATTTCTATCGGATGCATATTATCTCACCCTATTTTTCAGGGAGTGTCAAAGGATTTTCAGGCAGCTCTGAAAGGTTGCATCATCTACTGCAGCAAGCCTCTTTTATAGATTCCGGGCGAAAAATGGCTCCTATTACAGCACTTGCATGGAGTAAAGGTGCCATTACACTCCTCGAACTCCTTAAGAAACCCTGGTTCAGAGTAAACAATGTAGCTCTTATCAGCCCTTTTTTGCCGGAAAATTCCAATGAAGTGTTACATGAGATCATCAGCTATAAAACAGGTTCATCCAGACATCCACTGGTTAATATGGCATGGATTAGATGATACCGATGTACCTGTATTTATTAACCGAAAATTTGTAAAATTCCTTAAAGAACAGGAGTTCACTGTCTCATATACCGAAGTTCCATATTCCACACACTGGAACTACTTTACCGATCCGGAACAGGAATTATATCAAGCAATAAGTAATGAAAGATCCATGAGGAGAGATCAAAAGGATTCACCTATGGCAAAAGTCAATAGCTAACACTTTAGAAGACAGAAAATCTGAACTAAAGAACTATTTATTTAAAAAATTGATCACCGATTATGAGAATACAGATACTATTACTCATCCTGCTAACAGCACTTGGCCTCGCATGCAACCGGAAAAATTCGGATGTAATCCGGTTGGATATGAGCGCGGAACATGATGCCGGGCGTTTCCAACCAGAGAATGGCGACCACATCAGCATTGCCGGTAATTTTAACGAATGGAATGCAGATCCAGGTTCATTAGATCTGCAGGACCCGGAAGGCGATTGGGTATATACCATACCTCTGTCAAAAATACGTGCGAGTGAGCCGGACAGTACCCCCCCCGATACGTTGGAGTTCAAGTTTGTGATTCGTACCGCCAATAACCGGTATGTTCCCAACAATGGCTGGGAGACGCTGCCAAACCGGAAAATAGCGTTGTCAGATCTGGAAGTGAAGACACCTGAATTCGTTTATAACCGACCCTGGAAACAATGGCCTGATCATCAGGTGACATTTACGGTTGACATGAGGAATCAGGAAGTATTAGGTTTTTTCCAGCCGGATAAAGGAGATCAGGTAGTTGTCAGCGGGTCTTTTACAGGCTGGTCGCCCGGAGGCATTCCGCTTATTGATAAAAGTGGGGATGGGGTTTATCGAACAACCGTACCGGTTTCTGCAGATCCCAATCAGCCGGTATCTTATAAATTCAGAATGGTACCTGCTAATCATAAGATCTTACCAGATCATGGTTGGGAATCGAAGGCTAATCGTCAGATAGGGCATCTGCGCAGCGATACTGTTCTTACGTATACAGCTTTTAATAACCTCAGACGTGTTGCAAGATTCATTATAAAAGCGGATGTATGGACGAAGAGTGGGATATTCCACCCGCTGAAAGGAGATATTCTACAAATAAAAATACGTTTCGATGGTCATACCCACCTTTCCAATCCGTTGATAAAGGTGCATTCCGGTTCCTGGGAGACAGCTATGGCAATACCGCTAAATTCGCAAGAAACAGAGTGGCAAGTTGTTGAAAACATGAATAAGTCTCTGACCCAATGGGAGTCTGCCTCGGTTGGGCTGAATGGAACTCTTATCCGATATCCGGCAAAAGAAAGTGCTGTTGCTGTTAATCGGTTAAAGAACAGTGGGAGATAGTAATGAATAAAAAAAGAATTCCTATCAAACAAGCCAGGCAGTGCGCCATTCGCAATCTGCAATCTATACTCTCTGTAGGTGAGTGGGCAGACTTTATGGGTTATCCTGTATCTACCTTTCGACGATTGTGTTACGGTGCGTTTAAGAAGTCCGCCGGTAAATTGCTCTCAGAAATGCGAATTACTTATATAAGAACGTTATGGATAAATGATCCCGGACTTTCAGCATATAAGGTAGCGAGACATGCAGGACTAAGGGATGAAAAAGCACTATATCAGTTTCTTCAAACCCGTATTGGGTATGGATCGAGGGAACTACGAAATGAAATAAGGTCAATACTGGAAGTACATAGTGAGCAGAATTAACGAACGAATGTTGTTGACAATAACTTAGTTGGTTTGTAAATAGTTGTAAAATAGATGATCACTATAAAAAAGGTTGTCTTTTCATTTAATAAAACTCGTTTGATGGAGAAAGCTATGAACAAGAAAGGCCGAGATTCGCTATTAAAGGGGCTTAAGCCAAAGGTGATTCGATTACTTCCGGTTCTGCTTTTATACGGCTTATGGTTATCCGGTTGTGCTTTACCAATCGGAACTTCTGACGGCGGGGACAAAGCTACTGCCTGGCAAACCCGTATTCTGGATATAAAAATACAACCAGATACCGTAGCTGTTGGCGATACGGCACGGATAACGTGTATTATTCAGGATAGCACGGATAAGCGGTTCCAATTTCTCTGGGGTTTTTCATATGGCAAGGTGTTGCAGGCCGAATATGATTCCGTAGTTCATAAATATTCCAGTGGGCATAGTAATTGCGTGCTTTGGATAGCTCCGAATTCGCCAGGGTTATATTTGGGGAATGGCGTAAGAGTAGATAACAGTACGGACTCAACACCGGTAGAGCAAGGATTTAGTCTTCACGTAAGATAATAAAAGGATTTGTCCGAAAGAAAGTTTGTTGAAAGTGTGTGTGTACACGTTGGGAGAGGAATTAGAAGAGAAGTATAGTGAATTTTCCATCAATAGAGTTTTTATGCCAATTGTAGGGGTGCTTTCTATTCGTGGAGAAAAAATGAAGCTCATATAAACTAAAAATGGAGAGTAAAATGAGAGAATTGAGAGTACTGTGCCAGTATTTTCTGGCAATGGGGATACTTATAATTAATATTGCGTTCGCATACGGCCAGGTTACCCTGGACAGCTTGCCTCCTAATGGAATGAATCATCGCTTTTACCGGGATGTTTTTCATATGAAACGGCCGGGTCTATCCATTAACGGGTTTGATAATGGCGGTGATAACAGTCATGGTTATGGCCTGAAGCAAATCATTGAAAACCTTTATGACAATTCAGCACCTGATCATGCCAACGAACAAGCAACATTTCAGGATATTTATGGTTCATCTCAAAATCTGCCCTCAGACCCAAATTATGGGACATCGAATTATTCGATAGGTCAGGTAAGAACCAACAGCATGATCCTTGAAAATAAGGCATTAGTCGCCCTTGTTCTATACATCTTACATAAAAACTCAGTGTCGGACCCAATACCGGATATTGGTCTTGATCCAAGTGCTTATGCAGTTTATATAAATAAACTACATAATGATCTTTTGAAACCCGCATCATGGTATGCTGTATATGGAAATGGCGATGGAGAGGGAGACGATGATGACCCGGTAAAATGGACCCGTTCGGTCGACAATTATGCCCGGGCAATCGATCTGTACCTGGCCCTGGAAAACGCCTTCGAGTATTTCGGGGAATCCGATTACACTAATACAGGTACTTCCCGTTTGTTATCCCAATCACAGAAACATGATTTGCTGAATAATTTTTACCTGAAAGTAAAGGATATGCATTACTATCTTTACAAGTTAGTTGAAATAACGCCAGGTATCCCAAATCCGGCAGGTGTGCGTATGTATGAGGCAGAAGCTGGCAATCGTCCGATGAAAATATTTGTGTCAATGGGATATGGAGCACTGACTCTTCAGGCTACTGATTATTATTCGGAATATCCAATAATCCCGTCCGACAATACCTTGGCTAATAATTCCACAATATACAAAGATGCCTATACCGGCAATGATTCCTCAACAGTGACTACTTCCAGCTACTTAAATGAGGCCCTTCGCAGTGCTGGCCAGCAAACTTCAGATAACAGTATCCGTTACTGGAATTATCAAACAGATAACGGGGAGCAGTTTTGGGCAGAGGGTCCCTATTATTTTGAATACAGCCTGCTGGATATAATTCCTTTCTGGTATGCAATAAGGGCGAATAACCTATTGAATTATCAGAATATGAACATTTCTGATCCCTTTACCAATCAATGGTTCATAGGTCCCCTTAACTGGCTCGCCTCATTGGTTACTCCAGATGGCAAGGTGCCACCGTTGGATGACGGAAACAAGCAATTCATAAGATATTCCGATTTGCTCAGGTGGACACCAGAATTTGGCTCTTCTTCATTGGACCAAAAATACCAGTGGATATATAATACTGTAGAACAAAATCATGGAAATACGGATAAAAGTGCCGAGATAGTTGCACTTGCTACGCCACGATTAACCGGTTCGGGAAGCGCACCACCAGAATATGTGGGAGATCATTATACGGTTTCTGGTCAATCACTACCGTCTCAACAAGTGCTTGTGCGGAAAACTACCAATGGCCAGACCCATTACCTGTTATTAAATGGAGAGCAAGGAGATGCAATAACACGTGGAGAAGGCCATGAGCAGCCCGATCAGTTGCAATTGCTCTATTATGTAGATGGTCATTCATACCTTATGGATGCTGGCTATAATGCGCCATCGGCAGCGCACAACAGCACCTGGAATGGATATAATAACCACAATGTAATGACGCTGGATTACGACAAGAATATAGACCATGGTGGCTTAAACAGTCCCGAGCGCGATTTGAATAAAGGAAGAAAAATATCCAATCATAGACAGGTGACCGACTTAAAATTAGATAAACTCCATGGGGGAAATATCTATCATTTGTCCGGTTCTGTTCTAATTCATACTCTCCATACTGAATATCGGGCTGCATTCTATCATAGAGATGTATTGTTTATAAATGATGCTAAACCTTACGTAATTGATCTGAACTCACTCGCCAATTCTAATAATGATTTGTCTAGTTTTTACATGCAATACCATGGGAATGGCACATCAGTACAGAGTGTTCGGGGTTGGATGGCTTGGGATTCTCCAAAACGTGATAATTCAGGTAATCGCTTATTTATTTACCCCGGGGCAGTAGAGTTTGATATGCAAGGTGCCCCTGACCCTTATGGAGACTTATACCCAGGATATTCCGGAGAAGAAACCAATGATATAAAAGATACTGATTTAATAGAGGCAAAATTAACCAGTTATGGTGATAATCATGATTTCAATACAGTGGCTTTCCTTTTAGTGGATACTCAAGAGCCTGAATACTTCCCGCATTCAATAAATAGTTATAATTCCAATACACAAAATCCCTTTCAAGCATGGTATTTACAAAGAGATGCGAACACTATCGATGTTCTGGCTATGGGTTCTGATATTGATGATTCTGGTTTTCCCTTTCCTCTCAATATTGACTTTGACTTTGATGTTATCAAAGACGGAACACACCTGGCTGTTTTAACTCTGACAGCTAATAAATCTTTCGGTTTTACCAGACTTGTGAAAACCAATGGCCTTTGGTTTAGTGACACCAACTACGAGGTGAATATGAGTCAGCGCACTGGCCATTCCTATACTTCAAACACCATAATTAGCAATCAAACATTCGCTGATGGAGACCCTCTTTATATAGGTGACAATGTCACGGTAATGTTAGAGGGCAATGTCAATATATCTAATACAACCGTTTATCTAGGCAAAGATGCCTACCTAAAAGTGTCCGGTTCACTTACGGCTGATGATGTTGTTTTTACCAGTAATAATCCCAACGATGCCTCAAAGAGGTATGCATGGGTGGAACTGGATGGCAGCAGTGAGATCGAAAACTGCACATTTACGGGTGGACAGATCGGATTGGTACAGCAGGCCGGGACGAATAATTATGTCCGCAACAGTACATTTATCAAAAATAATGTAGGTATCAGGACCTCGGGCGGAATAATTAAGCTGGAGGCATGTCATATAAACAATAATACGTCAGACGGATTGCAGGTCTGGGGCGCGGAGGTTTCTACGGACCAAATTTTTACGGCCGGGCAAACTTTGTCCTGGAAGCGAACCCATATTACCCAAAACGATGGGCACGGTATTGACGTCAACGGCGCCGGTACTCTTGACCTAAGATATACCGAAGTTTCAGGGAACGGAACCGATGAAATTGTCGTAAGAAACGGAGGGTGGCTCTATGCCGGAGTCACACAACCATATATCTATGATGGGTACAACAGGTTAACAGACAATACAAATACCGGGTATTATTTGAAAAATCTGGCTTATACTACGGATGGGGAGACCTATATCACTAACACGGCCTGGGCACAGATGAACTACTGGGGAGGGGGCGCTCCTCCTGCAGGTAAAATTTATGGGGCTGTGCAATGGGACCCATACATAACCCAGGATTCGACAATTGATCACAGTACTTCTGCTTATAGTATGAACAACCAAAACATAGAGGCCGCAATTAACCTGTATGAGGCGGCCCCCACAAATGTGCTTACGATGGCAACAACTGACCAGATAGTAAGTGATACAACCAATGGTTTTACTGCGGATGAATTGTTATGGGCAAAACAGAGAATGATGGATCTTAAGGAAGCTATTGCCAAAGCTCCGAATGATCGCTGGAATATTCGCAGAGTACAGGAATGGTATCACCTGGCCCGTCGCTATGATGTAAAAAACAAGTGGGGAGAACGAACGGGAGTCAATCAAAAATTAGAAGATTGGCAAGAACAAATGGAGACGTGGGCACCACTTAGCCTCGCTCAATCAGGAGCATTGCAAACCAATAACTTAACGGGCGGGTCGGCGTCAATTGACAATAAACTGAATGCCAATATTCAACAAGCAAAAACTGTCCAGTTAATGGGAGAAGCATCACTGTTATTGAGTGTTGATGAACTTCTGAGTGACGGGAAGGTAAAAGAGGCACTGGATCGTAGCAGTCATGTGATTTCCAAACTGGAAAATAATGACAGTAAGTCGATTCTGTATGCCTATCAACTCAAAGGTTGGCAGCAGTTGGGCCGGTATGATAGCGCTTATGCAGCCTTAGAACGCATTAAAGCTATATCTCCAGATGCCGGTATGACCAGTAAGGTGACGGATGCTGATTTTGTGTCACAAGAAAAGTGGCTTTTATATTTGATGAAGGAGCATGATCAGGGTGTCCCCTCTGCAAGTGCTCCCACCATAGCTGAAAAATCAGTTCAGTCTACAGATGGCAACCTTCCGAAAGTATTCGCTTTAGATGCCAATTATCCCAATCCATTCAACCCAACAACAACAATTCCAATCAGCTTGCCGAAGGCAGCTCATGTGAAGGTTCAGGTATATAATGTCGCCGGGCAATTGGTTGCTACTCTGACCAATAAGGATTACCAGGCTGGCAGATATCAGTTGCGGTTTGATGCCCATACGCTGGCAAGTGGCATGTATCTGGTACGTGCTCACCTGGGAGGCAAGGTCTTTACCCGAAAATTAACACTCATCAAATAATGAAATCACGAGCAACGACGTATCTCAGTGTACGTCGTTGCATTAATGATAAAGCATTTTTAATGCCTGCCGGTAAATTGCTCAGAGACGAGAATCACTTATATAAGAACGTTATGGATAAATGATCCCGAACTTTCAGCATATAAGGTAGCGAGACATGCAGGACTAAGGGATGAAAAAGCTCTATATCAGTTTCTCCAAACCCGTATTGGGTATGGATCAAGGGAACTACGAAATGAAATAAGGTCAATACTGGAAGTACAAAGTGAGCAAAATTAACGAACGAATGTTGTTGATTTAGGGAAAATTATTCTCTAATTATTCATTTAGGAGAATAGATAAGGAGGAAGTGCAATGAAAAATATGCTGTTGCATGCAATCAAATATTCAGAGTTTATAACCTGTAAATCGTCATCTACAGCATAATAAAAGATTATGAAACACATTTTCTATTGTTGGAGACGTGAAATGGCCAGCAGACTAATTATTCTAACGTTTTAATCAAGATGAGGTGTTCTATGACCATGTTTCCAAAACTTTGCCTTTTTCTGATATTTATGAGCCCTTTCTGGGTTGGCTGCCACAATGCTACCGATTCTACGAAATTGAATGTGGACCATAACATTCCACCCTCCGAGGATTTTGACGCCTATTATGGCTTCTGGGGACCGAATGGGAATAAGATCTATTTCCAGCATAATGAATTGTTAGGTACCAATCCCGACCCGGGCAGGCTGGATGAGTTATGGGAATTGGACCTGAAGACCGAGGAACGCCATATGATCCATTCCGGGCGTATCCTGAATGCCGGTATAAGCCCAGATGGAAAGTGGTTTGTTTTTCACAGTTTTTCACTTCCGGAATACTTATATAAAATGCGTAGCGACGGGACCGATTTGCTTAAACTAACAGGGCCTGATTCTCGCAATCCAGAATGGAAGTACACAAATGTTGGACGCTGGTCTCCGGACGGGAAACAGATTCTCTTTACAGTGGATGCCGGGGTACCTCGAGGAGTCTCACTGATGGACAGTAGCGGCTCGAATCCCCGTATTATCATTCCTTACGGGGTTGGAGCAAGGTGGTTCCCAAATGGGAAACGAATAGTATATGTTAACTGGGATATCACTCAGGTTACCGGAAGACGGCGCCAGATTTATGTAGCCAATGCTGATGGGAGTGTCCCACGAAAAATCACCGATTTATCCCATTCTGACTATATCAGTGAACCTATTCCTTCTCCTGACGGAAACCATATTGCTTTCACCAATACCGGGCTACAGGGAGGTGTAAATGAATTATTTATTATGAAAGTGGATGGAAGTGATATACAGCAGGTGACCGAGGGTCCAGGATATGTGGCTCGTCCAGTATGGAGCCCGGACGGGAAGACTGTCTTGTTTTCCCGGATTATTCCAAATGTTTCGAATCGACTCTACTATATGGATGTGGTCACCCACCAGGTCTCACCCACTTTTCCTGCTAAAAAACCCTAAAAATAACAAAACAAAGAGAGATATATGATGAACAAACTTTACATGTTATTGCCTACAGCTATCTTGGGCAGTTTATTTTTGCTTGATACGGGGCATGCACAGACCCCGAATGACCCACTGTATTCACAGCAGTCGTATTTAAATGTGACGAATATACCGCATGCTTGGTTGACCACACAAGGAAATACCAACCAGAAAATTGCTATTCTTTCGTTAGGAGGTATCAATATAGCCCACCAGGATTTGACTCCCAGAGTGGTGATTAAAACAGGAGGATCTACCTCACAGTTTGTTGGGGCGGCTAACCCCGTTGCCGGTATTATTGGTGCAGCCACCAATAACGGAAAAGGTATTGCTGGAGTGAACTGGGTCGCACCGATTCTTTCCTATGACATAGGTAAAAGTGAATATAGGAATGTGACAAGACTCGCAGATGGGGCAAACTTTACAACAATAATTACGAATCTTAATACCAGTGCCGTCGCCCCGGATATTTATGACGCAATCAATTCTGGTGCCAAAACGGTCCTAATCCCTCTGACGTGGTCTTCTTCTAATAATGTAGATAACATTGATATTACGAAGCTTTTAACCTATCCGGTTTACATGATTACGAATCGAAAGGATTTATTAATAATACGGTTGGGAAGGCACTCCAGGACGTTTTTTCCCCTAATTATGATTATGAAGCTGCTGTTAATGCTGTAAAAAATGCCTATATGAATGAAGCCGTCGTCATCGGTAACGCTGTGAATTACAATGGACATGCCATCGGTTTCCCGGCGGGATTGTCCAGTGACCACATTGCAGTTGGTGTGGGGGCATCTGACTTATTTGGAAATGCACCTTATCAATATTCCAGTATACCTGAGTCCGATGGTACTTCTTATGATCCACATGATATTGATGTTATTGCTCCAGGAGTAGGTCTGGAAACCACGCTCGCTAGTACGAATCAATATGGTACCTATACCGGAACCGATGCTAGCGCTGC
>CAWBCD010000035.1:0-6021 GCA_963787205.1 uncultured bacterium
TCTGCAAGCCCGGAATGACGGGTGGTGAGGTGATATCGAGTAATTATTTAAAATTCCGGAAACAAATCGTCCCAATCTGGATTCAATGATTCAATCAGTTCAATCTTCCATGAACGTTTCCACCATTTTAATTGCTTCTCCCGGTAAATAGCCTCTTTAATTGACTCATATTCTTCGTAATACACCAATCTTGTTACCCGGTATCGTTTTGTAAAGCCAGGACTCTGCCCGGTTTTATATTATTTCTTTAAGGTATGCTGTCACTCCCACATAGATCACTCCACACTTCTTATTGCTCAGAATGTAGACAAAGGCTGATTTCTTCACTATCCATATCCATTTTGCACTAACCAGGTAACCCGGTTATTATGATTACTATTATTAAGATCAATGATTTGTTGAAACCTTACATAAAAAACCCTTCATTTTGCCCGACACACCTCATCCCAGCGAACGCTGGGATCTCTATGGCGAGAAGAGTCTACACGTGGGAGATTCCGGGGCACGCCCGGAATGACGGTGTGGCGATGTGGCAAGCGGGTGACGGACATAGAATGGAATCAGCCGGTCGCATCAAACAGCATCATCCTTTCCGGTTCGGTATATTTTTTAGTAGCTTGAGCGCATATTTGATTTACCTGTCGTAATATTTGATGAATTCTTAAGAAAGAGCAACATGTACGGATCAATTAAAGAATTTCTCACCCGCGAATTAAACGACATCGAAGAGGCGGGGCTCTACAAAAATGAGAGGATAATCACCAGTCCACAAAAGGCCGTGATTACGTTGCAAAATGGAGCCGAGGTTATCAATTTCTGTGCCAACAACTATCTAGGGCTCGCAGACCATCCTAAAGTTATCGAAGCGGCAAAAAAAACGCTGGATAGTCACGGCTATGGAATGGCTTCCGTTCGCTTCATCTGCGGCACCCAGGACATTCACAAAGAACTGGAACATAAGGTTTCCGAATTTCTGGGTACTGAAGACACGATACTCTACGCCGCCTGTTTCGATGCCAATGGTGGTATTTTCGAGCCGCTGTTTGGTCCTGAAGATGCGATCATTTCCGATGAACTCAATCATGCCTCCATCATCGATGGTGTCCGTCTTTGCAAAGCACAACGCTTCCGGTATAAGAACAACGACATGGCTGACCTTGAGGATAAACTCAAAGAAGCGTCCGATACCCGCCACAAAATTATTGTGACCGACGGAACCTTCTCTATGGATGGCATCATCGCCCAGCTCGACAAGATTTGTGATCTGGCTGACAAATACGATGCGTTGGTCATGACCGACGAAAGCCATTGTACGGGTTTTCTCGGTAAGACAGGCCGTGGTGCAATCGAGCACAGAAATGTTATTGGACGAGTTGACCTTGTAACAGGCACTTTTGGAAAAGCGCTTGGAGGAGCTTCCGGTGGATTCACGTCCGGACGCAAAGAGCTTATTGATATGCTTCGGCAGCGGTCTCGCCCATACTTATTTTCCAACACACTAGCTCCACCTGTCGTAGGAGCCAACCTGGCTGCTCTTGCGTTATTGTCTGGAAGCACAGAATTACGCGATAAATTAGAAGAGAATACAAGGTACTTTCGTGATGAGATGACCAAAGCCGGATTTGATATTGTCCCCGGTGTGCACCCGATCGTGCCAATCATGTTGTATGATGCCCGGCTTTCACAGACGATGGCCGAGAAGATGCTCGAACGGGGTATCTATGTGATCGGATTCTACTATCCCGTAGTACCGAAAGGCAAAGCGAGAATTCGCGTGCAGATATCAGCCGTCCATGAGAAGAAACACCTCGATAAGGCAGTTAAAGCATTTACCGAGGTTGGCCGGGAGTTGGATGTCATATCATAAATTTGATGGCGGGTATCCCTCTCCTCGTCATCCCTGCGAACGCAGGGATCTCCGTAGTGACCATTCCAAACATTCTGAAAAGTAAAACTTTGCAGGTTTGACACCTGTAGGCTTGCAACGTCTGCATCCTAATATGCCCCATGCCTGACCAGTGATTCCATGAAAAGTGTTTCGCAAAGTATCACAATAGCCGCCACACAGATTCCCGATCGGAGTCGGGAATGACGGGGGAATCTGGGAGACTTTAAAAAAGGATTATAGCTCTGGGAATAAATCATGCCATTCAGGATTAACTGATTCAATCAAGTCGATCTTCCAGGTACGCTTCCATCGCTTTAGTTGTTTCTCACGATAGATGGCTTCTTTGATACTATCACACTCTTCAAAATACACCAACCTTGTTAACCGGTATCGTTTTGTAAAACCTGGACTTTGACCCGTCTTGTGCTCCCAAATTCTTCTCTTAAGATATGCCGTCATGCCAACATAGAGGGTACCGTGTTTTTTGTTGCTCATGATGTAAACAAAAGAAGATTTTTCCATTTTCCCCGATGTTTTCGATTCTCTTGATAAATTAAATTACATGGCCACATGAATAGGACCCTGAAAAAGATGATTCCTTACAGCTTAGATACTTTTGTCATTGAAAGGTTTTTGGGTTTATAAGATCTGGCAACAATCAATGCATGTTGAATTAATTCTTTAAAATACATCAATGCACCACACAAACCGTCATCCCTGCGAACGCAGAGATCTCCGTTGCGTCAGATCCCCGGTACTCTGAAAAGGTAAACTTTCGGGTTTGATATACGTTGGCAGGCTCCTTCAGTATTCTGCCGGAACTTAAGCTTACCCGATTATTCCATGCATTGGATATCACAAAGTATCACAATAGTCGCCACACAGATTCCCGATCTCAGTCGGGAATGACGGGGGGCAAAGGAACGAACTGCGTTCAATTAATGTGTATTAGGTAATAAATAACCTAACCCTGACCAGGTATGAAAAAATCTACTCTTTGTATCACAGCATTTTTGCTGACATTGACTGTATGCACTGTACAAGCGCAGAATACACTGCCGGACGGTTGGAAGGCACGATTCGACAGCCCTTCAAACACTCTTTCTGATGTTAGCTTCAAGTATGACAACGGGGCCATTCACCTTAACACCGGACGTGCACACGCCATCTTTTATCGCGATTCCAATGTTCTGAACGGTGATTACCAAATATCAGCCAGCTTTACGATGGATAAAAATGCTTCTCCCCATGGTGAGGCTTATGGACTATTTATTGGTGGGAAGAACCTTCAGAAAGCATCACAACATTATCTTTATTTCCTGACCCGGCGGGACGGCAAGTACCTGATCAAGACGCGTGACGGTGGTTCCACAAAAACAGTGGTCGGCTGGTCGTCCACCAAAGATATTACGGCGGAAAAAGGCAGCAATACACAATCAAACACCTTGGCTATCGAGGTAGGAAGTAAAGATGTATCGTTTTGGGCAAATGGTAAAAAAATCACCAGCATTCCAAAGTCGAAGTTGCCGGATACCGACGGAATTGCCGGTTTGCGTATCAACCATCATCTGACCATGGTTATCAAAAATCTGGAAATGAAAAAAGGGAACCAGTAACCTGCTTCCCTTATGCGCAATCTACGTCAGCCGGAATAGGATTCACCCTGTCAAAATTCTTATTATTTAACAGGGTGAACACATCCGGTCGACTCAGGTGCGTCTCTCTTTCCGGTAACATTTATTCTTCGTCTTCTTCACCGTCGAGTAAATTACCCGGCAGCTGCTTGCTGGGTGATATTCCCAGCTTCTTTAATTTCTCGACACGTCCTATCAGGTTCCCACGTCCAGTCTGAAGTTTATTCATAGCCTGGTCATATGTCAGCTGTGTTTGCTGGATACGCTCTCCAATCTTCTGCAGGTCATCAACAAAACCAACAAACTTGTCATACAGGTTGGCGCTTTGCCGGGCGATCTCCTGTGCATTCCGGTTCTGGTATTCCTGCTTCCAGACATTATTAATAGTTGCCAGTGTGGCAAGGAGCGTCGAAGGACTGACAATGACGATATTCTTCTCGAAGGCGTCATTGAACAAACCGGGTTCGTTCTGAAGCGCCAGGCTGAAAGCCGGCTCAATCGGGATGAACATCAGCACAAAATCGGGAGTGTTGATCTCGTACAGTTTCTCATAACTCTTATCCCCCAATTCTTTGACATGATTTTTGATCGACAGGATATGACGCTGCAGAGCCCTGTTTTGTTCAACCTCATCTTCAGTGGATGAGAATGCTTCGTACGCATTGAGCGACACCTTCGAGTCGATAACAATGTTTTTGTCGTCCGGCAGCTTGACCACAACATCCGGTTGCAACCTTCGGCCATCCTCGGTCTTCATGCTTTTCTGAACTTCAAACTCATAGTCCCTTCTCAATCCGGATTTCTCCAGAATCCGCTCCAGGATCATCTCACCCCAATTGCCCTGTGTTTTGGTCTGTCCCTTCAAAGCTTTAACCAGGTTATTCGCTTCCTGGGTCATCTTCTGGTTCAACTCGCTCAGACCAATGATCTGCTGTTTCAGCGATGCCTGCGCTTTTGCTTCTTCGAGATGCGTGGTCTCCACTTTTTCTTTAAACTCCCCGATCTGTTTACTGAGCGGCTGTAACAGCTGATCGAGCTGCGTTTTATTCTGCTCCGTAAACTTCTTGCTCTTCTCCTCCAGAATCTCATTAGCCAGGTTACGGAACGACTCGGTAAACTTCGCCTGCAACTCCTCCAATTCTTTTTTCTGATCCGCCAGTTTCTCCTGCAGGTTCTGATAATCGGCTGTCAATCCAGCATGACGTTCGCGGAGTGCGCTTAAATCTTCTCCCTTCTTATCCGCCTGCCCTTTCAGTTCGTCATGCTCTTTTTTGATATAATCCAATTGATTTCCGAGGTTGCTCTTGTCGATTTCCAGATCACGAAGCTGTTTTTGCAATTGCGCGGCTTCCTCTCCTGATATGCCCATTTTACTGCGCAACTGGAAAGTCCGAATCAGCCAGGCTGCAACAAACCCAAGAATCAATCCTATTATGAGTAATAAAACATCCATGAAGGTATTATCCTTTTATTTTAATCATGTACTAATTTAAAAGACAGTAGTGACAACATAGTGTCACCCTCAAAAATATATTCCGGAAATAATATGTGGGAACCTATAATCTACGTTATGTAATCGACCCGCACCAAGTCACACGGATAATATCATCCTACCGTTTTAAACGTCCCTTTCAAGCCGTATACTAGTCTTCCCATATATTATATAAGGAATTAAATTCTGCATCCTCTGTATGTTCTGCAAATCCAGGTTATCTGATTTTACAAACCAGCGTCGCTTCGCGATTGTTCTGATTTTACTTGTGTTTGCAGTTGTTGGCACAACTATGGCTGCCGGTAGCAATACGGCTGCTGACAGTAACACATTCTGGACTCATTTGCAGTATTACCTACAAACATACGGCTACTGGGCGTTGTTTTTTGTCATATTCCTGGAAGATTTCGGACTGCCGCTGCCCGGCGAGACCATGCTGCTGGCTTCCTCCTATATGGCTGCTGCCGGTAAAATGCACACCGTCGACATCTTTATTATCGCTGTTATTGCGGCCGTATTGGGAGATAACCTGGGTTATTTAATAGGTCTTAAAGGAGGCCGGAAATTCCTTACAAAATACGGGCACTATATTTTTCTGGATGAAGAACGCCTGCACCGCCTCGATACTTTTTTTACAAAACATGGCGCATCCATTATAATTCCCGCTCGATTTATTGACGGGTTGAGACAGGTTAATGGACTGCTTGCCGGAATGAGCCGGCTGCCATGGCGTAAGTTTGTATTGTACAATATCGTGGGCGCCATACTTTGGGTAGCTGCTTGGATGGCGCTCATTCAAGTCCTTTACACTCAGGCCAGACAATATCTCGGGGTTGTCAAAAACATCCAGACCTATTTGTTCGTGTTGTTGATTCTGCTTATTGTTGGCGCCGTAGGCAGGCAGACCTTTGTTTACCGCCACTACTTCCCATCGGACGGATCGCTGGAAAAAACGGCCGAAGAACACTCGTGAGTGACCGATATTTCATCACCTTTATCCTTGGATT
>CAWBCD010000036.1:0-19307 GCA_963787205.1 uncultured bacterium
AATAATGATAAATCCGATGCGAAAATAGGTGGGGCTTAATGCGGGAACCAGACGCTCTATGATATCATAAAGGGCATTTACAACGGCCCCGTCACTGATAACGCCAATACCAAACCAAAGAAGAGAACTGATGATAAATCCTGCAACCGGACCAAAGGCGGCTTCGGTGTAAACAAAAACTCCGCCCGTCGAGGTTATTTTACTGCCGACTTCCGCAAAACACAGCATAATGAGCGTAATAAGCAACGCGCAGAACAGATATGCGGCCAGACTCGAAGGCCCGAGGATACCGGCCACGGTAGCCGGAAGCACAAAAATGCCCGCTCCTACGATATAGTTAAAAATATTTGTTCCAAGTTGAAAAGCGCTAATTTCTCTTTTCAGATCATCTTTAGCTTGCAGTACTTCCATAATCTTTTTGCAGTCAATTTCAATTTAGCCTGGCGAAATACCCCGAAAATCCAGATATGGAGTATAAAAATGGACATATCACATGTATTTCATAAACTGGTCAATAAAAACACCTGATCTGACCGCGCCTGTAGTGAACTCTCTAAGCTACTGCATCTTACTGAGGGAATAAAGCCATTTCTTTGGCTCTTAGGCATCTGTACCTATTGTCCCTTTTGAAACGAGAAATAAAGCAGACGTGGAATTGCTCATATCCAGATTGGATCAATCCCCCAAGCCCTCTTTTCAAACTCATTATCCCGTAAGATTGTGATACCGGGTATTATCCTGACCTCAGTTTAAATAAGACCTTATAATAACGCTAATCCACTTACAAGTTACTGTTTGTAGGTCAGGCCATACCCATACGGGAACAGTGGATCATAGTTTGTGGAATCATTCCTGCTGATGGGGATTTGGTCCATCGACTTTGGCCAGGTGTACGGCAATTTTCCTGTCGGAGCGTAACCGCCGAATAAAACATCGGCCACGCCTTCGCCTTCCGATCCTGGCAGCCAGGCAGCGATGAATGCCGGAGCCCGATCAATCACGTTTGTAACGATCATGGGCCTGCCTGAAATCAGGACAACGACATAGGGAACTCCGGACTTACGGACATTGGCAATCGTAGTGAGATCCTCTTGAGAGAGATGAAGATCTTTGCGGTCTCCCTTGCCTTCCGCATACGGTTTTTCACCAACCACAACGATGGCAAAATCAGATCCTTTAGCATCCTTGCCTTCCTCAGAATACGTTACTTTGGTCGACGGGGAAACGGCATCTTTGATCCCTTTCAAGATGGTGGTGCCAATCGTCGTGTTACCGGAGCCTCCCTGCCAGGTAATGGTCCATCCGCCGCATTGATATCCTAGATTATCCGCATCCGATCCGGTTACATACAGATGTTTGATGTTCTTCGAGATCGGCAGGACATTGTTCTTGTTCTTTAACAACACCATCGACTCCCGAACCGCCTGGCGGGCCAGTTGCCGATGAGCTTTTGAGCCGATTTGAGCAGTAAAGGCTTTGTCGGTAAACGGATGCTGAAACAGCTTTGCCTGGAATTTAATGCGCAGAATCCTCCGAACGGCGTCGTTGATACGCGACATCGGGACTTCCTTATCATTGACCAGTTGCGTCAGGTCATTGATAAATGTCACATACTTATCCGGGACGATGATCATATCAAGGCCGGCATTAATGGCCTTTTTGATGTCTTCCTTGTAATCGGGTCCCAGTTGATTGATGGCCGCATAATCGGAGACCAAAAAGCCTTTGAATCCCATTTCCTCCTTCAGCACGGTTGTCATCAGGTATTTATTTTCGTGCATTTTAACCCCGTTCCAACTGCTGTACGAGACCATGATGGAGCCCACTCCTGCTTTGAGTGCCGCATAGTACGGTTTCAGGTGAATCTCGCGCAACACCTTCTCGCTAACCTGTGCATTGCCCTCATTTATACCGCCCGTGGTTCCGCCGTCGCCCACAAAGTGTTTCGCGCAGGCTACTATGGAGGGATTATCCCGGCCAAGAACCTTGCCCTGTAATCCTTCGATCTCGGCATAACCCATTTCACTCACCAGGCCGGGCATCTCACCGAACCCTTCGTAGGTTCGTCCCCATCGTATATCCTGGGGAACCGTGATGCAGGGAGCAAACGCCCAGTTGATTCCGGTGCCGGCTACTTCCACCGCCGTAGCCTGGCCAATTTTGCGAACCAATGCCGTGTCGCGCGTTGCATCCGAGACCTACATTATGCGGAAATATCGTTGCTCCATAGATATTGCTGTTTCCATGAACAGCATCTATCCCATAGATCAGGGGAATTTTCAACGGTGTGGCAAGCGCATATGCCTGCAGGCTGTCCAGCATATGGGCCCAATCTTTGGGCATAGTCGGATCCAGACGGGAGTCGCCGCTGCTCTGTAATGATCCGATATAATATTTGGTGATGTCTTTGGGATCTTTCAGAAACGAGTGATCAACATTAGTCATCTGCCCTATTTTTTCGGCCAGATTCATTTTTGACATGAGCCGGTCGACTTTCTGATCAATACTTTCATTTTGATTATTAGCTGTGTTCCCTTGTTGTTTATTACAGCCTCCGAATGCCAACAGCAAGAGTATTGCCGACAAAATGAGTAGCCCTGTTCCTCGTTTCGATGACATTATCTCTGATTTGTTTTGATGAGTGTTTTTGGGATATTCATGTCCATTCATAAATCACACCACTTATTTTGAAAGATCATAACTAATTGCCTGACTCTTTATTAAAAAAGAGCCAAACTCATCCTTTATAAGATGAATTTTCTAATTTGTCAATATTCTCAATCATGCCTGTTCAAAAGGTCAGGTTTGCAAGCCGGGAAATGCTTCAACCCTTTGTTCTACTTCATTGTGTCCATGGTGGTTTCCTGACCTGTGCAAAGATTAACCGCAATGAACACAATGGGGATCACTAAGAATCTTGAGTTTGATGTGATTTATCGCAGGTTCATCTTATTCCACAATCTGTGATCATTCAAATGAGGGAATATCCATGCCAAAATACATCATCGAACGAGAAATACCGGGAGCAAGTAATCTGTCCCAACAGGAACTGCAGGCCATCTCAGAGAAGTCTTGCAGCGTGCTTAGCAATATGGGTCCGCAAATACAATGGGTACTAAGTTACGTAGCGGGAGATAAAATCTACTGTGTCTACATTGCTCCGAACTAACAGATGGTAAGGGAGCATGCCAGACTGGGAGGATTCCCGGCTAATCTGGTAACTGAAGTGGCCACCGTCATTGATCCGACAACCGGCGGGGCCTGAGGGAAATTGGCCAATCAGGCGTAATCACGATCATCTGCTTGCGTTAAAAAATCAACGCGGTTACGCCTGATATTTACTTTTGTATGCAGCCATGCTCTTCATCTGACAATTTAACGTTAATGGTTCCCAGGGGGTTGATTTTCGTATAATTAGTATTTATTAACATATTGACATATCCCTATGTCATTATTTACTATTTCTTTGTAAGATTGTTGTGTCTCACAATTGAGCGCAGCTAAATCAGAGAGGTTGGGTTTATTCTGGTTTAGAACTTAGCCTGATACTGATTGATTACCAGGTAAACGCGCGAATGATAGAAAGTGATTACCATTGTTCAATTATATGATATTTACGTGCTATCGGTTCCACAGAGCACGGTTCATACGATGAGCTATTTATCTTTTATTTAGGAGGGATTATGGGATTTCTGGGACTCTGTTCAAAAGACCCTTACGTTGGCTATTTAACCGAAGTTTTCGGATGCAATATTATACGGGTACCCGAAGAGAGGTATCGCCCTTTAACCGTTATTGCGGCGCGTGGAAAACATATTTCATTCCGGGGGAACGTGACCCCCATCATTAAAGATAACATCACAATCCCGCAAACGCTCCTCGCCAACTCACAGATGCCGGATCTTTCGGGGAGAAAATCGCGCAGCGTCAAAACCAGCTTCGGTCTGAAAATTCTGGATGGCTTTCTTAAAGGGCTGGGTATCCCCGGTGGTTCTATAAAAAACAGTTTCCAGGGGACCTCCATGGTTTCATTTACTTTCCAGGATATAAACCGCAAGTGGATTGACATAAACTCATTGGGACGGATCATACGTAATCATAAGATTGACCTGGATAGTCCTGCAGCCTCTATATTCTTTGGAGATAATCCGTATGCATTTTTGCTGTTGGACTCCGTCATAACCTCCAGCAAGTTCACCGTATCCGTAGACAGAGCCGACGCAACGGATTTTAAGTTTGATATCGAGGGTATAAAAAATATCGTTGGCGGCATCAACGCTTCGATCGGCGTATCGACTTCCTCCGGATTTGACCTCACCTTCGACGGGACAAAACAGCTGGCCTTTGCCTTTAGTTGTGTCCGTTTTTCATTGACCGGCGACGGCACCATCGGCCAGATTTTGCCTGACGAAGGCAAGCTGGTGATGAACTATGTCGGTTTATCTACCGATCTGCTTTCTGAAGAAGACAAACCCGCAATCGTTCATTCACCGGACCGCGTGTTGCTGTCGGCAGAACCTGCAATGGTTGATATCGAATGATCATAATCATATTAAAACCACAGCAAGTCATTGCACCACAATGGGATTCAGTTAATAATCAAAAATAAAAAGAGGTATTATGTCGTATAACTTCAAAAATCTCATCTTTGAGGGCGGCGGTGTAAAAGGAATCGCCTATGTCGGTGCTCTCGAAGTACTGTCGGATAAAGAAATAACCGACCAGGTTACACGCATCGGCGGAACTTCCGCAGGCGCCATAAATGCCATTTTAATCGGGCTGGGCTACACGTTCGACGAAACAAAGGGTATCCTGTGGAACCTTGACTTCCACAAGTTTATGGATGATAGCTGGGGGATCATACGTGATACCGACCGGCTGATAACATCATTCGGCTGGTATAAGGGCGACTTCTTCCGAAACTGGATCGGACAGCTGATCAAAGAAAAAACCGGCAACTCAGAATCGACGTTTGCGGATATAGAGGCTATGAAGGGGAAGAATAAATACAAATCGCTCTACTTCATGGGCACCAACTTATCCACCCATTTTTCAGAAGTCTTTTCATACGAACATACCCCCAGGATGTGCATCGCCGATGCGGTCCGGATCTCCATGTCCATCCCCCTGTTTTTTGCAGCAAAGCGAAGTATGAGAGGAGACGTGTACGTAGACGGCGGGGTACTCGACAACTATCCTATCAAACTGTTCGACAGGAGAAAATACATTGCGACCAAAAATCTGGCTGTGACCGAATACTATGAGAGGATCAATAAATCGATAAAAAAATCGCCAAGAGAAATATCGGACTATGTATATAACAAGGAGACGCTGGGTTTCCGGCTTGACAATAAAGAAGAGATCTCCGCTTTCAGGGACCACGCCGAACTGCCTGAACATAAAATCGATAATTTCTTCGAATACACCTGGTCGCTAATCGATACCATCCTCGAGGCACAGTCGAGCACACACCTGCACAGTGATGACTGGGTGAGAACAATTTACATCGATACCCTGGGAGTCAAAACGACGGAATTTAATTTGTCGAATGACAAAAAAGAGGCTCTTTTAGAGTCGGGTAAGACCAGTACTCAAAAGTATTTTGAGTGGTTTGATAAGGAGAATCCGGTGAATAAGTGAGTAAGCTAACTTTCCGGAATTCTTGCGCTTTACAACTTGAAAAAAAACAAAAATACAACACCTGGTACCCTAAAAACCAGGAGTATAATTATGGATGAAAAACTGATAGTAAGCTTAGGCTGGGAACGCGATTTACCGGACTTCCGGGATTATAACCAGCAAACCGAAGAAGTGGATTCCATTCTGAAAAAATCAAACTCATTGAAATCTGCAGCTAAGATCGAACCTTCGGTTGATCTGACAAAATGGTGCTCACCTATTGAGGACCAGGGGAAACTGGGCTCATGTACAGCCAACGCCGGAGTGGGTCTTCTGGAGTATTATGAGCGCCGGGCTTATGGAAGATACCTCGATGGGTCCCGTTTATTCCTTTACAAGGTCACACGGGACCTGCTTGGGAAAAAAGGCGACACAGGGGCGCATCTGAGGACTACGATGAAAGCTATAGCGTTATTCGGCGTTCCGCCGGAAAGATACTGGCCCTACAACATATCTGAATTTGATAATGAACCTTCGACTTTTTGCTATGCATTTGCCGGGAATTTCAAAGCCATTCAATACTACCGGCTCGATCCGGTCGACAGTTCAACCAAAGACTCTCTCGACAGAATAAAAACCAACCTGGCGGCGGGTTTGCCCAGCATGTTCGGGTTTTCTGTTTTCAGCTCCATTCCTAAAGTGGGAGACAATACCGGGGATATTCCATTTCCGGATTCCAACGATTCATTGATCGGGGGACACGCAGTTATGGCTGTTGGATATGACGATAAAAAGAAGATCAATAAAAGCAAAGGAGCGCTTATGATCAGGAATTCATGGGGCACCGAATGGGGTGAAAATGGTTACGGCTGGCTACCCTATGATTACGTCGAAAGCGGACTTGCCGTCGATTTCTGGTCGTTGGTACAGGCTGACTTTGTTGATACCGATCTGTTTAAGTAAGAAGGCCTGGTGATTGGGTATCGTATGAGTAGAGCAACTGGCCGGCGTAATGACGGCAAATACCTCTGTAAGGTCCCCGCGGCGACCTGGAGATCATCAGGCAACTCCAATTAATGGAATTTTGCCTTTGATTGAGATGACTTTGTATGCCACGCTTTTTACCTCACCCAAACCTCCCGATGGCATTCAGGACAAGCTGTCTCCACATCCGGGGCGGTGAGAAAATTTATACACAAAACGGATGAGCTTAATTTTATTAGACTAACGGTATTTCTTCAAGATTTAACAACCAATTTCCCCCTTAGAAAAGGGGGCGAAGGGGGTTGACGAGCCGGGTTTTCATGAAAGAGAGCTAAATAATTTAACTTCTCATTTTCAAACATAGATTTTCCTCACGGCCACATCAGTTGAGAGGGGGCTTTTCCTTCGAGCTGGACGTTGCTAAGCTGAGACATTAGCAGGATAGTTCAATTAAAAGTACAGCATAATCCATGAATAGCATGGCAGGCTTTCTCATTCCCCATCACTTTCTCTCATAAACACGGAGACGTCATTCACCCCAAAAAGTTCGGCTCCATTTGATTGTTTTGATAATTTTCGGATTCGGAAGTCACTGGTAAACAGATTGATGTCATTCTTATGTTGCCGTTTTATGATCATACCAGAATTCGAGCCTTTTTTAAAAAACATACGAAAGGAATCGCCCTTTTCCTGGCTGGGGTAGCCTTCCTGTTTGTTGAATTGTTTACCCCCCTGGCCCCTTTAGAGCGATTCGCAGGTTTCTGGGTCGCCCATATGCCCAAATTCGAGCTGTCGACACTTGTTGGCAAGGATGCGGCAGACAGGTTTGAGAATCTGGATGCTGTGATGGACAACTACATGCAGAAACAAACCGTCTATGATGCCGGCGGACGGGTTATTACCAAGGCGGATAATCCGGATAGCATTCCAACATTTCTAGGCAAGTATCTGCTGGGGGTCGAAAATAGCCGCTTTTACAACACCTATGTGATCGACTGGCGGGGAGTCATACGGGCGGCTGTTGCTGATATATCGGAAGGCCATTTTTCCGAAGGAGGCAGTGGCATCATCCAGCAGTTTTCCAGAGGAATTATCTTGCATGATGACAAAAAATTCTGGCAACGCAAAAAAAAAGAAGTATTGATCGGACTCGGACTGGGCGACCGTTATACCCATCGTCAACTGCTGCACTTTTACATGTCGAGCGTGTTTCTGGGTTCGTTCTCACATCCTGTTGTTCAGATCCGCGGTTTTCAGGATGGTGCCTACGACCTGTTCGGCAAGGATATCTCGAAAATCACCCAACCGGAAGGATTAGCTCTTGTCGCATTGATCAGCCGGCCCAACCTGTATTTAAAAAGCACTGCTGATTTCAGGGAAGTGTATCAAAAGCGGGCTGAGTTTCTTAAGGAAAAGCATATTATTTCCAAGTCTGATTACCAGAATCTGATACAAAATATACCGAAGATCGACACTACGATGGTGAAGACCCGTGCCCTCGACCTGGAATATCACGGACAGATCGCAGAACAGTTGAAACCGGCAGGCGAAGACAATGGCCCTATTCATTCCACAGTGGATCTGAAGGTCACGGACGCGGCCCGCAATGTCCTGGCTTCTGCCGTAAAAAGCATCCGGAAAGAAACCGGCATCTACGACTTGGACGGATTCATCGTAGTGGCACACTATGATTCCATTTTGGCAATGGTGGGTTCTGAGCAAAGAGGCGACCGGTACATGAACAATCTGGAGATCAGATCGGCCTGGAGGCCGGGATCGCTGGTCAAGCCGCTGATTTACAGTGAATTCATCTCCCAGGGTGGCGACATCCATCAGAAACTGCCGGCCGATGGTCCCAAAATATTCAACACTCTGGGCGGAGAATGGACGGTCAAAAATTATTCCTCACTGGACAATACGCCATCCATGCAGCCGGCAATCGACGCCTTGGCTCGATCAAACAACGTGGCCGCGGCATATCTGGCCGTCAATTATGGCGATTCGTTGCAGCAAAGACTGCGCAAGGCAGGTATTGATTCGACCTTCTCCCCTTATCCGGCAACGTTCATCGGTGCTGATGCCACCAAGCCGATGAATCTGTTCCGCCTGCTGCAGGCTTATGTGCCTCCTTACGGGGAGATACCGGATCATTTTATCACTGAAAAGAGTGATATATCTCCTTATGATCCGTTATTCCCCTATGATGTAGCGCGCCAAACAGCTTACTGCCTCACCTATGCCCTCAAGGATCCGAAAGGAACCCTGCACTTCACTGAGGACCGGTACGACTGGAGCAGCACGGATTATCTCGGGAAAACAGGAACTGCACAGGCCAATACCTCTGCGGGCTTGTTTGTTGCACGGCCAAACGGTGTAAGTGTACTCATGGGATTATTCAGCCGGTCGGGTAAGCCACTCAACTACCTTTCCGGTGGCGCCGCACAGGGAGCCTCGCTTGCACCCTATCTGCATCAACTGTTTGAAGCCCCATCCATCAGATCAAGAGTTAAGGGACAGTTCGACTTCAAACCCTATGAGAACCGGCAGCCGGCCTTTGTACAGACACTGGACAATTTCTTTAACAAGGTAGGATCAGTAGGTAAAAAATTATGGAATTCGCTGAAAGGCGGAGACTGAACCGTCGTCTTATAAATCCAAATCATCAGCCCTGACAGATAACCGTTGACTGGAACGACATATGAAGTGCATATAAATCAAAAAAAATTACGAGTAGCAAAATGCTCTTTATCATCCCCCAACCTTTTTCAGGATGATAGTTGTGGGAAAACTGCTTTATTGACCAGGTCCTTGTGTCCATTTTGAAGATCCTTAGTATCCATTGTGGTTACCTGATACGCCCAATACTAACCACAATACACACAAAGAAAGCACGATGTTCACAATGAATATTTTATGGCGCCATGGTTTATCCCCCATTAATATTCATCACAACAGGAACTCAGTAATGCCCGGTTTGAAAAGCAGAATCACAATCCCTAATCAGTCGATTGCGCAAATACTGACAACTATAGCCGGAATCGCTTTTTTTGCAGCTACTGAATCAAAGCCACTTTAAAAACCAATCACGTGCCAGTACAGCCATTTCTTCCAGTTTCCCTGGCTCTTCGAACAGATGTCCGGCATCCGGGATGATTTCCAGTTTTTTCTCGGATCGCAAATCCGGCAACACACTCCTGTTCATCGCAATGACGGAAGCATCGTCACCGCCGACAATAAAAAGTGAAGCTGCGCGAACTCTTGCAAGATACAGCTTGGCCATATCGGGGCGTCCACCTCTCGATACTATCGCCTTCACACTTTCCGGTCGTTCAGCCGCAGCGATGACAGCGGCAGCCGCGCCGGTACTGGCGCCAAACAGACCAACATTTAATCCAACAGTTTCCTTTTGTGCAGTCAG
Source organism: uncultured bacterium (assembly GCA_963787205.1). Lineage (GTDB taxonomy): Bacteria > Bacteroidota > Rhodothermia > Balneolales > DATFMH01 > DATFNI01. The sequence continues at coordinate 10,022 of CAWBCD010000036.1, forward strand.
CCAGTCCAGTGTTGCCGTCAATCGTTCACCCAGCAACTCGATATTAAAGCGATACTCGCAGGTAAGCTCATCAAGCTCCCTCTCCTGGATAGTGAGCAAATCGAAAAGAAGTGTACCCAAACTGCTTCGGTTCAGTTCTTCCGCAACATTCCGGTTCCGTGGGCTAAACCGGCTGCTGCCGCTCCCATGAGCAAACACCACCAGTCCACTGCATTTTTCGGGGATCATCAGGTCCCCGGCGAGGTTAACGTCGCCTGCATTTATTGTGACCTGTTTAATTTCGGGTTGATCGATAGTAGTCTTTGTGTTTTTCATAACGGTCTTCTATTGTTTTCTTACTTGTCTCATTCTGTCCCTGGCTTTTTTTAACAATGCCATTACCTCCTCGTCTGATGTCTGCCTAAAATCGACGTACCATATTCCTACACCACTGAATGGCTCCGGCGTCTTCAGACATATGACTTCGTCGGCTGCATAATAAAGCGCATTTATGGTATCCTGAGGGGCAACAGGTACTGCAACCAGCAATGTAGAGGCTCCCTCGTTGCGGGCCGATTGTATGGCTGCCATCATGGTTGTTCCGGTAGCCAGTCCATCGTCCACAAGAATGACCCTGCGGTCTTCCAGGTTTATCTTTTTATGCTTTCGCCGGTAGATACTCTCACGACGCTCAAGCTCCTCTCTCTCCCGGGCGGTAACCATTTCTATGGTCTCTTCATCGATATCCATGTACCGAACTATTTCATCATTTAGTACCCGGACTCCCCCACTGGCTATTGCTCCCATAGCCAGTTCTTCATGACCAGGGGTACCCAACTTACGGACGACCATCACATCAAGAGCGACATCAAGCTGTTCGGCTATTCTGGCGGCAACCGGCACCCCGCCGCGCGGCAAGCCCAAGACCAAAAGGCCGGCACGTCCCCGGTAAGACCCGAGGACACGTGCCAGTTGATCACCGGCACTGTTTCGGTCTTTGAAAGGCAAAAAAACCATAAAACCCGATTGGAAATGAAATCCTATCAGGATTGAATTCCGGCATTATCCATGATAAGGATGTATCTGCCGATTTTGCTCCGGTTACAGACTATCGATAAATCTGCTGATGTCTTCCTTCGTCCAGTGAATAGTGCGATATCTTTCAATAACTGCCGGACGAGTCTTGTCATCATCGTATGCCCAGAGGCCGATAATTTTCTTCTCCTCATCACATGCACATTCGATTTCCCATCGCTGGCCACCCGAACTCAGAGTATGCTTGCTGATCAGAGCGATAACTCCATCCGACTTCATCACATTCTTCCGGACTCTTTCCTTCCACTTCTCGTCATGGATATCTCCATCGGGGAGATCGACAAAACGATATGGCTTTGCAGTTTCCAGACGAATATCATTAAGCTCGTCGCGCCTTTTTTTGTCTTCATTTGCATATGCGACGTATATCACTTTTTTATCAACCATATGAACCCTCTTTCAATTTGACATCAAGCTAATAGCCTGAATTAGTTTAACTCCGATACTTTTAGGGAAGCATCAATAAAATTTATTTTAAAATCATTGGATAACATCATTTTGAGGCTTTGAATAATTCCTTTGCTATCCTTCTTAATGGTATTCAGAACCACAGAAAATTTCCATTTGTTTTGTTGTTCTCTTTGAACCATAAACTACCCTTTTTTGCCATTCTTCCTGTATTCCGGTTATATGAACCAGCGTTAGTGTATTTCATTTGAAAAATGCTGCATGCCTTACCATCCCCAGGGATCTGTGACCGCTTTCAGAATGTATATTTTCCTGTAATAACATTAATTTTCACATAAACATTTTTTGATTTATAGCATATAATGATTTTTTTATCAACTATGTTTTACGGATTAGTCCGGACTAAAGGGGATTTCATGAGTTGTCAAAAATACAACCTGCGATTCCATCTACGACATCCATGCTTCTTTTCCCACTTGATTACTACTTAACCGGTCATTCAAATGAAAAGTAAATTAGTTGATGCATTCATTTCACTACTGGGTGCCTTTGGTGTTTTTTATCCGATGCAAACTATGGAGAACTTTTGGATGGGTATTATACTGGGTTTCGCAGCGGCTATATCGGTTGGACTGATTATTTGGTTCACGGTTCGAAAGGCGCGTGAGGTCACCATACCGGAGGCGTTGGCATATGGTTATTTTGGAAGTTTTCTGGAACCTATGGTCTCACACACGGGTACGGAAGCAATCGTTGAGGTTAACGGCCAAACCAAACGGTACCCGGGAAAGGATGTACATTTCAGAATTATACTTCCACAGAAACTGGAAAATCTGGGTGATTCCATAGATCAGCTTGAATCTTCGTTCCAACGCGCATCAATTGTTATTGAAGAAAACATGAAACCATTCGGCATCTACATCGACGATTCAAATAATAACCTGGTTATTGCAGATGTCCCTAACACGCTGAGAGCTCTCATAACTTACCTGAAGATGGAGCATAATCTTAACCCGGACCAACAGAAGAAGAAGGTCGATGAAAAGAGCAACAGAGCCCTGGAGAAATTTAAAGATGCGCTTACTGAAGTGATTGAAGAGCATAAACATAGAATCGACGGGTTAAGAAAAAAAGTAACCATAGAGTAATGAGATATGAGACTTGAGACTTGAGACATGAGATTTGGAGCGGGGGTTAGAACACTCTGTAGCTGACCGCTGACAGCCACACTAACAACTAATATAAATATCGTTACCGATAATTCCATCTGCTTTCCGGACCGGACCATGTATCTAATCATTTACTCTTATTATCCGTTCTTCACGCAAAAGAAAAAGATGTTTACAGATTCACAACCGGAAAGTCCCAAACCGCATCAAAGGGCTGCCATTCCGACGGATATTGAAGCACTTCCCCTAAGATCATGACTCGTCGATACCCAGGGTGCCCTGTGCGGTAAGTGTGCCCTCTGCGGTAGCTTGCCCTTTGAGTATCCATTCGAAAAATACACCAATCAATGCACCCAGCAACGGACCTACAAAGTAAATCCACGTCGTTGACAGATCACCTCTTATCAGATCCGGGGCAAATGATCGCACCGGATTCATGGATGCTCCGGTCACAGGAGCCGCCCAGAGTCCGGCCAGGGCAATATATCCTCCTACGGCGATAGCACCGTTCGTTCCAATATTACGCGCTCCGGAAGCAGTTCCCAGGATCGTATTCACAAGCCCGGCAGTCAGTATTGCTTCAACGGCCATCGCTTTAATGCTGGTAATGCCGGAGCCGGGAATGGTTGCACCGAGCAGCGCCGAAGAACTAAAAATGCCATGCAGAAAAAGGGAGGCGAGAATGCCACCCACAAATTGTGCCGCTACATATCCAGGTACGCGGCGCCATGGAAAATTGCGGCGCACGGCAAAAGCAAGCGTAACAGCCGGGTTAAGGTGAGCCCCACTCACGGTTCCCATAAAATAGATGATAGCCATTACCATGAGTCCCGGAGCAACAACTGCCATGCCAAGTGTGACCGCCCCGTTGCTCTGCGCAGCTTCTATTGCCCCGCCTGCAGCGACAAGTACCAGAAGAAAGGTCCCCCAAAATTCGGCAAAAAGACGTTTCCATTCTAAGGTTGGATCCAGAAAGTTGGGTGACTGGCTGGGATGAACCATCCGCTGCTTCTGCGCCGTATCCAGGCGATGACGATGAATCAATGACATAGACTACTCCATACGTTTTTACGTGATCTGAAACTCTTAAGGCAGGACTTTAATAATTAGGGATATTAGCGGGATACCTTCAGAAGATCTATCACTTTTTTGTTCATTTCATTCCACTAATGATCACCTTCCACGATGGTACGGTTTGTTCGATAATCCTGCCGCAACCAACAAGAACATCTCCAAGTGTTAGGAAGAAACTGCTGAAAGTATTTGTCAGCCGATTAATGCTCAGGAATGAAGAGGTCGCAAAAGAGAAATTCATGGAAGAATTTGGATTCGATCAGCCCGGGTAAACGATGCAATTTGCATTGTATCGGGTGTTATGCGGGGAGTGGAGCATCAACCACCGAAAAACCTGATTACGAAACGGTGGACAGGATAGTGACCAAAAAAAACAAAGCTTTGGGATGGTTTTTTCACCGTCATCTCCGGTGGAGAACCGTTAATGTGGAAATCCGACCTGATGGTAGCAATCCGCAAGTGGCAACGCGGCGATGAGGTGAAAAACATGATTGCTCCGTGTGGAATACGAGACCACTATGAGTTCACCCACAAGCTGATTATAGACACGTGAGCCAAACCCATTAACCCCGATGAGGCTGAAGCGATTAAAGATCCGCTCTTCCATAAAGGAATAGTTGAGTATGATAAGAAATTCCTGTAATTGACGGATGATATGTGGAAAAACGACTACATCGGTAACGACGAACATGAAACGTTTACAGATGTCGGAAATGGAAAGTCTGAAGAGAAAGAAAAGAAAATACCCGTCGCTAGTGCTAATACCAGTTAATTTGTAAAGTAATTAGCCGCGGATTTACACAGATCCAAACAGATTAAATCTAAGTTTATCTGTGCCAATCTGTGGTTAAAACGGCAACGACTAACAACAATAACTGCCCCATTGGACTAAACTTATTTTATGGTTATGACACTAGATAAATAGTCGTTTTTTCACGGAAGAAACTCCACTCCTTCGATATGGAACCATAGAGGTGGTTTGATCTAAAATAAGATTAAGCCACCTTACTTTTTGTGTATATGATACAAGGTATTGTTTCCTGCAAGCGGAAACACCCCTCCTATGGAAGGAGGGGATATTTGTTTATTTAATAATGATCTTAGGTGGTGACTCACCTTTTGCAAACTCTGAGCTGCCTATGACAAAAACGGCATATTCCAGCGTATCAGCCGTAGCACTTTTCTTGACATGAAATTTAATTTTATGACCCGCTTTTACATGTTTGGTGTACCCGTCCGTCAGATCATCACTATTTGAATCGGCGTCAAGAATTTTTTTGACTTTACTCGGGAATTGAAATACAACATCGGAAGCGGGACATGTCCAGGTTATTTGAGTGCCTTTACCTGCAATGATTACCGGACTGTCACTTGAATCAACGACTCTCCATACACCGTCAATTTCCTTGATGGTAAGGTCAATCTTATTAGGGGGAGGTACGGAGGGTGTCTCGTCATTAAAACCGTATGAGGCCAGTAGCAAAATTACAATGATTGTTAAAGATATGGTTTTTAGTTTCATGTAACCTCCATTATAAATGAATATTATTTTAAGTTGGCAAGAATCGTTTTAAATCGTTGATCAGCAATCAGATCTTTCAATTCGGGTTGATTGATTACTTCTGACTTTGAGTAGCCATTATCCAGTGCCTTCCCAATCCAGAAAAGAGCTTTATCCCGGTATCCGAGCTTCTCATATGTTGTACCTGTTCTAAACATGATCTCAGGATCATCAGAACCCTGTTTTAGAGACTTATCAATCAGCGACAATGATTTATCCTTTTGACCGATATCCGCATAATAGCCAGCCAGACTTGAGATGGCCTCAGAATCTTTAGGATTTACTTTTAAATAGTCTTCGGCATACTGTATTGCCTTTTCGTATGTCGGTTTGGCCTGATCACGTTTACCGGTAGTCCAGTAATATGAGGTGGCCAGGTTGCCCCACACCGAGTAATCATTCTTGTTCAATTCCAGCGCTGTTTCATACATCTTCGACGCTTCAGAATAGTTGCCCTCGATAAAGTTAAGAGTAGCAAGATTGGAGGCAGCGAAATAGTTTTTTTTTAAAGCCAGGGAACGCTTAAACATCTCACGCGCCTGTTGCCAGTTTTGCAACAGGTAGTAGATACCCCCGAGGTTCGAGTAACCCTGGTAATTGTCAGGTGTGAGCTGAATCACTTGTCTGAATTGCTCGATAGCCTTCAGGTATTGACTATTTCTGTAATAAAAAACACCCAGATCGTTGTATCCCGCCCAGTAATCAGGTTTTAATTGAATGGCTTGTTTGTAAGTCTCTTCTGCTTTATCAAGTAAATTCTGCGATTCATACGTTTTGGCCAGTCCCCGATATGCTGATGCATCTTTCGGGTCAATTTCGAGTGCTGCGGTAAAGAAGGAAACGGCCTCTTTATACTCCCCGGTACCCAGGTTGATCAAACCCATGGTTACTTTAACCAGGGCCAGATCATCATTGATTTTCAAGGCCTTTGCGCATGATGCCTTAGCGAGTGGTACATATTGGGGGTCTTTTTTTGCTTCGAATTTTCTCCAATAACCCTCCCCAAGAGCAGCATAAGCGAGCGCATAGGAAGAGTCGGCATTTATTGCTTCCCGGAATAGTTTTATGGCATTATCAACATTAGACTCGTTTTCATATCGCCGAAGATACGCTATTCCCTGCAGGTAATATTCATAAGCTCCCGGGACAGTCGTTCCTCCTTTTTGGATCGTCTCAGCGAGTTGCGGGTTCAATTCAATATTCAGCATATCCAACAGCTTATTTACCGAACTGCTTTGTAACGATGCCAGGTTTTTTGACGAAACATCGATTACCGTAGAGTTCAACTGAACCATTTTCTTTGCATCGACGAGGTTTAATGTTAACCTCGCTACTCCCTGAATGAACTGCAAGCTCCCGGTAACAGCAAGATTAACGCCAAACGTTTTATTCGCTTCCCCCGGACTGTCAATATGGTATCTTTGAACCTCGCTGGCAGGCACCACCCACAGGTTACCCTGATATTTCTCCAATTCCGTAATCTTGCTGGATAGGGTCTCCATTAGCCCATCACACAGAGCCTGGTTCATCGTATCCCCGCCGATGTTTTTAAATGGAAGGATGAGGATGTGCTGCGCCGAAGTATTTTTCCTGAAACCAAGCCAATGACCAATGGAACTAAGTGATGGTGGATATGCCAGCAGAATAGCAATCATCAAAACCGGAATACTCACAAGCAGGTAAGTCAGTTTCGACCGGCTCTTTTTAGATGATCTTTGTTTATCTGGCGTCTTGCTTAAGTCAATCACTTCAGATTGATGAACCGATTCAGTAAGATCATCAATGATGTCGCCGAAAGTGGAGTAGCGGTTTTTCCGGTCTTTTTGCATACACCGGTTAATGACGTAGTTCTACTGGTTCTGGAATTTCGGGGAAGATTTCCGATGCAGGTTCCGGGTCCTCCTCAAGTATCGAATACATCTGGGCCTGTTCATAAACGCCGGTAAAGGGCATCTTTCCAGTGAAAAGTTCATATAGCAATACCCCAAAAGACCAAATGTCCGAACACCTGTCGGCAGGTTCACCAGTGATCTGTTCCGGAGACATGTAAGCCATGGTCCCAACAGTAGTACCTGGGCTGGTGATTTGTGCCGAACCGAGGATTTTCGCCAGGCCGAAGTCCATGATTTTCACATTTCCACTTTCATCTAGCATGATGTTCGTGGATTTAATGTCGCGGTGAATGATCCCTTTATCATGTGCGAGTTTCAATGCGTTACAAATCTGCAGCGTAATCCGGATCTTTTCATCAATTGTCAGGTTTTGTGATTGAATAGCTTCCTTTAATTCTTTCCCCTGAACATATTCCATCACGATGAAGATTTGATCACCACTCTCTTCAATCGCATAAATTTGTGTGATATTAGGATGATTCAGTGCTGCGGCAGCTTGGGCTTCAACTTTAAACCGTTCGCGTTCTTCGGTGCTGTGTGAGATATATCCGGGCAGGAATTTTAAAGCGACTCTTCGTTTGAGCTTTGAGTCATCGGCCAGATAGACCATGCCCATTCCGCCTTCGCCGAGTTTTCCCGCAATTTTATAATGGAGAAACGATTCTCCTAACATGGCAAAACCCCTGTATCAGATTTTGGGAGGGCCTTCGAAATGCTACCTGTGAGGCAAGATTACCTTATAAGCCATACACCGCTCTATATATGTACCAAACAATATATTGAAGAATTAGACAGATAGGTGTTTGATATAAAATTCTAACAGATTATGGGTAATTATAATCCTAATTAATGGAGAGTTGTATACATTGATCCATAATTTTGAGAAATGAGATTGGAAGCATATGCTTGAAATCAACAAGCTGGAAACTGAAAATAAAAAACTGCAGTCTGCGGTCAATGAATTATCTGTTTTAAATGACATCGCCACTGCCGTGTCGTCAACCCAGTCGCTTGAGGCAGTGATCGATCAAATCGTATTCAAGTGTATCAGGCATTTGCATGTGGAGGAAGGAACCATCAGTCTGCTGGATGATGTCGACGATGATCAGACATTTCATACGATGATCAGGCGTCAGGATATTACGCAAAAGAGAGTCTCATTCAAACTTGACGGACAGGTCACCGGTTGGATGCTTAAAAACCGGAAGCCACTGTTGAGCAATAACATTCGTGAAGATGATATGTTCCGGTTTTTCAAGAATGATGAGATATCCTTCAACTCAATGCTCTGTGTACCACTCATGATAAAGGGTAAGTTGATCGGTTACCTGGCTGTGTTCAACAAAAAGAACGCAGAGATATTCACGGAAGAGGATCAAAGGCTCTTATCGATTATCGCATCGCAGTCGGCCCACGTCATAGAAAATGCGAGGCTCTATGAGGAGGAGAAGATGCTGATTACTCTTCGTGAGGAGATGCGAATGGCGAGAGAGATTCAGCGAAACTTGCTGCCCAAAGAGATACCGCAGATTGATGGTTATGAATTCTCCGCAACAACGATACCTGCACAAGAGGTTGGTGGTGACTATTATGATTTTATGTATCTCGATAACGGATGGCTTGGATTCTGTGTCGGTGATATTACCGGAAAGGGGATGCCGGCTGCCATGCTTATGGCGAATCTGCAGGCAGCGCTACGAAGCCAGGTCCTCACCGGAAGTAACTGTGCCGGGTGCTTGAAAAATGTCAATAAGCTTCTTTTTCGAAGCACAGAACCCACAAAATTTGCCACTTTATTTTACGGGACTCTCGACCCCTTCACCAATACGATCATGTACACCAATGGCGGTCACGACAATCCAATACTGTTGAAAAAAGACAAGGAACCGGTCATGCTGGAGGCTACCGGGTTGTTGCTTGGCGTAATGGAGGATGTCGTCTACGGACAATCAACGCTCGAAATGGATTCCGGGGATATTCTGGTGTTATACACCGATGGCATCACCGAATCGATGAATGATAAAAGAGAGGAGCTGGGGTTTGATGCCGTGCTGTCATCAGTCAAAAAGTACCGGAGCGAATCTGCGAATGTGATCCATGATAAATTG
>CAWBCD010000037.1:0-80470 GCA_963787205.1 uncultured bacterium
ATAGGCAAGACCAGTCTGGTTGAAAGATTTGCTAAAATGGTTGGAAACCGTGCGCGTATTCTCTGGGGGAACTGCGATGCATTATTTACTCCACGTCCTTTAGGCCCCCTTTACGATATAGCGGGCCAGCTAAAGAATGGCCTTCTGACACTTTTGAATGATCAGGTCCCCCGGGCAACAATTTTTTCCACTTTTTTTAATGATCTCCAGGAGACAAAATTGCCCAATGTTGTGATCATTGAAGACGCACACTGGGCAGATGAATCCACTCTTGATCTGATAAAATTGTTAGCAAGGAGAGTGGACAGGCTTAATTCTATTTTTATAGTTACTTACCGGGATGATGAGATCAGCTCCAGCCATCCGATGAGATTGGTTTTGGGGGACATCCCGCCGCAAAAGCTGATCAAGTACAGGCTTCAACCGTTAACAGAAAAGACCGTTAACAGTCTGGCCGACTCTATTGGAATAGAAAATTTATTCCAGGTAACGGGGGGAAATCCGTTTTTCATTACCGAACTGCTGAGCAACAAGGACGAAGGAATACCATCCAACATTAAGAATTCGGTTTTATCAAGGATATCCCGTCTCACCCGTGAGGCACTTAACCTGGTAGAATTGGTTTCAATCATTCCGGCACGGGCAGAAAAATGGCTCATTGAAGGAGTTTTACCGGTGCCTCCGGAACTACTTGAAGAATGCGTTGACTCGGGTATTCTTCGATTTGAGGATGGAGCTATCTCGTTCCGGCACGAATTGAGCAGAATGGCCGTTGAGGAGGCGCTCAGTGCATCGAAAAGGCAGCTGTTCAATAAAAAAATCCTTCAAATTCTTTTGAAGCAGAAAAAAATTGATAACTATCTGGCCAGGATCATTCACCACGCGTTACGAGTACCGGATAAAAAAATACTGATTCAATATTCTCCACTTGCTGCCAAACAGGCTTCTGTTTTAAGTGCGCATAGCCTGGCCGCCTATCACTACCAGAATGCCTTACAGTTTGTCGGAGACATTCCTCTGGACAAGCGCCTGGATCTTTATGAAGGGAGGTCTTACGAATGTTACTTAACCGGTCAAATTGCAGAGAGTATCAAAGCTTGCGAAGCCATCATTGAGATTCTCAAAAAATGTCCTGATCCCCAACGCGAGGGTGAAAATTACAGAAGAATGTCACGATCGCTGTGGTATGCAGGCCAGGATAACGAAGCGAAAAAATGTCTCGACAAGGCGGTAGAAATTCTCGAGAAGCTGCCTCCATGTGGACCGCTTGCAATGACCTACAGCAACTTATCTCAATTTTACATGTGCAGGGGCGACCTGGAAAAGACCATAAAGTGGGGCGATAAAGCATCCGAAATGGCAAAAGAGTTAAATAACAGGGAGATAGAGGCGCATTCACTTAACAATGTTGGTACCACTATCATGTTTGCAGGTGATGATACCGGTGAGTATTCATTGAAGAAAAGTCTTGAAATATCCCTGGGAAATGACTTTCACGAGCATGCCGCACGCGCCTATGATAATCTGGGATGCGTATATCAATGGAGAAGGAACCTGCGTGAAGCTGATAGATATTTTTCTATAGGGATAGATTACAGCAACGAAAAAGATATCGATACGCTGGGTCTGTGTATGGAGGGTTGCAATACAAAAACAAAATTATACCGCGGCGATTGGGACGATGCCCTTGAAACAGCGCTTTCGGTCTTAAAAAGAGAAAATGTTCCTTTGATAAACAAAATCGCTCCGTTATACGTAGTTGGAGTAATCAAAGCGAGGCGTAATGACCCGGGTGCCCTCAGTGTTCTTAATGAGCTGAAATCGATAGGATTGAATATTGGGGAGATCGTGGAAATGATAGTTCCCATAAAAGCGGCAAGAGCTGAAGCTTTTTGGTTGTGGAACAGATTGGACGATGTTATTGACGAAGTTGCATCGGTTTACAACACGATTAAGGATCGTGCCAATCCCTGGGCCATTGGTGAACTTGCTTTTTGGTTATGGAAGGGAAATCGTCTTACCGAAATCCCTGAAAAAATTGCGGAACCGTTTCTTATTCAAATCAAGGGTGATTGGAAATCGGCCGCCAAAATCTGGGAAGAGTTACAATGTCCCTATGAACAGGCTATAGCACTGACCGATGGAAACGAAGATGCCATGAAAAAGGCGCTGGACATCTTTGATCATCTCGGAGCGACGGCAACGCTGGAGCATACCAAGCAAAAAATGAGAGAGATAGGAATAAAAAGGATTCCAAAGGGCCCGAGAAAGGCAACCAGGAAAAACCCAGCGGGATTAACTGCCCGGCAATTAGAAATCCTGAATCTTCTCGGAAAAGGGTTGAGCAATATCGAAATAGGCAACCGGCTCTATATCTCACCAAAGACAGTAGACCATCACATATCCGCAATCTTTTCCAAATTAGATGTTCATTCCCGTTTTGAGGCCGCCGCATTTGTCCATTCGTATGCTATGACCGAAAAATAGGGAACATACTACGATAAAATAGGGAAGCCTCCCGATTCCGCCTTTCTAAATGAGTACTAAGTTATCCCTGTACTTTCACTCAATAAGAATCGGAGGCATATATGAACACTATATCTCTATTTAAGAAGAGTATTGGAACTTCAGGACTGATGGTTCTTGCGGTTATCGTCATTGGTGCGACGACGCAGATGGTCTTTGCACAAACCGAAGGCAGTGCGCGCAACACTTATGCACTAGCTACTTCTCATCCGAGTGCGTCAAAAACCGTTTCAGCTTTCATGCCCGACGAGCGGAAAGCGGAGTTTTTGGAAGGATTGCAGGCATTCAAAAAGTCCATTACATACCCGTATGAAGCACGCAGAGAGGGGGTTGAGGGGACTGTTGTTGTACGTTTCGAAGTTGACCAGGCGGGCAATGCAGTATCACCCCGCATAATTATGGGTATCGGCCATGGTTGTGACGAAGCAGCCATAAATGCATTACTCAAAGCCAGGTTTTTGCCTGCCATGCAAAACAGGAAACCGGTACCTACAGTATGTGAAATCCCAATAACCTTCCGCCTGATCGGCCAATCGGTGCAATAATTGTACAACAGCGAATGAAAACCACATTTCTTATCAGAATCAAAAACTCATTTCTAATTCAGGAGACCTCAATATGAAAAATCTGTTCTCGTTATTGATCATACTATTGATACCAGCTTTTTTTTCCACGGCTGGTTATGCACAGGATAAGACAGCAAATAAAAATAAGATCGTAATGCACCGGTATGTCGTTGAGAGAACTTTTCCCAACGGGCTTAATATCCCGATTAATAACGTAGGTAAAGATATTTGTACGGGAGTCGTATCGAACAATGCGGAGGATCAGGTTACCTGGGTTCAATCATATGTAAGTGAGGACAAGAAAAAGACATACTGCATCTACGATGCGCCATCCGCCGACGCCATTCGACGTGCGGCAAAGCAAAATGGTCTGCCGGTTGATAAAATAACCGAGGTGACTGTGCTCGATCCCTATTTTTATAAATAGGATACATGACGAGTTTTACCCAAAGCCCTTACATTTGGGCGGGATATTTTTTGAACGCTCAGGGATATATGACCGTTAGTATTGATGCATTCATATAAAAATAAATAAATCAATTTGTTATGAAATCAATCCTAAAAAGTTCTTTCCTAACTCTCTTACTGCTTGCTGTAGCAGGTCTCATTTATTCGAATAGTACTACGGCGCAGGGCACTTCGCCGCCGTCGTTACAGACCAAAACAGTGATCAGTGTCGTAAACAATCATAAGAGTATCTCTGATTTTGCCCAACTGGTTAAAGTGTCGGGATTTAATAGGGTTCTGGCGGGCAAAGGGCCATTTACTGTTGTGGCACCTACAAATAATGCTCTTGAATCAAATGAGAAAAATCTGAATAAGCTAGAAAAGAGTCCTAAGAAAGCCAGAAACCTGGTGAGCGGATATCTTTACAAAGGTAATATTCCAGCCAAAGAGGTGGAATCTAAACTTGGAGTAAACATTAAGAAGCAGGATGCATCGGCCGCTAATGGGGTTGTTTATGTGATAGACGGTGTGCTCAAAAAAAATGCATCCGGACGGTAATCAAACGTATTTAAATCCCTCCCATTCAACGTCTTGAAAGGGAGGGATTTCTCATTTCCAATCAGGACCGTCGATATCGGTCCGAAAAGCGGATTCCTTAATTGTACATTATTTGGCCATAATGGCCTCGATCTCTTTTCGTTCTTTGGGAACGTGTGTGAGATCTTCATACCCGTCTTCTGTGACAGCGATATCATCCTCAATACGGATACCACCGAAATCGTGCATTGTTTTTAGCTTGTCGACATTCAGGTATGGCTGCTTTTCAGGATCCTCAAAAGCGGGATTCAGAAGCGCAGGAATGAAATATAATCCCGGCTCAATGGTTACGACCATACCAGGTTCGAGTGTACGTCGCGTTCGCAGATACTTCAGGCTGGGGCGATCGATCTTTTCCATATCCTTCAGGTAACCACCGACATCGTGTGTGTCGAGTCCGAGCAGGTGACCCAATCCATGAGGGAAGAAAAGGGCAAAAATGTTTTTATCGATGATCTCATCCAGATCGCCTTTGATAATCCCCATATCCAGGAGGCCCTCCATCATGATCCGTGCTGCCATCATATGCAGATCTTCCATCTTTACGCCGGGTTTGATGGCTTTGATACATTCTTTATGGGCATTCAGGACAGCATCATAAACACCCGCCTGATCCTCTGTAAACTTGCCGTTGGCCGGGTAGGTTCGCGTGATATCGTGGGCGTATCCCTTGTATTCGTATCCGGCATCGATCAAAAACAGGTCTCCATCATTAATACGGTCGTTGTTAACCACATAGTGAAGGATGGCACTGTTGACTCCGCTGCCATAGATACCGGTATACGCTTCCTGGGTCAGGCCATTTCTGAGATGATAATAGTCAAACTCAGCTTTTAGTTCGTATTCCATCAACCCCGGACGCAGTGCCTTCAGAACTTCGATATGTGCTTCGCTGCTGATCTTGCCGGCGTGTCGCATCAGTTCCAGTTCCTCTTCTGTCTTCCGCGAGCGGGAGAAGGCCAGGTAATCAGTGAGTGTTTCCACATCGGTATTGTAACCCAATTCCAGCATGGAAGCGGCTGATTCCTCATTCAGGCAATAAACCTTTGCCGGTTTTAATTGCTTAAGAACTTCGGAAATATCAGTGTCGTAACGGATGTAATCAGGTTGGTATCGCTCTTTATATTCATCGAGAGAATAAACATGTCCATGCCACACGGCAAACTGTGCATCGCGATTGGGCGCAAAGAGGTAGTAGATGCGGGTGGATGGCTCGAGCAGCAAATGAAAATCCGGTTCATCGACTCCGGTCAGGTACAGGAAATTCGACTCCTGCCGGAATGGATATTCATAATCGGTACCATATCGGTCTGCTACGGAACCGCCCTTTAGATAAATAACTCCATCATCTTCGCGATCAAACAGATCGCATAGTTTGTTACGTAATTTTTTATGCATAATAATCTCCCAGCCTGGGGTTGGAGGGCATGAGATGGGGGTTAGAGATAACTCGGTTTGGCTTTACCATGAACGTGCTCCAAAAAACCAGACTTTGAACTTTGTTTTGTTGGTATAACAATGCCTTTTATTAAGAACACAAAATACAGATATAACATCAGGCACACCAAACGCAAAAATGGCCGGGACATTAAGCTGAAGGAGAGGCACAGTGACAGGTCTTTTGGGGTACATTTTCACGCCGGTCGAATTTCTTTTCGACAATTTTCGGCGCTTAAATGACATTGAGAGGGGCACTGGAAGAAATCGTTAAAACGATTCCTTTTGATTCGTTGCTCCATAAAACCCGGATCAATCCGGGTTTTATGAAAAATCCATTACCACATTTACCGTTTATCAAGATCTATTTCAACAATAGCCCGGAAATGACGTCTGCCAATCGATTGATCCACTGATTATCTGCCCGGGCAAAAAAAAGTTCATTCGAAAGATGTGCATGCAGATCAAAAGCCTGCTCTCCCTGGTGATTATAGACGAATGAATTCGGTGACTGACCGGACCATACCAGTTCGGGGTTGATGACCAACAGGCCGGTATTGTGGCCAGACTGATTCAGGACACCGACTATCCTGGTGCCGCCATGAGGTGTGGACAAAAAGGTGAAAGCAATTCGTGATCCCTTTTGAGTATCAAATATCCGGTAATACTGATTGATAGCCAGTTTATTGGGCAATGGGGCAAGTTGCAGATACAAGGGAGTACCAAGATCAGATATTTCAGGCGAATCCTTCCAGAAAACAGGAAGAAAATCATGCAGCCATTTTCTAAGCTCTGGACTTGCATCGTGTCCGGCGAATCCACGGTGCGACCAATAATCAAAGCTCTGTGTTGATTCCGCCGGTTCCTTTTGGGGCAGAATATACTCAGGTATTTGGCCGGAGCTTCTGATGCTGCCATTGAGCACCTCAAAAAAATAATCGGTTCGCCCGTTGCTGACCATCAGGTACGGTGCACCTATTTTTGTGTTGTAACGTCCGATCTGTTGTCCGGCCTTTTCACTGATGCGTACGCTTTCTGCTTTGCACTCGACGAGCAAACGGGGATTGAAGTCGTCATCATAACAGAGGATGTCGGCACGGTTGGGAGTGTCTGAAATAGCTAATGAAACAGGAATCTCGGTTGTGATCCGGTGAGGTGACCAGCCTGCAAACAAAGTGAGATATTCGATGAGTTGTAACCGTACTCTCTCTTCCGGCCGGTTAGCCAGGCGTTTGCGTTGTATGGGATTCCAGAGTTTCTTCTGCCCTTTTTCAAAAACGATGTGCGGATATTGGAAAAGGGCTACACTCTTCATGGTAGTTTGACAGTGGTCCGTCGTTCGTTGTTCGTTGATAGCTGTCAGCAGTCAGACACCAGCTTTCAGCCTTAGAAGTCTTACGGATGTAAGTTCTTACATCGTTACATCTTATGCAATGTGCGATGTCCCAAGAACGAGTATGCTATTGTCCCTATTCCCGTATTTCGCCCATTCCTGCTATACGGCTTGTTGAAACCCCGATATACGATATCACGCCTTCTTCATCTTTTTCTTTTCTTCGAGCTTTCTCTGGATCTTCATCTTATCAGCGAGCTTTTTATCCACTCGTTCGATGACTTCTATCTGATCCATGCTCTTGTTGATCATCACCTGCTGGATGACGGAGAGAACGTTGTAGACCACGTAATAGAGGTTTACACCCGCAGAGAGATTATTGAAGATGAAAAGCATCATGACCGGCATGAAATACTGGAAGTACTTCATTTGTGCCCCACCGGCGCCTCCACCTGCTGCTTGTCCGGATACTTTCATTTGAACCGCCATACTGGCAACCATCAGCAATACGAGACCACTGATGTGATTACCGAAAAATGGAATCGTAAATGGCAAGTGCAGAATTACATCCGGAGCAGAAAGGTCGTGTACCCAAAGGAATGTTTTTTGGCGCAGCAGGATAGAATTTTCCACAAACTCCCACAGTGTGATCAGAATAGGTAACTGAAGCAGTTGGGGTAAACACCCGCCGATCGGGTTCACCTTCGCTTTCTTGTAGAGCTTCATCAGCTCCTGTTGCTGCTTTTGGGGATCATCCTTGTATTTATCCTGCAGCGTCTTCATTTCCGGCTGCAATTGGCGCATCGCCGCCATACTCTGGAAGCTTTTCTTGGTCAGCGGGTACAGAACGAGCTTTATCAGGATAGCGAATATGATGATGGCAACGCCATAATTGCCCAGCCAGTTGCCAACGGTCTCAAAGTATGGGATAACGATGTATTTGACGAACGGATCAGAAAAGAAGCGAAGGAGGCTGAATCCAACGTGGACCATGCTGTAAGCCGTTTCATCGAACTTAGTGAGTTCGTGGTAACGCAGGGGACCCATGTAAAGAGAGAAATCCAGCTCATTATTGTTCGGAATCCGCGTATGGATGACACTCGAGTAATTGTGAAAAGACCCGGCTTCGTCTGCTTTCCCGATGATATGTCCGTTGAGGGTGGCCCCGGCAGTTTGCTGTATGGGCTTGATGATTTGCGTGAAGAATTTGGTACGGGTTGAAACCCATCTCACTTCACCGCTAAAATTCTTGTCTTTTGTACCGGCATCCGAAAGGATCAACTGCTCCAGTTCGCCACCGGTATAGGCGTAGGCTGAGTTGTCCTTCGCGTCAACCTTGTGTGATTTTTCAGTAAAATTCAGCGACGGTTTCCAGGCAAAATCGATATCACGGCTGCTTACATCACTTGCCACGCCATCGAAGTTGATTGCCAGACCGACGTTGTAATTATTACCGTGAAAAGTATAGGTATAAGTCAGCGTTTTGCCGTTTCCAACCGGTAGATTGTATACCAGCTTGGCACTATCACCTTTAGCGACTTTGAGGGAATGTCCCTTTGTAACCTGGTCGAAAAGCAAATGATATGTTTCGACGTTATAGTTCTGTGTGGATATGAACCCGACCGAGTAAGCGGAACGGGTTGTATCCTTAATCATCTGAACAGGTTGCTGATCCCAGGTTTTGTATTTCTGGAGATAAAATTTTGCAGGTCCGGCTCCAAGGTTGGTGAATTCGGCCTTATAGAACGGGGTCTCGACAGTAAAATAGGTTGTGTCTTTCGCCTCCTGTGTAGCGAACATCCCCATTGTCGCGGGGGGCTGTTTAGTTGCCTTAATCTGGTGCTCTGCTGGTGTCTGACTTACCGCCGTTGACACAGTATCCTGTTTTTGCAGAGTATCTGTTGCTTGTGCAACAGCCGTAGTATCGGACTGTTTAGCCTTTTGAAGATCACTGGCACTTGGACTGGAGAAGTAGAACCAGCCAAGCATCAGGAGAAAAATCAGAATAAGACCTAGAACTGAATTACGATCCAAGTGTTACCTCAGGGTTTGGCTTCGGTGACGTGTATTGAAGGGTGGTGATGGTGGTGGTGATGTCCCCGACCTTCGGGGTCAGCATCCGGTACCGGATCATATCCACCCTCGTGGAATGGGTGGCATTTACTGATTCGTTTGATCCCAAGCCATGATCCCTTGAAAATCCCAAAGCGACGCAGTGCTTCAATGGTATATTGACTGCAGGTCGGTTCAAACCGACATGAGTTTGGAAAGTAAGGTGATATGGCCAGTTGATAGAACCGGATTAAATATATAAACAGATATTTCATGACTTCTGTGGGTCCTGTTCGTTAAGACGATCCCGCAATGTAGTCAGTAGCCGAATGCAATCATGTTCAATAGCATGATAATCAGCTGCAGTATTCTTGGCTATCAGTGCCGCATGAAAGCCGTGTGAAACCTGGGAACAGGTTTCGTCAAGGATGTAATAATGGAGGCGGTAGGCCTCGCGCATACGTCGTTTACTCTGGTTGCGTTTATTTGCTTTTCCTAAACGTTTGCTTACCACAAAACCCATCAGACAGGATTCCCCTTCTAATATAACATATCGGAGATCAATGTTTCGGGCCCTCAGGGAAGATCCTTGATCAAACAAACGCTGAAAATTATTTTTGCCGCGGAGTATCATCGACCGCGGTAAACCTTTTTTTTTCGGATTTTGATCAGAACCGTGATCAGGCTTATTTGCCCTTTGGTTCATCACTGACGGTCAGCTTATGGCGACCTTTTGCTCTGCGCCGTTTTAAGACGTCTCGTCCGTTGGCAGTAGCCATACGTTTGCGGAAACCGTGCTTATTGACCCGTTTTCTTCTGCTCGGTTGAAAAGTACGTTTCATAATTTCTGTCTGCGATTATATGTGAACACTGAAAAGATTCATAAATTAAGAAAAAAAGTAACACTAATGAAAGATTCCCACACGTTTGTATACCATCAAATGAAAGACACAGTAGAATAAACTCTCAATTACACCATATTATTTTAAGAGCGAATACGTTGATGCAAACAGGAAGTGTGGTTGAACCGGGCAATTCTGAGGCGTAAATTACTGTGTTGTATTAATTGCACGAAACGCACTACCTTTGCGGTCCCTAAAAGAAGACTGAGGATCTATCAAAATCTGGTGTTACTGACTAAATGTTCGCTTGTTAAGGAATTAAATCGCAAAAATTACCTGCTTACTTCATGTTAAAAGGCTTTTTAAACGGAATAGAAAAAATATTTGGCTCTCACGCGGATCGTGATCTGAAGAAATTGGAACCGATTGTCGAGGAGATAAAATCCTTCGAACCGGAGGTGCGGGAGCTTACCGACGAAGAATTGCGTGCGCGTACCGATAAGTTTCGTCAGTATATCAAGGACGAGACGGCGGAATTAGATGCTGAAATCAATGAGATAAACGCAAAGCTGCAACGCACGGGCGATGAAGACACCCTCTCTATTGATGAGCGTCATGAACTCTCCGTAGAGCTGGAAAAAAAGGAAGACGACTGGCTGGATATCGTGGAAGATGTTCTGGAAGAGATCCTTCCGGAGGCATTCGCTGTCCTGAAAGAAACATGCCGGCGTTTTGTTGGCAAGACCTGGACGGTCACCGGACACGAGATAACCTGGAATATGGTGCCCTATGATGTGCAGTTGATGGGTGCTGTGGTATTGCACAGGGGTAAGATCTCCGAAATGAAAACCGGTGAAGGAAAAACGCTTGTCTCTATTTTCCCTGCTTATCTGAATGCCTTGCCGGGCAAAGGGGTACATATTATTACAGTCAATGATTACCTGGCAAAGCGTGATGCCGAATGGAATGAGCCTATTCTCAACTTCCACGGTTTGAAAGTTGATTGCATCGATCGTTATGAACCGAATACGGAACTTCGCCGCCAGGCATACAGGGCCGATATAACCTACGGTACCAACAACGAGTTCGGTTTTGATTATCTGCGCGATAACATGGCCACAAGCGAAGATCAGCTCGTACAGCGAGGTCATCATTATTCAATCGTTGATGAGGTCGACTCCGTTTTGATCGATGAAGCCCGTACTCCGTTGATCATATCCGGACCTGTTCCGCAGGATAACCAGACCGAGCGATATGTTCAGCTGAAACCCCGGATTGAAAGCCTGGTTGAAGCTCAAAAAAGGCTCGTTGCGAAGATCGTGTCCGAGGGTGAAGAAGAACTTAAAAACGAAAATGATGAAAAAGCCGGACTGGCTCTTCTGCGGGCACAACGAGGGTTCCCCAAAAATGCCCGGTACCGTAAGCTTGTGCAGGATCCCCAGATCCAGAAGCTGGTTCAGAAGACGGAATATTATTATCTGCAGGATAATGCCAAGAATCTTCCCTTTGTAGATGAGGAACTCTATTACTCGGTGGATGCGAAACTGAATGCGATTGAAATGACCGAGAAAGGGCGCAAGTTTATCACAGGCGCCGAAGAGGACGATGACTTCTTCATCATCCCCGATATGGGGCTTGAGACTTCTCTGATCGAAGAAGAATTTTCAGAAAAGGAAGAGAAGGCGAGAGCAGAGATATTCGACAATCCGGAATTTAGTGACGAGTTCAAGGAGACTCACTGGGAGAAGAAACATCATGAAATTACGAAAGAAAAATCGAATCGTGTTGGTGAGCTGAATCGCCTTTTTGCCGAGCGCAGCGACCGTATTCATACGGTAAACCAGTTGCTCAAAGCGTATACCCTGTTCGAACGTGATGACGAATATATTGTGCAGGAAGGTAAAGTTCAGATCGTTGACGAACACACAGGACGTGTGCTTTCTGGCCGGCGCTATTCGGATGGTCTGCATCAGGCCCTCGAAGCAAAAGAAAATGTAAAGGTGGAGTCCTCCACGCAGACATACGCCACGATCACCTTGCAGAACTACTTCCGCATGTATCACAAACTGGCCGGGATGACCGGTACTGCTGTGACGGAAGAGTCTGAGTTTTACGAAATTTATAAAGTAGACGTCCTCGAGATCCCGACCAACGAACCCGTTATCCGGGATGACAGAGAGGATCTGGTCTTCCGTACAAAACGGGAAAAATATAACGCGGTGATCGAAAAGCTCCGCGAATATCACAAAAAAGGTCAGCCGGTTCTGGTTGGTACCACCAGTGTTGAAGTCTCTGAGACACTGAGCCGTATGCTCAAAAGAACTCAGATCCCTCACAACGTACTGAATGCCAAGCAACACAAGCGCGAGAGTGAGATTGTAGCCCAGGCCGGACAAAAGGGTGCCGTGACCATTGCCACGAACATGGCCGGTCGTGGTACGGACATCAAGCTTGGATCAGATGTCAAGGAACTGGGTGGTCTCGCTATCCTGGGTACCGAACGACATGAATCACGGCGCATTGACCTTCAGCTTCGCGGTCGTTCCGGACGTCAGGGTGACCCGGGTGAGTCGCAATTTTATGTGTCACTCGAAGACGAGCTGATGCGTCTGTTTGGTTCCGAACGAGTGGCCAATGTAATGGACCGTCTCAAATTTGAGGAAGGAGAGGTTATCCAGCACCCGTGGATATCCAAATCAATCGAACGGGCACAGAAGAAAGTAGAGCAGAACAACTTCAGCATCCGGAAGAGACAACTCGATTATGATGATGTGCTCAATAACCAGCGGAGCGTAATTTACGAGCGTCGCCGTCATGCCCTGCTTGGTGAGAACCTGATCTCCGATATCCAGGATATGCTTCAGGATCTGATCACATTGATTGTAGAAGAATATTACGATCAGGGTGAGTTCGACACGATTCATGATGAAGTGATGCGTATTCTGGCAACCGACGTTCCGGTTGATCGTGAAAGATGGGCGGCTCTTGGCGGCGATGGCATCATTGATATGATCGTCGAGCAGGCAATCAAGACCTATCATGATAAAGAACATGCCATAGCTGAACCTTTATATGATGTTCTCCAGCAGATAAAGAAAAGTGATATGGAGAACAAACCGCAGAGTGTTCAGGTGATCTTTACCGATGGCATGAGGTATCTGCGGGTTGTTGTGGATATTGACCGTGCCATTGAAACCCAGGGACACGAAGTTGTCCGCGCCCTTGAGCGAACGGCAGTTCTCTCCATGATCGATGACAAGTGGATGGAGCATCTCCGCGAACTGGACGTTCTTAAGGAAGGAATTGGTCTCCGGGCATTTGGTCAGAAAGATCCTCTCGTGGAATATAAAAGAGAAGCATATCTGTTGTTCAAACAACTCATTGAAGAGATCAATAACGATCTTATCTCATTGATCTGGAAGGCAGTACCGGAAAGCGGTGATCAGCAGCAGGTCCAGAAGCCGGTACAAAAGCAGCGCGAGCGGTACGATCGCAAACGAATGAAAACACAACACGCATCTTCGACCAACATGGGATTCCAGATGGGTGACGCTCAGCAGTCTGGTAACGGTGAACAGGAAATGGACGGGGAAGGTAAACTGGAACCGGTTGTTGTAGGCGAGAAAGTGGGACGCAATGATCCTTGTCCATGTGGTTCCGGGAAGAAATACAAACATTGCCACGGAAGAAACGCATAAAAGTGATCAATGATCAAATTGTAAGAAAATAGGTAGGAGATTAAGTAACCCTGCATGAGATATCTTATGCAGGGTTACTTATATGAAAGAAGATCTGTTGTTGTGTGGACACTCTGATTTCTAAAGTCTAAAATCTTTTAATCTCATAATCTCATCATGTTGCGCTATTCGCAAACATATCTGACATTATTAGGAAATATCATCGATCAGACACTTGTTTTTTTGATCGAGCATTATTTCTCACTATAGACTGTCCGTGTTTCATGGATCAATTACTATTTAATTCGCTGACTGAACCGATCCCCGGCATCCGCGGCGAGCTCGATATCATCCCTATTCATCATGAAGGACGTGAACTTCTCTATTTCCATGATATGCTGGGATATGCGACCGACAACTTCGTGCTTGACCGTTCTGTAGGACCCTTAATGGTACATTTTACAGGCAGGCGTACTGTCAATGAAATTCTGGATGTGATCCATAATCAGGGTAGTTCGGATATCGGAGAACCCGATTTGTTGCGTTTTATCCGTCTTCTGGATCAGAATCGCATACTTCGCTCCGTTTATTTTAGGAAGATTTCGGAGCATTTTGAGGAAGAATTTGAATCGATGGATGTACGTCCCCCCGTGACGGCAGGAAACTCATATCCATCGGATCCGAAAGAATTACGGCGCCAATTTGACGAGGCTTTTTCAAGATCCGGCGCGAATACACAAACAAACGGTCTGGTTGTGAAGGCACTTTATGCGCCACATATCGATCCCAGAGTGGGAATGAGCAGTTATGTAAAAGCTTTTGGACCTCTGCGTTCTCTCCGGCCAAAGCGCGTGGTTTTGCTGGCTACGTCTCATTATGCCGGACTATATAACAGACGTTATCTGGGAAAACCGTTCATTCTTACAGAAAAGGATTTCCAGACTCCGCTGGGAATAGTAAAGAATGATCGGGAAAGTATCAGGGAGCTGGCGATGTTGACAAATGCCGGGATTTCAACCAGCGATCGGGCCCATCGCATAGAGCATAGCATCGAGTTGCATCTGATCTTCCTGAAATATCTTTGGTCGCACGAGTTTTCACTGGTGCCCATTCTGGTGGGCAGCCTGGATGAACTTTTGTATATGCCCGATGGTGATCTGGGCACCAAAATGGTCAATCTCAGTGATGCGCTTAACAGGATGTTTGGAGATGATCCTGAGACACTGTTTTTAATCAGCGGGGATCTTGCTCATTTCGGCAAAAAGTTTGGAGACAAACTCCCTGCAAGTACGTATTTCGAAGAGGTTCATCGTTTTGACAAACAACTACTTCGTGCTGCTGAAAAAGCGACGCCGGATGCCTTCTTTGATGTCATGAAGACCAACAACGATCAATACCGGATCTGTGGATTCCCACCACTTATGACTTTTCTGAATGCCATACCGGGGCTCGAAGGCCGGCAAACCAGCTATGATCTCTGGGATGAAAGGGAGCGTGAGAGTGCGGTAACTTTCGGTTCCATTCTCTACTACCAAGCCTAGGAGACAATTCATGATGGCAGAGA
This sequence comes from uncultured bacterium, assembly GCA_963787205.1. Classification (GTDB taxonomy): domain Bacteria; phylum Bacteroidota; class Rhodothermia; order Balneolales; family DATFMH01; genus DATFNI01. The sequence continues at coordinate 15,042 of CAWBCD010000037.1, forward strand.
AGCGAATCCGGTTGGCAAAACCCAAGGATGCGAGGGATATAGCCACAATTTATGCCCCTTTTGTCCGCGATACAGCTACGTCTTTTGAATTAGTGCCTCCGGATGAAGAGGAGTTCAGAAAGCGTGTATCGAACACATTAGCGAAATGGCCGTGGCTGGTCTGCGAAATTGACGGAAGGATAGCTGGGTATGCCTATGCTGGAATGTATCGCAGTCGGGCAGCCTATCAATGGGCGGTGGAAGTATCCGTTTATACTAATCCTGAGCTTCATAGAAGAGGTGTCGGGAAAGCACTTTATACATCGCTTTTTGCGATGCTGGCCCGACAAGGTTTTTATACTGCATTTGCCGGTGTGACTCAACCCAATGACGCGAGTACACATTTTCATCGGTCGATGGGTTTTGAATACATCGGCGTATTTCGCTTTGCAGGATTTAAGCATGGTAACTGGCGCGATGTATCCTGGTGGTCGCGAACACTTCGAGATGATTTTGACGACGGCCCAAAACCAACACTGACACCCGCTGAATTGAAAGACGATGAGGACTGGTTGGCAGCCATGCAAAGTGGATGCATGTACATCAAATGAAACCAGTATCACTTTTCATTTGATTTCACATGTGAAAACAGATTGAAGTACCTTTACGCACGTATTGAATCCAAAAAGTAAAGGAATCAATCTATGAGTGTTACTGTCAAATTAAGTGATATTGTTCAGGGATTGACCGAAGAGTCTTTTGACCTGGAGTACTATGTCGATACAACGACAGGGGAACTATGTTTCATTACAGATGAGGTAAGCTGGTCTGTCGAACGTGATGATCCTCTTGACGACTATCCGGATTGGCAGCAGACTATGATTACGAAGGCCCGTGAAATCCTTCAGGACAAGGAGAATCGGTTTCTGCCATTAACCAAATCCGTTGATGATTATCGTATCATGGAATCTTTCAGCGAATCTGTCCCTGATTTTGCTTTATCAGAGAAGTTATTAGGTGTCATACAAGGTCGGGGAGCTTTCCGCAGATTCAGGGAATTCATTTTCGAAAGCGGAATAGAACAGGATTGGTATGCTTTCAGGGATAATGAATACAGACAGGCGGCTATCAGATGGTGCGAAGCAGAGGGCCTGACCTATGTCGATGATCTGCCGGAAAAAGAGTTATTTCCCTCGTTCAGTAAAAAACGAAGTGAACTGAGCAAGCTGGAATTTAGTGAAGTAGAGATGAAATCAGCTGGTTACCAGGTTGTTGATGCTATAGTTGATCATTTTGTATCACTTGCTGAACGCAAAGTGACTCATCATCCTGAATCATCCGCATATTCTTTGTCAGAGGATGTTTTTAGGGAAGAACCAACTCCTTTTGGTGAGGTCTTGCGAGATACGACCGATCGCGTGTTTGAAGAATGCCGTTATACTACACATCCGCGTTTTTTTGCCTTTGTACCCGGACCAGGTAATTTCGTCAGCGTTATGGCCGATGCCCTGACCTCGGGTTATAATGCATTTGCGGGTACGTGGCTGGAATCGGCGGGACCGGCAAAAGTGGAACTGGCTGCGATCAACTGGCTTCGGGAGCAGGTCAGCATGCCTGAAACGGCTGGCGGACTGTTTGTTAGCGGCGGATCTCAGGCAAATTTGACGGCTATCGCAACAGCCCGGCATAAGAAACTGGGGAGAAACACGAAAGATGCCGTTATGTTTTGTTCCGACCAGACCCATTCTTCCGTCGACAGGGCAGCCGGGATCCTTGGTTTTTCAGAAGACCAGTTGGTCAAGATTCCCAGTGATACTGATTTCCGGATGGATGTAAGTGAGTTGGACAAGGCTGTGCGTAGAATCAAAGATGAAGGCAGGACACCTTTTTGCGTGATCGCCAACGCCGGTACGACGAACTGCGGGGCAATTGACGCACTCAATGAGATTGCTGATCTCTGTCAGAAAGAAGGTCTATGGCTTCACGTGGATGGCGCATACGGGGCACCGGCGGCATTAACCCAGCGAGGCAAACAACTTCTGGATGGGATTGGGCGTGTTGATTCACTGACACTGGACCCGCATAAATGGCTGTTTCAGCCTTTCGAGATCGGGTGTGTGATTGTGAAAAATGCTCCGGATTTAAAAGACACCTTCCACATCCTGCCGGAATATTTGCAGGATATTCAGAGCAAAGGAGATGAGATTAATTTTTGTGATTATGGATCTCAGCTAACGAGAAGCTTCCGGGCATTAAAACTATGGATGTCATTGCGGGTATTTGGCGTGAAGGCGTTTCGTGATGCCATTGAAAAAGGATTCGAACTGAGCGAATATGCGGAATCCGTGATTCGTGGATATACCCAGTTTCGTATTGTTACATCGGCACAGATGGCGATTGTCACCTTTCAGCACATAGGGAACGGAATAAAAGATGATGCCGAACGGGATCGGGTAAACAGACGAATTATAGAACTTTTGTTGGAAGACGGCTCCGCGATGATTAGTTCCACCCAACTGAGGAATCAGACTGTGCTGCGAATGTGTACTATCAATCCCAGAACAACGCACGAGGATATTGATGAGTCCATTGTTCTGTTAAAAAAACTTGGTGATCAGGCACAAAAGGAAATACAGTGACATGCAACGCTACCTCGTGTCCTTAAAGTCATTGCACAGCATAATATTATCTTGTCTTAATGGATTGAGATGCAATCAGTCGGTGTACTCTGCGTTATCCATGCTGTTATCTCATTAGTATGTAAATTTATATAGAACTTTATGCTGGTAGGGCATTTTGGTGCCGGGTTGCTTTTTAAAAGGGCAGAACGGGAAGTAAATCTCGGAGTCTATTTTCTTGCTGCCATGCTGCCTGATATTATTTTGTGGATCCTGGTTTTGGTGGGAATTGAATCAATAGGTATTCCCAGTCATTTTGCTGCTAAACAATATTACATCTTTAACTTCCCCTATTCGCATGGGTTTACGGCAGATATATTGTGGTCGGTATTGGCAGGGTTATTCGTATGGAAAAAGTTAGAGTGGGATCATCTGCATGCATATCGCGCCGGCGTGGCCGTAGCAGCCGCCGTGTTTTCACACTTTATCCTGGATTTTCTGGTCCATATACCTGAGATGCCGCTACTTGGTGAAGCTTCACCTAAGATAGGCTTGGGTTTGTGGAATCACATGGATATCGCACTTGGCATTGAATTGCTGATCACCCTTGCGGGGCTTGTAATCTATGTGAGAGGTACCAGGCGTATATTGATCAAGAGAATTCTGATTTCATTTATAATAATTCTTCTTGCCTTACTAACTGTAGCAGAACATACTATGTCCCCCAAGCCGATGGCACCGGAAGCATTGGCAATTCGCGGAATAGTAATTACGATCGTTATCTCAGCGATTGGTTTCTGGGTGGACGGCAGTTTCTCTCTAACTGCAAATTAGATGCAATTCGATTTTTGATTATCCGGGGAACCACTATATTTATTTAAGTGTATATATCATCAGTATTCATTCTTCAATGGTTTGAAAGATGCTGCATGAAGAAGAAAATAATACGTTGGTTCTGAGAACGGCACAGGTGGGAAACTGGCATGAGTGGGTTCTGTTTGGAGGAATAGGCCTGTTGTTCGGAATACTCTTCTTATTGAACCGGGATACCCTTAACGACCAGATGATCGGCTGGATATTAGTTGTTGGAGGCGGGCTGGGAATCTGGAATGGATTTCAACGCCAGAAAGACGGCTGGATTATTGTGCTCTGGTACAAATACGGCGAACTGACCTGGATGATCGTTTCCGAAGACACAGTTCTTGATGAATCGTACAGCAATCCCCATTTATGGACAGGTTTTCGCATTACTTCGTACCCTAAAGGTGGTCTCATTACGGAGACATTTATCAGGAACCGATTTGAGATAAACATTAAAACCATAGACGGATTGGAGTGGAGCCCGTTATTCCCGGGTCTGTCGGAGACCGTCGTATTCTATCCGAAAGAAATACAGCGCTTTGTTGACTGGATAAGGGAACGGGTACCAGATCTTGAAGTGGAATCCGAACCGGCCCGGAAGACAATGAATGGCTAATTGCAGGTCTTGGCTGCCAGCCAGGTGAGGTTTCAGGGAAACCGCGTCGTTGGCTCAGCGTTGGGGGAATCTGAACCTGTAGTGATCGGTTATTTGCCAATTATCTCTGTAATGCTCCATGACCAAATCGTAACCCTCGGTTCGGGTTAACACCGGTAGAAAACACCTGAAGAGAGTGTGTCGTGTGCCTTATTGTCGGAGAAAGCTCTCCGACCTACAGTTCTCTCATTATCTCAGACAAGTCTTGACCGCTCAGTTGCGTGAAATCATCAATATTACGGACCGTATGGCTAATTTCATCAGAAGAATGTGTTGTAGTGATTCCGATAACCTTGCATCCGGCACTCCTTGCTGATTCAACACCTGAGAGCGAATCCTCAATTACAAGGCATCTATCGGGCGGATAATTGAGTCGATCTGCTGTCTTGAGGTAAATCTCAGGATCTGGCTTCCCTTTATCGATAGACGATTCATCGAGAATTACATCAAAAAATTTCTCGATACCCGTGTGATTCAAAGTGAATGACACATTATCCGCAGGTGCTGATGTAGCAATGGCAGTAGGTATCTGGCGTTTATGTAACGTCTCCAGAAAGGGAAGGAGTCCCGGAATGGGTTTTATTTGATCCTTATAAAGATCACGAAACAATGTCTCTTTTTCATTGGCTAATTCCCTGATACGTGATTCCGGAATATCGCCGAATAACACAGGTATCCAGTCCTTGTTCGCTCTTCCATAGATGTGCTCTTTCAAATATTCGTCGGACAAATGATAACCGTGTTTCTCACAGAATTCACGTAACGATTTCTTATGCCAGGGATTACTGTCTATGATCACGCCGTCCATATCAAATATGACTGCAAATGGAGATCGGGTAGTCTGCATCGGATTAAATGTGCATCAAAGGTCAAAATGAGCAGAAAGATATATCATTTTTAAGAAGAGTGCGACAGAAAATGATGTTAATAAACCTCAATTTCATCAGCCTGTGCAGATCGAGAAGTAATAAATGTCAGGTAATCTAAGTTATTAAAACAGTTGAATGATATTCTTTATAATGATTGTTGGTTCTATACAAGTATTTGCTAACCTGATTTCTATTTCAGGTAATTAATTACTGGACAATTGGTTGTGTGAGTATCTTTCGGGTTGGTAACATGAGCATGTGGCCCGGCTATATCTGTTATATCAGTCGACAGAATACTATCTGAATGTGTCTATGGTAAACCCCTATTTGAAAATTAAAAGAACACTTAATTATCACTACTACAAACTAAAAAAGGACTGGCACTTTCCATCAAATATTGCCCACATATCGGCAGTGAACATGGCTAAAGGAACTTATGAACCAGATGTCAGCCATATTATCCGTAAATATTTAGACAAAGGTTCCTTGTTTATCGATGTCGGGGCAAATATTGGATATTTTTCCAGAATGGTAGCAGATATTGTGAAACCACATGGCAAGGTTTATGCCTTTGAAGTGGAGTATGATAATTATCATGCACTCTGCCGGAACACGACTGACTTGATTAATGTAATGTCACTGCATTTTGCAGTTTCCAACGAACTCTGCTTTATGAATGTGCACCATAGTTCGCATTCGGCATGTCACAGCCTGGTAAAGACCGATAATCATCTTGACGGTCACAAATTTACCGTACCCACCATAACAATGGATCATTTTTGGTCGAACTATTTGGATAGTGAAAATATCGATCTTATTAAGATTGATGTTGAGGGCGCGGAACTTTTCGTTCTTGATGGTATGGCAAAAATGCTTTCCCAAAATATTGTCAGAACCATGATCATAGAATACTGTCCAAGGGTTTTGAATAATTCCGGGCAGGATCCCCTAAAAATTTACAAGGTGTTAGATAAAAACTTTTCACTATCGATCATAGAAAAAGAATACCGGAAACTTCAGACGGGCAGACGAATTGAAGGACTTGAGGAATTTTGCAAGATCACCGATTACCTGCTTGAATTGGACGATGCGGTCAATATTAATCTTCTGTGTGAGAAATCGTGATAATGCATTGGTAAGATTGCCAGTAATGTCCTGTCAAAATTTCAAAAAAGACTTAAAGTTAAAATAAATAAAATCTTGTCATATTTGAAGTTTATCAACCCCTTATCTAAGTGTCTGAAAATTAATATTAGACCTTTCTTATCTAATTGACTACGATGAGGTAACGACTATATTTACATGTGGATTGAGATAAGTAGGAACTACAATTACGTTGGGGTGTAATCAAGGGGTTTTACTTAATGGGAGTGCAGAGTCGTAGCTTGGAAACAAAGATACAACCGCTGGTTCTATCCCTGGTTGGGGGGGACACGAATACAAGAGTAGTAAACCAATTTGTGGCATTATGCCACCGGATGGCCACCCGATATATAACAATGAAGGCCAACAAGGCGTCGTGGTACCAGCAGATACAGACTGAAAAAATTAATGATCTGGCTTGGGATAGCATCGCCGAGTTGTTCCGGACTGACGATGATGGCCGGTTAACCTGTCTGGTCGATTACTATCAATCCATGAATCTGGAAAAAATTACAGAAGGAGAGCTTTATTCGGCTACCAGAAGATTGATCTTCAGGAAAGTTAATGATAGTCTGTTCCGGTTTATGCATGATTATGATCCATCCCTATCAAAGATCATACGAAATGTCAAACTGGCCGTAAAAGAATGCAAAGATGTATCGCTGGTTCGTAGATGGAATACCTATTTTTTGATTTTTGAGGATGGAGTACAAAACGGCATGTCTGTAACAGGATGGATGCCGCCGGAAATTCTGAATGCAAGATTACTCCCTTTTTTAACGACGAAGGAGAACCTGCATGATGTTATTACACAGGCACATGATATTATCACATCACAAGATGATTATGTGCATGCTTATCCGCTGATCCCATTGTGCCTGATCATCCGGGAGTCTCATATTTTTCTACAGGATCCCATCCCACATTCTGTAAAGCCGGTATCAAGCCTGCTACAAGATGACGTAAGTCACATTATTCATTCCAGCATCACCTACCTGAAAACCGGGTTGCGGCAGAGATATGTACAAACAGGTAAGATCGATGAGAATACTTTCGATAACTATTTTGACGGGATAAGAGACTATTATATCGATAGTTATGTGTTTTTTATAGAAGACATACCCTACTTCACGTATATAAAAAAGTATCTTCCGGGGCTAACATATTCCTTGTATAGAAACTATCATCGCAAGTACGTCGAATATCTGATGAGGTTATCCCGAAGCCATATTCAGCAGCAATTAGGAAAAGTATTATGAATTTTTGTACTATTTTCAGCAAAACCAGTGAAGTGCAACGATGTATGTATAAAATCGATGAATAAACAAAAACAGTTGTGACCTTTACTAAATCCGAACATCCTACAGAAACACAGTTGGAGCAGTTTGCACAATTCCAGGAAGAACTGGATAAGGATGTTTTCTCTGCCATCGCCGTTCATTTAAGGACATGTTCCGCCTGCAAGGAAGTCGTAGATTGGTTTCGGTTATTCTACCAGGATTTCTGGAATGCAGGGCAAGGATCCAATGGTGAGCATAAATCGCACGTAATACCATTGGTTCCTTACAAAACATTTCAGAAGGCATCATTAGATGCTCCAATTGTATTAGCCGCGATGTCTTCTCAAGTGCAGCGGCGGTTTGTCCGGCTGACCACACTTTATTCGGAACAGGATGGGGTAATTGTCCGGTTATTGCGCGACGAAAAAGAAAATGTCCTTGAATTGTATCTGAACACAAGGGAGCCCCTGAAAGCCCCGGCTATCGTCGAATTTCCTCAGCTGAATTTTGAGATCGTGACCAATAAAAAAGGACGTGCGAACTTTACACCACCTGGCGAAATTGATTCGTCGGTCTGGTCTGATACAAGTGCGGTAGTTCATCTTCCTGTTCGCAAAACAAAGATTCGCCTTGATGATCTCCGGAATGGGAAAAAGACTGTGGAAAAGATCTCATCCGGAAAAAATGGGCTGGTTGTTGAGTTCAGGGTGCGCTCCGATCAGTTGATGGTCCACTGCCTGTCGAAGGGTACTTCTGCAGAGAATGTGAGTTATCTCCTTTTAAGCACACCGGATAAGAAATCCTGTCTGCTGAATCTCGATCATGGTATAGGTTTGACAACGATGATCAGTCGCATTGGTAACAGCCATGAGGTGATACTCTATCATTAGATATAGAAGATGAATTAATCAACGCATGAGAGATGGCTGATCCCGTTGAACTTGAGCGCAGGTTTGAAGAGTTGCAAAATCGACTTGCGCTTACGGCTTCGATTCGGGCCCAGCTTGTGATGATCTGCAATTTTATTTCCGGTTATCAGAGAGATGCTTCTCTATACGAATCATACATCAGACAACTTTCGCAGCAGATTCCGACAATCGAGCACCCACTAAATATTGCGGGTACCGACCCCGGGCAGCTGGAGCGGATTTACAATACTCTCGATGGTCTGGTTGATGAATATCCCATCCTGAGCGAGGTGATATCTTTTCAAGACGCTCTTCAGACAATAAAGGTCAATGTTTGCTTCCTGTACGTCTGCCTCAACGAATTTAAAAAGGCGACGGCCGTTTTGTGCAGCCATCCTGTCGGAAGCCTTGCAAAAGTTGGTGGTTGGTCGGAATGGACAGAATATCTGGCAGCAAAGGCGCCTGATTTGTCTCCGGATATTGAATTATTGCAGAATGTCAGGAAACAGGCTCTGGAAGTGAAAGATCATTCCGTATATGTACCGGTCATTGAAAAACGATCCGGATATCTTGGAGGCGATAAAAATTATGGATCCCGGCTGCGGAGACTCCAGGTAATTCTCGAACGATCGGCAAAAGAAGAGGATGATATACAACTGAATGTTGCTACGTTTGGGGTGGAGCAGGATATCAACTCGTATTTGTCGAAGCCACTGGCAGCGGCGAGGAATTTGATTTATGAGGTAATTCCTGGATTAAGGACACATCACTATCGGGGCAGAATATCCTATCGGTCGATACATTCATTACACGAGGGTACTTCGGCATCTTTAGCAATGGCCGGACTTTTATATTGTGGTATGCTGAAAGCTTCACAGGAGCGGGTGATTTACAAGTTATGCGATGGTATTGCTATAACAGGTGATATTGCTGAAAATGGTGAGATCATCGCTGTTGATAATGACACTCTGGATCTCAAAGTACAGGCGTGTTTTTATTCATGGCTGGATGTGCTGGTAGTGCCCGCATCACAATTGAATGAAGCCAGGGCAGCAAAAGAAAGACTGTTGTTGCAATATCCATCCAGGGAATTGACCATCTTAGGTGCGGAAAATCTACCGGATCTCTTTTTTGACAGAAGGATCAGCGAGAAAATTCGAATAAGCAGGGTTAAGCGGGCCGGCCATAAGTTGTGGAAGCATAAAGTAGATGCTATTGCAGTGTTGCTGGTGATGATCATGGCCGGCGTCATCATCGCACTGGTCCGGAAACCAATTGATAAAAATCCGGCAATGGTCGAATACAAGGGTGAGACCATGTTCATTAAAAACAGCGAGAGCCAGGTATTATGGAAAACCAGAACATGGAAAAATGCACATGATTGGGTGTTAAATACAGCGCCGTTAAAACTTACCGTGTTTTTCGATGTGAACGATGACGGGATTAACGACATCATCCATATTAAACATTCATTTACTAATATTGGGAAAAGCTACCTGGTATGCTATGATGGATCAACTCACAAGATATTGTGGACACTCAATAAAAAGTTTGATCTGCAGTATCCTTACAAACCTTTCATTGGAAATGATCCGTATATATGCAATGGGATGATGTTGGATACGGTAAGTGCGGGACCGGCATCGCTGTATCTGATAGAAACACACGCCAAATATTTTCCAAGTATGCTGTTGCGGATTGATCCGCGAACCGGAAAAATTATGGATACCTTTGTGAATGCAGGCCATATAAATAGCATCGGGTTTTTGGATATTAACCACGACGGCAAAAAAGAAGTAATTATTTCTGGTGTCAACAATGGCTACAAACAGGCATTTGTAGCAGTGCTGCCACACGACAACTTTCACAGTACAGGTCCATCCACAAAAAGATATACCATCAAAAACTATCCCATTCAAAAGGATATAGGATATATACGAATACCCATGACTTACCTGGGTAAGGCTTTGAGTGATGTGGCAACATTTAATACCAGCAGGAATATCGAGCAGAACGGAGCTGGCCTGATCGTAAAAGTAAATGATGCCAATCCTGCGATATACGATACGCTTATGTCAGGCTCGCACGTGCTGTTCCAGTTTGATAAAACGATGCATCTAACAAGTATTGGAACCAATAATGCTTATGATTTGCTGGCACGGATTTTAAAGAAACGGGGAAAAATCAAAGAAATACCGCCCCCGGATTACTTTGTCCGTTTCAAAGACTCCCTGCTTTACTGGAATGGGGAAGGTTGGCAGCATAAGGCGTATTTGCCGTTTTGGAAGGAAGATAGTGTTGGGAGTGTGGCAGATTCATCGAGGCAGTGAGCTGGTAGTAATAATAACAGGCATTGTGGATTTGGAGCAAATGTAGCGGCCACCACACATCCACTTACGGGACCACACAAGCCATTCCCATGAAAATGATCTCGAAAACTCGGGGAGAAAAGAGGTGCGTTCTGCACCGATGTACAGGTGAATAGGGATACGATTAAAAAGATTGGTTCAATGAATTGGAGCGATTCATTATTTGTACCGATATCCATTGAACCTGTCATTAAGTTTCTCAAACGTCGGATTTTCAGAGTAGATTCGGCTTTTTTTCTGCAGCGTCGGATGGATGTAAGGAGAGTAGAGTAAAAACGATCAAACATGACATTTACAGCGAATGTAGCTACTTGAAGCTGAACTGTGTTGCCGGGTGGCTCTGCCTATTTTATCTCACAGCTCCCATTTTCCCCGGGCAGGGTCTCCGGTTGCACGGTTTTTTTGTAGATGTCTCAAATGGTTGATTATCTTGCCGATAATTATTTCCATATACTTTCCATCAACTAAAAGGCAGAGGTCATGGGGAAGTTTTCCAGAACGTTTTCATTGCTGCGGGCTTCATGGAATATTCTCAAAGACGACAAGGAAATGTTGATATTTCCAGTCATGTCGTTGGCTGTAACAATCTTTTTTTATCTGTTTGCCTACCTGATTTTGTCAGATTCTTTTTCGACACTAACGAGTCTGAGACAGACTGCCGTTACGGATCATACAGTATATTATCTGATTCTGTTTGGAGTCTATTTTGTCAACTATGTGATCGCTGTTTTCTTCAACTCTGCTATTGTCGCGTGTGCCTATGTGAGGATGAATGGGAAAAATCCTACCGTTTCGTTTGGATTTCGCGCTGCATGGTCGCGAATTCACCTGATCATTGCCTGGTCGCTGTTTGCTGCTACTGTTGGCTTATTATTCGCAATGGTCGAAGAGCGGCTGGGGAAAATCGGCAGGTTGATAACAGGTGTATTCGAACTTGGATGGGCTCTTGCCAGTTTTCTGGTTATTCCGATATTTGTGGTCGAGAAGAAAGGCCCCTGGGAAGCATTCAGTGAGTCGACGGAGATGCTTAAAAAGACATGGGGAGAAAATCTTATTTCAGGTGTCAGCTTTGGGTTAATCAGTATCGTCTTGGTCATTCCGGCGATCATCATTATGCTTATCGTTACCACTATGGCCGGACCTGGATTTGGTATGCCGGTTATTATTACGATGATCTTCTATTTTATCATGGTTTCTATGCTGGTCTCTGTGCTTAAGACCATTTTCCAGGTGGCACTATACCAATACGCCAAGACCAATCAGGTGCCTTCCGGATTTGATGAAACCGATTTACTGGGAGCTGTCGGATCAAAATGGAGATGATGATTGGGGAAGAGGGAACCACAAAGAGGGAACCACAGGGGCCACAAAGAAGTCACGGTGAACACAGAGAAATAATAAAACTGTGATCCCTGTGGTTCTTTAAAATGCGTGTCTACAGGTATCCATTTACTACTCTTTTAATTCCTTTTTTTAGTAGAGTAACGTTAAAATTGATGAGCAGCCCCAAGTGCAGATTGGAAAGCTTAAGGTAGGTCAGAACCTGAGCCAGATGAACTTCATTTAATGCATCGACCGATTTTATCTCTAAAATAATCTTGCTTTCAACCATTAAATCAACCCGATAACCAACATCAAGATGAACGCTATTATAGACAAGAGGTAAAGGTTTTTCCTTTTCGGTGATAAGGCCCTGTTTCGTTAATTCGTAATACAAGCATTCTTTGTAGGCAGATTCAAGTAATCCGGGTCCCAAATTCTTGTGAATAGTAATTGCGGTAGTTACGATTTGTCCGGTAAGTTGATTCTCAGTCATGATTTTCTCCAATGAATAGTCAACATTTATTTATAAGATTCTTTAAAATTCAGATCCTTACAAATTATGGGAGTAGAAACCAAAGGGGCCACAAAGAAGTCACGGTGAACACAGAGAAATAATAAAACTGTGATCCCTGTGGTTACTCAAACACCGCGCTACAAGTACCCATTAACGGGCCTTTTAAATCCTTCCAAATACACTCATATGGATCACGGTCTTCAATTCAATTTAATGGAACGCTTTTTCCCCTTTACGGATTTGTAGCTGTGGGTTACAGCCCCCAATATAAAAAAGTGCTGTTTTATATAGGCTTCACCATGCCTGTGCAAAAGGTTAAGTAGCAATTTATCATCTTATATTTCCATATTGGAATCAGATCGGTTGCTATTTCAGCGATAAAAAATTTTACCTCATGAGATTGCCTTCTGCGTACATAGTTATTCTATTCATAACTGTTGGTTGTGTATGTATTGGATGCCAGCCAAGACATACGGTTACAATCATGCCCGGGAGTCGGTTGGGGGAGGTATATATGGGTGAGACAATCGATTCGGTAATGGCGAAACTGGGAAAACCGCAACTTGGCGATGCGGCAATGGGGCATGCGTGGGGAACCTGGCTGGACACGGTGAAAGTTGAGCGTCGCGATACTACGATCTACAGGACGGATGTCTATCTCGTGGTTACAGGGGAATATCTTGGAGGGATCAAAACAGTGCATCAAATACGAACAACCGATCCCAATGAGTATGCTGCTGATGGGTTACACGTGGGCTCGACGCTGAAGGAAATTCAGCAGGTATATAAGCATATCAGGCCGGCGGCATGGCGGCCGCGGAAAAACAGGCGTGATTCTGTAATTACATATGATGCAATTTCACAGGGAATTGCCTTTGATATGGTAAATAGCACCAAAAGAAATTCGGCAGGACGGATCTACAAAGTGTGCGGCGCCATCATTATTCATATCCCGGGTAAACCTGCGAATGAAATCTATTTACCGTTATTTTCCGGAGAGAGGTCGCTTTTGAGAGGCAGAGAAGTACCGGATTCCCTGAATTCACAGAACGATATGAAAAGGTAGAGACGTTGTTTGATTGAATTGTACTCTCGTTCCCATGTTCTGCCTGCGAACGTAAGACGGGTGAGCGCTGCTTCCCTGGAAAATGAGAGCAGATCTTTGCGACGAGAAAAACCGGCAACCGTTTATGTAACCTGAACGGTTTGCTGATTGGGTGCTGACGAGATCCTACGCTGTCCGCCGCCGCGGACAGCATCAGGATGACATTTTCTATGGTTAGGGTCATTAATCATATGACCTGAAGAGAGTACTTCTTCTTATCCTTCCACTTGAACTTGTGCTTTGCGTCGTCCGATTCGGCTTTTATTCAGAGAACGTCCCAGTTCAGAGGCAAACTGTTCGTCCACTTCTACTACTGAGAAATGCTTCTCTATATTGATATTTCCGATCGACACCCTCTGACCGATGGTAGCATCATTGATAGCCCGGATCACATCCTTTGGAGAAAGTCCGTCTTTCTTACCGATATTCATCATTAACCGGCGGTAGGAATTGCTGCCCCCCGATCTTCCGTCACGTTTGTTTGGTCTGCGACCATTGCGCTCACGTGATTTGGAAGAACGATCAGATTTGTTGCGTACCTTCACGGTGTTCAAATCGGGCGCCGATTCATAAAATGAGAGCAGTGGCTGGTAAGTAGAAGCAACAAACCGTTTGATTAACTCGTCACGATCAAGGCCATTCAGTTGCAGGGTGATCTCAGGCAGGATCTCATTCAGGAGAGCATGGTCGGCGTCGATCTGGTCCATGGATGAAATACGATGCTGAATTTGATTGGTGACGATCTCTTTTGCTGTGGGAATGCGACCTTCCTTGAACCGATCCGACAGAGTTTTTTCGATCATCCTGAGTCGGCGTGTCTCACGTGGTTCTATCAATGCAACAGATATTCCCTGATTACCGGCCCGGCCTGTACGACCGCTTCGGTGCGTGTAGCTTTCCACATCATCAGGCAGGTGGTAATGAATGACATGCGTAAGATCAGCCACATCAATACCGCGGGCTGCTACGTCGGTTGCCACGAGTAATTGAAGATACCCTTTGCGAAACTGATTCATCACCTGATCCCGCTGGGGTTGTGAGAGGTCACCGTGAATGGCATCGGCGTTGTAGCCGTCACGTATCAATTTTTCCGCGACCTCTCTTGTGTCCTGGCGTGTCCGGCAAAAAACGATACCGTAAATAGTCGGATGGGCATCGACAATTCGCCGCAGTGCTGCATAGCGATCGCGCGGATGTACGCGATAATAAACATGATCGATCTGGTCCGCCCCGGCATTTCGTTTACCGATAGTGACCGTGTGGGGATCAGACATGTACCGTTTACTGAGGACAGCTACTTCCTTTGGCAGAGTGGCTGAGAAAAGATGGGTGTTCCGGTTCGGTGGCATGGCATCGAGGATCGCGTCGAGTTCTTCACGAAATCCCATATTTAACATTTCATCAGCTTCATCAAGCACAACCGTTTTGACTTCGTCCAGGGGTATGCTGCCGCGCCGGATAAGATCGAGCAGTCGACCCGGTGTAGCCACAACGACCTGGGCGCCGTCTCTCAGGGATTTAATTTGTCTGCGGATATCCGCTCCGCCATAGACGGCAACGACACTCAGTTTTTTCAGATATTTGGCATATCGATCCAGTTCTTTTGTAATCTGGAGACAAAGTTCCCGGGTTGGACAGAGGATTGCCGCCTGGGGTACCTTTAGTTGCGTGTCGATATGCTGAAGTAAGGGTAACCCAAAGGCGGCTGTTTTGCCGGTACCGGTCTGGGCCAGACCAACAAGGTCGCCCGGGTGATTGAGAAGATGAGGAATTACTTCCTCCTGTATGGGCATAGGTTGTTCAAAACCCAACTCGCGGATGCCCGAAAGCAATTCCGGAGAGAGGCCCAGTTCATCGAATGAGCTCATGGAGTCCTTATAAGTGGATCTGCGTTAGTCTCCATGGGCCCGGGCGATCGGAATTTTTCCGATACAATCTATAATAACTTCTGGTCGGATATGCCGCCGTAATGAAAACCGGATAGGTAGGAAACCTTTACAGAGTTTAATTTGAAGCATTAAAGATACGACACAAACGGCTATCAACCTAATCGAACCCTATGAGTATCTATATGTATATTAAAAATTTTAAATCCGGGATCCCGTTTTTACCTCATTTTCACTTCGATTAAGTGATGTTTATGCGTCCTTAATCAATATCATTATTGGCTTTTTTCGGGATTGGGAGCCGAAAAATCATCATGATCATAAGTTCGAATCTGCAGAAGGGATCTCTTGAAACACCTGTCTATACGCGTAAATCCCATCATTACATTTTCTCAATAAAGGCGGCATTATAATACCAAAGTAATATTTTGCCATCGTTAAGGGATTAAAACAGTAACAACATACGGCACAATGGAAAGTAAACAGTCTAAAGATATCAGCAATCAAAAAGAAGAATATACACTTTCAGCCGTCAAGGCCAACATATATGGTGTAGTGGGGATGATACCGGCAATCTTAATTGTGTACATATATTTATACATCTACGGCATCCGGGCTGTCATAACCGGGCTCGGGAATCTCGAAGGAGATATGGTATTACTTATTGTATTGTTAATAGCTGGTACCGTCATGCATGAGGGACTTCATGGTCTTACGTGGTCTTGGTTTGGTCGCGTATCTATGAAGGAAATTCAGTTTGGAATGCACTGGAAGCTACTCACACCTTATGCTCATTGTAAAGCTGCACTGAATGCCAACGCTTACCGATGGGGCGTGATCATGCCCGGTTTAGTTGTCGGATTTATTCCGGCGGTAATTGCCATAGCCATTCAGAGTCCGATACTTCTGTGGTTTGGCGCCTTGTTCATTATGGGGGCAGGTGGGGATTTCCTGACCTTATGGCTGTTGAGAAGCGTACCAGGTGATTACCTTGTGGAAGATCATCCTACTAAAGTAGGCTGTATTGTTTGGAAGGCTTCTGGAAGTAAATCACATCCCGTAGAAGACCGGATTGGTAAGCAGGATTATGCTAATTTGGGAATGACAGAAATTTAGTATCCCTTCCAGAGACGTGGATTATTGAGGCTTTAAAGTAAAGTATTGGTGCCGGATAGAAATTCGGCACCAATACACTTAATCCTGCAGCTTTGCAATCTTGCTATACGAGGTGATAACTCCTTTAATCAAAGCAGAGCTGAACCCCTGATGTTCCATCTCGTTAAGTCCGGCAATCGTACAACCACGGGGTGTTGTCACCTTATCGATCTCCTCTTCCGGATGACGTGATTTTTCGAGCAGAAGAGAAGCGGCACCTTTGACCGTTTGCGTTGCAATTAGTTGCGCAAGATCGGCTTCGAAACCAATCTCGATGCCGCCCTGTGTGGTGGCGCGGATGTAACGAAGGGCAAACGCAATACCACAGGCCCCTAAGGCAGTGGCCGATTCCATGAGGTCCTCTTCGATAAATGCCGTTTTGCCAAGTTTGTCGAACAGTGATGTCACCATTTCCTTTTGTTCATCACTGGAATTATCTGAGGCAATGCAGGTCATCGATTGCTGGATGGCAATGGCCGTGTTCGGCATGGCGCGCATTACCGAAACCTTATTCCCTACGACTTCCCGTATATCACGTATGGTAAAACCAGCAGCCGTTGAAATCAACACATGTTTTTCCGGGTTCAAAATGGGACGAATTTCAAGAAGCACATCATGCATCTGTTTCGGCTGAACGGCAACAATGACAATGTCGGCTTTGGTCGCAGCCTCTACATTGTTATTGGTGATATTTATTCCGAGTTCAGATAAATGTTGTATTAACTTTATCTTGCGCCGGGTAACCGTAATGGCATCAGGAGAGATAAAATGAGTTTGAACGAGCCCTTCAGCTATTGACACTCCCAGATTTCCACCACCAATAATGGCGATATGCTCCGCTTTCATAGGTTATATCATGAGTTTGATTTCGGTTTAATCAAAGAGGAAGGTACATAGATATACGAACCAATGAAATCGAAAAGTATACGGGTGATTAGATTGCAGAATCTACTCTGTGACTCTTTATGAATGCTCAGTAGTTCTTTGTAAACCTCAAAACCTGATTATAGAAAATGAGTCGAAAATTTATTAATTTATCGACATATCGATCTAACGTGTCGATATTCCCGACATATTAACCGTCTCGATTATTTCTCGCCGGAAAGCAGGCTATAAAGAGGTACATTCAAATACAGGTTTTCCCTGCCGACCTGCTTGCTCCTTAAGATGCCGATGCTCTCCAGTTCCTTCAGATATTCAGCGGCTGTCTGACGTTTGGATATTCCCTTGTCTACCAATAACTTGATTTTACAATAGGGCTGCTCAAACAGTAATTCGATTAATTCTTTTGAGTAGACCCTCGATGGCAGCTTATCCCGTGCTTCTTCAATTGTCCGGGCCAGTAGTTCTTTTATGGATTCAATTTTTTGCATAGTCTCATCAGCCGTCATTCTGATTGCATCGAGGACAAACAGGATCCATGACTCCCACGCACCCTCTTCAGTGACTTCACGGATTTTGCGGTAGTACTCCGATTTATGATTTATGATATAATCACTCAGATACAGGATGGGCAGAGTCAGCAGCCCTTTTTGCACCAGGTACAGGATATTTATGATACGGCCAGTCCGTCCGTTTCCATCGGAAAACGGGTGGATTGCTTCAAACTGGTAGTGAATGACGGCCATCTTGACAAGCGGGTCCAGTCCGTCGCTATCATCATTTAAAAATTTTTCGAGATTAGACAGCAGTTCCCGGATGATAGGTTCTCCTTCCGGTGGAGTGTAAATAATTTGCTTGGTACCGGGATTCGCGATTACGGTTCCGCTGTCATCCCGGATTCCTTCTTCATTTTGTTTGATCGTCTGTACGATATCAATAAAAAGATTGGTTGTAAGCAGGGAGTGATCTTTCAACTTTCGGTAACCCATCCACAAAGCCTCGCGGTAACGCAGCACTTCTTTTGTGTGCGGATCGTAATCCTGATCAGAAGCCGTAAAAGCCTCAAATAGGCGGTCGTTAGTGGTGATAATGTTTTCGATCTCAGAACTGGCACGAGCCTCCTGCAGGATAATGCTGTTAATGAGGATCGATTGATTTGGAATGATGTCGGCACGACCTTTCAATTCGGCAAGCGTTCGGTTCGCCGTGATAGCCGACTTGAGAACACTCTCAGATTCAATCACTTGATTTGGAGGCAACAGCGGCAGGTCGTTATATGGAACTTCCGGATAAAATGACATGTAGATAATTTCGACACGTTAATAATTTATGTCGAAATATAACAATATCATCGACACTTTTATAACCTGTAGGTCGGACAGCTTGTCCGACAAGCGCAAACGAAGACATTAGCAAACAGCGTTTGTCAATACCAGGCAAGGGAAAAGCTTTCGGCTGAAACAAAACCCTATAAACCCGACGTATCGTTTATCCATCCTCCCTGCAGGACTTACTTATACGCTCTAAAAATTGATAACTGCCCAAAATGAGATAAAACGATCATTCATTATGAATACGTACTATAAACGCCAGGAGATCTTGCAGCGGGTGTCTTGCCGGACGGGCCGTCCGGCCTATGATTGATCGTAAAACTTCAGCTCTTCACCGGTAATCCTTCCATCTCCATAATCTTGAGGGCGTTTGTGGTTGGACATGGACCATTCTTGAGTTTGTATTTGAAACTCATTCGGTCATTTTCGATCGTTTCCTCAAAATGCCAGTTATGGAGTTCCGGTATCTCCTGTTCGAGTTGCGCCAGCTCAAGATCATGAGTGGATATGACCCCGATACCGTTTTTACCGGCAACATATTTTAAAAGGGCAGTGCTGCCGGTCAGGCGTTCCCGGTTGTTGGTCCCTTTAAAAATCTCATCAACCATAAAGAAAAGCGGCCGTTGAAAGTGGCTTGTCAATTCATCCAACATGGCTCTCAATCGTTTGACCTCGGCATAAAAATGAGATAGACCCTCATCTAAAGAATCCGACACATTGATGCTCGAAAATATTCGTAACGGGATAGTTTGAAATTCAGCAGCATTAACCGGTCCGCCGGCAAAGGTGAGGCACAAGTTGATGCCCAGTGTCCTTAAAAAGGTACTTTTGCCGGACATGTTAGAGCCTGTAAGGAGCAAAAGGTTTCCGGCATGTTCGATCTCAAGATCATTTGTGACCTTTGTTTTACGCCTGATTAACGGATGTCCGAGGTTACTCGCTCTTAGTACAAAAGCACCATCATCTGAAAGAATTTCCGGGAACACATAATCGGGGTTCAACCATGAAAAATTAGCGATCGAGCAAAGTGCCTCAAGCTCATAAAAACGATCTAGCCAGGGCTCTAATTTGTCCGTTAATGTGATCTTGTACTGGTTTATGCGGTGGGCGAAATACAGATCCCAGGGCACAAGAAAATTCACTATGGCATGGAATATTTCATTCTTTTCCAGTGAAGCGGCTGCCGTCAAATGAATAATCTTTTTGAGGAAACGGGATGGACGATCTTTGGTATTATGAAAAATGGCACAAAAACCGAAGAGCTTGCTACCGGGTCTGTAAGAATAAGCCTCAAGATACTCGAGTATATTTTTGAAGCGGCGCAGCAGCATTTCCAATCTGTATGCGTCATCGAAAAGGCCCTCTATCTTATCACTTTGCAAATTGTAGACAAATAAATAGACCACAAATGACAAAATGAAATAGGCTTTTATGACGCCTGTAAGAAAAAGAACAATCATCAAGATGTTTATTGCGGCCAATGAACCGACAAGCACAAGGCTTTTGATGTATGATCTGCCTTTGGCCATTTGAAGCCACTCAAACAAGGTTGGCATGTCCCAATCGCGAGGATCTGTCTTTGCCTGTACCTGCAGCGCTTTCAACTGCAAGAGGTCTCTGAAATAAGAGAGCGGTTTTAACTCCTTGACAAGGGCTCTGCGCTCTTCAATCTTGGAAAGATTTGGGTCCGTTTCAGTGAACCAGCTCGTCAGTTTTTCACTACCTCCGGGATAGATTGCCGTATCCATCAACTCCAAAAGCGAATGCCTTCCAATGATGTTGAGTTCATGCGCAAAGGGATGATGGCTGCTAATATCAATAAAGTGCCTTTCGGGTATATTCTCCCAGTCAAGAGACATGCGTGCCAGGTGGGTTGATCGAATGGTTACCCATCGTTTGGCCTTATCACGAGCGCTGTCAATTTTTCGATGTTGACGAACCAAACCTATAAAAGTGGCTAAAAAAATCAATATAGTCATGGAAAAGAGCCATGCATTGCTAACCCAGGCCGTGAGATAAACCAATACAATTCCACAGAGGAAAACTATAAGGCGCATCGTTGAGATGCGATTATCCCATTGATCATAGTATTCAATCCTGGAATTTAGTCTCCTGATCTGGTTTCCGAGAGCATGTTTAAGTGATTCTCTTTCGCTTTCGTACGGTTGCATGCTTGTTACTGCTATTCGTCAATTTATTGACTTAAGGATAGAGAAAGAGACGCTAAAATGCCGTGTTAAATTTGGGGATTTATTGTTCAACCCCGACATATGGATGTCATCCTGATGATGATTTACTTGTAAATTATCGGAGGATCTCGTCGAAAGGTGCAATGCTCGTATCAGATGCGTCGATCGCTGCCGGGTTGAACGAGATCCCACTTTATCCGATAAATCGGATAAATTCAGGATGACAAAGGAAGGTATCGGGTTAAATCGCAGCCAGGTATCTTCCATATTCGGTGATTGATTCCTATAATGACGTTAATCATATCAAGTGGATTAATCATCATTTTTGAAACATGTGTGTCATCCTCCTGCTTCTTACCCTTTTTAGCGGAATCGCTCAGCCGTCGTCATCTCCGGATTCCCTCCTGATAAATGTGGATCATCGAAAAGTTACTTCCTTAAACGGCGACTGGCCGATCATCATCGATCCCTTTGAGAATGGATATTTCGATTACCGGTACAAGCCGCGTCGCGATGGTTATTTCATGGATGCAAAGCCTAAGAATAAAAGCGACCTGGTTGAATACGATTTTGTCGATACCGATGTATTGCATGTCCCTGGTGACTGGAATACTCAGCGTCCGAAATTATTCTTTTATGAAGGGACCATCTGGTACAAGAAATCATTTCGTTACGATCTGAAACCGGGTCGGCGGTTGTTCCTTTATTTTGGTGCTGCCAATTATGAGGCTCATGTGTACCTGAACGGGAAGCAGCTTGGCATGCACACCGGTGGCTTCACTCCCTTTCAATTCGAAATAACCAACGACCTGAAGCCGGGCGACAACACCTTAGTGGTGAAGGTGGATAACAAGCGTCACAAAGACGGGGTGCCGACGCTCAACACGGACTGGTGGAACTACGGTGGTCTTACCCGGCGTGTCCTTCTGGTTGAGACACCACCCACATTTGTCAGATCGTATAGTGTTCAGCTCGATCCGGATAATCCGAATGAAATCAAGGGATGGGTGCAACTGGATGGTCACGACCTGGCACAAAAAGTGGAATTGAGAATTCCGGAAGCCAAAACAAAGAAGAGAATTACGACAGACACAAATGGTTATGGCGAGTTTACGGTGAAAACCAATGTGAATAGATGGTCGCCGGAACATCCTAAACTATATGATGTGCAATTGATTGAGGGCAGTGATACTCTACATGATGACATCGGTTTCCGGACCATCGCAGTCAAGGGAACCGAGATCTTGCTCAATGGGAAACCCGTCTTCCTCAGAGGGATTTCCATTCACGAAGAAGCACCGATGCGGGGTGGACGTGCGTATAGCCGCGAAGATGACCGTACGTTGCTGACTTGGGCAAAGGAGTTGGATTGTAACTACGTGCGTCTGGCTCATTATCCGCACAACGAGGCCATGCTGCGTGAAGCAGACAGGATGGGATTGCTGGTCTGGTCAGAAATTCCTGTATACTGGACTGTGCAATTCAACAACCCTTATACCTACAAGCTGGCTTCTCAACAGTTGACGGAGGAGATCACACGCGATCGCAACAGGGCCAGCATCATCATCTGGTCCGTTGGGAATGAAACACCACGCTCTGATGCCCGTCTGAAGTTTCTCAGGGGACTGATTGACCAGGCTCATGCAATGGATCCAACCCGGCTTGTATCTGCCGCAACCGAAATAACGTACAACAAAAACACGGTCCATCTGGATGATCCGCTTAGTAAGTATCTGGATGTGATCGGTGCGAATGAATATTTGGGATGGTATGGTGGCACACCGGAAGGCATCCCCAATCATCGATGGGTTTCATCCTTTAATAAGCCTTTGGTGATTAGCGAATTCGGAGCTGGTGCCAAATACGGATATCATGCTGATGCCCAAACCCGTTGGAGCGAGGAATACCAGGCGGATGTCTATCGCAACCAATTCAAGATGCTGGATAAGATCCCGTTTCTGCGGGGCACAACTCCCTGGATACTGATGGATTTTCGCTCGCCCCGCCGCGAACTTCACGGTATCCAAAACTTCTGGAACCGTAAAGGGCTGATTGACGTGAACGGAGACAAGAAAGAAGCATTTTATCTGTTGAGAGACTGGTATAAAGAAAAGGCAACTGGCATGTAATTACAGTGGCTTACCTCGTGACGTGGGCTCTGCAGCGTCACGCTACTACTACTCCACTGGTTTGTAATGACATGATCCCCCACTGTATACATTAGGAGTTGAAAAGCAACAACACAACAGTCCCGAATGCTTTCGGGACATATTGCGAAGTAACTTCAATTCATAATTCAAAATTCATAATTCATAATTCAAAATTTAGAATTCCTCTCAAACTCGGCCCTCAACCTTTTGACTTTATCGGCATAAAACTTCGCAAACCCGGGAACCGGCTTCCGGCACAGGTAAACTTGCATGCCATGTTCCCTGGCGTAGGGATTGGTAATTCTTCCGGCTAATGTGACCTCATGAAACTGATTCCGGATGTCGCTTGTGTCGTCATTGACATAAATGAGCGTTGTTCCTTGGAAAGAATCCGGTGCCCAGAAGAGAAAACTACCATTAAAACTGATAGGTTCGGGTATTCTTTTGTGCCTGTTGAAATATCGAATCGCCCCGGCCTCTCCGTAGTTTTCGGCATAAATGTAGGTTTCCCTTTGTTCCTCTGGTGAAAGAGAATGCCACGTCGAATCGACCACGTCGGCCAGTTCTTTCCATCCGGTCATGTCGGCGTAGTCCTGTGGCAGGGGGTGTACGGTTCCGTCCTCCCATCGTAAAAGATCATCCATCCCCATCTTTACAACAGCTTTGTCATACCGGATCATCCCAGGATATGGTAAAACGGGTAAGCTCATTGGTACTGCCGGAAGAGTGACAAGAATCATGAATAGAGCTAAAGCGGACCTGCTCCATTGCAGTTTGCCGCCAGTGTAACGTGTAATTGCGACACCACCAAAAGCAAAGAACACGGGATAAATTCCGAGAGTGTAGTACGATTTGCCGCTAAGCATAATCAACAGGATAAGAAGGATGAAATAGGTAAATCCTATGGCACGGAATCGATTCGCTGACTTATCGAGTAATACATAAAAAATACCAGCAAGAAACACTGGTACTGCGGGAAGAATCATGAAGGCCTGCATTACGAGAAAATCGGAGAGCCTTACATGTATGAGCTGACTGTCTCTCAACTGGGTCATGTGATGAACAACCGGCCAATTGTGATTGAATTGCCACAGAAGATTTGGAAGGATGATGATAAGTCCGGCAACAGCACCATAGAAAAGCCAGCGTGATCGAAACAGTAACCGTTGTTTTGTGAGAGACAACCCAACGACAAATGATAATGCCGGAAAGACAATGCTGTACTTATTCAAAAAACCGAAACCGAAAATAATGCCCAATACAAGCCACCATCGCTGATCTTCGGTGCGCAGCAATCGGACCATGGCCCAAGTTGCCAGCAACCAGAAGAATGAATCGAATGAAACAGGTTGAAACAGGGAATTACTACGTAAAAATGCGGGAGACACCAGGTAAGCGAGGCAAGCTAAAATAATAGACCATGAACGACCTCCCAGTTCCCGGACAATTTCTCCAATAACAATGATAGAAAGAGCCCCGATGAAAGCCGGGATAAGTCGAACGGCGAATACGGATGAACCAAACAGCAACTGCCAGAAATGAGCAACAAAAGGAGTCAGCGGCGGTATGGATAAGTATCCCCAGGAAAGATGATCTGCATCGGCAAGATACAGGTAGGCATCACGATGCAGTTCGTAATTTGTGCTGACGAGCATGTGAAGTATAAGGGTGCCGAGAGCAAAAGCGCCGATAATCAGCCATCCACGATTGGGCGATTCAGACATAGGAGTATCGAGTCATGTGTAGTGAGTATTGAGAAACTGCGTTTATCCTTTCACCGCCCGTCATTCCTGGCTTGACCAGAAATCTCAGAGGCTGTGAGTACTCTGCACCAGAATCCCGAAAGCTTTCGAAACTAACCGATAACATTGTACGGATTGATGATTAACGTGTTGCGGGAGAATGGTTATATTTTCAAGAAGGTTTGATTCGAGATCAATATTTAAAGAATATGACAGCCGAAAAGTATGCACTGGAGGATATTCTGGAGGAGCTCAAGAAGGCGGCCAATCCCAAGACAGCTTCCTTCTTGCAGGGATATTTCAAAACAGGTCCCGGACAGTATGGGGAAGGGGACCAATTCCGTGGTATAAAAGTAGCAGTTATCCGGAAGATTGTCCGAAAAGCGAGAAAACTCCCAATGGAGGATATTCTCAGTCTGCTTTCTTCACCGTGGCATGAAGACCGTTTACTGGCACTATTGATCTGGGTCGATCAATTCATCAAAGGCGATGAAGATGAACAGGAGAGGATTTATCGCACATACCTGGAAAAATCACATCAAATCAATAATTGGGATCTGGTCGATTTGTCGGCGCCGACGATCATGGGTGGTTATTTATGGGGACGTGATCGCAGTATTTTGTTTGATATGGCCCGGTCGCAAAATCTCTGGGATAGACGCATGGCTGTCCTGGCAACATTTTTCTTCATAAGGAATAATGATTTTAATGATTCACTGAGGATCAGCGAAATACTGCAGAATGATTCGGAGGATCTGATTTACAAGGCTGTAGGCTGGATGCTCAGGGAAATAGGGAAACGAGATTCAGAAACAGAGGAATCATTCCTAAAGAAATATTACAACGACATGCCTCGTACCATGCTTCGTTATGCTATCGAGCGTTTCCCGGAAGAGAGGCGACAAGCGTATTTGAAAGGGAGGATATGATGAAGTGTTAAACATTCCAAAAGTTACAAACTTTTGGAATGTTATATTCTATTTTCGATCGATCATAACATGGTAGTTTTTACCTTCCCAGGTGTGGTTATCCATCCAGTGGAAGGTAAACCGTATTGGTGCCTCTTGAGCCTTCTTTATCTCAATATCCAGATATTCAATGCCAATGGCCGTTGGCTCTGAATGGACTTCCTGGGTGTGATCCCATTCGTCATCCGTCCAAACCAGGGTGAATGGCCGGTAGGATTGTACACGGAGCGTCATTCCCGGTTTGATCTTATCCACCTGGCGATTAGGCTTCCAGATCTCATATTGAGTGCGCTTCTTTTTACTCTTCTGGTAGCGATCTTCAACAATTGAAAACCGATCAAACACCTCGCCATCCTGCATGCTTCGCAGCAACTTAATGTACTCGGCATGGGCCCACATGAGTGGCATTGCCGAACCGGTTGGTTTGCCTTTGAACATGAAGATATCCGGGCGATCCTCACGGTCCCATACCTGTTCCGGCAGCATTCCGGTGGTTGATGAAAATTGTTCAATAGCCTTGATCAGCGGTTTTACATCATGACCTGCTGCGAGTTCGTAATGTGCGCGTTCACCAGTCAGCAGCGGCCAGGCTCGTCCCTGTCCCCAGCCTTTGAAGGCACTTCCGTCCTCATGCTGGCCATATCCGTCATGATTATAGCGTCGCCAACACGGACCGTATGGCGTGTCTTCTTTGAGTACTTTATCGATCACCTTAAGCGAATCGACTATGACAGGATCATCGGCTTTACGGATACCGTATCTGACCAACTCCAGAAAACCGGCATCGACAACATCTCTGGCCGGGAATCGGTATTGTTCTCCGGGTGCGCGGTTGGCAATGGTGAGATAGCCCAGGTTGGGATCCTCATCCGGATGTGGATCGTTGATGTTCACCGGATTAATGCGGATATAATGCCTGTTGATGCCTTTTACCAGAGAGCCGTTCGTAGTAACGGTCCAGCTTTCTATGTGATCACTCAGAAAATCGGCATAGTCTTCTAGATAGGCAGCTGTGCGCTTTTCTCCGCGTTTGCGTGCCATCGCACCGGCACAGACCAGTGCTGTTATGTTGGAAGCCAATGTAGAGGGGGAGTAGCCACTCGCTTCCTCCCAGCGTTCCTGTCCTGTTGCCGGACCATGCTTGATGAGAAAACGCGCTGCGCGCATCACCATTGGAAACGGGTCGAAGTCCTGCAGGGCTTTTTCCTGTTGCAATCGCCAAGCCAGTATAATGGGAAAAGCCACCTCATCAAGTTGAATACCACGCCAATAGGGATCACCATTGATCCAGAAGTTTTGAGAGAATCCCCCATCGTCGTGCTGGGTAGCAGCCAGATATATCATGGCGCGCAAGGCAGTACCTTTGTTGCCGGCGGCCAGCAATCCTGTTGCGCTGTTAACCATGTCTCGGGTCCAAACAAGGTGATAGCCTCCCATATCGTCGTCACCCATCACTTCACCCCATGGGATGGACATGGAAGCGATGAGCGCGCCGGGGAATGTCTTATCCTCATGAGAAAGGAGCAAACTGTAACTGCCTCGATACAGATGACCGCCATCGCCCGATACTTTTTCGAGGGGGAGCATTTCACTTGTAGGTCGTTTCCACTGATCAGTATACCTCTTGAAATGCTGTTTGAAAGGAATACCCATGGCCTGAAACAAGGTCGTGATGGCATTATGCATTCCCTCTCCGAAAGCCATGCCGAGTGTGAATTCTTGTGTGTCTTCAAGAGAAAGCTGGCCGGTCAGTGCGATATTTCCATCCGTTGCCTGGTCAAATTCCCAATCCATCTTGTAATTATCATTCAGGTCGGTCCAACCATCGCTCTTGGCAACATAACCGACGGACAATTTCTTGAAGGGCTCCGATGCCATCAATGCCAGCCACATCCCGTCCTTTTCGGCCACCAGTATTTCACGTCCGGCCACTTCCATCACGTAACCATTGTTCCCCATGCCTCCAACCTGGAGATGAGGTGCGCACAAGACATATAGAGAAAGGGGATGATCAAGCTTTTTGTTGATTTTCAGCTTGGTATGCTGAAGCAAACATGAAAGATGTGGTGCCGTAATAATATCTTTTTGGATATAAAAACGACCTTCCGGGTCGGTATTTGTGACGCGATAACCAAGTGCGTTGTCGGAGATACGCTCGGTTTTTGTTTGTAAATGCTTCTTTTCTTCATAAAAAAAGGTGTTTCCATCGCTGATTAAATACTGAAGATCCCGAATTTGCGGCAGGTCGATCGTCGGGTAGTATGTTTCAGTGACAGCCCCGTTCCATAGAGTAAACCATAACCGGCTGTCTGCCGAGTAGGCTGTTCCAACGCCATCCTTATCTCCATGTGTCCATTTGGGTTCGAGGCCGGGGCGACCAAAGGCCTTATTATTGCCGCGTAGTTTTGACATATCTGGTATCCTGTAGTTTTAACTCAAAAAATACACAGGGTACAAGCATTTTAGACGCCGAAAAGTTTCAAAGTGATTGCGCGATTGACACATTTCATGTATTCTGTATGGTCGGAAAAACATTATATCTTTTCACAGGTGTGAGAGGTAACGGTCATTTTCTGAAACAAGGGTTAATTTATAAAAGTGTGAAAACGACAGGCATCTGATGTCTGTGTCTTTTCCTAATAAATATTATATAAGTGGCTTTTTTCATTGAACATCATCCATTTGGAACGTTTCAAGCTATAAAACTGGTAAATCGTGATAATAATGCGTCTCTGACGGTGCTTCCTGATTTTGCCGGTCTCATTAATGATTATGTTATCTGTGATGATGAGGGTAATCTGCATTCCATTATAGATGGATATGCGTCTGCAGAAGAGTTAGTGCAAAAGCACGGAGAGGTATTTAAAAGTGCCAAGTTGTCACCCTTCCCAAATCGCATAAGAAGCGGTGTCTTTACGTTCAACGACAACCAGCACCAATTGTTCGTAAATTTCCCACACGAGGATAACAGTATCCATGGATTGATTTATGATAAGGCCTTCCGAATAGAGAGAGAGGAGGAGGGTGAAGATTATGCGCATTTGACCCTGGCGTATGATTATAAAGGTAAACAGCAGGGTTTTCCATATGTTTATTTCATCCAACTGGATTATCAGTTTCATGAAACACACGGTCTAACGGTTACAACCACCATCAGGAATACTGGTCAGGAATCGATACCCATAGGAGATGGATGGCATCCTTATTACAAGACAGGTAATAAGGTGGATAATCTGGAAATTTCAATTCCATCCCAATTTCTTTATAAAGTCGATGATCAACGGATACCAACTGGTGAAAAAGTAGAATTCGACGCTTTCACTAAGTTGAAGAAGATCAACGATTATGATTTTGACTCCTGTTTCGAACTGGCTTCGTCTAATGGCAAGGCAGTCGTACAGGTCGCGGATCCATCAAATGATATCCATTTCACTATTTGGCAGCAGACGGGCGATAATAAGTATAATTATCTCCAGGTTTACACCCCGCCAAACAGGAAATCCATTGCATTTGAACCCATGACCTGTCTACCTGATGTATTCAATAACAAAATTGGCTTGATTGCGCTTGATCCGCAGGAGGAAATTTCTTTCTCGTGGGGCGTTAACTCCTAGTTCAATTGCTGTTTTATATCGGTGAGGATTGGTGTTCCTGTTTTATTGACGCAGCTCTGTAAAAAAGCGCTAACAATAATCTATTAAGAGTAGTATGAATAGTAACAGAGGTAGTGAAACATATGTCATTGCGCTGACATTGGTAGCAACGTTAGGTGGTTTGCTTTTTGGTTATGATACGGCTGTTATTTCAGGAACTGTAAGTGCCCTGAAGAGTTTTTTTGTTACTCCGTTGTACCATAATCCGGCCCTTGCTGCAAATGTCATCTTACAGTACAAGGTAATTGTTTCTGTTTGTCTTGTCGTAATTGTTTTTCTGATCAGCAGCTTCCTTTTCAAGCTGTTCGGAAATAAAAGAGGGGGGATCTACACGCTTATCCTGGTAGTTGCAGCCTGGTTCGTCTGGTATTTCCGTTTTTGGTCCATGCCTAATGATTTGACCGAAGGTATGGCTAATTCTATCGAGGGTTTTACAATCTCGAGCGCACTTGTGGGATGTATCATTGGTGGCTCCATTGCCGGTTATATCAGCCAGACGCTTGGTCGCCGAAACGGGATGCTTATGGCAGCCGTCCTTTTCATCATTTCTGCAGTTGGCTCGGCCATCCCCGATTCAATGAACGTGTTTGGTGTTGAGGTAATCAGCTCGTTCATATTCTATCGTGTGATTGGCGGTATCGGTGTCGGACTTGCTTCGATGATCGTTCCTATGTACATCGCCGAAATCGCACCGACCGAAATACGCGGTAAATTGGTGTCCTGGAACCAATTTGCGATCATTTTCGGTATGCTGATCGTCTACTTTGTCAACTACTTTATTTCTCTGCAGGGAACCGATCAATGGTTGAACACTATTGGATGGCGCTGGATGTTCGCATCTGAGAATATTCCAGCCGGACTCTTCCTCTTCCTGCTTTTCTTCGTTCCTGAAACCCCGCGTTACCTCGTTATGGTCGACCGGGACGATAAGGCCGAAGGCGTGTTGAACAAACTAGTTGGACACGACCGTGCATTATCAGTTCTTGGGGAAATAAAACAGAGCCTGGTCACTAAGTCGGCCCCCTGGCTGTCTTTTGGGGGATTGGTTATCGTGATCGGCATACTGCTGTCCGTGTTCCAGCAGTTTGTCGGCATCAACGTGGTGCTCTATTACGCTCCGGAAATCTTCCGTAATATGGGATCCGGTACCAATATTTCCCTGTTGCAGACGATCATTGTCGGCGCTGTAAACCTGACCTTCACGATTGTTGCCATCTTTACGGTGGATAATTTTGGCAGAAAACCGCTGATGATCATCGGTTCCGTCGGGATGGCTATTTCAATGATTGTGCTGGGTTTTCTCTTCTTTGCACAGAGTGTTGGAATGGGTGCCTTGATCTTCATGCTGCTTTACACGGCCTCATTCGCTGTGTCGTGGGGACCCGTTTGCTGGGTTATGCTTGCTGAAATTTTCCCGAATTCAATCCGTGGTGCTATGTCCATAGCTGTCGCTGCCCAGTGGATTGCTAACCTGATCGTTTCCTGGACATTCCCCATCATGAATAACTCCACCTTCCTGAATGGTCTGTTCCATCATGGTTTTACTTACTGGATTTACGGGATCATGGGTATTCTTTCCGCAATCTTCATGTGGAAATTTGTTCCTGAAACCAAAGGTCGTTCGCTGGAAGAAATGGAAGAGTTATGGGAAAAGAGTCCGGTAGAGGCCATCAAAGAAAGCGGAGGCCGGGAAGTACAATAAGCAGTAATCAGTAAAACAGTAAACAAATGACCAATGAAATTGGCCAAAAATCCTGGTAACTCAGTTACCTAATCACCCTAATAACTATTTTGTTAAACTGACTACTGACTACTGACTACTGACTACTGACTACTGACTACTGACTACTGACTACTGCCTTGGTTCCAGTCGGCTATTTCCATGCGTTCGGCAAAGTAGTCGCAGAAATCGCGCATATCGCTGGTGATGCGTTCATCATTGGTGGCACGCTCCAGGGAATCAGTCATAGAAACCAGTGTCTGATGGAAGAAGATCTTCATTTCATCCTGCATCATCTTGCGTGTCCACAAGTCCAGTTTAAGCGTTGATTTATGATTGTGGTCCCATAGAGAAAGCAACATGGCCCTGCAGGCAACGGGCTTTTCTTCTTTGGAGTCCGTGGCATCCCAGATGATGTTGGTGGGAACATTTTCTTCATCCAGTTCAACGGTTATCGTGATTTCTTTTTTTTTATTTGCCATTGGTTATGATTCAATATTTATAGCTTAAAAATGGTTTTCACGAGCTGGTGACATCTCCAGAATGGGTACGATCATAACTTGCAAAACTGGCGAAACTTGCTGAGTACCTCCTTGAAATCTCCGGGCAGTTCGGAATCAAAGAACAACTCTTCGCCTGTCTTTGGATGAACAAAACCCAGCGTTTTGGCATGCAGGCATTGTCGGCCCAGTCGCTTAAAAAGATATTCGAACATCCTTTTCCTGTTACCCGTATTCGGACCAAAACGGACACTGGCACCGCCATATGTCTGATCTCCAAAAACGGGATGACCAATGTGCGCAAAATGCACACGAATTTGATGCGTTCTGCCCGTTTCAAGCTCAACCTCAACCAAACTCAGGTAATCAAAAAACTCAATCACCCGGTAATGGGTAATGGCATGTTTACCGGCATCGTCATCCAAAACGGTCATCTTTTTTCTGTCGCGGGGTGACCGGCCGATATGGCCCACAATTGTTCCTTCGCTCTCGGGATGGCCCCATACGATGGCCCAATATTTGCGTTTGGTATCATGCCGGGCAAACTGCTCTGACAGATGTGCATGCGTCTGCCTGTTTTTAGCCACCACAAGCAGACCACTGGTATCTTTATCGAGGCGATGGACGATACCCGGCCGAACATTTTCATCGTCGACATCCGGCAGATCCCCGACGTGATAGAGCAGGCCGTTTACCAGTGTGCCCGTCCAGTTGCCGAAGGCGGGGTGGACAACCATTCCAGCTTCCTTGTTAACGACAATCACGTCATCATCTTCATAGATAATATTCAGCGGGATTTCTTCCGGCTCAGCTTCCGGTGGAGGCGGTTTTGGCAAGGTGATATCAATTTGGTCACCTGGCTGAACCTGATACGAAGCCTTCTCCTGCTTGCCATTTACCAATACAAATCCGGCCTTAATGGCTTCCTGGACCTTCGTACGCGTTGCATTCTGAACGAATAACGTGATGTATTTGTCCAGACGCACCGGATCCTGCTGCCCCGGAGCCACATCCAGGTGGATTTTAGTTTCCTGCGGAAAATCTTTAGGGACGTTAGGTCCGGTATTTACAGATGTTTTGTTCGGTTTATCTGGCAAACCAATGTAAAAATTTTGTTAACCCGTGTAAGGAATTGCTGTTTCGCGGATCTTATTAGATAAAACTATTCATAAAGAGGGACATCTACTGAGCCTTATCACTCTTTCTTTTGGCGGCGCCGGTTTTCGAATTTGTGTTGACCAATGCCCACTTCAGCGCTTCATCAATTGTCTTAACGGTCTTTATCCTTAAACCTTCCTTCACTTTGTCCGGTATTTCAACGAGATCGGGAGCATTGTCCTCCGGTATCAGCACGGTTGATAACCGGTTGCGTTGTGCGGCAAGAAGTTTTTCATTTAACCCACCAATGGCATAGACCTCGCCACGCAGGGTGATCTCCCCTGTCATTGCCAGGTCGTGGCGAACCGGTTTTTTAGTCAGCAATGATATGATGGCAACCGCCATAGACAGGCCGGCACTCGGACCATCTTTGGGGATGGCGCCTTCGGGAATATGTATGTGCAGCTCATGTTTATCGAAGAAATCCTCGCTGATATTGAAGAGTTTGCTGTTTGCCCGCACATACGTCAGGGCAGCCTGGGCCGATTCTTTCATCACATCGCCTAATTGCCCGGTGAGTTGAAGGTTGTTCTTGCCGAGCATCATAGCCACATCGATTGACAGGATGGTTCCTCCGGTACTTGTCCATGCCAGTCCGTTTACACTGCCTATTTTGTTTCTGCGGTCAAGGGTGTGGTCCCTGTATTTTTCCACGCCGAGCAATTCCTGTACTTTCTTTTCATTGACGGTGGCTTTGGGCGGGCGTTTCTTGTCCTGCTTGCGCGCAACGGTTCCACGAGCCAGCTTCCTGCATATGGATGCAATCTGCTGTTCCAGGTTTCGCACGCCGGCCTCACTCGTGTAGTTTCTGATAATTTCAAGGATGGCTTCTTTCTTGAAAACCACCCTCGAAGGTGCCAGTCCATGAGACTTCAACTGCTTGGGAATCAAGTGTCGAAGTGCTATTTCAAGCTTGTCATGTTCCAGATATCCCGGCAGGTTGATGATCTCCATACGGTCGAGAAGTGCCGGTTGGATATCACTGGCCACATTGGCAGTCGTAATGAACATGACCTGAGAAAGATCGAAATCCAGGTCCAGGTAATGATCATTAAAGGTGCTGTTCTGTTCCGGATCGAGGACTTCCAGTATGGCCGACGACGGGTCACCACGGAAATCCTGTCCCACCTTGTCTATCTCATCAAGGATAATAACCGGATTCATGACGCCCGCTTTTTTCATGCTCTGAATGATGCGTCCAGGCATGGATCCGATATATGTTTTCCGGTGGCCGCGAATCTCAGCCTCGTCGTGAATACCACCCAGCGAAATACGAACCATCTTACGTCCGAGAGCATTGGCGATGGATTTGGCGAGAGAGGTCTTGCCGGTCCCCGGAGGGCCGACAAAACAAAGAATCTGGCCCTTTAGACGTGCCACAAGGTTCAGTACGGCGATATGTTCGAGTATACGTTCTTTCGGTTTTTCCAGACCGTAATGTTCGCGGTTCAGCTCCTCTTCAACCGCTTTAATATCCAGGCGGTCCTCGGTATATTCGCCCCATGGCATAGCGAGCATCCAGTCGAGGTAGTTGCGGGATACACTGTACTCGGGCGACATGGGCGGCGTTTTCTTTAGTCGATCCAGTTCTTCATGAACTTTTTCGAGGGCCGTCTCGGGTAGTGTTTTCGCGTCGAATTGTTCTTTGAGCCTGGCCAGTTCCGGATCCGCATATTCGTTTTCTCCCAGCTCCTCCTGGAGCATCTTGATTTGTTCCTGGATGAAAAATCGTTTCTGGTTTTTCTGGATCTCGTTCTGAACTTTCTCGTTGATCTCCTGGGTTACCGCCATAATTTCCAGTTCCTCGCTCAGGATGGTCAGCACATTTGTGAAACGTCCGGCTAGGTCATTCTGCTCCAGGAAACTCTGCTTCTCTTCAAGACCCAAATCGATATATGAGGCCATGTAATAGAGCATCTGCTCCGGATCATCAAACTGTTCGTATCCCAGCAGAATCTCTTCAGGCAGATCCTTGTTGAACAGAACATACTTTTCGAATGTCTCGCGGGTCTTTGAAATCAGGGCATTCAGCTTTTTTTTGTTCCGGATCGTCTTGAGCTTGCGTGGTTTGATCTTAGCACGAATATACCTCGTACTCATGTCGATATCCTTGATATCCACTGTCTCCAGGCCGCTGATTAAGACCTTCATCAGGTTATTGGGTAATTGCAGAATCTGTACGATCTTGCCCAGCGTCCCCACATTATATAAGTCGTCGGAACCCGGATTCTCGGCATCCGGATCCATTTGGGCGCAAAGGACAACCAGTTTGTCGTGTTTATCTGCGGCACGTATGGCATCGAGCGACTCGCTTCTTCCCACCAAAATCGGATACATGGTGTTCGGATAGATAACGGTGTCCCTCAGCGGTACCAGCGGAAGGTAATCGGTTAGTTCGTAAGTATCGATAGCCAGTTCTTTTTTATTCAAATCGGGCATGTAAAAAGTTTCTGATAAATTCGTATGAAGTGCAGGCTCCCCACCAATTACAAAATCTTGTCAATAATAAGGATTTTTGAGAACAACTTTGTTGTTGTAGCCCTGTGTTTAATATATCTCACAACTTGTTGCGTAATACACGGGACTATCATATTTCATTCCAAATCATGTATTTTGTGTCGGATTACTCGATTCACAAGCATCAAAAACGGCGGATGGAATAAGTGATACAATCGCTGTATATAAAGGATTTTGCATTAATTGATGAACTGGAGGTTGAATTGTACCCCAGGTTCACGGTGCTCACCGGCCAGACGGGCGCGGGTAAATCTATTATTGTGGGAGCCCTCAATATGGTTCTGGGAGAACGTGCCGATACGGATGTGATTCGTCAGGGGGCCAGTCGAGCTATTGCAGAAGCCGTTATACGCGTGGATAACGATGAAGCCATCCTTGGAATCCTGAACGAAAACGAGGTCGAACACCGCGATTCGATGATCCTCAGGCGCGAAATCCGACCTACCGGAAGCCGCGCATTTATCAATGATACTCCCGTGACCATCACAGTATTGAAGGAGGTTGGAGACCATCTCGTGGACCTCCACGGTCAGCATGATCACCAGCTTCTGCTACGCGAAGACAACCATCTGGCAGTACTTGACAGCTATGCACATAGTGAGTCAATGTTAAAGGAATACCAGGAGGCGTATCAGGAAACCTCGCGGTTGAAGCATGAATTGAATGATTTGAGGCATCGTGAACGAGATTTGCGTGAGAAGACCCAATTGTACCAGTTTCAGTTAAAGGAGCTCGATCAGGCCAACCTAAGTATGGAAGAAGAGGAAGAGATCGGGTCTGAAATGGCGAAACTGGATAATGCGGAAGAACTCGACCGACAAGCCGGTACGCTTCTGGAAATAGGTCAGGAAGGGGAGATCAACGTATTGGATATGCTGGCTAAGATGGAGGAGTCGCTCGGTGACCTGGCAGAGATGGAATCGGAATTCGACAGCTATCTGCAAGAATTGAAAAGTGCACGGATCAGCCTGCAGGAACTGCTTCGATTTGCGGAGTCTTACCGATCAGATATCGAATTTAATCCGAATCGTCTGGAGAAACTGAGGCAGCGGTTTTCGGACCTGAACCGCCTGAAAAAGAAATATGCCCGAACAACACCTGAACTGATTGAGTACAGGGAAGAGTTACGTGAGAATGTGAATCTGTCGGAAAACTTTGATCTGGAGATATCAAAGCTTGAAAAACGGGTAGTCGATCAGGAGAACATCCTTTCTGACCATGCCTGGAAACTGCATCAACACCGTGAGAAGACCGGCAAGCGGCTCGCCGGCCAGATTGAGTCCGAACTGACGAAACTTGGTATAGCACATGCCAGTTTTGAGGTGGATATTCAAACCAGACCGTCTGAAAAAGGCTGGGTTACGCAGACTGGGACACGGCTGGACTGTACGGAATCCGGTATTGATGAAATCAGGTTTGCTATCTCCACAAATGTCGGCGAACCTGTTAAGCCGTTATCCAAGGTGGCGTCGGGAGGTGAGATCAGTCGTGTGATGCTGGCCATCAAATCGATTATCGCTAAGGAACAGAGTCTGCCAGTAATGATATTTGATGAGATTGATACCGGGGTGTCCGGAGAAATCGCCGAGAAAGTGGGTAGGACAATGCGTAATCTTTCGAAGACAGCACAGATTATAGCAATCACTCACCAGCCTCAGATAGCCAGCCAGGCACATCATCATTTTCGCGTGGAAAAATGGGAACAGGGCGGCCGGACCGTGACCCGTCTGGTATCTCTTTCGGGCGATGACCATGTGCGGGAGGTTGCTACACTGATGAGCGGTTCACGCATCACCGATGCAACCCTGACCAGTGCCCGTGAATTAATTGAAAAAGCAGTTGACTAAAAGATTTATATCTACGGCGTAAATCTGTATTTTATTGATAGGAATGGGTTTGTGACACGATGCGACAACGTGTTCTAATCCTGATATTTTGAACACAGGCGGGAGGTAATACACAGTAATGATTCACAATCTGTTATTTACAAATAAAACGGATAATCCTGATATGGGCATTGGGTTGGTGGTGGCAAAACATTTGCACATTCACCATCCGGTACCGGCTTTAGAGAGCAATCTCAGGCACGTACTGGAATTGCGATTGGGCGAACTCAACGAACAGGAAGAAAAGATGCGTCAGGCTGCCCGTGATATGCTGCGAACGGATGCATTCAGGCCAACAGGACGGTGTAAACCGGCCTCAGAATACTTGCTCAGGGAGGCTCGTGATGGTCGGTTCCCGCGCATAAACAGTGCTGTCGATATTATCAATACACTTTCGCTGAAATACATGGTTCCCATTTCTCTCTGGGATCTCGATCTGGCAGCAGCTACTCATTACATATTTCGTCTTGGTCAGGAGGGTGAAGAATATGTGTTTAACGAGGGTGATCAGGCCATCAAGTTAAATGGACTGGTAGTTGGATGCAGGGTTCGTTCGAAAGGGGAGGAACCGATTGTCAATCCTGTAAAAGATTCGCTGCTGACGAAGACCACGCCGTCCACACGGAATATAGGAGCTGCTATCTACTTTCCGTTAAAAGCAACGGGGAAGGACGAACTGAGATCGATCATTCGTGAATTTATTGCGATGTTAGAGGGTATTACCAAAGACGAACCTGAGTACGATATTTTGTGAGGAGATAAACGCTTATTCTTTTGGAGGATTCGTATACAAAATACAGGCGTTTAGTGTATCTTTATGTAGCTTTTCTTATACATTAGAAGCTGATTGTATCTTATCGTTGATAAAAATCAGAAGGGATTGTTATGAAGCGGTTTTTATTGTCAGGTCTGATGATCCTTTTGGGCTGGGGCATCGTATCAGCCCAAAGCAATGAAGTGGAGATGTCTCAGAATACCATGAAAGGTCTGAGACGTTTTTATGTATCAGTCAACCTGGAATGGAATAAGGATCTCCAGGAACATGCCGACATGACCCAGGTCGACATACAAAAAAAGATCGAAAAGAAGCTTTCCGATGCCGGAATCGATATCATCAAACAGACTACGGCAGCCGATGTGCCCTATCTGTATCTGCATGTGAATATGATGGATGCCGGTCGGGGACTGGTTCCGTTTGCTATCACTATCGCCTTATATCAACCCGTTAAATTGACGCTCAACCGTGATCGTCCGGCAATGGCCGTTACCTGGAATGCCGGGAACGTCGGTATTGTATCCTACGATCAGATGAAAGTGATTCGTGAGTCGGCCATGGGGATGGTTGAAAAGTTTCTGGATATCTATCAGAGTGTAAACCATCGCTAAGGACATGCAGCGCAAAAAAAGGGAGGAAAAGATTAGTACAGGAAGAGCGCAATCATCATAAAAAAATTACATTAGTAAAAGATACTTTTGCAAAATTGGAGAGAGTTATGTCAAAGATGCATATTG
Source organism: uncultured bacterium (assembly GCA_963787205.1). Taxonomy (GTDB): domain Bacteria; phylum Bacteroidota; class Rhodothermia; order Balneolales; family DATFMH01; genus DATFNI01. The sequence goes on from CAWBCD010000037.1 coordinate 53,915, forward strand.
ATCATATCGGTATTGCCGTCGCGGATTTGGATGAAACGATCCGCATCTACGAAAAAATTTTAAATGCTGCCTGCCTGAAACGCGAAGTAGTTGAGAGTGAAAAAGTTGAGACCGCCTTTTTTAGCACGGGCGAGTCGAAAATTGAACTGCTCGGAGCCACTGCGTCGGACTCGGTAATTGCCAAATATGTTGAAAAGAAGGGGCAGGGATTACACCATGTAGCTTTTGAAGTGGACGATATAGAAGCCGAACTTGATCGTTTACAGAAGGAAGGTTTCACCCTGTTGAGTGAAAAACCCAAAGCAGGCGCCGATAACAAGTGGGTGGCGTTTCTGCATCCGAAGGGGAATGCAGGGGTTCTGATTGAGCTGTGCCAGTCGAGGAAGTGAAGTTATTGAAATTTCTATTTTAACTATATAGTCTGTATTAGTGTTTCTCATTTCAGCTATTCAACAAGCAGAATCGCTATGACGGTTATTTCATGTCATAATAAGAGCGGAGATCGCATTGATGTTGACATACAAATAAGTGATCAAAAGTATTCACTGTTTTACGAGTCGAACCACAAGTTGTCATTCAACAATGAACACGCGGTTGCCACGGTTCTGATTCCCACGATGAGTGTTGAAGAGGATGTGAAACTATCAGGGATGATCGATAAGCGTTTTTTAGGCTCTAATGAGCGTGTGCAGGAGATTCTTTCTACCTGGTATCCCAAACTGAGAAAGATTCACTTGGAAGATATTGAGGGTGTTGCATCTGATCCGACTGATAGGAACAAAAATGTTGGAACGTTTTTCAGCGGTGGTGTCGATTCCTATTATACTTTTTTGAAACATCGCGAGGAAATTACGCATTTGATTTATGTGCATGGCTTTGATGTGCCGCATACGAATGATGTACTGGGTGAAAAGGTGTTGGAGAGGATCAAATACATAAGCAGCGAGTTTGGCGTAAAATTAGTAACAGTAAAAACAAATCTTCGAGAGTTTTTGGATCAATACGCGAACTGGGAATGGGCACACGGATCAGCAATGGCTGCTGTGGGCCACCTCTTTGCCAGGGACTTTTCCAAGATCTATGTCCCTTCTTCGCATAGTTATAAGGATTTAGGTCCTTGGGGGTCTCATCCTATACTTGATGAGTTGTGGAGTTCGGAAAATATCATATTTGATCATGATGGCTGCGAATCTACCAGAAATCTGAAGGTGTCCTTTATATCGAAGTATGATACCGTACTGGATACACTGCGGGTGTGTTGGCGTAATCCGAACAACAGCTATAATTGCTCAGAGTGTGAAAAATGTTTGAGAACTATGATTAACCTTGAGGCTGTAGACGCATTAAAGCGATGCAAAACTTTTCAAAGCAACATCGATTTTAAAAAAATCAGGAATCTAAGATATAGCAATGAGAGCACGAGAGCTTTTATTCAGGAAAATATAGATTACTTGAAAGAGACAGGTAAAAACCCAGGGTTACTGAAAGTTTTAAGAGTTGCATACGCTAAAAATGAAACCCGGGCTTTTTTGCGAAATGTTAAAGCTCAGCTTGTTGATATTCTCAAAAACTGATGGATGATTACCTAACATATATTTAAACAAGTAACTGGGTTCTCAGGTATAATAAAGTGCCGGGCTGTGGTATTCAGTATTGCCTTTTTGACGGGGGCTTTTTAATTCTGGACAGATTACGATAATCGTTACTATGAATCAGATAGATAAATTTTAGCTTTGCTTATTGTGGAGTAAGTGGATTGAATCTGTCTTTAGAATGATATGTAACGGAAGAGTCTGCATTCTCAAGTCATCAAATTTTTAAAATTGTTGAGGTTTATGGGGACAAGTGTCTTAAGTCGCTGCAAAAGTGGAAATCATCTTGATGTTGACATCCGGATAAATGACAAAGAGTATGCAGTATACTACGAATCGAACTACAAGTTGACTTATAATAACGAGCACGCGATCGCATCCGTTTTGATTCCATCCATGAGCGTTGGTGCCGACATAGCCCTTTCGGGTACAGTAAAGAAGCGTTTTTTAAGCTCTAATGAGCGCATTCAGGAGATTCTTTCTACCTGGTATCCCAAACTGAGAAAGATTCATTTGGAAGATGTTGAGGGTGTTGCATCTGATCCGGCTGATAGGAACAAAAATGTTGGAACGTTTTTCAGCGGTGGTGTCGATTCTTATTATACTTTTTTGAAACACCGTGAGGAGATCACGCATTTGATTTATGTGCATGGTTTCGATGTGCCGCATACGAATGATGTACTGGGTGAAAAGGTGTTGGAGAGGATCAAATACATAAGCAGCGAGTTTGGCGTAAAATTAGTTACTGTAAAGACCAACCTGCGGGATTTTTTAGATAAACATGCCAACTGGGAATGGACTCACGGCTCTGCGTTGGCGGCTATAGGTTTCCTTCTCGCCGGGGATTTTAAAAAAATCTATATCCCGTCTTCACACACATATGATCACTTGTCACCATGGGGATCACATCCCATGCTCGATGTGCTCTGGAGTGCTGATAATTTAGAATTTAATAACGATGGAAGTGAAGCAAATAGAAATCTAAAAATAGAATTCATAACTAAGTTCGATTTAGTCTTGGATACACTGCGGGTATGTTGGCGTAATCCGAACAACAGTTATAATTGTTCAGAGTGTGAAAAATGTTTACGGACCATGATTTGCATGAGAGCAGCCGGAGTACTCGATAAAAGTAAAACATTTAGAAGTACACTTGATTTAAGAAGGATTCGAAAGCTATCTACAAAGAATGAATCTAAAAATAGGTTTATTGAAGACAGCATAAGATATCTTGACCAAAAGGGAAATGACCCGGCATTACGAAAGGCATTGCGTATCGCCCACATTAAGAATGATTTTCGAATTTTTTGTGAAAAAATGATGATCCAGATCAGAGATATTTGTTAACTCGAAAAGTTGGTTTTCATAACATTTATCGGTAGACAAACTTAGATTTAATCTGTTTGGATCCGCGTAAATCCGCGGCTAATTACTTTACAAATTAACTGGTATTAGCACTAGATACACATCAATCTTCAGGAATTGTCAGGATGTTTATGGGGGCTGAACCTGTAAATTCAGACAATATCTTTCTGTACCACAAAACAACGAACCGTAATGTTTATGTGAAGGCTCGGTCTTCATGCAGTCATCAAAGGCATGGACGGCAGGTTGTATGCGCCGCCGGTGACTTGCGGGCTTCTTCCCGGGACATTCCGCAATTCTTTAATCAGGCAGGCGAAAAACGAAGAGAAAATCATAACTCTCGCAATGCTGGAAGAGTGCGAGAAATTATTTTTAGTGAACTCAGTACGATTATGGCGCGAGGCAGAGATTATGGAGTACGTAAAATTGAGCATTGGAGTAAACTCCTTTGGCTTACAATGCCTCTCGCCACAGATTCTGGTTTGTTACGTATATGTAATACAAAATCGCCGAAAATTGGAGTTACATTGAAAAACCATTTGAATGGAAGTTGTCGTCAATACCTTTAATGAAGGATTTAGCCGGTAACATTGATTCGGGCATGTCGTAATTTGTTTTTTAAAATTTGGGAAATCGAAAACCGTGATTATACAGTTACCATTTGATTGCTCTTTTAAGAAGAGGGTTGCCGGCGTCTGGCGCTTGTCCGGCAACAACTGACAAATAATTAAACGAAAGATGGGACCAGTACTTGCCAATGTTACAGAAAAAACGATAGCGGGAATCAGCGTTCGGACCAGCAACAAGATCGAATCCAATCCCCAAAAGGCGGTATTGCCTGCATTATGGGATCGATTTTTTGAGGAGGATATCCTGGATCAAATACCAGGTAAAATCCCAAATTCACCGATTTATGGAGTTTATTCAGACTATGAGTCAAACAGAAAAGGCAGCTATAGCGTAACAGCCGGTGCCGAAGCGTTTGATCCTAAAATAGAGCAGAACGGATTCAACCGTATCAAAATCGAGGCGGGGGATTATCTACTGTTTAAAGGCCGAGGGTCAATGCCTGGTGTAGTTGCCGATACCTGGCAGGTGGTTTGGAACTATTTTTCGAAAAACCTGCAATTCAAGAGACGATTTAATACCGATTTTGAGTTCTACGTTACCCAGGAGTCCGTAGAGATCTATATAGGAATTATAAAATAGCCGGCTAAATATTTTAACGCTTTGCCCGATTTTAAAATCATCGGCATCGATTTTTCGGAGAGAGGATGTATATTCTTTTTCAAACTGTTTCCCGAGATATCGTATGTTCTGTTCTTCAGTACTTTTCAGCTAACAAGGCTATGAAGCGTTGTGCTTTTCTTACGATGGATACTCTGGACGGCTACGTATCCGATGATGAATTGGTTTATCAGCCTATGCGTGAACTTGGCTGGCATATTGATTCGGTATCATGGCACAGAACCGGAGTAGACTGGAGTCAATATGATGCGGTACTTATCCGGACCACATGGGATTATCACAAGAATCATGAAAAATTTCTTGAGACGCTGAATGCTATAAGTCTATCCGGGACCCGGCTGGTAAACCCGTTTGAGCTTGTCAAATGGAATATCCACAAAACATATTTGCGTGATTTGGAATGGAAGGGTATTCGGATTGTCCCGGCTTTTTGGCCCGAAAGGATTGACAGGGAGCAGCTGTATTTTGCGCTTGATGAATTTGGTGCTGAAGAAATAGTTGTGAAGCCGTTGATAAGCGCAGGTGCCCGCAATACATTTCGTATCCGATATGACGATGCGGGATCAGTGGTTGAGGAGGCAGTTAATACACTCGCCGGCAAGGAATGTATGATCCAGCCTTTTATGCAGCGTGTGCTCACTGAAGGTGAATATTCGGTCTTTTATTTCGGTGGATCTTACAGCCACGCCGTTTTAAAAACACCGAAACAATTCGATTTCAGGGTTCAGGAAGAACATGGAGGAATCATACGATCAGTTGTTATTCCTGACCCGATATTGCTTGAGCAAAGTCAAAGGGTTTTAAATGTTTTGGATCGGTTACCTCTCTATGCGCGTGTCGATTGGGTGCGTGATCAGTACGGGGAATACTGCCTGATGGAACTGGAACTGATCGAGCCTTCCCTTTATTTCAGAACCGATCCTGCGTCACCCATGCGTTTTGCACACGCATTTGATGCATGGATGGGGGAATCGGTTGGTCCCTGTATTTTTGTGTCTGGTAAAGAGTGAGGTAATCGTATCTTTTTTTGTTCTGGCAACTTCTGCATGTTAGATTACAGGGCGGAATTAATTTAACCTACGATAGCCATGAAGTCATTCTCTGCCTTTATTTTGGGAGTCCTCGCAGCACTCATCCCCGCCATTATGATTTTTAATCTGGTATACGCCCGGGGTCTGGACGTAATAACTGTGCTTCTGGCGGCTGTTGGTACGATATATATGGGTACCGCTTTAATTGATGGCCGGATCGGAACTCTGCTCAAGGAAGCAATATGGGGTGTTGTTTTTACCTTGCTGGCGTTATTAGGCTGGTGGTACTCCCCTTTGCTGCTGGCCTTAGGGTGGCTGATGCATGCCGTTGGAAATCTTGTACGTTTATGGTCGAAAAAAGAGCCGATAATACGGGCAAAAGGCTTTATCTGGGGATGCCTGGCTTTTGATATTGTCTTATTCCTTATCACCATGTATGCCTACATTCTCTAGCCTTTTTATTAAGAAATCCGGCGTTTTTGTCTTATTCCGGTTGATTTATTTGTCTCACCGATAAAAATGATTGATGCGAGGTAAGTAACATGACTAGTGATCAAAGTGAAATATACCACATGTCAATGTTCCCAACCTTTGAGGTTGATGAGGTCCGCACATCTATAGAGTGGTACACGGATGTATTGGGTTTCATTGTTATTTATGAGATGCCTGATCCGGACGGGAATACGTACATGGCGCACTTGCGAAAAGAGAAACATCAGGATTTAATACTGGTGAAGGCAAAGAATCACGACTATGATGATGTTATCAAGAAGGGAGCGGGTGTTTCCATTACTTTCCAATACGTTGGTATAGCAGGCGATCAAAAAGTCTCGATCGACGATTATGCAAGCAGGATTCGGGAGGCAGGTGCCAATGTCCTTGAGGGCCCGGTTAACAGACCGTGGAATACCAGGGAGTTAATTGTTTCCGACCCGGATGGTTACCGTCTTATTTTTTCGGCTCCCCACCAGGAAGCCATAAAGAAAGATTTTCAAAAAACAATGACAAAAGTCAGGGGAACGCTTTTCAAGAGCAACTGACAATAAGAATTATGCTTCGATATCCTGTCTGTCATATTTCTTCCAAATGGATACATAAGGGAAACAATTGAAGCGATTAGTTATATCTCTGGTCATTCTTATGGGGATTGTGGCCGGGGGTTGGAAAATCAGTAAGTCAAGAGATTTTCAATTCTTTGGAACCATTATATCCCATGTATCGACTCCCGATTCCGTTGTAGCTTTAACATTTGATGATGGTCCCGAACCGGTCTATACAGAGGAGATACTTAAGATTCTGAATGAAAAGGGAATCCGGGCCACCTTCTTTGTTATTGGAAAAGAGGCGGAAAAGAACATGAATGAAGCTCGCCTGATCGTCAAAGAGGGAAATGAATTAGGGAATCACTCATGGTCACATAAGAGGATGGTCCTTAAATCAATGGGATTCATCGGCAGGGAAATTGAGCAAACCGACCAGGTTATTCGTGAAGCGGGTTATAAAGGAGAGATCTGTTTTCGCCCACCATATGGGAAAAAGCTGCTCCTTCTTCCATGGTATCTGTCGCGACATGACAGAAAAACCATTATGTGGGATTCAGAACCGGAGTCTTATCCGGAGATAGCTAAAAGCGCGAAGAAAATTTCAGAATATGTTCTCTCAAAAGCACATCCGGGTTCCATCATACTTCTGCATGCGATGTATAAGAGCAGAGCCGAAACAAGGAAGGCCTTGCCTGTGATCATAGATGGACTAAAAAAACAAGGATATCGGTTTGTGACCGTTTCTCAGCTTATTTCAGATCATTCATAAAGCTCAAAAGGTAATCACGTGTTCGCTATTTTAAGCGTTTTGTAACGTTTCTTTCCTGATTGTTTTTATTGGAGTATTCGTGCATCTCGTTACTATGATTCTCTGTATATTAGCTGTATATGGAAGGGTCATGTGATAGTTGGGTGAATCATACGGAGGGAGAAATGAGTGTAAAATCATTGCCGGTTCTGCTCGTGGCGATGTTGCTCTTCACGGGTATTCAATGCTCAAAACAGTCGGAAATACAGGGATATGAGAATCTGGAAGGTTATTGGGAGGGTGAATTCATGCCCGGGAATAATCTGACTCTGGTTTTAGACTTTCATCGGCAAATCACAGGCACGGGCCACGGAAGGCTGTTGCTATATGAGGGTGAACAGCAAATTCAGGATGATCCGCTCAGGAATATCTCCCTGAATGGAAAACAGCTCTCTTTTTATATCGAAGCAAAGCAAACACCATTTAAGGGTGAAATAAATACGGACAGTCTCGAAATACGTGGAAGTTTTTATTTCCCTGACGGATCGGTTCATCCCCTGATTGTGAAGAAAGTGATTAGTCCGACATATAGCCAAACGTACGACAAATACGTTGGTAATATGAATGATAAAAAAATTCTCAGGAGAACATTTACACTAAAGCAGCTTGATGAGGATCTCAGATATACAAAGGAAAGAGTAGAGCAGTATCACCCCCGGTTGTATCAATACCAATCAAAGGAACAATGGAATCACAGATTTGATGAGGTCACATCACTGCTTGCCCCCGGAATGACGGAGGATGCTTTTTTCCGTGAACTGGCACCACTGATTGCCGGTATTCGATGCAGTCATACTGCAATACGTGCTTCTGAGATATTTCATGAGGCCTTAAACGAGCAGTACTCACTCATTCCACTTGATATTTTTGTGTATGGTAATAAGGCGTGGGTGATTCACAATTTCGGCGGACAAACCCAGATTACACCTGGCACACAAATTCTGGCAATTAATGGAAAATCCATTACCGACATTTTACGAATCCTATATGCTAGCCTGCCCGCCGACGGTAATAATACTACGTATAAGAAATACCAGATCAGAACGAATTTTGCGTGGGTATATTCACAGTATATTGGCTATTCAAAATCATATGTGGTAGATGGGCTGTCTCAGGAAGGACTTGAAGTTCGCGCCGAGTTACCTGCGATGGCCGACTGGCAACTGGAAGAGGCGATTAACTCAGTATACCCGGAGAGAGTTTCATATGTCGCACATCCCTACCGATTTGAAATGCAGCCCGCCAATAGTACGGCTTTGTTAACGATCAAACGATTCTGGGCACAAAGCGACGCAGCTTATGCAACATTTCTTGACGGAGTATTTCGGACACTTAAACAACAGAGCATCAAAAATCTGATTATTGATGTCAGGGGAAACAGCGGGGGACTGCCATTTTTTGCTGCTGAATTGCTCTCATATATCGCAAAAGATGAATTCACTTATTTCAGGCTGCCAATCCAAAGGGCACAGGATGACCCGCTTTTTAAGCCCTGGAAACCCAATCCATATTCCTTTAATGGAGACATTTATGTTTTGATGAATGGTGGGTGCATATCAACAGCGGGGCATTTTCTTTCACTTGTCAAATACCACCAACTTGCAACACTGATCGGGGAAGAAGCCGGAGGGTCATTTTTGTGTAACGACAACAGCATCCAATTACGGTTGCCTAATACAGGTATTCGGCTTAATATTCCAAGAACGGTTTTCCAAACCGCAGTATCGGGATTTCGCAACGGAGATCCCATCATTCCTGATCACATTGTCCAACCGACTATCGATGATCTGATTTATGGAATGGATGTCGAAAAGTTGTATGCAATGAATATGATAAAAAACAAACTATTGTCTGATTAGGTGATCATATTTGCGGCATCAACTTCCGGGATATTTTGCATTACACCAGTCGCGATCAAGAGATGTATTACAACCTGTTTTTATATATTTTATCCTCGTATTCATCATCTATGGCATAGGAAAAGATTATGTGAAGCGTGAGCTTCTGTTTTCCATTAAATAATTTATTGTGTTACTTATTTCCTTAGCTATGCGGGTGAAAACAGGAACTAATGAGGATATAATTGTGGTAGAACTGATCGAGATTATGAAAAATGGAGAGCCTTCGGACGGATTCAATCCTGGCACAGATATCGTCAGTAAAGTCTGTAAGGCATATATTGATCTGTATGATCGCAAAGGATTTTCAACTCCGTGGACAGGATATCTGGCACGCCTGGAAGGACAATTTGTGGGCTCATGTGGATTCAAGAGTAAACCGGTAAACAACAGAGTCGAAATCGCGTATTATACATTCCCGGAATACGAAGGAAGAGGCCTTGCCACCGAGATGACGGCTAAGTTGCTTGAAATAGCAAATAAAGCGGCGCCACGCGTTCTTATTACGGCACGTACAATGCCTGAAGGAAGTGCTTCTACCGCCGTTTTAGAAAAACTTGGCTTTGTCTGCGAGGGAGATGTGTTTGATCCGGATGACGGACTCGTCTGGGAGTGGGCGGCAAGAACACGGACACGAATGGGCTGGTGAGAACGTGACTGGTGATACTCTTCGGAACCTTAACTCTTAAACGGTTGTCCAGGGAGAATTAATTTAGTTACTATTCCGGCAATTATCGTCAATTAAGATGCCTGATAATTGAGTACTATTATCCAGGTATTGAGACAACATACATCTGTCAGATATTTCGCCAATGAATAAAGAGCTGATGGTCCGGTGGACCATATTAATACTTATTCTCGTAATTGGATTACTGGTAGTTCGCACATGCATGAGGAAGTTTCATCAGTCTGGAGCCGTTATGCCGGGTCTTGAAAAGAAGATTGAATTGGTAAACCTGCAGACAGGAGAATGTTTTCAGGTTTAGAAGAAAAAGATTGAAAAACGGGAAAGAAATCCTTCGTCAAATTCGCGGTTCCCTTACGCTATTTTGTTATTTCTTCTTATGAATAAAGCATTTGTCCCATAAAAATCTTTCTTTATAACAAAAGAGGACTAAACAAGTCCGCTACCGACAGCGGTTCTTAATTATGTATTTGTCTGCGAAAGCGAGGGTATCATGAAATTACTTAAGAATGATGAGGGAGATGTTCGGCTAATTTGGAAAGTATTGCTACTGGTAGTCGGCTTTTTTGCAGTTACCTATTTGCTGGAAGAATTTTTCGTATGGATTGCAAAATATGGTGTTATACGAACGGGTGTTTTAGGAAGCGAAGCAACGGAACAGGCTCACCAGTTTGTGAGTGAATTACCGGCAGCGGGCGATCTGTTTGCAATAGCCGAAGGTCTTATTTGGCTATTGATCGGCTGGATCCTGGTTTCAAAGGTGGAGAAACAACCCTTTAAGAGTCAGCTCATTGGATTCGAATGGAAGAAGAATTCAATCATGATGATCCTTATAGGAATCTTAATTGCCACTCTTTTTGTGGTTCTTTCCATTATCATGAATGTCGTGTTTTGGGAAGGGACATTCGAGTTACTAAAAGTTCATGTAAGCGGTACTTTTGGAGGAATATTACTGACTATAGTCGCTGCGATTGTCCTTGCATTCGCCCAGGAACTGGTCTTCCGCTCCTATTTGCAGGATCGAATGATTGACAAGTTTGGCGTCGCAGTAGGGGTTATGCTGACATCGATTCTCTTCGTTGTTTGTAATGTGATCTTTCGTATAATGCCGGCCATCGAACTTTTATCCGGCATCTTTCTGTATATCCTGATCGGTTATTTATACTATCGATTGAGATCGCTATACCTGGTTGGTTCCATACATACCATGATTATTCTTTACCCGGCATTATTCGGGATAGAAGCACCCGGGGAAGAGCGATTCCTGATTGCAATTTTATTGATGATGGTGGGATTCTACTATTTCAATGAAAAGGATCAGAAGGAAAAGTCTGCCGAATCTATTGAAGGACAACATCACGCACATCCCGCCCACTAACGTGTGAGGTTGTGAAACTATCAGATACCGGACTGGATAATCTTCCAGATCCGGTATTTTTTTAAAATGCAGAAGCGATACAGTATAAGAGCTTCAGCTGAGCTACCTCATCCTTTCCTCCACTGGCATTGTTTCCAGCCTAATGCCAGTGTGTTGCTATCTGTTGCAGGTAAGCCGTTGCTTCAGTTGTAAACAAGAAAGAAGTGAAAGGAGTTTTTGGATCCTCACTTTTAGAGATCAACCTCGATTAAAGAGATACCCTATGATATTCCAATTTATTACATTGAATTGAGGGCAAAAATTAACCGGAACTGAGTCAAAAGGAGATCCGGATGAATATACTTAGATTTAACCCACCTTTCTATTTTGTAGCGGCAATTGTAGTCATGGCTGCGTTGCACGAACTTTTACCTGTTAAGATTATCATTGACTATCCATGGGTGATAACAGGGCTCTTCTTTCTGTTGGTAGGAGGAATCCTGAACATTGTAGCAGATCAAACCTTCAAACAGCATGATACAACCGTAAAACCCAAAGAAGAAACATCAATATTGGTTACAAAGGGCATCTATAAGAAGAGGAGACATCCCATGTATCTTGGGTTAACGCTGATGCTGCTGGGCTTTGCATTGCTGCTCGGTAGTATCACACCATTTATCGTGGTAGTTGTCTTTGCAATATTTATGGATGTTTTTTATATCCGTTTTGAAGAGAGAAAGCTGGAATCCACATTTGGGGAGGAATGGAAGGAATACCACGGGCGTACCCGGCGCTGGATTTGATACAGACAGATTTTCCGAAATCCGATTTCCGAATAAGTAATTGATAACAATTATTTGCTGATGGACTTACAATTAAGTGGAAAAATTGCACTGGTGACAGGTGCATCAAGAGGAATTGGTGCTGCAACAGCCCTGGAGCTTGCGCTGGAGGGCGTAGATGTTGTCCTGACTTGTCATACTGATGAATCTGCTGCAAAATCGGTAGCCGAAGAGATACGAGGACACGGCAGAAGGGCCTGGGTCTTGCGATTTGACATCTCCGATCAGGCTGAAATCGACCGGACTGTGGCCGAACTGAGTACGATGATTAGCCGTTTAGATATCCTCGTTTTGTGTGCCGGGAAAAACATCATTACCCCGTTTGACGAGCTGACCAGCAATGACTGGCGCAGCATTATTGACATCAATTTGAATGGTCCGTTTATGCTTTTGCAATCGCTTGTAACCATGATGCCACTGGGTGCATCTGTGGTCACCGTTGCGAGTGTAGCGGCCCATACCGGCGCACCCCATCATGCACACTATGCCGCCGCCAAAGCCGGACTAATCAACCTGACCAAAAGTGCAGCCCGTGCACTGGCACCAGGTATTCGCGTGAATTGCGTTGCACCCGGCATCACGCGTACAGAGATGGGCAACGAAGCAATTAACAATCTGGATGATGATTATGCACACCAGAAACTGCTGGCCGGCCGATTTGCAACACCGGATGAAATTGCGAAATCCATCGTATTTATGGCGAGTCCGGCAGCCAGTTTCATATATGGCGCCACACTCGACGTGAATGGTGGACGAGAGTTACGGTAGAACATCATTCCGAATGGTAACTGATTGGAATGACTGGCAATGATTTTGTTCACGGCAAACAAGTAATCACCAAATTCCGGCAAGGTGTGATATGGAGACCAGAAAGGTAAAACTGGATATAAAAGAAGTGGAATCATCAGGTGATACGGCTCGGGAGATTGGAGAGGATACTTCTGGGAGAGCAAAGGAAAGACAATTGATGGGGGAAAGTATATTTTCCAATGAAAGCACGAAAACGGTCAACGGAAACTACATCGTGACATGTTGAACAGCAGATTGCAACCCCAAAAATAAAAAGTAAGGGTAATGCCATGGAATTACCCTTACTACGGAACTTAACACCTCAAAGCCCCATGCCGTATTTGCATCCGGCGTGAGGCCTCGGGCGTTTTTTTAGGTAATGCCTACTTATTGTTTCTTGGTGGTTTCATGTCATGTCGCATCATGTGATTCGAGCCCCAATTACCACGGTGATGTCCCATTTCGGCCATCCCTCCAAAATCACCACGGTGCTGTGACATGATCATCAGATCAAACTTCTTTTGTTGATCCGGGGTGAGGATGTTGCGTACGTCGCGCAAATGCCCGAGCATGGCCAATGTCATTTTTTTGCGTACATCGGTCATTTGATTCACGGTATTTTCAACCTTCCGCTGATCATAGTTATTGGCTGTCAGCTCAAGTTTAAGATCACTGCGAAGAGTACTTAGCTGTGTACGTAAAGGCAGCATATCTTTTGTCATTTGCAAGCGCATGTCCATCAACTGATCCCGTTGTTGTTGGGAAAGATTGAGCATCCGCATCATTCGCATGCCCGGAGCGGTCGGGGGTCTTGGAGCTTGTGGTGCGGGTTGTGCCATCGCCGCTGTGCCAATCAGAAGCAGGCAGGCAATAAGAGGTAAGAGCTTATGTGTTTTCATGATTAGTGCGCTTATTGGTTAAGGATTAGGTACTGGAGGTTGTTGTGGTTGTTGCGCATCATGAGGGGGAGGAGGTGTAGGTCGGTTCATTCTCGCTCTCATGATAGCATTGTAAAAAGCATGTTGTTGGTCGGGATTGAGAAACGATTTGGCTTCCATCAGCTTCTGGATGATATGCAAGCTGATGCCATACCGTATATCCGCAATCTTTTTCAGGTTTTGTTTGACGGAATCCATCGGTACAGGATCCTTTTGCAGAAGTTCGAAGGTCTGTGCCTCAAGATTACCGATTTGTTGCTGCTGCGAATCAGTCTCGCTGCGATAACTTTGAAACAGGCTGAAAAGCTGTTTTCGCTGTTCCTGGTTGAGATGCAAATCCGGCCTGTGATCCCTGTCGCGAATTCTGCGGTCATAGCGCTCACGGTTAAACGGAAATCGTGTATGGTCATGCGAGAAGCGCAGATAGACATAGCTCCCAATTGTGGCCAGGTTAACAGCGATCAGAAACAAGAGTACACCGATGAGAATCTTGACTTTCATTTATTGTTTTCCTGATTGGTTTGAATAACATCCTGCCATTGATCAGCAATGCTTTGTTGGCTAAAAGCCTGGTAGTAGGTACTGACAATTTCTGTTCCCGAGTCGGACTGTGTTGCTGTATAAAGGCTGTTGCCAAGTTCTACACCAACCAAAATGGCTATTGACGATGCAGCTCCGACCAATGTCCACCTGAGCCAGTGCATGGGTCTGAAGCCCCGTGCATCCTTGTGGGCCCGAGCCTTTACGCGCGTGGCAAGGTATGGATCTGGTTCCAGCTCAGGGAAAAATTCTTCATCTGGCGTTTCCATGAGAGATGCCATTTTGGAATAGTAATCCCTGCACTTCGAACAATGTTCGAGATGGGTGTCCACCAACCGGAGATCATCATCCTGAAGGCGTTGTTCGAACCAATCCTGAAATTGTGATATGACGTGTTTGGGTGACATCTTCTTTTCTTCTTTCGTTTATTGTTTAGACATAGTCGGATTGAAAAACTTGCAAATATTAGATCTGGCGGTCTTCATATTTTATCAAGCCACGGTTCCAATTTGGCGATTAATTGCTTGTTGGCCCGATGAATACGCGTTTCAACTGCACTGAGACTCAGATGCATTACTTCTGCGATTTCTTTATAACTGAGCTCCTCATAACGGAAGAGAATCAGAGGGAGACGATACTTCTCGTGAAGTGACTGAATCATCTTTCGAACAATAGCTTCCCTTTCATGCTGTTCCATCTTTCTGTCAGCACCTGGTTCCTGAGAAGATCCCCAAAAATCAGGATCGACATTTTCCTCATGAATCACTTCGGATATCGGTTGATCGAGGATTCTGAGCCATTGGTAACGACGTTCCTTTTTCAGGTAATTTAAAATGTGATTAATACCTATCCGGTAAATCCAGGTATAGATCCCTGATCGTTCTTCGAACGTATCCAGCTTCTCGTAAACTTTCAGGAAGATATCCTGAGTCAGATCACGTGCAATCTCTTCGTCGCCCGTCATTCGATAGGCGAGGTTTAATATCCGCCCTGAATAGGCGTCACATATTTCGTCGAATGTTGAATGATCGGACACAGTCCTTGCCGTTACTATCTGTTCGTTAACTTGCATTTGATTCATCCCGGACTGTCCGTCATATAAAGTGAAATTTCATACCGTGTGATCAATCTCAATCTTTAGTGTTGGACAACCCTGCGACAAATTTCTTGCAACCAGGTTTATGTTTCCATCAAACTCAATATAAAGCAAAGTGTTTTGCGTGGCACGTAATTACAAAAACCACAAATATACAGACGTTATTTCCGTCGATTCGGTCAACCAGAGTTCGGAAAGAATTGCGTCTGCAAATTGTTAACGAGCGGCAGTTTTCGTATATCTCATTTCAAATGATATCATATAACCAAACTGAATATAATGGATGTGAATCATGATGCCTGCCACAGTGGCCAGATTTTACTGATCAAAAAGGTAATAGAAGAGTCCGCCGGGTGATGAAGAAACGTGTACTGAAGAGTGTTCTTTTTGATATGGACGGCTTGCTGGTAGATACGGAGCGTATCGCCAGAGCAGCCTGGCAATATGCCGGGGATAAGTGTGGTGTTGTCATCACCGATGATTTTTATGCTTCACTTATAGGAATTGGGCGAGATGATTCTGAGAAAGCGCTCCTTCAGCTATTTGGCCCGGATTTCCCCCTGGATGAGTTTAAAGATCAGCGCTACAATAAGATGCGAAATTTGCTGCATGACGCTGAACTTTTAAAAAAGGGGGCAGCGGAAATCCTGAGGTTTATTCGTAGCAGAGATATTCCGATGGGGTTAGTCACGTCAAGTCATCATGAAGATGTTGATGATCGTCTGGGGAGTTTGACCAGCTACTTCTCTGTTGTGGTGGCACGCGAAGATGTAGCTCATGGGAAACCGGCTCCCGACCTATATCGGGCGGCTCTCAATAAGATGGGAATTGGGCCAGAGGAGAGCATCGTTCTTGAGGATTCTCCCGTTGGGATGGAAGCAGCCAGGCGAGCAGGGCTGGATGTCATACTTGTGCCCGATTTAGTATCACCGGGACCAGATATTTCGGGAAAGGCTTTTGCCGTATGTGAAGATCTGTTTAAAGCCATCGAACTCCTTGAGTCGATTCTCGATGTAAAAAATTAAAGACTATATTGTCTGAAACCGTAATTTAATTTTCCCGTAAATATTTTTTAGGAAGTAATCAGAATTCTCTCAGGAGGTGAGTAATGAGGATAACATCCATAATCGTTATTGCGCTTTTGGCAATCGGACTCGCTGGTTGTAGTGATCTGAAGGATAACTATGGTGTGAGCCAGCGAGTACGTGCCAAATATCCCGATGCATCCGTTCAGATTGGTTATCATTCTGACGGCACACGTGGTTTGGTAGTATCGTTTGACGTTAAAAGCTTGTCAGATTTGAATAAATCAGATCCGCTCGATAAGGCCCGTGAGATAGGTATTTGGATGAATAGCTGGCCAGAGGATGGCAGCCCATGGAGGGATGTTACCGTCAATTACAGAAGGTTGTTGGTCGGTAATCTCATTAAGATATCGAATAGTGAAACGCTTGAAATAGCTACGTTACGATCGATTTGATTACCTGCCATTTTATTGAAGAAAATCAGGGAAGGGGATCATTCAGAACTTCGATATGGATAAAGATTGTGGGATCAGGCAAGACGAGACAAATAAGTGAACCGCTATCTTCATTTTTATCTTTAGCTCACGTTAAACTAATAGAAAAATTGATGGATACATTGACAAAAAAGAACATTTGACTAAATTCTCTGTCAGACATGGTTTTTTGTATAGCAAACTTTTTGTAGTGTATGCAGATAAAAGGCTTTTTGATCGATTTAGACGGGACTACTTATGAAAATGGCACCTTAATTGAGGGAGCAAAGAATACAGTCGATTATTTGCGCAAACATGAATTCCCATTTCGCTTTGTTACGAATACGACTCGAAAGTCACGCAGAATAATTGTTGAACAGCTTAATGGGATGGGCCTTGAGGTAGTGGCTGAAGATTTGTTTACTGCTCCAAGGGCTGCTGTCTCATGGCTTGAGGGACATCATATCGAACGAGTGAGCCTTTGCCTTCCGCAAGCCTGCAACGAGGAGTTTGCTGGTTTCAGTATCGATGAGGAAAAACCAGAGGCCGTATTGATCGGTGATCTCGGTACAGGGTGGACCTATGAACTATTAAACAAGTCATTTCGCCATTTACTTGCTGGTGCTCATCTGGTGGCGATACAAAAAAACCGGTTCTGGAAGACAGGGGATGGTGTCAGTCTGGATGCAGGTCCGTTTGTAGCCGCACTGGAATTTGCAGCGAATGTAAAAGCCGAGGTAGTGGGGAAGCCAACGGGCGCTTTTTTTACGGCTGCTGCTGAGTCTATGAATCTTTCGATCAGTGATGTAGCGATGATCGGCGACGATATCCAAACTGATGTGGCAGGAGCCCAAAATGCGGGTGCTCATGGCATATTAGTTCATACAGGGAAGTCAGGATATTATGAGGAAAGTACGACGGTAAGACCCTATGCACGACTGCAATCAATCAAAAACCTTCCCGAACTTTTGTCCTGATTTTTTAAACATTTTGTCAACTATCATAAAGAGGCATACAATATTCTATTGTTAATGATTTACCCATTCACTTGCATTCTTCTTCTCTATAGGTAACCCCCGGTCCATTTGTCAGTCTGCATATATTATTCAATGACTCCGTAAATAGTACAGCAACTGCATGACAGAGGTTTTACAATCGGGATTTTCTGGGAACCACATCCCGATTCATCGGGAAAAGCAGACACGATGAGCACAGAGAAATAAGGCTAGAATCGCTGTGTTCTTTGCGTAATTCGCCGTGTCCCCAGTGGTTTCTATTACTCGTTTGTAATTTCAGGCACTTATTAGTCTGATTCCAAATAGTCATTAAACTATTTAAAAGCCGGGAGATTACTTGCGGTTTTTTGTTTAAAGGGTCTAAAACAATATTAACAATATGAAAATACAACAGATTGGGAAAACTATGTTCTATTTCGTAGCCTTTAACACCTTAACACCTTAACACCTTAACACCTTAACACCCCCATGCGTGCCTTAATCTTTGATCTTGATGGAACACTGGTTGATACAGTATATGCCCACGTCTTTTCATGGCAGAGGGCATTTAATGAAGCCGGAATCGCAATCGATGGGTGGAAAATACATCGCCGTATTGGAATGAGTGGCGGGTTATTCACACGGGCTGTAGCCAGGGAGCTGGGGCGTGACATACCACCTGACGAAGTTGAGAAGCTTCAGAAGAGGCACAGCGAGTTGTTTATCGAGATGCTGCCGGCACGCAGACCGTTACCGGGAGCTGTTGAACTGTTACGCTATTTGAGGGAAAATGGAGTGATACATGGAATAGCAACTTCCGGAAGACGTCCGGATATTGACAAGTCATTGGAATCTCTTGAAGTACCCCCGGAAACAGTGGTGATGGAACGTGGTAATGTGCAACGGGCTAAACCCGAACCGGATCTCTTCCTTGCTTGTCAGGAGCGACTTGGTGTCCGGATTGATGAATGTTATGTCATAGGGGATGCAGTGTGGGATCTTTTAGCAGCGCGCCGGGCCGATATGCTAAGCGTTGGCTTACTCAGCGGAGGATACGGTGAAGACGAATTGTTTCGCGCGGGCGCCTTTCGCATTTACAGGGATGCTGCCGAGTTGTTGCGTTCTCTGGATGAATTGGGTGTGCTGCCGTGACCAATTTATCCAACGGTTTCCAGCTGAAGAAAAAAACTAATATTTCATTATCTATAAATATACGATTGTCGATCTTAGCCATTATAGTAGTCGGCATTGCTGCTTGCAGTAACCATTCTTCAGACCATAAATCCCAGAGTGACTCCGGTGATGCAACATCTGTTACAGGACATTTTTCAGGGATGTTTCCCTGTGCAGATTGCAGTGGCCTTCGCCAGGATCTGATCCTAAGACCTGACTCAACTTATATTTTGAAGCGAACTTATATAGCTGCACCGGCAGGCGATACAACTTTCGTCGACAAGGGAAAATGGACCTTAAAAAAAGGGGACCAATCCATTTCCGGCAAATATATGTGTGTCCTCGATCCAGCCGATGCCCTGCGAAGGCAATTATTTGAAATTGTCACAGATGATTCATTAGTACAACTCGATCGGAAGGGCAAAAAAATTAATTCCCCGTTTAATGCAAGTTTGGTCCGGGAAAATGGTCAATAGGTATAAGACGGATATATGTTCATCCAGTGTTTTTACAATTTTTTAATATGGCCCGATTGTATGGAATCCGATTTATGGTTATTTCTAGGTTTCATATTTGAGCGGTTTTTTATTAGTAACGGCACACCCCAACAATCTCAATTCAGAAATAAAAGATAGAAATGGAACAAAGAAAATGGTCCAAGGGAATGGTTGCATACCATTGGTTAGCAGCTATTGCAATTTTAGGCTTACTGATTACAGGAATTTCTCACATGACGTGGCTGGATCCTCATACCGTTATGGACCACGTAAATGCGATGCTTGCAAACAGTGGTGAGAAGGTAAGCAGAAAGGTGATGTTTGCCTTTTTTAATGCCACAAGCGGCAGTATGATGCAGATTCATTTCTATCTCGGATTTGCCCTTGCAGCACTTATTCTGATCCGTATCGGACTTTATGCCAAAGGGGAACGGCGGGTGACTAAATTATTCCGCGCGCTTTTTGTTCCAGATACATCCAAGAAGAAACCCCTTAGAAATTTGACCTATATAGTTGCATACCTGGGGATTTTAACGATGGTCACAACCGGATTACTCATGTATTTTGATCGGGATCTGGGAATTGGCAGAGGTACACACGAGGTTCTTATGGACATACATCAAGCCACAATGTTTGTTCTCCTTACATACGTGATTGTTCACATAATTGGTGTTTTTTGGGCTGAAAACACCGATGAACCTGGTATTGTTTCTTCTATGATAAACGGTAAAGCTGAAGAGGCAGAATGATTTTTTAAATTCCGCTTTATACTAAACCATATATTTCTTCTTCATAAATCTGATTCTGCCAATTATTCATAAATAATAATTGGCAGAAATCCACTGCCCTTCTCTAAAACAGTAGCAGAATTTCTTTTCTGCCACCCTATTTCCCGATTAGATTCCCTCCTGTCATGTCCATTTTGGAAGTTGACCAAATTATTTAACTATTTACCACAATGTACCACATATCAAAGTATTAAGACTGCGTAACTTAAACTGTCGGGAATAGCTGAAAAACATTTTGCATACTTAAAAACAAGCTGGAATACATAGTTAAATGTATTATAATGTTTTCTTCATATTAATATGAATTTATTAGCTTAATATTATTAAGCGTATTATACATGTGTGTCTGGCCATCAATATCGGGTTATTGTTATGATAAATCTGAATAGTCGAGCCAAAAATGGAGTGAGTTTTTTTTTGGGGGCGTATTTAGTGCTTACCTATAGTTTGGCGTATGCTCAATCCCCAGTGCCGGACCGGGCGATATTAAAGAAAGTAGCCGGTGGATTCCAATTTACTGAGGGGCCTCTATGGGTAAATAATGGTGCATTGTTATTTAGTGACATTCCGGCAAATACAATCTATGAATGGAAGCCGGACAATGGGTTAAAAGTTTTTTTGAAGCCATCCGGACATTCAAATGGCATCGCACTCCTGGGCGATGGTACACTTGTTATTGCCCAAAAGGACAGAACGGTATCACGTATCGCCGGCAATAGAAAAGTTGAAGTGACAGCCAATGAATACAATGGGAGAAAGTTAAATGCTCCCAACGACCTGGTGGTTCGCAGCGATGGAACTGTATACTTTACTGACCCGGCAATTGGTGTAAAACAGCAACAGACAGCACAGCCGGTTAATGGTGTTTACAGGATATCAGAAGGTAACAAAGTACAGCTTCTGGCGTCAGAAGTTCCGGTACCTAATGGTCTGGCGTTCTCACCTGGAGAAACAAAATTATATGTCAATGATTCCAGGGCCAATGACATCTGGGTTTTTGATGTTGATAGCGATGGATCATTGCACAACGGTAGCATATTCGCCAGGATGAGGGATCCGGGTGCCAAATTCGGATCGGCAGATGGTCTGAAGGTGGATAGCCGTGGTAACGTTTTTTCAACAGGTCCCGGTGGGATATGGATATATTCACCGGAAGGTACACTACTGGATCGTATTTCTACCCCTGAATATGCATCAAACCTTGCTTTTGGCGGAGTTGGCTATAAAACTCTTTTTATAACCGCCACGCACGACATCTACAGCATTCCGGTCAAATATAGCGGTGAACACCAGTGACAAATCAGTGTTAATTTACACCCCGACAGAGTAAGCCCTTGTCGGGGTGTATGCCTTCTCATTTCATGAAAAGCATCTTTCTGACTATCACATGGCTGCCTGCCTGCAAGCGATACAAATATATGCCACTTGACAATCCATCGGTGAGGAAATGTATCTGGTAGTACCCTGCTTTCTGTTGACCGTCAACCAGGGTCGAGACATGTTGACCCAGGATGTTATAAATGTCGAGACGTACATTTACAGCTTTAGGTAAACTGTATCTGATAGTTGTTGTCGGGTTGAACGGATTGGGATAATTTTGATCGAGTTCGAACTTTGTTGGTAAACCGGATGGAGTTTGCGGCTGAACTGCCGTTGCAACAGATAGGTTGCCAGACCAGAATCCACTCATCAGGGTATAGGTTCCATCGGTTGATTCTCCTGTGGCCGTTTGACCAACACTTGCGATCATGGTCATTTGCCCATCCGTGGTCATAGCCCCGCCGTTGCCGAAGAATCCCATGACACTTTGTCCAAAAGCAGCAGGAATCCCCGTCAAGGCAATAAATAATGCTGAAAATGTCCAGTGCGTGATTTGCTTCTTCATAATATGTTTCCGTTAAGATTTGGTGAGAATCATTTCTTCAACTGCTCAACTTCCGATTTGAGTTGCTGGATCTCCTGTTGCTGTTCCTTGATCGCCTCAAGCAGGATCGGTATCATTTGCAGGTACTTGACTCCCTTATAATGGATAAGGTGGGGTGTAGCTTTAGGATTTTTTGGATCGATACCTGGATCAATGGCATTAACAACCAGGCTTGGAAACACTTTCTCAATCTGTTGGGCAATGACACCATATTGCGTTCCGGATGAGAAATTCATCGTTCGGTAGGCTGCATCATGGCGGAAAGTGTAGGATTTTGGTGCAATTGCCATCACTTTGCTCAAAATCTGACCGATTGGCTTCACATTCTCTTTGAACTTAGCATCTGATGCATGGATCAAACTCCCTGTATAGGCCAGATCACCCATTGCATAGACAGCGTAATTGGTATTGGCGTTTACAGCATATCCATATACACCATAATTTACATTATTGCCAGTGGCAGATGCAGCTCCCTCTATTCCAGCTGACCATCCATTTGCCAGACCATTACTTCCGCTGGTTTCACCCGATACACCTACCTGACTTCCAACTCCTTCGATACCTGTTCCTCCTATCATAGGATCATCTGCATGCAAACCTACTCCCCCATTAGAAGAGTCAGAAGAAAAATAGCCAGCGTAGGGATGATGGCTCTGCACAGTAAGCTGTGTATTGGTTTTTTGGGCCGTAGCTCCAATACCGATGCCAACCCGACCATCCCCGGTGATTGAAAGTAAATCACCAGTCTGATAATTGTAAAAGTTCAGACGCTCTGCTGCTCTAGTAGTGGCAGTGAGACCTGCAATAGCCCAGAAGTTGTTAGCTCCGGAACCGTTGTCGAAGTTAAGCCTCGAGTAACCGGAAGATGTCTCATGTAGACGCAATTGCGGATTGGTTATGCTGCTTTGAGATGATACCAACAACGTGGCCGATCCTCCGGAATAGCCTCCAATACCAACATTTCCAGCAGTATAAGCGATATCATTGTTATCCATGCTCCAGGGAGAACTGCCTCCACCGGTTGAGGAAATGGTCAGTTTGTGCGCAGATTTCTGGATGCTCACATTGCTGCCGGCTTCAATGGAAACTGAGTCGGTCATGCCGTTCACACTGCGGATCACCTGGCCCCGTGCAATACCCATTCCGGTCACTGAGCTGTCAGCTACCGTGCGAGCCCTCAGACTATAGGCTGAGGCGCTCAGTTCCAAGCGTGGTGCCATCTCGGATCCACTGTTCACTGTAATGCCCAGCCAATAGGGTTTGTTGAAAGGAACGGTGGCTAGAGAGGTCACTTTTCCCAGCAAAACGGAGAAGACGCCATTGGTGACCATGGTATTCTGGGTTTCGGACCACATCGCGGAACCTCCGGTAGCTTGTGTGTAGAGCTTGAACGTTAGCTTGTACTGCCCATCGGCAACCGGTTTGCCGTCAGCCCCATCGATCACTCCCTGGTAGTTCAGAGTAGTGGGTATTTGTGCCCGGACCTCTTTTTCAGCAAGAAAAAGAACAGATAGCAACATCGTCAGAATCAAAAAGAGTTTCTTGCTATGGTCTGAAGAATGGTATGATTGGCGCATAAAACCTCCTATAGTGTGTAGCTGTTATTAATCAAATTTTTTATCTCGTCACCCTGATTATGGATGAATTTTTCTGATTTTGTATCTCCTGTGACTGCTTTGCCGCAGGCGCAGGTGGTGTTTCTCAATTAATTGCGCCGAAAGTAACAGGTTTGATAAGCACCAGCCTCAAATCACTAAAGCCTGATTGGGTATATGGTGTACCATCCTGGTCCCGTTTCAGGATCACATACCCCGGTTCTACATCTGCGGTAACCCGGATGTTGCGCTCGGTATAATAGGGAACAAGCGCCCATTCAGAACCAAAATCCGTGGATTTAACATAGACCAGAACGACCCAATTGCTTACGACATCACTGGTCAGGACATTGGGAGCATTTATCTTCAAACTCAGATAACCGCTTGAAGATGTTCCGTTAGTCGTCCACGTCATGTTGCTGATGCTCATGGTATATACCTTCGGTGAACCGCCTGCGCTCCGGGTTCCGAGACTGTAGGCCGAGGCGCCCAATTCCACCCTCGGGGTCATCTCCGAACCATTGCCTAAAGTGATTCCCAGCCAGTAAGGTTTATCAAACGGAATGTTTGCGAGTGAGGTCGTTTTCCCCAGCAATACCGAGAAGACACCCTTGCTAACTTGTGTCGCCTGTGTCTCGGACCACATCGCTGTACCGCCGGTGGCCTGGTCATAGAGTTTGAAGGTGAGTTGGTATAACCCGTCAGTTATCGGTTTGCCATCGGTCCCGGTGAGCACGCCCTGGTAGTTCAGGGTATTCGGTACCTGGGCCTGTGCCGTCCGGCAGACACACAGAATGGCCAGCAAAAACATGCTCGCTATGGAGAAAAGTTTTTTCCACTGTACAAAGGAACGGTTTACGTTTTC
Source organism: uncultured bacterium (assembly GCA_963787205.1). Lineage (GTDB taxonomy): Bacteria > Bacteroidota > Rhodothermia > Balneolales > DATFMH01 > DATFNI01. Next base: position 78,482 of record CAWBCD010000037.1, read on the forward strand.
TCTTTTCATAAAAACCTCCTGTAATGTTTACTCACTATTTTTTCAAACTTTGGATCTCGGGGTTCATATTATCAATCATCTTTTGCTGCGATTGTATTTCCTGGCTGCTGTTCCTTGATCGCCTCCAGCAGGATAGGGATCATTTGCAGATACTTGACACCCTTGTAATGGATTGGCTTTGCCGGAGTTTTTGGATTATTGGGATCCAGGGGGAAAGATTGGTCCGACAAGTTCATAACCTACTCCTTAGAGTCGCATGATTTTAATTGAATTATAGCTACAACATAGAACCTGAAAATAAGATTAATGATATATACATATAAAAACAGGTGGATATGTCCGGTCTGGTACTGTGCATATACACAGTTTTACAAGTTCTTTTGGTATATATTATTAACTATTTATAGGCAACTTATATCAGTATTTTGCTGATCAGTTTTGTTTTAGTCGCTTATGTGTTTTGCCGGGGTTTTAAAAACAATGAAAGCGCGAGGATGGTATGAAGTACGAAAATCACATATCAAATGTCCAAATATGGATAAGTTTTATAGCCCTCCTTTTTCTGACAGCCTGCAGTACCCAACTAAAACCGGAGGAAGGATATATTCAGGTTGCGGGCGGTCGCATTTGGTATAAGATAGTAGGAACCGGGAATGGCGTTCCACTAATGGTTCTACATGGCGGACCCGGGTTTACACACGATTATCTGGATCCGTTGTCAGCATTGGGAACGGATCGTCCGGTAATTTTTTATGACCAGCTTGGGGCCGGGTTGAGCGATCATCCTAATGATACGACATTGTGGAGAATCCCTGCTTTTGTCAACAGGCTGGATGAGATAAGAGATGCACTAGGTTTGAGGAAGATGGATATTTATGGGCATTCGTGGGGAACCATCCTTGGATCGGAATATACACTGAAATATCCAAAAAGAGTGAATGCTCTGGTTCTGGCAAGTCCGGCATTGAGTATTCCAAGATGGATAAAGGATGCAGACAGCTTACTGACAACCTTACCTGATTCGGTTCAGCAGGTCATCCACCAAAATGAGGCGGCCGGGACTTATGATTCACCCGCTTACCAAAATGCGATGATGGATTATTACTCCAGATATTTAGCACGAAAAATGCCGTGGCCTGCCAACGTGGACACCAGTTTTGCCCGGGCAAATATGGCTATCTATAACTACATGCAGGGTCCGAGTGAATTCACATTCACAGGTACATTAACCGATTATGATGTCACCAACCGACTTGGCCTGATTTCCGTGCCGGTATTATTCACATGCGGAGAGTATGATGAAGCCCGTCCGGCAACGGTTCGGTACTATCAGAGCCTGATTCCCGGGGCCGAAATGATCGTGATACCCGATGCAGGACACTTGACGATGGACGATAATACGGAGGCCAATAACAAGGCCGTTGGTGATTTTCTTAAGAAACGCGATTCTGAATGATCCGGTATGTTCGATATCAGTAAACGGTTGAACCTTTTCGTAATATGTCGGAACATGGATCATGCAAACGTTACTGAATGTGGAATGCAGAAAAGAAGTGCTGGACCGGCTGTCGGGATTATCCCCCGATGACAAACCAAAGTGGGGTACTATGTCGGCTCCACAGATGGTAGCGCACGTCTCACGGCAATTGAAATGTGCCTTTGGGTTGGAGCATGATAAGCCTTTGTCAACTATCTGGCAGTTTTGGCCGTTCAGAAACTTGGTAATTTACATCCTGCCCTGGCCGCATCATTTGCCGACAGGGTTATATTACGTATAAAGAAAGGAAAATACAAAGGAAATAAAAATGAACGAACCGATTCGTTTATCCGAGAAATTATATTTGCTTGGCATTCACCCCGAAAAAGGAGGAATTATTTCTGCCTCCTGTACAGCAATGGATTATATACTGCTCGGAACACTTTTTCTGGAATTGTACCTTCATAATAACATACGGTTCGAAGGAAAACGGATAATCATTGAGGATGATC
>CAWBCD010000038.1:0-45843 GCA_963787205.1 uncultured bacterium
AGATGATCTTTCCCAGATCTTCGGGATTGTGTACAAAATCCAGATCATCGGTATCGACGATCAGCTTATCATAGGGATAACGCTCGATCCAGGCCTCATAGTGATTATTGAGACGATCCAGGTATTCAATGCGGATGGTGTTTTCATATTCACGACCTCTGGCCTGAATCTGCCGTACCAGCGTCGGTACTTGCGCCCGTAAGTAGATAAGCAAATCGGGAGGACGCAGGAATGAAACCATCTCATTAAACAAAGCCCGGTAGTTGTCATGATCACGTCTGGCCATAAGACCCATCTCGTAAAGATTCTTTGCGAAAATCTCTACATCTTCATAAATGGTTCTGTCCTGAATAAAGTTCTTTTGCTGCTGAAGAATCGCCTTTTGGTGCTGGAACCTGCTTGACAAGAAATAAATCTGGAGGTTAAAACTCCATCTCCTCATATCTTCATAAAAATCTGATAAATAAGGATTATCGTCGACAGATTCATAGAATGCCTGCCAGTTGTACTGCTTTGCAAGAAGTCCGGTTAGTGACGATTTCCCGGCACCGATATTACCCGCAACCGCTACATAAATAAACTCGCTTTGGTCCTGACCGTTATTCCCTTGTAGCTGAGTCATCATCAACTGGGTTTACCAAGCAATTGGTACATGGCTTTTTTGTAGTTCTCAACCCCAGGCTGATTGAACGGATTTTCGCCGAGACAGTAAACGTGAATCGGTATTACCAGCTCAAACGCATAAATTAGCCAGCCGAGATGTTCAGGAGTAAGATCATCAAGTGTTACGGTGATAGCCGGGACCTCACCCTGGACATGTGCTTGCCGTGTACCCTGCAGTGCCTTTGAGTTTATTTCATGAAACGAAGTATTTACAAGATAACCCAGACCGTCGTCATTGGTGCCGGTATCGGGTACACTAAGCTTGGTTCGCGATTTTTTGATGGCCAGGAAAGTTTCCATCATATTGCGCTGTCCCTGTTGAACAAGCTGTCCCATACTGTGAAGGTCGGTTGAATAACCGAGATTGGCCGGGAACAAACCTTTTCCATTTTTGCCCTCGCTTTCACCAAAAAGCTGCTGCATCCAGCCCCCAAATGAACGCAATTCAGGCTCGAAGCTCGTGATCACGTCGATAGCATAACCATTCTGAGAGAGCGCATAACGCATTGACGCATAATGTATAATCTGCTCTGGGTTGTTCTCAAAATGTTCATAGGCCGAAACAGCTCCGTAAAACAGGCTACGTATGTCTATTCCTGCCACGGCTATGGGTAACAAGCCGACCGGGGTCAATACAGAGAAACGCCCGCCCACATCATCAGGAATGACAAACTTTTGGTAATTATGAGCGTCGACCAGCTTATTCAGAGCTCCCCCGGACGGGCTGGTCGTGCAAACAATGCGTTTATCGGCGTCATTCGCAAAATGCTGGTACAGCCAGTCTCTGAGCACCCGAAATGCCAGGGCCGTTTCGAGCGTTGTCCCGGATTTAGAGATCACATTCAGATACACGCTTTTCGAAGAGCCGTCCGGCTTCTTTTTATTCAGATAAGCGATCAGATCTTCGAGGTAACGGCCGCTCATTTGGTTGCCTGCGTAAATGATCTTCGTTTTGTCGGTTGGGAAGAAAGGAGTTAATGCCTCTATGACGGCCCGGGCTCCCAAATAAGAGCCCCCGATTCCACAGACAATGAAAACATCGGCATCGTCCCGTATGCCTCTGGCTAGCCTGTCTATCTTCTCGAGAAGTGCATCATTCGGATCTGCCAGCATATCACGCCAGCCGAGCCAGTCCGATCCCTTACCATTCTTTGTCTGAAGTTGTTGAAAAGCAATTTTTGCTTTTTCGTATGCAGAGGCGCGTTCTTTTTCCGAAATGAATGATTCAGCCTCTGACCAATCAAATTGCAACATGAATAAATACCCTCCTGTAAAACTAATTAAGAATCTTTGCCAACTCCAGCAGTTCGAAATTAATGCTCTTCTTTTTGGACCATGTGTTCTTGAGAGGTGTCAGCTTAATCTCGTTTTTTACCACCCCGATCATCACACAATCATGCCCGTCCACTATTGCCTGAACCGCAGCAGCTCCCAGGCGAGATGCCAGTACACGGTCGCGGGCTGTCGGGGTACCGCCTCGCTGGATATGGCCAAGAATACAGACCCGCAATTCGAACCTACTGAAGTCGTCCCGAAGTTGATCGGCAAGCTTCATAGCTCCTCCCGACTCGTCACCTTCGGCAACAATAACCAGGCTACTACGCCGCTGAGCACGAAAAACATCATTCAATGAGTTCTTGATCTCATCAATCTCATGAAGGGTTTCCGGTAGCAGGATGAGTTCAGCTCCAGATCCCAAACCTGTTTCAAGTGCAATAAACCCGGCTTCGCGTCCCATCACTTCAACAAGGAACAAACGATCGTGGGCATCGGCTGTATCGCGGATCTTATCTATTGCTTCCAAAGCCGTATTCAGAGCCGTGTCATATCCGATAGTTTCATCCGTACCGGAAAGATCATTATCAATCGTGCCTGGAATCCCAATAACTGGTATATTATGTTCTTCGTTGAGTTTTGTTGCGCCGGTGAAGGTCCCGTCGCCGCCAATTGCTATGATTGCGTCAATTTTTTCTTTCTCTATGGCTTTTGCGGCTATCGCACGTCCTTCGGGTGTGCGAAACTCATCAGAACGTGCAGACTTGAGAATCGTTCCTCCACGCTGTACTATATTGGACACGGATGAACTGTCAAGATCCACAAAATCAGCATGGATAAGACCATGATAACCATGCCTTACTCCAACAATGGCGATATCCTGATACAGCGCGGCCCGGACAACAGCCCGGATGGCCGCATTCATGCCAGGTGCATCACCACCGCTTGTTAAAACACCAATTTTTTTAATAGTCTTCAAAACAATAACCTAAATTTTTTGTCACGTTTTTGATTTCCCAGAACGGAAATCGTGTAAAGTTAGTACAAATTGTATTTCTTTTTTGTGTTAATTTTAGAGTCTGAACAAAAGATTAGTTGAAAACCCTGAATATAGCCGGATGATCGAAACCGACACCGATATAATGCAGAAAGCTCAACAGCCGCTCCCGTCGAGTCTGGACGACATCCGGGGGCCAATCGCTGATGAGCTTAAAAAATTTCGCGTTTTTTTTAAGGAAGCATTACACACCGATGTCCTGCTTCTGAATAAGATTATAACCTATCTGCTAAAAACCAAAGGTAAGGAACTTCGTCCTATACTCGTATTTCATTCAGCCAGACTTTGTGGTGGCATCACCCAAAGAACGCATATTGCCGCGGCAATGATCGAACTGCTTCATACGGCAACCCTTATTCATGATGATGTAGTCGACGATGCGGAACGACGCCGTGGTTTTCTGAGTATTCCCAAGATTTTTAAAAATAAAGCCAGCGTATTGCTTGGTGATTTCCTTCTCGCCCGCGGACTCCTCATAGCCCTGGACAATCACGAATACCAACTTCTTCAGGTAATCTCAACGGCGGTAAAACGCATGAGCGAGGGTGAACTTCGACAGCTCAAAGCCGCCGGCCTTCAGAATATGACCCGCGAGAAATATTTTGAAATCATCTCAGACAAGACCGGAAGCCTGATAACCGCATGCTGTGAGACCGGTGCGATAAGCAGCAGTGACGTCGAAGAGAAGCATTTAATCCTGAGGGAAATTGGTGAAAATATAGGTGTGGCATTCCAGATAAAAGACGATTTGTTTGATTATGGAGGGGAAGATACCGGTAAGCCTCTTGGTAATGACATCAGGGAAAGAAAAGTAACGTTACCGTTTATTGCTGCCCTCGAACACTCGGAAAAATCGGACCAGCGACACATTCGTCACCTGTTTCGCAAAAGGAAAAAGAAAAAATCGGATGTCGATGAAATTGTTCGTTTCGTACGACAGAATGGAGGCATGACGGCAGCCCAGGAAGAAATGAACCGGTATGCGGAACACGCTTTTGAACTTCTCAGAAAGTTCCCCGCTTCGAAGGAACGCGATGATGTCGAGCATCTCATCCGCTTCGTGATCACCCGTAAAAAATGATCACAACCCATGAAACGACAATGGCTTATCGATGCCTACAACGTGATGCATCAACTGTCTGAGGTAAAGACGGTGATAAACCGCGATATTTCGGAAGCCAGGCGGCTAATGGCAATCAAAGTAGAACAACTTTGTACACAGCAGAACAGACGGGCATTTTTGGTGTTCGATGGGGCACCTGATGCTATGCCTATCAGGCACAAACACCTGACCATCGAATACAGTTATCCCGACAGCGCCGATACTCTTATTACACGCCTTGTATCCAAAAGGGGTCAGGGATGTCAATGGATTGTAGTTACTGATGACCGAGAGTTGCGTCGCAATGCCCTCCTGAACAGTGCAGAGCTCATGCGTACCAAACAGTTTTGCAACCTGCTGTCACCCTCAAGACCAACAACCGCACCTGAAAAACCTGCAATGGGTCATCCATCAAAAAAAACTGACGTCGACGTGTCTGACGAAGAAGTGCAGGAAATGCTTCGCCTCTTTAAGAAAGAAAGGGATGATGCCAGTAAACCCTAATTTTCCGGCACATATCGAAGACCAATCCGTTCTCTTCCTCTCCGATGTGCATCTTGGGGCCTTTCCCGATTCAGTCAATCACTCTCTGGAGGATGAGATTATTCACCTTCTGGATTATGCTGAGAAACGCCAAATTCGCATGATAATTTTAGGTGATCTTTTTGATTATTGGATGGAGTATCCCGGATACATCCCACGCCTCGATGAGCGTTTAAGGGATCGGTTCTGGGAATACCACACCAACGTTGGTCCAACCCTTTTCATCACCGGGAACCACGACTGCTGGACTCGTGATCACTTTCAGAACCTTGGCTTTGATGTGGAATCGGAATATCGGGTACTGGAACTTGATGGAAAAAAGGGATTACTCATGCACGGCGACGGACTCAAAGATGATCAATTACATTTCCCACGCCCGCGATTGCACCGGTTTCTGAGAAATGAAAACTTTATATCCGTTTATCAAAAAATATTTCCACCAGTGCTTGGAATACGACTGATGCGATTGTTCTCGCAAATCGGTAAACTTCGTGAGGGATACACGGACGGCACCCAAAAACTGGATGAATGGGCGCAACAAACACTCGATACATCCCGTTTTGATTTTATCATCTGCGGACATCATCATCACCGCCGTTTTGTTCAAACAAGCGCGGGGCTGTATATTAATCTCGGAGCCTACTTCAGAGATCATACTCTGGCTTTTTTCTCTGAGCGGAAACTGACACTGGTCAACTGGCCAGGTTCCCATTACGAATTGTTACCTGATACTACCAGTTATACCTGATGAGCGACGACATTAACCCTAACGATCTCAACCGATATTTTAATGATCCGGAGTACCGTAATTCTATGAAGGATAATGGGGAAAGGTCATCAAAAGAAAAAGCCGGAAGTAGAAAAAGACGGTTAACCCTGTTTGCCGATCGCCCCCCTTTTCCGTGGAAGTGGCTAGCCAAATGGGTAGGTATATTGTTAGTGATATGCCTCATAGGAGGTGGGGTTTTGCTGATATACTTAATCCACGGAATGCCCTCGATCCAGGAACTGGAAAACCCCAAAACTGATATTGCCAGCGTTGTTCGCAGCCGTGATGGTGTGATTCTCGATAAATATTTCACAGAAAACCGGACCTATGTTCCGCTCGATGAGATTTCCCCTCATGTCATTCATGCCCTGATCGCAACGGAAGATCATCGTTTTTATGAACACTGGGGCATAGATATGTACCGCACGCTATCCATCCCCTACCACCTGATTCAGGGCGATGTGCAGGGCGGTTCTACCATCACACAACAGCTGGCACGAAACCTCTATAAAAAAATTGGTCGTGAATTCTCAATCACGCGGAAGCTCCGGGAAATGCTCACAGCTATCCAGATTGAACGTCATTACACCAAACGGGAAATATTGGAGATGTATCTCAATACCGTCGAGTTCAGCAACAGCTCGTACGGAATTGAAACAGCCGCTCAGACCCATTTCGGAAAATCCGCCAAAGACCTGAACATCCTCGAAGCGGCGACACTCGTTGGTACCCTGAATGCAGTAACGGCTTACAATCCGCGTATCCACCCGGAACGGTCGCGTCAGCGACGCAATATCGTGCTCTACCAGATGGCCAAACACGGGTTTATCACACATCAACAGCTTGAAAACCTGCGATCCGAACCTATTGTCCTGGACTACCATCCACCACTGACTTCTTCTCATAAAAGCCGTTATTTTGGCGAATACATTCGTCAGAAGGTGCAGGCATGGGCCGATTCCAACGGCTACAATTTATATCGTGACGGTCTGACCATTTACACAACGATCGACTCGCGTATGCAGAAATACGCCGAGGTGGCACTTCGCGAAAAACTCGATTCCATTCAAACGATATACGAACACGAATGGACGACCCCAGGTGGTAAGTACATGAACCGCTTCCGGAAAAAATACCCGGAATTTGTGAGCCAGTATCTTCAGGATACTGATGCGTATAAGCAGGCACTGGCCAATGGGTACCGCCAACCCTCCGAGATCCTCGATTCTTTAAAAATGCACGAGGCTTTCGTGGACTCCGTGTTACGCGATCGCGCCCGTTTGGAAGCCGGTTTCGTGGCCATAGATCCTAAAAACGGACATATCCTGGCATGGGTCGGAGGCTCCAACTACGGCAAGGTTCAATTCGATCATGTTTATCAAATGAGAAGACAACCCGGGTCGACTTTCAAACCTTTTGTGTATACTGTCGCCATTGATAACGGCTATTCTCCTTACCAGCGCCTGTCCGTCTATCCTATTCGATTTTATGGCAGCAACGGTAAGATATGGGCACCGGCCGATTTTGAGCCGCCAACCGGTCCACCAACTGCAACGCTGGAAGAGGGGCTTGCCCGAAGTTTAAATAATGTGACGGTTCGTCTCCTGCCTGAACTGGCGGGAGCACCAGGTACGCATCGCCTGGAAGATCTGATCCCTGCGGCAAAAAAGATTGTCAATTTGGCTCACAGGATGGGCATCAGATCTCCGCTTCGCCCCTATCCAAGCATCGCACTTGGAACGGATCCGGTCAGCTTACTTGAATTGACAAGCGCCTATACCACCTTCGCCAATATGGGGGTGCATTACGACCCGATGGCTATAACACGCATTGAAGACAAAAACGGCAATGTCCTCGCCGAATATCACTCAAAATTTGACAGAGAAGCTATAAGTCCCGAAACAGCCTATACCATGATTGACATGATGCGAGGCGTCGTTCGCGGTGTTCCTCCTGACGGACTGGGTACTGGTATACGCCTGCGCATCGTATATCATATCTCTCAAGACGTTGCAGCCAAAACAGGAACGTCCCAACACAGTTCTGATAACTGGTTTGAGGCGATGACACCCAACATTGTAATGGGTGCCTGGGTCGGTGGTGAAGACAGCAGGATACGTTTTCCTGAGAACACTTATATCGGTCAGGGTGCCCGTACAGCCCTGCCAATCGTCGGCGATTTCATGGACAAGTGCATAGCCGATCCCAGTGTACCATGGAGTTACGACGCCTTTGAACAACCAAAGGGTTATATTCCGCCCACTCCACCGCAAAATCAGGAAGCGTCAAATCCCAAGAATGAAAAAAAGGGAAAGATCGGGTGGTAGTATATCGGCGGGTTAATGGTCCCAGATCGATTTGGCAAGACCAATAACTTTCTGCGGCGAGCAAATAACCTTATGATAGAAAGAATAAAGAGCAGTGATCATAGGATACACTGCCTTTTATGGGGTAATCTTACGAAGGTAACGTCTTATCCGCGCCCAGCCTGCCGTGCAACCTTCAGTCTGTTAACAGCACGACGCAGGGCCAGTTCGTATCGTGTGTGATCGATGTGATTATCTTTCAACCGTCGTTCTGCTCTTTCTTTAGCTGCCTGTGCACGACTGACGTTGATTTCATCGGCGCGCTCTGCTGCTTCAGCCAGTAACACAAGGGCGTTATCATTCACATCGACAAACCCTCCGCTGATAGCATACAACTCAACTTCGTCATTTTCCTTCTGTACGAGGGCTTCACCGATTTCCAGAGTGGACATCAGGCTTGAGTGATTGTATAATACCTGAAAATTACCATTTGTGCCCGGCAGCCGGAGGCTCACGACCTCCCCTTCAAAAACCGGTCCGTCCGGGGTCAATATTTGTGCTCGGTAAGTATTCATACTCCAAGGGAATTGATTCGAAAGTAATTGTCAGAATTAGATATCAGTTTCGGTCTCAGCGAGCAGTTTTTCACCTTTCTCGATTGCTTCCTCAATGGTTCCCACCAGGTAGAAAGCATTCTCTGGGAGATGGTCGAGTTCACCGTCGATAACCTTATTGAATCCCCTAATGGTATCTTCAAGCTTCACATACTTACCCTGCAAACCGGTGAACTGCTCGGCTACAAAGAACGGCTGACTCAGGAAACGCTGCACGCGACGGGCGCGACCAACGGTCAGTTTGTCTTCGTCGGAAAGCTCGTCCATACCCAGAATGGCGATGATATCCTGTAAGTCCTTATACCGCTGCAGCAACTCTTTCAAACGCTGAGCACACTGGTAATGGTCTTTACCGATAAGGTGCGGGTCAAGGATGCGGGAAGTTGAATCAAGAGGATCTACGGCAGGATAGATACCAAGCGAGGCGATCTGGCGCGACAACACCGTCGTTGCATCAAGGTGCGTAAAGGTAGTCGCCGGTGCAGGGTCCGTCAGGTCGTCAGCAGGCACATAAACAGCCTGTACCGAAGTAATGGATCCGCTCTTTGTTGAGGTGATCCGTTCCTGAAGCTGTCCCATTTCAGTAGCCAGGGTTGGCTGATAACCTACAGCCGAAGGCATGCGTCCCAGCAGAGCTGAAACCTCGGATCCCGCCTGGGTGAAACGGAAAATATTATCGATAAACAGAAGGATATCGCGGCTCACTTCATCCCGGAAATATTCAGCGACGGTCAGACCTGAAAGGGCAACACGGGCACGGGCCCCGGGAGGCTCGTTCATCTGACCAAAAACAAGTGTGGCCTGTGATGTCTTCAGTGCATCCATGTCAACCTTTGAAAGATCCCAGTCTCCGGATTCTTCCACACCTTTTTTGAACTCTTCCCCGTAATTGATAACACCTGATTCAATAAACTCACGAAGCAGGTCATTCCCTTCACGGGTACGCTCACCAACACCGGCAAATACTGAAAGACCACCGTGCTGCTTGGCAATGTTATTGATAAGCTCCTGAATCAGGACTGTCTTTCCTACACCGGCACCACCAAAAAGTCCGATCTTACCACCCTTAACATACGGGCAAAGAAGGTCGACGACCTTAATACCTGTTTCAAGAATTTCGGATTCCGAAGACAGGTTTTCAAAACTCGGTGCTGGCTTGTGTATCGGAGACCGGCGTCCGGCTTTGGGCGACGGTATACCGTCGATAGCGTCACCTACGATATTGAACAGGCGGCCACGGATATCCTCACCGATAGGCATAGAGATCGGTGCACCGGTACTTTTGACTTCGGTACCGCGAACGAGGCCATCAGTCGAGTCCATTGCAATGGCACGGACACGATTTTCCCCCAAATGCTGGGCAACTTCCAAAATCAGCTTACCCCCTTCCCGATCAATCTCCAGTGCGCTGAGAACTGGTGGGATCTCTCCTTCATTAAAATCCACGTCGACTACAGGGCCGATTACTTGAGCGATAGTTCCTTTATTCATTATGCTTTTATTGTCTGCGTTAACCTTCGGATGTGTAACTGTAAATTTTATCAGAAATATCTAAACCTATCAAAGCTAGGAAAATTAACCATCAAATGTCCAAATAGCAATCAAACCTGCCAACATCATGTACCGTTTCCCAGGAAAATTGGAAAAAGTCTTTGTAACCCTTATGATAGCGTATCTGACGGATGCCAGAATGTATTTTTATTGATACGGGCCGTCCGTCGCCAAATACTTTATAGATAAATTCTCTTATATTTCGATCAAAAAAAATCAGGCTAAAACACGATCTGCAATTTTGACACAAGAAAACGATAAAACAGCCAGACAAGTCAGTATCGAAATACTCTCGAAATTTGATGAGAGTATGTATCTGGATACATCAATGCTTGACCAACTTGAGGGCCCTGACCGGCAGCAGGCAAACGAATTTGTTCAGGGCATTCTCCGCAGGCGGAGCTACCTTGATTTTCTCATACAGCAGTACAGCAACGTGGACTTCGAACACATGACACCGTTGTTTCGGAACCTATTGCGTGTTGGCATGTACGACCTCCTTTTTATGGACGGGACGCCTGATTATGCTGCAGTTAACGAAGCTGTCGAATACGGCAAGCGGCATATTAGTGCAAAGACAGGCGATCTTGTTAATGCAATCCTCAGGAAACTGCAGCGTGAACGCGCAAACCTGCCCCGTCCTCAGCCGGAGGACCGAATCGAGCTTATCGCCACAACATTTTCGCATCCGAACTGGCTCGTTAAGAGATGGGTAAAGAGATTTGGTGAACGCGATGCGTTTCACTTGATGCAGGCCGACAACCAGCGTCCCTCTTATTATGTACGTGTCAACAATATCAAAACTCATACTGAGAACTTCATTCTCAGAATGACTAAAAGCGACATTGCTTTTGAGGAGAGTGACTGGCTTCCGGGTTACTTCAAGATCGATCAACTGCATAATATCCGGGAAAAAGGGTGGTTCGAGAAGGGTCTGTGCCAGGTTCAGGATATCGCCGCCGGCTTTGCGCCATGGGTGCTCGATCCGCAACCCGGAGAGACGGTTTACGACCTGTGTGCAGCACCCGGTACCAAGACCATCGTTATGGCAGATATGATGCAGAACGATGGCAGTATTCTTGCTGTGGATATAGATGCCGAACGAGTCAAGAAAATTGCTGACAATGCCACGCATTATGGTGCTGAAATTGTGAAGATACAGCGTGCCGATGTCACTGAGGAACGGTTCAGACTTGCAGATGCGGTTCTTCTCGATGCTCCCTGTACCGGAACAGGGGTGCTGAGCAAAAGAGCGGATCTCCGATGGAAACGCAAGGAAGAGGATCTGGCTGCCATTGTTGAGAAACAAGCTGAACTACTTGACGCTGCCGGCAATATGGTTGCCCGCAACGGCCGTCTGGTATACTCCACCTGTTCGCTGGAACCGGAAGAGAATATGGAGCAGATAAATAAATTCCTGGAAAACTACGACAATTTCGTTCTCGAGGATCTCAGCGGATATCTCCCCGAAGAAGTCCTGACAGAAGATGGGAAAGCCTATCAGACTTTCCCGCATATCCACCATTGCGACGGACACTTTGGCGTACTTCTTAAACGGACAAAGTAGTTGATCCGGGTTCCGGGTTGCCGGTTAAACCCAACCATTGCTTTATTAAGTGTGTCAGGTGACAGTATTCAATTTTTCTGCATAACACAACTCGCGACAGTCTTGATGTGCGGATGACTTTTCCCCTCAATTTTAATCTGAAAGAATTATTTACTAGTAACCTTTTTTATGCCAGAGATACCTAAACGATACGATCCCAAAGCTATCGAAGAACGATGGTATGATTACTGGACTGAGCACAAGTTATTCGAAACTCATCCGGAACCTGACAAGAAACCGTTCACGATCATGATGCCCCCGCCCAATGTGACCGGGCGGTTACACATGGGACACGCGTTGCAGGGATCGGTTCAGGATTCACTGATCCGCATCAAACGGATGCAGGGCCTGGAAGCTTTGTGGCTTCCCGGGACCGATCATGCCGGTATCGCCACTCAGAACGTCGTTGAAAAGAATCTGAAGCAGAAGGATGGATTGTCGCGACACGATGTTGGCCGCGATGCTTTTATCGATAAGGTCTGGGAGTGGAAGAACGAGTACGGTGCCATCATCATCGACCAGATGAAGAAGCTTGGCACCAGCTGCGACTGGAGCAAAGAGCGCTTCACGATGGACGAGGGATTCTCACGTGCGGTGCAGGAAGTCTTCGTAAAATTGTATAACGAAGGCCTGATCTATCGCGGGAATTACCTGGTCAACTGGTGTCCGGTGGATATGACGGCTCTCTCTGATGAAGAAGTCGATGATGTAGAAAAAGACGGACATCTCTGGTATGTAAAATATCCGCTGGCTGATGATCCCGTACAATCCATTACGATAGCCACCACACGGCCTGAGACCATGCTGGGTGATACGGCCATTGCGGTCCATCCGGACGATGAACGATATCAGAAACTTATTGGCCGCAAAGTTATTCTCCCTTTGACTGGCAGGGAGTTGCCGATCATTGCCGACGATTATGTAAAGATGGAATTCGGTGCCGGTGCCCTCAAAATCACCCCCGCACATGATAAGAATGACTTTGAAATCGGCGAGCGACACCATCTCGAGGTCATCAACATCATGAATACGGATGGAACCATCAATGAGAATGGTGGAGCATTCGAAGGATTGGATCGATTTGAAGCACGCGACCGGATCGTGGAAGAACTTGAAAAAGGCGAATATCTCGTTAAAACAGAGTCCTACCGCCATACGATACCGATTTCCAGCCGATCAAAGGCGGTGATCGAGCCCCTGATCTCCCGTCAGTGGTTTGTCAAAATGGAGCCTCTGGCTAAGCCGGCACTTAAAGCGGCCAGAAACGGCGAGATCAAATTTTTCCCCCAACGATGGGAAAACGAGTACTATCGCTGGCTTGAGAACATTCGCGATTGGACCATCTCCCGACAACTATGGTGGGGACACCGTATCCCGGTATGGTATTACACGAACGAAAAAGGTGAGATTGACGAATCACGTGATTACGTTGTCTCTGTCGATCAGCCGGGACCGGGTATGGTGCAGGATGAGGATGTGCTCGATACGTGGTTTTCATCCTGGCTTTGGCCGTTTGCGACACTCGGCTGGCCGGAAGAAACAGAGGATGTGAAGTATTTCTATCCGACGGATGTGCTCGTCTCGGGATACGACATCCTGTTTTTCTGGATCTCAAGGATGATCATGGCCGGCCTTCATTTCACCGGGAAACTTCCCTACCGGGATATTTTCATCACCGGCATGGTGAAAGACAAGCACGGGCGCTGGATGAGCAAAAGTCTCGGCAACGGCATTGATCCGCTGGACATGATCGAACAGTATGGAGCCGACGCTGTTCGCTACTGCCTGATCATTCTGTGCGCCCAGGGACAGGATATCAAACTGGATCCGACCAAGTTTGAAATGGGGCGCAACTTCGCAAACAAGATCTGGAATGCGTTCCGGTTCCTCTCGATGCACGTTCAGGATGGCAAAAATTACGCAACGTCCATCGATCCTGCTTCCCTGAGCATCACCGACCGCTGGATGTTCACCCGGCTTCAGCAAACGATACAGGCTGTTGATGACGATCTGTCGCGGTACCGGTTGAACGAAGCGTTGTTGAAGATCTACGGACTGGTCTGGAACGACTTCTGCGATTGGTACCTGGAGTTGATCAAACCGGATAATCCGGGCGAAAAAATGTCGGATGACACGGTCGCACGAGCTATCGTCATCTTCGAAAACCTGATGAAGCTTCTGCATCCGTTCATGCCTTTCATCACCGAAGAGATCTGGCAGCGGCTCCGCGAAAGGACTCCAGAAGAAGCCCTGATTCGTGCCGGTTGGCCGACATTTAACCAGGATTTGCTTAACGAAAATGATGCGGCCCTTTTTGGTACCGTACAATCAATCATCTCTTCCATTCGTAATATCCGTGCAGAAATGCATGTGGATGTCAACCGTGAAATCGAGGTTGTACTGAATGCAGCTGATAAAAAAACGGCTGAGAAACTGGATGAACAAAAATCCATCTTCCATAAGCTGCTTAAGCTGAAAAATATAACCATTGATACCGGACTGGATCGACCACCTGCGGCTGCCTCGTCAGTTGTGGAAGGCAACCAGGTTTATGTACCGTTATCGGGCGTCATCGATCTGGATAAGGAAAAAGTTCGTATTGAGAAAGAGATTCAGCGTCTGGAGAAATTTCTCAAATCGATCAACGGCAAGCTGTCCAATCCTCAGTTTCTTGATAATGCACCCCAAGAAGTAGTTGAGAAGGAACGGACCAAACAAGCGGATGCTGAGATGAATCTTCGTAAGTTGCAAGGCATCCTTGAAGATTTTGCCGGATAACGACGAGATTGGGTAATTAGACACTTAGGGTTTCATTCTTACCAACATATTGTACATTTTGATTTGTGATGAACAATGAACCACTCATCCGAATGATTTGCATTTATATGTTTTTATATGCATGTGCATTCGCAGGTCGTTCATTCGGTCCATCGTTCTATCGCAAATCGTTAGAATCTTATGCGCGAATTTACTTTAAAGGGCGAATCATCTGAAAAATCATCCCGTGCGGGATTTCCGGGATCTGAAGAAATTGTCAAGGCACTGAATGAAAGCCAGCGGGAGGCGGTCACGCACTCCGATGGTCCTCTGCTGATCATCGCAGGCGCAGGCAGCGGGAAGACACGGGTTTTGACCTATCGTATCGCCTGGATGATGGGACAACATATCGCAAAACCGTGGGAGATACTGGCACTGACCTTTACCAATAAGGCAGCCAACGAAATGCGGGAACGCATCGAGAAGCTCGTCGGAGATGACGCGGAACGCATCTGGATGGGTACATTTCACAGCATCTTTGCCCGCATCCTCCGGTACGAAGCCGAAAAGCTTGGCTATACAAGCGACTTCAGCATCTACGATTCCGAAGACAGCGGGCGGCTCGTTCGCAATATCCTGAAAGAGCTGAATTACGATACGAAAGAGATACGCCCTAAGAGCATACAGTATCTCATCAGCAAGGCAAAAAACAGCCTGATCTCCCCGGAAGCATTTGAAAACAAGTTCTTCCAGGGTCCTCTGGACGATATCGCCAAACAGGTGTATCCGATCTATGAAAACCGCCTCAAGATGAGCAATGCGCTCGATTTTGATGACCTGCTCATCAAGCCGATTGAACTTTTCGAGCAACACAAGGATGTTCTGGATGCATACCAGGATCGGTTCCGGTACCTTTTGATTGATGAGTACCAGGATACGAACCACGCCCAATATAAAGTGGCAAAGCTGCTTGCAGAGAAACACCACAATATATGTGTAGTCGGTGATGATTCGCAGAGCATCTACTCGTTCCGGGGTGCCGATATCTCAAATATTTTGAATTTCGAGGAGGATTATCCCGAAGCAAAGAGAATTGCCCTCGAACAGAATTACCGGTCCACCAAAGCCATACTGAAAGCGGCCGATTCAGTAATCAAGAATAACCAAAACCGTCTCGATAAAACGCTTTGGACCGATAATGAATTTGGCGAGACGATCACTGTGCTCGAAAGCTATAACGAACGTGATGAGACTAACCGGGTCAGTCATTTCATCCAAAACCTGAAGCTGCGCAAGGGATATTCCTACCACGATTTTGCGATCCTCTACCGGACCAATTCGCAGAGCCGTGTTTTTGAAGATGCCCTGCGTCACATGGGCATCCCCTACCAGTTGGTTGGCGGCGTTTCGTTCTATCAACGCAAGGAAATAAAGGATGTCATTTCGTATCTGAAACTCCTGGTAAATCCGGATGACGAAGAAGCGTTGCTCCGGGTGATCAATGAGCCGAGCCGTGGAATCGGTGCAAAAACCATGAGCACCATCCTCGATGCTGCCCATGCCGACAACCGACGGCCGTGGGATGTGCTCACCGAGATAGACAAAATTAATGTTTATAAGCCTGCTCAGAATCAGATTCGCGACTTTATTGCGATGATTGAAGAGGCCCGTCAACATCTCGGTACCGAGCCGATGATAGATACCGCACAATTCCTGATGAAGCAGACCGGTTATCTCCAGCAGTTTGTTCAGGAAAACACACATGAAGCGCTTGGCCGGCGGGAAAATGTGCTCGAGTTATTTAATGCCCTCTCCTATCACGAGAAGAGTACGGAAAATGCTACACTCAGTACCTTTCTTCAGGAAGTAAGTCTTATAACCGATATAGACAACTACGATTTGCAGGAACCCTCGGTAACATTGATGACGGTACACGGTTCCAAGGGCCTGGAGTTTCCAGTCGTATTCATAACCGGCCTGGAAGATGAGTTATTCCCGATAGGAGCCAGAAATGGTGATGATGTGGATATGGAAGAGGAACGCAGGCTTTTTTACGTTGCAATCACACGAGCGCAAAAAGAACTCTACTTTTCCTATGCACGCACCCGTTTCAAATACGGAGATGATATTCCCATGAAGCGATCCCGTTTCTTATCTGAGATTGATCCTGCTGTTCTGCGGACGGAAACCGGCGCCACCTATTCAGGGTCAGGTTCAAGATCCTATGGCAGCCAACGTCCGGGGAGATGGAGATCGACAAAAGATTTGGGGTCAGCCAAACCATCGATAAGCAGGGCTTCCAAAACGACCCACTCGGGTATGAATATTGATTATGACAATATCACGCACGATGAATTACGGGTCGGCACAAAAGTAATGCACGAAAAATTCGGAAAAGGGAAGATCATCAGTAAAGAAGGTTTTGCAGATCAGACCAAGGTAGTAGTATTTTTCAATGATTTTGGCCAAAAGAAGCTGCTCTTAAAATTCGCACGCCTGAGTATCCTTGATTAATCTTACTACATATCAATTTAACCTGGAAAAACCCGTTCAGGTACAGACTGACCGCCAACTGCAAATATTTACCAGCAACGTTACACCAACCTGTAGCCCGAAACCCGAAAACCGAAATATCTTACACCATTTTGGCTATCTGCTCTTGGGCATCTTTTTGCTTTTAAGTGTCTTCCCGATCCGTTCTTTCGCCCAGGTCAGTTCTGACGCCCGGGCAATGGTTATGGGTGGTGGTACCGCATATGTCACAGGGTTCGAAGCTAATTTCTATAATCCAGCCAACCTGTTGATACCCGATTATAAGTATACGACAGAGATCGAACTGGGATCAGCGTCTCTGCAGCTTAACAGACGACCGGTAAATCAGGTATTCGTTCCCTATCAGGGACTCCTTAATCAGTTTTTACCAAACCGTACTGGCAATTTCCTCGATATTAACGGCAATCGTCAAAAACTGCTTGATCATTGGTTTGACGGTGAGGATGCAAACTACTCTCGATATGCTACATTTTCTACAACCCCGGTCGGAATAAGCTGGCAGAACGGACCATTTGCCTATTCCGTCGGCGTTCACAGCAGGGGATTCAACCGCTTTGAACTCAGCAAGGGTTGGTATACCGGCAATACCCAGAATATCACTAATCAAAATCAGGTCACGAGAGATTTAAAGCAGACCATCGTGACCTATCAGGAGATATCCGTTGGTTTCGCACAGGAAGTGACCCTGATCGACGGCTGGTCCCCCCAACTTAATCGATTATATGTGGGTGTTGCTCCTAAATTCATTATTCCCGGTATGTATATGCAGGCTGATTATCAATCAGCTTATCAGCGTAATACGGCCGGAGATTTACAACAGATAAGGGCCCTCAATATGATGTCAGCCGGCGCTATATCGGGGACATGGGACGGGACAAACGGCGATCTGACTAATGGAGATTTGTTTAGCCCTACCGGCTGGGGCCTGGGACTTGATATGGGTATTACGTATGTAAAGAGTCTCGGAAACGACATCGCTCTGTTACGGGGCGAGACACGTACGCCTTTAAGGAAGTCGATTCGTATCAGCATCTCCCTGACAGATATCGGCTTTGTGCGTTATAATCATCATGTTACCACCATAAACAAGTCAAAAGAGACACGTTTGGTACAGCAACTCCCGGATGGACCAACGACTGAGTTTACCGGCTCCCCTGTTCAGTATTTATCCTATTTGCAGGCTGATGGAGCTGCTACAGGTTATACAAATGCCGGACGAGTTCATGATATAAGTGTGTCGCTGCCCACGGCATTCCATGCAGGAGCTGCCTATCAGGATAACTGGTGGATGTTAACCGGTGACCTTACATATAGTATGAATAAAAACTCGTTTAATTTTGGCGGATGGATGGCGCACGCAGGTGCAGAGATCCGTCTTCTTCACTTCCTGCCTCTTCGTGGCGGACTTCAGTGGCAGCCGGGTCATCATCTCATTCTTGCGGCTGGACTTGGCGTCGATACAAAACGGGTCAGTATTGACTTCGGTACGCGGTTCAGTGCTCCGAGCACCAATCGTGGCTTTTATCTCATTGGTGCAGCGGTAACAACATTACGGCTGCACATCTGACATAAACCCGTTGATTACCTGTTAAAATTTGGTGATCTCTTTTCAAGAAATGCCCTCACACCCTCCATGTGATCGGGTTGAGCTGCAGCTCGTTCCTGCAGATTTTTTTCCAGGGCTAACATCTCCTCCAGGCTGTGTGTTGACGCAGCATGGCTCATCTGTTTGATCAAACCAACGGCCGTTGACGGCATGTTGGCGTAGGCATTTGCTTTCTTTTTTAGTTCTGCCGTTAGACTTTCTTTTTCGGCTATGCCATTAATCAATCCTGTTTTCAAAGCTTCTTCAGCCGACATTATTCCACCCGTTGCAACCCAGTCAAAAGCTTTTTGCCTTCCGATATGATTTGTAACAAAAGACATGACTCCGGTGTCGGGTACCAGGCCTATACGTACAAAAGCCATATGAAATTCCACCTCCGGTGCAGCAAGGATATAGTCACAGGCCAGTGCAAGGCCGATACCTGCTCCAACGACCAGCCCGTTCAATGCAGCAATATATGGCTTCGGACTCTCTACAATAGATCGGAGCAGTGGATGATAAAATTCTGTGAGATACTGCTCGTATCTACCCGATTCACCCAATTGCTCCTGTGTAAGATCAGCTCCGGAACAGAAAGCCCGGTCTCCGGAGCCGGTCATAATAACCACGCTCACAGATCGATCGCTGTTTGCCATACGAAATGCCTCGGTCAGTTCCTCAATCATGGTTACATTTAAAGCATTCAACCGATCGGGACGATTCAGTTTAACTGTAACTATCATTCTATCAACTTCGAGGTCAATAGTATCAAATATTTGTGTCTTCATAAGCTTTTGATCATTTGTTTTTAACAAGAATAACAATAATTGTTTGTAAATGATCGAAATTTTGTTAGACTACCGGAAGCAGGTTTAGATATTATAAGTTGTTGATAGTTTCACTTTACAGATCCAAACCACATTTGCCGATAAGATGGTTATATCAGTCTTGTGATTTCAAACGTTGACTAATGTAACATTGTCCATTCTGCCTCCGTAGACCTGGAAAAAAGACATGAACATTTACTACCTCAAAGAAAATCTCCGCCAGTTGTGGCAACGCGTAAAAGAGTGGTTTTTTCCAACACCTGAACTACAGCCCATTCCTGTACCGGTTCGGCCACAAGAGCAACACCCCTGAAATGTTAAGGTGCCACTGTTTTTGGCACAACTATCCTATCTCTTTTACTGACCGATTGTCAGCAAAGCAGAAAACTCGTGTTATTCTGCCATGATTCTTGAGCAAGTCCTGTCGCATTGATAGCCTTTCATTTTTTGGCTCAACATTTGTTTGTTTGGAAAGTTAAAGCTGTCATAACAAACTGCAGGAAAATCACCTATGAAAGATTATAACGAAGCAAACGCGTTAGACCTGTTCTCAGATGATGTATTTGACGATTTTGAACAGGCTATTCCCCTGCTTTCCGAAGAAGAAGAAAAGAAATTAATTGAATCAGATATTCCGGATAAACTTCCGATTCTACCCCTTAAAAATACGGTATTGTTTCCCGGAGTCGTCATTCCCATTACCGTTGGCCGGGACAAATCACTTGAATTAGTTCGTGATGCCTATGAAGGTGAACGGATAATAGGCGTTGTCGCCCAAAAGGATGCGGATACCGAAAATCCTGATGTAGATGACATTTACCATATGGGAACGGCTGCCCAGATTCTGAAGCTCATTAAGATGCCCGACGGAAGCAAGAGCATTGTTATCCAGGGCAAGAGCATTTTTCACATCAATAAGATGCTCACCGCAGACCCTTATTTTCAGGCAAGTGTCGAACCGATCATCAATGACTCGGACATGTCTGGAATTGAACTGGACGCGGCATTGAGGTCGGTCAAAGAGACAGCGACTCAGATCGTTAATCTATCCCCCAATATACCATCCGAGGCGTCTATTGCCATCAACAATATCAATAGCCCGACGTTCCTGCTTAATTTTATCTCTTCAAATCTGAATATCTCGATCAAAGAGAAACAGGAAATTCTCGAGACTGTAAAATTTTCTGATCGCCTCGATCTGGTTATTGGGTATCTGAACAAAGAGCTCCAGGTTCTAAACCTGAGTGAAGAGATTCGTTCGAAGGTCAAGACGGACATCGAGCAGCAACAACGTGACTTCTACCTTCGTCAACAGCTCAAAACCATTCAGGAGGCACTTGGCGAGGACAGCGAGAAAGAAGAAGTCGAAAAACTGCGTGAGAGGGCAAAGGACAAACGTTATCCTGACGAAGTGAAGGAAGAGCTCGGCAAAAAGATTGATCAGCTGGATCGCACGCCTTCATCTGCACCAAATTACAGCATGCTGCTGAACTACATCGAGTGGGTGTTGGATCTGCCCTGGAAGAAGTATTCGATAGATAAACTCGATCTGAAGAGGGCCCGGAAGATACTCGATGAAGATCACTACGGCCTCGAGAAAGTGAAGAAACGCATTGTCGAGTATTTGGCTGTACTGAAACTTAAGAAAGATATGAAGGCGCCTATTCTGTGTCTCTACGGGCCTCCGGGTACCGGTAAAACATCACTCGGCAAATCTGTGGCTCGTGCCCTGAATCGCGGGTTTGTACGATTCAGTCTGGGCGGGCTGCATGATGAAGCTGAGATTCGCGGTCACCGCCGCACATACATCGGGGCTCTGCCTGGTCGCATCATCCAGAGTATCAAAAAGGCAGGAACCAGCAATCCTGTTATGATGCTTGATGAGATCGACAAGGTGGGATCGGATTTCCGTGGAGATCCTACATCAGCCCTGCTGGAGGTATTGGATCCAGAGCAAAATAATTCGTTCTACGACAACTATCTCGAGCTGGAATATGATTTGTCGCGGGTGCTCTTCATTGCCACGGCAAATACACTCGATACCATCCCGCCACCGTTGCGCGATCGCATGGAAATCATCCACCTGAGCGGTTACACACATGAAGAGAAGCTTCAGATTGCCAAGAAATACCTGCTACCGAAACAGGTGGAAGAAAACGGGTTGAAAAACAAGCAGTTCCGGATCTCGGACAAGGCTCTTCTGGAGATCGTAGACAGTTATACCCGCGAATCCGGTGTTCGAAATTTAGAACGTGAAATTGGCGGTATCGCCCGCTGGGTAGCCAGCAAAGTGGCTCAAAACGAAAAAGACAAAGGAAGCGTTGGCGTTAATGATATTGAGCATATTCTCGGTAAACGCCGTTTCTTCTCCGAGATAGCCGAGCGTACCACGGTACCGGGAGTGGCAACCGGACTGGCATGGACACCCGTGGGTGGTACTATCCTTTTCATCGAAGCCAGCCTATCGCCTGGTAATGGGAAGCTCCACATCACCGGTCAACTTGGAGATGTGATGAAAGAGTCTGCTGTTCTGGCACACTCATTTCTGAAGGCACATGCCGACACTTACGGAATCCCACAGCATGCTTTCTCGGACTGGGATCTGCACATTCACGTTCCGGCCGGTGCAATTCCTAAAGACGGTCCATCGGCTGGCGTTTCCATCTTATCGGCTATCGCGTCCATCTATACCCAGCGGAAGGTAAGAAATACCGTAGCAATGACCGGTGAAATTACCCTGCGGGGTCTGGTGCTCCCGGTTGGTGGGATCAAAGAGAAAGTGCTCGCGGCTAAACGTGCAGGCATCAAACAGGTTTTTATGCCGAAGAAAAATGAAGCCGATATCTCTGAAATTGAAGAAGATACGATCAAGGATATGGAATTCACCTACCTCGAACGTATAGAAAATTTACTGGAATCGGTACTGGAAAAGAAACCTGTGGCCGATCCATACGTAAAATTTAAACGCAACAACGACAAGGAACAAAGTAAAGATCGAAATCCGAAGTTGGACAAAGAGGCTGACGAGGCCGTGACGGTAAACTGATTTTTACTTTTATCCAGCTAAAGCCGTTTCTGTCAAAGGAAACGGCTTTTTTTTGTTTCTTGTCCATTATCATAGTATTCGTTCCCGTCTGACCACACAATCAATCTGGTTCATCCTTTAACCCGGATTTCTGGAGAACAGACAACGTGATTAAGCTATCATGAGGAAAAAACACTAAATATTTTGAACCTGTCATAATTAAATTATCTTATATACAACATTCTGTTAGATTATGAAGAAGGGATCATTCTTAGCGTCCTGATAATGATGGGTCAGGATAGTTATGGCTTATTACTCTAATTCGTTAAATTGAGATGCGGGATCGATCAGAGATAACTCAGATATTGCAGCGCGTAAAGTTCGGTTCAGCAGAGGCATACAATCAATTGTTCCCGCTGGTTTATGATCATCTCAAGGATATCGCCAGCATGCACATGAACCACGAACGGGATGGCCATACCCTATCGCAGACTGAGTTGGTTCACGAAGTCTATCTTAAGCTTATAGACCAATCGGATATTAACTGGAAAGACCATGCACATTTCTATGCTATCGCATCACGTTGCATGCGCCAGATTTTAATCGATTATGCGCGGAAGAAAAAATCGCAGAAAAGAGGCGGCCCCCTGGAACCACTGACTTTTCTGGATGGGATTATGAAAGTTGATCAGCAAGTTGATAATCTTCTGAATCTTGATAATGCTCTTAAACGTCTCTCAAAGCTAAATAAGAGATTGGCGGAGGTTGTAGAATACCGATATTTCGGGGAGATGAGTATTGAGGACACCGCTGAAGTCATGGGCATATCGACCAGTACGGTAATCAGAGACTGGGCCAAGGCCCGCGGCTGGCTTTACAAAGAATTAAAGGGAAATTTCAACTAATTTTCTTTCTTTTTTTTGCAGATCCTGGTTGGTTTCGCCTGCTTTAGATCGAAGCAGTCATTCCATTTGTCATATAGTTTGATAAATACCAGGTTTTTAGCTATAAATATGACCGTAGTTAATTTGTGAAAGGGGGTTCTGACTGTGTGCATCGTATATCAGATGTTCGTTTCGACGCTAATGAACCGGCATCTTCAGGAGAAATAATTCAAAATCTTTAGAAGTGAGTCTTTTCATCATTTTTCCACGCCTATAAAACTAAACATGTGAAAGACACGGCCTGAAAGCATGAAAAAGGATCATTGGCAACGCATCGAAACGATACTGGATACGGTACTCACTCTCCCGGATCAGGAATGGGATGCATATCTTCAAAAAACATGCCGTGATGATGACCTTATTCGGGAGGTTAAAAGTATTCTTTGGGGAATTGAGGAATCAGAAAAAACGCATTTTCTCGAACGGGCATCGGCAGATCATCAGGAGCTCATCAACGAACTTTCAGAATTAAACCGACCACACCATGAAGATCGCTATATCGGCAAGCAAATCGGGCATTATAGAATCGTTGAAAAGGCTGGTAGTGGCGGTATGGGAGAGGTTTACCGTGCAGAACGTGATGACGGCCAATTTCATCAGTTTGTAGCCATTAAAGTTCTTAAACAGGGTTATCATTCTGAAGAAATAATTCATCGTTTCCGGATTGAACAGCAGATCCTGGCAAATCTACATCATCCAAACATTGCACAGCTTTACGATGCCGGTCTGACCGATGATGGAACACCCTATCTGATCATGGAGTTTATCGATGGCATACCTATCGATGAATACGCCAACACGCATCATCTAACTGTTTACGAACGTCTTGATCTGCTGATAAAAGTGTGTAATGCAGTTCAATATGCCCACACTAATCTGGTTATTCACCGTGATCTTAAGGCACAAAATATTCTGGTGAATTCAGAACATCAGATTAAAATACTCGACTTTGGCGTTGCCAAACTCATCGACCCTGCTTCGACAGAAATTACGTTAATCGAAACGCAACCCGGTCAGCGCCTCTGGACACCCTACTATGCATCGCCCGAGCAAATCAGGGAGGGAGTTGTATCCACAACCAGTGACGTATACTCCATTGGTGTCCTGATGCATAAGCTGTTGACAGATACGTATCCTTTCGATTTATCGGGTAAAAGCCTCCTGGAAATTGAAAATATCATCGTCAGTCAGGAACCAACAACGGCAAGTGAGTCCATAGGAAAATCCAAGCATCAGGAAGAGGCTTCTGGTGCAAGAGAGTTAACGACACAGGATTTAAAAAAGGAATTAAAGGGCGACCTCGACTCCATCATTGCAAAAGCGCTAAGAAAAGAGCCGTATGCCAGATATGAATCGGCCCGCCAACTTGCTGAGGACTTGCAGAGATATCAGCACAACCTTCCAGTTTTATCTCGTAAGGGAAACCTGAAGTACCGAAGTAGAAAATTTATCCGTAGAAATGCGGTACCGGTTATTTCAGCCGTATCTATGTTGCTCACAATTGCTGCGTTGATAACATATTACACGATTCAGATCACAGGGCAGCGAAATAAAGCCCTGTCGGAGGCACATAAAGCCAAGCTTGTCACCGATTTTATGATCAACATTTTCAATAACGCAGATCCATATGATCAGAATAAAAAAAACCTTACCGCCCGGGAAATACTGGACCAAGGGACCGAACGCATTCAAAAATCGATAGTTGATCCGGACATCAAAGCCACCATGCTCTCCGCGTTAGGGAATATTTACACCGATCTCGGGATGTATGATAAGGCCACACCCCTGCTTCATGAAGCAATGGACATCAGGGAACACCTGAAATCCGGTGATAATATGGATCTCGCAAGCAGTTACTACGACTGGGCCAATGTTAATGAGCTTTCGGACAATTATAAGATCTCGTTAGACTACTTTGCCAAGGCAAGCCATATATACCATCAGATGAAGAATGACTCGCTATATGCAAAAAACATCCTGGAGTTGGCATGGGTGGATTATCTAACCGCGGATTACCAGGCTGCCGACTCACTGGCCACCAATGCTTTACATATTGATCGAAAGATTTATGGCAACGCCAGTAAAAAAGTAGCACAATGCGATCAGTATCTCGCATGGGTTAATAACGGAGAAGGCAACTATGGATCAGCCGACAGCCTTTTTCGAAAGGCTTTGTCTCTGCGACAATCGTTATACAAGGGTGATCATCCCTTAATTGCGCAAACCCTTGGGGGGCTCGCAAGAAACTTATATGATGCTCAGCACGATGATTCTGCTGAGGTATATGCAAAAAAAGCCCTGACCATGTCGAAGCGACTTTTCGGCAAAAAACATCCTCAGATAGCAACATTATTGCATGGTCTCGGACTCATTGAACTGGCAGAACACAAATACAAGAAGAGTCAGCAATACATTCTTGAATCTCTGAATATGCGCAGGGCAATTTTCGGCGATAATGATCCCCAGACTATAGTGAGTCTGAGCGATCTGGCCCATACTTATTTCTCTGATAAACAGTACCAAAAAGCTGCTGACATTTTCAAGAAAGTTACGGAAGAGAATACAAAAGTACTGGGGCCTGACCATCCGGAAGTGGCCCTTGCTCTTAACAACACAGGCATGTGTCTCTGGAAAGCCGGGGAAAAAAGGGAAGCTGTTTCCTACTTCAAGAAATCAATTGCTGTTGCTTCCAAAACCTATCAACCGGCTCATCCACGTATGATCTATATCCGAGGGAATCTGGCTGACCTGTATCAGGACCTTGGCAACTACCAGGAATCGGAGGCTCTTCATCTTAAAAATTTTCGGATTCTTCAGGATAGTCTGGGACTGCATAACAAGCGATCACAGGTTGTTATTCAAAAACTCATCACCTTCTACAAGGATTGGGATAAGTTGGATAAGGCAGAATTTTATAGCGCCATGCTCAGCCGAAAAAAGAAACTGGTGTCAGTATCTAAGTGACTTTGGCTCAAAGGACTTTCAAAAACGCATTAGCTCTTTAATACCGGTTCCATAACAATTTTGCCAAATTTACTATCTTATTTATCATCCTAAATAAACCAACCCGATGTAAATTTGGAATTAACCGGACAGATCATTCAATCAACAGGCAGCTGGTATAAAGTTGCATGTCAAGATCGAATCTATGATGCCCGCCTTCCCGGTAAATTCCGGCTAAAAGATCGTACCCAGACCAATCCTGTTGCTGTCGGGGATGAAGTAAAAATCGAGCTAATGGACGATGAATCGGCCAGGATCACAGAAATACTACCCAGACGCAATAAAATCGCCAGAAAAGCAACCCATGGAAAGAAGGGTGAACATGTTATCGCTGCAAATATTGATACGGCCATCGTTGTCGTATCAGTAGCCGAGCCGGTCTATCGAACCGGATTCATAGATCGTTTTCTGGCCACCTGTGAACTGCTTGACGTTCCACCTGTCATTATTTTTAACAAAATTGACCTTCTATCTCCGGACGATCTGGAATCCTTTGAATCGGTCGTATCCGTCTACCGTAAACTTGGATATACAGTAGTGACGTGCAGCATAAAAAAATCAGGGACACTTGAACCGCTCAAGGAACTGCTTCAAAACCATGTCTCTCTGTTTACAGGTCCTTCAGGCGTGGGTAAGACAAGCATCCTCAATACGATCGACAAGAACAGTGATCGCCCGATTGCGCCTGTATCCGAATACTCCAGCAAGGGAAAACACACCACAACTTTTGCTGAACTCATCCAGCTTCACTCTGGTGGTTATCTAATTGATACACCTGGAATTCGTGAATTTGGTCTCGTTGGCGTGGCACCTGACGAGCTCTCTTTATTGTTTCCCGACATAGATGAATACCAGGAAAAATGCCGCTATTATAACTGTTCACACACCCATGAACCGGGTTGCGCGGTCAAAGAAGCTGTTTCGAACGGTGTTATTGCCTCTTTTCGCTACAAAAACTATATACAAATATATAAAAGTTTTGCAGATGAGCGCCGATAACGACTAATATGAATTTGTCGTGATCTCCACAACCTCATTACAACAATGAAACAGAAAACCACCCTATTTGCTTTTCTGCTGACGGTAATTGCTGTCAGCTGCGTAATTTTTGTACCCATTAGCAGTTATGGGCAGATATCTAATATCGGTTCCTTTATCCAGTCGGGCCAGCAAGATGCCAATGTATTGGCTAAATCCTATCTGGATCCTCTTGGAGAGGGATTTGGTCCGACATTAAATGCCGGATGGATCAACTCTGTGAGTCCGCATAAATTATTAGGGTTCGATATCAGCTTACGAATTGGTGCAAGCATAGTTCCAAATGATGCCAGAACCTTTAACGCTACCGCACTAAGCCTGCAAAACCTCTCCTACCAAAGTGGACCTTCTGACTCGCCCACCATCAGTGGTCCCAAGACATCAGGTGCCACATTCGGTTTAAGTCGCACGATTAATGGGCAGAAATATTCGGTTGGTGCTTTTACAATGCCCCGCGGGACGGGCTGGCCGGCCATACCGGCCCCCATGATTCAGGCCGGTATTGGTTTGATAAAGGGCACCAGCGTCATGTTCCGATTTCTTCCGAAAACAAGTGTACAGAACTACGGGGATGTTCAACTATGGGGTGTAGGAATCCATCACTCTGTCAACCAGTGGATACCCGAAGGAAAGTTGCTGCCGGTCAAGATTTCCATTTTCGCTGCCTACACAAAACTCCAGACCAATAGTCCCCTGAAAATTGATCCTGTCACTGACACAAACACGACGAACCAGTATGACAAAGCTACATGGAATGGCCAGGCGGTCAACTCCACGACTTCTGCATTTACAGTCAATGCAATTGTTGGTAAGTCATTGCCATTTATAGGATTTTTTGTCGGTGTCGGGTATGAGAGCTCAACAATGAAGGTTAATACACCGGGCAGTTATCCTGTAACTGTTCCCGATCCTACAATGAGCAATCCATCCCACAAGACGGTCGACAAAATTGATAACCCTATCGACATCACCATGGATGGTGCAAACTCATTCCGTGGTCTGGTAGGACTTCAGTTTAAACTCGCGTTCTTCCACATCAACGCGGAGTATGTGATCGCAAAGTATCGGGTACTGAGTACAGGTATCAGCTTCAGTTTCCGGTAAAAATAATCCAAGCGCGAGTCAGGTGCGCCATGGTGCGTTCATCTGTACCTTGAGGGATATATATCCGGTCATTCGATTGCACCTGTTCGCAATTGTAAGCTAAATTTTTCAAGCTACAAGCATCAAATAACAAATAATACTCAATGATCAAATCCCAGTTAATCATGATGGATTAATTGAGATTTGTCATTTGTTTTTTGTGTTTTATACTTCACGCACTACTGAATGACCATTGAATGATTTCTGTTTGACCTTGCAGCAAAAGCATCTAGATGTATCGGTATAATTCTAAGTACTTTAGGCACTCTTAAGTACTCCAAGTACTTCTTTAATGGGCATCCAGCCAGTTATCTGCGATGCCCATTTCTACTTTCAGATGCACATCCAAATCCATCGCTGATTCCATCAGTTCGCGAATAATCTCCGGCACTGTGTCCAGTTCACTTTCATGTAGCTCAAACACCAGTTCATCATGCACCTGGATGAGCATGCGTGACTTTATTCCATCTTTTTCAAACCGTTCGTCCAGCTTGATCATTGCCAGTTTGATCAGATCGGCGGCCGTACCCTGTATCGGCATGTTGATTGCCGTCCGTTCGGCAAAACCACGAATATTTTGATTGGATGAACGGATATCCGGGATGTACCGGCGTCTCCCTGCCAGGGTCGTCACATATCCCTGCTCCCGGGCCTTTGCGATAATTTCATTGATATACCTCTGAATTCCCGGAAACCGCTCAAAGTAAGCGTCGATGATCGCCTTTCCCTCTTTGCGTTCAATTCCGAGACGCTGGGCCAGACCAAATGAACTCACGCCATATGGGATGCCAAAATTCACTTCCTTCGCCTTACGCCTCAGATCAGGGGTCACTTCATCCATGGATTGAAGATTAAAGATCTCCATGGCTGTGCGCGAGTGGATGTCTTCTCCCCTTTCAAACGCTTCTTTCATGGCCTTGTCCTCGGCCATAGAGGCAATAATACGCAACTCTATTTGCGAATAGTCAGCAGAGAGTACTTTATAGCCATCCTCTGCAATAAACGCCTTGCGGATCTCCCGACCCCGGTCCGTTCTGATCGGAATATTCTGCAGGTTTGGATTCGATGAGGAAAGACGTCCTGTTGCCGCCACATTTTGGTTAAAGCTGGTATGTATACGTCCCGTTTCCGGGCTGATCAGCTGTGGCAATGCATCGACATATGTCGACTTCAACTTACTAAGAGCGCGGAAATCCAGCAACAATCCCGGCAGCTCATACTCATTAGCCAACCGGGATAAAACATCCTCGGAAGTCGAATACTTACCTGTCTTCGTCTTTCTTCCAGCCGGAAGACCCAGTTTCTCAAACAGGATATGACTTAACTGCTGCGGTGAATTCAGGTTAAACTCCTCACCTGCCTTCCCGAAGATCTTATCCTGCAACGTGACCATCTCATCCCCAAGCTCTTCAGAAAATCGTGCAAGCATGCCGGCATCAATCCGGATCCCATGCCGTTCCATCTTGGCAAGAACCGTTGCCAGCGGAAATTCGATGGTCTCGGCTACTTCTTCCAGTTTGTCCTCCTCCAGTATCTTTTTCAGCACTTTGGCCAGTTGTAGCGTCACGTCGGCATCTTCACAGGCGTAAGACACAACTTTATCCACCGGGATGTCGGCCATGCTTTTCTGAGCCTTTCCCTTCTTTCCAATCAGCTCGGTAATGGAGATCGGGTCGTAATTCAGATACTTCCTGGAGAGTGCATCCATATTCAACGCCTGATTTGAATCGATGAGGTAAGCGGCGAGCATCGTATCAAAGACCTGCCCCTGAACCTCCAATCCTGCATTAGCCAGTACCAGGTAGTCGTACTTCATATTTTGGGCAATTTTATCGATCGATTCATCGCCAAGCAACGGTTCCAGTTCTTTCAACACTTTCGGAGTATCCAATCCAGATCTGTAAACTCCACCAACGGGTATATAACACGCTTTCCCCTCTTCTGCCGCTAACGAGATGCCCAATAACTCCGCCCGCAGCGGGTCAGTCGATGTTGTCTCCGTATCAAAACAGACTGTACCAATACTGATGTACTCTTTCACCACCTTTTTGAGGGTATCCAGAGAATCTATCTTGCGATAGTCCACCTTTTCGTTATCAAAAGCATCCAGTCCCGAATCTTTATTCTCTTTTGTCTTGGTGCCAAACAATGAGATTTGCCCGTTTTCATTCACAGTATCGTTCTGCTCCAGACGGCCGAGAAGAGACCTGAAATTCATCCGTTTGAAGAAACCACTCACTTTATCCCGGTCATAACCATTCCATTCCAGGTCCTTCCATGATGGGATATCAGGAACTTCAGTGATAATAGTTACAAGCTCATGTGACAACCGCACCTTATCCGGATTTTCCTTCAGATATTTTTTGATTTTTGGGGATGATACCTCGTCGGCCGATTCGAGTAATCCCTCTATAGACCCATACTCCTCAATATATTTTGGGGCGCCTTTCTTACCGACACCTGGCACCCCGGGAATATTGTCGGAAGTGTCACCAATCAGAGCCAGGACATCCGTCACCTGAGCGGGTTCAACACCGAAATATTTTTTTACCCCCTCAATATCGATGATATCAAACCCCTTGGCATTGTTCAGTGGCTTGTAGAGTTTGATATGCTTGTCCACGAGCTGCATCATGTCCTTATCCGGGGTGACCAGGAACACATCCACATCCTCTGCTTCCGCCTTGTCGGCAATTGTGCCTATTATGTCATCGGCCTCAAAACCATCCTTTTCGATATTTTTAATCCGGAATGTCTCGATCATCTCCTTAACCAACGGAATACCCTGGCTGAGATCTTCCGGCTGAGGCGGCCGGTTGGCTTTATATTCAGGATCCATCTCATGACGGAATGTCGGTACAGCCGTATCCCATACAACTGCAATGTGTGTAGGCGATTCTTTCTGCACAAGTTGAATCAAAGTAGTGGCGAATCCGTAAATAGGTCCGGTAGGTATACCCTCTGAATTCCTGAGATTGCTGCGAATAAATGCAAAATGAGCCCGATAGGCCAGGGCCATGGCATCAAGCAGGAAAAGTTTTTTTTTGGACATAGTTTGTGATTTCGGTTTATATATATTGATAGGATCGAATGTACTATTTTATGATGAATGATGATCCGTGAAACCGGTTGCAAGTTACCGGTTGAGAGATATGAAAACCATGACGAAATAAGTGATAACCGGCAACTCGCAACTCTTTATGCGTATTTACGAATAATAGGTAGTGTGAATGGTGTTGGCACCGTAAGTTTGAACAAGGAGTGTTCATGAGTTTGAAAAACGAAACACGCGAAGCGTTCCAATATACAAAATCGTTCTATCGCGATTATACCGATGGTATGACCCGCAAGAGGATGGAACGTGAATTTCAGGCTGATTCAGACCGGCTGCGCGCACTGTACCGTGAGGCGATAGGTGCCAATCGATCGGACATTGACCCTCGTAAGATCCCGGTTCACGTCAAGGCGACACGACTTTTTTCTGCGTTAAGTGAACGCCTCAAACCGACCCGACGTCTGGTGTTTGGCGGTGCCATATTCGCGTTCATCCTGCACTACTTCACCACGGGATTCTTCTCGGCCGTGCTTATGCCGGTATCTTTTACTGCCATTATTTTGATCCTAATGGTCGAGCTCCTTGAAAAACTCGATGTAAAGCGAGAGATCGATCTGGCACGTGAGATCCAGCTCAGCCTGCTTCCTCCCTCGCAGATCAAACGTGATAAACTGGAGATCGCCTCCTTTGCCACGACAGCCCGAGAAGTGGGCGGAGACTACGTAGATGTAATAGAGACACCCAAGGGGGTATATCTGATCATCGCCGATGTATCCGGTAAGGGATTGTCGGCAGCTCTGTACATGGTCCGCATACAGGCTATGGTGCGGCTGCTTATCCGTCAGTCGCAGCCGACGCCTAAAGAACTTTTTCTGGAGATGAACAACTACATCAAATCAGGTAAGAAGGATAAGACATTCGTGACAGCCTGTGCCGCCTTCTTCCCAAAGGATGAGAACAGTTTCCAGTTTTGCCGGGCCGGTCATAACTCCCCGATTCTCTTCCGCGATGAAAAAGATGCCACACTGACTCTGAGGACCCCCGGGCTTGCTCTCGGCATCTGTGAGAATGACATTCTCGGAAAACACCTCCAACAAACGACTGTAACCTTTAACCCGGGCGACAGCCTGCTGCTCTACACCGATGGTCTCACCGAAGCACGCGACATCAGCGGCCGCGAATTCGGAATCTCCCGCCTCCAGTCCATCGTAGAGATCTACGGAGCCATTGCCGCCAGCACATTAGTAAACAAGATCCAGTACTCGCTTGAAACCTTCATCGACGAAGAGCCGCAGTTGGATGATATTACGTTTACGGCCATTCATTATAATAAGTGAGTGTTAAAGTGAAAGGTGTTAAGGTGTTAGAGTAGCTGTCGGCTTTCAGCGATCAGCCTTCAGATAGCTATTGCTTAACATTGACTTAACGATTAACTGTATAATTATTTATAATCAATATATATCGAATGGAACATAAGTAATTAGGTGAGGAATGTACCTATGAAAATTTCTGGATTATTACACTTACTTAATTGGTACTCGGATGAGATAGAATTTGAACTTACCCCTGGTTTGAAAATATTAAACCTTCAAGGAACTGACTTACTAAAACTATATATCGACGAATGTTTAAAAAAAGATTTGGACTATGGTGAGCCTTTTGAATACCAAACAGCTCTTGAAATAGACACAAATAAAATTGAGTCTTGGGGGGATGATTTCATTGATCCTTATTCACAGGGTTCACGGATGCTAAATCTTTTAACTATTTATTTCGGGTCTCCTTTAGGAATGGTTCGAATAATTCATAGCACAGATGAATATAAAACGCTTCATTTCACAAGGGAATCTCAGTTGTATACAGCTCAGATTGACTTTTTAATAACGTATCATCATGGTATTAGAAAATCAGATATTGAGGAAATAAAAAAAATGGCTCGAAATACATCTTTACTGTGGGATTCCGAAAAAGCTTCATCACGAATAATTAATGGACTAACTTATTATTTTTATTCTTGGAACATTCACTATCTAGAGCAATCAGCTATAAATTTAGCTATCGCTTTGGAATGTCTATTCTCACCATTCTCCAACAATGAACTTTCTCACCAAATTTCTTTCAACGTAGCTAACTTTTTAAGTCGTAAAAGAAAAGAAAAAGAGAATATTTATAAACAGTTCAAAAAATTCTATTCAATCAGATCAAAAATTGTACACGGTGAATTAATTCATAATAAAGATATTGATGTAATAACTAAGACATTCATCGATACATCATTAATTATCAAACAAATATTAAGTGATATTGATCTTATTAAAACATTCAATGACAATAAACTAAGAAAGGATTATTTAAATGATTTAGTATTTAGTTAACTGTTTTCCTGGCTCAATGAATTGATTACGAAGTGTACAGGCAACAAGGATCGAATATTCTATCTACCGAAGACTAATTAAACAGTTGATTTTTATCTGACAACTATTGTCTAACTCCGATCTAAAGTTCACTCCTTTTTGTTATAGTATCTGAGCCCATCATATCGCTCTTCTTGCAAATTATTTGATGTAAGCGGAATGTCGGATCTTGATGGGATCGCGGTCTGTATGTTCTTACCCATCAAAACCGGCAGGCTATGAAAGCAAATACGCTGGATTTCAATAAGTTGAACACGAAAAACCCGCAGGATAAATACGGGTTTATCAGGGAGTTGCTCAAGACGGGAGAGGAAAATCCTGCATGGCTTTACAGGCATTTCGAATGCTGGTCAAAGATGCTGGCAAGCGACGACAACATCCTGAAATGGGCCGCCATCGATATCATCGGCTACGTTTCTGCCGTCGACACAAAAAATAAAACAGCTGCAAAAATTGACGATTTGTTTCGTTTCCTGCACTGCGGACAGTTGACTACCTGCAATCATGCCATATCCGCTCTGGGACGTGTGGCGCTGAACAAGCCTGATCACAAGGACAGGATACTAAAGGAACTGATCTCCGTTTCGAATGACACCTACGACACGGAAACCTGCAAAGACATCGCAATGGGAAAAGTTCTGGAAATACTGGGTGATTTCCCCGATGACATAAAAGATGATGAAGATATTTTGGATTTCATTGGACAGGCCCAAAGCCGAAAACAACTCTCGACGAAGATGAAGGCAGACCGTTTATTAATCAATATCCAAAAAAGGAAATAAGTAGCCTTTTTCTCTATTTGAAGTGCGTGCAGGGGGATGTTGCCATGTGGAATTAATTGAACCGGAGGGTGCAACCGAATCGACATTTTTGCATTATTGTGCTAGTGACTTAAGAATATTATACGGCACAATGACAGAGCAACAGCTTTTAGACAAAATCAAAGATAATCCGGCGGCGTTTTCTGAGATCTTCAGACAATATTACTCATCCATTTTTGGGTACATATTTCGCAGAACCGGTAATTTTGATGATTCTGCAGATATTGCAGCCGAAACATTCTTCAATGCATTTACTCACATTAAAAAATTCTCTTATAAAGGCATATCAATAAAGGTATGGCTTTACCGGATTGCAACAAATGAAGTGAACCTTTTCTACAGGCGGCAAAAGAGATACCATTCCCGTTTCAAGACAATCAATTATGAAAATGAGGAGCTTTTAAAGAATTATCTGCTGGAAGACAGGGCTGCCTTAGAGGATGAGCTAAGCAAGCACGAGCAATTCAGGACCATCCTGAAATATTTGAAAACCCTGCCACCACGATACCAGGAGGTAATCTCGCTGCGATATTTTGAGGGTATGAACAACGAAGAAATAGCAGAAATCCTGAATCTGAAGGATGGGACTTTAAAGTCATTGTTATCCAGAGGAATGCAGAAACTTCGTGAAAAATGCAACCAATCTTAACTGTCAGCATTATTGATTACAAATATGGAAAAATTCGAAGAACAGTTAACCCGGATGACCAAGCCACAGATGTCCAACTTAAAACATCAGGATATGCTGGAAAAAGCAATTATAAATGCAAAAGATAAAGCTGCTTTAAGTTGGTGGTGGGAAAGTATCCCTCTGTACATCATTGCGGCATTCGTGATGAAAACCTTCTTTGTCCGAGATACAACGCTGATTTCAAACATTCACAACATGGCAGTGTCGAATCCATATGCTGCTTTTCTGTTCTTCGTTGTTATACCCGTTATGTTTATTGCTATCAACATCCGTGATATTCGAAAAATCTATCTCTTTTCGGGAAGGCCGGGAATTCCGGGTTTTATAAAAACGGTCTGGTTTAATGCCCTGATCATATTAACCTCAATCTTTATTCTTATGATCTATTCACTCTAAACACTAATCCGATGAATCTACCCTGGTTTAAGCGCTCCGGAATCTTTTTTATTCCAACATCCATCATCGGATGGATCATTTTCTCAGGTGGGATTGTCTGTGCAGTCTGTGAATTTTTAGCCATCGACGGCAGATCCCACTCGGTTAGCGACACGCTGATCAACTTCGTGTTCTGCCTCCTCATCATCGGCGCCGTTTATTCGTTGATCGCTTATTTGACCAGCAGAACATCGAAGATCTGAGCTGCCCGATCAGCATGGTTTTCCTAAAAAAACTGGTTGATAACAGATTGTAGGATAGCTGCATTTCTGTTACAACAGGCCGGAATATCCCCCCCTTTTAACACGAAAAGAACCAGGGTAGTTGACTAATTATGTAAGAAGTTACGTTGTGCTGTATACTAAACCGGGAGACAAGCTGTTTACTTTAAGTAGATTTATACAAATCACTTATAACCATCATTGTGATTAACCAATATTATAAAACGGTGGGAACTGGCCATGCATAATATGTTACAGTACGGTAAACACAGATCTTTAAACTCTAAAAAATTATCTATCTCCGCTCTGTTTGCCATCCTGGCTGTCTTTATTTCTTTGCCATCATGCCTTGGTGCAGCAAGGAAAGGGGCTGAAAATGATAATGTTCTGCGCACAACTCTAAAGAACGGCTTGCGTGTGGTCATCGTGAAAAATGATCTGGCGCCGGTTGTTACAACAGAGATCAACTATTTGGTGGGTTCCAACGAGGCGCCCAAGGGGTATCCCGGAACCGCCCATGCGCTTGAACACATGATGTTCAGAGGCAGCAAGGGACTGGATGCCAATCAGCTCGCTGATATCGGTGCCGCTATGGGTGGTGATTTTGATGCGGACACACGTCAGACAGTAACGCAGTATTTTTTCACGGTCCCATCCAATGATCTGGATATCGCCCTGCATATCGGAGCCATCAGGATGAGAAACGTGTTGTGCACCGACTCTCTCTGGACCAACGAACGCGGAGCCATCGAACAGGAAGTGGCCCGCGACCTTTCAGATCCCGAGTATGTCGTATATACCAAGCTTTTGAAGGCCATGTACAAAGGCACTCCATATGCGCATGATGCCTTGGGAACGCGTCCATCTTTCAACAAGACTACCGGCAAGATGCTGAGGAACTTTCACGATACGTGGTATGGGCCCAATAATGCCATCCTGATCGTTGTCGGGGATGTGAATCCTCAGGAGGCTCTGCAAAAGGTTGAAAACTTATTCGGGAATATCCCATCCAGAAAATTGCCGGCGAAACCATCTGTCAATCTCAGTCCGGTAACTTCCGACACGCTCCGCTCACCCGTCGATTTACCTTATGGGTTAACGTACCTGACCTTCCGGATGCCGGGAACGGATAGTCCTGATTTTCCTGCCGCTGAAATCCTTTCCGATGTTCTGAGCAGTCAGCGGGGAAATCTCTACGGCCTGGTTCCTCAGGGTAAAGCTTTGTATACGGAATTTGCGATAAACGGGCTACCGAAATCCGGGCTCGGATTTGCAGTAGGTGTTTTCTCCAAAGGTTCGAATCCCCAAAAATTAGTCAGTGAGATTCACAGTGTACTTGCCAATTATCTGAAAAACGGAGTCCCTGCCGACTTGGTTGAAGCAGCAAAAAGACACGAGCTAGCAGACGCAGAATTTCAGAAGAACTCGATATCGGGATTGGCTAATGCCTGGTCAGAAGCAGTTGCGGTTGACGGGAAAAAATCACCACAGGCTGAAGTAAATGAGTTGAAGAACGTCACTGTTGCCGATGTTAACAGGGTTGCCGGAAAATACCTGAAGTTTGACCACGCCATTTATGCTATCATGACACCACAGCAGTCGGGCAAGCCGATTTCACAAAAGTCATATGGCGGTGCCGAATCCTTTGCTCCCAAAAATCCCAAACCTGTTGAACTGCCATCATGGGCGAAGAATGCGATGGGCAGGATGAAGGTTCCTAAATCCATCGTAAATCCCACAGTCTATCATTTAAAAAATGGCATAAAACTGATTGTGCAGCCGGAGTCGATAAGCAATACGGTCAGCCTGTACGGAAGCATTAAACATAATCCGGATCTGGAAGTGTCGAAAGACCAAGAAGGTGTATCGGGCATCCTTGAACAGTTATTCGATTACGGTTCCACTACCCTGAACCGGATCGCTTTCCAAAAGGCCCTGGATGACATCGGTGCAAATGAAAGTGCCGGTACGGGTTTCTCGCTTCAGGTGCTGAAGAAGGATTTCAACAAGGGAGTACAGCTCTTGTCGGATAACATGTTGCATCCGGGACTTCCTGCCCGTGCGTTCAAGGTCGTCCAGATGCAGACGTCCAGGTCGGTAGCCGGAGAGTTGAACAGTCCGGACTACCTGACCGGCATGGCCTTAACGAAAGCATTGGTTCCGCCACATGATCCAACCCTGCGCCATGCCACACCTGGATCCATTGATTCACTTTCACTGAGTGATGTTAAGGCTTACTATTCGAAAGTCTTTAGACCCGATCTGACTACCATTGTCGTCATCGGAAATATCAAACCTGAAGAAGCCAAATCTGAAATAGAAAAATATTTCGGGAATTGGAAAGCAAACGGGCCTAAACCTGAAACGGAACTGTCGCCGATACCGATAAACAAACCTTCGACAACTACTGTACCGGACAAAAGCAAGGTTCAGGATGGCGTCACGCTTGCTGAAAACCTGAAGATCACCCGTTCTAATCCTGATTACTACGCTCTGGAATTGGGCAATCATGTGCTTGGTGGTGGATTCTACGCAACACGTCTTTACAAAGATCTGCGTGAGAACAGCGGATTGGTTTACTATGTATCCTCCTCATTTAGCATTGGTAAACATCGCTCGACCTACAAAGTCGATTACGGATGTGACCCACCCAACGTTACAAAGGCCCGGGCCATCATCATCCGGGATCTCAAAGAGATGCAGAATAAACTCGTAACGGATAAGGAGCTCAACCAGGCGAAGTCAACCATTTTGAGGGATATACAGCTCTCAGAATCGAGTACGGGAAGCATCGCACACGGACTTCTCTCACGTTCGTTGAATGATCTTCCACTTAACGAACCAACACTGGCTGCCAAAAAATACATAAATCTGGATGCCAAACAGGTGAAAGAAGCTTTTGCCAAATGGGTTCGTCCGGATGATTTTGTGCAGATAACCGAAGGCCCGAATCCACAATAAGAAGAATAAAATGTGGATTAAAAGGACAAATATTGAAGGTATTTCCTCTCCATTTCCATGGAGAGGGTTAGGGTTTGGTAGAACAACATGATATCATTTCACGAATGCATTGAAACCGGGAAACTCATGGTCTCGAATACCGAACCATATCGAACGCAAGTAACTTAATTGAGATGGCATGAGTTCTGGATTCCAGATCTAAAAAAAGCTCTTCAGAAGCATGTCACTTCCGAAGAGCTTTTTTTCATTAATCCGAATATTTAAAAATTCAGTATCGAGCAGATTATTTGGAAACCACCTCGGTAAGCTGATGTGCGGCTTCTACCACGCGATCGGCCGTGATTCCAAATTCTTCGTAGATCTTTTTGTAAGGCGCAGAAGCTCCGAAGTGATCCAAACCGATGGCAATACCGTTTTCACCAATCCATTTATACCATCCAAGGGTAGCGCCTGCTTCGATGGAGATACGGGCTTTAACAACAGGTGGAAGCACCTTATCGCGGTAGGATTTATCCTGTGCTTCAAACAGCTTCCAACACGGCATACTTACCACGCGGGCGGGTATCCCCTCGTCGCTGAGCTTCTGCCAGGCTTCCATCGCAATTGAGACTTCTGAGCCTGTAGACAGTAAAATTACTTTTGGATTACCATTAGGTGCATCCTGCAAAATATAGGCTCCTTTTTCTAGATTGGCCGCGGCTCCGTTGCCCGTCTGCTCATAAACCGGCAGATTTTGGCGTGTTAGGATGAGGGCCGTGGGGCCATCCTTACGCTCCAGTGCATGTTTCCAGGCATACGTCGTTTCGTTGGCATCAGCCGGTCGAACGACATGCAGATGCGGCATGGCTCTGAGTGCCATCAGATGTTCAATAGGCTGGTGAGTGGGTCCGTCTTCACCAAGTCCGATGCTATCGTGGGTATAGACAAAGATGGTCGGTATCTCGCATAGGGCA
Organism: uncultured bacterium; assembly: GCA_963787205.1. Lineage (GTDB taxonomy): Bacteria > Bacteroidota > Rhodothermia > Balneolales > DATFMH01 > DATFNI01. Next base: position 39,913 of record CAWBCD010000038.1, read on the forward strand.
GCTATCCGCAACGCCGGACGTGCATAGTCGGAGAAAATCATGAATGTACCACCATAAGCGATAACTCCGCCGTGCAATGTCATTCCATTAAGAGCAGCCGACATGGCATGTTCACGAACACCATAATGAACATAACGGCCATCGTATTTACCGGCATCTATCTCTGCCGTGCCTTCCATATATGTATTGTTGCTGGGTGTTAAATCCGCTGAGCCCCCAATCAAATTTGGGATCCGGTCACGCAGCACATTTAGCACCTTGCCTGAGGCTTTCCGGGTTGCCACGCCTTTCGCATCTGCAGGGAATTCAGGCAAATCTTTGTTCCATCCCTCAGGAAGCTTCCCAGCCATGACACGATCAAATTCAGCAGCCTCTTCTTTGTAGACATCACGATATACCGCAAGGCTTTGCTTCCATTCACTATTCCACTCGCGACCACGCTGAATCGCTTCTTCATAGTGTTTCTTCACCTCCTCCGGAACATAAAAATGCTTATCTGGATCCCATCCCAGGTTTTCTTTTGTCAAGCGAACCTCATCTTCTCCAAGCGCAGACCCGTGTGCAGCGGCAGTATCATGCTTATTCGGACTTCCGTATCCAATGTGTGTTCTGCAGGCTATGATTGACGGCTTGTCATAAACTTTCTGTGCTTCCTTAATGGCTTCCTCAACGGCCTTGCGGTCATGACCATCAATTGATTGCGTATGCCACCCGTAAGCCTTAAAACGGGCAATGACGTCTTCGGTAAATGAGAGTTGAGTATTCCCATCAATACTGATGTGATTGTTGTCGTACAGGTAAATCAGCTTACCCAGTTTGAGGTGACCGGCAAGGGAGGCTGCCTCGTGGCTGATGCCCTCCATCAGGTCGCCGTCACTAACAATCCCATAAGTATAGTGATCAACCACTTTGTGATCCGGTTGATTGAAGTGCTCGGCCAGATGTGCTTCGGCAAGCGCCATGCCTACACCTGTTGCGAATCCCTGTCCCAGTGGGCCCGTTGTCGTCTCTACACCCTCTGTTAATCCGTACTCAGGGTGTCCGGGTGTCTTGCTGCCCCACTGACGGAACTGTTTGAGGTCATCCAGGCTCACATTATAACCGGTGAGGTACAAAAGACTGTAAAGCAACATGGAGCCGTGGCCTGCCGACAGAACAAAGCGATCGCGGTCGAACCATTTGGGATCTTTCGGATCATGTCTCAAAAATTTTGTCCAAAGTACATAGGCGGCATCAGCCATTCCCATAGGCATGCCGGGATGGCCGCAGGTTGCCTTTTGGACCGCATCTATTGCTAATGTTCTTATTGTATCAACTGAAAGTTGTTCGAGATTAGATTGTGGCATAGCTGTTATATCAAAAGTTTAATGAATTACTTCGTGGCCAGGTTAATGATGCAAAAGATGAAATTATTTTATGTCAATCGACAAGTGTTACATTGAGCAACCCCTCTCGATTGCCGCTGTTTTAACAGAGGCGAATCGCACATCCTAAAAATCGGTGTAAGATAATAGATTTTCAGGAATTGAGTAAAAAACAGAAAATCGACGGAACATAAAAATATTACTCTGTTCTGAAACGCATCAGTTACCTCAAACGTTTGCTATCTGAAAGTGAGAATCTCTCTCGCATTTCTAATTCATTTATATAAAACAGTGGTTTTACACTTCTGAATTTGAGATCTTCCGTCAGAATAATTCAATGGAAACCCATTAGTTAGCGAAATAACATTCTTTAAACGGTTTACATCTATTATGAGCAAGTACATGAACGACGATGACAACAACACAAAAGAGTTGCTGGAAAGCCTCGGAGAACTAAACAAGTTCAACAAAAAGTTTCTCGAAAGCCGCAAAATTTTTCTCTGGGGACCAGTCATGGATGATTCCGCCCGGGATATCGTAAATCGCCTGTTGTACCTGGAAGCAATGGATCCGGGTAAAGAGATCACCTTTTACATCAACAGTCCCGGTGGCGTCGTCACATCCGGCCTTGTGATCTTCGATGCCATGAATATGATTTCATCGCCGGTTTCCACTGTATGCATTGGTCTTGCAGCATCGATGGCTTCTATTTTGTTGTCAGCGGGTGAGAAGGGAAAACGTTACATCTGGCCGAGCGGCAAAGTGTTGATTCACCAACCAAGTATCGGCGGCGTCATCCAGGGCCCGGCAAGTGATCTTGAAATCCAGGCAAGAGAAATTGTCAGGACCAAAGAACGATCAGCCGAAATCCTCGCCGACCGATGTGGAAAGAAAGTCGAAGAAATCATGGAAGATTTTGATCGCGATTACTGGATGGATGCGAAGGAATCCATCAAATACGGCATCGTCGACAAAATCACGAATAAAATATCTATGTAAGAGATATTGGCAGTATTATTTTAAAACCGGACGAAGCATTCTTCAGCCGGTTTTTTTATGCTTGAAATCCTCTATTAAAAACATATCATTACCCGAAACAACAGGAATCGAGCCAGTTAGTAATGATTCTTTGTGAATATCGTGCTCCTTTGCGCACTTAGTAGTTAATTTACCGGCCTGCTATTTACCCCACTAAGGACACGATGGAATTTCACAATGAGCACAGAGAGGTTGCCTATACACCGTTTGTCCACATTTTATGACCGTATAATGGGGGAATAGTGACAAGATCGAACTATGATTTTATCGCTTTCGAATGCTTATCCCATTCACAAGTGTTTTTCCTTTGGCAGCTGTAAATGAAATGGTTATTCCATCATTATTCTTAACATCTACCTGAATTGACCTGGATTCGGGTATATCTTTGCCGTACGACCTTGCCAGGTCGATGTTGTTAAACAGGTTTTGTCCATTGACGGATATCGAGAACACCCGCTTCCCTGCCATTCCGAAATCGGGCTCAGCGAGAAGAATGGTCACAGTATAGGCTCCCGGTGGAACATCAAAATGATAGCCCCTCATGCCCTCACGGTAATTTTGATACACAGGATCATTACTTGTATCTAAAATGTTCGCTGAAGTGTGACCCGGTTTGCCACCATCATATCCCCAATCGTTCCCGGTTTTCGACTGGTCGGCTTCCCATATCACACCCGGATTGGGATAAAACTGGTAATGTGAGCCTGCATCAACAAGCAACTGTGAAGTGCTGCCTGTCCCGCCTGAGAAATCGCCTCTGTACGACAGATTGATCGTCAGCTCATCTGAATAGTTTTTACCGTTTCTACGTCCACTTGCAACGAGGTGATTAGGACCTATATTCATCGGAGCAGACCAGGTCACATAATCATTGTTGCCAAGGTTCTTGCGACCAAGCGACCTGCCATTAACTGACATAGTTACACTTCCCAAATTCGAAAATAGGGTAACCGGCTCGTTAAACAATTTTTGATCCCTATCCTTAAAAGGAACTGTCCGTTCAGTCCAGTCGCGCGAGGCAATGCGCAGAACCGGTTGATCTGAAAATTTTGATCTATAGAAATAATAAATCTCTTTCGGCGTACGGTCTTCATTAACCAGTCCCTTTTCGTTGATCCATGGCCGGGTATCATTTCTCCCCTCCGAGGGGAAATCAAACATAACCCATGCCGCCGAGCCTGCTATAAACGGACGTTCATCTATCTGATTCAGGATCTGTTCGTGGTAATAGTTTTGATACTCGACGGAAAAATCGAACTGTTGCGGGTCATTCGTGTGAATGCGGCTGTCACTGCCGGCCCCGTATTCACTGATGATCATCACCCGTTTGGGGTATCTGGCGTGTTGTTCATCAAGGTACTTTCCGAACAGGTTCTTCCCGGATTTATCCGTCATAGGCTCGTACCATCCCTGGTAGAGGTTCCAACCAACAACGTCAGGGACGCTGGATAACCCGATTTGATCGTAAAGGGAACTATGATGCATGGCCATGGCCGTCTCACGGGTTGGATCTTCCTGATGAGCAATGGCATTCAGGTGCTTAGCCAGCTCCACTACCTTCCGGAAATATTCTTTTCTCTCTGCCGGATGATCCCTTCCGGCATAATGGGGGGGAACCAGCAGAATTTCATTCATATATCCCCAGAGAATGATTGCAGGATAATTATAATACTGGTGAATCATTTCACACAGCATATGTGAAGCATCCGCGGTGAATGTCGCCGAGGTGTCGATAGTATTCACTACCGGTATCTCCTGCCACACCAATATCCCAAGGTGGTCAGCGGCCTCCAGCACGGATGGATCCTGAGGATAATGAGCAAGACGAACAAAATTTCCACCCATTTCCTTAATCATCTTCATGTCCGCCACCTGATATCGATCAGGCACGGCATTTCCGGGTCCCGGGTAGAACTGATGGCGATCGACTCCCTTCAGTTTCAAATGCTTACCGTTGAGGATGAAACCTTTATCAGGATCAAACCGATACCAACGAATACCCAGGGAATTGGTCTCGCTGTCAACGACCATTCCATTTTCAATGACATTCGTCGTTACGGTATACAGGTATGGATCGCCAGGTGACCAAAGATGAGGATTTTTAATAACCGGACTCTTTTGAGATATCACGACCGATTTCCCTGCATCTATAGTCGCTTCACTGCCCATCCTTTCAACGACATACCCATCCTCATCAGAGATCACTGTTTCTAAGCGGGTATCAGCTCTTTTATCTGAGTTGTTGATTATCTGCGACTTGGCAATAACTGTTGCCGATTTGTCAGACACATCCGTCGTGTGAATAAAAACACCGGGCGACCCAAAGTCGGTTACCGCGATGTGCACCGGACTGGTTGATATGAGCCATACGTTGCGATACATTCCCCCCATAAAAGTAAAATCTGCTGATAGCGGTGGTATAAACTGGTTATAGCTGTTGTCTGCACGCACTGCGATCACATTTCCCTGCCCAAAATGTAGATACGGGGTGATGTTAGCAGCAAAGGCAGTATAACCTCCCATATGTCTCAGCACATGGTGACCGTTCACGTAAATATCTGCAACCTGGTTGACTGCTCCGAATTTGAGGAATATCTGTTTCCCTGAAAATTCTTCGCCTATCTTGATTTTCTTCCTGTACCAGGCTGGGCCACGATAATAACCACGTGTGTCATCAAACGCATCTTTCCGATTCCAGGTATGCGGCACTGAGACAATCTGCCAGGCACGATCATCTAATCCAGGGTTACCGGCATTACTGACATCCTGCCTGATAAATCGCCAGTTGGAATCGATGGTATAAACGGTTCTGCTACTATCCGACGGAATTTGTGCTGACTTGCCAAAAACAGTAGTAAATGACAAACAATAAAGAATGGCGTAAAAGACGAGTTTACAAGCGTATTTGAACAGATTCATCTTTAATCAGGTATTCAGGTTATACGAGGGTTTCCGAGAGGTTACAGATAATTACTCCTCGCAGCAGGAATACCTGAAAGTACAGAACAGCTAACAGTTTAAAAAGTAATGATTCACCTATTACAAATCATCTTTCCACTAATCTTGTAAAACGAGATGATATATACAAAAAAGGCCATCCCTCGAAGGGACGGCCTTAAAAGCGTTAACACTAAAATCTTATCGATTGGGCTGTGTTTGCTTACACTTCAGTTCCTGTTCTATCTTGTATTCGGCAGATGCCTTAAATGAACCATAAGCGGCATTTTGAAATGCATCACAGGCTTTAGGCTTGTTGTTCATTGATTGCTGAGCCAAACCAACTTCAAACCAGATTTTTGCTTTATCGGTCTTGCTACCTTTTTCGTACTTCAGTGCTTCATGAGCATTGGACAAAGCCTTGCTCGACTCGCCCGCTTTGTTATATGTCTCGGCAAGACGATAGTAGCCATCTGCAAAGGAACTATCATAATTCAGGGATTTTTGAAGCAGTTCGATAGCTTTTTTATAATCCTTCTTCTGCTGATAATCTACACCTTTAGAAAGCAGGTAGTTCTTGGCAGAGTTTTGA
>CAWBCD010000039.1:0-5591 GCA_963787205.1 uncultured bacterium
GTAAGACGACATAAGCCTTTGTGAGATGATTCATTGCCGACTTGTAGCTTTTGAGCTCGAATTCCGTAATTCCCCGGATATACTCAGACCGGGCCTGAAGACTGTCGGAACGGGTTGTTACATCCTGTTGCTGGGGTGTCGAGTCAGACTGTGCGGCTTGGGTTAGATGCTGTGCCGTTGAACAGTATGTAAGTGCAAAAGAGAGAATCAGAAGGTAGAAACTTTTCTTCATGTGTCGGGAGATCGTGGTACCGCTTGTTAAATTTAGAAATCTCTAAAACCTTGGTTGTACGAAATGATGCGATCGAAAAGAATGACTTGCATGATAACGAATATGCGACAAAAAGGTTATATCTGTTTGCGCCAATCGTTAAGTGCCTTGAACGAAGATAACATGCGTGATCCATACCAACTGAACCATTTACCATCGACAAATTCGAAACGGGCTTCAGCGAAGTTTGAACGTAATTCTACGCTGTGCTTTGTCTTAAATGGGAAGGGCTCCGAACTCAGTAAAATTAATTCCGGCCGATCAAACGTTCTGTTTTCCGGATCAATTACCGGGTACCGATCATCACTGTGAAGAACGTTAGAAAGTTTCCAGTGTTGCATCACATCATTTATATAGGTACCCCGACCAACGCCCATCCATGGATTTCGCCATATAAAATAGAGGGTTGGTACCGGCTTCACAGTGGGCCGTTCCTCAAAAACCTGCTCGATTTGCCTGATGAGATCCTGTGTTTGCGTGGAGACACCAAAGAGATTGCCAATGTCGCGTATCGACTGAAACGCATCGGAAATGCTGCGTATATCGGTCAAAAAAACACGGAACCCGGATTGTAATTGTGTGATATCCTCTTTCCTGTTTTCCTCATAGTTGGCGACAATGATATCGGGTTTAAGTGCTTTTATTTTATCCAGGTTTGGATTTTTAGTTCCTCCCACGGTTGGAATATCCCCAACTTTATCCTCCGGTAAAATGCAAAAACGTGTACGTCCGACAATTTGCTCCCTGAGCCCAAGATCAATAAGGAGTTCGGTCAGGCTTGGGACAAGACTAACAATACGGCCACTAAATTTCATGGACATATGCTAATTAAATAAAGCGTGCCAAATAACTCTTTACCTGATAAGCGTAAGAGCCGCCAAAAAGGTTCGTGTGAACAAGTAAAGGGTAAAGATTATAAACATCCTTACGTATTGGGAAACCATTATTTAGCGGATATGATTCCTCATAAGCCCGATAAAACCGATCGTCGAATCGACCAAACAGCTGGGTGAAGGCCAGTTCAGCCTCCCGGTGTCCATAATAAACAGCAGGATCAATAAGGACAGGCTCTTTTTGATTGCTGCATATAAAATTACCGCTCCACAAATCGCCGTGCAACAGGGCCGGAGGTTCCACCGGAAACAGGCTCGGAAGTTCTTTATACAACTGATTGAAATTTTTATGAATGGAGCCCGGAAGCTGACCACCGTCGACAGCCATTTCTATCTGCGGTTCTAACCGCTCCTGGATAAAAAAGTCGGTCCATGTACTGTGACGGCTATTGGACTGTGGCAGACGACCTATGTAGTTATCGTGATCCAGGCCAAAATTTTTGTTTGAGACTTTGTGCAGGGCGGCAAGGCTGCTGCCAAACTTCTGATAAAAAAGAGCGTCGGGCGTGCCGGACGGGATAAATTGCATAAGCAGGTATCCCACATTCGGTCCCTTTGCAAAACCTACGGCTGTCACTTCAGGGACAATAATGCCATCAGCATGGGTTCGCAAAACGCCAAGTCCTCGTTTTTCTTTCTCAAACATGTCCGAATCGGAGCCCAAATGGTACTTAAGGAAGTATGTGGAGCCATCTTCTATCTCCAGCATCGAGGCGTGGTTAATGTCGCCGCCGGAAACAGGTCGGGAAGTGTAGATGCGTTTGCCTAATGTTTCTTCCAGATATCTCTGAAGTGATTCACTTATCATGAGAATACATTATTTACTGAATCATCAGAATTAATTCCGGCAGATAAGGTAAGAAACAGCCGACAATTAGTCTTGGAGAAGCAGGAATTACGTGTTAATTCATCAGTCGGTTAGTCCGGAATGTGATGGTTGTCATTCTGCTAAACGATCGAGGGCACGTGCAATCCGATCAATTGATCGGATTGCACCCGGTCGCACACTATAAAGCAAGTGCCGGGAAAGGTAACCCCTTGCCACGGCACCTAATACAATGGCCAACCGGAGATAATGCCAGAGCGTTTTTACTACTCGAATTCAATGTGTGTCTCAAGGACATCCAGAAGTTCGGAACAACTGCGCCGGATGATTTCATAGACTTTTTCGAATCCATCGAGTCCGCCGTAATAGGGATCGGGAACGGCCATATGATTTGGATATGGATCGAATGAACGCAGAAGCGCTACCTTGTCAGAAAAAAGATTCTTACGATCCAAAGCCAGAATATCACTATAGTTTTCATGATCCATGGCCAGGATCAGATCGAATTCACTTAAGTCGTCAGCCCGGAATTGTCGTGCCCTGGAACGTAAAATAACGCTGTGCTGGCCCGCAACCTCCCGGCTTTTGGCATCGGGAAGTTCTCCAATATGGTAACTGGCGGTACCGGCTGAATCGATATAGAAATAAGATTGAAGTCCTGCTTTCGTCACCAGGTGTTGCATAACTCCTTCAGCCGTCGGACTGCGGCAAATATTTCCCAAACACACAAAACAAATGGAGTAAGGGCTTTCCTTGGTGATCGTTCGTATGGGTATAGCTGGTTTAATATCAGTTGTCATAACCAATTGTATTAATGGATAGTTATATCTCTATCGGTTAAGATCAGGTTTTGTTTAAGCCGGTGAGGCCAAAAAAAGTGATAAAAGTATAATCACTCATATATCCTGAAAGATAGTGGATATTAAAATGAGGTTTTCTATTTTGCGCAATTTTAATATTGATACTCATCATAATAACGAAAGTTCGGAAAAGATTCTGAAACATAAAATCAATATTGATTGAGAATGGTTCAAATCTCAATTACATGATTCATGTCGGGACCATTGCCTATTTTTCGTATATTTAAAGCTTACAAATCGACGATTCGATCCACCGTCATTTTATGGAAAAGAAATTCACAGAAGTTAAACAGATTACATACCCAAAAGCAGAGGTAGAAATCCTTAATTGGTGGCGTGCGCAAAAAATCTTTGAAAAAAGCATTTCAACACGTGAAGATGGTATTCCATTTACTTTTTATGAGGGACCACCAACCGCCAATGGGAAACCGGGGATACACCACGTACTCTCGCGGACGGTCAAGGATTTGTTCTGCCGCTATCGAACGCTGAAAGGATTCAAGGTAGAGAGAAAGGCAGGCTGGGATACCCATGGCCTGCCAGTTGAGATTGAAGTAGAAAAAGCACTCGGCTTACAGGGACGTTCTCAGGTTGAAGAATACGGTGTTGCGGAATACAACAGGAAATGCCGCGAAAGTGTTCTGAAATACAAGGACTTATGGGATCAGCTTACCACGCGTATGGGATACTGGGTTGACCTGGAACACCCGTATGTAACCTTCGAAAATGATTATATCGAATCGGTTTGGTGGGCGATCAAGACACTATTTGAAAAAGACCTGCTCTACAAAGGGTATAAAATCCAATGGTATTCTCCTGGCAGCGGGACCGTATTGAGTTCGCATGAAGTAAGCCTTGGTTACAAAGAGGTTCAGGATCCATCTATTTTTATAAAATTCCCGGTTCGCGGGGAGGAGAATACCTACCTGCTTGCCTGGACGACGACTCCTTGGACGCTCATCTCGAATATGGCTCTTACCGTCCACAAAAATTTTGATTACGATTACATCCGTTTGAAAGAATCAGGTGAGGTTCTGATCCTTGCTAAGCAACGAATTGGTGCGGTTATAGATGAAGAATATGAGATCATACGCGAGCTAAAGGGCAAGGAACTGCTTGGCCTTACTTATGATCCGATCTTTGACTATGCGCTCCGCGAGTTTAACCAGGACGAAGCCTGGCGTGTGATAAGTGCTGACTTCGTTACGCTCGAAGATGGTACGGGCATCGTTCACACGGCTCCGGCTTTCGGTGCAGATGACTATGAAGCCGGCAAGGCAAATAATATTCCGATGTTCAACCCGGTTGATCGCGATGGTTGTTTCATCCCTGAGATCAATGATTTTGCCGGTCAGTGGTTCAAGGATGCCGACAAAAATATCATCAGGAATCTGAAGGAACGCGGTCTTGTGTATAAGCACCTGACCTATCTCCATAATTATCCACACGACTGGCGCAAGGGAACCCCGTTGATGTCGTATCCGGTCGAGTCGTGGTTCATCAGGACCACCGCTGTTCGTGACCGGATGGTTGAGATCAACCGGAAGATCAACTGGAAACCGGAGAGTACCGGAACCGGCCGATTTGGTGCGTGGCTTGAAAATAACGTCGACTGGGCCATTTCAAGGCAGCGTTATTGGGGAACTCCTATTCCGATTTGGGTCAGCGATAAAGATCCCGAATATGTCGAATGTATTGGTAGTGTTGCTGAACTTCGCAAAAAAGCAGGGATACCAAAAGAAGACGAACTGGATCTTCACCGGCCCTATATCGATGAATTAACATGGCCGGCACCGGATGGCGGTACCATGCGGCGTATTCCCGATTTACTGGATGTCTGGTTCGATTCCGGCTCGATGCCGTTTGCCCAACGCCATTATCCTTTCGAAAATAAGGAAAGTTTTAACGAGCATAGCAATACGTCGTCGAAGAAACTATACAAAAACATACGCCTTATTTGTATTACAATTTTTTTACATAATGATGATCCAAGTTGGATATTGATTTTTTAGATTATATATTACTTTAAAGTTTTTTATGAATATTTAGATAGAAAGGTATACTCTGGTGGAATTAAATAAGCAATTCCTTTTGTATATATAATTAAAAATTCCATAAATACATTTTTTCATGCGTTTATAATATCTATTATTATATATACTGATATTTTAACAATAGGTTTTATTATTGTAGGATTTTATTTTCCGATGGGGAACTCAAAGTAATTTCTTGGATACGTAATAATTATTTCACTCTATACCTAAGTAGCAAAAAACCTAGACATATTTCGACATCCACGTGTAGACTGTTAGGGGCCGCATCTGACCATAGTAGGCTCGATGATAATATTTATTAATTATTGATGTGGTCAAACTAATACTTTAATCGATGGGGCTATTGCAATGACTCGCGCCGCATTGAGATCTGCATCTAAAGTATAAAGTGATCCTACACTATCTTTAAAGGTAAATTTTTTCCCTTTCTTCTTATTCCGAATCTTATATATAAGTCTCGACTCTATTCTTGTATTATAGGATATTGGAATGGGTTTTTTGACATATTCACCCCAATAGAGTTGGAGAAGTCCATTTTGCATTCACCATCTCCACTTTCACACCCATTCTATTGCTTTCTGGGAAACATGTTGAATTATCTTACTAACATAAAATGAGTCTGATTATGGGTGTGTAGAAGCCTGTTTGATTTTTGGGAACAAGACGACGCGTACCAGTACATAAAAA
>CAWBCD010000040.1:0-41736 GCA_963787205.1 uncultured bacterium
GTGCGTTCAATTTCCATTTTTCGGAGCTTGACAACGAAGGCACCTATGATAGCAGCCAGCGGTATGAGGAATATCAGTGTTCCGGGATCCAATAACTGTTCCATTTCACTTGTCCTTTAACTTTCCTATTTAAAATTAGCGCACTAATATAGAGATAGAATAGACCCGTATGATCTAACAATTAAATAATACGAGCCGTTTTTTAATTGGTTACGTTACAAGTAATCTGAGGTTAGAAATATAATAAACAGAAAATGATAAAGGCTTCACATATGACTAAGAATGCAAGATTGAAACGTATATGTGTTTACTGTGGATCGAGTTCCGGAAACAAAATTTATTATGAGGAGGAAGCCCGGTATCTCGGCAGGTTACTTGTAGAGAGGGGTATAGAACTCGTTTATGGTGGTGCCCGTGTTGGAATCATGGGAGCCATTGCGGACGAGGTACTAAATGAGGGTGGCAAGGTGACTGGCGTTATCCCTCAAAACCTGGTTCGCCGTGAAGTTGCTCATAATGGACTCATGGATTTGCGGATCGTCGATTCCATGCACGAACGTAAGGCTTTGATGTCTGAATTGTCGGACGGTTTTATTGCCCTCCCCGGTGGCTTGGGAACACTTGAAGAACTTTTTGAGATTCTGACATGGTCGCAACTCGGTCTGCATTCAAAACCGACGGGGCTGCTCAATATCGGTGGGTATTACGATCGTCTGATCGGCTTCCTTGATTATGCAGTGGGGGAGAGTTTCCTGAAACCGGTGAACAGGTCCCTTTTGCTCATCAAGGACAAGGCAGAAGATTTAATTGATACCTTTGAACACTATCAGTCGCCCGTCCTGGAAAAGTGGCTGCGCAGCGACGAAACATAACCTTGAATTGACGGGATGCCTTTCACATGTAACATGGAGGCGAATTTATGAAAAAGAAGACAGGTCTCCTTCTTATCGGTTTTAGCCTTTTACTGTTTGCCCATGGTTATGCTCAGACAGAATCTTTCGAACAACAGCAGTTTGAACGGATGGCACAGGAATACGGAGAGGTATCGAATGTAGCCTGGTTGTCTGTTATGCATGGTATGAGTAATGGCTTGTCGGCAGGGGGCGCTGAGTTATATGACGAGACGCAGTTTCCATTCGAACTGGCACGGAATTTTACTACCAGTCAGAAAGAGCAAATAAAAAAGGAGATCATTGATTATCTGCAGCTGCAGGGCAGCGCCAGGCAAGAATTGTTGTTTCACCGGGTAGAATCGTGGTTACTGGCATGGCAGCAGTGGAACATTTGCACCAAGCTTAAGAGCATAGAGGAGACCGTTGCGGTCTTGTATGAGATGAAACCCGATCAATCAATATTTCAGTATGTCAGAAAAAACAGGCGATTCAAAAAAGGAGATGTTACCGGGGCTGAAATGGCTTCAAGCATGTCGTCCGCAGAGGTAGCTGCACTGGAGTATGAATTTTTCAATGAGTGGTCGCTCTTGCCCCGGGAGGAGGTAATTGGAATTTTCAGCCAGCTTTTGGCCAAATTGAATCAACAATGAATTAATTATTGATCTCAAGTCTTTGAAGTCAAGGTTAGTTCAGGCAATAAATATAGATCTGGTCACGATTTTAGATTATGGAAAAAACATTAAAGGTATTGTGGTGTCCAATCTGGGTATTGATACTTCTGATGGCTGCCTGTCAGGGGCAGGATCAGGTATCTTCAAAAACGCTGTTACTCACAATTTCATCTCAGGATGGTAACTGGACGGTCACCTCACATTCGCTTACAGACCATCCATATTATTCCAGTTCTGCCAATGCCCCTATTTACCAGGCTGATCTGACGGATGCCTCGGGAAAAGTCATCAGATCCGTGTTTTTTGGTAAAGAGTATATTAATTCTGGTGGGGAAGAATTCAAACTCCCTTTCCCTTCACTTAGTCAGGCGAAAAAAATCGTTATTTATAGGTTGGATTCCAGCTCCGGCCACATCACAAACAAAAACAGAGATAAAGTGCTTACATGGGAAGTACCTCGGCCCGAGTAGTCCTGTTTCAAATTTTTTAAAGGGAAATAAAGTATAGGGAATAGGGGAAATTGGAAAGAAGAAAATGCTGTACCTTATTTGTCAGGCATCGACAGGATGAATGAGGTCCGCACCGTTTTTTTCTGAATCATTTACACCCTGTCCAACGCGATATGTAGACATTTTTTCAGACGGATAGGGTTTCAGTAAGCTCAGAAGCTCATCTGTATCAGAGTTGACGGGATCAAGCCATTTGTCGAAGTCTTTGGGTTCCAGGATGGCGGGCATTTCATCCTTTAGAGGTTTTACGAGCGCATTTGCATCCGTAGTTACCAGTGCATAGGTTGTGAGTTCAACGTTTTCGTCTTTGGAAGTCCAACGTTCATAAATGCCGGCAAGCCCGAATAATTTCTGGTCAAGAGTCCGGAAATAGAACGGTACTTTCTTCTTAAAGATGGTTTGCCATTCGAAAAATCCGTTAGCGGGGATAATGCAACGCTGGCGCTGGAAAGATTTTTTATAAGAATTTTGTTCATTTAGTTCTCCGACACGTGCGTTAATCATTTTAAATCCTATATTTATATCATCGGCCTGAGGGGGGACAAGTCCCCATCTGAATGCACTGATGACACGCACTGATGGGCGAGGAGAATAAACCACAGGGTTAGTACTGCCCGGACCGATATTATAATCTGCCTCGTATGTGATACCATTATCGAAGGCTGCCTTAAAAACCGTTTCAATGGCGGATTGTTCTGCGTATAGTGTATAACGTTCAGTCATGCTTAAGAATAATTGATAAGAAGTTATTCTGGGAATTCATCTTACATGTGTCCGTTCATTAAAGCAAGTTCTTCATGAATATATTTTATAATCATCGTGAACGGCGAATCCGGTCGGGTTGGAGACTGACTTTTCAGTATATTCTGAAGGAAGAAATTGTTTTCTTAGGCTACTTAATCATCCCTGGGTTAGCAAGTACTATCGTGGGAGGATCTTTAGTAGCCGGTTTTGGAATCATTCTGAGTGTTTGGCTGTGTGTCCGTTATCTCGACCGGCGTTCTTTCTTCGATCTCGGATTGCATTTAAGAGGCGTATGGATGCTGGAATTCGCTCTTGGTTTGCTGGCCAGTGCTGTTGCCATGCTGTTTATTTTTATTACGGAATGGAGCTTTGGCTGGCTTAAAGTCGGGGAATATGCATGGAATATGGCCAATAACTCCTATTACATCTGGTACCTGGCAGGTTACCTGGTATTAATGATATTTGTCGGATTCTATGAAGAGCTGATGTTCCGGGGCTACCAGCTTGTAAATCTTCTCGAAGGGTTGACAACGGAGAACAACGACAAGCGCGGTGCCGTAATAGGAGCTATCCTGATTTCATCAGCCCTCTTCGGAGCCGCTCACCTCTCCAATCCTCATGCTACATGGCTGTCTGCGTTCAACATCATGTCTGCCGGGGTCATGTTGGCTATTCCATACTTTGTAACCGGCCGCCTGGGCCTGTCTATAGGTCTTCACGCCGGCTGGAATTTCGTGGAAGGCAGTATTCTCGGATTCCCGGTAAGCGGGTTGACTTACGAACATACGATGATAACCATCACGCAACATGGTCCTGCAAGCTGGACCGGCGGGGCGTTTGGTCCGGAAGGTGGGATGCTGGGAATAATTGGCATAGCCATGATCATCGTTATCGAACTTATTTACTTCGGCATTGCCCTGAATACCGATAAAGAACGTCTGATGCACGAAAGTCCGATACGCAAAATTTCTACAGAAGGTAAAACCACATGAATGAAAAGGGAATGAGATAATTTCGTATATTATAAAGATATAAAATACGCCCAATTTTATTACTACTGTTGATTTTGAAATTAAATTAGAGATTAAGAAACCATTATATTTTGCAATTTGAAGAACTCAATTTAAGTCCGGAAGTTCTTAACGGCCTTAGAGATTTCAACTATAAAGAACCCACTCCTATTCAGGAGCAATGCATTCCCAATATTCTTGAAGGCAAAGATATACTTGCTTCGGCCCAGACCGGGACGGGCAAGACGGGAGCCTTCGTACTACCTATCCTAACCAAGGTTCAGCAACATAAAGGTCAGGGTATACGGGCCTTAATACTGGCACCGACCAGAGAGTTGGCGAAACAGATTGACGAGCAAATTGTCGGGCTGGGGTATTATACGGGAGTAACCTCTGCAACAGTCTATGGTGGTGGTGGTTCGGATGACTGGACCCGCCAGGAAAAGACGCTGTATGCGGAACAGGTTAATATCATCGTTGCAACACCAGGACGGTTGATCGATCACATGACTATTCGGGAAATTAACTTTAGCAACATTGACTTCTTTGTGCTCGATGAAGCTGATCGCATGCTTGATATGGGATTTCTCGGTGATGTAAGAACGATTGAAAGCCGTATGCCCCGGAAACGACAAAATCTCCTGTTCTCAGCGACGATACCTGACGATATTGAAAAATTTGCACGCGAAATTACCCATCATCCGGACCGAATTAATGTTGCTACACGAACGGAGGCGAAAGGGGTAAGACAGATCGTATATAAAGCTCCGGAGAAGTATAAGACGGATCTGTTGGTTCACCTTGCTACGGATCTGAAAATGGATTCCACCATTGTATTTGTTCGAACCAAAAAAGGCACCGAGTCACTGGCCAGGAGCCTGTCTAAAGCCGGATTGAAAGTAACCAGTATTCATGGTGACCGCACTCAGAAGGAGCGTGAAGAAGCTCTGAATGATTTTAGATCCGGTAAATATAATATCGTTGTTGCAACAGATGTCCTTTCGAGGGGAATTGACATTGCCGATGTCAGTCATATCGTAAACTATGACGTTCCCTCTGAACTGGATGATTATATCCATCGAATTGGCCGAACAGCCAGAGCCGATGCAAAGGGAGATGCCATAACCCTTGTATGTAAAAAAGACGAGAGAAAATTCCAGATCATTGAAAAAACGATGAAGGATAAGCTGGATTTTCGGGAGTTGCCGGATGCCAGCTGGAATGAAGAAGGAAGTAGGGGGAAAGAACATAATAAAATTGATAAGTCGTCTGATTCAGGTAAATCCAGTGGGAGATCACCCCGTAAAAGTGGCAGCCGCAACAACAGGAAGCCATCCGGATCAAAGGAGAACCGGGGTAGTTCGAAGAATCAAAAAACAAAGACTACCGAACAAGATTCTTCAGATAACGGAAAAAAGACGGATCAGAAACCGACAAGCAAAGGTCGGTCATCCGGGTCACAAAGCCGGAGTAATTCTTCCCGTAAAAGACAGGGGAATCGTGGCCGTTCATCCGCAGCAAAGAGTACGAAAGAAGAGTCTGCCGACAAGACAAACGATCGTTCCGCCAGACCACAGAATAGCAGGAAAAGTACCCGGGGACCTCGCAGGAATAAACCAGACAGAAATGCGCCTGTAAATTACGAAGATGTAAGGAAGCAACAGCGGCAATCTCTGCGGGATGCTCAGTCTACGAAACGAGCGTTAATGCAAAATAAGGAGTACTCCGGTCCGCAGAAGAAAGGGATTGTAGGATTTATAAAGAAGATTTTCGGCAAAGATGATTGATTGAGATACTGGGTGATCTTCATTGCAGGATTGTGAGAAGATCACCTCGTTTTTGCTGTATCGTGCGAGCCCGGACATAAAAAATAAAATAACAATCCGGAATCAGACCAATAGGTGTCTGGAAATTGCACACGGGTAATAGCAACCACTGGGGACGCGGAGAATTGCGCAGAGAACACAGGGATTTCAGCCTTATTTCTCTGTGAACATCGTGCCTGCTTTTCTTGATGAATCGGGATGTGGTTCCCAGAGAATCCCGACGGTATCTGGTATGCAGTGGCTGTACTATTTACGGATTGTCATTAAAAATAAAAGCGCAGTATCATACGAGATACCGCGCAGAGATCCCTTTAATTAGGAAACTGGTGCAAACAAAACCATTCGGTTGGTTCAGGTCAGGAGGCAGGATTTACTTCTTCCATCTTTTCCTGTGCTTCCATCACAACCGGTTTGATGGCCTCAAATGCTGCAATTGTCCGATTGATGTGCTCTTCATTATGGCGGGCTGTGGGTATCAATCTCAGCAGAACCAGGCCTTTTGGAACAACCGGATAGGCAACACCACTGACAAAAATTCCATGGTCTTCACGTAGAATACGCATGAAGGTGGTCGCCAATTCTGTACTTCCTTTGGTCAAGACGGGGGTTACGGGACTTTCGGACGGGAGTACGTTATATCCGATTGCACGTAATCCTTCACGTAATTGAAGGGCGTTTCTCCAGAGCTGTTCCCGCCATTCCTGGTGTTCCCGTATCATGGCAATACGTTTTCTTGCCGAAAGGACAATAGGCATGGGTAGCGATTTTGCAAATATCTGACTGCGTACGTTGGCTCGCAGAAAAGTAACAACTTCGGGTTTCGTAGCGACAAAAGCACCAATGAGTGCTACAGACTTTGCAAAAGTTCCAAAGTAAAGATCAATGCCATCCTGGCAACCGAGATGAGTACCGGTACCGGAGCCGTCTTCACCCATTGTTCCGAGTCCGTGAGCATCATCAACTAGTAATCTGAAATCATATTTCTGTTTCAGGTCAACAATTTCACGTAATTTGCCCAGATCACCGGTCATACCGAAAACACCCTCCGTGATCACCAGAATTCCGGAATCGGGCCGTGCTATCTTGCTTACCCGTTCAAGGTGTTTCTCAAGGCTGCATATGTCGTTGTGTTTATATACGTATTTCTTGCAGACAGCAAGTTGTTTCCCATCGACAATGCACGCATGACTGAGCTCGTCATAAATCAAAAAATCATTGCGACTGACCAGCGACTGAATCATGCTGGATATCCCTTGATATCCATAATTCAAAAGGAAAGCAGCAGGTTTATGAACAAAATCGGCAAGTTCCTCTTCTAATGCCTCATGTTGACGACTGTTTCCTGTCATCAGACGTGCCCCCATTGGCGTGCTGAATCCATATTCAGCTGCTACTTTAGCGTCATAATCACGAATGACGGGATTGTCTGCAACGCCTAAATAATCGTTGACACTCCAGACTACAACAGGTTTTCCATTAAAAATCATCTCGGGACCAATAGGCCCCTCCAGTCTTGGAAAAGTGTAGTATCCATAGCCATCAGATGTAAAGGGACCAAGGGGGCTGTTCCTTGAGTTGAGCTTATCAAAAAGATCCATACAATGGGTTAAATTCCAAATAAAGATGTAACGCGTTTATGTTTTCAGAACACACGCCTCGCACGCACAAAATTGGATAAAAACTAAGTAAAATGAAAGTAAACTCAAAACTAACCAATTTATTTAAAACAATAATAAATAATAGGATTAGTCAATTTGTGCTATTGCAAATAAGCAATAATCTTTGAGATACGAGAAATCATAAAAACCAACATAAGGTACTTTTTGCTGATGAAAACACGTCATGACCCGTTATATCACATTGTCTATATCAGCCTTGAAGATGACCTCAGAGATTTCAAAAAAGACAGCGTGCCAGTAAATGAATTGGCTGTCCGGTTCAGAGGACAACCAGCACTGAAAGATACAATTGAATCTATTGGCGTGCCACAGGTAGAAATCGGGAAAATGGAAAAAGATCAGGAAAATGTTTCACTGGAACTACAATTGCGTGGTGGAGAAAGGATTAAAGTCTTTTCTAAAAAAATATATTTATGAGGAAGAATTATCATAATCAGGTTATGAAGTGCGTCTGTCCACCCCACCACGCTTTATTCTGGATGGACATCTGGGTGAGCTGGCTGTTAAAATGCGAATGGCAGGAATTGATACGGACTATGTAACTCAGCGCAGTGACGCCCGGATTGTCGATGAGGCACAAAAAGACGATCGTATTGTACTTACGCGAGATATAGGTTTGTTGAAGCATATGTGGGCATTTATACTGGAGAGGAACACATTTTCGCAACTTCATGAGGGAACTGGAAGTTGTCATAAAACAAGCCAGAGGTCGGTCTGGTTTACAGAGATCTCACATTTACTAACAACTATCCCTTCTAATTCCTAATTTTACTCACTTATAAGAATTAACGAACAGCAGTTGCATGAATATCTTTGCCTTAATCATACTGGTGAGTCTTTTGGTGGATTTTACATTAAACCTGGTGGCGGACTACCTGAATATAAAAGCGATGAAACCCACTGTTCCGGATGAGTTCAGCGATGTATATGATGATGAGGCGTATCGGAAATCGCAGGAATATACACGGGAAACAACGCGATTCGGAATTTTAACGGGTGTATTTGATCTGGTTTTGTTACTTGTCTTCTGGTTTGTTGGTGGATTTAATATTCTTGATCACCTGGTTCGCAGCTGGCACCTGAATCCAATAGTGACCGGCATAAGCTATATCGGCATACTGGTCGTGGCAAGAGGCATCCTGCATATTCCATTCAGTATCTATAGTACGTTTGTCATTGAAGAACGCTACGGTTTCAATAAGACAACGCTTGGCACATTCATCATGGATATGGTGAAGGGAACACTGCTTGGGGCTGTTATCGGTATTCCGCTACTGGCCGCCATTCTCTGGTTCTTCTATTATACGGGCACACTTGCGTGGTTATACGGCTGGCTGGGAGTCGTTGTATTCACGGTGACGCTTCAGTTTGTTGCCCCCCGCTGGATTATGCCCCTGTTCAATAAGTTTACTCCACTCGAAGACGGGGAACTGAAGCAGGCCATCCTTGATTACGCCAAATCTGTGAATTTTAAGGTGGAAAATATCTACGTGATGGACGGCTCAAAACGATCTTCAAAATCCAATGCCTTTTTTACCGGGTTTGGAAAACACAAAAGAATCGCTCTCTTTGATACCCTGATTGAGAACCATACAACGGATGAGTTGGTCGCGGTTCTGGCTCATGAGATCGGGCACTATAAAAAGAAACACGTTTTGAAGGGCATGATCATAAGCATCCTGCATACCGGAGTACTGTTTCTGCTGCTTTCAATCTTCCTGCAGTTTCGAGGTTTGTTTGATGCCTTCTACATGGACCAGGTCTCACTCTACTCGGGACTGATATTTTTCGGGCTGCTTTATTCACCTATCGAACTCGTGTTGTCTATTCTGATGCAAATGTTCTCACGCAGGAACGAATATGAGGCCGATGCCTTTGCGGCAAAAACGATTCGGACATCCGAGTCTATGGTTGTCGCGTTAAAGAAGTTGTCGAGGGATAATCTTTCAAACCTGACTCCTCACCCGTTCTATGCATTTCTTAACTACTCGCATCCACCTGTATTAGAGAGAATCAGAGCTATTCGCAGATATGATGGCAAGGGGACAGGCAAGACAGCGGCTGTGGCGCAATGAATAAGATTTTAGATCTGTGACAAGAGATATTAGATATTCCGGCGGCCAAAATTGGAATGTGACTGATAAATCTTATTCGTTTGGTTTAGCGGTAACCGCCGCGGCATACCGGGGCCAGGAAACGCAAAAAATAAGTACTATTACTTTGCGAGCTTAGCGCGCTATGCGGTTATTCTTCCGGCTCTTCAGGTAACCACAGGGAATACAAAGGGTTTCACAATGGGCACAGAGATATGAAAATATTGGCACACTGTGAACTCTGTGCCTCCTTTGTGGTTCTATGGTAGTTGTGTATTAGTTGCGGATAGTCATTAAATAAAAAAAGCCCCGGAAAATGGAATAACCGGGGCCTGGAAGTGTGAATAATGAAAAAAACTTAATTGCCTCCACCTGATTTAGGAGGTGGTGGAGTTGCCGGTTTTTGTCCACTTTGAGTATTACCAGCTTTATTCCCACTGTTTGCAGGGATTGGGATCTGCTGTTTATTATTCGTTGCATTATTCTGAGTCGGAACAGCAGGTTGCGTTTGCGACGGGGCTGCCGCATTGGTCGGCATATTAGCCTCGGTTTGGATGGCACTCTTTGTTGGTCCGCCTCGCTGTATGAAAAAGTTTGCCACAACACAGAGCACCAGAAATGCTCCACCCAAATAGCTCGTGGCTTTCGACAGGAAGTCAGTTGTACGACGCTGTCCGATCATTTGAGTAGTGGCTCCGCCAGCCGCAATTCCGGACAATCCTCCGCCTTCTCCACTCTGCAGGAGAACCACGATATTCAGCAGAACTGCGATAATGGCAATTATTATTACGATAAGAGTATAGATCATGATAAAACGGGATACGTTGATTCTTAATCAGTCTACAAAAATAGTGATTGTATTAAATAACTACAATTCAAATTGGGAAACATTGCATTGAATTGTTTTTAATGGAAATGATGATTGCTTTGTATCTTATCTGATAACGAGAGGCATGGCACGTGGATTGTGGTTATATAAAAAGGAGCCTGGATGCAGGAAGCTATTAGATTTCTATCCAACTTGTTTGACATACCAAGGGCAGTGGCCATTAAACTATTTGGCAGCCTGTTGGTTATCCTTCTGTTATGGTTTATACGCTTTCTGGTGCTACGTATAGTCCGTCGCAGGACGGATAGCCCCATAATTCATTATAAATGGAAGAAAAACAGTGTATATGCAGCTGTTTTACTGGGAATATTGACCATTGGCCGTATTTGGTTCGAGGCTTTTCAGTCTCTGGCCACTTTCTTTGGGTTATTGTCAGCTGGTCTTGCCGTTGCGCTTCGTGATCCTATCACTGACCTGGCGGCGTGGCTTTTTATTATCTGGCGAAAACCATTTGAAATTGGTGATAGAATAGAGATTGGTGCAAACCGGGGGGATGTCATCGATCAGCGTGTGTTTAAATTTACTATAAATGAAATCGGGAAATGGGTCGATGCTGACCAGAGTACAGGGCGGATCATTCATGTTCCTAATCACCAGGTGTTTGCCAACCCGTTGATCAACTACAACAGCCGTCAGTTCCGGTTTATCTGGCATGAGATCCCTGTACTTATTACGTTTGAGAGCGATTGGAAGACGGCTAAATCCCTATTACTCAATATCTCACAAAACCGGTGTAACGAGGTTGTGAAAGAGGCAGAGCGGCAACTGCGACTGGCTTCCCGTGAATTAATGATTCACTACAGCGTGCTAACACCTACCGTCTATACCGATGTGCAAGACAGTGGGGTGCGGTTGACTCTCAGATATCTGACTGATCCGCGTAATCGAAGAGGCATGCAGGAAACAATATGGGAGGATATCCTGACTGCATTCAGCAAGCACGATAATATCGACCTGGCGTATCCCACCACCCGGATGTATCAAAACTGGAGAGAGGGCAAGCCGGGAACCAAGCCACCGGAGAGTTAATAGGTTACTGAGTTATTAAGTTAATAAGAGTGACTTCAGGTTATCTACAGGGGATTCAATAACTTGGTAAATGAATAACTCAATAACCATTTACCAGGGTGTGTTCATCAGTGATTCGAACCGGTCAATAAACTGCCCCGCATGATAACCATCCACGAGTGCATGGTTGACATGCAGAGACACCGGCATAAGTAACTGGTCGCCATCGTCGTGAAGTTTGCCATAACTGATTTTGGGAATGCTGTCTTTGTAGTGGAATGAACGGGCGTGTGAAAGCGCAGTGAACCGGACCCAGGGAATGACAGAGATGTGAATGACGTCAATATCATTCTGCATAACCAGCCCCCGCTGATTTTTTACTCTCTCCGTTTCCTTTCTGATATTCTCGGTGAACGTATTGAAATCATTGTCAAAACGTATCAAAGAGAACCCGAAGGTATGATCATCACGAAGGATTGTAGCCGAAGCGCTGACAAAATCCACCTCGTATATGTCATCATCAATAATCCTGTATTTGAGCTCTTTGGTGTCGTTTGCCGCCTGCAGTGTGCGGTAAAGATAGAAAGCATAAAACGAAACGGATTCCTTTTTGCAGTACTGATAAGCAAATGTACAGTCCAAATCCAAGGTCAATCCCCACAGAGGTTCATCAAACGTTCTAAAGAATTCAAAATGGTCTTTTCGGGGATAATTATTCAGGTCAATCTTTTTCATTTCTTATCCAGGAGATTTACCAGGTCAGTAATCCGATCGATGGTGAGATAACCGTTTTTCTTTTCAATGCTATTCGAATCCACCATTTCGTGCTGCCACGTTGTATGATATGGGACATGAACCGCATTTGCACCAATATTGAGAATGGGAAGGATATCCGATTTTACGGAATTACCCACCATTAAAAATTCGCCGGGGTCGATTTCGAAATGAGAAAGCAGATCCGAGTAGTTTTCTTCCGTTTTATCGCTGACCACTTCGGTATGATGGAAATAATGTTCGATACCCGATTTTTTCAGTTTCCTTTCCTGGTCCAGCAAATCACCTTTTGTTACAACAATAAGGCGGTAATCTGGTCTCAATTGTTCCAAGGTTGACTCAACACCATCCAATAGTTCTACCGGGTGATCCAGCATTTCCTTGCCCAGACTTATAATATCAGCAATGACAGACTGGGGAACCTTGCCACCGCTTATCCTGAGGGCGGTTTCAATCATGGAAAGAACGAACCCTTTAATGCCGTATCCATAACTGACCAGGTTTTTGATCTCTGTTTTGAAGAGTTCACCGGCTGTTTCCCCGGTTGTATCATAATCACTCACGAGGGAGATAAAACGATCTTCAATCTGCCTGAAGATAGGTTCATTCATCCACAGCGTGTCGTCTGCGTCAAAACCAATAACCTTTATACCGGAATATGTCATTATAACTCAGATAATCATGAATGAGGCCCAAAAACTGGTCAACTATGTAATATTCTTAGCAACAGAATCGAAGGAATTAACTTCAAAAGTTTGAAAAACTAATTTCTTTCCTCTAAAGTCTAAAGTCTAAAGTCTAAAGTCTAAAGTCTAAAGTCCGGAATCACTTGCCGATACAAAATCGCGAAAAAATGGAATCCAGCACATCCTCATTGGTTATCTCGCCGGTTACGGTACCCAGTTCGTGCAGGGCGGCACGCAGGTCGATAGCCAGGAAGTCACCAGTTAAGCCGTCGTGTAATGCTTTCAGAGCCGAATGAATATGATTGCGTGTCTTCGACAAGGTATCGCGATGACGGCTGGAAGTGATCAGCAGGCTGGAAGCATCATAATGTTTGTACTCAAGCGCCCGGTCTTTCATGAGCGATTTTAGTGTTTCGATGTTGGTTCGTTCTGTAGCAGAGATCAATAAATCATAATAATCAGGCTGATCAGGTTCGGATACAAGATCCGATTTCGTACCAATCAGGATAAATGGCTGATCCGGTTTCCGGTTCCGGACAGCTTCTATATTTGAGCGTTCCTCATCGGTAAGAGGAATCGTCAGATCCTTGAGATAAACCACAAGATCAGCCTGGTCAATGGCCTTCTCGGAGCGTCTGACGCCCTCAGCTTCGATGAAATCAACCGTTTCCCGAATCCCGGCTGTGTCGATGAGCCGGAAAAGTAGTCCCTCGTGGCTCCAGTCTGCATCAATGGTATCACGCGTAGTACCGGCGACCTCTGAGACGATGGCACGATCTGTTCCAACCAGAGTGTTCAAAAGGGTGGATTTGCCGGCGTTGGGCATTCCGACGAAAGCCGTGCGGATGCCGTGTTTCACGAGGCGGCCTGCCTCATAAGTGTCGAGCAGGTTCAGCAAATTTTCATCAAGATCGAAGAGCAATTGTTCAAGCTGATCGCGATTGGAGAATTCCACATCTTCTTCAACAAAATCCAGTTCCAGTTCCACCATGGCAGTCGCGTCGATGATGGCCTGCCGGAATTTGTGGATGTGTTTGCCCAGTTCACCTTCGAGCTGCTGACCGGCTGCATCGACCGCCCGGCGGCTCTTGGCATGTATCAAATCAGCGACAGCTTCGGCCTGTGTGAGTCCCATCTTTCCGTTGAGAAAAGCACGTTGCGTAAACTCGCCGGCAAGTGCCATCCGGATACCGGTTGACAGGACTGCTTCCAGGACCGATTGTGTTACCAACACCCCGCCGTGGCACGATATTTCGACAGACTCCTCACCGGTATACGAGTGTGGTGAACGAAATAACGTTACCAAAACCTCGTCGATCAACGTGGGGCCGTTGTACAGTCGCCCAAAATGTACCGTGTGTGACAGTTTTTGCGTTAAGTCGCACCCCTTGAAAATGGTATTGACCTTCGAAATGCAGTTCTTGCCCGATACGCGGACCACGGCAATTCCAGCTTCTCCCAATGCGGTAGCAATTGCAGCGATCGGTTCTTTTTGAGTGAGTTCATGGGTTTCCATATGGCAAACATAACGAATAGTTGGACAAATCTATTTCTCTTTTGCTCTGATACAGTCAAGTTTGGAGTAGATGATTTCTTGTTTAACAATCAAGCCTGACAGCGTCCCGCCCCAAAGCGAGACCTGTCAGCGTTTGAAGGGAGAATCAGTGATGTTCCAATTTCAGCCAACGTTCAAATTGCAAGTAATCAAATTTTTTCCGGTGAGATTTTTTGAAGTTACCTATCCCGTCAAACCAATCCAGGACCATTTTACGCTTAATTTTGGTGGATTTTAAAGATAGAAAAGCATAGTAAGACGACCATAACCGGTCGGACAGATGGTCTGAAAATCCATGATGTACAGGATTGGTATGGATGTAAATAACTGTACGCCTCAGATAATCTTCTGAGTCAATCTGTTTTCGTTTAAAAGGTCGCTGAAAGAGACTTTCACGACGGTTATATTTGTCGTTTACATGCTTTGCATAGGCGTTGAATAGGTGGGGAAAATGTTTAGAAGGGTTTGGCTTTTTCCTTCTGTCAGGTATTTGTGTCTTAACGCTGTCAGGTCCGCCGCTGCGGACACTAACAGGTTTCTTTTTAATGCACATCCTGCATCAGCTTGCGAACGGGTTTGCTGAATATCGCCAGCAGGATACCGGATCCGACACCTACAATAACTACGATCATGAACAGGTGAGGCATCTGGTGGACATCCTTCGGATTGAAGTTGCCCGCAAAACGCCCGGCAATAACTTCAGCCAGTGCCGTTGCCGTAAACCAGACTCCCATCATTTGACCGACCAACCGTTTCGGTGCGAGTTTGGTTACGGTACTCAATCCAACCGGGCTCAGCGACAATTCACCAAACGTGTGCAGCAGATAGGTTATAACCAGAAATACGATAGAGGCTTTTTGATTGGCGAGTGCTTCTTTGGCAGCAAAGACCATCACGAAAAATCCAGCACCCATCAGGATGAGTCCCATAGAAAATTTTATAGGGCTCGATGGTTCGAGGTTGCGTTTATTCAGCCAGACCCAAAGCCATCCAAAAATTGGAGCGAATATGATAATGAATGCCGGGTTTACTGTCTGTAGCCAGCTTGCCGGCATCTCCCATCCAAAGAAGACACGGTGAGTATATTTGTCGGCGAAGATGTTGAGTGATGAGCCTGCCTGTTCGAACCCAAACCAAAAAACAACGGAGAAAAAGAACAGCACGATAATGGCACCAACTTTCATCTTTTCCTTCTTATCCAGGTCACTGAAAGCTAAAAGGTAGATGAAATAAAGCAGGGCGATGCTAATAAGTACGGTGGCGGACCAATCAGAGACGATAATCGCGTTGATATGAATAATTCCAAACAAGGCAGACAATACGATGACCGCAATAATTCCCAAAGCAATAAGCAATCCGCGTTTATTCTTTTGCAGTTTCCTTTGCATCTCTTCTGAACTACCACGGGCTTCGGGTGCTTTACCAATATCACCCAGGTATTTGTCTGTGAGTCGGTATTGAGCCAGACCAATCAGCATGCCGATCCCGGCCGCACCAAATCCGTAGTGCCAGTTAATATTTTCACCCAGGTAACCGCAAACCAGTGGTGATAGCGTTGCACCAATATTGATACCCATGTAAAAAATGGAGAATCCTGCATCGCGTCGGG
This sequence comes from uncultured bacterium, assembly GCA_963787205.1. Taxonomy (GTDB): domain Bacteria; phylum Bacteroidota; class Rhodothermia; order Balneolales; family DATFMH01; genus DATFNI01. The sequence goes on from CAWBCD010000040.1 coordinate 15,947, forward strand.
CACCACTGTCGCCTTCGTATAAACCACCAACAATACTGCTCACATTAGGTTTGAGCAACCCGGTTCCAAGCACGATGAACACGAGGCCAAGGAAGAAAGTCTGAGTGGTCGGGACAGCCATGAGGAAGTGTCCACAAGCGATCATTATACCCCCATACCATACAGATTTTCTTAATCCCAGGATATTATCAGCTACCCATCCTCCCGGCAGGGAAAAAAGATAGACACACATCATATAAAGACCGTAAATAGCGGTAGCTGTTTCAACGTTGAGCTGCATCCCTCCATTCGAGATTGTGGCAATCATAAAAAGTACGAGGATGGCACGCATGCCGTAGAAGCTGAATCGCTCCCACATCTCGGTAAAAAATAGTGTTGCCAGGCCCCTGGGATGGCCGAAGAAGCTGTGGCTGTATTGGTCGTGGGAGTTGCCTACTTGATTTCCTTCCATAAATAAATCCTTAATAAAATACTTTTGAGAGTAGATCCTCTCAATCTCAACATAAATAATAGAATTAAAAACGGCGATCCATAATAGCTATCCGATATCTGTCAATCAAGTACAACAAATGCAGAGTTGAATGGCTGTATTCACAAAAAGTTAATGTATGATTTATAAAAAGCTGGTCGTTGATTAGTAAATTGTCAGGGTTTTTCTGACCGGAAATCTATCATATACAAATTGCAAAACATTATGAAAAAGCTTCTGTTACTCCTCGTATTTGCCAGTTTCCTTTTCTTCAATGCACAGGCACAGGATAAACTACCCCGTCCCGACCATGTGATCATTGTAATGGAAGAGAATCACAGTTTTGATCAAATCATCGGAAACAAATATGCCCCATACATAAATCAATTAGCCGGAGAAGGGGCCTTGTTCACTGATGCACATGGAGTGACACATCCGAGTCAACCGAATTACCTGGCTATCTACGCCGGATCGATACACGGGGTTACTGATGACCACTGCCTGCAAAGCGTAACTCCTTTTCACACGATGAACATGGGCTGGGCGCTTATTCACGCCGGTTACAGTTTCGCCGGATATTCTGACGCCATGAAAGAAACAGGTGATAACGGGTGTGGATATGGAAAGAGCAAGTTCAAAGGTGGCTCACCACTCTACGCTCGCAAACACAATCCATGGGTCGACTGGATGGGGTCAGGCGAGCATAATATCCCGGCAACGACCAATCAACCGCTCTTCCGTATGCCCGTCGATTATAGCAAACTGCCTACTGTTTCTTTTGTCATGCCGGATGAAGATCACGACATGCATAATGGAACGAGATCGGCAGGTGGAGTAACAACAATTAAAGAAGGTGATCTGTGGCTGGCACACCATCTGGGACCTTATGTGAAATGGGCTATGAAGCACAACAGCCTGCTCATCGTCACCTATGATGAAGATAACGGCACACCGAAAAATCGTATCCCAACCATTTTCGTGGGTCCCATGGTTAAAGCAGGAAAATACAGCATGGATATCAGCCATTATAATGTTCTTCGCACCATCGAAGCCATGTACGGCCTCGAAAAGTCGGGGCCTGCCAAGGCTTCTGTGATTACCGGCATTTGGAAGTAATCCGGCTCGTTCCACATCCACGCTCATCCAGGCGTCCTCGCCTGGATAGTAAGCGCGAAACCAACACCTCATGTTGGTTATTTCTTTCATAACTGACAACGCTTCCCTCTCCATTTCCATGGAGAGGGCCGGGGTGAGGTATTACGCCTTCTCCGGAACGTATTTGTTCAGAACCTGCATGAAATGCGCGGATGTTTTGATTCCACGCACAAAATCAGTCAGGGAGAAATGTTCATTTGGAGAATGAATGGCGTCGCTGTCCAGGCTGAAACCCATCAGGATGGAATCAACACCGAGGATCTTTTGGAAATCGGCTACGATCGGAATTGATCCGCCTTCACGAGAGAAGAGCGGCTTCTTGCCATACACGTATTCAAAGGCTTCGGCGGCAGCCTGTACCCCGTAAAAATTGATATCAACAACGGACGGATGTCCCCCGTGATGCTCGACGATTTCAACATTGACGGTTTTGGGAGCCAGTTTTTTGACATGGTCCCGGAATAACCGGGCGATCTCTTTCGGATCCTGATCCGGTACCAGGCGCATACTTACCTTGGCTCCTGCTTTGGCTGGGAGCACCGTTTTGGCACCCTGACCCTGGTATCCGCTCCAAAGACCATTCACGTCCAGGGATGGCCGTGCGGAAGCGCGTTCAAGTGTGGAGTACCCCTTTTCGCCCCTGACTTCGGAGATGCCGAGATCTTTTTTGTATTCAGATTCATCAAATGGGAGCCTGCGATATTCTTCCTTCTCTTCGTCCGTGAGTGGTTTGACCTTATCATAAAAACCGGGTATTAAAATACGCCCGTCTTCACCTCTGAGTTTGGCGATAATCTCACAGAGGACATTTGCCGGGTTATCCACCGCTCCGCCGTATACGCCAGAGTGCAGGTCACGATTCGGACCGGTCAGCAGGATTTCCATGTACGTCAACCCCCGAAGTCCGTAAGTTATGGATGGGGTATCCTTTGCAAACATAGCCGTGTCGGAGATCAGCACCATGTCACAAGATAACAGGTCCTTGTGCTCTTCTATGAACGGTACAAGATGTGTCGATCCGATCTCTTCTTCCCCTTCAAGGATGAATTTTACATTTACAGGAAGCTCACCGTTAGTCTTCAAGATCGATTCGATGCTTTTGATATGGATATAAAGCTGACCTTTGTCATCGGCAGATCCGCGGGCATATACTTTATCATCTTTAATGGTTGGTTCGAAGGGAGGGTTGTCCCACAGGTCGACCGGATCGGGCGGTTGTACATCGTAGTGCCCATAAATAAGCACGGTCGGTTTGTCATCCCCCGCATGCAGGTATTCGCCATAAACGATGGGATGACCCTTGGTTGGATGAATCTGAACCTTCGAAAATCCCAGCTCGTTCAACTTGCCCACTATGAATTCAGCGGCCTTATGAACATCCGCCTTGTTTTCATCATCGGTACTGATGCTGGGTATGCGTAGAAACTCGAAAAGTTCTTCAATAAATCGTTTCTGATTAGCATCAATATAGCTTTGTACATCCGCCATGATAATCTCCAATTAATTTGTTAATACTTTATTCGAAGAACTGGCTAATTTTTAGAGCCGTTCTCTGTATTTAAATTTGCTGATGTGCTGCCTCGATAAAAAGCTGACTTCCGGTTATCAGAGCAGCATAATATTAACCCGGGTGGCGCTCAAGAGACACCTTCAATTGCCGGGGAGTAAGCAGTTTAAAACAATTTCAAATCGTTGCGATGGATCCATCCATACTGACCGTTACCCATACGCACGTAATACCAATCAGGATAATTTTGTGATCGTTCACGGTCGATCCGGAAGCGGTAGCCCTCATAGGAAAGACTAACAATCTCTGAATTCGAATCCGGCTTCTGCCGTACGTTGCTGTCCTTGACAATCTGGATTGCCCGGGTGAAGCGTCTGGCCTGATAGTCGGTAAAACCAGCCAGGAGCAACAATATAATACCAATCACAAGTATTCCATATCCCGGCCTCTTAATCCACTTTCGATACTGCGGCCATAACCATGTTGCAATAAATAAAAAGACACCGAGATTGATGATGATAATACTGATTAATACAAGAAAATGGATGCCGATTTGATTTTCTATCCAGCTGAAAAAACGATCCCACGGCAGAGGCGGGAGCAGTGTTTCATTATGTTCCAGCTGGTTATTCACATAGTCAACTCCCTGGAGAGCCTCTGATTTCGTTGAAGGAAAATCCGCAGCCTTCAGAAAATAATACTTTCCCAGGCCGAGTGAGTCGAGTTGTGTCCAGGCAATACCCATGTTGAGATAAAGAGGGCCCGAAGCCATATCCTGATGATCAATAACCCGGTACAGGTCGAGTGCCTTGTGATAGTGTTTGAGCTCTATCTGGATATTCGCTTTATCGAAGATAGCCTGAGGGGAAAGATCTCTGATGGAATCAGCTAGTGTCTGCGCCTGAGCATTCACATTCAATCCAGCAAAGAATACTATTGCTAAAAATGAAGTCAGCGTAAAGTCACGCATCCGATTATGAAATGATTCTGGAATCATAACCACTTTCGCAATGATTTTATGAGTTCATCGGTTGCATTGGCATCCTGAGCAAAATCTTCCTGACTGGTTAGTGGTGCATAGCGGATAGTGGAACATTTGGTTAAAAGTCGCTCGATGCGTTTCACGATGTCCATGTCCACTCCTTTATCCCGTAACGTTTTAACATAAACCGGATCTTCCAATCCCGCCCGCGGCAAATCCAGACGATCACCGATGAAACCACTAACAGCCTGATGTAATTTTGAGTATGCTTCTTTGAGGTCACCCTTTTGCGCCGCTTGCTTTGCCTCGGAAAGATGCTGATCCGACAGGGATGTAGCCTGTGTTGACCGGGCGAATCGGCTGTCGTTTCGAAGCTTATCGAGATACCGTTTCCTTTGATAACCCACTCCAATCAAAATAAGCGGTAATATGAGACCTGCCCACATCCACCAGAGTGAAAATATGGATTGATATCCCTCTGTCTGCCAGGTAACGAGACCGTTGAGTGGCTGGATACCAAGATCGCTGGACTCTGAAGTTGTCAGATTCCCGGCAAATGGATTGGCTTTTACATTTACTCTGATCGGATTGAGATCCACATACTGATATTTCTGTTCCTCGGCATTAAAGTAGGCAAGACGGGTTCCCGGAATTGTAAAAGTGCCGGTTTTACGGGGTATGATCACATCTGTGAATGTTTTTGTGCCTTTTATACGATTTCCATTGTGATCGATATTTGACTGTTCCTGGGGTTGATATACTTCAAACTCACTCGGGAAATGATATTTTGGTTTGGATATCAGCGCCAGATTGCCGGATCCCTTTATGACCGTTTTTATTTCTACAGACTGTCCAACCCTGACTTGAGTGTCGTCGGTAGATCGTGATATATCAAACTGTCCCACAGCATTAAGTGCCGTCGCGTTGGTTGGCACCGGAGGGAGTTGTTTGACGTCGACAGAGATGGGATCTGTCTGCAGGTCGACAGATCGTTGATCGCTTCCAAATCCATTGAAGAAGCTGCTGAACGGATCTCCGTAGTCGCTCGAATATCTGACGGTACAATTTACCTTAAACGGACTGAGCTGGAGCGTAGACGTTTTAGAGGGAAACAGAGCGTACTTCATAAGTACTGCCTTCCGGTACCGCACCCCGTCGATGATCGTTGACTCGGCCCGGGGTTGTTGACCGTTATCAAGCTCCTCTTTCCAGAACCCTTCGGCTTTCCATCCGGCCATCGGCTGATACGAGATGACCTGAAGGTTGCTCCGGAAATAGATGACAACGTTTGCAATAATTTGTTGTCCTACTACAGGGTGTCGGTTAGAAACCTCCATTTTAACATAGATATCCGGCTTTTGCTTCCCGGATTGGTTATCTGCAGCTTTGTTCCGGTTCTGGATATGAACAGAAATGGGGTCGGTGCTATACGTTTTCCCGTCAATAGTTACCTTTACTGGTGGAATCGTGTAGGTGCCCTCTTTATCGGCCTGGAGATAATAGGTGTAGGTATATGAACGGCTGATGACTCCGTTAATGAATGAATAATTAGAAGAGGTGGAGGGTGACGTACTGAGGTACTCTAGGCCCGTCAGGTTGGGGAGATCGGGAGTGGAAACATTGTTGAAGTTTTTTCCGGTAATATTGACCGTCAGGGATACCCGTTCTCCCGTATATACATCAGTTTCTGAAAGAGTGGCTGTGACTTTTGCAGATTGCGCGAATGCCGAAGAGATAGTCGACAACAGCAGGAGAAGCAGCAACAAAGTAAATGCACGTAAATTACCAGTCCTTAGCATTCGTCTTATCAGATTGATGTTTGGCCTTTTTCAGGTCTTTAAGAACCTGCTTTTCCTGATCTGAGAGGGCGTCCAGAATTTTTTTTGCTTCTTGTTTGGTCATCTGACCATTTTGCTGCTGTTGCTGGTTCTGCTGCTTGTTGTTTTGCTGGTTTTGCCCGCCTTGTGGTTGCTGCTGGTTTTTGTTGTTCTGATTTTTCTTGTTTTGCTGCCCCTGTGAATTTTGTTTCTGATTTTTATTCTTGTTCTTATTCTTATTGTTCTGCTGATTTTGTTGGTTCTGCTTCTGCTGCTGGCGTCTCATCTTGTTGTAAGCCAGCTCATAATTGTATTTGGCTTCCGGGTCATCCGGATTTGCCTGGAGCGCATGTTTGTAGGATTCAAGTGCCTTGTCCCATTTCTTGTTATCAGCAAATACGTTACCCATGTTGTACTCAGAACGTGATTTGCCTTCATTGGCACGGGCCTCGGATCGGGCCTGATCATACGTAGCAAGGGCCTGATTGAATTTTTGTTGTTTGGCCAGCGCATTACCCAGGTTGAACAAAAGCTTGGGATCATTAGGATCCTCCTTAAGCGCCGCACGGTATAATTCCTCAGCCTTGGCATAATTCCCATTGTTATATGCCTTGTTAGCTTCGGCTGCTTTTTTGTTACCGGTCGGATCTATCAGCAGCAGTAATAAAATCAGAATGACTTTCATGATCCTCTCAGAACCTTCTGTGTTTTATGCCAGACAGCTTAGCAACGCAGGGCGTGTTTTAAAAATTGCCGGATAGCAGATGCAAATTACAGCTTGTCAGCGATTTCCATGGTCGCTTCGTCCATTTCCATATTGTTGAACACATCCGTCACATCGTCGTTGTTTTCGAATGCATCCATAAGCTTGAAATTGGATAACGCATGATCCTGATCAACAGGTACATTTGTGGCAGGAATTCGCTGCAGTTCTGCCGAGTCGATTTTGTAGCCGGCCGATTCCAGTGCTTTCCGAACTGTGTACAAATCTTCACGGGCGGTGGTCACCTCAATTGCATCATCATCTGCATTGACATCCTCGGCTCCGGCATCGATTGCCGTAAGCATGATATCATCAACATCATGATCTTTTGCGGGTATCGTAATGACTCCTTTTTGGCTAAAGAGATAAGCCACAGAACCGTTTGTCCCCAGGTTGCCGCCATATTTTGAGAAGATATGGCGGATGTCACTGACCGTGCGGTTCACGTTGTCGGTGGTGCAATCCACGAAATAAGCGACCCCGCCGGGACCATATCCCTCGTAAGTGATTTCTTCAAATTGTTCACCCGTTCCGAGTTCACCCGTACCTTTTTTTATGGCACGTTCCATATTGTCTTTCGGCATGTTGGCTGCCTTGGCATTTTCGACAGCCAGACTCAGACGCGGATTAGCCTCAGGATCGCCCCCCCCTTCACGGGCAGCAATCGTTATTTCACGAATGAGTTTTGTAAATTTCTTACCACGAGCAGCATCAATGCCTGCTTTTTTGCGTTTAATCGTTGACCATTTTGAATGTCCGGACATAGACCTGTTAAATTTAATTTCTGGATGTCAGATCAGACTATAAATATACGGGAAAAAGCATGTTCTTAGCTAATGATCCTCAATTTGACCGTTTCACTGTATAATCATGTGAGAGGAAATTAATTCGGATTGACGTATGTTCTCAGTTAGCCGGATACGCTATATGGAAAATAACGAAGGCAAAAGGACCAGTAAACAGATGAATTTTTTTAGGAGAATCTCATGAATATCGGAATTGTTTGTTATCCGACCTACGGCGGCAGTGGTGTTGTGGCTACAGAGCTGGGCAAGGGGCTTGCCTTGAAGGGCCATAACGTTCACTTTCTCAGTTATGCACGGCCGATGCGGCTTGATGCCTTCGAGAGTAATATCAGCTATCACGAAGTCCAGATCAACAGTTATCCGCTGTTTGAGTTCCCGCCCTATGATCTGGCCCTGGCCAGCAACATGGTCAATCTTATTAAGTTTGAGAAGATCGATTTGCTGCATGTTCACTACGCCATACCGCATGCTACCAGTGCATATCTTGCTAAGAAGATATTAGGTCAGGAAGCTATACACGTTCCCATTATCACAACCCTTCATGGTACGGATATCACGATCGTCGGCAGTGACTCCAGCTATCTACCGGTTGTGACTTTTTCTATAAACGAAAGCGACGGTGTGACGGCCGTTTCACAGTACCTGCGCGAGGAGACCAACAACCGGTTTGATATCCATAAAGATATCCGGGTGATACCCAATTTTGTGGATACCGAAAGATTTAAGAGAACGGCCCGCGAACATTTCCGGAAGGCGATCTGTCCAAACGACGAATTTATCATTGCACACGTATCTAATTTCAGAAAAGTGAAGCGGGTTGGGGATGTGATACGTGTATTTAGTAAAGTTCTTGAAAGCGGAATCCCGGCAAAACTTCTGTTGGTTGGTGATGGACCGGATCGTCAGAATGCTGAGGATATCTGCCGCGAGTTTAATACCTGCAAGGATGTCCGGTTCCTCGGGAAGCAGGAAAAAGTGGAAGAGGTGCTGTCCATCGCCGATCTCTTCATCATGCCGTCCGGTTCTGAAACATTCGGCCTGGCAGCCCTTGAAGCGATGAGCTGCAGCGTGCCGGTCATCAGCTCAAATATCGGGGGACTACCGGAATTGAATATACATGGCGAGTCAGGCTACCTGTGCAATCTTGGCGATGTCGACAAAATGGCGGAATACGCAATCAATATTCTGAAGGATTCCGAATTGCGAAAAACGATGTCCGAAAATGCGCGTAAGCGGGCCTCTCAGTTTGAGCAGGAAAAGATTGTGAACATGTACGAAGCCTATTACGAAGAAGTAAAGGATCAAATGCAATTAAAAGTCTGAGGTAAGCAACCTGAAGTTTTAGAAAACCTTCAGCGTCTTGCTAAGAACGAATTGGGGTAGGGAAAAGGCTGTGTGTCTTGTTATAATACAGAGAGGTTAGTTTTCGGTGCGTAATTAACCATTGATAATGATTTCAGCTGATGAAACCTTCAGGTAGTAAAAGCTAAATTTTTAAATTAAAAATTAATCCCATGCCAACACGTAAGTCTTTTCTGAAAACAGTGGCCGGTTCGCTCATGGCCGGCAGTCTCTTACCTCTGACCGGAAAGCGTTCATTTGCAGAAGCAGAATCCGGTAAGGTGACAAAACCAGTGGCACTGTCGACATGGCGCTTCGGATTGCGTGCAAATGAAAAAGCCTGGGAAATCCTCCAGAACAATGGCAGGGCTCTGGATGCAGTGGAGCAGGGTACGAGGCTGATTGAGGCTGATCCCAATATCACGACGGTGGGTCTTGGTGGGATACCTGACCGCGACGGCTATGTGACGCTGGACGCATGCGTGATGGACGAAAACCTGAATGCAGGATCGGTAGCTGCCATCCAGGATATTGAACATCCGGTATCGGTTGCCCGTCTTGTCATGGAAAAAACGCCGCACGTGATGCTGGTTGGCGAGGGTGCGCTACAGTTTGCCATTGAACAGGGTTTTAAAAAGACAAAGCTGTTGACGGCCGAGGGAAAGAAGGAGTGGGAAGAATGGAAAAAGACATCGAAGTATAAACCGGTCATCAATATCGAAAACCACGACACGATCGGTATGGTTGCTCTCGACAAGAGCGGGAATTTATCGGGTGCCTGCACCACGAGCGGTGTGAAATTCAAGATGCATGGCCGTGTGGGTGATTCCCCTATCATTGGGGACGGACTTTACGTTGACAATAAGATTGGAGCGGCATCTTCCACCGGTCTGGGAGAGCTGGTTATGCGCACGTGCGGTTCATTCACGGTAGTAGAGATGATGCGCCAGGGGTATTCCCCGACTGAGGCATGCAAGAAGACGCTGGAACGTATCATGGACCGCATCCCCGGGTATGAAAAGTACCAGGTTGGCTACATCGCGTTAAGCAGAGACGGAAGTTACGGTGGATATGCTATCCACAAAGGGTTCCAATATGCTGTTTACGTCAACGGCAAAAACACCCTGATCGACGCCAAAAGTTTTATGGATTAGTAGGTCGGATCCCGAACGCTTCGGGACCGACAAGCAGGCCGACAGCATTACTATCTAGTGTTTTAGACCGGTGTTAACTTGAACCGATGGTTATGTTTGAAGCGTCGAGGGTTGTAGGAATATTCGGCGTATAATCTAACCCTAAAGGTCAAGAATTCTGCCGCGCCCGACCAACGCTCCGGTTTGCCATGAAACCCACCTCGCCAGTCCGGGAATCCGGCTTGTGTCCGGTGTGGACAGACGCTGTTCAAACCTGCATCGTTGGTGCTGGTCGGTCTGGCAGACCGACCTACTGTTAATTTTTATCCAGCAGATAGGTCACTATATCCCGCCAGTGTTCAAAGACAGCGTCGGCATGATTACTTTCTGCGGAACTGTTCGACACACCGGTATACAGAATGGCAAACATACCCGCATTTCTTGCTCCGGTGATATCAGTCTCATCCATATCCCCAATGTGAAACGAACGTTCGGGCACAGCTCCAACTGTCGACATGACCTTTTGAAATGCTTTAACGTTCGGCTTGCTATAGCCGGCTTCATCACTGAAAACGAAGCTTTGGAAGTGATTTAACAGTCCGAGCTGTTCCAGGTAGGTACGAAGCGTTCGGCCTGATGTGTACATGGTATCGGAGATTACAGCCAGCGGATACACTTCTGCAAGCTTGGGCACCGCTTCAATGACGCCATCCGCCGGTTCAGGTGGAGCGTTTAATAATGATTGTTCAAAGACTTCTTCGAGATGCTTTATTTCGCCGGGTGCCGGTTCCAGCGACAACCGTTCGAGCAACATCTTCAGGAGTTCCGGACTGGTGAGGGTGCGCTGTCGTCCAAACCAGATTTCATCGAACACATTGGATACGAACGAAAATGCCTCAACAATCTGATCTTCAGTGAGTTCGATACCGTGCTTATCTCCGGTTTCCCGGATCGCTGCTATCCGGATATGATGCCTTTTTTGACCGTTGCTCCGTCCTTTTACCAGCGTGTTCCAGAAATCAATGCTGATGAGAGCCTGTTCCTTTTTCACGACACGTTCTCCTTTTGCAGGGTCATGACGGCATCCAGCAACCGGTCGTAGGTTTCGATCTTATGTTGATTAAGCCACTGGTGGTCCTGCGATTCCTCATGCCGGGATCGAATAAAAAATGGTGTTATTTCAAGTTCCACTGCCGGCTGCAAATCGCTCACTTTATCCCCGGCCATACACGATTGCGACAAATCAAGATGATATTGTTCCCTTGCCTCTTCAAAATAGCCGAGGCCCGGTTTACGGTAATTCAAAAGTTCAGGATCACGATCCCCGTGGAATTCAGGATGCCAGGGTGCCACGTACCATTCGGTGATCTTTACATCATGTTTGGCCAGTTGATCATCCACCCATTGATGCAACCTTTTCACATCATCCATATCGTAACGCCCCCGGGCTACACCCGACTGGTTTGTTACAACTAAAATCTTATATCCCATATCACGGATGAGTTCAAGAGCCTGGATGGCACCATCACACCAGGTCCACTCTTCAATCTTGTGAACGTAGTCGTAATCAACATTTAAAGTTCCGTCGCGATCCAGAAAAAAAGCTTTGTTCGACATCGGCAAATAGTCGTGAGTCTTGAGTAGTGAGTATTGAGAATATTTGAGCAGCAAACAGCGATAAGATACCATTTAAGAACAGTAAACAGTAAACAGTAAACAGTAAACAGTAAACAGCGGACAGCTTTTGGCATTCAGCTTATTTCTACAAACCAATAGTTCCAGGTTGTTATTTTGTGTCACATTCGTCCGTTACAAAAGGTTTCGCAAGGATATAGATCATTGGTTAAAGCTTCGTCAAAACTGAAAGCTGATCGCCGATAGCTGACAGCCAATCTCATTACTCAATACTCACGACTCAATACTATATTGTGATAGATAACCAGTTTGGCTAATTTCAAGCCATATGAAATCGGAGCATGTATTGAAGTCAGTAAAAATCATTTCCGGAGATGAGTTGGATCGCACCTACCGCAGGTTGGCTCATCAGTTTGTGGAACCTCATGACGACCTTGAGAATCTTGCCATAGTAGGTATGCAGACCCGTGGTGTTCCCATTGCCCGTCGTATCCGCAAATACATAAACGAATATTATCACAAGGAACTGCCCTTCGGTGTGCTGGACGTGACCTTTTACAGGGATGATTTTCGTTCCGCCCTGAAAATGCCCACGGTCAAAGTAACCGAGATCCCGTTTGACATTTACGGCAAGGACCTGATCCTGGTTGATGATGTGTTGTACACCGGCCGGACAGTGCGCTCTGCGATGGATGCACTCACCAGTTACGGCCGGCCGAAGAGTATTCGGTTCTGCTGCATGGTAGACCGTGGACACCGCGAATTGCCCATAAATGCCGACTATGTGGGTGTGAACATAGCAACACATATCAATGAGGAAGTCCGGGTACATGTCGCCGAGCTGGATGGCGATGATGCCGTTTACCTTATCGAAAACCCGGAGGTGTCTGAATGATTTGCGATAGATCTATGAACATTCCGGATCGGGATGGTGCTAAAAAAAACGTAGGTGTTTAATGACAATTAACGACTCAACATACATCTTCTCCCACCGGCACCTGCTGGGTTTAGCGGATTATTCCGCTGAAGATATCCGTTATGTGATCGAGCAGGCTCGCCACTTTCGTGAAATTCTCGACCGGCCGGTTCCCAAAGTCCCGACACTGCGCGATAAGACGATCGTCAATCTTTTTTACGAGAATAGCACGCGCACCCGCATTTCCTTCGAACTTGCCCAGAAACGGATGGGTGCCGATGTGGTCAACTTCTCAACCAGTTCATCGAGTACGAAGAAAGGGGAATCGCTCAAGGACACGATCCGTAATATTGAGTCGATGAAGATCGATATGGTTGTGGTGAGGCACAAAAGTCCCGGAGTTCCCTACTACCTCACACGATGCGTGTCGGCGGCCATCATCAACGCAGGCGACGGGGCACATGAGCATCCGACCCAGGCTCTGCTCGACATGTTCACCATGCGGCAGTACTACGATCAGTTCAAGGGACTGAAAGTGGCGATCATCGGCGACATCACCCACAGCCGCGTGGTTCGATCCAATATCATCGGACTGAAGAAGTTGGGAGCAAAAGTCGTGCTGTGTGGTCCTAAAACCCTCATGCCGCTCTATGCCGATGAACTGGGTGCCGACATCTCGTATAACCTGGACGAAACATTAGCCTGGTGCGATGTGGCGATGGCCCTGCGTATCCAGCTGGAGCGCCAGGAAAAGGGGTTATTCCCGAGTCTGCGTGAATACCACGAGCGCTTCGGTATCAAGAGAGAGCATCTCGCAAAATATCCCGATTTCCGCATCATGCATCCCGGACCCATCAACCGCGGCGTTGAAATGGAAAGCGAAGTCGCCGACAGCGACCGGGCGATTATTCTGAACCAGGTAACCAACGGAGTGGCGGTAAGGATGGCGGTGTTGTATTTGCTGTCCGGTGGGACGAGGGTATGAGGGTTGCATTAAAATCAAAAATCATTCGTTTTTCAACAAGTACGTAACCTTATCCCTGTTACAAACAAAAGAGCTTTAATCTTTTCTTTTGCACCGGGTGATAGCAATTCCTTTTTCCACGTGGAAAGTAGCCATTCTTGTCACGCTTAATTATTCTGAATTCATTTTCTTCCAGCAAGATTTTTAAATCTTTTTTTGGAAACGTGTTAGAATGCTCCTTATCTATTAAAAATATTTTCATAATACCTTTGACTGATTTACGAAATTTGTTCTCTTCTTGGTCCATTTTTTTTAAGAATTGCTAATCGCAACCTATATTGTTTAGGCTTTAGATTTAAGAGGGGTATTAAGAACCACATACCAATATTATTCGAGATGATCATAAAGAGAGATTTTAAGAGGAGCATGAGAAGTATTTTAGAGGTAGTAATCCTACTGACGATCTTTTGCATCACAGCCAGGGCTCAGAATATTTTGCAAAATGTGAGCCTTGTTGGACACTGGACAAACGGTCCCAGTAAAGCGGTTGCTGTGTCGGGTAATTATGCTTATATCGGGAACCAGGATTTTATGGAAATTCTAAATATATCAAGTCCAACATCCACACCTGTATTGGTCGGTAAAATATCCTTAGGTAATCCCGCAAACGGTATCATCGTTTCAGGGAATTACGCATTTGCTGCAACCGGTAACGGTGGACTTCAGATACTTGATATCAGCAATCCGTCGAATCCGACAAGGGTAAGTTCATTTTCAGATTTTTTGTATACTCTTCAAAGTGTATCCGTTTCTGGTAATTATGCCTATGTTTGCGACCTTGAAAATGGTTTAGCTGTCCTTGATATAAGTGATCCGGCTCATCCTCAAAAAGTTGGAATCTATAGTACAAACGGTTACGCTTAGCAGGCAATAGTTTCGGGTCATTATCTATATTTAGCATATTATGGTGCAGGCTTGCAAGTAATTGATATCCAAGACCCGACACAACCCAAAGAAGTGGGGTCATATGGTATTGGAATGGCCGTAGGAGTGGCAATATCAGGTAATATTGCTTATGTAGCTGATATAGAAGGTGGGTTGCGAATAATAGATATAAGTAATCCTCTCAAACCGCAAGAGTTAGGATCATATACAATTGGAGGTCCATTTGCCGGTATTTGGGCTTTGAAAGTATCTGTTTCCGGCAACTATGCATACATATGTTGCAGACAGAGATACCGGGTTACGTATAATTGATGTCAGTGACCCCACGAATCCCAAACAGGTTGCTTTCTATCCCCCAATAGAAAAGCAAATTGGTCATGCATATGATGTTGCCGTTTCGGGTAACTATGTGTATTTGACAAGGGATTATGTCACAAATCGTACTGATACTACCGCTAAGTTCATTGTATTAAATATTGGCAATCTTAGCCATCCGGTAGAAGTGGCCTCACTTTATAATAAGGCTAACCTCTTTTGTGTAACATTAGTCGAGGGTTACCTATATGTGGTTGATATGTATTTCGGGATACATATAATTAATGTGAATGATCCAAGCCATCCCAAAGAAGTATCGAATTATAAAGCGGTCGGTTTGGCCAGACATATTGATGTAAATGGGAACTTAGCGTATGTAGCAAACTACATGCATGGTCTTCGAATATTGGATGTGAGTAATCCCCTGAAACCGACAGAGGTAGAATTTTATAATATGGGTCTTCTATATCCAGAGAGTGATTATAGCTTCTTGGGTGTAGCCTGGACGAAAATGGCTATATATACTTAGCCAATGCTGATTATGGTCTTTATATATTCAAATCAGAGACTAATACTCCAATAGAAGAACCAGCTTATCATGCCAGTTCATACATTCTCCACCAAAATTATCCCAACCCATTCAATCCAACAACACGTATTGTCTATACACTGCCGAGTGCAAATTATGTGACTCTAAAGGTATATAACATTTTGGGTCAATTGGTTTCCACGCTTGTGAACAAGAGGCAGGCGGCAGGCGAACATACCATTAATTTTGATGCTCATGATCTTCCAAGCGGCATGTATCTTTACAGGCTAAAAACAGGGACTCATATTGAGACGCAAAAGATGATGTTGATCAAATAGTGTTAGTTTAGCTGGCTAATTCTTTGGCTGACTTAACCTGTATATCCTTATTTCCCAGGGGTACAATCTGTCGGTTAGAACACCATTGGCAAGAACCGGTTCTGAAGCATTTCCATCTGTGTGAACCAACATAGTGATATCTGTTGAATTCCTTAGGCGTGTTGCATCTAATGAGGGTTCCACCGTGTTGAGAAAAATTTCAGCATTAGAAACAACATGACTGCTGCAATTGGCAAGTATTAACACATATGAACTGTCCGTATTACTTCTTTTAATGATATACTGCAGAATGTTGTCATTAACCGAAGCAAAATCACCCTTTCCGTTTCCCCAGTAATAACTGCCGATGCTAGTTGACCCCAAATATTCGTTTTTGATTTTATCAATATCACTAACAACAGGCAGTACCTGATTTTTAAAATATGGTGAGACAGCGTCGGGGTTGACATTTCTTCTTTGATGTGTCGAGTCGGCCCAGGGGAAGGTGTTATTAAAGCTGAAGAACCAGATTCCACTGACGCCATGGATGATGGAAGTAAAAGCTTCATATTCAAGAAGTTCCTTGTCATTTTCCAGAAACGATCCTGTTTTTCCGTTTTTGAACTGGTGCCATTCAATATTCAACACGGCATGGACTCTCGGGGAACTGCTGATTAAATCATCATATTCATGAAGTTTATCGGTCCATCTTGAGGGATCCCCGACTATGTAGGTATCGTTGAGTATGATATCCGATGTGCCGTTATAATTTGCCTTTATGGATTTGTTGAATTTTGGGATGTAAATGTCATAAGGCTTATTCCATGTCCAGGTATGAGAATTGCTGTAATAATCATAGTCATTTAGAGTGATGAGGAAAGGGTGGTCAGGATCAAGTGCCCTATAGTGATTATAAGCCTTTTTAAGATTATCACTCGAAATGAAACTGGAGTAGTTATTTCTGATATCATGCGGTTCATCCGCCAACAAATAGCCATATAAAGCCTTGTTATGCTTCAGAATCGTTATTAAGGTGTCACCTGTTCCGATTGCCTGCGGGTCTCTCTGGTAGAAATCTAACGGCGAACGATTGCTCTCATCTCTGGTTTTACCATAATCATACGGAAAGGTTACCAGAACCTTCAAGTTATTTTTAAATGCCTCATCCAAGTATCGGCCAACAAAGTATTTGCTCCCGGAGATGAGCCCTTCTTTTGTATTGTCGTTATAGCTGAATTGCCAGTAACTTTGCACCACATCGAAGCCGTCATTTTTTAATTCGCCCAAACATGAGTAAGGATGAGACAGATATCTCGTACCTGCAGTCGATGGAACTCCAAAAAGACCTACGATAAAATGATTATGGGCGTCTTGCGCTTGGGCTGATCCGGTTGTTGTCAGAACGCCAGGTGGCAATAAAAGAAGGATAAAAAATGGAAGATATAAGAAGTTGGATCTCATTCTTTCCGTGTCAAAAGTTGTTGAATTATATAGAGGCTGTCCCAAAAGTCATTATACGTATAGAACTGCCTAAAAATAGTAGGATTTTCAACCTTCATTATGAAACATGTCGTTTTTCCCCCTTAAAAAAGGGGGCCAGGGGGTTGTTTTCCAGCGTGACATATTAGAACCCCTAAATAAATTAGACTTAAATTTTATCATTTATGCTATTTGGACAGCCTCACCAAACATTTGAATCCGGATCATAACTCTTCATAAAATTTAACCAGGCGGGGCATAATAATGTCTTTCGTATAATTAGAATGTATGACTTCAAGAGACTGATCTGCCAATGTCGACACTAATTGTTCATCCATCAACAGTTTTTTTAAATTTTCGGCCAGACCCAAGAAATCACCTGCGGCTATTTTTAGGCCAGCTATTTTAGTAACCTGATTTAGGGCACCTGTAGCACTAACAATTATTGGCAGACCAGAAGCCATAGCCTCAAGAATGCTGAAACCAAGCTGTTCATTCCAGGTTCTGGTAGATTGGCTAAGTGAAACAAATACGTCTGAAAGATTGTAGTATGATTTTACCTGATCAAAAGGGACAAATCCGGTTGTAACTATGTGATCTGAAATATTCAAAAATTTTGCAGTTTCCCTTACACTTCTTTCTTCTTTACCACTGCCAAGTATTACGAGTTTGATATTCCTGGTATCCAATTCTCTGTTATTAATCAATAATTTAAGAGCATATATAAGATCATGGATACCCTTTTTCCATACTACTTGTCCGACATAGAGAATGATGAAATCATCACTCTTCAGGTTGTATTTTTCAAGTAAGAATGTTGGTTTTTCACGCGGCTGAAACTGGTCGGTATCAATACTGCAGGGAAGGGTTATACTTTTGGTATTATTCGTCCCTTCAATTTCGGCTGCCTTTTCCGCAAGTGGAGTTACATTGATGATACCATCCAAACTCTTTAAAACCACCCTACTAATTGACGACATGACCCTGTTGCGATCATAGTTAAAGGGAATAGTCTCCCATCGATTCATAACGATCTTCAGGTCGTACTTTTTTTTGTGCTTTGCCAATTGATAGGCGTGATAATACGTTGCGTCACTCACATTATAAATGGATCCCTTTTCCAGAAAATGATCAACCCCGAGTATGGGTGCAATGATTCCGTAATGAGAAATAGTTTTTAGAACATATTTACCCAGAGGGAGGTATTTAATGACGGCATTTATTGAGTTATAACCACGTACGATATTGTAATCGGGAGTTGATTTGTTTGCTATGTAAAGCGTTACGTCAAAACGGTCTCTTAACAGAGACATTGTGTACAATTCAGAAAGGTTGGGATTGTAACTTCTTATGAAGTTAATTTTCTTCATATCAATTAAATGGGATGTATTTTTTGATTTTCAAAAAATTGATTGATGATCAGTACATAGACATTGACCCTTCCGCAATCAAATTAGGAAATAACAACCAGCAGTCACACGGAGTAGATTTTTTCCCTCCTTACTAATTTTGTGATAATTGTGGCCCAGGTAAACTGTTTTTTCTTTTGGTTGATAAGTTCCTGGTAGTATGTAGATTGGTCGCTATTAGCAAGGCATTGATTTAAAATATCGCAGAGAGAGGGTTTTTTTTCATAAAAAAAGATATACCCCAAATCGAATCTTTGAATGAACTCCAGCCTTTCACCATAACCACTGACAATTGGGATACATCCAAATTGAATTGCATCCATCATGGGACCACTATTACTAAGGTTATCACTACTATAAGGCAACAGAATATATTGCGAAGTGGCGAGCAGTTCAGTGATCCTTGAATCAGACAAATATCCCAACTCCCAAGAAATACATTCTTGCGGGATTTTATACTTTTCGATGAGTAAATCTATTTGATTCCTGCTGTAGTCACGTGGATAACCTGCAATATGTAAGATGTAAGGGCGATTAACTTTTGAAAAATTTTCAAGCAGAAAATCCAGGTTCTTATCCTTTCGGAGAATCCCATAAAGCAGGAAAGAATTAGGTCTTTTTTCTTGCAGATTATTTGATACGGAATTGTAACTGCTCCCCCACCAAGTGGTAATAACTTTTTTTTCAGACAAATAACCATTTGCAACAAGTTCTGCAGAAATGTTTTTGCCATTTGTCAGAACTATCAAATCAAGGTTGCGATCCAAATAATTATATGAGTGGTGTATCAGTCTCCTGTATATACGATGTGTTAAAGACGTATGATCAGATCTGATCCGATTAATGGAATGTTGAGTAATGACAACTCGTAACGAGTTTAATTTGAGGATTCCGAGCCTCACAAACAGGTATAGCAAAAGTATTTCAATATCTAAAAAGTGAACTGCCTGAACGGATTCTGTTCGAATGATCTTTTGTAAGCGACTCAATCCGATTACATTATTTAATATTCTGAGCGTACGGTTTTTAAAAAGGCATTTAAATGAAGTAATGTGACTACTCTTAACAATCGGATCTGTCCTCAAAATACCAATCAGACCTACACAAGAATATCCTAATTTGATCAGCTCAGCATGAAAGGTGCCGAATAATGACCGAAAATGACCAGGGAAATGGTAATAGGGTTGATATAAGAGAATTTTGGGCAAGATTTATGGTTCGTAATTTTTAATGATTTGATTCATAAAAAATTCAAGACGTTCAGCCTTTTGAACCCACTGGTATTTCCGCTCAATTAGTGAACGTGCATTATTCGATAGTTTTTCCCGGAGTTCCGGATTTTTTAGCAAGCGTCCGGTTTGATTAACGAAATCTTCAGGGGTTTCAGCAAGCAAGTAATCCTGTTCATTTTGCATTTCGATCCCCTCGGCTCCAATGGATGTAGTAATAATTGGAATGCCGCTGGCTAATCCTTCCAAAATTTTAAGTTTCAGTCCGGAACCAGATAAAAGCGGGACCATCATGATAGTGGCTTTTTGCCGGTAATATTCAATATCATCCACAAAGCCAAGATAGGTTATACCTGCAACTTTTAATTTCTGTTGCAATCGCTCGGAGATGCCATGTCCAGCTATCAGGAATTGAATTTCAGGAAATTGCTCTTTGAGTCTGGGCCAAATTTTCTTAAGGAACCATTTTAGTCCGTCTTTATTTGGGCGCCACGCCCAGTTTGAAATGGCCAGGAGTATGTTACTGTCTCTCTGATAATCACGTAACCCGGGTAAGTTGGCACCAACTTCAATTACTTCACATTGTATACCCGGCGTTACTTCAAGAAATTTTTCTCTATCAACAGGTGTGATAGCGGTTACTCCCTCAACCGATTTCATAGCATTTACTTCAAATTTTTTCATTAAACGAGCCTGATCTTTTAAAAAGCCACGGATAACGGGATTTTTTGTTTTCTCAGCATTTCGCTTGAGTAACAGGTGTTCCACGTTCGCCTGCCTCAAAATAGCAGGTATGCCCGGATATCTTGTCTTAATGAGATCAATAAATCGGGAGGTATGAATACCCTCAAATGAAATGATATCGAAAGAGTCATCGGGAATCAGAGATATGATTTTATCCATTAAATCCATATCCATCCGATGCTGAACGGATATGGGCTGTCTTGTAAGAGTTGATTTGATAACCGCTGGAATATTGTACGGTTTGAAGTGAGCGGGTAGACTATACAATCTGCAATAAGGTCTTAGCATCTCGGATTTCTGAGGGTGGCGGTTCGACTCAAAAGATGCCATAACGATTTCATGACCGCGCAAAGCCATATGCTTGGTTATGTAATATACATAGATCGCTCCCCCGTCATTTGGTGGCGCAGGTATTCTTGGCATGATCATTAGTATCTTCATCAATCTTATTGAGAAAATTTAGTGAGGGTATCGGATAATTGATGGGCTAATTCTCTGCGCGAAAAAGACTTAATATACGTGGATGCTTTGGAACTCATTTCACCGAGCAATTGAGGATTTTTTTTGAGCTTTTTGATTTCTTCTGCAAGCCTGAGAGGGTTTTCAGGTTCAACAGCTATTGCAGCTTCACTCAATTCACTTTCCTTTTTGAGCAAACCCCTAGATGTTGATATGACAGGCACCCCACAGGCCAGGTACTCATAAAATTTGACGGTGATAATCGATTCGAAGATATCATAACCATAGACTGGGTTGACTGCCAGATCAAAGGAAGAAATATATGCCGGGATAAGTTCATGTTTTTTTAGTCCGAGCCAGATCACATTGTGTGGTTTCTCTCGTTGGATAACATCCAAAAAGATTTGCCTTTGCCCCCCATCACCAATAATGACAAATTCGATATCGGGATCATCTTCACAAAACTTTGCTGCTTTTACAAGGGTTCTCATGTCATGAATCACGCCTAGTGAACCGACATAACCGACCCTAAATTTGGTCGGATCTAATAATGGTTCATTGAGGATATTTTTGGCATTGGGTACGGGTTGGAAGACCTCAAGATCAACCCCGTTTGAAATTACTTTTGTCTGTTTGCCGGGAGCTCGTTTCTCAATAATTTCCCTGGATGCTTCGGTCACAGGAATGATTAGATCAGTCTGACTGTAAAGCCATTTTTCCACTTTTTTTGAGATTTTAAACATCAGAGAACGTCTGTCAACAGATCCGATATCTACTGCAGCATCAGGCCAGATATCACGGATTTCCAGGACAAACTTTGTTTGAAGGACCTTGGCTATCAGACAACCGGCAATCCCGGCGAAAATTGGTGGCGAGCTGGCGTAAACCAGATCATATTTTTTGGGATGGAGAATAATATAACTGAGGCTGCTAAAAAGATATGTCAGAAATAACCTGAGTTTTTTTGTATTACTGGATCTGTTATTAGCCCATACCCAAAGCCGGTGTATGATCGCTCCGCAATATTCTTCTTCCTGATGAAAAATATGTTTGTAATTCTGGGGTACTATACCGGTTGGATAATTGGGTAACTCTGCAAGAACCTCAATTTCCCAGCCTTTTTCTCTCAGGTAACGAACGAGACTTTCGCTCCTGGTAGCTCCAGCTCCGATTTCCGGAGGAAAATACTGCGAAATGAGCAAAAGTTTCATTTTAGATAGAGTGTTTTGATAAAATAGACCACCACAAGATAAACTAATCAGGTTAATATGAGATGAGGTTCTAATCTAATGTAATCACCTGACCAACTGCTGCTTGAAGGCCCTTATAAAAATTGGAGAGATCAAATTTTTTGATGTGCCTTTGTAGATTGTTTCTGAGTTCATTCAAATGTTTCGGATTTTTATTTAGAGCGATAATTCTAGTGGGGATTTCATCAAAACTATTGTATTGAAATTCAGAATACGGAACAATTTCAATAACACCGCCAGATTTATGGACAAGAGGGACACACCCGTTAGCTGCTGCTTCGAGAACCGATATTCCAAAATGCTCGAATTTTTTTGTGGAGATAAAATAACGGCTTTTTCTCAACAGACTGAGAATTTCATCCCGGGTCACCTCAATTTTTAACTCGACATGTAACCCATATTGGTGAATGAGCTCCTTAACAGATATAAGGTAATCAGCATTAGGTGCATATCCTGCGATGAAAAGTTTTGCAGATGGTTCATACTTGCTTAGATCCGAGAAAGCCCTGATTAGTTCCAGAATGTTTTTATCAGGGGTAATACGACTAATAGCAACCATCTGCCAGGGGTCGTGGACCATGTCTGTTAACACAAAATCATCTTCGTGTAAAAAACCAGGATAAAGTACCTCGCTGTCTATTCCATAAATCGAGGAAACAATATCTTTTATAAAATCAGAGTTTACAAGCGTTATGTTTTCTGTGAATCCGGAAAAATTTCCTGCAATTGAATGTGCTGCAAAACGATATAATTTCTCGAGAATTGGATATCGATCTAATATATTTGTATTGGATATGGTGTGATACTGGTGCAAAAGTTTTCTTTTTGGCCAATAGGGGTGATGGATATATTGAATACCAGCTTTCCCAAAATTTAACTCATTGTAAGTACTGATACACAGGTCGTAATATTTTGCCTTCTTTTTAGCAGCTCGATGCAAAAATGCCATTTGAATTAGTGCCAGTGAGCTGTTGCCTCGTATCTGCCGTGGACAAGACGCCTTGAAAATCTTTAGACTGTCTGCCGAGAATAAAAATTCAGTGGTGTTGGAAATTTCATCAAGATTTGGAGGCATTAATGAAAGCATGCTAACCTGCCACCCTTCATTTATAAGGTATTGTGCAATGTGAAGCGATACCTTTTCCGCACCCCCAATAACATCGAAACCCGGATGGACAAGTAGAGCTTTCATTCGTAGTTATTCTGCTACACGCCGAAACGTATTTCCTGAATCATTTTTCTAAGATCATGGATTTCCTTTTTACGAATTATCCGGAGAGAAAATAACCCTGTAACGATCATTCCGACGACAACCATTATCTGTAAAACAGTATTTTCTGGCAAAATGGATGTGGTTTGCAGTATCACGAGTGCGCAGAATATTATCAGGATCTTCAATATGAGACTAAATATTCCGGATTTATGAACATAATCTCTGACTACCCACGTATTAATACTAAGGTAAATGGTGTCGCCAATAAAAGATGCAATGGCAGCCCCTACATATCCAAGTAAATAAATAAAGAAGCTATGTAAAGCAACAGTAGTCAAGGTCTCAAACACAAATAGTTTATTCACGAGTGGTTGGCGTCCTGTAGCCGCGACCAGGTTACCCATTAATGTAGTCAAACCAACCGGTATCATATTTAAAGCAATAATTCCGACAGTCAATGCCGCTTTAGAGAAGGTTGGACCGAAAAGTAATAACGTAATTGACTTGTGTAGGATAAATATTGGGAACGCAATGAGTATCGAAATAGACAGTATGCTTCTGTAAGTACTGTTTAAAAGATTACGAATTGTTTTTTCTCTGTACTGAAAACGGACAAAAACGGGAAGCAAGGGTGTTGTGATCATATTGGGAAATAGAAGAAATGAATCCAGTAAGCGATAACCGGCATTGTAATACCCAACCCAATCATCCCGGTGAGTAATAAATTTAAGTAACAATGTGCCGGCACGGGATCTGCCTACCAAAAGGATATTCATTATGGCAAAAGGGAATGCAGGTTTGAGTATATCCCCAAACCATCGTCTAACCTGGATTTTAAAATTTGGAGTACCGATTATTTTAAAAACGAGTGCTAATGTGTAAAAAAAGGCAATTACATAGGTAAGAGCATAAAAAGAAGTGAATAGGATGACATTCTCTTTGACTAGTAGAATTCCCCCGCATAAAATGATCAGCCCAATTTTTTCAAAGGCTATTGAATAGGCCTCATATTTCATTATTTCAAAGGCCCGAAAGAAACTCCTTAAGTGCATTAATAGTGCATTAAAAACAATAAATACCAGGGAAATAAGGATCAGATAAAAAATAGTGCTTTTATAATGTGTAAATAAAAGGAAACTCAAGGTGACAGCGATTGTTAAAAGGCCGCCAACAATTTTTATGGGAAAACTTGAGGAAAAGTAATCTGAGTATTTATTTGGTTCGGATGAAAGAGTTCTAACAGTGTTAATATTAACACCACCTTCAAAGAAAATATTGATAAAAGTCACGATCGCCATGGCAAACGCAAATTTGCCATAATCATCTGCACCAAGCAGCCTGGCAGATATGATGATGAATAGAAAAGACAGGGGTTTGATTAATAAATTAACCCCTGACAACCAACCAGTATTATGTGCAATACTATGACGTTTCAGAGGTTGTTTCTAGCTTGTTGTTATCATTCCATGTTTTGTGGTACTGAATGACGCTCAGGATAATGCCTATACTTATCCAAAAAGGAACGGCCACTTTGTCCAGCATGAGAAATCCATTAAAAAAGGCATGAACATTATAAGTCAACACACCTCCGAGGCAACCAAAAAGGATACTTTTTGCGAATTCATCTGTGATGGATCTGTAAACCGATAAGGCTTCTTTATATAAATAAAACAGAAAGAGGAGCCATGTGGTAATTCCAAATATTCCAGCCTCTGAGAAATATTGTAAATAGTCATTATGTGGCCCGGCAAACATATTCGAAATCGGCGTTGCAAATAGAGGATTTCGATACTTTTGATATAGGAATCGGTAGACGCCATATCCGACGCCAAAGATAGGTTTTGCTCTGATCATGTCAATTGCAGCGACCCATCTGTTAATTCGTTCCAGATTTGAATAATTGGCTTCGACGTTTGTAATTGAATCGGCGTTGCGTTCCGCTGCTTGTAAAACGTGATACCTCATGGCAACATAGCCGATGACAAATGCGGAAGCAATTAGAAGTAGAATAATTTTTTTACTTAGAAAAGTTTTAAAGCGGAAAAGTACATAGAAGATGAATAAAACTACCAACGCCACCCACGCAGCCCGGGTATAGGAAAAAAAGATAGCTACGAAAAAGATGGCACTTGAAATATGTGAAAATATGCGAAGTTTCTTTGGAGTCGAATTGGAGATGCTCAATGAAAATGCAATACTGAAGACTATCGATAGTGCAGCAGCGTAACTACCATGTTCTGCAAAAAAAGGGTGGGTTACGATACTGGCCCAATTTGTTTCAAAGCCATGAGCAGCATGTCTGGTTAGTGTATAAATGCTGTCGAACAAAAGTGTTCCCAGCAGGATTACAATGGTTTTCTTTATGGATTCAAGCTTTTTGAATTCTCTTTGAACAACAAACAAACCCGCTGTT
>CAWBCD010000041.1:0-39874 GCA_963787205.1 uncultured bacterium
TTCAATTGTTTAATTTTTTAAGAATCACCAGATATCTTTTTTTGATTAATGGAAAACTTCACTTATCCATTCTTTGATGTGAGAAGTTGTATAGAGTTGAGGATTAATCTTTGATAATTAAATCCTCCGGTAATATTTTTTTATAATTCGATTTCTCAAGATAAAAATGGATACTTGGAAAAATGAGCACTCTTGGAGGTACATCCTACCTAAAAAATCTTTAAGGCTTCGAATAGACCAATTATTTCATTAATACCATCTTCTTTGTATCAACGAAAGTTGCCAGCTTTAATTCTATAAATGTAAATCCCAGAAGCTAGGTTAGTTTCTCCATCATTTGTATTCATTTCTACTTCATACACTCCCGGCTCCTTCTGCTCATCTACTAATGTTGCCACTTCATTGCCAAGGATATCATAAACCTTCAACTGAACTGCTACTGTCTGTGCTGATCCAATTGATGGTATTTTATATTTTATTTTTGTACTAGGATTAAATGGATTTGGATAATTCTGTGAAAGTTCATAAGTCGATGGGAAAGTATTTATTTCAATAATTTGGGAATATTGGTAAGAACCATCATTATCTATAGACTTTAATCGATATCTTATAATTGGAAATCTGTGAGATGAATAATCAGTAAAGCTATATTCAACCAATGAATTTGGGTCACCATAACTTTCAACAAACCCAATTACTTTCCATTCTTCTGAATCTTTATAAGATTTTTGAACCTCAAAACCAGCATTATTCAATGAAGAAGCTGTCTTCCATTCTAACAAAACATTATCATCTGGAAGAAGAGTCCCAGTGAAGGAAATGAGTTCAACAGGGAGTGGACCAAACAGGTCTTCAAATTGACCGGTTTGCCACAATAGTTGAATTGTTAGCATCATAAATCCCCCAGAATGGACTTGTAGTAAGCCAGATAAGACTAGCCATACCACTTGGATCAACTACATCAAAATGAATTGTAACTACATCTGTCCAGGCAGGGTTTTGTGCTACAATAGTTCCATTATTATCATCCCTTCAAATCGCTTCCTTCGGCTTCTTTAAGGCCGTCGTTCAGTTTATTATTTATTGCGATTCCAAAAGAATCGAAGGGACGGGAAAATTCGGCGACAAAATAAAGATACTGGTTCGCCGCCCAGCCGTGAAGAAATTCTCTTTCCTTCGATAACTGAATTACCGACAAATGTAATTGCCAGATCCGTATCGTTCAATATTTCGGGGAGATGCACCTCTTCTTAAATCAAGAATGATGTTCGCATTATCGGATTGGGGAAAAGTATAGCGATGAAATCCGGCGCGCATGGTGGAAGTTAATTCCACTGTTTCAGTGTAGTCATCGAGTTTTACGGAATAATAGCCAGGAGATGTGGTTTCATTTTTGCTGAACCCGGATTTATAACCTAATTCGGGATTGTCTTCCGTACCCGGCTCAACTTTTACATCACCCGTTGTCGGCATCAAAAGAATATCACCGTAATCGAGTCCGCCGGTTCCGCTTAAATGAGTGTGGCTGAAACCCATAATTGTTGGATCCGAATAATGATACCCACCGGCTATCCCAGTTGTCGATGGACTCAGCCCGTTCATTACGTTCAGATGCTTTATCGTACCATGCGATAAGATATTCTCCTGGAAAATATTTGAGATATTCGACCACACCACTCACCGGATTCCTGTTTACGTGAACATCCGCCAGCGATAGAAAAATACTGATCTGTGTTCCCCTGCCGTGCAGATAGGTATCTTCATCAACCTCTTTTATGGTGACAACCGTACCGTCAGCCGGTGCAAGAATAAGATTAGGATCATCGGGGATATTGCGATCCGGGTCACGGAAGAAAAACAGCGTAAATCCCACGACCAGGACGGCAATCACGTATAAAACAACAGAAAAACTGTTATGGATCAACAGTCCTGCCACGGCTATGATAATGCCGATGATCAGTGCCCAGACAATAACTGAAAGTCCGTCCTCAGCAAAAAACTCCATCTCAATTACCGATCGTTCTCAGGATGTCATTGAATGTTACAAAAATGAGCAATCCGATGATAAAGATGAAGCCGATCTGTTGCAATGTCATGCGAACTTTTGGAGAAGGTTCCCGGCGTGTGATGCCTTCGTAGATCAGGAACATGAGATGACCTCCGTCCAAAACAGGAATCGGCAGGATATTCATGATGGCAAGGGTGATACTAAGCATCGCCGTGATTTCCCAAAATCCCCTGATGCCGCCCAGTTCCGTAGCCTGGCGTGTGATATTGGCAATAGCGACCGGACCACCCAGATTTTTTCGAATAGATATCGAACCGGAGAACAATTTAATAAAGCCTTTTACAATTCCGGCAGTTGTATTCCAGGTACGGCTGGCTCCCGCTCCAATTGAGGCAAAGAAACCCAGTTGAACATGTTCCACACCGAAGTATTTCTGCATGTCGAGGGCCTCAATGCCAATTGTTTTATCGGCCCCGGGGGTCACATGAATAACGGTATCTGCCCCACTGGACTGGGCTAAGGTCATGGTCAAAGGCTTGGTAGAGCCCTTTATCATTTCGACAAGCTGCATCCAATAGTTGGTTGGTTCCCCGTCAACCGACACTATTTTTTCACCTGCTTTCAAACCTGCTTTTTCAGCCGGGCTATCGGGGACAACATTGGATATTTTGCTGGGCAGCGCATCAATAGGATTGAGAAAAGCCTCTTTGTTCAACCTGTCCAGGAAGTTGGCAGGCATATTCAGAACGACATCATTACCATCGCGTTCAACAGTATAGCTGAGGTGCTCACTTGTAATCCGCGCCGGGTTCATCAGATCCTCAAAATATTTCACATGATGTCCATTGATGGCAACGACTCTATCACCTGTCTCAAATCCTACATTTGCAGCAAGGGATTTAGGTGCGATGTACATTGCTCCAATATTCTTCAGAGGGATGCGGGTTTCCCCGTAATAATTAGTGACCCCTGTGTAAATGACGACAGCCAAAATCATATTGAAAATAACCCCGGCACATATCACTATGATACGCTGCCAGACCGGCTTGCTGCGAAACTCCCAGGGTTGCGGATCTTGCTCAAGAAACTCGGTATCCATGCTCTCATCAATCATACCGGCAATCTTGACATAGCCCCCCAATGGTGTAGCTGAAATACAATAATCGGTCTCTCCAATCTTTTTTCCGAACAATCGAGGCGGGAAACCGATGGAAAAACGGTCAACCCTCATCTTAAAAAGCTTGGCGGCCAGGAAGTGTCCCAGTTCATGAACCAACACAAGAATAAACAGAGCCAGAACAAAAATAC
Source organism: uncultured bacterium (assembly GCA_963787205.1). Taxonomy (GTDB): domain Bacteria; phylum Bacteroidota; class Rhodothermia; order Balneolales; family DATFMH01; genus DATFNI01. The sequence continues at coordinate 3,317 of CAWBCD010000041.1, forward strand.
CAATTGTGGTAAGTATGTTTAATATCCAATCCATTATTTACAGTTTTTATTCAGTTTAACTGTCTTGCTTGTTTACGGGTTTCCGCATCTATGTCACAAAGAAGATCGGCGCTCACATCCCCGGGTGTCACCAGCGATTCAAGGCAAGACTCAACAATCCCGGGTATTTGAATATACATAATTTCCCGTTTCAAGAACCGATCAACGGCAACCTCGTTGGCAGCATTCAAAACCGCTGGTGCTACGCCCCCCTGTTCCAATGCATAGCGTGCCAGATTCAGGCACGGGAACCGGCCGTTATCCACGGGTTCGAATGTCAGTTTCTGCATTTTCCGCCAGTCTATTAGTGGCACATCGGCATCGATGCGATCGGGATATGTTAACGCATATTGAATCGGGACGCGCATATCCGGGGGGCCCATTTGCGCTTTTGTCGACCCATCGACAAACTCAACCATAGAATGAACGATGCTCTGAGGATGGATGACTGTCTCGATATTTTCGAGCGGTATATTAAATAACCAGTAAGCTTCGATAACTTCCAGTCCCTTGTTCATCATCGTTGCCGAGTCGATCGTGATTTTGGCACCCATATTCCAGTTTGGATGATTCAAAGCCTGTTCGACCGTCACCTTTTTCATTGCATCACGAGTCAACTCACGAAACGGTCCACCGCTGGCCGTTAGTATCAGTTTCCTGATTGCCTTATGTGGTTCGCCCGTGATACTCTGGAGAATGGCGCTGTGTTCCGAATCGACGGGAACCAGTTGCCCGTCATGACTCCCGGCAACTTTCCGTATCAGTTCACCGCCGACAACCAGCGACTCCTTATTGGCAAGCGCTACGCGTTTTCCATGCCGGAGGGCCTCATATGTTGGAATAAATCCTGAAAACCCTACCAGGCTATTCAGGACGATATCGACGTCGGGATGTACGGTAACTTCCAGGATACCTTCTTTACCGCTTAAGACTTTGACGGGAAGATCGCTGACAGCCCTTCTAAGTTCAGAATAATGATCCGCATGGGTTATCACTACAAATTCGGGCAAAAAAAGCGCCGCCTGCTCAGCCAATAACCGCCAGTTCCGATTTCCGCTGATGGCGAATACACGAAACTGATCCTGATTACGACTGAGGATATCAAGTGTCTGTGTTCCGATAGAACCGGTTGATCCTAATATGGAGATGTTTTTTTTAGTCACATTAAAACAGGCTGTATCCTGGTTATAACTGAATCGGCACGTAAGATAGTTGTTTTAAATCGGGGTATCTAATCCAAAACCCATCCTCTCATGCCTAAATTTTTCGTGAAGCATATTCAAACATCGAAGCATGTGCCGTTACCGTTTCAGTAAGTGTGGGTGCATACCCACCGGATAGTAATAGAACGAGTGGTATCCCTTTTTGATATACGGTATCAATGACAATCTCGTCCCGGTTACGCAGACCTTTCATACTCAATGCCAGTCTTCCGAAATGATCTGTTTCCAGGATATCTATGCCACCCAGATAAAAGACAATATCGGGCTGAAAATTTTCAAATATGTGATCCAGGGCATCGCCGAGTGCCCGTATGTAATCGCTGTCGTCCGTCTTGTCGGGGAGCCCGACATCATAGCTGGAAGGCGGTTTATGAAAAGGGTAATTTTTTTCTCCGTGGATTGAAAACGTAAATACATCGGGATCATCCCTGAAAAAAGCGGCGGTGCCATTACCCTGGTGTACATCACAATCGATGACCATAGCCCGGCGAATCCACATGGATCGTTGTAACACGCGTATGGCCACCGCAACATCATTAAAGACACAAAAACCCTCGCCCCAATCGGGGTAGGCATGATGGGTTCCACCAGCCAGGTTCCCTGCGATGCCGTCCTCCATCGCCATCAAAGCCGCATTCAGAGTACCTTGCACAGCAAGACGAGATCTGCGGGCCAGTCCCTGTGACCAGGGCAGACCGAGCCGGCGTTCCTCCTTGCGGTCCAGTTCACCGTAAAAGATTCCTTTGAGATAACGCGGGGTATGAACATGCATCAATTGGGCAGCATCCGCTTCAGAAGGTTCGATCACCTGATGTTTATTGATGATTCCCTTTTCGAGCAAATAGCAGTACAAGCCCCAAAATTTCCTCATGGGGAAAACATGATCTTCCGGAATCGGCGCATAATAACCGTTGGAATACGAAACGCGCATATTCTTTGGTCAGTTGTTATGCATCCGGATGTATCCGATCATCCGACCACTCTTTTTACCATCACGGCGATAGGAGTGGAACAAATCCGGGTTGAGATAAGTGCATCGCTGATCGATTTCGAGATTTACCTCCGGAATACCGGCATCCAGCAATTGCTGTTTCAGTGCTTCGCGTATGGCAAGGTGGGGTTTTGTAAAACCATCTCGTAGTACAAATCTCTCGTCAAACTGAGAGGCGACCTCCTCTCCTACTTCATAAACCTGGCCACTGATGCAAGGTCCGATAAACACCTCGATATTTTCGGGATTGCTGCCAAGCTCTATCATGCGAGCGATTGTATTCCCTGCTATGCCGGCCGCGGTACCACGCCACCCGGAATGCAACGCACCAATTATCCCGTTTTTCCGGTCTGCCAATAAAAGTACGCCGCAGTCTGCAACCTGTATTGCCAGTGTCATATCAGCAGACATGGTGATCAGGCCATCGGCCTCGCCGACAAATCCCGGTTCATCAACGGTTACAACCCTGTCTCCATGAACCTGTTTGGCATATGCCAGCCGGGTCTCCTCCCCATGCAACTCATGAATGATACTGAACTTATCGGAGAGAGAATCATAATTATTGCCATCCTGATTAAATCTGCGATCCAGTGCCCGCGTGGTAAAGCCAGCCGAGATCAGGCCTTGGCCTGACCAGATTTCGGGTCTGATGATATCAGGATTAGTCATATAGATATTTTTCGACTACGCTTTGTACTTCTTCTACAGGAAATGGTTTCCCTGTCCAAATTTCCCATGAACGGCTTCCCTGCCTGACCAGCATCTCTAGTCCGCGAACGGGTGTAGCACCGGCGCGTTCTGCCTGGCGAAGGAACAGAGTTTGTGCCGGATTATAGACCAGATCATAGCAGATTTTATCCGCCAGGTACTTGATTTGGTCACTCCTGACCGGCGATGCACTACTTTTAGGATGCATACCGAGCGGTGTTGTATTGACTATAACTGAACAATCCCCGGCGTAGTATGTCCACGCATCATAGGATATAGGATGAATCTCAGCACTGCTATGATAGGAACCCGGCCTGATATCTTCCGGTCTGCGTGAGACAAGATAAATCACACTCACCCCCGACTCACCCAGGGCGTAGAGCACGGCTCTCGAAGCGCCGCCGGATCCAAACACGACAACCTCCCCACCATCCAGGAGATTGCTGTACTGCCGGAGCGGATGCATAAAGCCATATACATCGGTGTTAGTGCCCCCGATTTGTCCATCAACTCTGTAGATGGTATTTACGGCACCCAGATCATTTGCCGTATCCTCGACCTGATCCAGCATCGGTATCACAGCCGACTTATGTGGTATAGTAACATTGGCACCGCGGAAGTTTGGATGATTAAGCAATACCGGCAATCTTGAGAGATCATCGGATGCCACATCCACAGCAGTATAGGTCAGATCAACACCGCTGTACGTAGCGGCGGTGTTATGCATTAACGGCGACAGGCTGTGCAAAACCGGATGTCCAATGAGAACCAAAAACGGCCGATCGACAAAATTTGTCTGCAGAAAATTTTTGAGCTCCACGGATGATAGAAATTATCCACAAACTATCTGCCCCGAAAAGGCAGGTAACAAAAAAGGGGCTAATGCCCCTTTTTTGTTGAAAATCTGTGGATGTTAAGCCAATTAAACTGTTACTTCTTTAGTTTCTGCGTCTACACGCTCTTTTTTAGCAAGTTCAAGAAATCCATCTTTTTCGGCCATGTTTCTGAAACGTTCCATATCTTGCTTTAAACGTTCATCAACACCACCTATAAAAATACCAAGTGCCTCATCTGGATCACCAAAAAACGTGCGATAGTCGAGGCTGAAGTCAACGCGCGTGCGAGTGCCGTTGTCCAGTGGTGTAAAACGAATAGTACCCGTCTGATTCAAATTTCCATTAATGGTGATCCAGGCAAAACGGGTGTTGCGAAGATCATCAATGACGTTGGTTGTCCAACGATACTCTTCATCACCGATTTCGGTTAAATATTCAAATGATTGAGAGTTTATTTTATTGACCTCACCAATATTATCCATGAAATGGGGAAAATTGGTAGGTGAGCTTAATAATTCGTACACTTTTGAAAGTGGCAGATTAATTTCGATTCTTTCGTGCGCCATAATCGATATGTATTCTTCGTGGTGTTGAAAGGTTAGGATTCGTGATACGATGATGTGTCGTTCACTTCGATTGAGAAGCGATAGTGTAATACATCCACAATAGACCAAATATACGAATTTCTGCTCTCAGCAACAATTTAATTCGTTACTTTTGATAGCGCTACCAGAAAAAAAAGTAACATTTATCATTTTTTTACAGGTAGCTTCATTTTTTGGGGGAGGCTTGTCTGTCCTTCAGCAATCTTTGCATTACCAGCGACCAAACCTTTTGCTCAACATCGTCTTCGTTACCACTCGCATCGATTTTCACAAAACGCCCCTCTCCCTCCGCCAGTTTTTCGAACCCCCGTATTACCCTTTCGTAAAATGAGGTACCTGACTTCTCCATTCTGTCACTATCTACAAAACCACGCCTCTGCCGCGCCTGATGCAATGAAATATGCAGATATAGAGTGAGGTCCGGTTCCAGACCATGCGCTGCTACTTTGTTTAACTGATGAATTTCTGAAATCGACAGACTTTTTCTGCCATACCCCTGATAAGCAATAGTCGAATCATAAAACCGGTCTAGCAAAACGACATGACCTTCTTCAAGATCAGGGTTCACTTTTTCTGCAATAAGCTGGGAACGAGCTGCTGAGAAGAGTAACAATTCGGTTACCGGATCCATTGATATGTCGGGGTTGAGCAGCAAAGATCTGATATTTTCGGACACATCCGTCCCCCCCGGTTCCCTATAGATATGCACAATATAACCGGCCTTTTCCAGCCGTTCTTTCAACCGCGTTAGTTGCGTTGATTTTCCCGAACCGTCGATACCTTCAAATGTTATCAGCATGAATCACAGATCTGCATCAAAATCTTTCAGGCGTACCGACTCTTTAGGTACAACAATAGCCATAGCCAGATAGAGGATGATCGGGAAGCCATACCCAAGCAATGTGGCAATAACAAACATCAGTCGAACGAACGTGGCACTGATGCCAAAATAGTTCGCTATACCTCCACACACGCCGAACATTTTTTTATCTGTACGTGACCGGGTCAATTTCTTGTGCTGACGCAGAGCATAGGGCTCGGCTTCCACTCTTGTTGCTGTGCCGAAACCGGAACTCCTTCGCGTCGACTGTGCTGAGGTTGCAGCACCTTGTGTGCCAATATTATTATACATCTGACGTTTGCGCCGTTTCATTTCCCGTTTCCTGCTTTTTTTCTGTTTGCGCTCTCTGGTAAAGAAGCCAAATCCAATCACAACAACCAAAATACCACCAATTACCGGCAGAGTTCCCATTAAACTATCAAGATTCAGACCCGGAACTAATCCAATACCGGATAAAACCCCCTGCAGTATAAAACTCAGGGTCAGGAATATAAATCCGAGCCCTAATATTGTCTGCATATTCCAGAGGTTCTCCTTTTTTCGTTCGGATGCAGGTTGCTCCTCCATAAAATGGTCGAGGGCAACCTGTAAATCATCCTCCGAATAGGTAAAATAGTCTTCCAACCTGGAGCGACCGGGAGATTGTTGTGTCTTTTCAGCCATAATCAGCCCATCTCAAATTAATGACCACAAAACGCGCAAAGATCGCACCTACCTTATATGAAATCATTGTGAGCTTTGCAGATTCAACAGTAAACTTTTTTCGGGTTACTACATCAGGGTTTTTATATAATAAATATACACAACCCATCATTCATATACGGTATCAGAGGCTAACTGTTACAGGCATACGCTGATTCGCTTTAACGGTTCTATTTTTTCAGCTCTATGACTCTCTTGTCCGTCACTATATAATCAAGCACTACATCGTACTCTTCCGTTGGCACCTCCTTCACCAGACAGCACTCAAAAAGAAGTCCCACTTTAGGACAACGAACCTGTTTAAGGAAGCGATCGTAATACCCTTTCCCGTACCCCAGCCTGTTTCCGTGTGCATCACCACCCAGCATAGGAACCAGTACGATATCCAGATCAGTCAGTGAAATCGAGTCATTATGAGGTTCAGGTGGTTCTGGGACCTTCCACTTATTTACAACGAGATTGTCCAGGCGTTCGAGCTGCACATGACGCAATGAATGGTCATCAAACTGAGTGATTGGGACAATCACAGTGCGACCGTTTTCCAACAACTCTGTTGCGATGGGCATGGTATCCACCTCATTCCGTCTGGCAATGGGCAGATACAGATGCACCATCCTTGCCTGTCTGAAATCATCCAGCCGGTTAATATTCTGATGAATGGATTCACTAAGCTCTCTGACCTGATCCGGAGACAGGTTATCACGAACTTCATGCAAGCGTCTGCGAAGTTCTTTTTTCTCCGACTTCCGCTCTTTGGGACTTCTTTCAGTATTCAAAGGAATATGAGCTTGTGAGAATCCAGTTTATCATTATCCAGCATTTCCAGCAGCGTATCCCAAAGATCCATTCCATATTTATTCATGAAATAGATGAATGCAATTTTCCTCTCCTGCCATTCCCGATCCGGGTAGAGATGTTGCTGGATGCGGTGAATCCGTTTGATTTGAATGTCCTGATCTGATTTGACAGCCTTGGTTACCTTTCCTTTCAATTTGCCCATCTCTTTGAAAAAAACAGCGGAACTGCTGTCGACGGCTCCCGAAAGTGTTGGATCAATTTCTGAGATCTCAGACTTCAGCTCGTCCTTCAACCCGGCAAACCGTTTATTCCATTTATTGAATAGTTCATCGATATCCGGTGCATTCGACTGCTTAAGATATTCTTTTTCCAGGTCCTCGATACGTCCGGAAAACTCCATCCACTTTAAAGGTACCTGATCAAGTACACGCGCAATGGACGGCTCGACAAGGGTGCTGCTTAATCGTGGTATGATAAACGGTTCAGGCCGTTCGAAGATAGAATATAAAGACTTCATTTGACCGAAATAGGCCAGCTCACCCGGTCCCGCGACATACGCAATATTAGGAAGCAGGAAATCCTGCATCAGTGGACGTAAAAAAACATTAGGTGACAGCCGTTCAGGATTTTTACCGGCCAGATCTATTAATGCTTCCGTTGTCCAGCTTCTCTCATTCTCTATCTCCCAGATCCCATTGGTCCTGTGAATTCGGTGACGCACATTATGTTCATCTACATAAAAAAGAAGGGAGGCTTCCACGCCGGCCTGACGCCCCTGGTGTTTTTCAAAGATTTTCGACTGCTTTTCGAGCGAATCCCGGATATTGTCAGAATATTGTATGGCCTTCACGATGACCGGCTGAACGAATTGTTTGATGCCCGGATCATTGCTACCTGCCAGGATAAGACCATGTTTGGAAAATAAGCCGGCCATAAGTTTACCGAATGCATCTCCCCAGCCATTCCCGTCTTTGAAGCTATTATCAAGCAGATTCCACAATTCACCGGAAAAATCGGTTTGGGGCAGCTTTTCTTTTACTCTCGCAGAGAACCCGGCAAAAGATCCGTTAAGACGCAGGTCGGCGACCCGGGTGTATCCCGTTCCGGGTAATTCCACAGTCAGGGCATCAGGTTTGGGATTACCGGGCAGATTCAGGACCGACATCTCCTGAAAATCATGATCCTCATCTCCTATCCAAAAAACGGGAACGACCGTTCTCCCCGTAAGCCTGCTGATACGGCGTGCTGATAAGATGGCACCCATTGTTTTATTAACAACCATAAGAGGTCCGCCATAGACCATCGGCTGCTGACCGGTTACCACCACCAGGGTATCATCTTCTTTCAGCAACTCCAGATTTTTTTTTGCCGACTCGTGCAGGTCAAACGGTTCATTATATGATTTCAGCAGTTCAAAAAGCCTTGTGCGGTCACCATGGTAGGCGTACCTGTCGACGTAATCACGGACCTGGTCATCAGAAAATGGATTACCTGAATAACAGTCTGCCAGATTTTCAAAAGAAGTAATATAATCAGCCACCAACGACGAATACGGAAGGTCGGCGTACTGAAACGACTGCAATTTCAATGTCTATCCCTTTAATTTGTTTATTTCGTCGCGGATTTTTGCAGCACGCTCATAATCTTCATTATGAATAGCAGCCTCCAGATGTTTTTTGAGGACTTCCAGGCGGTTTGAATCATCCAGGTCTTTAAGGTCTTTAGGTTCCGGGACATCTTCGGTTTTGGGTTCGGGTTCAGCAAACTCAGTCTCTTCACCCTCGTTCTCATCAGCCACAATACCTGCCTCGTCAAGGACTTCCGATGACACGAAAATCGGCGCATTAAACCGAATAGCCAATGCGATGGCATCGCTGGGCCGGGCATCCTGGAAGACGTCCTCTCCGTCCATTTCAAAAACAATCTCGGCGTAAAACGTGCCCTCCCGCAGGTTGTTGATATGAATGTACTTCACATATGTCTGAAACGTCTGCAGAATATTTCGGAGCAAATCATGTGTCATAGGCCTGGGAGGTTTGATATGCTCCAGTTCCAGTGCAATAGCCTGTGCCTCGAATGTACCAATGATGATGGGTAGCCGGCGTTTCCCCTCCAGTTCATTCAGGATTAACGCATAAGCTCCGCCGCTGCTTGGACTCGTTGAGAGCCCCAGAATTTCCATTTGAATTTTTTCCACGTCTCCAAAGGATTTTAATCTAATCAATATCAAACGAATTTAACGATAATTACCTTTCCCTTAAAGAGCGGGATTGTTTCAATTCCTATCCTCTTTTTTGCCCATGCCGCAGAATGTGTAAACATTATCATCTTAAATTGACATTTCATGGGTTTCACGCTAATTTTGCGGCAGCCCGCCGGACGCGGTGGTTATTCATAATATTTATGAAACGAAGATGCTAAAAGAATATTTACCGATCCTCATACTTATAGGTGTTGCCATTATCGTAGCAATTGTTTTTTTGCTACTTAGCATATACCTGGGTCCCAAACGTCCCAATAAATGGAAACTGAGTCCGTACGAAAGTGGTATGGACCCGATCGGTCAGGCCCGCGAAAGGTATTCCGTCAGCTTTTACCTGGTAGCGATGGAATTCATTGTTTTTGATCTTGAAGTTGTTTTTTTGTATCCCTTTGCGGTTCGTTTCACCCAGCTCGGATGGGGAACTTTTGCGGCGATGATGTTATTTCTCGTGATACTGTTTATTGGTTTAATCTACACACTTAAAAAAGGCACCCTTGACTGGGATGCCAAACCCCTGAAAAATTGATATAGGTTTTTATGGGATTAGAAAGCGCCTTAGGCGAAGGATTTCTTACAACAAAACTCGATACGGTCGTCAACTGGTCCCGTGCCAACGCGGTTTGGCCGATGCCGATGGGACTGGCTTGTTGTGCAATCGAGATGATGGCTTTTGCCGGACCAAAATATGATGCTTCACGGTTTGGTTCTGAGGTAATGCGGTTCTCTCCGCGCCAAAGTGACCTGATGATCGTGGCCGGCTGGTGTACCTATAAAATGTCGCACGCCATCCGGCGGGTCTGGGATCAGATGCCCGATCCAAAGTGGTGTGTTGCAATGGGTGCCTGCGCATCAACAGGCGGTATGCACCGTACATACGGCGTCGTCCAGGGATGCGATAACTTCCTTCCTGTCGACGCGTATATCTCAGGCTGCCCTCCACGTCCTGATTCTCTTCTTAATGCACTCATTAAGATCCAGGACAAAATTAAAAAAGAACACACCGTATTGCTCGATAAGTAATAATGAATATCAGCGAAGCCCATCAAGCTATCTTAAACGATCTACAGCAAAAATATCCCGACAAGGTTCTTGATGTCAAAGAACACGACGGCGCCACCGTAATTGTACGCGTCGAGCGGGATGTCATTCACGATGTCCTCAAGACCATGTATGAGGATCACCGCTTCATTTATCTGCTGCAGGTATTTGGAACAGATCGATTCACTTCGGAAAACCGGTTTGAAGTGGTCTACCACATTTTCTCACTGCGCGACCAGCTGCGGATTTTCATAAAAACCTGGCTGGAAGAGGAAGAGACCGTGCTTCCGACGTGTACCGACATATGGCGGGCTGCAAACTGGCAGGAACGTGAAGTCTATGACATGTTCGGCATCACCTTTACCGGCCATCCCGACTTGCGGCGGATGTTTATGCCAGAGGATTTCGAATACTATCCCCTTCGCAAGGAATTTCCACCACTGGGTATACCCGGATCAATTCAACTGCCCAGCACCACACCAGATTCAGAAGAAGATTAATCAGACATGGCAACAGACACTGAGTTATTATCAAGAACAAATCCGACTTATTTCAAGAAGCACCAAAATGCTTTTGTAAAGAGTCTGGAAGACAAGCATACGACGGTTGATGTGATCTCTGATGACCCCCTCGAAACCAAAATGGTTTTGAATATGGGTCCCCAGCACCCTGCTACCCATGGTGTGTTGCGTGTGTTACTTGAACTTGACGGAGAACGGATCGTAAGAAACAAGCTGGATATCGGCTATCTCCACCGGGGCGTAGAAAAGATCGCGGAGAATAAGACCTATCAGGAGTTTATGCCGTATACCGATCGATTCGATTACCTGTCTCCTTACAGTAATAATGTGGCCTACTGCCTCGCTGTTGAAAAAATTGCAGGCATTGAAGCTCCCGACCGTGCCCAGTACATCCGTACGATAGGCAGCGAACTGGCACGGATCTCCTCTCACCTTCTCTGGCTTGGAACCATGGTGATGGACGCCGGTGCCGTATCCTTCTTTATCTGGACCTTCCGGGAACGCGAAAAGATTTACAGCATATTCGATAACTTCGCCGGTCACCGGTTCACGGTGTCACATGCCCGTATTGGCGGTGTGGCAAGTGATATGTCGCCTCAAGCCATCCAGATGATCAAGGACTTCCTTGATTTCTTCAAAAAAGAGCTTGTTCGCTGGAGAGGCATTCTCGACCGGAACAGAATTTTCGTAGATAGAAACAAAGATATTGGCCAGATCGACGCCGACGAAGCCATTGCCGTTGGACTTACCGGCCCCGCACTTCGTGCAACCGGTATCCCCTACGATATCCGCAGAGTTGCCCCATATGGCAAGTACGCCGAACTTGATTTTGAAGTGATCACGCGTCTGACCGGCGACAATCTCGCACGGTACTACTGCCGGATGGAAGAGATGCACGAGAGTATTCGCATCATCGAGCAATGCCTGGCTAAAATGGAAAAAGGACCGATCCGCGTCAACAATGCCAAAAAGTCCTATCCCTCCAAAGACGAGGTGTACTTCTCGATGGAAGGCATGATTCACGACTTCATGATGACCGACACTGGTGTTTGTCCGCCGGATGGCGCCGAATCCTACCATTCTATTGAAGCCCCTAAAGGGGAGCTTGGCTTCTTCATCCAAAGTGATGGAACGGGTCACGCATGGCGGCTTGCAATAAAATCTCCCTCCTTCGCTAATCTTCAGGGCTTGGAATATATCCTGGATGGCGAAATGGTGGCAGATACGGTAGTGCTGATTGGTGGCTTGGATCCTGTAATGGGTGATTCCGACAAATAAATAAGAATATGGATATTACATTTGATAAGAACGATCTCGCAGAGATTGAAAAAATTAAGGCCAAGTACCCGAACAATACGGCCCCTGTGATGGCCGTCCTCTGGTATGCACAGGAAAAGTTTGGGCACCTGGAAACGGAAGCCCAGGATCTGGTTGCCCATACCCTCGGTTTGCCGGAATCACATGTCTATGGGGTCACTTCTTTCTATACGCAGTATTTCAAGAAGAAAAAAGGCAAATATGTCTTCGATGTCTGCACCTGTTTTACCTGCCAGGTTCAGGGGGGATATGATATTTTGCATTATCTCGAGGAAAAGCTGGGCATCAAGGCTGGCGAGACCACCGAAGACGGACTCTTTACCATTCAGGAAGCTGAATGTCTGGGGGCATGCGGCTATGCCCCGATGCTTCAGATCACCAACGATATTTATGTGAATCATCTCACACGGGAAAAGGTGGATAAAATGGTTGACGGGTTGAAGGACGGCAAGATGTCCGAATTTGAATCCATTCCACTTCCGCAACATCAAACTGAAGAATCAAACTGATTATCATGGCCAACGCCGACTGGAAATCATACAAACTGCTGTTACTTCCCAACATCAAGAATCTGCACCGGATTGATGTTTACGAAAAAAATGGTGGGTATAAAGCACTGCGGACCGTCCTGAAGAATAAAGATTCCAAGTGGACCAAAGAGAATGTAACCAATGAAGTTAAAAGTGCCGGGCTCAGAGGTCGCGGTGGCGCCGGTTTCAACACCGGGTTGAAGTGGTCTTTCATGCCCAAGCCTGACGGACGCCCCCGTTACATAGCCGCCAATGGAGATGAATCGGAACCGGGTACGTTTAAAGACCGTCAGATTTTTGAATACAACCCGCATCTTTTTATCGAAGGCGCTTTGATTGCCGCTTATGCGATGTCAATCGATGCGGTTTACGTCTACATCCGCGGCGAGTATAACTCATGGATACAAAAGCTGCAGAAGGCCGTCGATGAGGCTTATGCAAAAGGATACATCGGCAAGAATGTGCTCGGCAGTGGAATGAACGTCAATTTATACCTGCACAAAGGAGCCGGAGCTTATATCTGCGGTGAAGAATCATCACTGATGGAATCTCTGGAAGGCAAACGTGGCTATCCGCGCATCAAACCGCCATTTCCAGCCCAGAAAGGTCTTTGGAACAGTCCGACGACGATCAACAATATCGAGACCCTGTCCAACGTCCCGCTCATCATCAATAACGGAGCCGATTGGTATAAATCTATTGGCGCCGAGAAACATCCCGGGCCTGTTCTTTACGGTATTTCCGGTCATGTGAACAAACCAGGTGTTTATGAATATCCTACCGGCATGCTTATTACCGACCTTTTGAACGAAGTGGCCGGTGGCATGCGCAACGGAAAGAAAATGAAAGCACTCGTTCCGGGCGGATCGTCGACGCCTATCCTCAGAGCAGACCAGATCGACGGTGTCAGGATGGATGCCGAGTCGTTACGCGAGGTTGGATCGATGATGGGTACCGCGGGTATGCTCTTCCTTGATGAAGACACCGATATCGTTGACTTCCTGTGGCGTATCACCCATTTCTATCATCATGAATCATGCGGACAGTGCACGCCGTGTCGTGAAGGAACCGGCTGGCTTGAAAAATTACTCCTGAAAATTAAAAACGGCGAAGGTGAGATCCGGGATCTGGATATTCTTCTGGATCTGTGCACACAGATGGAAGGAAGAACGGTCTGTGCACTTGCCGATGCCGCTGCCTGGCCCGTTCGCTACACGATCACCCGCTTCCGTGAAGAATTTGAAGCACGGTGCAAGAACACCATATTTGCAACAGCATAAATATTACAGATAACCATGCCAGAAGTTTCCATTGACGGAAAACGATACGAATATGAGGGCTCGCATAAAGCCCTTCAGTTCATGCTTGACCATGATATTGAAGTACCTTTTTTCTGTTACCACCCGGCTATGTCGATCCCGGCTAATTGCCGCCAATGTCTTGTTAAGGTCGGAACGCCGGTCAAAAACCGGGAAACCAACGAATATGAGAAGGATGAGAACGGCAACAGGGTAATCCGTTACTTCCCAAAGCTTCAGACCTCGTGCAGTCTCGATCTGTCGGATGGCATGGTGATTCACACACAAGATACTTCTGATGAAGTTGTCCGGGCGCATAAAGATAATCTCGAGTTTATATTGATCAATCACCCGCTTGATTGTCCTATATGTGATCAGGCCGGTGAGTGCCCGCTGCAAATCCAGACGTATAAATATGGCCCGGAAGGCAGCCGTTTTGAATTCAAGAAAGTGCATAAACCCAAACGGGTTCAGCTAGGTCCGCGGGTGACTCTCGATGCCGAGCGTTGCATCAACTGTACCCGATGTGTTCGTTTCTCTGATGAGATCAGCAAGTCGCATCAGCTTACGATCATTTCACGCGGCGATAAAAACTATCCCGCTGCGGCACCGGGACATCCATTTGATGATCCATATTCACTGAATACAGTTGACATCTGCCCGGTCGGTGCCCTCACTTCATCTGATTTCCGTTTCCGCGCCCGTGTTTGGGAAATGAACCAGACCCCGAGCATCGACATGACCAACGGCAAAGGCACAAACATCGACCTTTGGACCCGGGATAACCTCATTTTACGTATCACTCCCCGCCACAATCCGGAAGTCAACGACTACTGGATGCCTGATGCCGGCCGGGATGCCTATAAGCTGTTCAACGAGAATCGCGTGTCACGTCCGGAAGTCAAACTGGATGGCACAAACAACAGTAAAACTTCCTGGAACAATGCATTGATGACCTTTGCCGAAGAATTACAGAAACGTAAAGGATCTGAAATACTTTTTCTTGGAAGTCCGTACGCATCGGTTGAAGATAATTTTGTCGTTCAGAAGTTCCTGAAATCCTTTGATGTGAGGCAGGGATACTTTGTTCCCCATATTGTTAAGGGTTCGGGTGATGGATTCCTGTTAGACGACGATCAGGCCCCGAATACCAACGGCGTTCACCTTTTGGGCTTCAAGGAAACTTCCGATGATGAACTTCGCAAACGCCTTGCATCCGATGATATTACGATGCTTGTGATGCTCAACGACGATTTAGTAGGTCGTACCGATCTAACCGGAGCTGATTTTTCCAGCACCTACGTGGTCACTTTCGCCACAAACCATACGGACACAACATCCGAAGCCGATCTGGTCATCCCTGTCACCTGTGCTGCCGAACATGCAGCCAGTTACGTAAATGTTGCCGGAAGAATCCAGCGCACCTTCCCTGCCAAAGAAACGCTCTACACACGCCGCACCATTAATCCTGAGATGGCAATGGGGCGTCTCGACCGATTTGGCACCAAATTTGATAACTGGGTATCGGACAAGAACCGTGTGGAATGTGTTCAGGCATGGGAGTTTATCGGTCATCTTGCCGAGCAGTTCGATAAAGATTTTACGTATCAGAGTACCCGTGAGATTATGCATGAGATCGCGCTTACCCTCACTCCGTTCAACGGTGTAAACTATGAGCGAATGGACGAAGAGAACGGTATTCAGCTCGATATCAACCAAACCGAAGTAAAAACGGCTTAATCAACAGTATCAATGACTTCATTTGCAATTTCGATGATTGTTCTTGTGGTGGCACTGATCGTTGCACTCAGTGCTGCAGCAGGGACAGTCTATGCCGAGCGGCGTGTCGCCGGTTTCATTCAAAACCGGATCGGTCCCAACCGGGTAGGTCCTAAAGGTCTTATGCAGCCGATGGCCGATGTGTTGAAGCTGCTCCTCAAGGAAGATGTAACGCCGACACAGAGTAACCGGTTATTGCACACACTCGCGCCTATGATTCCCGTTGCGACCGCGCTTTCATCTATTGCTGTGATACCCTTCGGCAGAGATATTTACATTGCCAACATCAACGTAAGTGTACTTTACATTCTTGCGGTCACCTCCCTTGGTGTATATGGAGTAACGCTCGCAGGCTGGTCGTCAAACAGCAAGTATTCTCTGCTTGGCGGACTTCGCTCGGCTGCGCAGATGCTGAGTTATGAGTTGCCGATGGGCCTGGCTGTGGCTTCAACGGTTTTGTATGCCCACTCGCTGAACCTTAAGACGGTCGTCGATTCACAGGCAGTCTGGTGGAACATGTTTCGCGATCCGATCGCTTTTGTGATCTTCGTGACTGCTGCTTTGGCTGAGGCCAACCGTACCCCATTCGACCTTGTCGAAGCTGAGCAGGAACTGGTCGGCGGTTTCCATACCGAATACAGTTCGATGAAGTTTGGGATGTTCTTCCTGGCCGAGTACATGCATGTGTTCATCGGAAGCATGCTCATCACTACATTCTTCTGCGGTGGTTATCACCTGCCGTTTGAGCCGTACTGGCTGCCGCACCTGTCTCCGGTTATTCAGGGCTTTTATGATATCGGCGTATTCCTGATTAAGACACTCTTCTGGGTCTTCGTTTATATCTGGATCCGCTGGACCATCCCAAGATTCAAGTTCAACCAACTCATGCACCTCGGGTGGAATAAACTCCTGCCCCTGGCTGTCGCCAACTTCATGGTCATTGCTACGCTGATCATGATTTTCAAATGATTTTCTGATATAAAAGAAATGAGAAATGCAAAAGGCAGAATTCAAATGAATTCTGTCTTTTTTGTTTAGGGGAAGGAGACAGAATTTAGTATACAGGAGTCAGGGGTACCCGCGGATTTACACGAATCAATGTAGGGGCAATTCCCTGTGATTGCCCCTCCCTGCGGTTACACAAGATGATAAAAGGATAGACTTATCACACTAAATTTGTATCACATGCAATTATATTAATTTCAAAAGACATTTCATTGCCATCTCACATTGTATAAACTATTGGTATTGTTCTTCGTCAGTATTACGATTCTTCCCATATCAACTCTGATCGAAATAGTCATCCTTGTCTTCTTTTCAATCATGTAATTCTTTTTCAAATCATGGATGAGTTCACCCTTCCCGCCTCCGGTTAGTTCCACTGAAACATTTGGATCATCCTGATCCAGCTCTACCTTCGATTTTGTCTGAAAATACGCCTTATTTGCTTCTATCCTCATTAGGGTAAACTTCATTATCGTTTTTAATTTCATTCTGGTCCCATTAGGCAAGTTCATTTGCATGGGCAAAACCTGCTTAAAACTATCTCCGATTACAATAGGTTTACGGGGATATTTTACTTTTTCAACCATCTTACTGACAAAGGATGAAACATATTTCTTAATATCTGCCGTTAGGCTGTCGTCGTAGATCCTGATACTATCTATTGTATTTTTCCTGGTGTAGTATCCGGTCATTCTCATCCCTTTGAAAATGGAATTCATTACTCCATTTTTTTTTATCCCATTGATTACATCTTTATCACTTGCACTGTCAACCTTCATTTCAATCGTAAATGTACTGTCTTTCCTAAGTCCGCCCGTTTTCAATTGCTCCAGGAGCTTAAGATGGGATTTTACCGACATTGGATTCTGCACGCCTCTTTTCTTTAATTTTTTGAGAATATCCGGCGTTGCCAGGAAACTGACCTCCGATACCGAATGGTTGTTCATCGATAGCATGTAAGTGGTATTGGGCTCCAGGGTATTTTTAAAAATGATTCCCTTTTTTTTGTTGGGAATAATAAAAAAAGGGACGCTACTATGAGCAGAATTATAACATATGATTTCTTCACTTATCTGATATCAGAGGTTAATGTTTTAGCAACACGTCACCAGGGTTCGATAGCATAATAATCATCCGTCTGACGCCACTTTCCTCCGATTCAATACAATCATATGTTTGTCAAAGGTCGGAGATATGATCCATGAAATCTTTCAGTTCCCGGATATTCTTTTACAGAGAAATAGTGTTTGCGAAGTTCAATACTCCGAATGTAGTAAATCCGGTTGACCTTCTTTTCAATATGGGAAGAAAACCCGCCAAACTTCTTTGTCAAAATGAATGGGTTTGGGTTCCGATTCTATCATGTATGAAGCAGGGATATGGATAACGGTCGTATCGGTCTCGCTAAATCCGAAAATGAGATCTACGGGCTGCGATCTTTTTTCACCATTATCATCTATACTGAAGTACCACCGGTTAAGCCGGTTCAACGGGATAAACAGACGCCCACCTGTCTTTGATACGAAAGTGTTACTTTTTAAACTGTATTTCACTTCTCCTTCTATATGACCTGAGTCAAATCCCTTTAACTCATATGAGTTTAGTGTAAAATCAGGCACATGGATATTCTTTCGAAGCCATTTCTCCTGTTCTTCTTTCGATTGGTCCCCCACCCGGTCACGTACATACTCCTGGTTATTTCCGGTAATACGGGAATCCACTTCAATGTCAGAATTACCAAGGGAATCCACGGAAATGTCGACGTACTGATTCTCCCGGTTCTGCTTGTAGGAGAGAGACGGTGTGCGTATCAGTTTGCTTCCGTGGGCCGTCACCACCAGGGCATACCGGTTGGCATTAAACATCCCAAGCTGTCCAAACGGCATATGCGGATCCGTACACTCCAGCCAGGTTGGTTTTCCATTGTTCGGCATATATACTACTACGTGATTGAACTGATTCGAAGGGAAGTCGGGATCGATCGGATCATTCTGAATATCGCTGTATATCAGTGCCGGGTAGGCTTTAAAACCACAATACTGGAGAATGGAAACCATGTAATTCGACAAAGCCTTACAATCGCCGTACCCTTTGTTGAATACATACGATGCCGGGAATGGCTTCCAGCCACCAATGCCGAGCTGTATACTCACATACCGCGTGTTATTTTGCAAATAATGATATAACCGGTGTAGAGAATCGGTGCGTGTAGAGGCGCCATCAAGCAGCTCGTGAATCTTCTGTTTCAGTGGATCAGGCAAAGTTCTGGCATCTTCGCTTAAATGGTAAAACCAGGAACCAAAGGCCGACCAGTTTTTGGTAGATCCTGCATACGACTCAATATTAAAATTCCGTGCCGCAAACTGTATAAGAGGAACAACCTTGTAATAAGGAGCCATCTCCTGTAACTCATATGCCGATCGATCGCGGAACACCCATTTTGTTACTTTTTCTCCATCTTGCGTAGTCGCGGTATCCGGTTTGATATCCATATTCTGTTCCAGGTACGAATACCTGAAATCTCTGGGTCGGGTCAGAGTATAATGCGACTCATTTATGTACTCATTCTCATCCTGCGGAAGCCATGATGGCCAGTTCAGCAAGTTATCCGTTTCTGTCTGGTACTTGTACTCGACCGTGTACGGGTACTGGTAATCGACGAGGTTGTATAATTTCACACGACTATCCTCGTAGAGGCTGTAATCACTGGTAGCGCTGAAATCCTGACCGTCTTTTGTTGAGATTTCGTTCTCTTCTCTCCCCATCGAATTAAAAAGCGCCCCATTCACATATTTGACTGAGACAAACTTGTCGTACGGCAAGATCAGTTGCCCCTCTGAACGCCCGTCTTTGTCAAGCACCGTGACAATTCGTGTCACCGTCATGACGGCACCACCTTTCGGCAAAATCCTTACATCCGTATCATATCGCTGTACAACAGCATGCGTCTTCTGATGATCGACATTCGACGGGATAGCCACTTCATCCAAAGGCAGTTGTTTTGGGGCTTTCCCCGAATTTTTCAAACCGGAACAGCCGCCTGAGAGTAACAGACCTGCGAAAAACAGGACGAATAGCTTATTCCGATCCGATAAAGTCAAACATAATATCACGACACCCCTCCTTTTCAATCAGTCATTCCGTAACAAGCTCACCGCATGTCCTTCAAAACAATTTTGGTGTTTTCATCCTGGACGACATGCCCGTAAAAATCTTTCAGATCATCATATTGCTGTGGCAAAAATTGTGACTGCGTCAAATTCATTCCAAAAAAGACACTTAACGAATGTTTGCTGCCCTGAACGATATACTGTGCGATCGCCCCGCCGCCCTTCATTTTTCTTACTACATTTTGGGGATCTGATGCAAAAGTCATATTGCTGTCAAGGTTCACCTTCAACAAATAACGCAACGATCTGGGATATGAAAAATCGATCGGCATCGTCCTTGATTTTTCTTTGAACGGATTGCTGTCCTGACGAAAGAGCAGTGTTGGATTCACGTAATAAATGTTCCCATTCCTGACCGCCTTGATTTTGCCTTTAAGTTTGATATTCATCATCAATGGAAGGTCATCTTTTTTAAGAAAAAGAACCGAGACCGTGTCAATCTTTACATCATCAAAATGATCCAACAAGTTTTTCTTCACAAAATCCTTAGCCGACTTCGCTCCATCCAGTTCCTCACGGTATTCTGTTCCAAAATACCCGTTAAAGCGGATGCCGATAGTCCCGCTGAACATACCATCCCCGGATAATTTCCCCTGGATACTTACATTCCTCTCATTCATGGATTTTTCGTTAATGGTAACCCACTCCAGTCTGCTTACTCATTTG
Organism: uncultured bacterium; assembly: GCA_963787205.1. Classification (GTDB taxonomy): domain Bacteria; phylum Bacteroidota; class Rhodothermia; order Balneolales; family DATFMH01; genus DATFNI01. Next base: position 23,647 of record CAWBCD010000041.1, read on the forward strand.
CTCTGGTTCTTCCTTGATTACCAGTCCCTGGCAATCTTCCAGACGTTCCGGTACCTGGATAAAGGGCCGGTATGGATTTGTAGCATCAAGAAAATACTTCTTGTTATTCACCACGGCCATGCACAATGTTGCATTAAACTGAGATAGGATTGGAATTGAACTGATAATTGGTCCATTATCACGGGTGCTGGCGACCACCGGATAGGCTTGAATGCCGACCTCACGCAACATCTGTATTAACAAAAAGTTTATTTCCCCGCTCGTCCCGCTTTTCTTCCTGAGCACGTCTTTGAGTCTCGATTCGCAAAACAAGGCATCATCTTTATTCCACACTACCGCATTCTTGACGAAATCGTAGATGGCTTTTAGCTTATCCTGCTGGCTCATCTTGTCATTCACAATACCGGCGAGTTGCGTTTTGAATATAGAACGATCCTTCAGGCGGTGGCCGAAGTCATCATTATCCAACAGTTGATCTCTGATTTTCTGCCAACTGCCGAGTATATCTTTATGGTATACTACATTTCCGTCCGCGTCCTTAATGGAAATGCTCGAAAACTGGATTAACATGCGAGACCGATAAAAATCGCGGTCAAACACATGAGATTCGTCCTTGAGAGCCGGGATATCTTTTATCGCCCAGTGAAGCTCCGTGCCAGGCAATCTGTAGGCCTGATCCGGCTCTGCCGCACCAAAATTACCCAACTCGCTCAGGTTGATGACCTGGGCATAAGGCTTCGATGATTGCTCATCGAGGGGTCTGCCACCCCTTAGCATCAATTTGAAGTTGAACCAACTTGGTTTGCGAAAGTTCAGCACGCTCCACTCTACAGGAATATCACGTTGGAAGGTCCAGCTTTCCAGATATATTGGATTTCCAATTTTCTTCTTATACCGGTATTCAATTATCGCGCCCGGACGGACCTTCGGAAGCGTGAATTTTATAACCTCAACATCCTTGTCCAGTTTCTCCTTATAAATATCTTTATGATCGAGTTTTGTTTTCACAATCTTGCCATCACTTCCCAAATAATACGTCTCTCCTTCAATCCGGCTGACTTCCTGGTTTACACTTCTGTCGTAGGGAATCTTAACTGTTGCCCGGTCAAATCCCTGATCGGTCAATATCTTGATCCGCACATGTCTTTGCATGTAATAGTCGAGCTTGAGGTCGTGTGTCAGATCTCCAACATCAAACAGCACTACAGCAGCAGCACTGCTGTCCGGCGCATAGACTTTCATCTGCAGATTGTTTTTTGAAATATGCCCCCACTTTTTCTCATGTGATTGGGCATAGACCGATTTGATAGACAATCCCAAAACAAAAATCAGGATTGCACCAACGACAATAGAACCTCTACCTCTTTTCATAGCTCTCTTTAATAAAGTTCACCTTAACACCACAACGCTACATCAAGTAATGTAGAATTTTTTAAAAAATCCATTGAAAATTCAAGGGTTCTGGATAAGGTAGTTGTTAGTTGTTAGTTGTTAGTTGTTAGTTGTTAGTTGTTAGTAAGCACAGGCCTTTTTGACTCCCATGCAAGCATAGCGCGAGTATCGCGATCCTCTTAATTTGTAACTGATCATTGTTTACTGTTAACTGTCAATTGACTGCCTCATTTCTTATTTTTACGCCTCGGTCAGATACCTTTTGGTATCCGTTTTTTTGGGATAAAACAGGGCGAAGATTTAGCTACAAATGAAGAAGGTTGCCTTTTACACTATAGGCTGTAAACTCAATTTCTCTGAGACATCGACTATCAAGCGGCAGTTTGTTGATCATGATTTCGAGGTCATCCCGTTTGATGATTCGGCTGATGTCTATGTAATCAACACCTGCTCTGTTACGCAGGACGCCAATCGCGACTGCCGCAAGATTGTCCGTCGTGCCTTGTCCACCAATCCGAAAGCGTTTGTTGCCGTCACCGGCTGTTATGCACAACTCGAACCGGAAGAGATCGCAGCGATCGATGGGGTCGATGTGGTTCTCGGTGCAAAAGACAAGTTCAACATTTTTGATCTGGTCGGGCGATTTGAAAAAGTGGATGATACGGTCATTCATCATACCGATGTTAATGATGCGGCCGATTTCCATCACGCTTTTTCCACGAACGACCGGACCCGCGTGTTCCTGAAGATTCAGGATGGATGCGACTATAAATGTGCATTTTGCACGATTCCCCTGGCCCGTGGAAAGAGCCGCAGCCCGCTGATCAGCCAGATCCTGGATAATGCGCGTACGGTCATCGATCAGGGATACAACGAGATTGTACTGACCGGTGTCAACGCCGGGGACTTCGGCAAGCAGAATGGCGAGACATTCTTTGAACTGCTACGGGAGCTGGATCAGCTTGAAGGTATGCAACGTATCCGTATTTCCTCAATCGAGCCCAATCTGCTGCATGATGATATCATCCGTTTTGCTGCCGAATCACGCTGCATCCAGCCTCATTTTCATATCCCATTGCAATCAGGCAGCGACGCGATGCTCAAAATCATGCGTCGGCGCTATCAGTCCGATCTGTACCGGAAGCGGGTCGAATTGATAAAGAAGCTGATGCCGGAAGCGTGCATAGGTGTAGACGTGATCACTGGGCATCCGGGCGAAACGGACGAACTGTTCCAGGAATCCTTTGATTTTGTCGACAGTTTGCCGGTCAGTTACCTGCACGTCTTTACTTACTCCGAGCGACCCAACACCAAGGCTGTGACAATGGACGAAGTCATTCCGAAAAAGACCCGCAAGAAACGTACGCATAAACTTCGTCGCCTCTCCAGGAAAAAACGATTTGAATTCGACAGCCACTTCATGGGACAGACCCGTCCGGTACTCTTCGAGACAGAAAACCAGGATGGGCAGATGTTCGGGTGGACCGATAATTACCTGAGGGTTACGGTTCCCTGGCAGCCTTCGTTTTCTAATAAAATAATTCCATGCAGGCTGGAAAGGTATCATACTAGTGGCTACTTTGAGGGCAACCCAGCCCTTGATGAAGTAACCGTAGGTGTATAATCAGCATGAGCGACCGGAATAATGTGACAGCCCGGGTACTTTCCTTCCTGGAATACCAGAAAGAAGTATATGGCCCCTTTCAAATTCCGGAAGTGGATATAGAATCAGAACAAGAACAGACGGATTCCCCCCAACCGGTGGTTTCCGCAATACAAGAGGAAATGCCTGAACGATCAGCAACCACGAAAGAAAGTGAGATTTACCAAAAAGTAGCGGCTTGCCGAAGTCTTGATGAATTGAGAGCAATCTGTGAAGACGCAGACATCCTTCGTACGGATCTCGAAAATACCCGTCTTGTTTTCGGTGTTGGAAACCCTGACGCAGACCTTATGCTGATTGGCGAAGCACCCGGTTTTCATGAAGATCAGCAGGGAGAACCATTTGTGGGTCGGGCCGGACAATTATTAAATGATATTCTCAAGGCTATCAATTTTAAGCATGAAGATGTGTACATTGCTAATATTCTGAAACATCGGCCGCCGAATAACAGGGATCCTTTGGTTAATGAACGCAGGCTGAGTCTGCCTTTTCTGGAGAAACAGATCGATTTAATTCAGCCTAAATTGATTTTGTGTCTGGGCCGCATATCGGCTCAGACCTTACTTGATACGAACGAATCCATGGGACAACTTCGCGGCACTTTTCATCCTTACCGTGAAAAATATGAACTGATGGTTACCTACCATCCGGCAGCCCTGCTTCGAAACCCGCAGTGGAAACGTGGGACGTGGGAGGATGTGCAAAAACTTCGCAAACGATATGACGAACTGGGCTGCAAGCCGTGATCCGCTTCGCGGAGAGAATGGAATGATGGAATAGTGGGAAAATGGAATTATGGGAAACTGATTGTATGCAATATGCTGTCATTCCAATATTCCATTCTCTTTTATGAATCTTATTTAATTTAAATACTACTTACTGACGACGAATGGCTAACGATCAATCCGGAAATCAGTATCGGCGGCAACCTGCTCCTGTCAACCAGATGCTTGAGCAAGGCGGACGTATTCCGCCCCAGGCGCCCGATGTAGAGGAAGCAGTTCTCGGGGGCATGCTGATTGATCATGACGCTGCTTCCATCGCTCTGCAGATCCTGAAACCGGATGACTTTTACAAGCCGGCAAACCGGTCTATCTACGATACCATCCAGAAATTATATGAGCGGAACAATCCACTCGATCTGTTGACGGTAGAAAACGAGCTTCGGGACCAGGAACTGCTTGATTCCTGTGGCGGCTCGGCTTATCTCACCCAACTCACCCGGGCCGTGAGCTCGGCAGCCAACATTGAGTATCATGCCCAGATCATCGTCGAGAAGGCCATAAAACGGAATCTGATCCTGACCTGCACCGAGATCATTAAGGATGGATATGATTCCGGCAGCGATCCCTTTGATCTGCTGGATCGTGCCGAACAGAACATTTTCGAATTGTCGAATACCAAGACCCGTGTCCCGGCAAAATCCATTAGTGATATTCTCAAAACTACCATAGATCACCTGGTGGATATCCGTGGCAAAGCGGATGGGTTAACCGGCGTTCCCAGTTCACTTGATGTAGACCGGCTGACTGCCGGCTGGCAAAACAGTGATCTTATCATCATTGCAGCCAGGCCATCGATGGGAAAGACGGCATTTGTTCTTACTGCAGCCCGGAACGCGGCGCTTCATGCTTCCAAAGAGAAGAAAACAAGTGTTGCCATCTTCAGCCTGGAAATGTCTGATCAATCGCTGGTGCAACGTCTTTTGACGATGGAAGCACGCATTAATGCCCAGATGGCACGATCCGGGCGTCTCAACGACCAGGATTTTGAGCAGCTGGTCGAAGCTGCAGGACGACTGGTTCAGGCCAATATTTTTATCGATGATACTCCCGGTATCAGTGTCATCGAGTTGCGATCGAAATGCCGGCGTCTTAAAAATGAACACAACATCGGGTTGATCATTGTCGATTATCTCCAACTGATGACCGGCGGGAGCGGCGACCGGAACCGTGAACAGGAAATAGCCTATATCTCCAGGGGACTGAAGGCATTAGCCAAGGAGCTAAATGTTCCTGTGATCGCCCTCTCGCAGCTTAGCCGGGCTGTTGAGCAGCGCGGCGGCAACAAACGTCCCCAACTCAGTGACCTCCGTGAATCCGGATCGATCGAACAGGACGCCGATGTTGTTTGTTTCCTGTACAGACCGGAGTACTACGGGATTCAAACGGATGAAGAAGGACATTCAACGGCAGGTGTTGCCGAACTGATCGTAGGCAAGCAACGGAATGGTCCGGTTGGCTCAGTCCGTTTGCAGTTTATTAAAGATTACGCCCGTTTTGAAAACCTGACAACTTCGTTCGATAATTCAATCAACGGGGTGGTGGAAAGCTCCGAAGAATATTTGTCTGAGCCCAAACCGGCTGGCCGGAAAAAAAGCAGACACCGAAACGATCATCGGGATGACGAATTTGACAATCCCGATGATCTCGAAGCTCCCTTTTAATTTCGTTGTTCGTAGTTGTCTCCACCCGACGGTCAACCAGCAAACCGGCTATCTTATTAACACTTTAACACTTTAACACTTTAACACTTTAACACTTTAACACTTTAGAACCTTAATATATTAACACTCTCAATCTCATGCGTCGTGTCTTAAAAGCGGTTTCAGTAATTTTTTGCCTTTATCTGGTTGTTGCAGCGGGTTGGCGACTGGCATATGCCCAGAAGGCTACCGGTAATCTTCCAACCAATACCAAAATAAGTCGATGGCTGCATCAGGGTCTGCAGAAAGAGCATGAAGACGCAACGATGTCCGACCTGATCACTTTCTTTGCCAGGAAACAGATTGGTATTCCCTATGAAGCCAATATGTTGGATAAATCCCCTATTGAAAAACTTGTAGTGAATCTGACCGGAGAAGACTGCGTCATTTACGTTGAAAATACCATGGCTTTGACCATGACAGCTCTTGAACGCGACTCTACAGTCAGCAGTTTTTCACGAAATCTGGAGCATCTCCGTTATCGCAACGGGCAGTTGAAGGGGTACGCCAGCCGTCTGAATTATTTCTCCGATTGGCTGCTGGATAACCAGAGGAGAGGCAACATAACCATCCTGAGCCAAGAATGGCCCGATACTGCCAAAATGGATAGCATCTACTTTATGAGCACACACCGGAATGATTATCCTCAACTGATCCATTCCGACTCGTTATACCGGTTGATAAAGAAAAGAGAGTCGTATTTATCGCATGACGGGTTGCGATATCTTCCGAAAATGCTCCTGCCCCGATATGTGTCGAAAATTCATTCGGGTGATATCATCGCCTTTGTGACCACCGTTCCGGGACTTGATGTATCCCATACTGCTATAGCGCTTCGTAGCGGTAATTTTCTAACCTTCATCCATGCGAATCCCAAACATGGCGTGATCATTGAACCGCTTGGATTATTGCCCTACGTTCTTGGCAGAAAAACGGTAAAGGGTGTAATTATTGCCCGTCTTCGTAGCGAACAGGTTCAGACCTCTTCTCTGCGAGTTCCTCAAAAAGGTCGTCGTACTTCCCGATGATCTGGGACCAATCGAGATGCAGGTTAATTTTTTTAAGCGTTGTCTTTGGAAGTCTGCGTGTTTTGTTTCCCAGCAAATCTCTGAGTATGTGAAACATCTCATCCTCGTCTTCATACAAGATAGGAGCATGAAGAAGAGGCTGGCGAAGGTTATCCGGGATAAGTTCCGGGTAAGTGAGTCTGTTTGGAAGCACCGGATGGCATCCGCAATAAATGGCCTCCATGATAGACACACAGAAAAACTCATGGTCTGCTGTCGATACAACAATATCGCCCTTGTGCAGCAGCTTGCTGTAAGCCTGAATATCATCCACGTAACCATAGTGAATGATGCGATTGCCATACCGCCTCCATGCCTTCTCGAATTCTTCGGGTTTATCGTGCCGGTTGTCGCCGGCAAGGATGAGATCAAACCGCAATCCGGCATCGTCCAGGCGATTCATCACCCTGAAGAATAAGCCGGGATTTTTATCAAACGTCCATCGTTGATTCCAGACGATTACTTTGTGCTGGTTCAGGTTACGTGTATCCGGCTGCTCATCGAACACAGAAAGATCGATACCGGAATGAAGGACACGGCTTGCTTTTCTGATCCATTCAATCGTATCGGGATGCTGTTGGTCGGGAAATTGGTCCAAAAAGTCCGGCAAGGCAGCCATGAACGAATCATGATGGAAATGTGACGAAAAGACGAGCTGATCGGCCACAAGTGCATTCAGATAATTCAGATATCCAAAGGTATTGTCCCGTATCTCGCCAGCCGGGATGGGTTGTGTGATTTGGTTCTCATGCATGTACATGATCACCGGGATCTTCTCGAATCGTGGACGCGACAGTGCCAGGAAAGCAGAAAGATTGAGCATACTGCTTGCAAAAATCAGGTCAACATCTTCAGCCAGTACTTTTGACTTCAGTGCAAGAGATACACCTCCGCCATGCATACGCCAGCGCCAGTGACGTCCCGGCAGAGTTACAGGAATTATGTTATGCCGGGAATGCTGTTGTATACCTTCCAGAAACGCTTTGTGAGATCCCCCCAAAAATGGCTCCAGCATTAAAATATTCATGGACACCTCATCATCGGAATCGAGTGGCTATTTCATCTAATGGAAGATAGATAATTGTGGGATTATTCAACGGGTCAAAATAGGGTTGTTTGCAGGCAAAAAGCTGATCTATGATGGTCTCCATCTCGATATCTGTCAGTTTTTTGCCACGGGGAATGGCTGTCTTGGAAGCCAGTGCCAGGGCAACCCGTTCCCTTTCCTTCAGTTGTACTTTACCCGAAAGTGACTGAAACTGCTCGAGGATGGATTCAAGAACATTCTTTTCGTTTCCAATCTGAATGTCGGCAGGCACGCCACTGACAATCGCTGAATTACCACTGAGCATTTGGATATTGAAACCCATCTTTTGGATCGTCGGATGCAATTCCCGGAGCAATGCAAAATCAGTGGCAGAAAACTCCAGCGTCTGGGGGAATAGCAGCTGTTGCGTACTCGGCAGACCCGATTCCGCAGCCTGCAGGGCACGTTCGTAAATGATACGCCGATGCGCCGTATGCTGATCGATGATGCACAACCCCGTTAATGTTTGCGAAAGGATATACCGGTTATGAAGCTGCCAGAACCCTCGGCCTTTGTCGTATTCCGGATGATTCTTCCTTCCGGGTTGATTTTGTGGAGTTGGTCCCGTAGTTACAGCATACAGCCTGCGGGTCACATCCTCGGGTATCCTTTCCCGGTTTGGCTGGTAATTTATACGTGATGGAATTCTTATGGGATCGGAGCCGGGCTTACCGCTTCCGATAAACTGATTTCCACTTTCAAAATCCGTGCGGAAAGCAGTATGCTCATCAAAGTACATACTCTCATCTTTCCGTGGAATCGCTGGGACCTGGAACTGTTCGTTTAATGCCTTGCGAATAACCGATTTGGTTAGCGCTGCAATCGTACGTTCATCCCCAAACTTCACCTCGAGTTTTGTCGGATGTACGTTGACATCCACCTCGGCGGGATCAATATCAAAATAGAGCGCAAAAAACGGGTATTGATTTGGTTGAATCCACTGATTGTAAATATTCAGGACCACATGCATGAGATGGCGGTGCTGGAATGGCCTGCCATTAACAAATAAGAACTGCTCCCCCCTGTTCTTTTTTGCCATTTTTGGGTCGATGATGTATCCGCTCAATCCCATATAATCAGTCTGTTCGCCGACACGAATAAGACTGGCCCGATACGAACGGCCAAATATCATGACAATCCGGTCTTCGAGTGACTGAGAAGGAAGATTATAAATTTCTTCCCCATCGTCGTTCAGCTCAAAGTGGATATCAGGATTGGACATTGCGGCATGCTGGAAAGCAAGAAGGATATGCCGGAATTCGGTGGCGTCGGTTTTCAAAAAAGCACGTCTGGCCGGTACATTGTAAAAAAGGTTACGAACGGCAACCGAGGTCCCGTTCTCTGCAGGAGCCGGCTCCAGATGCTTAGCTTCCCCACCCCATACCTCATATTCAAAACCGGTCTCGTCTTCAATGCGTTTTGAAGTGATTGCAACTTGTGCCACAGAGGCTATAGATGCCAGTGCTTCACCCCGGAAACCCAGCGTCCGAATACCGTAGAGATCCTCAATCCGGCTTATCTTCGATGTGGCATGTCGTTGCACGCTGAGCTTGAGATCCGTCTGCGACATACCCGATCCGTTGTCGGCAACCTGTATTAATGTTCGACCTGCATTTTGAGAAATGACTTTTATGTGATCGGCGCCCGAGTCAATGGCATTATCCAGCAATTCTTTCAGAACCGATCCAGGTCGTTGCACAACCTCACCCGCCGCTATCTTATTTGATAGTTCCGGCGGCATTATATGTATAATTCCCTCGCTGGTCTGCAGTTCGCTGTTCAAGTGGTCTTTTAAAAATCGTTAAGTATTACATTCGTTACCGCTTCATCCTAACATGATGTCATGCACTAAAGATGCAGTATTATCCAAAAAACCAGGAAGAGCAAAACAGCATAAATCAGTACCGAACGCACCTGACCTCTGCGGGTTTTTCGCTCAATATGGATATGCTTACGGTATTTCTCTTTCTCCGGTTTATAAAACCGTGGTTCGTAATCGAACTGGCGATGTCCCGGCAACTTACCTATGATCGGTCGAAACTTCATAATAGATATCCTTTTGGATGAGCATTCACTTATAAAAACGGTTACACGACAGTCATATTTTACACATACAATATAGCAAGATGATAATGGCTAAAAAAGGCTAAGTTTTATCTGGACGGTCTTCAAGGCCATAAGTATCTGTGGATCAAAAAAAACCCCGCCATCAGCGGGGTTTAACAGCACAACCGAGAATCTTATTAATGGATGGGTTATCCCGGCAGCCAACCGGTTGGGTCATTTCGCCAGGAATGTAACACCTTCATATAGTTGGCGCGTTCGTAAGCGTCGGGAGCGGCAACGGACTCATGACTCATGCTTCCCTCCATCTCGGCAATTGAATTATATCCGTGTTCTTCAAGCCATATTTGAAGATCTGTGATAATATCACCGATACGTTCAATGCCATTTTTCAGGAGCTCAGATGCCATCTGCGTCACGTTGGCACCGGCCATCATACACTTGAGCACATCGATGTGAGTATGAACACCGCTGGTCACTGCCAGATCGGCGTGCACTTTTCCATACATGATAGCCACCCAGCGCAATGGCAGACGCAACTCATTTGAGTTACTGTATACCAGATGATGGACAACCTCAAGACTTTCAAGGTCCAGATCAGGTTGATAGAAGCGGTTGAACATAACCAGTGCATTGGCACCGTTTAGCGACAACTGTCGGGCCATATGAACCGGAGCACTGAAAAACGGGCTGATTTTTACTGCGAGCGGTATATGGATCTTTGCCCTTACCTCGCGGACCACTTCCAGGTATCTTTCCTCAATTTCCGCACCGGAAACCTCCGGATCGGTGGGAATGTAGTAGATGTTGAGTTCCAACCCTTTGGCGCCGGCTTCTTCTATGAGTGTGGCATATTCCACCCATCCCCCCGTTGTTATTCCATTAAGGCTGGCAATAACAGGGATGTTGATGGATTCAACAGCTTTGCGAACGCGCTCAAGATAGGTTTCCGTCTCGAGTTTAAACTCATCCGGCTCGGGAAAGTAGCTCAAAGCTTCCGCAAAACTTTCTCTGCCATATTCCATGTAATGATGCAGTCCGGCGCTCTCCTTGATGATTTGCTCCTCAAAGAGAGAATTCATAACCAGGGCAGAGGCGCCAACATCCTCCATCTTCTTCATGGCATCCAGATTTTCCATCAGCGGTGAAGCAGATGGCACTATTGGGTTTTTAAGTTTAAACCCCATGTAATTAGTACTGAGATCAATCATTGTAAGCCTCCCCTCCTATCAATATGTTTCTGATTCACCGGCTTCGGCAGCCATTATTTCTCGTTTCTCTATGGCCTCGTACTGTTCCCATTTCCGCAGAACATGTTCCTGTGCCTCCTTAAACAGCTTTTTGGCCACTACCGGGTCGATCTTTTCGAGAACACGATAACGTGCTTCGTTATTCAGATAGTCAGCCAGAGGCAGAGACGGTCCCTTGGAATCGAGTTCCAGCTTCCCTTCGCCGAGTCCCTTCGGATCCGGTTGATAGCGGTAGAGCGGCCAATAACCGGTTTTAACTGCTTTTTCCTGTTGCTCGACACCTTTAGCCATATCAATACCATGAGCGATACAATGACTGTAGGCAATGATCAAAGAGGGGCCATTATAGGCTTCTGCCTCCTGAAATGCCCGGATCGTCTGGTTCTCATCGGCTCCCATCGCAATTTGTGCGACATAGATGTAGCCATACCCCATGGCGAGAAGCCCCAGATCCTTCTTCGGTGTCCGTTTACCTGCAGCAGCAAATTTTGCAACTGCTCCAAGTCCGGTCGCTTTGGAAGCCTGACCGCCGGTATTGGAGTAGACCTCGGTATCTAGCACAAGGACATTCACATTACGTCCGCTTGCCAGCACGTGATCCAGACCACCATAACCGATGTCATATGCCCAGCCATCACCACCGACGATCCAGACGCTCTTCCTGACCAGCTTATCAGCCAACTCCAAAAGATCCCGGGCCGAGGCATCTTTCTGATCTTTCATTTTTTCTTTCAGAACAGCGACCCGTTCTCTCTGTGCTTCGATTTCCTCATAAGTCTCCTGCGGGCTATTCAGCAGTTCATCAGCTAACTTATCTGTCAGAACAGCACGATAGGCATCAACACGTTCGCGGGCAAGCTCTACTTGCTTGTCCAGGGCCAGACGCATACCCAATCCAAACTCGGCATTATCTTCAAATAGCGAGTTGCTCCAGGCAGGACCGCGACCCTGCTTGTTTTGTGACCAGGGTGTGGTTGGCAGGTTGCCGCCATATATACTCGAACAACCGGTGGCATTGGCTACCAGGGTGTGATCCCCGAATAACTGGGTCATCAGCCGTATGTAAGGAGTCTCCCCACAGCCTGCACAAGCACTCGAAAATTCGAACAACGGTTCCAGTAACTGGACTTCCTTCACCTTATTGAATGTCATTTGTCCGGAAACAGAAGAACCGTTTCGCTTGTCTGTAACCTCAGGTAACGTAAGGAAAAAATCCCAGTTTTTACGTTCCTGCTCTCGTAACGGCAATTGTGGCTCCATGTTTACCGCTTTGTGTCCGACCTGGCGTTTATCCTTGACCGGGCATATTTCAACACAGAGCGAACAACCGGTGCAGTCTTCCACTGCTACCTGCAGTGTATATTTCCAGTCTTTCAACTGTCGCCAGCGTGCCGGTGCCGTTTTGAAGTTATCCGGCGCATCAGTCAGATCCTTGTCCTCAGCTACCTTAGCCCGGATGACCGAATGAGGACAAATCATCACACACTTGCCACACTGGATACAGATATCCGGATCCCAGACCGGTACCTCGAGGGCAATATTGCGTTTTTCCCACTGCGTTGTTCCGCTCGGGTAGGTACCGTCAACAGGCAGTTTGCTTACCGGGAGATCATCACCATTGCCAGCGATCATGGGAGCTGTAACCTGTTGCACAAAGGTTGGTGCTTCTTTCGCCACGATTAGAGGGAGCTCCATTACACTGGTGACAGCGGATGGTACCTCGAGTTCAAACAGTTGAGATAGTGCTGTATCCACCGCCTCGAAATTCTTCCGAACGATCGTATGCCCTCTTTTTCCATAGGTCTTTTCGATAGCCTGTTTGATCTTGTCAATGGCTTCTTCTCTTGGAAGAACCCCACTCAAAGCAAAGAAACAGGTCTGCATGATAGTATTGATCCGCACGCCCAAACCGAGTTCCTTTGCGACGCGGTAGGCATCAATCATGTATACTTTTAATTCTTTTTTGATGATTTGATCCTGGACCGGCCGCGGGAGTTTATCCCATAGTTCCTCAGTAGAATACGGACTGTTTATCAGAAGCGTAGCCTTTTTTTTCGCCAGGCGCAAAGTGTCATACCGTTCAAAAAAGCCGAACTGGTGAACACCAACAAAACTTGCTTCACTAATGAGGTACGGTTTATGAATGGGTTCGGGACCAAAACGCAGGTGAGATATCGTACGTGCGCCCGCTTTCTTCGAGTCGTATACAAAATAACCCTGAGCGTAGAAGTCCGTCTCTTCACCTATGATCTTAATGGTATTCTTATTTGCCCCAACCGTACCGTCAGAACCGAGTCCCCAGAACACAGCCTGTGTTGTGCCATCGGCGGCCAGCTGAAATCCAGGATCATAATCGATACTCGAGTGTTGCACGTCATCATTTATCCCAAGTGTAAAGTGATTCCGTGGTTTTTCCGATTCCAGAACCTTCAGCAATCCTTTCACCATGGCAGGCGTAAACTCTTTCGAGGATAGTCCATATCGGCCACCGATAACCACAGGACGTACCTTGAATGGCGCCGTGCCTTCAGAGAGGGCTTCATCAATAGCCGTACTAACATCCAGATAGAGCGGTTCTCCGGATGCGCCGGGTTCTTTGGTTCTGTCAAGAGTAGCAATTGCCTTCACCGTCGACGGCAAAACGTTCATCAGGTGCTTTATCGAAAATGGGCGGAAGAGGCGCACTTTTATTGCTCCGACCTTTTCCCCATTCTTGCTGAGTGCAGAAACCATCTCGTCGGCTGTCTCCACACCCGATCCCATGAGTATAATAACCCGTTCTGCTTCCGGATGACCAACATAATCAAACGGTTTGTAGTTACGGCCTGTTTCTTTGCCAAATTCGGCCATGACTTCGGCTACAATATCCGGAGCCACTGAGTAATAAGGGTTGACGGTTTCCCGCGCCTGAAAGAACACATCCGGGTTCTGGGCTGTACCCCGAATGAACGGATGATCAGGATTCAGAGCTCTTCTGCGATGGGCATTCACCAAATCATCATCGATCAGGTTACGCATCACTTTATCAGGAAGCACTTCGATTTTCTGGATTTCATGTGATGTACGGAATCCATCGAAAATATGAAGAAACGGAACCCTTGACCGCAGGGTCACAGCTTGTGCGATTAATGCCATATCCATGACTTCCTGTACGGAGCCTGAAAAAAGCATGCCCCATCCGGCCGATCTTGTAGCCATAACATCAGAGTGATCACCAAAAATCGAAAGTGCTTGTGCTGCGATGGAACGCGCAGCAATGTGGAAGACAGCACTGGTCAGTTCCCCGGCAATTTTGAACATATTTGGCAGCATTAGCAGCAGACCCTGACTCGCCGTAAATGTGGTCGTCAGTGCCCCCCCCTGTAAAGAACCGTGTACTGCTCCGGAAGCTCCACCTTCCGATTGCATCTCAATAATTCTGGGTACAGTACCCCACAGGTTTTTTCTGTTTTGGGCACTCCATTGATCCGCCAGTTCTCCCATTGGTGAAGATGGTGTTATGGGATAAATGGCTATAACTTCGTTCAGTTTATGGGCAACGTATGCGGCAGCTTCGTTGCCGTCCATAGTTTTAAAATTTTTCATAATGTCCTTCCTCATGGACCTAGGCCGACCAACTGGTCAGCGAGTTAACAATTCCAATATTAATATTCGAATATTTGTATTAAATATACAATTCTTTAATTCTCCATGACAGCCGGATGCCGAGGTGGGCCAGCGTGGTGGCGAGGTCGGCCTGGTGGGCGGCGGGGTTGTCGGCGGCCAGCGCCCGGCGCAGGGCGACGGATTCCTGGGTGGCTTCCAGCGCCTCTTCATACCGGCTCACCCGGTACAGCCAGATGCCGAGGTTGTCCAGCGTGGTGGCGAGGTTGGCCTGGTGGGCGGCGGGGTTGTCGGCGGCCAGCGCCCGGCGCAGGGCGACGGATTCCTGGGTGGCTTCCAGTGCCTCTTCATACCGGCCCGCCCGGTACAGCCAGATGCCGAGGTTGGCCAGCGCGGTGGCGAGGTCGGCCTGGTGGGCGGCGGGGTTGTCGGCGGCCAGCGCCCGGCGCAGGGCGACGGATTCCTGGGTGGCTTCCAGCGCCTCTTCATACCGGCCCGCCCGGGCCAGCCAGATGCCGAGGTTGTCCAGCGCGGAGCCGAGGTTGGCCTGGTGGGCGGCGGGGTTGTCGGCGGCCCAGCGCCCGGAGCAGGGCGACGGATTCCTGGGTGGCTTCCAGTGCCTCTTCATACCGGCCCATCCGGTCTAGCCAGACGCCGAGGTGGTCCAGCGCGGAGGCTGGAGAGGTTGGCCTGGTGGGCGGCGGGGTTGTCGGCGGCCAGCGCCCGGCGCAGGGCGACGGATTCCTGGGTGGCTTCCAGTGCCTCTTCATACCGGCCCACCCGGTACAGCCGGACGCCGAGGTTGGCCAGCGCGGAGGCGAGGTCGGCCTGGCGGGCGGGGTTGTCGGCGGCCAGCGCCCGGCGCAGCGTGACGATCAACTGTGCGACGGCGGCGTGCGTGCGCAGCAGCAGGTAGTCGGGCATTGTGTCCTGGAGTCCGGTGAGCTGGTCAAGCGTCCGTCACCCGCAGCGGCGATCTGCCCGGCGATGACAGGATCGAGCAGGCTGCGGGCGGCTTTTCCTGTCCGGGTAGCCAGCACCGCGGCCAGGATAAGGCGGCTTAGGTCTCCGGACCCGAACTCCTTGAACAGCCCATCGGCTATCTTCATCCGGTCCGCCGCGCGGGCCAGGAACGCCAGCGCCCGGGCCGCCTGCACATCACTCATCCCCGCCCGCAAGCTGCGGGTCAGATCCGGGTCAGCGGCCACCTCCGACACCACGAACCATTCCCCGACCAGATCCGGGCGGATCCGCGGCGCCACACCAGGCCCACCCGGATACAACCCAGCAGCCCACGAGACCACAGCCGCCAGCCGCTCCGCAGGCGCATCCCGCAGTTCCGGGACCCGCCGCACGATCTCCGCTGCCTCGGCAACGGTATCGGCGCCCAGCAACGCCAGCGCCGCAACCGCCCGGCCCTGAACTTCCGCCGATGGAGCCCGGCCACTGCCCCAGTTCCAGCTGGCAGCCATCGCCTGCCATCGGCGCCGCTCATGACCCATCAACGCCGCCATGAGCTTATCCAGCGGCAGATCCCGCGGATCACCACTGCCCTGGTCGAGTACCGCGAGCAGTGCCTGCCCCTGCAACATCACGAACGGCTCCGCCGCCCTGTCG
>CAWBCD010000042.1:0-14145 GCA_963787205.1 uncultured bacterium
GCCTGGTTGTTTCAACGGTTATTCAAATACATTGACAAGCGTCGATTCGTTATATGTCGATAGTTAATACTGAAATACTCTCTGTTACTTTTGAGTTCTTCGCCCGAGCGTTCCCTTTACCGATAACCGTGTAAACCAGCCCAGTGCCACAAAAAAGAGGGTTCCTCCTATCCATGACGTGTTTGATCCATCACCCATAGAGATGAGAACACATGATATCACAGCAAGTGCGGAACTGATTAACAACGGTATTTTATGGACTCTTGTATGAAGATCCTCGGTCTGCTGATTCCCTCTTGGTGCAAGAATCCCATCACTTTCCAGTTGCTGTTCTGAGGCCGGCTTGATGCGCTTATATCCACCCTTCATATAATTCATGAAACGCTGAATCCCGAACTCAACCCGGCTGCTTCTGGTCCTGACAAGCATGACAGGTTTCTGCGTCTTTTGACGGATAACCACCGGCTTATCGATCAGGAAACGTCGCCGGGCCCATGTTGGATTCGTAGCCCCAAGGACGATGGCATCATATTCTTTCGTCTTTTCAATGATGGATTCCAAAACATCCCCGGCCACCTCAAACACAAAATTTACCCTTGCAGATATATCGGGATTCTGTTCGAGGTACCCTTTGATCCGATCTCTGAGTTGTGCCGTGACTGCTTCTTTCCCATCTCCTGACATTCCCTCTCTGAATATGTGCAGCAAATCAATACGGGCATCTTTATTATCTCCGTTAATCAAAACCGCTTTGCGCAGCAACTGCTCAATCGTAGCAGGATTCGAAACGGGAACGACCACCCTGCGAAAAGGTGGATTCTGCATTTGCTGAACAACGAGTACATCGCAGTTAACCTCGTCCATGATATAATCGGCTTTTTTGCCAACGATTATGCGGGTGCCGGCCGATTTGCCGCGCCATCCCATAACCATCAGATCCACATCCCGTTCTATGGCAGTCTGGATGATCGCATCCGGCAGCCGGTGCGCGATGCGGATCAGCACTTCGGCATCAATCCCGGCATCTTCCACCAATTGCCGCGCCTGCTTCAACACTTCCCGCGATATGTCAACGTACTTGCTGCCTGCAGACAGGCTCAACTGATCAGGGATTGTTATCACATTCAGAAGTACGACAATCCCGTTATTCCGTCTGGCGGCCTCAATAGCCGGCGGCAACAGGTTATCCAATGCATCGGGATTGGCAACGGGAACCAACACCTGGTACCTGCCGTCATACGTCTCCACGAGTTTTTCTTCCAGAACTACCGGTGTTCGTTCTTTGGACTTATCCCTGGGTTTGGCATAGAAATAATAGATCAGCGTGCCGGCACCAATCCAGGCGATGGTGAAATACCAGGCAACCGGCGAGTAATTAAACATATAAAGCGCTAAAAACAGCTTGGTAATGATTCCGATAATGGGCACGATCGGGAAAAACGGCATGAGGTACCCGTATTTGAGCCGGTCGCCATACTTCTTTCTGAGGGTAATGGCCGCAATATTAACCTGCAAAAACAGCAGCAGAAACATGATATCCGAGGCTGAAGCTACATCTTTTATAGGAATTATCTCTGCCATGAATAGAATCAGTGCCCCGCTGAATAACAAGGCGATATGAGGAGTCCGCGTGCGCTGGTTGATATTGGAAAACATATCCGGCAGATTCCTGTCTCGTCCCATCGCAAAACTGACCCGCGTCGATGAATAGGTGGTGGCGTTTAAAGCGCTCATCGTCGCCAGCAGTCCGCCTACCATCAGCAGCAGGTTGCCAAAGGGCATAAACTGGCGTGCAGCTTCCACGATACCCAATTCGGCATGTTTCCCGAGCCAAAGATACGTCGGCAAGTTACTGCCGGTATTTACCGCGCCGATGGAGACAAATGCGACCAGTATATAAATGGGAACCACGATTGCCAGCGACAGGAAGACCGCCTTCGGGATATTCTTGCGTGGATTTTTAACCTCTTCGCCCGCCTGTACGATGATCTCATAGCCTTCAAAAGCGATGAAGGTCAACCCCATGGCACTCAGGATACCGGACCATCCATTGGGCTTAAACGGACGAAACTTTGAAAAGAACTGCGGATGCGCAATGATTGCATACAATCCGCTTGCGATGAAGATGAGCAGGATAATCACCTTGAGTACGGTCACGATATTTCCGGCCATTCCCGTTTCCGATACCCCGCGGTAGTTGATGCCGACAAAGATTAAAATGATGATGCCCGCCAGCACCTTGCCAAGGATCTCCCCATGCAGCCCGAGGAATGAAAAGTTGATTTCTTTAAATAACTGCGCCAGATAAGCACCAAAACCAAGAGCATACAAGCTGCCTGCAACCGCATGGGCAAACCAGCTCATCCAGCCGGCCTGAAAGGCATTGGGACCCGGCAGTCCTTCCTTAACCCACAGGTATCCCCCGCCGGCTTCCGGGATGGCCGAGCCCAGTTCCGCGTAGACCATGGCAGTGAATACGGTCACGATCCCGTTTAATGCAAACGACAACATTAACGCCGGACCGGCAGTGCCTGCCGCTATTCCCGTCAGCACAAATATACCGGCTCCGATCATGGCTCCGACGCCAATCATGGTGATGTCGAAGAGGCTCAGATCGCGCGCCAGGCCAACGGTATGATTACTATTCAACTTATTGTTATTCATATGATTATGATTTTTAACCTGTATTAAAATCGGACGTACTTTTCCCCTGCAGCAGAACTGCATAGTTACCTATCGGTACTAAATTGAGGTGTTGTTATTTTCAGATGTCCGGCTACATCTGCTCACCGCCTGTTTCGCTCTGAACCAACGGGAGTGAAATGGTAAGTGTCGTTCCTCTCCCAGGCTCGCTCTTATCCAGCCATATATCACCTCCCTGGGCCTCGAGGAATTCTTTTGAGATAGCCAGTCCAAGCCCGGTGCCCAGACTCGCATCTCCGCCGACCCGTACGAACTTCTCGAATATCCGGTTCTGAAACTCTTTGGGAATTCCTGCTCCCTGGTCACTCACCGCTACAACCACTTGATCACTACTACTTGTGACACTTATAGTTATGATCCCGTTTTCCGGTGAGTAACGGATCGCATTGCCGATCAGGTTGGTCAGTATCCAGACCGTCTTTTCCGGATCAACTTTGATCGTGACCGGCTCATCAGGCAGTGAAACGGCTATGACCAGCTTTTTGTCCTCCAACTGTCGCTGCAGTGCTTTTTGAGCGTAGCCAATCAACTCTCCAAGGTTTGCATCTGTGACATTAAGCCGGATGTTTCCCGATTCCAGCTGGCTGAAATTCAGCAGTTCATTTACAAAACCGTTCAACCTGTCCGTATCCTGTCGAACGGAATCAATCAGATTATCCTGTTCATCATTTAACTGCCCGATCTTATTGTCTCTGAGCAGCTTCAGGGTTAAGTTGATGGATGATATAGGCGTCTTCAGTTCGTGCGAGACGGTGGCCAGGAAGTTGGTTTTCGCTGCATCCCTTTCCGCAAGCCCGGTCACATCTTTCAGGATAACAAGGTGTCCAATCAGGGTGGCGTTCTTCCCGGAAGCCGGGGTTATTGACAGGTTCCGGGTCTCTTTCGTAAAATAACGCTCGCGGTTATTGACTACCACTTTGATCGGTTTACTCTCGACGGCTTCCCCCGGTCCAAAAGGAATAATCAGATCACTAACGATATCCGATATGAAGTCATTGGTTCCGGCCAATGCTGAAATCTGTTTGCCGACCAACTCCGACTCTGTGAGCCCGCTAAGCACCGAACATGCAGGGTTTACCATAATAACGCGCATATTCTCATTAAGAATGAATACGGCGTCAGTCATGCTGTTGAGCACCGTTTCAAGACGCTTTTTTTGAGCAAGCACGTCGGAAAGCGTACTCTGCTCAAATTCCTGGAGCTTTGAGGCCATCCGGTTAAATGAAACGGCCAGCACACCGATTTCATCGGATGATGAATGTTCGAGACGCTGTTCGTAGTCGCCTTGCGAGATTGCATCGATCTTGTTCGTGACTTCACGCAACGGGTTGACCAGCGACCCGGGAAAATACACCATAAACACGAGTGCAATCAGCGTACTGAATCCGCCAAGGACAAGTGTAGTCACCGATGAGTCGTATCCCCTTTGTGTAACTATACTGTTTCGTCTGATCAGTGCCTGTCGATTGATGTGGTATATCTGCCGGATATCTCGCTTCATTTCATGGTATAGTGATGCCAATTCATCGCTTTTGCCGGCATTCGCCTGCCCGGCCAGCGTACGATACTTCCCAAATGCAGCCCTCAAGTTGCGGACCAGCTCTGCTTCCCCCGGTTCGGTAATATTGCCTGCCTCTTTGCTCAGAACCGAATCAAACCGGATGGCTAAAGCTTGAATTTGCCGGGATGCGGGGCCTGCAGGAGCAAGCACCGATTGCTGCATCTGATCCAGGTCATCGAGCATCAGGTACCCATAATGGACAGACGCAAAGTTATCCTTCAGGATGGACTCGGTGTCCGATGCCATCTGGTGCGTCATGTTGGCTCCCAGGATGCTCATCAGAACGATCAACAGGAAGAGGAAGCCAAGCCCCAGGAATGTTTTGGTTCTAAGACCGATCATTGTGGTTGTGATTAGGTTTGTACAGAATTTCGATCATCGATTATTCGCATGGTATATCGCGATTTATAATATCTGAATTTGCCTGATAACCAGCGTTGCCAACACCGTGCCAAAATGGAAAGGATGCCATCTCATAAAACGTTAAGTCAATAATTGGCAATTAATTAACGCCAATAGTAACTTCTTTTTTTGAATCGCTTCTATCGTCTCATTCTATCAAAATGAAAGGCTGTTTTCTCAAAATGAGATGGTGAAGAGGAGAATTCAGAAGACAGGAGTCAGGAGTCAGAAATCAGGGAACCACAACCGACACTGCCACTGTCATTCTGATGTTCTTCGACTTGTCGAAGAACGTAGAATCCCGTCACACCCGGAAACGATGGTCACACAGGAACGGTACCTTGCCCGTCACTAACGGGATCCTAAGCCGATCCCGGGAACAGCCGGGATCGCCGGCAGGATGACATCCGCTGTGTTTGGGTTGGTTTTACCGGTCACTGTTCTCCCCAACCCAAACACCACCACTGTCATTCTGATGTTCTTCGGCTTGCCGGAGAACGTAGAATCCCGTCACACCCGGAAACGATGGTCACACAGGAACGGCACGTTGCCCGTTACCAACGGGATCCTAAGCCGATCCCCGGGGACAGCCGGGATCGCCGGCAGGATGACATCCGTCGTGTTTAGGATTGTTTACTGATCACCGATCCCATATTTCTGAATCTTCCTGTACAACGTAGCCAGGCCGATATTCAAAATCTCTGCGGCTCGAGTCTTGTTGCCGCCTGTGAATTTGAGGATGCGAATGATATGATCCCGTTCCACACTCTCCAGGTCTTGCTCGCGCGCAGATTCACTGGTGACAGTCACGGTTGGAAGAAGATCGGGAGTCAGTTCCGGCCCAACGGCAAGGATGATGGATCGTTCGATCAGGTTGCGCAGTTCACGTATGTTGCCCGGATAAGGGAAACTCATTAAGGCAGCCATGAAATCAGGGTTTACGCTTTCGATAGATTTTCCAAGCTTGTCACCCAGATCAGAAACAAAGAAACGGACTAGTTCCGGGATATCTCCGGGTCGTTCCCGTAGTGCCGGAAGTTGAATCGTAAATGTCTGCAGACGGTAATAAAGATCACTGCGAAACGAGCCGGTTTCCGCTTCCATTTTTAAATTTCTATTTGTCGCTGCGATGATACGGACATCGACTGATGACTCTTTGGTATCGCCGGCTTTGATGAATCGTTTGGTCTCGAGGGCACGTAGAAGTTTGGCCTGCAGATCGAGTGGGATCTCACCAATCTCGTCCAGAAATATGGTACCGCCGTCCGCCTCTTCAAAGAGGCCGCGTTTGTCCCTGTCAGCACCCGTGAAAGCCCCTTTCCGATAGCCAAACAGCTCCGATTCCAGCAATTCATGTCCCAAAGCACTGCAATTGACGGCGACAAACGGCTTGTCTGACCTGTGACTGCCCGTGTGAATGGCCTGAGCAAATACTTCCTTCCCGGTCCCCGTCTCCCCGAGCAGCAGCACTGTGGCGTCGGTCCGCGCAACACGTTTTGCCAGAGCAACAGCTTCCTGCATAGCCGGCGAATGGGTAATAATTTGATCGAACGTGAATTGCCTCCCCACGGGCCGATTTAATTTTTTGCGTGTTCTCACCCTGTCCATGGCCCGGGCAACCGTTGGTATGATCTGCTCTTCCTGGTCACCCTTAGTGATATAATCGAAGGCACCATATTTAATGGCTTTCACCCCGTCTGGAATGGTCCCGAAAGCGGTGATCATGATGACTTCCACATCCGGCTGAATGACCCTGATCTTTGGCAGCACTTCCAGCCCGTTGGCATCAGGTAGCCGGACATCACAAAGCACAACATCAACCGGATGTTTCTGCAACAGGGAAAGTCCCGATCCGGCATCCGAGGCTGTCAACACGGTATAGTCTTCCAACTGCAACAGGCGTGCGAGTAAGGTTCTCAGCCGTTCTTCATCATCGATAATCAGAAGTGTTCCCTGTGCCATGATCTTTCAAGTTCACCAGTTTGATATCGGGCTAAAGATATTAAAAAGGAGACTATTGAAAATAGATTTCACTGGTTAATCGATAACTACTCCTGGAAAGCATGAATGATGAACCAGCCAGCCCCCAAGATCTTTTCCCCCGATCACAATGCAACCTCAGGAAACCGGTTACTTTATCCTGTAATCGAGTCCCATCATAAAGAAATGGGGAAAATGGCTTCCTGGACGATTTTCATATGAATGAGTATCGTAGCGTTGCAGGCCATATGAATAACTGATCGAAAGTCCCCATGTACCCCAATATTCGGTTATAGTGGATCTGATATTTAAATAGGTATCTGGTACCTTAACTCGATAATCCGTGGTATATGTAAATTTTGAAGTCTTATCCTTCACAATTCCCCTTTCCCAGCTACTGATGACATATCCGACTTCAGGTCCAATTGTAAGATCAATTATACGAGGATACAATGAAAATCTTCGCCCTATGTGGGGATACAGGTTTATGCAACCCATTGATAATATGCCATGCCCCTTCGCAGGGGTTGTGAGGCCGACACCCAGGGAACCTATTCTATTAATTCTCACCCGACTTCGCAGCAGTTCAGTGCCAAACTGAAGGCCCAGGACCAGGTTTTTTGGGGTTATGTGTTGAATCTGTGCTGAAACGCCATATGAGGTGGAAAACATGCTGCCATAAGGATTATCGATAACGGGCACCTTTACCGGCCGTCCCAAAAAATAAGTCCATGATAATCCCTTACTGAAATAAAAAAAGCCGGAGTTAGCCTGCATGTAAAATTCAGTACTTTGCCCATATGCTGCAGTTGTAAGCACAAACGGAAGAAAAAATAAACCCAATTTCTTCATGACATGCCGTGAATTGTAAATTTTAACAGACAGCCGGATAACAACGGCATACATCTGAAATTAAATTGCAACTTATGTCTCATGAAATCACACATTACAACATAAGAATGCCATTTTGTCCCAAACTGAAACTGTCTTTTGACCAATCAGTTGCATCTGGAGATGGAGAAATTTATCCTAATCGTAGAAGGTTCTAAGGACTGACCACATAAGCATAACACATGCAATCACGTTAGATTTCTCCACTCCGCAAAGCTACTGTCGGGATGATAATTGGAGAGTGCTTGTCCTGTTTCCTTAGTACTGACCTCACATAGGAATCGTAACCGTAATCTGGTTGGTAAATACGGTTGCATTGTCGAGCGAGAGGTCGCCGTTGGGAGCAAAAATGATGTCGCTGCCAACCGAACTTGAAAAATTGGTCTCTGAAATCCAGATGCCGCCGCCCTGCTGAATGGTTTTCGGCCGTCCGATCCCGGTTGTCAGGAAGGCGGTGTATTTGATGCTCACACCTTTCAGATTCACCCCAGCCGACATGCTGTACGTCCATTCGGTCCAGTGTTCATTCTGGCGCCGGGATGTGCCCTGTACATAATCTTTTTGCTTCAACACATATCGGTACGTTTTTGCATTGATGCCCGCTTGCACGAGAACGTGTTTGCCCTGCCAGCCCAATCCTGTACGCAGTATGGAGTTCATGAAGTCAAAGTTGTTTTTGACCGTTTTACCCCCCGTTGGAATGGCTATGCCCGATCCACCATAATAATCATGTGCAGCCGTACCCCACGTAGTGCTCCAGACCGGTTCCAAAATAAAATCCGCGGCAAATATCACATTGTTATCCGATCGATGGGAGGTCCCTATACCGAAGTCAAACGCCCGGCTGTTGCCCGGATCACGGGGTATGCTCATGAGTTCGTAATTGGGTATGTGAGGATGACTCTTATAGTTGAAGGTCATTATGCCCCCAATTTTCCAGTTATGTTCTCCCACCGGATGGTAATACCCGAGATGCAGCCCCCAGGTGTTGGTCTTGTCGTGGTATGTATCGCTATTGTAAGATGTCGGCTGGACCGGTTGAGCTATAGAAGAATACCATGGATACACGGTGTATACCGGATAGGTAACCTGTTGAGTCATGTTCGTCTGGTTAAAGAGAATCAATGCCTCGTAGTTGCCTTGCGAGCTTGTCACTCCGCTTAACCCGACCCGCAAATCCAACAAATGGCCATGCTGATCAACGTTGTCACTTTGTGGATACAATAAATTGACTCCACCCATCCCGCCGAGTCCGGACCAGGAAAAGCTGACTCCCAATGCGGCAGAACTGTTCAACCGCTTTCCCGCTTCGAGCCAGACATAATTATTATTGGTCGACCGTTCTTTTAATACGTTGGATTGCGGAGACATGTTAAGTTGCTGAACGGCCACTCCTAAACCACCAAACCACTTCTCTTCGGATGTGAGTGCACCAACAGACAGTGTCTTGGCCCCGCCGAGACCGTTGGAAATACGATAGAATGTGGGAAGCATATAGGCTTCGGTCCCCGTAACCTTTCGACCTTTAGCGGGATTTATAAAAGGATCTGCCAGTGGATCATCCAATGCAATGGATACATTTCCCATTCCGGCATTCACCGATGGCTGCACCATAAACTGATCTCCGGTTGCTACCGGAGCCGTTTTGAGGTTAATAAGCTGCGCCCTGACTGCGAATACAGGAACGAGAATCATAAGGATGGCAATAGTTATAGCATGTGGTCTCATAGGTCGGAATAGTTTGACGTTTTCGGTTTGCCTCATTTGCTTTTCCACATCACACCAGTTTTACAAAATCAATCAATGAAAAGCGTATAAACAATCTCTTAAAAAAACTCCATTTATTCCACTCCCGTTCCCCGCAATCCTTTGATAACAAGAGTTAGTTTATAAATACGTATTCTGCCTTTTGCTGCTAAAATGATATTTGTTCCGGATAAGACCCGGTATTCCAATCCCACGCGGTACCCCCCCTGGTGACGGCGGGTTGTCTACGCGTTTCATAAAAATTACGATCACCGCACTTACCCGGGATGGGGACAACCCCCCCGCCCCCTTTATTAAGGGGGAAGTCTGGACCGCCAATCAGTGAGTAAACAGATACATCGGTAAGGAGATTCCGCTGTCTTTTCCCCCTTAGAAAAGGGGGTTTGGGGGTTGTCTACGCGTTTCACAAAATTTACGATCGCCACACTTACCCGGGATGAGGACAACCCCCTGGCCCCGCCCCATTTATTAAGGGGGAAGTCTGGACTGTCAATCAGTATGTAAGCAGATACATGGTAAGGAGATTCGGCTGTCTTTCCATCCGGTGGAACTGATTTTAACGACCAGTGCTGATGCGATTACCCGCAAAGGTCTGGTCCTGGTGGGCCAAGGCGGGAATCACGGATAATGAACACAAGATATGAATGAAGATGTGTTTCATGTTTCTCTCAATAGTGTCTGTTATTCCTCTAGTGACCCAATTATTAGCGAAGAGATTTAGCATGTAACGTTTTAAAAAATAATGGCGTTATTTGGTAACAAATGACCCGGACGGTACCGGTAATGATAAATATTTTCAATAGTTATATGCTTACCTGCCGCGGAATACCTCTTTCTGGCGCCACCTCTGAGCTTTTAATAGCGATATGTAAGCTGCCCCACAAAAATGGTGACGAATTTGGGTCGACAATGACAATAAATAGATTAACATGAATTAAAAACAAATAAATCAATGATCTCATAATACGTTGTTGCAACACCAACCAGGATCAGTGTTGTGTAAATTGATTGAATCTTTTATAAGGATCTGGGCAGAATGACGGTGCTCACTTTACAATACTAAATGAAAGCGGAGGAATCATTTTAACTCCATTCTGAAAGTCAGGACTTGCTACCCCGACTTGATATGTACCTGGATTTAGAACTACTCTTTGACCGATAGACGTTGCATCAGGTGCACGCCATTCGCCCTGCAAGGTGCCACCCGGAGCCAGAATATCCAGAAAAGGGATGAATATATTCATGACACCATAACCTGAGGTCATTACCAGACTATCGTTCTGTCATATTTCAAAAGCTACGAGAGGAGCTATACCATCATAGTAAGTTATTTCTCTGTTTGTTGTGTTTATCAGCCTATAAGTGACAGCAAAGGGGGTGGGTTCGCCGGAATGATATACCGTGGCCTTTTGCCCGGTTGTGTCGGTTATGATGAATGTTTGTTCCGGATTTATATTTCTGTATGAGGTAATACCCAGCATATTACAGCCAGCAATCAGAACAGCGGTTAAAAGGATCTGCGTCAATCTTTCATCAGTCTCTCCGTCCATTATAACCCGCAAGTAAGAGTTATTTCATTTGGGTCTGAATATTACACCAAAATCATAACATAACGTCGACTGGCAAAAGCTTATATAGTGTCCTTTTTATTATTCCAATGTGTAAAGAAATCCCCTCTAATTCCCGCATATCCAATACAAGAGAAAATTCAGACTTACCATTTAATGGTATCTGTAAAATATTATCATAATCCACTTGCATCTCATGTTTCGTTTCGTAGATTTTATTTTTTGATTACTAAATAATCCCGCCATGAAAACGAACAGACGCGAATTTATTCAAACCTTAGCCGCCGGCTTTGCCGGATTCACTGTAACCCCTTTTTTGTCCGCTAATGGCAAAAGCAGACCATTTACTTCGTTAAATCCGGTATTCAACGACGGCGAAGTGCTATATGCGGGGGATAACACTGCCATTGCAGACACGCAGTATGGTAAGGTGCAGGGGCTCATTTTGCGGGATATCTATGTTTTTCGCGGGATCCCCTATGGGGCTGATACAAGCGGGAAGAACCGGTTTATGCCTCCTCAAAAACCCAAACCCTGGAATGATGTCTTTCCGGCTATTTGGTGGGGAGATGACGCACCACAAATTATGCAGGGGCGATATTCTAATCCCTATTATTCGTACCGGGATCACTGGAACTATTATGATCTCAGCGAAAATTGCCTGAATCTGAATGTATGGACCCCTGAAATCCATGACAATAAAAAACGCCCGGTTATCGTGTGGCTGCATGGGGGTGGTTTCACAAATGGAAACAGCATCGAGCAGGATGGGTATAAGGGAGAAAATCTAAGCCGAAAGGGTGATATTGTTTTCGTATCGATCAACCACCGGTTAGGTCCGATAGGTTTTTCTGATCTTTCCGGGGTCGGGGGCAGCAAATACGCTGACTCCGGCAATGCAGGGGCGCTGGACATGGTTGCCGCACTCCGGTGGGTCAAAGATAACATATCCAATTTCGGCGGTGACCCCGACAACGTAACCATCATAGGCCAATCGGGCGGTGGGGCTAAAGTATGTATTTTGATGAATATGCCGCAGGCAAAAGGCTTGTTTCATAAAGCGGTTGCTATGAGCGGCAATGAATTAGAAGCCAAAAATCAGAACGACTCACAGGGCGTCGGACAATATATTTTAAAAGAGGGCAATGTAAGTCCCGGCCACATTGATAACCTTCAGGAAATGCCCTGGCTGGATTACATCAAGTTAGCCGATAAGGCTTCACGTGCCTATGCAAAAAAAATGGGCCTTTCTGGTTTCGGGAGCGGATTTGCACCGGTTGCCGATGGCAGGAATATTCTGAAGGGAGAGTTTTTCAACAATCCGAATGGCCTTTCATCGGATATTCCATTGATCATAAGCAGCACGTTTGATGAATTCGCATCCAGTCTGGGTAACCCGAAGATTGAAAACATTACGAAAGAAGACGCCATAAAGAGTCTGCGTGAACGGGCCGGGTTCTTTGGAGGACTAGGCAATAAGGCGGCCGGCGCTTATGAGGCCTATGCCAGGGCCTTTGCCGAGAGTCATGATACCGCATTGCCCCAGGCTAAAACCCCTTACGATGTCATGGTACTTGTTCAGAGCGGGTTTATGAGACAAGGAGTCATACGGACAGCCAATGCAAAGGCCAAACAGAAAGCACCGGTTTATGTAGATTGGTTTGGATGGCGCCCTCCTATGTTTAATGGCCGCCTGGGAGCGTTTCATACCCTTGATATCTGTTTCTGGTTTTACAATACGGACCTCATGTTGTCTCACACCGGAGGCGGCGAACGGCCACGAGCCCTGTCTGAAAAAATGTCGTCCGCCTTGCTACAATTTATGAGGAGTGGCAATCCCAATACCAAAGAGCTCCCCTACTGGCCCGCTTACACGCCTGCGAGTGGGCAGACGATGATATTAAATGACCACTGTGAAGTAAAAAACTCTCCGGATGGAGAGGCACGGGCGCACTTATAGAATATGATTAGTGCGTAGTCAGAATTAAAGATCCGCGTTCATATCATCCAAAAATTCGGGTAGGGATGGATATTTCCCCTGTGTGATGCTACCACAGGGATCCCTTTGAATGAAAAAAACATTAGCTGGATTTCCGGTTTTATGGAAACATACCACAGGTCTTTTTAAAACCATTATCAGCGTTTTGTCCATATGATGGCAAAACGGCTGCAAATGGCTGACGTACCTCTGGACCAGGATATTCCTGAACCTCCATAATGATTGGGGACTATCTTCGACTGCAGATGCAACGTGTCATGATTCTTCGTGTTGGAGGCGGTGGCTGTCATCATGTCGCCGGTGACATTCAAAATCAAGTGGTTGTCCCGTTTGAAGACCCCGGACAGTTCTTTGTGGTTATCGAGAGGGGTCCCGATGCCATTGGTAATCTTATAAAACCGGAACATGCATTTCTCAGCAGACTGGGTCGTTCGCCAGAATTTCAGCGAATAGCCATTACCGGTTCGCGAATTGTACTTGATATAGATGTCGGATGAAGGTTGTTAAGCCCGCTGTCAGCTGGTGAGCCCGGAACAGAAAAGACCTGACCCTCTGTCTTGTCCGGCCTAAACAAAAGATCCAACTGCATGTCGCCGTTCATCGGCTGGGACAGCGCCGGACCGGAGACTACCGCAGGAGGATCCACATACGAGGGTCCTACGTAGACCCATGCTGTGGCATATAAGCCGTTGGCTGCCGTTGCACGTACAGGCACCCACTCCGCGTGTTCGGTCTCATTGCAACCGGCAGACATCAAATCCATCTGTTTGTTCTAATATTGCCATATGCAGGAAGCAAACAGGTGTAGCACAGAGATGCGATTTATGATTTGATCTTATATGGGTTAATTGTTGTTAGGCTAAAAACAAAAAAAGGAATACCCATGAGCTACTTAAAAAAAACACATTTTAAAATTCTTATTGCCATTGTTATGGTCGTATCCTTTTCCAGTTGTTCCGAGGGCAGATTACTCTACCAAGGAAGATATGGATCTGTAGCAGTACTCGGACAAGACCCCCATGAATGGCATGAACATAGAGAACACCGACGCGAACACAGAGAAGATTCACGCGAATACAGAGATGAGCGGCGTGAACGCAGAGAAGATTCACATGAATATAGAGAAGACCAACGTAGGCGCAGAGAAACTCCACGTGGATATGTTGTAGGCTGGTATGGACCTGGAGTGGTTTTACGTATTTATAGAGAATACCGACACGAACACAGAGAAGCTCTGCGCGAGTATATAGAGAACCGGCATGAAAATAGAGAAG
>CAWBCD010000043.1:0-38875 GCA_963787205.1 uncultured bacterium
CAAGTCCGATTGAGCTAAACCTATTCGTTTATTTCCGACATCAATACCGATAATGCGTTTCTGCACGGAAAAATATCAAGCCTCTACGTTACTATTTTCTTCCAGAGGCTGACGCAAGAACTCTTTCAATAATTTACTTGGTTTGAAATGGGTCTTACGATGTTCCGGCACATAGATGACTTCATTGGTTTTGGGATTGCGGGCTTTGGGTTTCGCCTTCGTTTTCTTGACTTCAAAGACACCAAAATCACGAATTTCAATCCGGCATGTAGGGTTAGCGTCCATCATAGTATCCCGAAGAGCTGCAATAACGGCATCTACCCAAGGTTCGACTTGTACCATCGGGGCATCCAAATCTTCAGAAATGCGACGAACAATATCTCTTTTAGTGTAAGTCATGATCGTTAATCCTTATTATGTTTTTGTTTAGGATGGAATAATTGATTTATTAGGGTAAAACATCTGTCAATTTCAATAAACGCATATAAAAGCGAGATGTTATTATAGAATCATAATTAGTACGTAATATATTGATAATTAAAGTGTTGCGTAAGAATACGAAATCTATAAATCAGTATAAAGTCTTTCGACAAATTTATTCATATCTGTATGCCTGTTTTATGCCGTCAATCTTCACAATCTGTTTAATAATCTTTTCCAGGTGACCAATGTTATCTACATATAAAATCAGGGTTCCTTCAAACATTCCGCTATCACTGTTTACGTTGATACTTTTCATGTTAGTTCTCAACGACTTGGATATCACATCCGTAATGTCGTTAATCAGACCCACCCGGTCTTCTCCGATGATCCGGATAGCACCAATAAATTGTTCATTCGTGTTGCGTGCCCATGAGACATCGATTATCCGCTCTGCATCTGTTTGCAGCAAGTGACGGGTATTTTTACAGTTAACCCGGTGTATTTTAATATCGCCGTTACGACTGATAAATCCGATGACCTCGTCTCCCGGAATCGGATTACAGCATCTGGCATAGGAATACTTGACATCCGTCAGATTTCCATTGATGATCAGCCCGTCTTTCTGCCCTGTGGTCCGCGCATCTTCATAAAACTGCTCATTAAACTCTTCTTCATCAACAACCGGCAGATCATCCTGTTTCTCATCTTCGATCTTGCCGCCACTGATTACTTGTTTAACAATGGTAGCCAAACGGTTCACATCGAATACACCATTGGCGATATCAGAAAATAATTTCTGCGTTGAAGAGTAGCGCAGGCGACCCACAATCTTGGCCAGATCCTGCTCTGAGATATTGATCTTTTGCCTTGCTGCTTTTCTTTCCCAGATATCACGACCCTGGTCAGCCAGTTCCCGTTCACGCTGCTTGATGAACTGGCGCATACGTGACTTGGCTTTATGAGTGACCACATCATTAATCCAGTCGGTATTCAGGTTGATCTGCTTGCCGGTTATGATTTCAACCTGGTCACCACCTTTCAGTTCGTGGCGCAGCGGAACAATTTTACCGTTAACTTTGGCTGCCAAAGCACGCTCGCCGATCTCACTATGAATGTCGAATGCAAAATCGATGGGGGTCGCGCCCTTGGGCAGGGTTCGGAGCTCTCCATTTGGCGTAAAAACGTAAATCTCGTCAGTGTAGAGATTGAGCTGAAAATCTTTTACGAACTCGGTTGCTGCATCGGGTCGGGGATTTTCAAGGATGTCGCGAACCCAATGCACAAATTTGTCGATGGTATTTTTATCGTCGCCTTCTTTGTATTTCCAGTGAGCTGCCAGTCCCTTTTCGGCAATCTCATCCATCTTCCGGGTCCGAATCTGGATTTCGACTTTAATCCCCTTATTGGTAATAACTGTGGTATGCAACGACTGGTAACCATTGGCTTTGGGCACGGAGATGAAATCACGAAACCGTTCCGGAATTGGTGTGTACGAATCGGTTATGAACGAATACACCCGCCAGCAGTCTTCTTTCTGATGCGGTTCATCCAGGATTATCCGGATAGCAAACAGGTCGTATATCTCTTCAAACGGCTTCTGCTGACGCATCATCTTCCGGTAAATCGAATAGATATGCTTGGGTCTGCCTTTGATATCAAAATGGAAGCCGACATCAACCAGGCGCTTACGGATTGGCACCATAAATTCCTGTATGAAATTTTCCCTGGCTTCCTTTTTCTCCCTGAGTTTACGGGCAATAAACCGGTAACCGGTTGGATCCAACACTTTGAAACTCAGATCTTCCAACTCGCTTTTCAGCTTATACAGACCAAACCGGTGGGCCAGCGGGGCGTATAGTTCAATAGTCTCGCTGGCAATAACAATCTGTTTTTCCCGGACCAGATGCTGAATGGTGCGCATATTATGAAGACGATCGGCAAATTTAATGAGCACCACTCTAAGGTCTTCCGACATCGAGAGCAGCAACTTCATGAACGCTTCGGCCTGCTTGGTATTCCGGTTCTTGAAAACTCCCGAAATTTTAGTCAGACCGTCAATAAGGTGCGTAACCGTCGGATCAAAATATTTCTCGATATCGGCAAGCGTGATGGGGGTATCCTCAACGGTATCGTGAAGGAGAGCGGCTGCAACAGAAACATCGTCGATACCGATCTCTTTGGCTACAATGATGGAAACCTCTATCGGATGCAGGTAATAGGGCTCACCCGATGCTCTTGTCTCCCCGCGGTGTGCCAGGTAACAAAGCTTAAAAGCACGTTTTATCAGGTCCTCATCACAATAATCGAGCGATTCCCGGCACACCCGGAGCAGGTTCTCCAGCTCCAGTTGTTGGGGTCTCTCCAGTTCAAACTGATCAAGATCCCTGCCAATGTTAATTTTAACACCTACTTCGCTCATATACTGCGATAACTATCACCACAGGTTACATTGCCCGTACAATGAAATCTGCACCTATTGAACATCACTTTGCGTTATACTGAGTTTAAACGAACAACTAAACAATAAGTTATACAAGCCCCTCTCTGTAAGGTAAATACTTTACTTTACAGACAGCCCATCAGACACGACTCCCTTCTGAGATTGTAATTTATGGATTTAAAAATATACATAACATTAGTAATCATACCTATTACCCTTTTTTACATCTGCCTCCTATAAACAAAAAAAGGAGAGAACCACAGGCCCTCTCCTCAGAAATTAACATACTTGTATTATTCAGAATTGCAGAGAAACCCCAAATGCCCAGATTCCATTCGAATCTTTGGCCTCATATCCGTTAACCACACCTTTTATATTATTTTTCTGAAGGCGATATTCAATAAATGGGTGAAGGAAAGGCAATAAGGTAGCTTCAGCACCAAGCGCACCTTCATAATAGATTTTCGTTTTATTTTTCGGACCTTCTAATTGTCCAATTCCTGAATTTTTGACATCAAGACGATTGGTCCCAATACCAAGACCCACATACGGACTCAACAAACCTAACTTTACTTTTGCAAGTGCCATCAAACCGATATTGTAGTGGTTTAATTTCTGATCATAGGTTACCCCCGGATTAGATACGGTGCCAGTAATTTTATTCTTTTCGCTAAAATTACTGAACTGTGCCCGAACACCGATTGCAACCAGTGGCAATTTCAAAGGCAGATCATTTTCGATCCGTATCCCAAATCCATTAGTGGGATTATTCGACCTGACCTCATAGGAAGCACCAATGCTGAATTGAGCCTCTGCCTGCTGATAGGTGAATCCTGCCACAAGAATGGTTAGAAGGACAAAGGATAATGTTTTTGCAAAGATATTTTTCATATTACCTCTCTTTAATTTTTGGGAATTTCTTTACCTGCTAATGAGTAACCGTTGTGATGAAAACAATTTATACAAAATGCACCGTTCCTTTGAAATGGACGGCGACTTTTTTCATAAGAATTTTGAACTTTATATAATAATCGGCAAAATGCTTTGCGTTCATTATGAACAGATCGTTATGAGAATACCTGTTAACTCGAATCAACCGGAACTATTTTCAGTCAACGGAAGTCCATAAACCGTCGTCATTCCTGAAAAAATGACAGAATTGATATTCCTTGCAGACGTATTTATGATCGAACACCGTTTCAGAGTCCGATCTTTTTAAGTGCGTATCTGTTAATAACTTATGCAACGATTCTGACCTTCAAACCTAAAATATGGTTAAGTCATTTATAAAGTGGTGAATATTGTACCTTAGAAGTGAAATTTGTATTCTTGATGCCGCACAGGATGCCGCCGTGGTGGAATTGGTAGACACGTTGGACTTAAAATCCAATGGAGCTTAAAACTCCGTGCCGGTTCGAGTCCGGCCGGCGGTACTCAAAAAAGCCCAAAAACGACGATTTTGTCGTTGATTGCTGATTCCCTTTCATTTTCCCCTTCTAATTTCTGCCGAAAATTTGTGCCTTTAAGGGATTTGGTACATAAAGCAGAAATACATGCTCATCAGTTTGTAGCTATGTGATAATATTCAGAAATTAAATTCTGTTAAATACTTAACCCAAAATAGTGGAGCCGGTTAATGAAAAAATTGTTTTTTTTACTATGCCTTTCTCTTTTTTTATTCAGCTCAGAAACGCTAATGGCCCAGATGAAGGAGTCGTCTAATACGACAACCTCCCGGCAAGCGATTAGCGCCGTCGATGCAAAATTTATGAATGCATGGTCTGCAGGCAATGCCGAGGGAATAGCCGCTCTGTTCACGAGCAATGGCATGCTGATGCCACCAAATGCGGAATCAGTAAAGGGACAATCCGCTATATCAAACTTTTTCAGCAGTCTGATCAACAGCGGGGTTTCCACTTTAAAGCTCGAAACCGTGACATTTAAAACGCACGGCAAATCATGCCATGAGATCGGGAAATACTCGGTAACTGATGGAAATGGGCAGAGTGTGGACAGCGGCAAGTATATTGCCATTTTGGAAAATGAGAACGGACAGTGGAAAATTCAGAGTTTTATCTACAATTCTGATCTCCCATCCTCGATGTATTAACCGGTGTTCACTAATCAGCTTTTAAAAATTAGCCCGGATTATTTCCGAAGCAAATCTGACGCCCTATAGTCCGGTGGCACGCCATCGATCAAAATGACACTACCCGCTGAATTATTAGTTCGAAGCGGCCGAATTTCCTGGTAGGCATCGGAATGATACCAGTTGCGGGCTTGGTCCAGGCCAGGAAATTCTATGATGATACACAAACCCGGTGATGAACCCTCAACCACTTCCCCCTTTTTGCCATGCACTAAAAAATGACCGTCATAAGGTTCAAGCGTCTCATCCACCCGGTTGAGATACGTAATAATTTCCCGGTTTACATTCATTCCATTCAGATAGGCAACGGCATAAGCAGACATGATTATCCCTATTTAAGATTCCAGACGGTCAACAGTCCATTTCCATCAGTGTATTTGAAACTCCTGTTCTATAATTTTCTTATGTCGAACTCACGTTATTTCCTTTCGTTAGAAATAAAAGGTAAAAATGTTTAACATTGCACCTCGAAAATAGTTCATACAAAAAATTTTCCATGCGAGGCTTAGTCCCAAGAAGATGAGGGGCATGTCTTCATCCGGGTGTTTGGTCTATGATCGGGAAAATGGTAAGTCTTGTTCAGCGCCCGCCACTCCCCAGGGCGTCGGAATACCCGGCATTGAGGCGGGGCCACTGGGCGGTGGGACGTCCATCGGTTCGCAGCGTATCCATAATACCCCCTTGCGGCCAGCCGTCCGGCGAGTCCTCCCACGTCTCCTGCCGCCCGTAGACGGTCAGGTCGAGCAAGCTGTAGCTGTTGTCCATCGCCTCGACACCACGCCCGTTTGTCCAATAAGTCTCAAAGACTTTGGATTCCTGCCGCAGGTAGCAAACGAGGTGAAACATGCCCACACGGCGTCCAACCAGGAGGGTGCCGAGCGAGTCTTTAGCTGAGTACCAGGGCATCTCCCAGCCCATGAAATCGCGGTAGCGGACACTCTCGTTATACGGGACCCTGGCACAAGACGGCGAACGTGACGTCACGTGAATGAATATAGGACAGCTCCCGAACCTGCGATGTAACCCAGGTGCATCCCTCACACTGTTCCGGCGCAGGGTGACCGGTGTGCCACATGAAGTAGTAGGCGATGAGCATCCGGCGATCCTCAAAAGCGTCCAGCAGTGTCACCGGTCCGTGTTGGCCGATGAGCGGAGTGGCTGGATCCACCTCAACCATGGGCAGGCGCCGACGGGCTGCGGCAATCGCGTCGCCTTCCCGGGTGTGCGCTTTCTCGCGGACCCGCAGTGCGTCCAGCTCTGCCTGGAAAGTGGCCCGATCAACCACAGCAGGCACACCAGGTTCCTTTCTCTCAGCGTTTTTCATTTTTTCAATCCTCTATGATTTTTGAAACAGGATGGTCCTCGAGTGATGTCTGCTGAAGTGATCTTTCTTTCCCATCTTTCAGCGTAGGATCACCTTCGCCTGTCGTAATTAAATCGGACAAACTGTGATTAATATAGGTACCCCATGCATCGGCGCAGACATCGTAACATTCATATACAGGCACAAGTCCGGCATGCGTGAAGCGCACTTCGGTTTTACCGTCTTTCTGTGAGATTTCAAAGATTACATCAGTACCATTCCATTCTGTCTTGTCCTTGATAAAACTGAAGTCGTTGTGCAGGACATGCCAAACTACCCTCTTGACCGGTACGAGTTCGGCAATTTTGAACGTGCAACGATGAACGTCCTGATAGTGGTAATAGAATACTGCGTTGATTTTGTCAGTGTCTCCTTCAACATTTTCAGACCACCATCCGCGTACGTTGTTGATGGCATTGAATACTTCATCCGGAGTTTGGTCTACCAACAGAGTAGCAGTGAAGTTTTGATTTTTCATCATCCCGGTTCCTTTCATTTTGGGTTGACGTAAGTGTTACAAGACCAATCTATTGTCCAAATACGATCTACTCAAGGTGTAAAATAGACTTTCTTGCGGGTTGATTTGGACACGATCTGTTACTATCATTCTTTTAAAAAAGATTCCAATGAAACATCTTGCCATAATAGTCCCGGACGGACAGACCGACCTCAGCACCATAGCCAGTATAATTGGGGCGTACGGTACCTTTACGGAAGCCAATAATTATTGGAGAGAAGCGGGCAAAAAGGAGTTGTTTAAAATTGAATTGGCCGGTGTTTCAAAAAAGGTGGAATTTAGTAACGGTTTGTTGGCAATGACGCCACAGGCCAATATTGCAACCATAACCAAAACCGATCTCATCATTATCCCTTCTTCAGGAATTCGTAGTTATGATCAGGCTGTGAAGGGAAACCGGCTACTGATTGACTGGATTGCGAAACAGTATAAGGAAGGTGCTGAAGTAGCCAGTATATGCACGGGTGCCTTTACACTGGCGTCAACCGGTCTGCTGGATGGGAAAAACTGTTCGACACATTGGGCTCATGCGGACACGTTCAGAATGTTGTTTCCCAAAGTGAATTTGCAGGTTGATAAGGTGATTACCGATGAACATGGCATTTATACCAATGGGGGCGGTTACTCTTTCCTGAACCTGATGATTTACCTGGTAGAGAAATATTATGACAGGCAGACGGCTATCTATTGTTCCAAGATAATGGAGATTGAAATTGACCGGCATAGCCAGTCACCTTTTGCAATATTCACCGGTCAGAAGCTGCACGGAGATGATATGGTGAAAAAAGTACAGGCATATATTGAAGATAATCCGCAGGAAAAAATATCGGTCGAACAATTGTCGTCCATGTTTTCGGTCAGCCGGCGAACCTTTGACAGGAGGTTTATCAAGGCAACAGGGAATACGCCGTTTGAATATTCGCAGCGTGTAAAAATGGAATCGGCCAAAAAAGCCTTTGAAACCAGCCGCAAAACAATTAGTGAAGTAATGTATGAGGTAGGCTATTCGGATGAAAAGGCGTTTCGGGAAACATTCAGGAAAATTACGGGGATGTCACCACTGGAATACAGAAACAGGTACAATAATGAGGCCGCCGTGGTTTGATGATGGACAAAATGGGAGCAGCCCTCCAGGGATGACGTTAAGGGACAGGGCATAGTAACGAGGGAAAAGATCAATCAACTTTTTCTATCGCTACAATTAATCCAAACCATTCCATATTCAAATGTTCATGCTTTTCTTTTTATCTACCCCTCCACTTTCTACTAGTCAGCTATCAGAGATTATATTTAGTATGGTGCTAATTTTATTGACAATAATTTTAAGACAGACTGGCCAAGGGGTGTGTGGAATAATCATTGTAAAAAAAACAGACTTGTTTCACGCGACAGGATAGAGCCCTTGTTCAGTCATCCAATTTATTGCACTCTCAATTTTTTGGGTTGAGAATTTTTTCTTTTGTTCAGACCATTCGTAGACTTTCTGAATTAAGTGGCTAATAGAAAAGCTTTCATGTTCATCAATTATCTCTTTCCAACAAGCATATAAAGTAGCAACAAGCTCAACTTGTGGTGATTTTGCTTTTCTGAAAATTTCGATCAAAAGATGAATTCCTTGAAGTTGATCTGAAAAATATTTATTGAAATCTTCTTGATGTCCACCTGCCTTACCCAAAGGAATATATTTTAAAAACTCGCCTTTTTGATATTTAAACCAATTCTTCTCCTTAAGCTTTTTGTCTAAAGAACGGGCCATCCGAGGATCATAAGGCCCTGCAGCTTGTTTTAAAAAATTAGTTGGTAAGCTCATTGAGTTTACTTCTTGGCATAGATAAATAAGCTTCTGAAGTTTTATATGCCCAAGTGTCGGTTCTCTATGTAGTTTATAAACAATTTCAGCAGCAAGTAGAATTCTTTTATAATAATCTATCCTCCCAGGTTTAAAACTTCTACTTTGATTTCTTTCATTAGTATTCAAAAAGCTAATGGGTGTATCAGGTTCACTTGTAAAAGCTGCATCTCCAAGTTCTGAAATAGATAAAGAATCTCTCTTTTCATTGGATCTTTTAAGATCCTCATAAGTTCGAAGATGTTCCGGCATATCAATCGCTGTGTCTCCAAATAACTCTTCAAATTTTTCTACATCATCCAAAGTTTCAGGGAATAGATATCCATTCCTTTTTAAAGCAAAAAAAAGTGCTTTTTCGAATTTCTGCTCTTCAGTCTGAATCTTTTTTTTGTCATCAGATTTCATGAGAACTTCTCGATTAGTTGTGAATTAGCGGTTCTCAATTTTTTTAAAGCCCTACTTTTAATTTTTCTGAGATTATCCGAAGATATACCATACATAATGCAGAGTCTTTTTATTTCTTTATCTGGCAAATGTTTATCCGGGCTCTGGGGATCATAGTAACTAAAGTAAGTAATCAATATATAGCGTTCACGATCAGATAGAACGCTCAAAATTTTTTCCGGATCCAAATATCCATATTGAGAGTTTTCAATTGGGTCCTGAGTAGGTTCTCCTAAATCGAATTCAATTTCTATTTCATTGTTTTTTGCTCTTTCCGGGATAGCTAAGAATTTTTCATCTTTGTTTTTTCTTAAATAGTCGATGAATTCATTACGAGCAATTATTGATAGCCATTTCTTTATCTGTCCTTCTAGGTTTGTTCTCTCTCCCGAAGCATTCTCATGAACAGATTTTATATTCTTGATTCCCTTAATCATAGCGTTTTGAAAGATGTCTTCGGCCAACTCATTTTGTGAATCAAAACCAGCACAAGCTTTTCGACAAACCTTTAGCAAAAAGCTATTATATCGTTGATAAAATTCATTCTTCGCAGAATCAGAATCATTATCGACCATCAAACAGATTAATTCCCAATCTGTCAGGTCAATTAAAGGGTGATATTTACCAGCTGTATTAATTTGCCTGTTTTTTTAATTGCTAAACGTGGAAGCGTGACAAATTTAAGATTCACACACAAATGTCACGCTTCTACGTTTAAAGGGCAAAAGCAATAAACAGAAAATCAAACTTTAAATTTGAAGATTATGTCTAAGGAAAATAATAAAGAAATAGAAGAATTTATTGATATCGAAGAATATGCTAAGGCGAATAAAAGACCGCCCAAGGACAAAAATTATCTAATTAGAGTAGATAGAATTAATTATAGAATCTATAAACAGATAATAACCGGTCGCGAGATTTTAACTGTTGCAGGAAAAATTCCATTTCGGAAATACCAACTGAATCAGAAAATTCAGGGCGGTGTAGTTCGTAAAATTGAATATGATGAAGAAGTTGATCTAAGCACACCTGGTATTGAAAGATTCATGACAATACCGTTAGATCAAACCGAAGGATAATGAGAAGAGAATTTGATTTGCCAGAAGAAGATACAGAGTATCTTGAATCAATGGGATACAAATGGGAATGCATAAAAGATGGCCAGCATCAATGGCTTATTGTTTATGACTATCCAGTGCCGCAAGGATATAATGCTAACCAAGCAAATGTAGCATTGAGAATTGATCCGGGATACCCTGTCTCACAAATCGATATGGCATACTTTTTACCCATTTTGAGTACAAAAAATGGGAAAAAGATCAATGCTTTAGCTAATCAATCAATAGAAGGAAAAATCTGGCAGAGATGGTCGAGACATCGTACTGTGCAAAATCCTTGGCGACCAGAGGTAGATAATGTATCTACTCACCTGCAGTTTGTAACATTTTGGTTGGAGAGGGAATTAAAATGAGTCGTTATTATTCATTGGCAATTAGTGGTATACATTATCAAAAATTAAAGACCCATCTTTTCCCTGGTGATGGAAATGAAGCTGTAGCAGTTGCCTTATGTGGAAGAAAGAAGCTTAAAAATGAAACAAAACTTTTAGTTCATGAATTGATTCCAATTCCATATTCAGAATGCTACGAGAGAAAACCAGATGTTGTTAATTGGTCTACCAATATACTTATTCAACATTTGGAAAAGGCATCCCGAAAGGGGTTAGCCGTACTGAAAATACATTGTCACCCAACTGGCTATTCATTTTTTTCAGATGTAGATGATAGATCGGATTTAGATCTTTTTGAATCTGTTTTTGGATGGATAGATGATGATGATGATGAACCTCACGTAAGTGCAATTATGTTAAACGATGGAAGTATATTTGGGAGAATATTTAAACCCGATTTGAGTTGTCAGCCCTTAGATAAAGTAAGTGTCGCAGGAGATGATCTTAAATTCTGGTATAAAGATAAACACAAAAAACCAAGAGAGTTTGAAAGGCGAACGACCCAAGCATTTGGCGAAGGAACTACCGGTATCCTTAATAAACTTAAAGTTGGTGTTGTAGGTTGTTCAGGTACAGGAAGCCCGGTTATTGAACAGTTGAATAGGCTTGGCGTTGGGCATTTGGTGCTTGTTGATCCGGATAAGGTAGAAGAAAAAAACTTGAATCGTATTGTTAATACAACAATGCAAGACGTTTTGTCAAAATCATATAAAGTTGAGGCATTAAAAAAGGCAATAGCGTGGATAGGTTTAGGAACAAAGGTAACTGCATTCAGCGAAAATCTTTTTGATAATAGAAAGGCTATAGATGAATTGGCTACCTGTGATGTATTATTTGGATGCGTAGATAGTGTAGATGGGCGGCATCTCATTAACCTCATATCTACGTTCTATTTGGTACCTTATTTTGATTTAGGAATTAAATTAATATCCAATGGCAAAGGAGGGATTGATCAGATTCTTGGCAGCATACATTATTTACAACCTGGCGGCTCTTCTTTAAGAACGAGGGGAGTATATAACGAAGAAGAACTTCGTGCAGCTTCATTATTTCGAATAGATCAACGAGAATATGAGGAGCAAAAAAAATCAGGTTATATAGTTGATATAGACGTTGACAGCCCGGCTGTGGTTAGTATCAATTCGCAGATTGCAAGCATGGCGGTAAATGAATTTCTAACGCGTTTGCATCCATTTCGTTATGATCCAAATGAAAACTTTTCGATAACAAGAGTAAGCTTTACCGATTCGTATGTTCAATATGATAGGGATGGAAAAGAAGATATTTATCTAAAAAAATATGTTGGTAGAGGAGATATGATCCCAATGATGAATTTAAGTGAATTGGGATAATATGGGTATTTACAATACCCCCCTTTAAAAATTATAAAAAAGACGGATACTAAGATACGGTTGTTTCGAGCCACCTGTGAGGTTTTTTATTTCATCCTACCTTAACAACCACATTCCCAATCTTCTGTCCTTTTTCCACGTATTTATAGGCTTCAATAATGTCATCCAAGGAATACGTCCGGTCAATAACGGGTTTAAAAAGCCCTCTCTCAATAAGATCCTTTATAAAAAGGATGCTTCTCTTAGGGTTAGCGGGAAACGGAAATTTAACTTTTCTCCGGCCGGCAATTTTTGTGGTCAGAGTAAAAAAAAGATTTTGGGCCATGGGTCCTAATTCGGAAGAGATATATATTCCTCCGGATACTAATAACGGCTTGCACTGATTGAAGGTACTTTTACCGACGGCGTCGAAAACAAAGTCATATTTTCCGCCGGATTTCGTGAAATCCACCTTTGTATAGTCAATGACTTTATCAGCACCCAGTGATGTTACCAAATCTGTATCCTTTGCATGGCACACAGCTGTAATTGTTGCTCCATAATATTTTAAAAGCTGAACCATTGCAGAACCAATAGCCCCGGTTGCTCCATTAACAATCGCTTTTTGTCCGCTTTCAATGGTCACTTTATTAATAAAATTGTAGGCATAATGTGCACCTTCGATACTCGCTGCAGCATGACCGAATGCTA
Organism: uncultured bacterium; assembly: GCA_963787205.1. Taxonomy (GTDB): domain Bacteria; phylum Bacteroidota; class Rhodothermia; order Balneolales; family DATFMH01; genus DATFNI01. Next base: position 12,738 of record CAWBCD010000043.1, read on the forward strand.
AATTATCGGGCATTAATGCTAAAGAATCATCTTCAGAAATGGTCATGTATTCAGCCTGAGAACCTAACCCGTTATCATTAAATCCATAAACGTTATCTCCGGCTTTAAAAGACGTTACCTTTTCTCCAACGGACTCAATGGTACCGGCAAAATCAGTCCCCAGGATCGACTTTCTTGGTTTGATTAATCCGGTTATAAACCGCATAATAAACGGTCTTGCCCGCAGGATTGCGCAATCCGTCCGGTTTACGGTAGTGGCATGTACTTTGACAAGTACTTCATTTTCTTTCGGAACAGGCGTTTCAACTTCTTTTACATTGATGACATCGGGCGGACCGTACGTTGTATGAGTAGCTGCTTTCATAAGAATTTCTCCATTTATCCATCTAATTTTTGATACCGGTAAATAAAATAGCACGTTCAACTCCTCTAAGAACTCTTTCTCCATTGCTATCACCCGACCCGGGTCGGACCATCGCCAATTACGACAAGAATTCTCACCGATGGTACTGAGCTCACTTTCGCAACTCTATCAACTCCAAGTATAGTTACATTTATTTTTGGGTCACAGAACGTGTCTAAAATATGAATAATTATCAATTTAGCTAAAACCAAACGCACAAGCGAGAAGCCGATTTCATACGCTACGAATTAGCTCCTCATATTGACATCTTTATTGTTTGATTTTCGATGGACCGAATTAAGATGTACGATTTTAGGCTGGGACCAACTTCACAAATCGATCTTTCGGTCCATCGATCTATCGAAAATCATTTTAGCGTTTTAAATAAATGTTATTTCCGTCAATGATTAATCCTGGACCGAGGTTAACGGGTGGCTCCTGTCAATATAATCTCTAAGTGCGTTTTCGACGCCACGTCCCCCATACTCAATTTCAAACCCTCTTTTGCACCTCGTAAGTTAACACCGCAAAAACATCCCCATGCTTTTGTACTTCCGTTAATTTCAATGGAGGATTAGTAATATTGCGCGGTAATAACGGTGCGCCTGAGCCGAGCATTACCGGGACCACACAAAGAATGATCTCGTCGAGCAGACCATGATCATGGAACTGCCCAACCAGGTCGCCGCCTCCGGCAAGCCAAACGTTCCTGCCGCCGGCAGCCTTGACCATTTCGGCATGAATGGGTGCTACATCACCCTGAACAAAGTTAATATTTGCACCCTCGACAACCGGCAAGTCCCGGCTGCTGAAGACCCAGGTTGGAATGGTGTATGGCCATTTCCTTGGATTTTTAAGCAAGTTTTCATGTTCCACCACCCATTCATACGTTGTTGATCCCATAGCTACAGTACCAACATTTTTAATGAATTGCGGATAGCTGTCTTTCATGCTTTCGATCGCGTCAAACTGAAAGAGCCAGTCAAGCGAGTTATTCTCATCCGCTAGATAGCCGTTAATACTGCTTGCCGTGTAGTATTGTGTCTTCATTTTTAGCTAGTCAATGAGTTGGGCTGGTATAGCGAATCTTTGTTTAAGCGGCGATTCTGTTTCGTTAAAATTAATGTGGCGAACCCCGTTCGGATCCGACTTAAAACGCCCCTGCGCGTCAGATGCTTGCAGGACAACCCCGAATCCTGGCAATAATCATGTTCCGTGCCGCGGGCGCATACCGCACCAGAACCCGTCCCGGATCGGACAACCAGTATATTCCGCTGTTGTCGCTGGCATTTACCTGGATTTCCCATGAATTGCATTCCTCCCCTTCGGCCGTTTTGATCGAGCCCATCCCAATTACCTGAATATTTGCAATTTGGTTTCCCTTCTCATCAGTCAACGCAAGGTGAGCCTCATATCCTGATCTCAACGGAAGTGAGGCAAGTATGAGGTCCATCGAATTCCCATAGAATGCTGGTTTGTTCATATTGCCCAAATCCAGCTTGTGCGCTCCTCCCTGGTCCTGCGATCTCTGATACAGGGGGAAAAGTGAATTCTGAGCCACCATGAATGAATCCACAGAAAAGAGGGTGCCGTCATGTGCAACAGAGCGTTCTACTCTGCTCAGAACCTTTTTCCCGTTGTAATCTTCCAAACCGGTTTGCAAGACCAGACTGCCGCCTATGTAGAGTTGTCCGTTCTGCGGAATGAGGATAAGCAAAGAATCGGTACCCAGTGGAATCTGATTGGTATTCAACGACTTACTGCCGGGCCGGATCGGACCATCCCCAAGAAAGGCAAGAACAACAAGGATTATCACCAACGGTATTGATCTCACTTTCGCAACTCCATGTGTGGTTGATTTCTTCCCGGCCACTTAAGGGGCTTAGATACAATCCTCCGTGCAGATAACAGGGAATTATGTGTTCAATTTAGCAGACAAAATCAGAACCACAATAGTCTGAATTGAAAGTCCGGGGAGGCTCCATCGGTGTTGGCAAACCTTTTTCCTTTTAGAATTACACGATCACTGTTATTTCATTTCCATTCAAATTAAAGAGGATATCATCAAAGAGAATCTCAATGGTAACGGAGAAGTCATACGGGTAGCCAGGCGTCCGGCCTCAAGAGAAGGCATTAAAGAATTAGTCGGTTTGACAAGCTGGTTTTGGTGCATCCCTTTGAAACAATGGTGTTTAAAACAAAATTTTCAATTAGATTGTGCGGGATATGTTACCCCATGAGATGGATGACCCAAATTAAATAATCGACGTAATCTTTTTTTTATGGCATTTCTACCTGTAATTCTCGGCATCGTGGTGTTGGTCCTGTTAATCACCTGGGTCAAACTGGATACGTTTATCTCATTCATGCTGGTTTGCCTGATGGTTGGTCTGATGGGCGGGTTATCCGTAGAGCAGACGATGGTCGCTATTCAGAAAGGAATTGGAGATACGCTGGGCGAGCTTGTCATTATTCTCGGCTTCGGTGCAATGCTTGGTAAGTTGGTAGCCGAAAGCGGCGCTGCCAATAAAATCACCGATAGCCTGGTCAGTAAGTTCGGGAAGCAGAACATTCAGTGGGCAGTCATGCTCACGGGATTCATCGTAGGGATTTCCATGTTCTATGAGGTCGGATTCGTCATCCTGGTCCCCCTGATTATTGCTATAGCTTACAATACCGGGCTGCCGTTGCTTTATTTAGGTCTGCCCATGCTTGCTGCCCTGTCGGTGACGCACGGTTTTCTGCCCCCACACCCAGCCCCCACGGCTCTTGCCGGAATTTACAACGCTGATCTGGGGAAAACGCTCCTCTATGGTTTGATTACCGGAATTCCTGCTATCCTGGCAGCAAAATTTTTTTTACAGAAAACAATGATGCGTATCCAGCCGGAATTAAACCGTGAGTATATTGCTGAGAGGAACGATAAATATCCTGTCCCTCCGCTTTGGATCTGTTTACTGGTTCCTTTATTGCCGGTTATACTTATCGGCGGAGCTTCTTTGATACAGGCTTTTACAGGAAAAAATGTCGTCATTTCTTCCCTGGGAAACCCCGCCGCGGCCATGTTGCTTTCCGTTCTTGCGGCAATATATTTTCTGGGTATCAGGACAGGACGCCACATAAAAGAAGTCATGGGTTTCCTTTCCAGCGCCGTCTCAAGCATAGCCGTGGTTTTGTTGATCATAGGCGGGGCCGGAGCTTTCAAAGAAGTGATGGTCAGCACACACATGAGCAACGCATTGGGAGGAGCATTATCCGGCCTTGGAATGTCGCCTATCCTGTTAGCCTGGGTCATTGCAGCCATCATACGTGTTAGCGTCGGTTCCGCCACCGTTGCTGCCCTGACTGCCGCAAGTATTATGGCGCCCATGATCGGACATACGACGGTACCCCCCGAATTATTGGTCTTGGCTACCGGAGCGGGAAGCATCTTTTTTTCTCATATTAACGATGGTGGTTTTTGGCTTTTCAAGGAATATTTCAACGTAAGCATAAAAGAAACCTTATTATCCTGGACATTAATGGAAACAACGGTTTCCATCGTCGGACTAATCGACATCGTCCTGCTCAATCTCATTCTCAAAGCGATATCATGAATCTTGAAGAAAGAATCAAAGAACTCGATCTGAAGCTGCCCCCAGCCCCATCTGCCGGCGGGGTTTACAAGCCAGTCGTTGCCGTCGACAACATGCTCTATATATCGGGGCAGGGACCGGTCAGAGATGACAAAAGCCTCATTACAGGCAAATTGGGGCAAGACCTGAACACCGAGGAAGGATATGCCGCGGCCCGGCAAGTGGGTCTGACCATGCTTGCCACTTTGAAAGGTCAAATCGGAGATCTCGGCAAAATCAAGCGTCTTGTAAAAACATTTGGAATGGTGAACAGTACGCAGGATTTTTGCGAACAGCCGCAGGTGATCAACGGTTTCAGCGAACTTTTTGTGGAGCTGTTGGGAGATGATTATGGAAAAGGCGCCCGAAGTGCGGTTGGGATGATCCTGCCCGGCAATATTGCAGTGGAAGTGGAAGCTATATTTGAAATCTATCGATGATGGGTTATTGGTTTGAGATTGAGAATCACGATCAAATTCTAAGTCCGGCATTGCTTTTCTACCCGGACCGGATCAGAGATAACATTCAAAAGATGATCCGCATAGCCGGTTCTCCAAACCGTTTGAGGCCGCATGTTAAAACCTATAAGTGCAAAGAGATTGTAGCCATGCAGATGGAGGCAGGAATCCTCCGGTTTAAATGTTCTACTCTTGCTGAAGCGCGAATGCTGGCAGAATGCAACGCCCCTGTTGTACTGTTGGCATATCCACTGGTAGGTCCGAATCAAAAGAAGTTTTTAAGCCTGGCAAGCAGGTATCCGGAAACAACATTTTCCACACTGATTGATAATGTGGATCAGGTAAGACAATGGCAGACACACCTGGATGCTCCTGTTAACATCTATGTGGACCTGGATGTCGGGATGCACCGTACCGGTATAAGCGTCAATGGATTAGCGGAGTTACTTAAATCTGTTAAAGGTGAAAATTTCAACCTCCGGGGTTTCCATGCCTATGATGGTCATATCAGGGATAAAGACCTCGATGGTCGTAAAGAGCACGTAACCCGCTCATTCCGGGAAGTGGAGCAATTTCTGGGTGGCTTCGGTGGGCCGAAGGCGTTCATTACAGGGGGCAGCATCACGTTCCCGATACATGCAAAGTACCCGGATAGGCAGTTGTCTCCGGGAACCACGCTGCTCTGGGACCGCGGATATGGCGAGCGTTTTCCGGATCTCGATTTTGATATTGCGGCAACGCTCCTTACGCGTGTGGTAAGCAAACCGGGGTCAAATCTGCTTTGTCTCGATCTGGGTTACAAAGCCGTCGCCTCCGAAATGAAAGATCATCCGCCGGTTGCTTTTCCACAGATACCGGATGCGGAACTTGCCGGACACAGCGAGGAGCATATGGTTCTAAAAACGGGCGATGCCGGGAACTGGAAAGTAGGCGATGTGGTATATGGATTCCCGTGGCACATATGCCCGACGGTCGCACTGCATGCCAAAGCAGCCGTCGTGAAAAACAAGAGAGTACAGACATTTTGGATGATCACGGCCCGGGACAGAATCTATTCTTTGGATTGAGTGATATGAAGATTTGATAGAAAACCTTTGATAGTCGTTGCGCATCTGTATCACTTGTGGAATCCAGGGCTCAAATAAATACAAGACATCTCTGCAAGTTGATTTATCTGCGACAAACCCGGCTATATACTGCGATAAACTGTCTTGATCACAAAATGTCACTTTTTTAGTAAAAACAGCAGGGGTACATGCAACCGCTTATGCCACGATCTTTCACTGTGGTCCGCACCGGGATAAAACCTGGTCATCCAATCTTTGCTGGTATACCCCTTTAACCGCATGATCTCATCCACTTTTTTCTGAATTTGCGGATACATGGCATCCAATGTTTTATTGCCGCAGTCAAAATATATCCGATGTTGCCCCGGGTTGGGAAGATGCGCCTTCAGGTAGTTGCAAAATGCCGCCGGTATGGGATTATGCTCGAGTGTGAAAGTACCCGTCCAGTGGGTACTGAGACAGGCGGCACCGCCAAAGATTTTGGGGTATTCACAAATTGCGTATATGGAAATCAACGCACCCATACTGCTTCCAACTACAAACGTATGCTTGCGGTCGGTGTAAACGGAGTATCTTTCATCAATGTAGGGTTTGAGTTCATTTACCAGAAATTTCAAATAATCATCAGAAGCAGGTTTAAACTCACCTTTCGACGCACCCGCTTTTTGAAGTTGCATGCTGATGCTATCTCTCTGCGCCTGACTTAAAGACTCGTACGGTTTTTGCGGGAAATAATCGGAGAAACGGTTTATCCCGCTGTTCCAAATACCCACGACAATAAAATTTTGGACCTCCCCTTTTTTCATCAATTTTGTCGCAACGTCTGCAACATCCCAGGCCTGGTGATTCCACGTGATAGTTGAGTCGAATAGCATCTGGCCATCCTCCATATAGAGCACCGCATATTTCTTGTTTTTGCTATATCCCTCGGGTAGCCAAATATCAATGTTCCTGGGTTCAACATATTTCGATTGGAAATTCTCAATTCGTACTATTTTTCCCGATGAAACAGCCGGAATGCCTTGTGAATACGAAGTAGTGATGCTAAAAAAAAGAATTACCACTAATAAAATCTGGAATTTCATACTCTTATTTAATCGCATTATTTCAATTTATGTTCTGTAATCCAGTAGAGATACCGCTTATTTATCCGAATAATTATAAAACTTCGTCACTTTAGATAAATCCAGGGCAAGGGTATGATCATCCACAAAAGTCATTACCAGGGCTGCTGTCAGCCACTTCGAGCAACTGGCAATCGGGATGACGGTCTTATCAGTATACCTCCCCCAGTTGTGTCCGTAGGTGATAGAATCACCCCTTGATATCAATACACTGACATCTCCGCCAAATGCCCACCGCCTGGAATTGAGTACCTGAGTAACAGATTCAAATTTACCTTGTCCGAACACCGTATTGATTGCGAAGGATAAAATGGATAAAAAGATCAGCACGAATTTCGTTTTCATCTATTATGAGCTCTCTGTAAATCAATTTAAGATAATGTTTCAGACAACCATACAGTCTTCTCCCCATACTCCGGCGATACGGAAATCACCGACTTCTTATACGTCTATCTTGTAGTTCAACTTTGCCTCGTCTCCTGTAATTCCGCGGAACCCCCAGCAGTGAGCCGGTTGCTCATTTATTGTGATTTCTACATCAACAGGAGATAGTGACAATTCCTTTTCAAAAGCATCGAAAATGGCCTTTATCAGGGCCTTTTTTGTATCAACAGATCTGCCTTCCATCATATTTATTTCAATTACCGTGTAGTGATCGCTGCGTCCGGCAGGATAATAGAAATTGCTTTTGTCCAACGGTATGAATCGATGCGCCCTCTTGTCCGCAGGCATACCGAGGACCTTTGTCATGCAACCATGAAGCACATCTGAAATTCTTGATTTAATGGGATTTAGATACTCATCAATACCGTAAACTGTGATCATATTTCTATCGATTTTAATTAATGCATAGTGGCCCACCGGTGCCCGATTCTCAATCTAGCGAAAATCCAATGATCAAGCGAGAAGCCTGTTTCATTTCCGGTCCGCATAATCCTTATGAGAAAAAGAGCGAAGTATCCATCATTAGATGATCCTACACATCAGTCTTTAATACCGGGACATCTTAACCGTCCTTGCTCTTACATCTTTTGACATTAGACGGTTGAATAAGCCCGCCATCGTTCATAAAATCATTTACTAAGCCTGACGGCCTTTTCTTTCACATATAATAGAGCAATGAAGTTATTATCCTCAAAAATCCTATCCGTAAGCTTCGTTTTATTTCTTACGGCAAGTGTGTGTATAGCACAACAAAACGATGATATCATGCAGGCATATCAGCGGGCAAAACAATTTTTACCGTCTCACACCGAATCGCTTGTCCATAACGTGATTTCCGATGCCACATGGCAGATAGGAGGGCGATTGCTTTACCTCGACAAAAAGGCGGACGGAAGTAAATTTATGATCGCAGATCCGGCAACGGGGAAAAAAAGCGTGGCTTTTGATCAGAACAAACTGGCCGAGGCTTTATCGAACATAGAAGGCAAAAAGATCGACCCCGATCATTTGTATTTGCGGGATATGCGCTTGTCGCCTAACGGAAAACATCTGGAAGTCACTGTCTCCGGCACAACTTATGGATGTGACCTCGATACGTATAAATGTGAATACGAAGCCTCAGGCAATGAGGTGATTTCACCCGACGGCACAAAGGCCGTTTATATCAAGGATTACAATTTGTGGATGCGGGATCTCAAGACCGGTCGGCCGACCCAATTGACGTTCGATGGCCAGAAGAATTACGGATACGGAACGAATAACGGAGGATGGATCAAGAGCAACAGGCCTGTTGTACGCTGGTCACCCGATTCAAAACATATAGCAACCTTCAGGCAGGATAGCCGCGAGGTGAAAGACATGTACCTCGTCAGTACTAATGTGGGTCATCCAAGGCTGGAGAAATGGAAGTATGCTCTACCCGGCGACAGTGCCATTTTTCGCATAGAACGGGTAATCATCAACCTCAAGCCCCATCACCCTGAGGTAGTGCATCTTAAAATGAGTGCCGATGCGCAACGGTCCACGATCAGTGATCATATTGCCGGTGACGACGGGAGCTTTCTCGATACGGAATGGTTTCCGGACAGCGATAAACTGGCGTTCGTCTCCGTGACCCGCAACCTGCAAAAAGCAACACTGCGAATCGCTGACCCCCAAACAGGGGATGTACGCACCGTCATGGATGAGCAGGTGAAAACATTCTTCGAATCCGGTGAAAACAAGGTAAACTGGCATGTGCTGCCCAATCGCAATGAAATAATATGGTATTCGCAGCGCAGCAACTGGGGACACCTGTACATGTACAACCTGAAGACGGGCGAGCTCAAATACCCAATAACTAAAGGTGATTGGAACGTGTTGCAGGTGCGCTATATCGATAAGAAAAACCACAAAATTTATTTCACAGGCTCCTGCCGGCAGGAAGGGAACCCCTATTTCCATTATCTGTACAGCATAGATTTCAGCGGGAAACACCTGAAGCTTCTTACCCCTGAAACAGCCAACCATGTAGTAACCATATCCAGGAATGGCAAATACTTTGTGGACACCTATTCGACAACGGATATGCCACCCGTTTCTGTCGTAAGAAATATGCGGGGCAAGAAGCTGATGACGCTTGAAAAAGCGGATATATCGGATCTCAGAGCGATGGGATGGAAGCCGGCGGATGTTTTTACCGTAAAAGCCAGGGATGGCAAGACGACGCTTTACGGAAAACTGTTCAAACCAACCAATTTCGACTCCACGAAGTCATATCCGGTAATCGATTATATTTATCCCGGACCGCAAACCGGAAGCGTGAGGACGTGGTCATTCAATGTATCGATGCATCAGTCACTGGCCGAACTCGGATTTATCATTGTTGAAGTGAATGCACTGGGTACACCCGGCCGTTCTAAAGCCTTCCAGGATTACTGGTATGGAAATATGCATGATAACGGCCTCCCTGACCAGGTTGCGATGATCAAACAACTGGCCAAACGGCATTCCTGGATAGATATTAATCGCGTTGGCATCTGGGGACATTCCGGTGGCGGGTTTGCTTCAACCGATGCCATGCTTTCCTACCCGGACTTTTTTAAAGTGGCCGTTTCGGAATCCGGCAACCACGACAACCGGAATTACGAGGCCAACTGGGGTGATAAATACCAGGGATTGCTCAAGATGGAGGGTGACAGCAGCAATTACACCAGCCAGGCCAATGAAGTATATGCCAAAAACCTGAAGGGCCATTTGCTTCTTGCGTGCGGTTTAATGGATAACAATGTCCCGCCATCCAACACGCTATTGGTTGTAAATGCACTGATTAAAGCCAATAAAGACTTTGACATGTTCATCATTCCCAATGCCCGGCATGGTTACGGCTATGCAAGGTCTTATTTCAGGAATCGCAGATGGGCTTATTTTGTGAAGTATCTCAAGGGCGAAAATGCTCCGCACGACTTTGAATTCGGCAGCGAACAATAACGACCGGGCAAAAGGGTACTTCTCAGACTACCGGTCCATTCAAGATGAAGCCGGTTTCTGGGTTCTGTAAAAAGGCCTTGTGATACAAGGACTCACAAGGCTTTTTTTAATTTATTCAACCTATTATGTTCCCCGGATTTTATATCGGTGACAGGTGAACTCACATCTATTTTGCCAGCGGCTCCAATAGCGACATCCGACATAGTAAAAAAGAACGTACTGCCTTTTCCGGGTGTCGATTCGACCCAAATTTGTCCATTGTGTAACTCTACAATTTTTTTACAATGGGCCAGACCAATACCAGACCCGCTAAACTGGTTGCTGCCGTGAAGCCTTCGAAATAGAATAAAGATCTCATCTTTATATTCCGGATCAATTCCGATGCCGTTATCTTCAACCAGAAGTAGCCATTTGTTACCCTTCAACTCTGACCTGATCCTGATTTCAGGAGCTTGACCCTCCTTCTGATACTTCAGTGCGTTTCCTATCAAGTTCTGAAACAACAGTTTTACTTCTATGGGGTAAACTGTCAACGTGGGAAGTCTTTCCACTTCGATTTTCGCGTTGACGCTATTGATCCAGGGATACATTTCAAAAAGAGTATCTTCAACCAGTACATTCAGATCGACTTCTTCCGGCTGCCTCGTTTGTCCAATTTTGGAATAATCCAGCAACCCGGTGATAAGCTGTTCCATCCATTCGGTCGATTTGGAAATATGCTCCATATATGTCCCCGGCTCCCCTTTTAACAATTGCGGATATTGTTCACCTAACAGGGAAATAAGTCCTTTGACGGTGGTTAACGGCTGCTTAAGATCATGGGAGACATTATAGACTAACAGCTGAGCATCCTTATTCACTCGATCCTGGTCTCTCTTCTGGGATTCAATAATAACCTGCTTCTCAGATAAATACGCTTCTTCAACGGCCCTCATGCTTATATGGATAAAATGCTCCATTCCGTTCAGAGCAGAAACCACCACATCGTGCCTTTCAATATCGTTTTCAATCAATTTGGGCGTATAGAAGTCACGGATTAACCTTGCAATGTTGTACCAAAAGTAGAAGTCAAGATCCCTCCGCGCGTATGTTCGCCCCTGGATTGCAAGATACTCCAGATATGGCCTCCACTGGTCTTTAATGACAGCGTCTCTAACCAGCGCGAGCGTCCATGTGCAATATTCCTCACTTGTACATCCCGACCTGTTGCCCGCTAACAGTTTTAGTGCCGTAAGTTCTCCCATACTCGATTTTGCATAGCTCCAAAATTCTTCATAAAACGACTTGTATAAGTAAAAGAATTCCTGTAAATGCTTTTTCTCCGTCTCAGTCAGATCAGGTATAAGAGATGACGCTATATCTTCTCTGGTAAATTCATCCATGTCTTACATCTTTTAAATTACTTTGACTGCCAGCAAATATCCTGTTTCAATACATAATTGATTTTCAAAGACCCGGAAAATCATTTCTAATTTCTAAGTTTCCCGTTTTGAATTGGTTGATTCTCCATCTAAATGAAATCAAATAATTTCTCCGCCTGTTATTTCTGACGTTCTGCTCATATCATTACATTAATTATTTCTAATCTATCATGATATCAACAGAATCCAACCAATGTGAGGTAGTACGTTTATATAAGGGGTAAGTGATATATAAGTGAAGATGAATACGAAGAGATTTTGGGGCGATTTTCCAGCCTTTACTCACCTAAATGGCCTTAAAGATAAGATTCCGGGGGATAATCCCCGGAACCACAATGAATTAGTTCATATAAACACGTTCGCCGTCAACCCAGGTTTCGGTAACGGTAATGTCTTTTAATTTGTCTTTCGATATCTTCTTTGGGTGATCAGACAGCAGGATAAAATCAGCGTCAAACCCTTTTTCAATCTTTCCCTTTTTGTCCTCCAAAAACTCAACATAAGCCGCCGTTTCAGTATATGCTTTATACGCAGTATCAACCGGCATTTTCTCTTTTGGCATCCAACCGCCCCTGGGATTTCCTTCCCTGTCGGTGCGGTTCACGGCAGCAAAAATATTATTGTGAGGATCCAGCGGATCGACCGGTGTATCCGAGCTTGCGGTGAACGTGATTCCATATTCTGAGATGGAATTAGCCATATTACAATATGGTGCCCGTTCTTCCCCAAACCACTCTTCGTATTTGTTGTATTCTTTCATCACCGAGCCCGGTTGTATTTCAACGCAGATATCAGATTTCTGGAGTTTTTCCAGCAGATCAGGAGACAGGGTCTGCACATGAATCAGGCGATGCCGCATTTCGGGTGAACCGTTTTCCCGGATCGCCGTGATTCCCTCGTCGATGGTACGATCACCGATGGCATGCATGGTCACCTGCATTTTGTTCTGATCAGCCAAACGCACAAGTTCATTAAGCTCTTCCTGCGTGTAGATTAATTCTCCCGTTGTGTCCGGCATGTCGTTATAGGGCTCACGCACAGCGGCTGTGTGTAACCTTTGTGTGCCGTCAAGGAATATCTTCACCGCACCAATTCGCACGTGATCACTGCCTTCACCGCTTCTTTTATCGAAATTGTTCAGAAAATCCTCCAAACCCTCCCGGTTGAAGACATAATGATGCAGGTAGACCTTGATCGGAAGTTCACCTTTTTTCTCCAACTCATTGTAAGCATCCCACAATCTCTGGTAGGAGCCGGCATAATTCAAATCATCCGTCTGAACCGAAGTAATCCCGTTTTTCAAAAGATGAGGAACGGCCGAACGAACAGCTTCACGAATTTCACGGTCACTCTTTTTGCGAAAATTGAACTTTATGAAATGAACCGCGGTATCCTTAAAGCGTCCGGTCATCTCTCCGTTTTCGTCTCTTTCGATAAATGCTTCGTGTTTATCTGACAGCTCTTTCTCCTCTCTCAAAATTTCAAGTGCCTTGTGATTCACAACACACTCGTGGCCGCTGTCATGCAACACAAAAAGTGGTTTGTCAACATCGACCTCGTCCAGCTCGTCCGCAGTAATTAAATGATCAATGTCCTTAAAGTTATTGTCTTTCATCCCCCTGCCGACAATCCAGTCGTTTTCATTCAGGATACGCTCATTAATACCTTCTTCGATCTCATATTTCATTTCCTGCCAGGTTTTCACCTTCCTCAGGTCCAGTTCTTCCTTCATCAGTCCGAAACGGAGAAGGTGCATATGCGAGTCGTTGAAAGAAGCTGTCAGTGTCTTGCCGTGACCATCCAAAATCTGATCGGCATTGTCTTTTGCCCGGCCTTCCTTAATGGCTGTTATTTTTCCATCTTCAAAAGTAATATTGTAGATCTGGCTCGGGTCATCATTGTGCTGAGGGCGATAAAGGTAAACGTTATCAATAATTCTTTTCATTGTATAATATTATCTCTCAATTGGTTAGATCTTTCGTTCGTTAACCTAACGTACTGAGAGTAGTAAGAGTTCGAATCCATCTGTTTTGATATGGCGTGATTTTATTCATCCAGGATCAGTCGAACTCATAGAAAGGTGGTCATCCCGGGGTGGATCACCGTTATAAGTTCATCCAATATGAGAACTTAACCAGGAATATATTATTAGGATGAGCATCAAACAGATGGTTTACCGAGTGGACAAAACCAAATCGGCCTGTTTGCAACGTTGCGGATCGCGACTGGGTCCATACGAAATATAGCGTGGATCCCGGATGAAATTCCCAGCGCAGAATGGCATCACCGCGTAATGACTTATAATTGAAATTGGGATTGCCAACATCGATCGGGGCTGCCGGTCCGGGTCCATCGGGATCGGCCATGTGGGTTTGTGAATTAAACGTGGAACCATCCTGACCGTAGACCAGGAAATCATAGCTCTTTGGCCTGCTCAGCTCTTTAAAATTAGTGTATGATCCTGCCGAGATGAGCGGCTGCACATACATCTGGAGGCTCAGCTTTGGAGTAAAAGTCCAGTTGATCCGAATACTGGATGATACGGTGTGCTGATTCAATTCGGCAAATACATATCGATGGTTAAACGTATGCACCGCATACGGATCGGAGAAAGTGTCAATATAGTGTGCATTGTCGATATTCCAGTCATATTCCGGACTTACCGTCAATGAAAGACTTGAGGCCGGCTTCCATGTGATATCAGAACCGATACTACGGCTAATGGAACCGTCCTGGTCGTAATACCCATCACCCCAAATCGACAGCACTACTGCTTTACGGCTGTCCGTGCTTAAAGAAGGGGAAAACTCAATTCCGGGTTTGTTCACCGTCAGCGGACCGCCGCGTGTCAGGCGATCATTGAAGGTTTTTGGGTTATAGGCGGTATTTAGCTGAACGTTCAGATAATTCAGGAATTCCAGGCTGACCGAGTTCCAAACCCCGCCCCAGGTGGGATCTCCGTCATAATCGAATGTGGCGAATACAGCACCGAGAATATCCGCTGAGCGATACCAATTGGTCGGCTTTGTCCATTTGTAGCCGCCGGAAAAGTGCATATTGATTTTATCTGTCCATGGCAGGAATCCAACGTCGTTCAAATCAAAACGGGGACTGATGATCCCAATAGCGGAATTAACAATCACATTTCCCTTCTGCTTGTTAATCTGGATACGTGTCGCGTACCCGGTTAGAGAAGTTGCAGAACTGTCGATGCTGTAACTGCGCGCATCGGGCCGTTGGAGATAGTGCGTGGAATTTGACTGAACATCCAGCATGCGTTGACGCGTGCCGGTAAGATGACTCATGGCCATCCAACCACTGACCACCCAGCTTCGGTCCCTGTCAAGAAATGTCCAGCCATCGACTCCGATTACAGCGGCGTTATTGTTGAACTGATCTTTTAACCCGTTGCTGTTCATGTTTCTTTGAGTAAAAGTGGTGAGTAAACCAATACTCTGCCGGGCATCATTAAACTGCTTTTGAACCCTGGCAACCCCGTAATACGTCAGCGGCTCTACCGGCACACGGTGTTGATCAGTTCCAATCGCGTACCGTGCATCTTCTTTGGAAGTCACCGCCTGCAACACGCCGATGTTCCAGTTTCCTTTTTCCCTTCCTGTAAGTTTGGCAGCTCCTATGATGTGGGTGGCGTCGGGAAAGTCGGTGTAATCGGCATTAGACACACTGCCTTGCGGCCGTTGTCCTATCCGGCGTGTGTAAAAGAAAGTGGGATTCCACCAGTTAAAACCCCAGTAGCTGGTCGCACCGCCACGTCCGAAATTGAAGAAATTCGATCCCTCTATAAAAAACGGTCTCTTTTCCGGATAAAATGTCTCGACATCACTCAGGTTAACCACAGCCGGATCCACTTCTACCTGGCCAAAATCCGGATTGATCGTGGCATTTAATGTAAGATTGCTGCCAATTGACGTTTTTAAATCTGCCCCGGCATTGAAATTATATTGTGAACCCTTGTTGAATGGATCACCACTTTCATGTTCCAGGTAGGACGCTTTTGAGGTCAGGTATGGTGTGATTTCAAAATGATGAGTCGGCTTTATGTTGTCGATTCCTACCAGATTATCAAACCTGGAGACGAACCCATTGCCGTTTTTGGGGGTATATTGCAGATAATCCTTTTCGTTTTTGCGCGCGATCATCCGCATGAAATCGATGCCCCAGACGTTGTCCATCTTTTTTTCAAACCGGAGCTGGGAATAGGGAATCCGCATCTCGACGGTCCATCCGACGCTGTCTATGTGCGCCTTGCCGGACCAGACTCCATCCCAGGAGTCGTCATCCCAGGTATCATTATATAATGTCCCATCTGAGATTGCGCCGGCAGCATTGACCCCGAAATAAAATCCGGTCTGCTTATCATTATAAGGATCGAGGTACACCGTGAAATTATCGGCCGTCAGGTTGGCATCGCGCCGCCCCAGTTGGGCGACGATTGAGTCGGGAGCCGTGTCGTACATCCGGGCGCCAATGTAGATGGCATTATTATCATAGAGAACCCTGACCACCGTTTTTTCAGACGGCTTAGTTCCTTCGTTTGGATCACCCTCTTTAAAATTTCTGATCGGCGGTGCCGTTTTCCAGGCCGGTTCGTTGAGCAGTCCATCCACATGAATGAGCTGGGTCGTTCTCTCGGCGTGGACCGAATCCGGCCTGTAACCGGACCAAGCCGTACTTAAAACTGATAAGTATCCAAACAGCAACAGTGAAACAATATGACCCACGAGATAAATCCCTTATTTCCGGTTTAATCTTTTTCCATGTACACTCGTTTTTTTTGCAAAGGTTACAGCCATTTCTGGATTTCCCCTCATTTATGTGCACGCAAATAGATGTCGTTGCTGATTGATTCGAGATGCAGTTCGGGGCCGCCACCTCCGATTTGGCCACGCAGCAAATATCCGACCATTGGAATGTGATCCTTCCGATTCAGCCAGTTTATCCCCCCGATATTCGTATACAATTCACCCGTGACAGATTTCAGAGCCAGGTCCGCCTTCTCATTTTCAGGCATCGTAAAATCTACAAAGCCGCTTATGGATTTTGCCCGAACCGGTCCATGCAAACCATAAATGGTCATATTGGCGCTTATACTAGACAACTTCACGGATGCTTTTTGGGGAACGTGAACTTCATATGAGATATCCACGCATAGACTTGTGTGATCATCAATGGTCATCATTCGCTGCTCCTTCGGACATCCGTCAAGCCATTCATGGATCGAAAGATCCTTTCTGTTGATATCTGCAAGGATGTTTACAGCATCGCCAGTTGAAGCTGTGAGGCTGAATAACGAATCCTGATGACCTTCATTGATCGTCACTCTCGCGGTAACAACAACCTCATTCTTCTCCCAGCCAGTCACCTGAATATCTCTTCCGAACTTCAGATTCAGATCGACTGGCTGCCCTTTTTCCCAGGTCAATTTCTTCTGGAAGGTCGTTTGTGCAAGGCATGCTCCTCCCATGGTTGCCGACCAGAGTATGGTCAGCAATACGATGTATTTCATGATGTTATCGGGTTTTGGAAGTTGTGTATAGGGGGTCAAACCAGGGATTAATCACGGGATGTGGGTAATCACAGGATGGGATTAATCCCTGGAAGGTGGTAATCACAGGATGTGGTAATCCCTGGAAGGTGGTAATCACAGGAAGAGGGTAATCACAGGGGATTACCCCTACTTTTTCTTCCGGACGTATATATTGCCGCTGACGGAATTCAGGTTGAAATCAACGCCGCCGCCGTTTATCGATCCCTCAATGGTGCTGCCACCGCTAATCATCTGCATGTCGTTGCGCTTGTTTTTCAAATCCATATCAAAATCGGTGTAGACCTCCCCGGAAACGGATTTCATCTTGAAATCTGCTTTTGCAGCGGCGGGCAGTGTGATATCAATGGTGCCGCTGATATCCGAAATCGAAGTCGGTTTTTGCATATTCATATCGGAATACACAACCATAATGTTCCCGCTGATGCTGCTGGCCGTTACCGGCCCGGAAACGCCCGTCAGTTTTACATTGGAGGTCTTCGATTTTATCTCGATCTCCCCTTTCATATTCGAGATGTTGATTTCCTTGCCGCCAAAATTGACTTCTTCAACCTTGAGGTTTGCTTTATCCGGAATTTTGATCGTGTAGCGGCCTTCTTGCCGGCTTGCACGAACGATACGCAGCACGTTGTTCTCTTTGGTAACCGATAGTCCGATTCCGGTGTTATCCTCGGCAGCGGCGTAGAGCGCCTTCATTCCTTTTGCTTTTTCCGGAGGTGGCTGGTAGTCAAGGGCATCTATCATTACCTGATCACCATCATACCCCTGAATAGTGAAATCCGACTCGCGATCCATGGCAATCATTACATTCTGATCCCCTGTATTTGCCAGCTTATACTTAAACTGCTGAGCTGTGGCAATCAGTGGAAATAAGACCATCAGCAGGAGCAGGTGCATTGTCTTTTTCATAGTACTTTCCCTTTATCTTTAAGTTTGATTAGTAAATATCTTTTGAGTTCAGCTCAGAGATCCAACTCCGTCTTCCAGCTTATATCGAACCACCGGATTCAGGTCATTTTTCAGCAGCATGACACGCATTTCGGGTACGGCTTTCTTCTCGTGCAACTTCACAAGCAGGTCGATCAATGCTATCTGTACATTGGGATCCGTCTGGTTGGGCAGCGATCGGATCAAGGCCTTACGTACATTGGGATCCGACCTGAAATGAAACAGTGCACCGGCTGCTGCAAGCCGGACATTTACGTTGTCATCATTATTCAATGCCTGCATCAGAACCTGTTCAATCCCGGCATTTTCACTTGACTTGTCGTATTCTGTCTGGATGAGCTTGATCCGTTCACTGACCGAAGCCTGCTCAAATTTTGCAGCAAGAAGGCTTGTATTCATGGCAGTTTCCGTAATCCTGTCGCTGTTTGCATACCAGGTTCCTGCAAAAAAGCCGCCAGCAGTCAACAGCAAAACGGCAGCAATTCTGCTGATCAGATGCCATCCATTCATTCGAGAAACCACAGCACCCGAGTCAGACGCTGATTCATTTTCAGAAAGCAGAGCATCGGTCTTGTCCCAAAAATCATCAGTAGCTGAAAGTTGTTTCAATTCATTGTAGGAATGGAAAATGCCGGATGTTTCATTGGACGGATGATCTTCATCCTGTCCGACATAATAATCCCTGAGATTATTCTCCTCTTTAAGAGTGGTTTTTCCATCAAAATATTTTTCGAGCAGTCTATCCCAGTCTTCTGTTTTCATACTCCAGTCTCCTTTGGTAGATCTCACGTACTTTCTTCCTTGCCCTGGACAAGGTCACTCTGATCGCACCGGCGGTTATCCCGGTCATTTCTTCAATTTCATCGTAGTCATACTGTTCTATGTCGCGCAAATAGAGAATATATCGCTGCTGATCGGGCAGCAGTTGTATGATATCATGAATGACTTTCGCGGTCTCGCTCAGCTCCATTTGCAGGTCCGGAGCAACGGTATCTGACGCTGGTTGCTGAACTGTTGTATCCATATGCGCAACATTGCGATGCCGGTATGACCTGAGTTTATCAAAGCATGCATTGCGCGTCATCGTAACGGCAAAAGCCTCAACATTCCGGCAGATATTCAATTCCTGCTTTTTATTCCACAACTTCAGCATCACGTCCTGCAAGACGTCTTCCGCTTCCTGCTGATTACCGAGCAGGACGATTGCCAGCCGGAATAAGCGATTCCGGATTGGATAAATAAGTTTTTTGAATTCTTGTTTGTTCATTCTTCCCTGTAGACGTACGAAAGGCAAAAACGTTACAGCGAAATGAGATTTGGCTTGCCAGCCAGCATAAACGGAATTGATGGGCGTAGCTTATTTTTAACAGTAACCTGGAGGTGGGATATGATACATATTATGTTTCAGGATATAGAAGTGGTTCAATGCGTGGCGTCGCCTCAGGCCCAATTATTCTGCGACGAATAATCCTTGATGAAATTGACCGTTCCGTGCGGTTGTTCAAATAGAAAAAGGAGTCCCTTTTGGGGATCAAAAAGGCTCAAATTTTCAGGATTTCTCAGCCTTCTTTTTACTGTCTTTGCTCTTAGCAGCAGATTTCGATTTGGATTTTTTATCCTTCTTTTCTTCTTTTTTCTCTCCCTTATCCTCTTTCTCTTCATTTTCTTTTTCAGGATAAGGCTCATACAGTTCCACCCGATTCCCATCCAGGTCGCGAATCCATACAAAATGGCCGTGATCTTCATCCTGTTCCTTGATGATACTTACTCCCAAATCGTGCAATTTGGCAACTAGCTTCGTTAGATCCTCGGCCCTGAAATTGATCATAAACGGTTGATCCCCATACATCAAATCAGGTTCATCCTCCGGAAACTGGGTGGTGAACCGCCGCTGAGCCTTAATGATAAAGAATCGTGTTATAATCTTGCAGTTTTTGGTTTCATCACTGCCAGAAAGAAATGTGCGATATACAGAATTGTATACATCTGCAGCTTCAAATTGCAGTCCCAGGTACGTGCTGTACCAATCCGCGAGTTGTTTGGGCCGGTGTGAAAAGAGGAACGCCCCTCCGATCCCTTTGATAAATGACATATGCTCAGCTCCGCCAAAAAGTAATGATAGTAATGTCTCTTGCGCAACGTAAGAGTTTACCTAAAATCTGGTTTTCCCACAATGAACTTGCGATATCTCGAAATGCAAATATAAACCTGATGCTTCATCTGCAATTTACACCTCGTGTCTTCTTTATATATCGCATGGTTCTGTTAAATATTAAAATTTCAGGAGCACCCCGAAGGCCCATACCCCTTGTGTATCACCCTTGGATGGCTTTTTCAATACGTCCCCAAACTTAGGTGCGTGAGTTCTATATTCAACAAAAGGATGCAAAAATGATATGAGAGAAGCTTCTGTACCAATTACCCCTTCATAAATCGTCTTTTGAGCATTATCCGGATTTACGGCACTATTGACTACCGAAGGAATTCCATTCGAACCGGGTTGGGTAACCTTATTAAAGCCGATTCCAACTCCGATATATGGTTCTATGATCAATAGTTTTGCCTTTGCCAATGCATCAAGCCCAAGTGTGTAATTAGTTACCTTCCCAAATGACACCCCACTCCCATCAAGCTTGTTATTCTCACTGTAGTAATCGAAATGAGCCTGTACGCCTAAACGGAAAAATTTGGGGGTCACCTTAATATCATTTTCCATGCGGGCCCCAAATCCGCTTTGTGGGGCTTCCTTCCTTTGATAGTAAGCAGCACCGATACTGAACTGGCAATATCCCGGTTTCAATCCCGCTATCATAAAGAATATGATACAAATGATGCCCCATCTTGTTGCCTGAAAAAGTAATCCTTTCATAATACACCGTATTTGGATGTTGAAGATGCTGGCTGATTTTCAACTATATCATCGCAGTTCCAGACTGGTGCTAAAAAAAATTATTAAAAATATCCAACCAGATTACTTGATTGACAATGCTGAAAATCCTCGCCCGATTTGCTTACCCCGATTCCATAAACAAAAAGGCAACAGGAGCTACCCGTTGCCTTTCTTTTGGGTCTGATCATCTTAGCTATTAAGATGTATCGTATTTTCTGCTAATTAGTTACATATTCTTTCCATTTCATTGCCGCGATGACCGACGAATTCCATCTCAGATTTTCGATCACCCTGTTTATTTACAATTACTTACAACCAAGAAATAGGTGACCATTTTATCTAACAACATGCTACCATTACATACGCATCCGGTGAGGCGCACTTCTATCGAACGACATGTAATCAAATTTCTGGTGAGAGATGCAGGTTAAATCGACGTCGCTATCATCACAAATTGAGAAACCGGATCAAGAGCATAACTTTATTGTGAAAACTAAATTCCTCGGTTAAAAATCACGCAGGCACACAATCGGTTTAATACCCTTGAAATAATGAGAATGCATGTTTGCATCGTTTATGCCGATTTAATGCTCATAATTCAATAAGCATCTGAAACATTGCATTAACATTATTGGTCTTTAGTCAACTATACCCGTGCTTTGCATTTATAAGAAAATAAAGTAAAAACTGCAATCCTAATTCAGGTTTATGCTCCCTTAAATCCAGTTATTTCGAAAAATAATCCATTAGAATTAACAAACCTTTACAAGCGTGGTGATTATCATGGTTTTTTGTACCCATTAAAAAGGAGTCTAATAAAATGGCACAACAGCGTCGGCATAAAGTCATTATTCCGTTTCTATTTTGTATGTTTTTTATAGCTGCCGGATTTTGGAGCACTACCCGTGCTTCAGGCAGTGATAAACCTGATACGACGGATGTCTATCGGAATTTGAAATTCCGCAATATTGGTCCATCTATTGCAGGCGGAAGGGTTACCGTTGTGCTGGGTATCCCGGGGAAACCTAATATTTACTATGTCGGTGCTGCAGGTGGTGGCGTCTGGAAAACCACAAACGGTGGAGCAAGCTGGTATGCCGTCTTTAAAAAATATCCCGGGTCCATCGGTGCTATGGCCCTGGCCCCATCAAATCCCAACCTTATATGGGTAGGAACGGGTGAATCCAATATCCGCACGGATATCATCGACGGCAGGGGCGTCTACTTCTCCCCGGATGCCGGCAAAACCTGGAAGTTAATGGGGCTTAAAGATGCCGGACAGATTTCCAAAATCGTGGTATCTCCAAATGATCCCAATACGGTGTTTGTCGGGGCTATTGGTCATGCTTGGGGACCTAATTCCGAGCGAGGTTTATACAAAACAACCGATGGAGGGAAAACCTGGAAAAAGGTATTATTTGTTAATGATTCGACCGGCGTTTCGGATGTGATCTTCAAACCTGGCAACCCGGAAGTCATGTTTGCAGGTACCTGGCAGGTCATGCGCCGTCCCTGGACCCTGATCGACGGTGGCAACGGCAGTGCCGTCTATCGTTCGACAGACGGGGGCGATACCTGGACCAAGCTCACCAACGGACTTCCCGCTGGCAAGCTGGGGCGAATTACGCTGGCACCGTCTCCCAGCAATCCCGATCATATTTATGCCGAAATAGGAAGCACTAAAGGGGTGCTCTGGGACACGAACGATGGGGGTGACTCGTGGCATCTGATTACGAACAACCACGCGCTGAATGTACGGCCGTTTTACTTTTCAACCATGGAAGTGTCTCCGAATAATGATAAAAAGATCTACTTCCTTTCTTTCCGGATGTCTGTGTCAGAAGATGGAGGCAAGACGATAAAAAAACTCGCTCCCAGGGTGCATGTCGATTACCATGCCATTTGGATAGACCCCACGAACCCGGATCGCATCATCGTCGGCAACGACGGTGGTGCATATGTTTCGACTAATGCCGGAAAAAACTGGCACTACTTCAATAACATACCCATTGAACAATTCTATCAGGTGGCTACCGACACACTTACGGCCTACCATCTCGGAGGCGGATTACAGGACAATAACGCATGGTATGGAAGAAGCCATAATTTGCATGGCGGTAGTGTTGACGGGTCAACGTGGTTTACCGTTTCCGGCGGTGATGGTGAATATGTCGTTCCGGCTCCAAGTAATCCGAATATCATCTACTCCGAGGCGCAGACGGCTTATATAAAACGAACGAATCTCAAAACAGGTGTTGCCCACTACATCCGCCCGGCTGTTTTGAGTGCTGCGGATATGCCGCCAGGCAAGTTACACTATCGCTTCAACTGGACAACTCCTTTTGCAGTCTCTTACAACGATGCCAACACGGTTTACTTGGGTGGAAATGTTCTCTTCAAAACCACTGATGGTGGCAAATCATGGGAAACAATCAGTCCTGATCTGACACGCAACGAGAAGAGCAAGCAAGTTGTAGCAGGCGGACCCATTATGCACGACATCAGCGGCGCTGAGAACTACGACACCATCCTTTCAATTGGCCTTTCAAAACAGGATCCAAACGTAATATGGGTCGGTACTGACGACGGACTAATCCAGGTGACCCGGAATGGCGGTAAAACCTGGACCAACGTAACGGATAATATCCCACATAAACCCAAAGAAGGTCGCTTTTACCAGATCGATGTCTCACCTTTTTCACCTGGCACGTGCTACGCCGCCTTCGACCGGCACATGATGGACGATCAGCATCCTTATGTATACAAGACAGATGACTTCGGCAAACACTGGAAAGAGATTGATAAAGGACTGCCGGACGATATGCCGGTGTATGTTGTGCGTGAAGATCCAAATCATAGGGGATTCCTGGTTCTGGGCAACGACGAGGGGCTCTATTACTCACGCAATGACGGTGATAGCTCGACCAGGCTGAAGAGCAACTTTCCCAATGTTTCGGTGTGGGATCTCAAATTCGTAAAGAAGAACCATGATTTAGTTGTAGCGACACATGGCCGCGGGCTGTTCATCCTGGATGACATCCGTCCACTCGAGGAGATGAATGATCATATCATGAATTCCGGTTTTCATTTCTTTTCCCTGCAGCCGGCAGTCATGTTCAATACTTCATACCACGACAATGGTCTGGATACTCCGGAGACCTACTCGGCACCTAATCCACCGTCCGGTGCTGTCATCGACTATTACCTGAAACAATCGATCAAACCGGATTCCACTCAAAAGAAGGATCATAAAACGGCGGTAAAAATCATCATCACCAAAGCGAACGGAGATACGGTAAACACACTCTACGGTCCGGCAAAGCGTGGTATCAACCGGTTTACCTGGAATCTAAATTATAAAGGAGCGACCCGGTTGAAGTCAGGCAAGAAACCTAAGAATCCCAATGACACAAATGGTCCCGGGGTACTACCTGGCACATACACTGTAGCTGTCACGGTTCATGGACATACCCAGAAACAAACTCTCACTGTCAGACCAGATCCCAGCTTGCCGTTTGATATGGAAGCTGCACGCATGCAACAACAAACGGACTTTCAGGTTCAGGGTATTCTTTCGACCGTTAATACCATGCTGAACAGGATCAACAGCCTGCAGGATCAGATAAAGAATATCCGGAATGCCGTTCAGAATCAGGATGAAGATGGTCACTACAAACAGGTTCTGAGCAAGGCGAATAAACTGGATCATGAACTTTCTGCAGTGAAAGACTCGCTTATGCAAACCCATAACCAGAAAGGGGTCGGCGAAGATGATATCCACCATTTAACACGATTCCGCAACTGGGTTATGAACGGCTACGCCTATGGCTATAACTGGGCCCCGACACCATATCTGCGTAATTACATTACCTGGCTTGACAAGAAAATGACTGAGTATACGAGTATGTATAACAATGTCGTCGACAAGGACCTATCGGCTTACAACCAGTCTGCTGCCGCATCGAATGCACCTATCCTGATCGGAGGTCAGACGGTTATCAGTAAACAGTAAACAATTAGCAGGAGCGGTCAGACGGTTTGGTACCGTCAGACCGCTTCTCGTGTCATATCTGCAATAAAATATTGTTATTTTGATATAGTAAAATGTTCGAACCCAAGTTGGATTCCACAGTTTCGGTACGTGCTGGAAATGGTGTCTAACCGTTATACCTCACCCCATTCACTCTTTATACACATGAAGAGTGGCTATCTTTAATTTTTGTCCGCGCAAATCCGCGTTATCCGTGTCGTCCGTGTTCGATTCTTTTCTCGAATTCACTTTAGAATAAAATCGATAGCCATTTCTGATTTCCCACAGATGAGCGCTAATGAATTGCCCCGGTCTTTATCTTTCGGGGTGTTAAACTTTGCGACAAAATCTGCGGGAATCAGTGGGAAATTTGCTTGCCGCTACCCTCGTAACATGACATCAGTATTAACCCGGATTATTCACGAAAAGAGGTATAATGAGTAGTCATAATATTGATTTTAACCCGTCCTTCCTCCAAATCCATATCACAGAAATTAAGCCTCATTATCTGTTTGCTGATAACTGATCCCTGTTGACTGTCTTACTCATCATTAATTCGTATCTTTGACGTTCTATAATTAACTATCCATAGTTAGAATCCTGTCACATTATTTATCAAACAAATTCAATCGGTTCAGATGACTGCTAACAAACCGGGTACAAGAGCCCAACTCCTTCGTGAACAACTCAAATTCCGCATCCTCGTGTTGGATGGAGCTATGGGTACGATGATTCAATCCCACAAGCTCTCTGAAGATGACTACAGGGGAACCCGGTTTGCCGATCATCCATCCGAACTACGGGGTAACAACGATATCCTCAGTCTGACGCAGCCTCAGATCATTGAAGAAATACATGCCGAATACCTGGAAGCCGGTGCAGATATCATTGAAACCAACACGTTTAATTCCAATCCGATATCGCAAACCGATTATCAGATGCAGGAGTATACGTATGAGATTAATCTGGAATCTGCGCGCCTTGCCCGGAAACAAGCCGATCTATTCTCGGAGAAAACACCTGATAAGCCGCGGTTTGTGGCTGGAGCAATTGGTCCCACCAACCGAACACTTTCTATTTCTCCGGATGTAAACGATCCCGGTTTCAGAGCAACTTCTTTTATTGAACTGGCAGAGGCCTATTCCGAACAAATTCGCGGACTGCTTGATGGCGGTGTCGATCTGCTCCTCGTGGAAACAGTCT
>CAWBCD010000044.1:0-32543 GCA_963787205.1 uncultured bacterium
ATCCGACGCCAAAGATAGGTTTTGCTCTGATCATGTCAATTGCAGCGACCCATCTGTTAATTCGTTCCAGATTTGAATAATTGGCTTCGACGTTTGTAATTGAATCGGCGTTGCGTTCCGCTGCTTGTAAAACGTGATACCTCATGGCAACATAGCCGATGACAAATGCGGAAGCAATTAGAAGTAGAATAATTTTTTTACTTAGAAAAGTTTTAAAGCGGAAAAGTACATAGAAGATGAATAAAACTACCAACGCCACCCACGCAGCCCGGGTATAGGAAAAAAAGATAGCTACGAAAAAGATGGCACTTGAAATATGTGAAAATATGCGAAGTTTCTTTGGAGTCGAATTGGAGATGCTCAATGAAAATGCAATACTGAAGACTATCGATAGTGCAGCAGCGTAACTACCATGTTCTGCAAAAAAAGGGTGGGTTACGATACTGGCCCAATTTGTTTCAAAGCCATGAGCAGCATGTCTGGTTAGTGTATAAATGCTGTCGAACAAAAGTGTTCCCAGCAGGATTACAATGGTTTTCTTTATGGATTCAAGCTTTTTGAATTCTCTTTGAACAACAAACAAACCCGCTGTTATATAAAAAAGAGTGTTAGTAAACAATTTGAGTGATACCAGATGCATAGTAGATGTGATTACAGATAACAGTAATGCACCAATGAAAGCAAATAGTGAGTTTTTTATCCTTTTTGCATGCTTGTTATAGGGGGGAGCATCTTGTGCACTAAGTAAAGTTCTCAGGAGCCATATTCCGACTAGTAAGCCAATGAGTGGCTCGGTCGGTATTTGGAAGGATAATATTGTCCCTGGTACTGTTGCCTGAAAAGAGAAGACAAATAGGGCAACTATAAGGTAGACGCCATATTTGATATCGATACCCAATAAAAAAAGAACAATGACTCCCAGAGGAATAAGTGGCAAGTATAAATTATTAATGAATAATGCAATGACAATTGAAACAAGAACTGAAAGTGCCCCTGCGTAAATCCAGAAGGGAGATTCCTTAATCTGACTATTCAGCCCGGTTTCCATGAGACATCGTTATTTTGAAGATGAGCGCCAAATTTTTTTTATCTGGCTATATTTTTCTTTTTGAATAGGATCATTGTTAATGGTATATGCTATTCTTTCTCTGATGAATATTATAAGTATAGCTGATCCCATACTGAGAATAACAGTGATAATTACAATTAAAGATCTTTTGGGCCACGATTTTTTTTGAGCTGGTATTGCTTTATCAAGAACCAGTACTACCGGTATATTTTTTTGTTCATTGATTTTTGCTTGTTCTAAGATGGGTGTTAAAAACTCAACAATTTTTTCTTGTATGAGTAATCTTCGATAAATACGCATTGTTGCTACCCCGGTAGCAGGGAGTTTACTAAGCTCATTATCCAGGATATTTAATTCCTGCTGAGTCTGCTTAATTAAATTGTCATTGGGATTAAGCCGATTCTTGAGCAATTGTAATTTTACTTTTGTTGAAAACTTTGAAGCATACAAATCTGCATAAGCCGAAAGAGTGGATGCATCCTGTTCGGGTAAGAGAATGAAACTATTCTTTTGGAAAAGAGTCTGAAGAGTATCTTCTATCTCTGACAGACGCTTTTTGCTGCCAACCAAGAGTTTCTCAACAAATACTCTATTATCATGCGCCTCTTTTGATCCCAAACGGTTTGATTCCTGATTCAATATTTGGACGTAATAATTTGCTATTTCAGCAGCGCGCACGGAATCTTTGTCTTCGACTGAAATCGATATATAACCGTTGTCACTAATATCGAAAGAGACATTGCCGTTCAAAGCCTTGATAACATTTTCCCATGGTGAAGTCTTGTCAAAATTATAAACCTTTCTGAGGTGAAATTTATTAATCACTTGTTGTGAAGTTTCCCTGCTTTCCAAAATTGCCATAAAATTGTAACCTCCCGAATTTGGCAATGAGGAACCTAACGCTGACATGGCCAGATTTTTTAAACTACCCCCTGTTGAAGCTCCGCCGCCAAAAAAACTTAAAAGGTCAGGATTCTTAGGCGGTAATACTCTGGCTGTTGAAGTATACCATTTAGGTAAAATTAGGCTTACTGAAACTGATAATATTGAAGATACCAGAAAAACTACAAGTAGGGTTTTTCTCCATTTCAGTAAAACGATGAGATAATCAAATATTTGGAATTTGCTGTTTTTCTTGCTCTGATTATTCGGTTCCATCTAGGCTGCTTTACAAGTAAAAATTGATATTAATGCAAGACTTAATTAATCATAAGGTATCACAACACCTTGACCGCAATCAACGTGGTTATAATAGCTGTTATGGCAGAAAATCCGGCAAGGATAAGCTGAATATTTCCTCGTTTGGCTGATTGGAGTTGAATATCATATTGTCTTTTCTCACTAAGCTCTTCATAGGGCTTTCGATCAACATAGATATAATCACCGGAAGCGAGAGTCGTTTCATCGGGATGATACCAGGCCCGGGAACCAGCTTTGATCACAAAGATGCGGCCCGGATCCGCAGCCAGGGCCAATCCACCAGCTTTGTTGATATAATCCTTAACCGTTAGTCCAGGCTGAAATGGGAAATACCCGGGATTGTTAACCTGTCCGAACAGGAACACTGTGTGATTGTTGCGAGGGATAAATAAGCGGTCCCCATCGAGTACATTGATGTTGCTCATCTGGGCAATATCACTCGCATTCAGATTAATCCGTCCTTCGCTCAGACGCGTTTCAAGATCCAGGTATTCCAATCCTTGAATGTATTGATTCGAAGTACGTTTGAGCAGATCTACATTAATTTTATTATTTGTGTCATTGGGAAATGCGGATTTGCTCCGAAGCATATAAGCTGCCTGACCTAAGGCATCTTTCTTCAGTCCACCGGCGAGTTTGATCAAGTCTTCTGCGGTGGTCTGACCTTCAATAATGGGATAATTGCCCGGGTTTTTTACCTCACCATAAACCCATGCCGAATAATTCATCTTCTTATTTGGCAACGAGGGAACCTGTACGCGGTCATTGGGTTGTATGACATAATTATCAAATTCGGGATTGCTCGCAGCGAGGGATACACTATCGATTTGTTCTCCCTGGCGCTGGTAGATGATTACACGGGTCGTATCTGCCAGATTATCATATCCTCCGGCCAATTGAATGAGCTTTGAAATAGTGTCCCCTTTTCTGTATTCCAGTTCGGATGGAATATTCACCGCACCACTAATCGAGACTCTTGGGGTTCTTTCATTTATTTTATGGATTTCTATTACGTCACCATCCCTGATTACAGGATTACCAGCCATATCGCCTGTCCGGTTATAACTTATAAGATCGGCGCGGGTTGCGGTACCATCTGTATGGCGAATAAGGATATTTCGGAAATCGTATTTGTAGTCTTGCAGCAAATCACCCTGGTCAAATTCGTTAGGGTTATGCAAGGTCGTATCTGATTGGCCAAGGTTAGTAAATGCTCTTTGTTGGACAGGAATCCTGTCCATAAGAAAAGGCAGTTGCTGCTGTGACGATTTTGCCCGAGATAGTGTTTCCGGATTTTTGCTGATTGCTGGTCTGATGACGGCATCCAAACGGGACATTGCCGGAATCTCGTACCGCCCGGGATTCGGTATGTTCCCGGTAATTGTTATGTAAAAATCGCGGGGTTTGTCTAGGGAAATGAAGGAGAGGTAACTGCTCTTGAATGTTTTAGTAACGATAGAATCAAGCTTTGACTTTGCCTGATCAATAGTGAGTCCGGACACCGGTACATCTCCAATCTGAGGCAGTATAAGGTCGCCCTCGGCATTCACGGCCACACCACGGATTGTCAGTGAAAAATTCCCATCTATCTTCATGGATATCAGATCGTTAGGCCCGAGTACATAAACCTTCGGATCAACAGTTGCAGAAGGTGTGTTGAGTTCCGAAATCAGCCTTAAGCCAATGGGATCGACATAATTGAATTTTTCGAAACTGTTAGAGAAACCAATGTCCATTCCACTAGAAGAAGTACCCATAGTTGTGGAATTTTGACCATATGCCTCCTGATTCAACCCAGATAGCAGAAGTGGAATGATCAATAACAGAAATGCAGGTAATGAAAAGCTTCGTGTGATATTCATCCGGCAGGTTTTTACATCGTAGTATTAAATTCAAGCGGTAAAATTAGTCATTTTCATCTAGAAGTAAAGCAATATTCGATTAACAATGAACAATTATCAATGATCAGTAAACAATAAACAGTGAACGGAAGCAGACAAGAGAACAAATCCCTAAACACCTAAACACCTAAACACTTTAACACCTAAACACCTTAACACTTCTAATTAACACCTAAACACTTCAAACCCGCCGCGATAACCCAAAAAATCATAACCTTTAATCACCCATGCCGAATGTGTTGTAAAACTTGTATCTTTGACGCGTCGAGGTGACAGAATATCGACATAACCAAAGATCATAAAAAAACAGTAACAACTGTGATACAACGAATTCAAACAGTTTTCCTACTATTGGCGGCCATATTAAATGTTTGTTTCATATTAACGCCATTATTCGATCGTGCCCTGGAAGATCCTACGGCATGGATCAGTTCAGGCTTGTTTTCTGCCCTTTTGCTTTCTTCAGCAGTGTCGTTATTCAGCATTTTTTTCTACAAAAACAGACCATTCCAAGTCCGTTGGGTGCGGCGTGGGATCATTTTCCAGGTACTTGGGATTGGTTTCGGGACCGGTATTGTCTTCACACTCGGGGGATTGGGATCTTTCTTATTGGATGAAATTATCTCACTTGCCCTTATTGTACTGGTCCTAATTCTACAATATTTGGCTGTCCACTTCATCATGAAAGATGAAAAACTGGTGAAGTCCATGGACCGCCTGCGGTAGGCCAGAAATTAGTTGTTGGTTGATAGTTGTTAGCCACCTCTATCAACTATCAACAATAACCTAAATCATGCATCCCCCCGAACAGACGCCGGTATTTCAAATAACAGTCAGCCTGATTCTGGGGGTGATTTCGTTCGCATTTGCACCCGTACTGGTTCGTTTGGCGGGCAATGTTTCTCCTCTGGCCCTGGCGACATGGAGAACCATGTTTGCCGCACTGATTCTCTTCCCCTTCTGGATGACCAAACGTCTGAAAAAGAAGAAAACCAAAAGCGTTAGCCGCAAGGAAATGTTGCTGGGGATATTCGCTGGCTTGTGTCTGGGTGTACATTTTACGTTTTGGATAGCCTCGTTGCGTTATACTTCGGTAGCCTCTGCATCGGTTTTGGTGACGGTTCACCCGATTATTCTCATCGTCGTTGAGAGCCTGCTCTTTCATGAATCATTCTCGAGATGGAGCTGGGGTGGTGTGTTTGTGGCATTCGGCGGTTCCGCATTGCTGGCATATGCCGACAAGAGTGTGACTTCGGGTTTTCCGCATCCTTTATGGGGTGACATACTGGCTTTTACGGCGGCACTGGTATTTGCAGTCTATTTCCTTATCGGGCGAAAACTCAGACAAAAGTACGAATGGCTGGATTATGTTTTTCTTGTCTATTCATGGGCGGCAGTGACTTGTTTAGTTCTATCGATGATCATTGGTGTAAATTTGCGGGTCAATGCAACTGTCATAATGATGGCGCTCGGACTGGCTATCGGACCACAGATTATGGGACACGGCTCAATGAATTTCTCCGTAAAGTACATCTCGCCGACACTGCTCTCCACCCTGGTCCTGACCGAACCGTTGCTGGCAACCTTGCTGGCATACCTCATATTTAATGAATTGCCGTCAATCTCCAGTTTTGTAGCAATGACGGTTGTTATTGCCGGCATATCGATGACATGGCGTAAGAAGTCAGCAGTGCCTAAAGTACTTAGAAGTACTTAGGTTAAAGGAGGAATTCAACTTTAAGTACTCCGGGCGCTCCTAAGTACTCTAAGTATGTTACTTCTCGGCCGGGTATCGAAGATTCCACGATTTTCGAATGGTATCCATGATCCGGATGGTTTTAAGTGTTTCTTCAGGAGTCATTACCTGACTTTCATGTTGTCCTTTTCTCAGGCAATCCATCACTTCGTCGGCTTCAAAGTGATATCCTCGTCCCTTATAAGGCATGTCGATAGTGCGTTTATCATCCTCTGTGTGAATGGTGATTTTGTTCGAATGCCAGAATGGCGTATGAATCCGGATTGAACCCTTTGTGCCGGAAAGCAGTGCGGCATTTGGCAGCCGGGTACGAATGGACGATGATAGCGTGGCAAGGATGCCATTATCATACCGAAGAATATAAGAGGACTGCAGGTCGATCTCGTCGGAGCTCATCACGGCATCGGATTGAATCGACACCGGATAACTCCTCATGAGGTATTGTGTGAAATCAATGGGATAAATGCCGATATCGAGAAGGGCACCGCCTCCCAGTTCGGGGTTAAACAAACGGCCTTCTGGGTTATAGTCACTGAAAAACCCGAAGTCAGCCTGGATAAGCTGGACATCGCCAATTACCTTCCCATCAATAAGTTCACGAACCTTCGCATAAAGGGGAAAATAGCGGCTCCACATCGCTTCCATGATAAACAGACCGCGATCCCGGGCTTCCTGAAAGACTTCTGCTGCCTCTTGCTCGTTGATAGCAAAGGGTTTTTCACAGAGGACGGCCTTCCCGGAGCGCAAACATAGTAAGCTATTAGCCGCATGGTAAGTGTGAGGCGTGGCAATATAGATAACGTCGACATCCGGGTCGGAGGCGAGCTCTTCATACGACCCGTGTCTGTTCGGGATCTGATATGAATTTCCGAATGAATCGGCCTTGTCAACAGAGCGGGAACCGACAGCTTGCAGAATGGCACCCTCAGTATATTTAAGATCATCGGCAAAAACCCGGGCTATTTTGCCCGTACCCATAATACCCCATCGTATCTTCTTCATAACAAATATTTTAAAAGTTGGTTTTCCATAAAGAAAGGAAAAGCCCGGATCGATATCAATCGTTCAATAGTAGGTCGTGTCTGCCAGCCCGACCAGCACCAACGTTGAAGGGCCAACAGCGTCTGTCCGGCCCCACGCACAAGCCAGATTCCGGGATAGGCAAGGTAGGTCTCATAACAATCCGGAGCGTTGACCGGGCGAGTCAGGATTCTCGACCTTCAGCGATAGATCATACGCCGATTATCCCTGCCTCATCGACGGCCAAATCGTAACTGTTGGTTCAGGTTCATACCGGCAGAAAACGCTAATAGGTAGTGTAACCCGCCTGCTTGTCGGAGAAAGCTCTCCGACCTACGGTTATAAATGTTGTCCGACGTGCTGCTAATT
The DNA here is from genome assembly GCA_963787205.1 of uncultured bacterium. GTDB lineage: Bacteria > Bacteroidota > Rhodothermia > Balneolales > DATFMH01 > DATFNI01. Next base: position 7,316 of record CAWBCD010000044.1, read on the forward strand.
ACATTCGACTATACTTCTAGCCATAAACTTGTTAAATTATCCGGCGCGTTAAAACGAGATTATACCGCCTTGCCTGGCGATCAATAGTTTTTATTTCTTCATGTATAAAAGAAAAGAGTATTATGAAAATTCACGAGTATCAGGCTAAAGAAATTCTGAAAAACAATAATGTGGCGGTCCCGGCCGGGATTCCTGCATTCAGCGTCGAAGAAGCTGTGAAAGCGGCTGAGCAACTTAAAAACGATGGGTCTACTCTGTTTGTCGTTAAGGCTCAGATTCATGCCGGCGGTCGTGGCAAGGGAAAGACGAAAAAAAATGGCGCTCGTGGAGTCATTCTTTGCAAGACGGTTGATGAGGTTAAAAAGGCGGCTGAGTCACTGCTTGGCGACATATTGGTAACAGTGCAGACAGGAGAGGCAGGCCAGAAAGTCGAACGCCTGTATATCACGGATGGGGTAGACATCGAAAAAGAATATTACCTGGGGATAACGCTCGATCGCGCCCGTGGTCAGAATGTGATCATGGTATCGACAGAAGGTGGAGTGGAAATCGAAAAAGTTGCCGCTGAAACCCCCGAAAAGATCGTGAAGGAATGGGTGGAACCCGGCATGAATCTGCTGCCTAATCAGGTCAGAAGATTGGCTTTTGCACTGGGACTGGAAGGAGGTGCGTTTAAACAGGCGTCAAAGTTTATCAGTGCACTGTATAAGGCATATGAAAATGCAGATGCTTCCATCGTTGAAATCAACCCGCTCGTTCTGACGAAAAGCAATGATGTGATGGCCCTCGATGCCAAGATCAATTTCGACGATAACGCCCTGTTCCGTCACAAAGATTACACCGATTTGAGGGATAAATCTGAGGAAAACCCGTTTGAAGTAGAGGCATCAAAATATCATCTGAATTATATCAAACTGGATGGCAACGTGGGTTGTATGGTGAATGGTGCTGGACTTGCTATGGCTACCATGGACATCATTAAACTAGCCGGTGGCCAGCCCGCCAACTTCCTTGATGTCGGCGGAAGCGCCAATGTAGAAACGGTGAAGAATGGCTTTAAGATCATACTCGCAGACCCCAATGTAAATGCCATCCTGATCAACATATTTGGAGGGATCGTCCGTTGCGATCGTGTGGCAAACGGAATTGTCGAAGCCGTAAAGGATCCGGAAATTCAGGCTAAGCTGGCTGATGTACCGATAATCGTTCGTCTGCAGGGCACCAATGCGATCGAAGCCAAAGAGATTATCGATAAGAGTGATTTAAACGTTACTTCCGCGGTTCTTCTTAAAGAGGCAGCCGAGGCCGTAACACAGGCCATTGCCTCATGATGCATCATGCCTGAACATCGCGTGATACGCTGACTCTTTTGAGATAAGACTGGTTCTTTTCGACAATCTTCGTTGTTATATACTATTTGACAGGGCAATGTATCTATACCCGGATATAGAATTAATCTGGATGGTTATGGTTGCCGGAAAGTTTCAGTCTGAATCCCGGAGCTTATGAACAAAGGGTACAATGAATCAGTGATCCTGCCCGATGTATCTCATCAGACTTGAGTTCTATTTTCGGGTCCTGTAATTGCCAAAGATGCAAAAACCGACAATACAGGTTCGAAGGGCATCATAAACCGGGAGGCGTTCAAGGGGCCGGTGATCAGTATGATAAATCCAACAAACAAACAGAAGAATAGGACACGCGAATCGGGATTATTGTGATTTCCCCATGCATATTTTCCAATAAGAATCCATTTTACAATCAGAGCTAAAAAGACTGGTATCAGAATCAGATAGATCCATAACTCCGGGGAGTGAAATATTTTTTTTAACGTTTTTAGTAACCCGTCCTCATTCAACATTTTAAGAAACCCGGTCTCGCGTTTATCTGATTTGGGTAAGAGGGTGAACAGATCAAACCGGCCAGGATCAAATATTCCTCTGATTGCCCCCTCAGTATGAAATAGTGCGTAAGAGAATAAATTTCTAGAGAGGATATCCGCAGAAGCTTTTTCAAGAAATCGACTTCTGTCCTTGAAACTCGAATATTTTAAGGCCTCCTGATCCAAAGAATCCTTCACCTGCAACGCCCGGTCATATCCGTTTTCTTTAACTTCGAAATAGAAAAGATTATAGTTTTCAAGATTGATGGTTTGAATGGATGAGAACTGAAAATAACCCGTCCGGTAACTATTAAAACCCATGTATAAGAATACAAACAGTATTGGAAGCGCAGAAAGAAGCATTATTGATTGTTTCTTTTTGAAATAAAGAAACAGCCAATAAAAAAAGTTTATAAATACAAAAGGGTAAAATACCGGCTTCAGAAAAGGAAGAAGACCTATAATTAGTTGAATGCCAATGAATTTCCCACGATTAAACTCCGAGAAGCATAAAACCGCGAGTAAAGTGATAAGACACGCCGCTATCACCTCTGTCATTAATAAGTGGGTATAAATAAAAATGCATGGTGTCAGAAGTATAAAAAGAAACAGAACTGATGGTTTTCGTCCTCCTTTCATCTCAAAAAGCTTTACTGCCAGGAAGAGAGTGAGAAGTCCGAATATATTTTGAAGAAATGCTATTAGTCCGTCATTTGCCGGGCCTGTGAAAAGTAGCCATAGGGGATAAAGAAAAGGACGTTTAGTAAGCATCATCGCCCGTTCCGGACTTGAAGTAGGCAAGAACCAGCTTCCATTTTTTATTAGAAGGGCCGTTTGAATATACTCATTAGAATCTGCAAGCCGATAGTCGCCATTTAGCCACCTAATTAACCAAAACAGGAGCATGACCCCGGAAAGGGCATAAAATGCTTTTCTGTTTTTAGTTGTATCAATCTTTAGAAATGAAGGGTAGTATGAATGCAAAATCGGCTTTTAAAATAGAATAATATCTAACTATTGAAATTCTCAAAAGGGTTTATAAAACTCATGTCAAGCTACCATTCGGCGGATAAAGGCTCAAGATTGAGGTTTAGCGTTTACGTTTAAGACACTGAGAGCAGATCATGAAGTAAACGGGTCACTCAATAAGGTTCTGCCAGGTAAAGCGGAATGGTAGGCAATGTGTTATCTGTTAACATAACAAATTAAGTTTAGAAAATTCTAATACCAAAACGGGGTTATATTAACACAGATAGTAATTTTAGTGATTTAACTAATTACTCTATATACACTTAACGTTGGGTTAGAAACGTTATACAAAGATGATTGATAACTGGTAGAAACTTTATCAAGATCTTCTAATCAGTAAAAATAGGTTATATAAAATCCAAAATGCTTAGCTTACATCAAGTTATATCAGCAATTAATACCGAACCTGTGTTATATAGGATCGGGGAAACAGCAATCAAAGAATGTTCGCTGCTATGGGAAGCCGCGGGTGAATAATCTATAACACATTACGGGTGATTTTACGCAGTCAGGAATCGGAGGGGGAATAAAAGGCTGCCGCCCGTAAAACGCCTTGGGATAACCGGGGCTTTTCTGTTCACCAATTGGAACATAATGCCTTTATTAAGTTCTTATTTTAAAAAAAGCTACATATTAATCGGGATAGTTGCGTTTACGTTAGGTGTTATTGGTTGTTCTTCAAAGCAGGTGGAGAACAAGCAACAAAAAATGACGCCACCATTGCAAAATGATCAGGTTACAGTAACCAAACCAATAAAACGGGATTTGGATGCGATCAAACGGCGAGGCGTAATCAGACTTATAACCCGTTATAATTCGAGTTCCTATTTTTTGTATAACGGTACAGAACATGGTTTCGAGTATGATTTCTTCAATGAGTTTGCAAAAGAGAACGGGCTCAGCGTCGAGGTTGTGATCATCAGAGATGGAGAAAACCCGATCGATATGCTTAACAGCGGGAAAGGGGATGTGATAGCCGCAAATTATGTCATCACTCCAAAACGCAAGAAGTATATTGATTTCACCCGGCCCTATAATCTGGTTAACCAGGTTATCGTGCTGCCCGATTATTCAGAACCTGTACCTAAGACGGTGGGCGATCTTGGCCCGATTACAATCAGTGTACGTCGTCGCAGTTCGTATTACCAGAGTCTGAAGCGACTGCAAAATGAGGGATATCCGATAAAGATCAATGTCGTATCAGAAGATTACGATACCGAGGCGCTGATGCTGGGTGTCAAGAAAGGGACCTTTCAGGCGACCGTTGCTGACAATAATCTGTTTAAGGCGGCTAAAACCTATATGAATGGAATAGTTTCCGGACCCGTCATCTCAAGAAACGATACGGTGGCCTGGGGGATTCGTAAAAATTCAACGGAACTCAAGCTGGCCATGAACCGGTACCTGTACAAACACTTCAAACTGACAGGTCCGAACGAACCGCCCAAACGGTCAGAGTTTCTAAATGTGCTCAGACACAAATATTTTGAGGATGAGCAGCAGATCTATGCCGAGCATGTGCAGATGCCGTCTAAATATTCGGGACTTTTGTCCCCGTATGATAAGCTTATCAAGCCGATAGCGGACTCAATGGGGGTGGACTGGAAGATGGTGGTTTCAATAGCTGCGCAGGAGTCAAAGTTTGATCCCGATGCGGAAAGTTGGACTGGTGCTGTAGGTTTAATGCAGGTCCTGCCACAGTTTTCTCCATTCTCGAAAGATTCGTTACTGAATGTTGCATTGAATGTCAAAGAGGGTATACGCATACTCAAAGAGCAGCTTCATCACTATTCGTATATGGATTCTACGGAGCAATGGAAGTTTGCGTTAGCTACCTATAATGCTGGTCCGGGGCATATTACCGATGCGCGCCGGTTGGCAATGGATCAGTACGAGAACCCTGATAATTGGAATAATGTGGCGAAGGCTCTCATCAAACTGATGCAGCGTAAATATTACAAAGACGCCAGATATGGTTTTTGCCGAGGTGTGGAGACGGTGAGTTATGTCAACGAAATTGTAAACCGATACCACATGTACCAGACAATAGCTGCCCTTGCCAGTAAAAACGAAGACGCTGTCAGCCCAACCGTGATCGGCTTGAGTAAAGCGCTAAATTGAGCCATTTGTAAGCCGGACTGTCAGTCCGACAAGTTCCGACTCGGAATGGAGTTAGCTAGATAAGTTATATACAAAGAGGACTTTTTCATATCCTATAAAGCACTGTGAGGTGCCGGGCTAAACAGCCCGGCATACGGGTGTTGATCTCTTGTTGAGATTCTATTTCTTTGTCTCGCTTAATGCACTTCATTGTCATAGATCTATTCATCATGAGTTACTATCGACGTCATTTACCACACTGGCAGCCAGAAAAGGCAACTTATTTTGTTACTTTCAGATTAGCTGGATCCCTTCCTCAGAAATTAATCAAACAGTTACACCAGAATGAAAACAATACATCGGGCCACCCGATACAATTAAAATTACCTCTGCAAAGATATAATAGGGTTATCAAAATAGGCGAGGTTGCTAATGGTTCTTCTTATGGACCTCAGTGGTTGAAAGATTCTGAAGTCGCATCAGTCGTTGAAGAAGCAATTCATTTTCGTAATGGTAAAGTATATAATTTGTTCTGCTATTGCATAATGCCGAATCACGTCCACATGATTTTCAGATGTATCGAAAAGGCTGTTGGTAGCAAATACCCTGTTACGGCAATAATGAGATCCCTAAAAGGATATACAGCATATAAAGCCAATAAGGTGTTAAATAGAAATGGTCGTTTCTGGTTGTCGGAGAGTTATGATCATGTTGTTCGAAGTGTAAAAGAACTGCGTAATATGGTCATTTATACACTCGAGAACCCGGTAAAGGCAGGGTTAGTGGACTCCTGGAATGAATGGCCGCATAGTTACTGTGCCCCGGAAGTAGAAGAATTTGTACAGTAGGCCGGACTGTCAGTCCGGCAAGTCTTCAACTCGGCATGGACTTATCTTGCAAAATTGTACATAAAAGAGAACTTTCTCATATCCTATAAAGTACTATGAGGTGCCGGGTTAACAGCCCGGCATACACGATTACTATTTTGGATACTGTTATCAAGTGACTCATTCACCCAACCTTTATCACAATCAGCGTAAGGTCATCGGCGATGTTGTTATCAGAAAAAAGGATTACATCATCGAAAATATTTGAAAGAATGTCTGCCGCAGATGATTGCTTGTACTTGTTAACGCAGGCGATGATTCCTTCCTCCTCATATTCCTCATCTTTATCATTTCGTGCCTCTGTAACCCCATCGGTGTACATGAGAAATACGTCTCCCTTTTTTAAGGCCACATCTGCAGACTGGTACGGTTGAAGGGTTGGCATGGCACCCAGTATCAGGCCACCTGTGGTTAATTTGTCCGGCTCATTGTTCTCCTGGTGAAAAACAAGGGGGGGATTGTGCCCGGCGTTTATATAATGAAGCGTAGCGGTTTTCTGGTCCAGGTATCCCCAGAAAAAAGTTACAAAGGTATCAGGGGGGGTATTTTTGTAGATGATGTCATTCATCCGGCCTGTTTTCTGCTCCAGTGTCAGTTCCAACGGAGTCAGAGTATGCAGTAACGCCTGCATGTTTGCCATGATCAGCGAGGCGGGAACACCTTTCCCGGTGACGTCGCCAACGGCTACCGTAAGATTGGAATGATCATCGGGTATCAGATCAAAATAATCTCCTCCGACCTGGCGCGAAGGAATATTACGTGCTGCAATATCGAGTCCGGGTAATGTTGGAATATCTGATGGGAAAAGACCTTCCTGGATTGTCCTGGCAATGCCCAGTTCCTTTTCCATGCGTTCTTTTTCAATCCGTTCCTCCAGAAGCCAGGTCTTCTGAATGGACATGATGGTAAGATTTCCGAGTGAGACCAGAAAATTACCATCCGTTTCAGAATACGCTTCGTTATTACCGCGTGGTCCGACCCCGATAAGGGCCGTTTTTTTATCCGTGATATAGAGAGGGACCAACAGGTGAATGTTATTTTCAGAGATAAACGGGTTGGAGTCTTTCGATACGCTATCATCATAAAAAGAGATGGTGTTGTATCTTTTAAAGACATCGTTTATCTCCGCCTGTGATGGTTTATGTTTCAGTCCATTTTGGGCGATCATGGTCCGTTTGCCATTGTGTCCCATCACAAAAAAGAATGTGCGGACGAACATCTGCCCAAGCAGTGCAAACTTGAATATTCGCACAATCTGTTCTCGGTCGACAGTAAAATTAAATTCCTTGCTAATATCAAAAAGGGTGTGTAGTTCCTGTACTTTGCGATCCAGATTGCGGTTGGAACGGGTAAGATCCTCAAAAAGCTCCGAGTTATAAATGGCAACAGAAGCCATTACGGTAAGAGTCTGAATGAAATCCTTTTCACGGGCGTTTAATGATTCCTTAGTTGCCTTCGGTCCCAGGCAAAGAAAACCAATGTGCTGATTACTTGTTTTGAGCGTTATGATAATGTGGGGCATGGTGCCAACCTCGGTACAAGGCAGGATCTTGAGCTGACCGGGACCCATCTCGTGGAAAAGACCATCGCGAAGTCCTCTGGAGTCCGGTAACTGCACGATATCATTCTCGCGCATATAGACAGGCCCCTTGGCTTTTACAACCCGGTAAAAATCGTCATGATCATAGATAAGGATAGCCGCACGGGTAATAAGAAGTTTACCCATTACTATGAGGAGCAAATGATTAAGGACAAAATCCAAATCATATGATTCAATTAAAAGGCGGGTAGTTTCGAGCAGGGCAGATAACTCGAACCGGCTTTGACGTTCTTCGATGTCTCGTATGTTTTCCGACATCAGTCTTTTTTAAGGGTTTTCCTCATCCGAATTTCATTGTGTATGTCATTCTTTCGGTATTCAACCGCGTCCATTAGTTGCCTGATCAGATAGACACCGACACCGCCACGTTTCCCGTTATGAATACTTTTACGTATATCGGGTTCGTGATATGTTTGGGGATCAAATGATTCGCCACTATCGATCAGAGAGATACAAAATTCATGGTCATCACCACTGAGCTCTATTTGTACGACCTGCGTTGTATCGTTATGGTAGGCGTGTTTTACAACATTGGTGTATGCTTCATCAACAGCTAATCGTATATCTTCAACTTCGGATTCGGGAAAGCCAAATTTACGCGCATTACGTGCAACAAAATCTCTGATCTCGGAAAGGTGCCGGGTAGTTGCCGATACTGTGATAATATGTTTGGCTAAGGTTGGCAAGGGGGTGGATTTAATTCATGCAGAAAATTGATGTATTGCCTGATCTTCTGTTTCAAAAATATCATACAACGTAGGGAACCCCAGTAAGTCGAAGACGTTAAAGACACGAGGTTTCATGTTTGACAATTTTATGTCGCCCCCGCGCTGTCTGAGATCCTCAATATAGGCCATGAACACACCCAGACCGGCGCTGGCTATGTAATCGAGATTCTGACAATTCACGATAATTTTAATTCTGTCTTCCTTTATCAGGTTTTGAAGCATATCCTCGAGCTGAGGAGATGTATGAGCGTCCAACTCTCCATGAAGCTCCAGGATAGTGTACTGACTTTTTGCCCGCTGTTGTATACGGAATGCACTCATACCGGATCCTGTATTTGTTTTAGTAAAAACCTACCAATCCACTCACTGACTGCATGTAGTGGATTATCAAGGATAAAATAAAACATAAGGATGCCTATTTCATAGTTTTTGTACGACAAAACACACAATATGTTAGGCGTTGAGTGAAATTTTTATACTCATACGTGGGATCTATGGAAAAGATGCGTTCTTTGAGTATTGAGTATTGAGTATTGAGTATTGAGTATTGAGTATTGAGTATTGAGTATTGAGTATCGAGTATCGAGTATCGAGGGAACTGTAGGTCGGTCCCGAAAGCTTTCGGGATCCGACAAGCTGCCACGAAGCAACACCACACGGCGTATTACACCGGCATTAATATAAATCGATAGTTACGATTCGGTCTCCGAGAGTTAAAGGAGCAATAGGCGAATGGCCCATCGTGTCAAGTACAGGTTAGAACCAACGTAACATTTGCTATGAAACATCCCATATTTCTCCATGAATCTGAAATATGCAAGGTAGTTACACTCACTGATCGTCTCTGCATCGTTGGTGCTGGTCGGGCTGGCAGCCGCGACCTACGGATACAACTGTAGCTCGGTCCCGAAAGCTTTCAGAATCCGACAGTAACAAGCTCGTCATTACAGAGGGCGTACTTGGCATCGATACAACCTTATTGGCGGCGACGATTTTTGCCTCTCCGGGTTACAGGGATAATAAGCGAATAGCTTTACATGGCAGGTGCAGGTTTTAAAACCATCTTTGTAATGCAAAAAATAAAAAAGGCGTCACACGTATCAGGTGCCACGCCTTAAACTATTCATCAAGAGAGACGCTACTTGAGCGCTATCAAATATGCAGAAATTTCAGTCTAATAGCAATATGTCAGGGATTGCACATATTAAAAAACGTAAAAATGTGTTACTTGATGAATACACATAAAACAACCGATCCGGATATGTTTTAAGTGCGTAATTGACTATCTAAAGCGAAAACAGAATGTAAATAACTCACCCGCCCAATGTCATTCCGATCGATGCGAAGTCCCGAGGCCTCGGGGTCGAAGTGACAGTATGGAGTACCTGTGTCGTAGAACAATGAATACGCTTGTTGCTCTTGTCCGGGCTGGGTCAATCCCCCCAACCCTCCCGTAAGTATACGGGACAAGCTATTTTCTAAGGGGGAAATTCCACCCAATTCGTTATTCCCAAATGATTACAATACCAGATCCTTCCCAGACCTCGGGTTAAATATCGATAAGTGGGAAGGGCTTAGGCCGATCGGATCAAATTTACATGAAGGCATAAAATCTGTTAGCGGTAAACAGCGGGTTTCATCTGCAAGATTTCCTCGGCAAAAAGCAAGGTTTCATCTTCCACTTCTTTCCATGCATTGGAGGTATACTTGCAAGCTATGACATGGGAGGAGGCCGATGGGAAATTTCGTTTCCTTTTTAAATCATCCGGTGTTGCAAGCGATTTGAACATATTGAGTATTGCCGGAACTGATACCCGTTGGTCCTGCAGTTGTTTATTCTTATAGAAATATCCCACAAAGACCGGGCATTTAATTCGTCTGTATGTCGAGTCGCACATGGTCTTATAGATCAAAGTTCGCAAGGCATTCAGGCTTTGAAGGTCATAGGATGGATACCAGTATTGTTTCTCAAAAGGATCAATCGATTGGATATGGAAGCTGTTACGCCATCGCATTAGTCCGTTAAAAAGAACCCCCCCCGACCGGCGTGTTATCCAGTCAATGCGTGGATTGTAAAATTTGATCAACGGCGAAAAAGCGATCACAGCCTTGATATCAGGCAAGATACTCGACAGGTACAAGGCAAGAGATGCGCCGGTCGAAGTCCCCATTAAATAGATGTTTTGCCCGAGTTCTTTTCCGATTTTTACGGCTCTTGAGGCAGACTCCAGTAATCTTTGCGGTGTCAGTTCACTTAGCCGGTCCTGTTTCAAGCCGTGTCTGGAAAGGCGCGAAAGGTAGAGGTTCATACCAAATCGGTGTGCAAAATCACGATGAGTAGGGAATCCTTCTCCCTGGCTTGCAGTAAAACCATGGAGATAGACAAGCACATTTTTCGTTTTTGAGTATTTCTGATCCCTATACCAGACGATACGTGCCTCGTTATCCTCCTTTAGGTCGGTGTTCTGCAACTCTTCGGTCTGGAGCTCATCTTCAAGCCGTTTCAAATGCGTACTAACACGTTTGGTCATACAACATACTTAGTGAAAAGAAATCCGAATCAAAATATCAGAAGATTAGCATTCCAAACAATAAACCCCAAAATAACGATCCTCCGCTTTGTCGGGCAAGCGACATGATCAATAAAGCCAAATAAAGCCGGAAATACGGTGCCCTCAATGACTTCTCTGCTGGCACCCCTCCATTCCAACAAGTACCCCCGACAATTCAACATTCATAATCCTATCCCCATGGGATTCTTAATACACCGGCCATTTACCCCTAAATCCCCTGAAGGGGACTTACCTTTACGGTACACTTCCCCAACCCATAACCTTCGTTAAAACCCCATTCCCAAGAACCAACCCCCCAATTCAACATTCATCCCGACGCCTCGGGAACATTCAAAATTCCATACGTTTCATCCAACGTATGAAACCCAGAAGTTGACATTGTACTTATCGGAAATCTCTTTACCAACTTGTTCTCCATCTGCATGGTTCTGCAAATGGCCAAGCCTCACCCTGAACCATATGTTACCCGTCTTCTCGTTTCCATATTTCATAAGATAGGCATGTGTGAAACCGCGCTCCTTCCATTTCTTTAATTCTTTGAGGGCTTTCCATTGAGAGCGCCAGGAACTAACCTGTATGGTGTAGTCGCCGGATGGGGTAAACAGATCTGATAACGGTTCATGAACGGAAGAGCTGTCAGCTTTTTGCTGATTCATCCGCTCACGCTCTCTCTGTGCAGCAAGTTGTGCCTCTTTTTTTGCCTGGGCCCTCGCAATACTATCCTGTATTGCCTGCTGACGTGCCTGCTCCTGCATCGTCTGTTGCTGCTGCGACTCATGATTAGCATGTTGTTTGTTGCACGAGAACAGGAAGAGCAGACCTGCCGCTAGAACGATTAGATACCCCTTATTCGCCATACATTCACCTCAAAGTGATAGGAAAAATTAACAGCTTATAAATTATAAGAAAAAATGGTTAGTATGTAATGTCATTTGATTCTCAATAAGAAAGAGAGAATGCCGATAATTCAATTTAAAATTGATGCAGACAAAAAATATACCTGGGAATAACAACGCCGGAATGAACCATGTTGTTATCCAGGAGTAGGACTCTCAATTTTGATGTATAGTATAGGAAATATCTTATTAATTATTTGTTTTTGAATGACATGAAACTAAGCACTATATTTTAAATTACATTTAAAATATAGTAAAATTATGACATGATTATGGATTGTTACTACGATTTATCAAATGCATAAATCGTCCGTTAAGCTTTTCATATAATGTTGTAAAAGCATATGTTATCATATACCTTTTACTGGTTAGGCGGTAGGACTTGAGAACTTCACAATATGGAACGATAAGTTATTCTAATAACAGAAATAGTATGTTTCAAACGTATAAAACATATCATAATTTACAGTTTAGGAATTTTGCTATTTAAATAGCCCAAGGAGTCGCTAATAAGCAAATTATGGCTTTTCAAAACGGACACGAATCTACAAATGGGAATGGCCGGAATGGTACGGGGGGATATTATTTGGGTCCCGTTTCACGGGAGCAGCGTCTCAGCCTTCAAATAGCGGGGAATTGCTAGATATTAAGAAGTTTGTCTCACTGTTTGCCAGTCATAAGTGGTTGATTTTATCTTTTCTCATTATTGGAACTGCGTTGGCGGTATATATTGTCGACAATATGACGCCGGTCTATCAGAGTACAGGTACCATATACATCATGCCGAATGACCAGCAGGGTAATGGCAATATGACGGGTACAGACCAGATCACTCAGATGATCGCCAATCAGTATAACACTGGTGGAGATGGTTCCATCGCAATGCAGATTGAGTTCATCAAGTCAAGGAAATTGATTGATGAGGTTGCGCAGCAGATGATGTCCATAAAATACCGCCCGGATGGTACATTGTATCCTATCTTATGGCAGGATTATCCATCGGATTCATCCTTGGTTTCGCTTGGAACATTGGCTTACCGTATTAGAAGTGCATTATCCGTTAAACAAAAAGAAGGTAAAGATGGATTCAGTATCCCCGGGATGGTCCTGATTTCCTTCAACAGTTATGATCCATATGAAGCCTCCAGAATTGTCAATATGGTCATGAATTCCTATGTGGACTTGTCTTTAGGACAAAACAGGGAAGTTGCCAATGCGGCAAATGAATTTTTAATAAAGCAAAAGGATAAAGTAAAAGATGACCTTTTCCAATCCGAAGCAGATCTGAGTCAGTTTATGAGTGACAAAAAGATGGTCTCACTTGACGGTCAGACGAATCAACTTGTCACGACTTTGTCGAATCTTGAGAGTCAGCGTCAGGCATTGAATATTCAGCAAACATCGATTAAGTCTGCCATTGATAGTTATAAGAAACAACTCGAGTCTATAAAACCTGGTTTGGCAGATAAAATTTCGGAGGGAGTTGGCTCCACACTAAACAGTTATCAGTATCAGTTAGCAGATTTGCAGACCAAAAAGTCCCTCATTCTTTCACAAAATCCAAGTCTCAAAAATAATGAGAATTCAGAACCAGAACTGCGTAAAATCAATGAACAAATCAAAGTACTTAGGTCAGAAATCAGTGAATTGACTAACAAACTTTTGAGTCAAACCAATAATATAGGACTTCTGCTTGACAACGCAAACGGGGGAATTCTTTCCGAAGTTGGGACTCTGCGTCAAAAATTGATGGACTTGCAAATACAGCAAAATCAGAATGATGCACAAATAAAAGCACTGGACGACCAGATATCCCTTCTATAAAGTAGCAATTCAATAAGGTTCCGGATAATATGATGGAATTGTCCCAACTTAAAAGAAAGGTGTCGATGAATGAGAATTTATACACGACATTGGCACAACAGTCAGCACAGATGTCATTGAATGAGCAACTGCAGGCAAGTCAGGGACGCATAATAGATAGTGCAGACCGTCCATCAGCTCCTGTTATCCCCAATAAACCCAAGATTATTCTCATAGGATTTGCTCTCGGATTAATGTTGCCTGTTGGTTTCCTTTTCATCGTGAAGTATTTGTGAACAAAATAAACAGCATTGATAAGCTCAAAAAGAAAGGGATTTCCGGTATTATCCGTGATTCCGGAAATGACAGGTGAGATAAAAAATTTTTTCAAGGAAAAGATATAGTTTCGGTTGATGGGTTATAACGTTTCAACTTATTTGTTGACACACTTGGAATCAATTTCACCCATTTCCGAAGCATTCCGCAGACTGCAGAGCAACGTAATTTATTCACAGCCAGATAATCTTTTAAAGGTATTAATGTTCACAAGTTCGCATAAGGGTGAAGGGAAAAGTACCGTTCTTTCGAATTTTGCCGTAACATTAGCAGAAGCGGGTAGGAGAATATTAATAATGGATACCGATTTTCGCAGACCGGGTATAGCAAAGATATTTGGTGTGTCTAAAGAACCGGGTATCCTGGAACATCTGTTCGAAAAAGTCCATTAACAGATGTGATCCAAAAATCATCCGTTGAAGGAGTGGATGTATTGGCGGCGGTAAAGATTGCACCTAATCCCGCTTCATTGAGCAAGAGCAATAAGCTGAAACAGTTGATCCTGAATCTTTGTGACAAGTATGACCATATCCTGCTTGATACGGCTCCTTACGGAATGATCACAGACGCTGCTCCATTAATACACCTTAGTGACGGGGTTATTTTGATAGCTAAATTTAACGACACAAAGGAAACAGAACTGGACCATACGATTGAATCGCTTCAGCGTACTCAGGCAAACATATTGGGTACGGTCTTAACTTCTTACAATCCAAAGAAAAGTACCGATCAATATTATCACAAGGAATATTACAAGTCAACCTATACCGAATATTCCAAGTACCACGAAGACTCAAAAAAGAAAAGAAAGAAAAACAAGAGCGTTAAAGCGTAAATTTTACAAATGTTATGAGTCATAAAAAAGATCAAATGATAAAAAAAATATTAACAATAGGTTTCTTAATCGGATGTTTGAGCTCTTCGGTATTTGCACAGGTAGGCAATAATCCATATCGATATTTTCAGCAGCAAGTACAGGGGCTGCATAGCCTTGTACAGCCGGGACAGTTGGCCGATACCTTGAGTTTGTGGGGGAGCATTGGATTAAATGGCCGTATTTTGATTCCAAGGAATATGAGTCTTGTGCATTTGCTAAGCTATGCGGGGGGACCTGGAAATGCTATTGGTGGCGGTGGATATAGTATTGGCGCGCGATTGAACTGGTCACATGAAAAAGTTTATGTGAGAATTAACCGGTGGGATAACAGGCAAAAAAGATTCCACTTGACTACATTTAGTTTTCAGGATAATCGTCCATTGCCTATCGCTTTGCATGAATTTAGACTACACAACAATGATGTCATTTCTGTCCAGGTACGTCAAAAACCCAGCCCGCTAGATTACATACAGGTTTTTGGGATAACAATAGGAAGCTTTGCCGCTATTTTACTGGTTGCAAACCGGCTTGGTGCTATTTGAACGACTCACAAAGTTTTATCCAATCATCTATGCAGGCTGCTCATATTATTAGGTCCATATGAAAGCTAATGTAATCTTTGATTCCCTACAGGAAATAAGAAGAATTCTTAATAGAAAAGAGAAGTATAAGCTGTGTTTTTTGGTCCTGGCTACATTTACAGGTTCGGTTCTCGATGTGGTGGGTTTGGCTGGTATTCTTCCCCTGATCAAAATGGTTGCCGATCCATCATTTATTGATAAAAACCGGTATGTCCGGGGGATCTATAATTATTTGGGCTTCAGCAGTCACGACCAGTTCATCATAGCTACTGTCCTTGTTCTGTTTGTCATTTTTCTGGTGAAAAATAGCATCCTGGTTTTCTTAAATTACTTACAGTTTAAGTTTACGACCGACTTGTCCCTCAAGTTGATTGGTCAACAGTTTGATAAGTATTTCCATATTGGGTTCTGGAATCTGCGCCACCTGGGTTCATCAAGAGTCCTGAATTATGTTAGTAATACGCCGAGTCTGTTTACAACAAAAATCCTTAACCAGCTAATCATGTTGTTTACAGAAGCATCGATAGCAATTCTGATCATAATCGGTGTGGCAGCAGTTTATCCCCTGTTATTCCTCTTTGCCGGGATCTTACTGGGAACCACTACGTGGATAAGTTATACTTCATTAAAGAACCGGCAGCGAAAAATTGGCGAGGAACTGGACCGGTTGAGACCGCTGAGCTATGCTGCCGTTCATGATGCCTTTCATGGGTATACTGATGTACAGCTGGCTAATCAGCAACATCATTTTTTAAAGACGTATATGGATATTAGTGATGAGACAAGAAATTATACATATCCAGGCATCGGTGATGAATCTGCTGCCGCAAAAATTGATGGAGATGTAGCTATTTTAGGGATCGTTCTCATCGTACTCTTTATGGTTTTGGGGAGCCATGGAGGAAGTATTGTTGTGGTACTGGGTCTTTATGTCGCAGCTATATATCGTCTATTGCCTTCCACGAATCGCATCTTGCAATATTTGATGACTATGAAACAGGGTCAATTTGCCATTAAAAATTTCCGCCTATTTAATAAAGAATACGATGAGAGGAAAGAAGATCGACCAGCGCTTTCTCCCTTTCACAAATTCCATTTGCTTCAAAGATGTCTCATTCACTTTCCCGGACGATAAACAGCCGACTCTTAAAAATATTTCATTTACTGTAAAAAAGGGGGAGAGGGTCGGATTTATTGGTCCTACAGGATGTGGCAAAACAACATTACTGAATGTCCTGCTTCAATTTTATGATGGAACCAGTGGTTCCATAGTAATCGACGACACGGAATTAACAACAAATTATGTTCGTTCGTGGTGGGATAAAATCGGTTATGTTCGCCAGGATGTATATATGTTTGACGGGACTTTGCGAAGTAATATTGCTCTGGGAGATCAGAAGGTGGACGATGAGAAACTTTGGAGATTGTTGAAAATTTGTAAGATGGATGAATTTGTAAATTCACTCCCCAAAGGACTCGATACTCCTGTCGGTGAGATGGGCAGCAGACTTTCCGGGGGGCAAAAGCAACGATTGGCCATTGCCAGAGCATTATATCGGAATGTGGAAATTCTCATATTTGATGAGGCTACCAGCGCTCTCGATAATAAAACAGAACAGGAGATAACAGATACGATTAACGATTTATCTTCTTCTGACGTGACCATGTTTATCGTTGCGCACAGGTATACCACGCTGAGGGACTGTGACCGGATCTACGAAATGCGGGATGGTGCAATCGTAGCTGAACATTCTTATGAGGAGTTAGTCCTGCAATGAGTTGATAATATTTGCTGAGTATTTTATTAATGAATATCCAATATCCTAAGCAGGATGTATTTATACATGAGAACATATTAGTCAGGACTTATGATAGAACCTTGGTGAGACTAAAAAGTAATTGGACTAATTGGATGAGGCGAAAATAACTTTGAAGCTATATCCGGAAAATGTTGTAACAAGCACGCGGACTATAATTTTATAACAAGTGGTGCTGCAATATCAAAACTTAGACGCATAATTACCCTTCCTTGACTCATCGCTGCCAGTTTTTGACGGAAGAAGATATGGACAACGAAACAAAAACATCGGTTATCCCCTATTTGACCGGGAATTTGTGTTGAGACATAACGTTTCACAGCTAACTCGCATGCTGATAGATTTTAATTATGGAAAAAAAAATCACAATTTTTACTCCATCATATAATAACGGTTCTTATCTGAAAGAATCCATTGAGTCGATATTAAACCAATCGTATAGAGATTTTATATACCTTATTATTGATGATTGCAGTACGGATGATTCGTGTAATATTATAGAGTATTATTCGAAAAAAGATTCCAGAATCAAGTTTTTTTTCAATAAAATGAATGAAGGGATTTCCAATAATCATCAAAAAGCTCATTGAATATGTGCAATACGAAGTACATAGTAATGCAGGATTCTGATGATATATCTCATCCCGAAAGGCTAAAGTATCTTTTAAACTTTATGGAAAAGAATGCACAAGTTGGTGTTTGTGGAAGTTTCGCACGTGTTTTTGGTCATTTTAATTTTACCTGGACTTGTCCAACCTATAATGATTTAATAAAATCTCATCTGCTCTTTTCGCCTTCAATCCACAGTCCAACAAGCATAATGCGTAAATCGGTATTAGTCGATAACGGAATAAAATATCCCAAAGACTATCGCTCTGATGAGGATTTTCATATATATACACAACTCAAGTGGGTTACCCGGTTTGCCAATATTCCAAAAACGTTATATTACTATAGAAGACATGAAAAGTAACAATAACAAGTAGTACAGACTATCATAAGGAATATAATGACAAAGTAACAAAAATTATCATGAGATGAGCTTGATATAAATTCTGATTACCTGATAGTTTATACAAGGATTATAAACATGGAGAAAATTTTCTGGAAAATATAAATACGTCATATAGAAAATTAATGGATGTTATTATAAATAATAACAAAGAGAAAAAAATATATCCTTATAAAGCATTAAGGCAAATTTTTAAATACTATAATTTTATATATACAGTCAGGGCTCTTTACAGGAATAAAAAAGTATCACTGGAACCAGCTAAATATTTGAATAACTATATCATTAGCAAAACATTGGTTAAACCGTTTAGAGAATCATATTTTGACTCCTCATTTATGTCTTCTTATTTGTAGAGGCAAAGAGATACTCCCTAATTTTAGAACTACGGAAGTGGGTTCCGTTAGTAAGAATTACATTCGGATATAGTCACTATGTTTCTTTCTCGCTATAGAATACATCCAGTTAAAAATTGCTACATTTATATATCCCTTTCTTTAAGAAGAAACTAAATGGCCGAAAATAGTAAATAAATTATCCTCTATCTCAAAGATTTGATATACATTATTTAATGAATAACATCTACGTCACACAGCCCTTCCTGCCGCCATTGGATGAATTCAACGAATACCTGAAACAAATATGGACATCAAAATGGCTTACTAATGGCGGACAATTTCACGAGGAATTTGAAAATGCGTTGTGCGATTATCTTGGTGTAAAGAATGTGTGCCTCTTCAATAATGGTACCCTGGCTCTCATAATTGCCTTGAAGGCATTAAGGATAACAGGAGAGGTGATCACGACCCCCTTTAGTTTCGTAGCTACCACCCACTCACTATGGTGGAATAACATCAAACCGGTATTTGCAGACATAGATAGTGAAACATTCAATATCGACCCGGAGAAGATTGAGGATGCCATTACACCACAAACCACCGCCATCATGCCTGTTCATGTATATGGCAACCCCTGCGATGTCAAAGCGATCCAGGAGATTGCCGATATTTACAACCTGAAAGTAATCTATGATGCTGCTCATGCTTTTGGTGTTACTTTAAATGATGAATCGGTGCTAAACTTCGGTGATCTTAGTGTGATTAGTTTTCATGCTACTAAGGTGTTGAACACCTTTGAAGGTGGGGCTATTATTTGCCATGACAAGAAAATGAAACGCCATATAGATGACCTGAAAAACTTCGGGTTCCGGGATGAGACCACCATCGTGGCACCTGGCATCAATGCCAAAATGAACGAGATTCAGGCTGCCTTTGGAATGCTGCAACTTAAATATGTAGATGAAGCCATTGATAGACGAAAGGCCATTGCTGAAATCTATAGGAAAAATCTGATCAATATTGAAGGTATTTATTTTCAAAATGATCTGCCGGGTATCAGACAATCGTACACCTATTTCCCTATCCTGATCGACGAAAAAAAATATGGTAAAAGCCGGGACGAACTTTACGAATACCTGAAAGCACATAACATTTTCGGGCGTCGTTACTTTTATCCACTTATTAGTAATTTATTAACATACAAAGGGCTTAAATCATCCGCTCCACGCAATCTGCCTGTAGCAAATGATGTGGCAGAAAGAGTTATTTGTCTTCCACTATACCCTGATTTAAAGAAAAATGAAATTGAGTGGATTATCGATCGTATATACATGGGAAATAGAGTCGTATCTGATCGGAAACAGCACTTAAGGATTTCTTAAAATGAAGGGTATAACTTATTTTTGATATGAAAGAAATATCTGGATCTGAAATTTGAGTTATTCCGCAGTATTTCTACACAAATACAGTACATGTCATAATGAGATTTTCTGTAGAAGGTTGTTTTGAGAGATCAAAACTATGACCATTTGCACATGTATGAAAATCATGAGTTTCATGATAAAAAATGGCGAATTTTTAGAATGATTATTCAAATCGGTAATACTGACAAATCGCCTTTTTTGTTATGCAGCTTATACACTCAAGGATACACCGTTTGGTAGTACGACCTTATTAATGTGTATGATAAAACTTTTCAAAGAGGCAAATCTATTGCCTGTTCGTGATAATCTGAACAATAAAATGGATTATGTTGGTCAGGTTTCATACAAGACTGTTCTTGTTCGACAAGTTCTTGGTATGAAAGAGAATAAAAGGGTATGGTAAGTGTGCACTACACAGCATAACCGTAATGAATAGATAAAATAACCATGAATAACAGCTTATAAGCCTTTTTTATTAAACAAAGATCCGTAGAAATGAAACTTGCTATCATGCAGCCTTACTTCTTTCCGTACCTAGGGTATTATCAATTGGTCAACTGTGTAGACAAATTCATCTTTTGCGACGACGTTAATTATATCAAAAATGGGTGGATCAATAGAAACCGAATACTTAAAAACAATCAAAGCTTTGACAATAAACCCTTTTACATAACAGTCCGGTTGAGTGGCGCAAGTCAAAATAAGCTGATTAACGAGATACCAATAATTGACAATCGTGATAAACTTAAGAAGACCATACAAGTGGTGTATAAAAAGGCACCAATGTATGAATCGGTTTGGCCGGTCATTGAAGATTGCCTGGATTACAATACTTGCCGAATAAGCGAATTGGCAATGTTTTCTGTGAAAAGAGTTTGTCAATATTTAGGTATAGACAAACAATTTGAAGTATGCAGCACAAAATATGCTGATACGAAGGGTATGGAGAAATCCGAGAGAATAAAGATGATATGTAAGAAAAATGATGCCGACACCTACGTTAATGCAATCGGTGGACAGAAACTCTATAATAAAAAAGACTTTAAAAAGTCAGGCATCAATCTTTTTTTTATAAAGTCCGGTATTTCAGAATATGAACATTTCTCTGCCCAATTTATTCCAAATCTTTCGATTATTGATGTGATAATGTTTAATTCCCGGGAAAGAATACGTGATCTGCTAAAGAATTATAAATTAATATGAAACCAATTGGCGGCTACTTCGAGCTCGAATTAAACAAAGAAGGAGAATATCATAACAGGCGCGTATTGCGTCTAAATAGTGGTCGTTACGCTTTTGAATACATCCTTAGGGCAAAAAACTATCGAAAGGTTTATCTCCCTTACTACACTTGTGATGTGATGTTAGAACCGATTAACAGGCTGAAGCTGGAATATGAATTTTATCACATTGATACAACATTTCGGCCTGTTTTTGATTATTCGCAAATTCGGGCGCAAGAGGTATTTGTTTATAATAACTACTATGGGATATGTGATAAACAGGTTGCAGAGATCTCACAAAAATGTAAAAGCTCGATTATCGACAATTCTCAGGCCTTTTTTTCGGAACCACTAACTGATATTGATACTTTTTATTCAGCACGTAAATTTTTTGGACTTCCGGACGGGGCATACCTCTATACAAATAAAGAATTAAATACGAAATTGGAACAAGATATTTCTTATCAAAGGTTTGAACACCTGCTGGGTAGAATAGACATAGGTCCGGAACAATTCTATAAATTTTCTAAAGAAAACGACAAAAAACTATCTGAGGGGAAAATTAAAACAATGTCTAACCTAACGTTTAGATTACTTAACAGTATAAATTATAACAAGGTAGCTGCTACGAGGATAGAAAACTTCAGCTATCTGAATGATAGATTAAATAAGTTGAATAAAATATCTATCGATTTGCATGAGCATGTGGTTCCGATGTTATATCCATTTGTCGTTGAAAATGGAAATTTACTACGAAAATATCTCCAGGATAATAAAATATTTACACCTATATACTGGCCGAATGTAAATAAATGGATAACTAAAGAAGAGAAATGGGAAAAACAACTTTACAATCAAATGATAGCCTTACCCATCGATCAACGATATTCGTCAAAAGACATGGAAACGATATCAAAATTAATAGAAGAATGGTGACGTTAAATTATTAAAAACGATTCATTTCTACCCTTAACCCCGAATTTGAACTGCTTTGAAAAACAGGACTATTTAAAAAGTAGCAATGAAAATTGCGCTGAAAGACGGAATTTGAAATAGTACAAATTTAAAAAGAAAAAATTGAAATTTCTTTCTTTGCAAGGTTAGAGTGAATAATCAATTAATGCTGTCAGAAATTTTCGTTCAATTGATAATACAGAAAGGTCATATTAGGTATCAACTGTTAGATCCCAGAGTATGAAAAAGAAAATAGCAATTCTAGGTGCAAACGAGCCACTTAAACCATTCTTCATTCATACCCGGAAATTAGGATATGAGATTCATTGTTTTGCCTGGAAAAAAGGAGCAGTTTGTAAAAAATATTGTGATTTTTTTTATCCAATTTCATTTACCCAAAAAGAAGAAATATTAGAAATATGCCAAAAAATTAAAATTAATGGAATTACCTCATTTTCGCTCGAATCGGCTTTACCCACTGTTAACTATATTGCACGAAAAATGAATCTGGAGGGAAATAATGAAGAATGCGAGCGTAGGACAGGAAATAAATATGTAATGAGGCGGATACTAAAAGAAGCTAACGTCAATGTGCCGGATTTTCTGTCAATTAAAAATAAGTCAGATTTAGACGATCAGAGTTTGCAGTATCCTTTAATTGTAAAGCCGGTTGATAATGGAGGGAGCCGCGGTGTAACGTTGGTAACCTCTAAAGCAGAGATAACAGAGGCATATAAAAGAGCCAAGACCTTTTCAAAGTCAGGTTTGGTATTAGTCGAACAATTTATCGACGGAAGGGAGTTTAGTGTTGAGTATATTTCTTTCAGAGGCAGACATTATTTCGTGTCAATTACAGATAAGGTTACAACCGGAGCACCGTATTTTGTGGAACTTGAGCATCATCAGCCTGCCTTGGTATCTGATATCGTGAAAAATTCTATCAAAAAAATAACTGAGAATATGCTGGACGTTCTGATGATCTATTCAGGAGCAAGCCATACAGAAATAAAACTAAATAAAGCCGATGGTGAACTCTACATCATTGAAATGGGAGCCAGAATGGGGGGAGGAACGATCACATCGGATCTTGTAAAATTATCAACCGGTTACGATTTTATTAGAGGAGCACTTGAATTGAGTACAGGTGAGTTTAGTGAACCAAAATTTACCCTGTCAAAATATTCCGGGGTTTACTTTCTTTCAAAAAAAAACCCCAAAGTATATCATTATATTCTTGACGCACAGAGATATTCAGAGATAATAAGGGCAGAATTGCTCAAAAATAAAATTGTGAATGTGATGGAAAATAATGACAGAACCGGGTATTTTATTTACCAGGCAGATAAAAAGTTTTTGATAGAATGATGAGGAGCTATGGTTTCATTAAGAATATGGGTTGCTGTTCACTCTTATGATAAGTCAAAGAAGGAATAAAATAAATTCATCAGAGGAATAGTACTTACCTTTCAGTGTACTTTTGAATCTGTGGTATTTTATATCAGTCTCGATAGGATAGAACGGAATAATATAATCAGCAAATAATTAGTTCGCGTAGAAACTATTAAAGCGATAACACGAAATATATCAGTAATTCCACTAAGGAATTACTGATTAACAATTACGCTTAGAAGATAATAATAGTACCGATGCTTTTACATCTGACGGAAGATGAAAAATTTATAGATGCGGCTATTGACCATTTCGAAACAGTTTATCCCAATGGGAATATCTACTATATACAGCCTGTCGGCAGGAATGACGAGTTAAAATTCGTCAAAACAAATCATCCAAATATTGTTGCAAAATCAGTTGATTCTGCAGAATTCAGGGATTTGACAAGAAGGCTTGATTCCTATGATGCCGTGATACTTCATAATTATTACACTCCATATAAAAAAAAAGTAGTAGAGGAAGCATCTGAAAAAGTTCATTTTCACTGGATATGTTGGGGGGCAGATCTTTATTCAGTTCCAGGTCTTTCAAAAAAACTATATTTAAAAAAGACACAAAAGTATATTTATCATCAGCTTAGTTTCAAGGGACGTATTAGACGATATCTTGAGGATAAACTCTTTCCCATTGTTTCAATGACTAATAAACAAAAAAGCAATATTTCGCGACCGTACCGTGAGAATAGCAATTCCTATGAAAAAATAAAGTCAGTATCTACAGTTCTTCCCGTAGAATATCAGCTTATTAAGAAGTATATATCGAATAAAATGGAGTATAAGCCTTTTCACTATGGCAGGTCCGAAAAAAATATCCAGAAATCCAGAGATTCAATTTGTTCAGAAAATAATTTTCTGATTGGCAACTCAGCCACGGAGACAAATAACCATCTCGACATGTTTGATATACTGAAATGTGTCAGAATGCCTGATGTTAAATTTTATTTCCCGCTTTCTTACGGGAATAAAAAATATGGCAGATATATAGAGGAAAAGGGAAGAAAAGTATTTAAGGATGCATTTTATCCGTTAACAGATTTTATGCCACTTGAAGAGTATGATAAACTTATGAGTACGTGTGGAAATATTGTAATGAATCATATTCGACAACAGGGTATGGGTAATGTTGTAATGGGTTTGCGAA
This sequence comes from uncultured bacterium, assembly GCA_963787205.1. Lineage (GTDB taxonomy): Bacteria > Bacteroidota > Rhodothermia > Balneolales > DATFMH01 > DATFNI01. The sequence goes on from CAWBCD010000044.1 coordinate 31,968, forward strand.
AGGGTGCACGAATATTTTTAAATCCGGAAAGTATAATCTATAATTTTTTAAAAAGTGAGGGGATTATAGTTTATAAAATTGAAGATCTAAAAAAGATAGGGTCTCTTCTATCCTTTAACGAGTTGGCAACACACAACCGTCCGTTGATAGAGAGAAAGTTTAGCCGGGAACAGGTTTTAAATGATACTAAAGATTTAGTACGTTATCTAACTACAAAAGATCATAAGTAATTTTTGGAAGGTCTTACATATATATGGTTGATATCAGCGGAGGATATTCGGTAACTTAACGTCTTAAAGTTCGTCACACTCATCAAGTGGGGGATTGGGCCATATGTGCAGTCCGGACCAAAAAGAACCAACATTTGTTAAATGCCAGTAAAAATTATCCGGTCGCTCAGTTTCCTCACCATTATTTCTCTATGCGTTTTTTCAGCCTGGACCTGAATTTAAAGATTAATCTTCCGAATCCGTTTGCATCATCATATACTCCTTTATTTTCATGAGGAAAAACTTCCCTGGGAATATCTTTACCTAAAAATTCACAAAGTTTTTCCCAATTGCTATCCTTCTCCCA
>CAWBCD010000045.1:0-64273 GCA_963787205.1 uncultured bacterium
TTAACGGCCGTTGGGATCTCTTTTTCCTTGCGTACCGGATGTAGCGGAACAGCATCAAGGAATGGCAGGATATGATCATAGCTGAAACTGAAGATATTCATGCTCACACCGATCCATCCGTCCTCTCGTCTGGCTGCCTCAACTTCCCCGGGTGTTGGTTTTTCGATGATGTCGGTTACGTACTCTTCTTCATCCTTTGCGATGACGGCAAAAGCTTCGATCCTTTCAGCGTCAAATTCGAGTGCATCGCGGTCATAATCTATGAGCGCATTGGGATGTTCATGGTTGAGCAAAAGATTCAGAGCATTGACGGAATACAGATTATCGCTGTTGCACACCGTAAGTTTTTGTCCGGTCCAGTCTTTCCGGGATTGAAGTGCCTGGTACAGCGCATCGGCTGTTCCCAGTGGTTTTTCCCGACCAGAAGGTATCCTTTGCACGGCGTAGGAGATACTCAGACCGTGAAACTCGTTGAACCGTTCCTCACTTCCGTAATACGATTTAATGCTGTTTGATCTTTCATTGATGACGATCACGATATCTGTGTACCCGGATTTACGGGCGTTAAAAAGCAGGTAATCGAGAAAGGGACGGTTATCGTCGCCAACGCCAAGCATCGATTTTTCCTTGTGATCAGCTTCACTAAGCAACCGGGAGTCGACGTCCTTACCGAGATCGAACGCTCTTTTCATCCTCGAGGAGACGCCGCCCGCTAAAATCACTAACCTTCCATTATTCATTGAATGATCTCCTGTACCCAAAGTCCAATTGATATATCGGTTTATATTGTCTGTCTATGGCAATTCCTAAAATGACAGAATCCGGTATAAGATCGAATAGTGTTTTAAGCAATACAATATGTCAACCTACCCTCAAAAAGTGTCCTGATACGGTTGAATATCGATATAAAATGATAGCCTTTTCTGAGATTCCCATTTTCATGGGAATGACGAGCGTTTTTTATCGTCGTAGACTTATTATGATGAGATTCACTGAACCTTAAGTAGAGAAAACAATTTTAACATTGTTCCCCACCTCGGGTATGTGACCTTTCTTATCAAAAGTCACATTTCTCCTTAGGTGAAATTCTCCGAAAATGTTCCTTTATCAGTCTGGATTACATAAGCTTTTCCTCCCGCTCCTTCGATGGCATCCTTGACGATATCAGGGTTCTCAGGAGCATAGGCAAACATACACCCCCCGCCGCCCGATCCGTTTATTTTGGCGCCATAAGCGCCCGCATTCAGCGCAGCGGCAATCATACTATCGATTTTCGGGGTAGAGATTCTTAAGATGTCACGCAACACCGTCTGGTGTTCGTTCAGTAATCGGCCTATTCCCTGATGATCTAATGGTTGAGTGGTCAATACCGTTTCAGCCTTTTTTGTAATCTCCCTGTTTCTGATGGTGCCGGTCAACAGATCAAATTGCTCATGATTCAGGCTGCCGGAATATTTTTTAAGATCCTTTTCCTTTACGGTGTGGAGGGAAAAATCCGGATATTTTTTCTTCAGCTCCTTAGCGATATTTTGTACCTGTTTTTTAACCCGCGACAGAATGGATTGGGTGTCTTTGGGTTCCCGGGAGTCTCCAAGAACAAAACTGCCGGGATTTGCATCTAATTTTTCGATCTTGATCTTTGGATAGGAATCAAGAGCAATAATACCTCCTACAGCCGTCGTATACTGGTCCATCATGCCGCCCGGTTCGGAAAATTCGAGTACTTCGGCCTCATAGGCATATTCGGCAATCTTTTCGGGATTGAGTTCTTTTTGCTGATCACTAATCTTTGAAAGAAAATGGATCCATGAAACGATCAGGGCAGAGGAACTGGATGTACCCGAATTGATGGGAATATTGCCTTTCACTACGCAATCCACACCCTTTGAAAAAGTGAAACCGTGGCGGATCAGGACATTTATCGAACTCTTGAAGTAATCGCGTTCTTTTTTATATGAGAGTGGCTTGTCTAGTGAAAACGTCTCCTTATCCTGTATGTCAGGCAGATCGATCGTAACAAGGGCATCGTTTCGCTTATTCCCCTCAACGGATATTCTCAGGGAGATGGCACACGCAATAACAGGCAAATTCAGGTAATCCTGGTGCTCGCCGAACAGGCAGATTCGTCCGGGTGTGGATACACGAAGTTTATGATAACAGTTTCCTATCATGTCATAATTTCTATATGGTTTAGGGCCATAGTACTTAGGAGTGCCTAAAGTACTTAGGAGTACTTAAAGTATTTGTTGATCAGGTTGAAATTTACTTTAAGTACTTTAGTTTGTGTAAGTACGCCACAACCCGCCGGCAAAGTAGATAATCATTCCGGTGACGCTGGTCGTGGAAGCAAACTCCATTCCCTTGCTTCCCATGATGATTCCGCTAATAAATATGATCAGACCCAAAAAGAAAATACCCATGCTTAGCCTTCCCATCCTGGTTTTGGGAATAATGTTGTAAATGTCTTTCGATTCAATTTCTTCATCACTGATCTGTTTCGCCTTCCAGATCGAGGCAAGTGTTACGCTTTGTTCATCCCGGGTAAGCAAACTGATTATAGGAGTAACGACCAGTGCCACACCTGCCGAAATAAAGGTGGTTGTATTGATATCCAGGTGATAGAAGTACTCGCATATGATCCCGGCAAGCGCCCCGGCCGTGTAGCCGCCAATCGCTCCCTGCCAATTGACCCTTTTCCATAACAACCCATAGACGATGGCGATGACGAACAGCGGCATATCCATAATGGCAATGATCTTCAGGTAGGCATTGACTGCCCCGCCGAGTATCGGTACCCAATAGGCAAACAAGATCATCACAATTCCGGCAAGTACCGTGACGATCCGTGCAACAAAGATCACATCTTTATCGGTAGCTTTGCGATTAAAGACGTTCTCATAAATATCACTGGCGAAAATGGTTGCGACGCCATTCAGGTTACCGGAAATCGTCGACAGTTGTGAGGAGAGGAGTCCTACGACCACGAATCCCAGCACGACATTTGGGATCAGTTTGGCGATCAGAAGTGGGACAGCGGTATCGGAATTGACGAGGTGTGGAAAGATAACACGTGCCGCCAGACCCGGGATATTCCACAACAAAGCGAAAGGAGTGGTAATGATGCCGGCAAGCACCAGTCCTTTGGCAACAGTCCTTGTACTTTCGGCACCAAAGGCTCTTTGCAGTAACCCCTGGTCGACGCAGGCCCATTCGATGCCAAGAAGAAAAATGGCCAGTACAAATTTCCAGTTGTACGTTCCCGTTTTCTGGACGAGTGTCAGTGCCCCTTTGGGCAGTTTTGACACCATGCCCGGCCACCAGCCGATGTAGCTCATGGCAAGCGGGAGCAGGATGAGGGCGCTGCCCAACATCAATACAAACTGAATGACATCCGTGAACGCCACCGACCACATCCCACCAAGCATGGTATAGATGATGACGACTACCGAGAATATAAGCACCCAGGCCGTGAACGAATGGAGTCCGGTAATTATTTGCGCCGCTATAACGGCGGCATACAAGACGACTCCCAACCAAAAAGAAAGCCTGAAAATCCATATGAAAGCGACGAATGTGCGAACACCCTTGCTGTAGCGCAATTCAAGAAATTCGGGTACCGTACGGATGCGCAGTCTTCTGAAAATGGGAATGACAAACAGGCCGGAAATTACCAGGGCCATGTCTCCGGTCCAGGTCTGCCAGATGATGGGGATACCGTCTTTATAGGCGATGCCGGCCTGCCCGACAAAACTGTACAAGTTGACGTTCGTCGCTGCAAGGACTGCCGCCAGGATGAATGGGGTGAGGTTGCGTCCGGCCAGGTAGAAGTCGTCCGAGCTCCCGACCCAACGGTAGAAAATGGAACCCACATAAAATATCCCGATCAGGAAAACAAAGACGATAATATAATCAGCAAGGTTCACGCTATAAGTATTTACTCAGTGGTTCTCGGTGTAATCTCTGTGACTCTCGGTGTTCCTGCTTTTTTTGTTACAAAGTTTACTAAGGAGCACTGAGGGTGACAGAGAATAAGTTGTTCAATTATATTCATGCATATAGACTTTTCAGGAGTCATCACCTTTCTTATGCTTCCTGTTTTCGAGCACCTTTTTGAACTCTCTGATCGGTATGAAAATCCACACTACCAGGATGATGAAACCGATGAGCCATATGCCCCATGTTCGCCAGTCGAAATACATGTATGCTCTTATTTTTAAGTTGAAAGTTGAAAGTGAAAAGGAGCAGCAACGATACATCCTGGCAAAAGCTGACTAACTTTAACCTTTATCCTTGTAACAGCATATCTCATTCTCTAATCTTCCTTCCAAAATCATTGTGATGGCGAGATTTCATAACTCTTTATCGGGATGATATCCTTTTGAATATTCGCCGGGTACGGTTTGGCCGGCAGTATCTCATGGTCAATAGACGATTTTGAGGATGCACGTCCTAACTTTTTGCCCGTCAATGATTCATCGGAGATGATCCATGAACTGATTTGACCTTTTTCGGGAGATGCGAAACTCCCCGAATAGTCAATCTGGTTTTTACCAGGAGCCATGGATGCCGTTACCCAGAACCACTTCCCATGTTCCTGTTCGATGTGAAGTTTTGCTGCAACCCCGTTGATTTTAATTTTGAAATCAGGCCAGTCCTTTTTCTGTAACGCCGTATCTGATTTCAGTAAAAATCCGAATTTGGCATTTTTGTAAAAATTGGGCAGGGAAATTTTCACGTGGGAAACAAATGCCTGTCCGTCGTTCCTTGTTGGCAACTCTTCTTCACAAGTCAGGTCAGCTTTTTTACTGCCGAATCGAACATTTCCCAATTTTCTTTTTCCAACAGATTCAATCTCTTCCCGTTTCCCGGTCTCACCATAAACGGTAATCCTTCCGTTATCCAAAGCATATTTTACACCAACCGGCAGCTTCTTATCCATCTTGTCGGCAGGTATCAATTCGGCAGCAAGTACTTCATATCCATCCAGATTGACGGTTAGATTTTGATTCATTTTTACCGGTTTGGGCAGGATGAGATTATACGGATAAATGACTTTCACATAATATTCCGTTGAAGGATCGATATCACCGAGGTCGGGGGTCATATCAAAGCTGACCGTTCTTTTGGAGACATCCGGATTGCGCAATAGCAGTATTCCCTTGTCCTTGCGCATATGCAGGTACCCATATGCCTGATCCTCTATGGGGTTACCCAGTATCATTCTGGTTTTCTCGAGTACCTGTTTATTCGCTTTTGCCCATTTGATCGACGAGGCAATAGCATTCCACTCACCGTTGGAAAGCAGGTCGGGGGACACGTACAATTCCCACATCATCACACCGCGGCCGAAGTACATCATCACCGCGTTGCTGAATGAATCCAGTGATTCGTTTTTGCCACCCAGGAAATTCAATCGGCCTTTGATGATGCCGTGGGTCATCAGGCTCGACATCGGAAACAACAGGTTGAGCTTGCGATAGTCATTCCACAGAACAGCATCCTTGTAGGTGATGGCCTTGTCGCGGTCATTCAGAGAAGGGACATTTTCAGCATAACCATAATCCTCGCCCTGCATCCAGATACAATCGGCATATTTGAGCCACCATGGGGAGAGCCAGGTGCCGGTGGTTATATTCAAAAAGATATCCGGGTTAACTTTGCGAACGGCTTTTATGATGTCGATGTAGGTGGATACATTCGCCTCCCTGGAGTAGATGCCGGGAAGGTGACCATGCCCCGGATCGTTTGATGCGAGCAGGAATCCATCCCATTTAAAGTAACCAAGACTGTATTTTTTCGCATAATTGACCATCCTCTCTTTAAAAGCGGCCTTGTACTTCGTCCCGGTAAAATCCAGGAAGTCTCCCGTTCTTTCATAACCGTGCGCGGCACCCCAGTCAACCCTGATGTTCCTGTTGGAGTAGCCGCAAATGGGTGATGCCCAGATGCCCAGCCTGGTATGCATCGGCTTTAAGGCCTGGACCAGCGGGGTAAAACCGTGGGGAAAACGGGTTGAGTCGATTCGCCACAGGCTTCGATAATTATCCCAGCCGTCGTCCAGCACAAATGCATTCAGGGAGATATTGTACCTGTCGTACAGGTATTTTTTGAATGTCTGAATCCGATTCAGGACATTTTTCTGATTCATGATGCTCGCGGAGTCCTTGACGATAGCGGGATTCCTGAAGTCATACCAGGAGTTATAAAGCAGGTAGGGACGGGTACCATTGACCTTGATACCATCGACGTAATCCATGAAGGTCTGTTCCAGCTTGACTTTTGATGGGGCTGCGCCAATAATCGAGGTATGGGTGATAAAGGGCTTCTTCTTGATTTCTTTGCCAACCACGTACCCGATTCGTACCCTGTTGCCGGCTATCTTATTCATCACGGTTGGATACTCGACACCGAGAAACAGGTCGTTGTTGAAAACCGGCTGTCCGAATTGTCCGCGTGAAAAATCGCTATTGTCAAATGTCATCGATTCCACATACATCCTGTCCAGGAATTGTATACCGTAGGATGAGTCGGCGACTGCAATCCATTTTCTCAGGGAAAACTCATTGGGAAGAACTTCATAGTTCGCGGTCAGACGGAATTTGGTATCCTCCCAGTTGAATTTAAAATTCAGCGACAGCTTTTTCCCTCCGTTCTCCAGGTCCGACTCCTTGTAGCCGTCGAACGTGAAATCCTTTGCCGTGAGGATGACATCATTTTCACCATTCTGGTCCTCACCGTAGGCGGGGCCGATACCGGAAAAGACAATTTGCATGGCAAAGACATCCGATTTTACATGATAAGTTTTCCCGGATAGCTTATTCACGATTTCGGTTGTGCCGACATCCTTTGATGCAATGCTTATGACGCGTTCGATGTATTTGTTGCCAATAACAAGATCACCGTTTTGCTTTTTTATGTAGGCATTATTCTGAGCCATTACCTGCACGGCAGGCAGGAGAACGAAGAGGAGTATTTTTTTAATCATCCCGGAATTTTTTACTGGGTTAATGTGTGCATTACTTATGCTGACGGAATAACCACGCCATCACCTGTGGATCACTATAGGCCCCAAGCCACGCGAAGTGACCGACTCCCGGATATACGGTATAACCGGGATGGGCGCCGGCCTTTATCAGGGCGTTGACCATCTCACGGGAATATTTGGGATTGACTGCCGGATCTTCCGCTCCATGGAAATCCCAGATAGGGATGTGAGCGATGAGCTTGGCTTTTGTCGGATCGCCACCGCCGGCAACCGGAATTGCCGCCGCAAACAGATTGGGCCAGCGTTCGATAGCATCGTAGGTACCCAGTCCACCCATTGAAAGACCGGTTATGTAGATCCGGGTTGAGTCGACCGGTGCCTTCTTCATGAGTTGATGAACGAGACCGATCACTAGTCGCATGGGTTCGGAAGGTTCGGGCAACAAATGAAGCTGCTCGCCTTCTTTGAATCCACTGAAATTCGACCAGTGCATGCTGTCCGGGCACTGTGGTGCGATGACGATCGCAGGGTATGCCATCATGTTCTGATCGGTTGCAAAATTCATCACACCCCATTTCAATTGGGCTTTATTATCATGACCTCGCTCGCCGGAACCGTGAAGAAAAACAACCAGAGGATAGGTACGCAGGGTATCGTAATCCGGGTACAGGATGCGGTAATTCAGGGTGTCTCCCTTGCCGTCAGCAAATTGTGCGAATGAAAAGCGCGATTCCTGGGCACGGGTAAGATTAGTGAAGCTCAAAAGAATGATGCCCGTCAATAGTACGGATACACAAGAGCACACAGGGGAAAAACGCAGAACCGATGAAGCCTTCATTTTATACCTACTTCTTCTTTCGGGGTTAAAGCCATTGAGATAGAATAAAGTAAGTATTTCTGACTTATTCACAACTTTCCAAAAAAAAGTTAGATCTGCCAGACAAGAATGAGAAAATAAGCAACCGATTCATGATCTTATTGTAGTACGGCGGCTTATGAATTTCAGAATCACAAGCCAGAAGTGGGGCTTTGGTGAAGGGTATAATTTTATTCAATGTTAACATTAACAATCTGATAACCTTCCACAGGAAATCGGGTCGATAAGTTACGTCTATTTGTAATTTTCACGCGATTTGGATAAGCTTGAATGCTTAAATCGTGTTTGTCCTCTTATAGTCTTCAATGAGCTCCTACCCAGGTAACCGGTCTGAATTTGCTGATCTGTGGCAATTAATTAAGCATGGCGACAAGCAGGCTCTTGGTATCTTATTTAAGGAGACCAATAACCGGATGTTTAATTACGGCTATAAGATTATTGAGGATAACGACCTCATTAAAGATGCCATTCAGGACGTATTTGTTACTATTTGGAGACGCCGTACACATTTGGCCGATGTTACATCCGTTCCGGCTTACCTTTTTGTTGCATTGAAAATGAGATTATACCGGCTTATTCAGAACGAGCTAAAAAAGTCTGAAAAAGAGATAGATCTGAAGCAGGAAGAAAATAGTTTCATTCTCAGTGAAGAAGAAATCCGGATAAGTGATGAAACAGATATCAGAAAGAGGAAAATACTGGCAAAAGCCATTAATAAACTTCCTCCACAAAAGAGAGAGGTGGTCTATCTTTTTTTCTATAATGGGATGGATTATGATGAGATTTCCGAAATCATGAATATAGATGTCCAGACCGTCAGAAATTATATGTCGATGGCTATTAAAAAGATTCGAAATGTATTTAATGTGGAAGGAGAGTACTTTACCGGGTAGTATAATATTTTGGAAGGGCTTTTATATTTCATTTCATAATGGAATATTGGCTGTCAGGATTTAATCATAACCACTCATCTTTATGTCATGAAAAAGCTTCTATTTTTTTCGCTGGTGATTTTTATTCAGATTACTTCAGCGAGAGCACAATCGAGTGAAAACGTACAGCCTCCCGTCGTAAAGACGGCAAATGGAATTATTGAGGGGATCAATGATTCGGGTGTTAAGATATTTAAGGGAATTCCATACGCACAACCTCCCGTCGGTGATTTGCGCTGGAAACCACCTCAACCGGCTAAAAACTGGGAGGGTGTTCAAAAGACTCAACAATTTGGTCCCGGTTGTATGCAGCTTCCAATATTTGGGGATATGAATTTTCGTTTCCCCAAGATGAGTGAAAACTGCCTTTATCTTAATGTGTGGACTCCGGCAAAGAAAATGACCGCCAAGCTCCCGGTACTGGTCTATTTTTACGGGGGTGGGTTTCTGGCCGGCGATGGCTCCGAACCCCGTTATGATGGGGAAAGCATGGCTCGAAACAAAGGTATCGTGGCAATAACGGCCAACTATCGTCTTAATGTTTTTGGTTTCTTCGCGTATCCCGGTCTTGCGAAAGAATCACCGCATCATGCCACGGGCAATTATGGGTTATTGGACCAGGTTCAGGTATTGCGCTGGGTAAAACAAAATATTGCGGCATTTGGTGGTGACCCCAATAAAGTGACTATTGCCGGCGAGTCGGCTGGATCCATGTCTGTCAGCGGGTTGATGGCTTCCCCTCTGTCAAAAAATCTATTCAGGGGTGCTGATGGTGAAAGCGGTGGATTGTTTGGCCCGATCGCTCCCATGCCACTCAGTGTCGCCGAACAAAATGGGGAGAAGTTTGCAAAGATGGTCGGTGCAAAATCTCTTTCTGATCTTCGTTCCATGTCTGCCGAATCGCTGCTCAAAGCTACCGGGGAAAAGGGCAGTCCTTATTTTTCTGCAACGATTGATGGTTACTTCCTCCCGAAATCTCCTGAAGCGATCTTTTCAGCAGGTGAACAAGCGCATGTGCCCTTATTTGTTGGTTGGAACTCGGAGGAAATGAGTTACAAGGCATTATTGCGGGGACAAAAACCAACGCCGGAGAATTTTGAGAAGGTGGTCAATGCTCTTTATGGCAAGAATGCCGGGGAAATATTGAAATTGTTCCCTCATTCGAATGAGCAGGAAGTCATGGAATCGGGGACTAGCCTTGCAAGCGACCGTTTCACGCTCTTCAGCACCTGGAAATGGGCCGAGTTACAAAGTAAAACAGGTGGAGAGCCGGTATATCGATATTACTTCTCCCGGGCCCGGCCGCCAATGAATGCCAGCATGGGTAACGCCAGGGCGGGTCTTGCCGGGGGCGTCATCAAAGGAAACAAATCAGACACAAATAAAGTGCAGCCGCCAAAGGGAGCCGTACACTCAGCGGAAATTGAGTATATCATGGGTAACCTGTCCACCAATAAGGTGTACGACTGGAGCGCGGATGATTATAAAGTCTCTCACATATTCCAGGACTATTTGGCTAATTTCGTTAAGACCGGGAATCCCAACGGATTGGGTTTACCTAAGTGGGTACCGTTTAATGAAGGCTCGGATCATCCGGTTATGCAGATTGACGTTGATACCTATCTTCGTCCCGCCAAACATCGCAAGCAGCTGCTGTTCCTTGATCAACTCTACAGCAACGATAAGTAAGGGTGATCAAAACAGAGAACTGAAATTTTAGGTATAATGTATTTCAAGGGATTACAGGTGGTTAACCGCCTGTAATCCCTTTTTTTCTGTTTTCTCTCAAAAAAAAATTATCCAGACGATTATGTCTTGATGTGGCCTGTATCTACTGTGTAGAATTCATAAAAAAGAATCTTACACAGTAAAAAATGATAGAATCTTTAGAGCAATTAATTAACGATCATTCATTTCGCCGGTTTATATCAGGAGGGGCTGACGATTCCGAAAGATTATTTTGGACCCAATGGATTGATTCCGATCCCAGACATCGGAAGATGTATGAGGATGCATGCGTACTACTGAAAAAGTTTAGGATTGAATCCCGTGTTCAGACTGATGATCAGAAAGACTGGTCCGATCTGGAGCAGCTTTTGAGCCGTGAAGAAGAATCTCCGGTTTACAAGCTGCCGGTTTTTTCGGGAAAAGAATCAACCTTCAAATTCTTACTCCGTTATGCAGCCATCTTCCTGGTAATCTCACTGGTTGGACTTGGATTGTGGCTTGTATCCAATAACAGAAACCGGAATCAAAATGCCGCAGGTGCACTTGCAGAAGTTACGGTTCAAACCGGCTACAGCCAGATAAAGACCATCAAGCTTTCCGACGGGTCGCAGATTATCCTTGCACCTAATTCAAAACTTACCCATACCAAAGATTGGCTTTCGAAGCCCACAAAAGATTTGAAGCTGTCGGGTGAGGCTTATTTCAATATTGTGGAAAAAAAGAAACCCACTGGCAAGGCTCGGTTCAAAATCATTACCCCGTCCGGAGTGGTTCGCGACATTGGCACGAAGTTTAATGTATCGACCTTCGATGATAAAACGGTCGTTGTCCTGGAAAGCGGGATTGTCAATGTGAGTAAAGAAGATAAAGAATCTGATTTATCGACCAGAGTGCTGAAACCTGGTCAGATGGCTCTTTTGTCGAAAAGAGAATCAAGTATCAAAGTGTCTGATGTGAATACCAGGGTGTATACATCCTGGAAGACTAAAACCCTGTATTTCGATAATACCCCTCTGACGTTCTTCCTGTCATACCTGAAAAATTATTACGGAACGCGGGTAGTGGTAAAAGACTCCACCCTGTTGAACAGGAGTTTGAGTGACGGTATAGACAGGGGATCAGTAAAGGATATGGTGAAGGTCATTTCACATGTCTTGAATATCAACATGTATCAAAAAGGCGACACGGTGTATGTCGGTTCCAACTCTAAATCAACTAAGAAAGGACTGGAGTAACATATATGACTCATAAAGTAACGACGCGGATACTTCTTCTAATTTTATTATTTGGGATTGTCCCGCCTGTATCGATTGCACAAACGGGAAAGGAATCCCGAGATAGTACCATTATTTCTCAGGCTATTATCTCCCATAAAAAACAGGATCGCCAGGTTGTCTTCAATATGCCGATCCCCAAAGCCATTAAACTGATTGAGGAACAACATGGCATCGTATTCATCTATGATTCCAATCTGTTAAGCGATAAGACCGTAAAATTTAAGAAAGCACTTCCCGAAGATGTGCTTAAAGCAGCTAAGGACATCCTTACAGGTTATAACTTCCGGGTTGCAAGTCTTAACGATCATTCATTTGCTATCCTGCCCGTAGTCGTAACTCAGTCGCCGGCAAAAAAAATCTCTGATATAAAAGAGTGGAATGTTACCGGTACAGTTATCGATTCTGGAACCAGGGAACCGCTACCGGGTGTAGATATCGTCGTGAAAGGAACGACTGTTGGAACGGCTACCGACCAATCGGGTCATTATTCCCTGAGTGTACCGGCCAGAGATGACACTCTGTTGTTTACCTACATAGGATATGAAAAGAGGGTTGTTCCTATAAACGGTCGAAGTACCATAGATGTGAAGATGGCCATCCATAATGTTAGTGGCCAACAACTTGTGGTGATCGGTTATGGTACGCAAAAAAAAATTGACCTCACCAGTTCCATTGCATCGATAAGTGGTTCCAAAATACAGAATGTGACGGTTCCGAATGCCTTGTCGGCTTTGCAGGGGAGATTATCCGGTGTTCAAATAACCAATAACGGCACACCGGGAAGCTCTCCTTCAATACGCATCCGTGGTACGGGATCTATCTATAATTCCAATCCTCTTTACGTGGTCGATGGGATGATCGTTGATAACATCGACTACCTCTCACCGGACGATATTCAATCCGTATCTGTTCTCAAAGATGCATCGGCATCGGCCATTTATGGGGTCCGGGCTGCCAACGGGGTAATTCTGATCACTACTAAAAAGGGGACCAGAAACGGTAAAATCAGGGTGACCGTCAATGCCTATGATGGTTACCAGGCACCTTCGCACTTGCTGAAAATGGTTAACAGTCAGCAATACATCGCGCTTTACAATGAGAGATTGAACTATACCGGGATGTCAAGCCAGGATTTAAATCCGTCAAACTTTACGACCAATACCGACTGGTTCAAACAGGTTCTTACCGGTTCTTTTACAAACAACGAGGATATAACCATAGAAGGCGGAACCAAGAAATCTTCTTTTAATATCGGGGTGAATCACCTGTTGAGCAATGGGTTGATTAAGAATAACAATTATGAGAAACTGGGACTGAGAGTGAATTACGATTTCGATGTTTCCCAGTATGTGAAAGCCGGTATGAATCTGGTTGCGGCTTTATCAAAAGCCAATCCGGCTCCTAATAATTTGTTGTTGTATACCTATCGCGCTATTCCTTTTTTATCACCTAAAAATGCGGATGGTACATACAGTGATCCGTCGAGCATTGATGGATTTACTCCACCTGACGGCACCTCTAAGAATCCTGATGCGATGCTGTATTACAACCACCAGTGGAACAACAAGCTGGAAGGTATGGCCAATTTTTATGTTGAGATTAATTTCCTGAAAAACTTTGATCTCAAGTCGACATTGGGGTTAAATCCAACGTTCGCAAAAAGTATCAACTTCACGCCTCAGTATACGGTAAGTGCCAACCAGGAAAACAGTCTGAATACCTTGAGTAAAGGAACGTCAGATAACTTAAATACCTCGTGGGATAATGTATTAACCTACACAAACTCCATCAACAACAGGCACAATTTCACGGTAATGGCAGGGTATACCTATAGGGTACAGACCACCGACTATCTTTCCGGAAGTGCGCGCGGGCTTGTGGATCTGCCGGCGATCAATCAGAGCTATCTGTTCCTTACACTGGGTAAAACTCCTGATTATTCCATTGATGCGTCTGACGGTGGCAGCAAAAAGGTACAGATCGGTTTTATGGGCAGGGTAAACTATAATTACATGCATCGATACCTCCTTAATGTTACGATGCGTGCCGACGGCTCCTCCAATTTTCCCAAAAATAACCGATGGGGTTATTTCCCGTCTGTAGGTGTGGGTTGGGTGATCAGTGATGAAAACTTCATGCAAAATATCCCGCTGATCAGCCTGTTAAAGGTCCGTGCCGGATGGGGTAGTCTGGGTAACGACAATATCCCACCGAACCTCTATCAATTAACCACCTCGAATGCTAATCCTGTCATTTTTGGCCCGGATCAGAATACGGGTACAGGCCCTGTCTCTCCGGCCGTCACCATCACCAAGTCCTTTAATCCCAATTTGAAATGGGAAGTTGTTAACGAAACCAACATCGGACTTGATTTCGGACTTTTTTCCGACAGGTTGTCTGGTTCAGTTGACTGGTATCACAAAATGACGAATGATGCCATCTTTGCAACAACCGCTTTGGGAAGCAGTGGACTGAATACGAGCGGTGTTTGGGGGAATTATGCAAATATCCTCAATCAAGGGATTGAAGCAACAATTGGCTGGAAAGATGTGGTTGGTGATCTGCAATACAATGTCAGCGTCAATGGCACCTTTAATTCTAATAAGGTGACCAAGATTAATTCGGCTGGTGCCAGTTATTACGACCAGGGAGACGGCAATGATAACATTACCCCTCTGACCAGAACCAAGGTTGGCAGCCCGGTCGGCGAGTTTTTCGGGTACAAGGCGATAGGCGTATTCCAAAATCAGCAGCAAATTGATAACACGCCGCATTTGCAAAATACGGTACCCGGTGATTTGATCTTCGCAGACGTCAATGGGGATGGAAAAATCGATGCCAGCGACAGAACGGCTATAGGAAATCCGAATCCTCCTTTTATCTATGGATTTAATTTGGGTTTTTCTTACAAGGCAATTGATTTCAATGTCTTATGCCAGGGAGTGTACGGTAACAAGATCGTCAATGAAAATCGTATCCTGATGTTCACCACCAGGAATTATGACGAGAATTTCTACAAAAACAGATGGCATGGGGAAGGTACTTCCAACACGTATCCATCGGTTTTGATTACCGCCGGAGATCCGCGGACACCCAACTCTTTCTATGTAGAAGACGGCAGCTATTTCAGAATCAAATCCATACAGCTTGGTTATACCCTTCCGCAACGAATAGTCAGCAAGTTAAATCTGGGAAGACTTCGCTTTTATGCCAACGCAGAAAACCCCTTGACATCATTTAAGTATAACGGATTCTCACCAGAAGTAGCCTCGAACAATCCGCTGATGTCGGGTATCAATAAGGGTGTTTATCCCTTGTCATCCATCTACAGCCTCGGAATCAATGTTACATTTTAAAAATCGGATAGATATGAAAAGAGCATATAAAATAGCTGCACTTGTTTTTTTAATGTCCATAGTGTCGGTATCCTGTACAAAGGATTTGAACTTCGGCGATTATAACAAATTGCCGCAGGCAAAATTTTGGCAAACTAAGGATGATGCCATTTCTGCCTTGGTTGCCTGTTACGGCGATTTGTCAGGTTGGTCGTTTGTTGACCCAAGTACTTTAGGCCCTGAGCAGATGGCCAGCGATAATACAGCGAAGGGATCCACAGTGGGAAGCCAGTCCGATCTGCTGGCTTTCCAGGATTTTTCCTTCACACCCTCTCTGTCCAGGTTTAATAACCTGTGGATATCACGCTATTCGTTGATTAACAAGTGCAACCAGGTACTGAAATATGTGCCGGGTATGAACATTGACCAAACCGATAAGAATGAAATTTTAGGTGAGGCAAGGTTCATCAGGGCGTGGGAATATTTTGAGCTGGTACGTTTGTTCGGACCTGTAGTTGTTTATGATGGCATACCGGCAAACGGAGCATACGATATCCCGAAATCTTCCGTGGCCGATGTTTACAAATTTATTTTGAGTGACCTCGACTTCGGCTGGAAAAACATGCGAAAAGAACCATGGGGACCCCAATGGAAAGGGCGTGTAACGGCATGGGCTGCCAGGGCTCTGGAAGCCAAAGTACTCATGTATATGGCCTCAGGTCCGAACTTTATGCAAGATGGAAAGGCCATAGATGGCAAAACATGGAACGATGTCGAACAAGTGACCAACGATGTCATTCAAAACGGACCGTATCATTTAATGACGGCACGCGGTGATTCCAGCTTCTTCTACCTTTTCCGTCTGCCGTATGAAAATTGTGATGAGTCCATTTTTGAAGTTCAAAACGGATCCTCGACCACCGTCAGCGCTGTCAATAGATCACCTTATGTATTGAATACCTGGATTAAAGCAGGGCGCGACGGTGGTTTTGGTTACAGCGTGCCAAGTGATAATCTGGTGGCTGCCTGGAAAAAACGTTACCAGGAACAACATGATTTGCGCTATAAATACTCGGTGATTTTCAGGGGCGATACCCTGGTCGACGGCCTGATCGCTGACGGGGCCACTTCACTGGAAGGTATTACGGGCACACCGCGGTATAACTATAAAGTGTATATCCCTAAAAACGAGCAAACCAATATCAAAGGCGGTGGATGGATACATATGGTTGAGCAGAACGAGCGACTGTACAGGTATTCAGACCTGCTGCTGATCGATGCCGAAGCTAAATTCAGACTCGGTGATAAAGCCGGAGCAGCTGTCTCTATTAATAAGGTGAGAGTCAGGGCCGGCGAACCGCCACTGGCATCGTCTGATCTGACCCTGCAGAAGATCTGGGATGAACGTCGTTTTGAACTGGCTTTCGAAAACGACCGGTACTTTGATTTAATCCGCACCGGACAGGCAAAGACGGTTTTGGGTCCCAGAGGCTGGACATTCCCAAAGAATGTTTTTTACCCGATCCCACAAAACCAGATTGATTTGTCTAACGGTAAGCTAACACAAAACCCCAACTGGTAATCTGGGAATAATGAAATAAAAAAGTGGAGGGCCTATCATGCAGCACGACTGGTAGGCCCTCTGATTTTTATGATGCATGCCACTTGATATAGTCCATGTGCCTTAATACCAATGAATATTCGATAAAACGGCAACCACCCACAGCCACTCTACCAGATTGGATAAATAAGTACACAAAATGACGAAGAAATTACTTTTGCTGACGGCGATCCTGGCTATTTACATCACAGCGTTTGCTCAAAGTGCAAACACAAAATGGGACAACACAATTAATAAAAACTGGCCGGCCAGCTTCAAAATCGTAAACATCAGATCCACAGCCGATGGCTCGATGCAGAAAGCCCGGTTTTATGCGACACAGCACAATAAGCCTATGCCGTTGATTGTGTCCCTTCACACGTGGAGCGGTGATTATAACCAGCAGGATCCGTTAGCAAAAGAGGTGTTACTGCGAGGCTGGAACTACATCCACCCGGATTTTCGCGGCCCTAACAGACGACCACAGGCCTGTGGCAGTAAGCTGGTTCTTTCCGATATTGAAGACGCCATTCATTACGCGATTCATCATGCAAATGTAGATACCACCGAAGTGCATATCATCGGGGTATCCGGTGGCGGTTATGCCACGCTGTTGTGCTTTATGAAACTCAATTACCCGGTTAAAAGCTTTAACGCCTGGGCCTCGATATCCAATCTGGTCAATTGGTATTGGCAATGTAGGGGAAGGGGATTGAAATATGCCAAGGATCTTGAGGGAGTCACTACAAATGGTCATGGGTTTGACGCCGCCGATGCGGTAAAGAGATCCCCCATCTTTATGAACTTTGATCCGGGAAAAAGGAAAGGGGCCACTTTGAATATATACGAGGGCATTCATGACGGATACACCGGGTCGGTTCCCATAACCCAATCGCTCAAATTTTTTAATCACCTGGCAAAGCAGATGTACCCGCAGCGTAAAGACGAGCTTCTGTCCGACAGCTTGATGTTGTCACTCGTGACCAGGGAAATAAACCCGTCTCCGGATACGGCAATGACAATAGGAAGCCGTAAAGTGTATCTGTATCGAAAATTGCCTCACCTGTCATTAACCATATTTGAGGGTACTCATGAAATGCTTAGCAACCAGGCACTCGCCTTGACTCCGGTGGATGGACCTGTGAACAGATTAAAATTGAAGATCCTGAACATTGGCGACTCAAATGGCGCTTTTAAATTTGGCTGGCCTGATCAGCTGAAGAAGCTACTTCCTTATTCCACAATCATTAATAAATCCATAGCAGGCAATACTATTGGATTTGATAACCTGAATAACAGCAAGTTAAATACCCTTAAGAACCTGGATGGGTATCTTGATGCTGCTTGTGCCCGGGGTAAGGCGCCGGACTATATCTTCATTGGTCTTGGGACCAATGATGCCAAACGCGTCTTCCGCAACAGGCAAAAGGAAGTATCCCAAAATATGAACATCCTGCTTGAGAGGATAAAGCGGTACTTCAGCAGCAAAGATTTGAAAGTCCCCGGGATTTGTGTCCTGTCGGCGCCACCGATGGACGAACAAAAAATTACCAATAAGGAAAAATATGGCGGAGGAGCAGGGAGAGTAAAAAGGAACAACGGTCTTTTTGAAAGAATTGCGAAAAAGGATCATTGTGATTTCCTGGATACCTATGATTCATTGAAAAAGGATTTTAGTCAAAAAACAATCGATGGTATCCACCTGAAACCCGAAACGCAATTTCAGGTTGCCGGCATGATTGTGAACTATTTAAATCAGAAATCAACAAATATGCATTAACCCTTTTCCAGAGTAATATTCTATAATTTGGCATTCTGCTATTCACAAAGTCATTTATATCTCAAAAAGTCAGAACATGCGATCCTTTATCATATCCCTGATCAGTTGTCTTGCCAGCCTCATCAGCATATCCTGCAACGCGCAGAGCCGGTTTGTGCACCCGGCTCCGCCAACGCTGGAATCCAACGTTGTCATTCCACCATCCTGGGCTTTTGGAGTTTTGTATGGTGGCTATACGGACCAGGCGGAAACCATACAGCGTATCAGGGAGATACAACAACACAATTACCCGATCGATGCCTACTGGATCGATTCCTGGTTTTGGAGTTTCGCAGATTCAGGCAGGGGGCCGAAGAAATACATCGACTTTGTGGCGGACACTGCCGCCTATCCCGACAGAAAGAAAATGTGGAGTTTTATGCAGAAAAATGACATTAAGGGTGGATTTTGGATATGGAATGTCATTTTAAAAACGGGTAACGAGAAAGCCTACGATGCCTTCAAAAAACGAGGGTATTTCTCCAGGGTATTTTTGGATAAGGATACATGGCATAACAAGAGTTCGAGCACCGATATGTATCAGAAAGGCAAAGACAACGCGGGTACATGGTGCGGCGTGATTGACTTCAAAAATCCTGCAGCCGTGCATTTCTTTGATAAGAAAATGAAGCATTTTTTTGATGAAGGGGCCGATTTCATTAAGCTGGACCGAACGGATGACATCAGTGTCTGCAAGGCAATGTTCCAGTTGTGCCAGAAGTATGGAAAAGAGACGAAGGGACGGGCATTTATCCTGTCGCACTCGGGAGGCACCTCGAATGACGCCTATAAGAGATACCCGGGAAAATGGACCGATGATACCCGTTCCGACTGGAATACGGAGCATCCCACAAAAAAATTCGATCCGTGGGTGCCGAGAGTGGCTTTCAAAGAAAATATCGCCATGTTTACCGATCCGTCGAAGGCGACGAGCAAGATACCTTTTCTGACCAACGACACGGGTGGATTTAATATCGGCCACCCTGCAAAGCCTGATGCCGAGCTATATATCCGCTGGCTGCAGTTCTCCATGTTTTGTCCGGTTACGGAAGTATTTTCGCAGCCTGAAAATACAACATCAAACCTGGCATTTCGCTATTCAGCCCAGGCTGATTCGATATTCAGGTATTACTCTCATCTGCGCCTCAGGCTGTTCCCCTACCTTTATACATACGCGCATCTGAGCAGGCTGACGGGGCAAAATATGATTCGAAAAATCCCCGGCCATCTTTATGAGTTTGAACTGGGCAAAGAGTTGCTGGTGGCCCCGGTATACAAACAAGGAGCCAGATCGAGGCATGTGTTTCTACCTGCAGGCGACTGGATCAACTACTGGACAGGAAAAAGTGAAAAGGGAGGGAAGCTGATTGATGTTTCGGCGCCTTTAAACCAGATTCCACTGTTTGTGCGCGCCGGAGCCATCATCCCGATGCGCAAATATGCCACCTCCGTAGAGAAAGGCAACGACAACACCTTGCTTTTACATGTTTATCCGGGGAAACATTCTTCGTTTCGTTTGATTGAAGATGACGGTACAAGCAATGACTATCAAAAGGGAATTTATGCCAGTACCCTGATTTCTCTGAATAGCTCGGGACACGCCGAAAAAATAATCATAAACCCTGTTAAAGGTTATTATAACGGGATGGGCAAGAGCAGATCCTGGAGAATCTGCTTACACACGCCCAGGAATGTGAAACGGATTAAGGTCAATGGTAGATCGGTTGATTTTCGCAGAAAGGATGGGCTCATCGTCTCTGATATCTTTCATTTCAAAAGAAGCCAGAAAATTGACGCGGTAATTCTTTACTAAAAGCAGGATCTCAGCCATTCCAGTGGTTCGATGATAATAGAATTGTAAGTTCGATGCATGGCAAATCTACTGGCATGGCATCGGCATTCTCTGATAAAAACGGTATTATCAAAATGCAGGCCGGGCCTTAAGACAACCTGCAAAAGGCTATATTGATCCAATAGCAAGTGATGAAACTCCAATACTTGTTAGTGCAATTCAATTAGTATTTTCCGTCATTATCAACGTATAAGATCCGGAGCCATGGTAACTATGAGAAAGCTAGTCTCAGTTTTACTCGCTGCTGTTTTGGCGGCAACAACGATTTCGTCTTCAAAAGCACAGAGTCATCAAACGTATGACGTTGTGGTGTACGGCGGTACATCAGCAGGTGTAATGGCAGCGGTGGCGGCCAAAAGGATGGGGGAATCTGTCATCCTCCTATGCCCGGAAAAGCAGGTGGGAGGGGTAACGACCGGCGGGTTAAGCTGGACCGATATTGGCGATGAACTTAAGGATAGAATAATCGGGGGATATACGCTGGATTTTTTCCATCGCGTCTATCGGTATTACCACCATGGAAATGCATGGAAACAGCAGTCATTGTCCGATTATCAGAGAGATATTGCGGGCACCGATCACAAGATTCTGGATAAAGACAGCCTGATGTGGACTTTTGAGCCGCATGTGGCCCTGAAAATTTTCAATGATCTGATACGTGAAAATCACATTCCAGTCAGGTATGATAGTTGGCTGGATCGGGATAAGGGCGTTAAGAAAGTCGATGGCCGTATCGTTTCCATCACTATGATAAACGGGGAGACCTACCCCGGGAAAGTGTTTATTGATGCAACATACGAGGGTGACTTGATGGCGGCAGCAGGCGTATCCTTTACCGTTGGCCGTGAAGACAACAGGGAATATCATGAAACGATCGACGGAGTTCAGCTTTCAACGCATCACCAGTTTCCGGATGGCGTCAGTCCCTACCGTGTCCCCGGTGATCCGTCCAGCGGCCTGGTTTGGGGAGTAAGTCCCGATTCCCTGTTGCCAGAGGGGCATGGTGATAAAAGAGTACAAGCCTACAATTTCAGAGTCTGCCTTACGGATAGCAAAGAGAACATGATTCCTATAACCCGTCCTGCTGGCTATAACGCGAGCTGGTATGAACTGCTTATCCGGTTGATTAAAGCGCAACCCAACAAGAGAAGTCTGAGCGACTATTTCATCTGGAGCCCGTTGCCGAACAGGAAAACCGATATCAATAATAATGGCGGATTTTCAACGGATATGATTGGCATGAGTAATGAATGGCCGGAGGGGAGTTACGCGAAGAGGCAGGAGCTTTTTAAGGCTCACCTTGAATACACCAAAGGGTTGTTGTATTTCATGGGACATGATCCGCGCGTGCCAGACACGTTGCGCCGCCAGATGCTCAGGTGGGGATATCCCAAAGATGAATACGGGAAGTCCGGTCATTTTACCCCCGAACTGTATGTCCGGGAAGGGCGCCGTATGATTGGTGATTACGTAATCACAGAGCATGATTGCCGAAGCACAGTTGCAGTAAGTGATGGCATAGCCCTGGGTTACTATAATATGGACAGTCACAATTGTGAGCGGATCGTGGTAAACGGGATGGTTAAAAACGAAGGGAATGTGGAAGCCCACATCCCGCATCCGTATCCCGTTTCATACCGGGCGATTATCCCTAAAAAGAAGGACTGCACGAACTTGTTGGTGCCTGTCTGCCTGTCGGCCACGCACATAGCCTATGGATCAATAAGGATGGAACCCGAATTTATGATGCTGGGTCAGTCCTCCGGTACCGCTGCAGCACTTGCAGCTAAAGATAACATAACTGTGCAGAAATTGGGCTACCCCGAGTTAAGGAAACAGCTATTGAAAGACGGCCAAATTCTAAGTTATCGTTAACCGGGGTGTTAAGAGGTAAAGAGCAGGGATGATCGTTTTCAGGATTTCTTTCAGTGCTTATAACGAACGCATATTAAATAGCCGAGAAAGAAATAACCGTTAACTTTTTTTGTATAAAAATGTAAATCCTTAATTGCATGTTGTTATAGACATCTCCTGTCTTTTTCATCTTCGGAAAAATTTGCTATATAGAGACAGATCTGTTTCGGCAATAGTCGTGTGTCCAATACCGAATAGATTGCTTGAGGTAATAAGAGATTTAAAAATAAATGGAATGGTTATGAAGCAGCTTTTACGAAAGATCATGCTGTCCGGTTTGTGCTCATTCCTCGGGATTGTAACCGTGTTTGGTCAATCCGGGAATTGGAGCATTAAGGACCAGGAACTGAAGGATAATTGGCAAATTCACACATCGTATAAGGTTCGTGAAGGAGGAGATGTAATTTCCACTTCGAATTTTGTTCCTAAAGACTGGTATAAGGCCGAGGTCCCTACAACAGTTTTGGCGAACCTGGTTAAGAACGGTGTGTATAAAAACATCTATTACAATCGTAATCTTACCAAAATTACACCCTATCAGTTTAATGTACCCTGGTGGTACCGGACTACCTTTACGTTACCGGAAGTAGCTGCCGGCCAAACTACACGATTGCGTTTCAATGGCATAAATTACAGCGCTGATATCTGGTTGAACGGGCACAAGATTGCTTCAAAAGATACCTTAGAAGGCAGTTTCCGGCGATTTACAATCGATGTCAGCCGGTATGTTAAGCAGGGCAACAACATTCTTGCCGTGGAGGTGACACGACCGGGTCCCGGTGACCTGGCCGTTGGGTTTGTCGACTGGAACCCGGAACCGGCTGATCACGACATGGGCATCTGGCGGACGGTGCATCTGCTTGTATCCGGACCGGTATCAGTAGATCAGCCATTTGTTGAGACGAAAGTGGATACGGCAACCCTGAAACATGCCGATCTTACGGTCAGTGCGCTACTCCGCAATCATTCAGATAAAACCGTTAATGGGACTCTGGAAGGTACGATCGGAGATAATATCCATATATCACAAATGGTAGCGCTTTCACCGTGGGCATCGAAAAAGGTGGTGTTTACACCGGAGCAGTACCATCAGCTCAGCATGAATCACCCCAAACTCTGGTGGACACACACCCTGGGAAACCCTAACCTGTATTCTCTTAATCTAAAGTTTGTTGAGGATAATAAAGTATCTGATCAAAAATCCACGCAGTTCGGGATTCGGACCGTGTCTGAGTTTCTGACCAAAGACGGATTTAAAGGATTCCGGCTCAACGGCAAGAAGATACTGATTAAAGGCGGCGGATGGACCGATCCGATGCTGCTCGATGCCTCTCCCAGCTATGAAGACGCAGGGATCGATTATGCCGTTCAGATGAATCTGAATGCGATAAGAATGGAGGGTTTCTGGGGGACCAGCCAGCATTTATATAACCTATGTGATGAAAAGGGAATACTCATCCAGGTTGGGTTTAGTTGCCAGTGGGAGTGGCCCGAATATTTCGGAACACCGGCGGATAAATACGGCGGAATTGTCACGGAGAGTCAGATGAATATTGCTGCGAATGCCTTCCGTGACCAGATCACCTGGCTGCGAAATCATCCCAGTATCTTTGTGTGGATGTACGGCAGCGACAAGTGGCCGCGTCCGGAACTGGAAAGAAAATACCTGAACGTTTTGAAGAACTATGATCCGACGAGACCATCCCTGGCATCGGCGGCCGAGTGGACGAGTGCCATAACCGGTCCGACAGCCGTTAAGATGAGAGGACCCTACGACTACGTTCCGCCGGACTACTGGTATATTGACACTCATAATGGTGGCGCATTTGGGTATAACACAGAAACCAGTCCGGGTCCGGAAGTGCCCGTGCTGGAGAGTCTCAAAAAGATGATCCCGGCCGACTCATTATGGCCGATCGGCAGCGCCTGGCTGTTCCATGCTGCCCGCTATAACTTTCATAACCTAACCCACTATAATCAGGCTATGGACAATCGGTTAGGTAAACCCGAAAACCTGAATGATTACCTGCGCAAAGCACAGTACCTGAATTATGAAGGGATGCGTGCCATGTACGAGGCATTCGAAGCCAACCGGTACAAGGCGACGGGCATCATCCAGTGGATGTATAACGCTTCATGGCCGAAACTGTGGTGGCAGCTCTACGACTATTACCTGATGCCGACGGGAGCTTTTTACGGAGCCCGCAAGGCCAATGAGCCGATCCATATCTCGTACAACTACGGGGAAAATGCCATCGACGTGATGAATAACACCCTCGACAGGGACCGTTCACTCAGTGCAGAAATCCGCGTGCTGGATTTTGATTTAAAACCAGTGCTTGTAAAGACGGTTCGTGTCCGATCGCTTCCGGGGAGAAAGACGATGAACATCTTGCAGCTTCCGGACAATATGAAGCTCAGCAAGACCTACTTCGTGGATCTTAAGCTGCGCAACCGGTCCCGGCATGTCATCAGCTCTAATTTCTATGTGTTGTCCACGCAGAAGGACAAGATCGACCCCTCCAAGGCGACCTGGTACATCACGCCGGAGACCCAGTTTGCTGATCTGAAAATGCTGGAGCAGTTACCGGATGTCAAGCTCGATGTGCAGCGCCATTTCGAACAAAAAGGCGATGACACCTACGCCACCGTCACGGTGAAAAACCCGTCATCCAACCTTGCGTTTATGGTGCACCTGGATCTAAGGAAAGGACAGGAAGGATCATCAGTCGTGCCGGTATTCTGGGGTGATAACTACATCACGCTGCTTCCTGGTGAGGAACGGACTATTACCGGTTACTGCCATACAACGGATCTGGATGGGAAACAGCCCGCAGTAACCATTGACGGATGGAATACTGGGAAAATGGAATAGGGGAAATCCAGCAGATAACTAACAACCAACTACTGACTACTAACAACAGACCACTTTCAAAATGAAGCGTAACTACTACATTGTCGCCCTGATTATGCTGACCTTCTTTGTTGTGTCGTTCCTGACCAACATTATCGGGCCATTGGTCCCCGACATCATTAAGGGTTTTCATCTTAGCCTGACACTTGTCGCACTGTTGCCGTTTGCGTTCTTCATCGCCTACGGGGTTATGTCCATCCCGACAGGCGTATTACTCGAGAAGTACAAGGAAAAAAAGGTGATGTCTGCCGCCTTTGTTGTGGCTTTTATTGGAGCATTGATACTGGCCATGTTCCCAAATTATTTGACTGCCGTTGTCTCACTCTTTCTGATTGGTTCGGGTATGGCAATGCTGCAGGTGGTCATCAACCCGCTGCTGCGGACTGCCGGGGGCGAGGAAAATTACGCATTTAATTCGGTCCTTGCACAGCTTATCTTTGGTCTGGCATCGTTTGTGAGCCCGTTGGTGTATTCCTACCTGGTGTTGAATCTTAAAAATTCGGCAGGATCACGTGACGTCATCCTGTCAACACTACGCTCACTGGTTCCGGTCAATCTTCCATGGATCTCACTTTACTGGCTGTTTACGATCATCTGCCTGGCTATGATTCTCGTTATTATCTTCTCAAAGTTTCCAAAAGTGGAACTTAGCGAGGACGAGGAAGTCGAGCCGGTGAATGTGTACATCCAGCTTCTCAAAAATCCCATTGTTATCCTGTTCTTTTTCGGGATTTTCATGTATGTAGGCACCGAACAGGGAGTGGCCAATTGGATGTCCCAGTTTCTGAAAACTTATCATGGAGTCAACCCACAAACGACCGGTGCCGACGAGGTGTCCCGTTTCTGGGGGCTCATGACCGCCGGCGGGGTACTCGGTCTGTTTCTACTGAAGGTGATGGACAGCCGGAAAGTACTCATCGGCTTTACCGTCCTTGCCATCATTTCTCTGAGTTTTGCCCTGTTTGGCGGTGATACTGCTTCTCTTTATGCATTCCCCATCATTGGCTTTTTCGCATCGGTTATGTACCCGGTCATCTTCTCATTGGCACTGAATTCACTAGAAGAGCATCATGGTGCTTTTGCGGGCATACTGGTTACAGCCATCATAGGCGGGGCAATCGTGCCGTTAGTCATTGGATGGCTTGGTGATATGCTCGGTCTTCGTACGGGGATGCTGTTCCTGTACGTAACGATGGGATTCATCCTGAGCATCGGGTTCTGGGCCAAACCAATTATCACGAATAAGACGATTCAAATGTCGCGCAAGGAGGCTGCTGCCGGCGACGCTGACATGTCAGAACAAACAGGGGTAGCATGAGCAGAAAGAAAGTAATGGGTATTGATCTGGGCGGGACCAACGTCCGTGCCGGGATTATTAATAACGACAAATTAGACGATGTTATCTCGGTTCGTATTCATTCGGACGGTTCGGTAGATGAGGTAATGAAGGATATTTTCGGCCTGTTGGATGACGCCATTGACCCGTCTGTGGAAGCCATTGGGATAGGCGTTCCGAGTGTTGTTGATGTTGAGAAGGGCATTGTCTACGATGTGGTGAATATTCCATCGTGGAAGGAAGTGCATCTGAAAGAACTAATGGAATCCAGGTATCATATTCCGGTACTGGTGAATAATGATGCTAATTGTTTTGCATTGGCCGAGAAGTACTTTGGTAAAGGACAGGATGCCCATTCAATGATCGGCCTGATTATCGGGACAGGCATGGGGGCCGGGGTCATCATCAACGACAGGCTGTATGCCGGTTCCAATTGCGGTGCCGGCGAGTTCGGAATGGTTGCCTATATGGATAAGTACTACGAATACTACGCCAGCGGGCAGTTCTTCCAGAACATTCATCGGACAACAGGCGAAAGGGTATATCAGAAAGCCCTGGAAGCAGATAAAACGGCTCTTGAAATCTTCGAAGAACTCGGAGTGCACATCGGCAACGCGATCAACATGATTTTATATACCTACGATCCTGAACTGATTATTTTCGGTGGTTCCGTCAGCGGTGCATATGAATACTTCGAGAAATCGATGTGGCGGCGTATTAAGACCTTCGCCTATCCCAAGTCCCTGGAAAAGTTTCGGATTGAGGTATCGGAACTCGAGAATGGCGGTGTGCTTGGTGCGGCCGCGTTGTATTATGATTACAGGAAAAGATGATTTGAAATTGGAAAATAGAAATTTGGGGACTATGTTAATTATTATTGGTTATTGATTATAGTAAGGGGGATATAGACTTCCGGGAAATGTTTTATAAAAGATATTTTTCCTATTGTGATTTCGTCGCTGAAATGATCTACCACAATTCTGTTGTTGCTCAAATGACAGGATCTATAGATTAAATGAATTCAATTCCGTGATAGCCAGGTTGACGTTCCGGAAGTAAACAATTAGGAGGCGATGACCATGCATGATAGCCGACCAACAACAAATAAGTTGCGACATTTGACAGGAGCGTGGTTTTTAGTCATCTGGATGATATTATCGATGCTCCCGATGATTGTTGGTTGTAAGCCGACTACACAGAGTACACCACCCGATACGACCAATCATCCACCCAGATACCAGAACACCGCTGACTGGACTCGTTTCGGTTGGGATGCAAAGCGCTCAAGCGCCCCTGTGGGACCGACCGGGATCACGGCAAATAATGTAGATTCTCTCAGCCTGCGAAAGGTAGAACTTGATGGAACCGTTGATGCCTCGGCAATCTATCTTCGGGGGGTACAGGTAAACGGCAGTACTCATAACGTTTTCTTTGTAACAACGACCTATGGGAAGACAATAGCGATCGATGCCGATAATGGAACGGTACTCTGGGAATACACACCTTCCGGTTATAGCAAATGGGCTGGAACGGCTCAGATCACTAATTCAACTCCTGTGGCTGATCCGGGACGTAAATTTATTTATACTGCCTCGCCAGATGGGTACATCCAGAAGCTCTCGGTAGCGGATGGAAGTGTAATTTGGCGTACAGCGATTACAAAATTGCCCGCGCGTGAGAAGATTGCATCAGCTCTTAATTTCTTCCAGGGACATGTGATTGCCACAACTGGTGGCTATGTTGGCGATGCACCTCCCTACCAAGGGCATGTGGCGGTCATTGATGCCGGGAACGGCAAACTCCTGAGCGTTTGGAACTCCCTGTGCAGCGATCAGTCCGGCCTCCTCGACCCATCCGGTTGTCCCGCTAGCGACTCGGCAATCTGGGCCCGGAGCGGCGCGGTCGTTGATACAACAACGGGCGATATCTACTTCGCCACGGGTAATGCCCCATGGGACGGGAAGACAAACTGGGGGGATGCGGTGCTTGAACTTGACCCGGCTGGCAAACAACTTATCGGTAACTACACACCTCAAAATACGCAGCAGCTTAACGCAACAGATTTAGATCTCGGTTCGACTGCACCTGTGTTGTTAGGTAATGGATTTATCGCACAGGGGGGCAAAGATGGAAAAATCCGGCTTCTCGACTGGAAAACCATGGAAGGTGCTTCACCTCACCAGGGCGGTGAAAGTCAGATCGTCACCACACCCTCCGGCACAGATCTGTTTACCGCACCTGCCGTGCTACACACGGATACAACAACATGGATGTTTGCAGCCGACAACGGTGGTACTGAAGCATGGAAATTCAATGGTGCACAGCTCCAGTCAGTGTGGAGGAACAGCAATGGAGGTACAAGCCCGGTAGTTGCGGATGGTCTCCTATACGTCTATGACCCAGGTGGCGGTCTTCGTATCTATAAAGCTTTTACCGGTGATCAGATTGCGGACCTGAAGTGTGGCAGTGGCCACTGGAACAGTCCGATTATCGTTGATGGGATGATAGCACTACCGGAAGGCAACGCGAACCGGCACAAGACAAGTGGCGTGTTTGATATCTGGCGACTTCCCTGATTTGAGCTCCTCAAACTTATCCTGAGGCAGGAGTGACTTGAAGGTCAATGAAATTTAAAATTAGAAAATTGGATATCTGCAGGCACGTTACCTGCAATAAGGAGTAAACAAAATGTAAATGTTATCCTTAGAAGTTTCATGATTCCGATGGCTTGGATCTGTTGCTCAGGTTTTCCAGTAACTGCAGCATCCCGAGGTTCTGTAATTTATTGGAGCCGTCCATCCACATCATCAGAAAGAGCAGCGCCATCCATCCGGATATGAAAAGCTGGGTGACTGTTGCTTCTCCACAAAGCTGAAAGGTGAAAAAAGCTGCGAATATGACAGCTGAGATCAGGCCAAGTCGGCTCCCCTTTTTAGCTTTCTTGATTTCCGTCTCAAAATTGAAATTATCTTTTACAAATTGTACCCTGTCCCGGACAAATAGCTTTCTGAAATCTGTGATGTTTTTCCACTTCAGACGTATAATCTGTTCTTCCTGTTCCATAGATCAACTGCAATCTTATAATCCCCATGGGGTACTTTTCCCCAGACATTGTAGCTAAATATCGTCTGATATTCCAGTGTTGTGCCTGCCAAAGAATTAAGCCTCTAAAATGCTGTTTTAAACTTGAATCTTTGATCCATTAATTACTACTAAGTATTTAGTAAAACAGTAACTTATCTTATTTCTAACGAATATAATTGGCATAAAGGATTATATTGGGAAGTAGTTCATTTCCATGATTATATAATGGATGTAAAGGCAGAACGAACCACTCTCTTTGAAGTAAAATTATATTCAGTTTCGATGTCAACTCGTGATGATTCGTTCCATAGCTGGGTAGTTGAAATTAAATGACAGGAACCTGGTATTAAAACGAGTATTAGTCTTCACCCAAAAAACACTTCAATCAACACGACTGGTAATCTTCGGGAAGGTATGCGATTTTTCCCGGGAACCGGACAACCAGGTTCACGCATTGCCTGAAACTCCAAAAAGATAAAACTCAATTGGTTTCACCAGATAAGTTCCTCTTTGGCAGGGGATGAGAGGGAAAAGAAAGATAAAAACCGATACTAACTTTCTTTTATTCATGTCTTCCCTTCACAAATTGATGATGACCGCCGCAGGTGATCATTCATAACAGAATATCTTCAAGACGAATGATCAGGAAGCCTCAAAACAGGGAAGATCTTCAGGTTGGATTTAGGGTATAAATTCATGATAACCGAAATCCTGGAAGAAGGAGGTGGTTAGTTGTTAATGAAGGCAAGCCAACTGATACTAATTCAATCAAATAAAGTGTAGGACTTCATAACAAGTTGGCGGTATTTTTTGGAGAGAATCTCACAGCCTGTGTTTGTAGGTCCATTCATCTGGAAATATGGCTGCATGATATTGATTCTTCCATGTACCTGTGGATTATAAACCTCGACAAGTTAATAGATATCGACTCTTTATAAAGGGTAAACGGATAACCCGGGAACCACTCAGGGACCGGAAAAAGTCGGGGAAATAAATGCTTTCTGAGGGGAATGTTGCACGTGGCAACTGTAAGAATCCCATCTAATAGAATTTAAAGGAGTAATAACTATGGAAAGATGTAAGTTACTGCGCACAGGGCTATTCCTGTTGATTTTTTCAGTAGGCGTGGTTATTGATGATGCTTTTCCGAAATCACCCTCTACTGGTAGTTCGGAGGAATGGTCTTCCGTAATACTGCCGTCAGGCAACGAAAATGTTGGAATTTTACAACAGCAGCCTATCACCGGTAAGGTTACGGATGCTTCGACCGGGGAGTCCTTGCCTGGTGTGAATATTATCGTACCTGGAACAAATATCGGTACAGCGACGGATATCAGCGGACATTATTCGCTAAATGTTCCGGAGACGTCCGATAGTTTGACCTTCTCTTATATCGGTTATACGCCACAGACCATAGCCATCGGAGGCCGGACGACCATAAATGTGCAATTGAATCCAACGACTTTGAAATCCAGCCAGGTTGTAGTTGTTGGGTATGGTACACAACAAAAAAAGGATCTGACCGGATCAATATCGCAGGTTAGTGGCACAGAAGTGGCAAGAATTCCGACAACGGATGTTAACAACGCACTGCAGGGCAAGGTGGCCGGGGTGCAGGTCACACCAAATTCCGGCCAGCCGGGTGAAGGAGCCACTGTCCGTATCCGGGGAGTCGGCACACTGAATGACGCGTCTCCCATTTATGTGGTTGACGGCATGATCACTGATAATATTTCATATCTCAACCCGGACAACATCGAATCGATGGAGGTTCTGAAAGATGCCTCTGCTACTGCCATATACGGTTCACGTGGGGCCAATGGTGTGATCATCATTACAACCAAGCACGGCAGCCGGAACCAGCCGACTCAATACACCTTCAACGCTTATTACGGATGGCAGGAGATTCAGCATAAAATATCACTGACCAATGCGGAGCAGTATGCGACCCTGGTAAATGAGCTGAATGCCAACGAAGGCCGCGATCCTGCTTTTCAAAATCCATCGCAGTATGGCAAAGGAACTGATTGGCAAAACCTGGTATATGATACGGCCCCAATGATGAATTACGATATGTCTGTGTACGGCGGGACCGAGCATATGACATATAATGTCAGTGGAAGCTATATAAAGCAGAAGGGGATCATCTCGGGAAGTAATTACGAACGGATGGCTCTTCGGGTTAACAACACTTACTTCCTGTCAGATTTCGTCCACATAGCACATAACATCGCTTTTATGCACAGCTATCAGCAGCTGGCAGCAAACGGGGTGGTAGGTGACGCCTACCGCGCAGATCCCACCAAAACGGCATATGATGAAAACGGCGATTTCAGTAATATAACCGCCATGGCACCAGTGGGCAATCCGTTAGCCGCTATTTACTACCTGCATAATCGCTATTATAACGACCGTTTGGTTGGAAATGTATATGCAGATTTCAATTTCCTGAAATCCTTTGAATTCAAAACCAGTTTCGGTCTGGATGCAGGCTGGGCAAACAATAAAAACTTCACGCCCGAATACATAGTATCACCCATCCAGCAAAGTCAGTACAGTACCCTAACTGTAAACAACGACAATTCCAGGAACTGGCTGTGGGAAAACACGGCGCACTACCGGGCAACATATGGTCAGCATAACATCACTGCCCTGGCGGGCATCACCTTCCAGGGATACAAAGATGAAACGCTTGGCGGTACTCGTAACAATATCGCAGCCAATGGAAATAACCCGGCCTTATGGTACCTGAACGCAGGCGACCAAACAACGGCGTCGAATAGCAACGGGGCTTCGGACTGGAGCATGCTTTCGTACCTGTTCCGTGTGAATTATTCGTTCATGGACCGCTACCTGTTGACAGCAACGTATCGTATCGACGGTTCCTCCAGGTTTGGAAAGAATAACCGGTATGGTCACTTCCCCTCGGTTGCAGCCGGTTGGCGCATTTCTGATGAACCGTTCATGCAGAATGTTTCATTCATCAGCAATCTGAAGCTGCGCGGTAGTTGGGGGAAGATTGGCAATGATAAGATCAGTGCTTACCCGGGTATCCCTACCATTCAAAGCAACCTGAATTATCCATTCGGTCCCGATGAATCTCTTAATCCGGGTGCAACAGTCACGTCTTTGGCAAATCCGGCGGTTATGTGGGAGGAAACCGAACAAACCGATATCGGGCTGGAATCAGGATTTCTGGACGGCAGGCTAACATTCGAAGTAGATTATTACAACCGTAAGACAAAGGGTATCCTCGTACAGGCACCGATACCGGCTTATGTCGGAGCCAGCAATAATCCGGTGGTCAACGCTGCACAGGTGACGAACCGCGGGTTTGATTTTAACCTCAAGTGGTCTGATTTGTTGGGTGAACTGAGCTATAATATCGGTCTCGTGGCTTCGACTGTGCACAACGAGGTAAACAGCATTGGTCAGGGAAGAGATGCCATCTTCAGCGGAGGGACCGGCGAAGGCGGCAAGCTGGCGACACGCACCGCACCGGGGCATCCGATAGGTGCCTTTTACGGATACAAGGTGATAGGAGTGTTCCAGGATCAGAATGACCTGCAGAACAATGCCCAATATGGAACCGAGGTGCCCGGAGATCTGAAATTTGCCGATCTAAACGGCGATGGAATCATCACCTCAGATTCAGACCGGACATATCTTGCATCGCCAATACCCAGTTTCATTTTCGGGGCTAACATTGGTGCAAGGTACCGGAATATCGATCTACAGGTGAGTATCAGCGGGCAGACGGGCAATAAAATATACAATGCGAAGAAGACCGCCCGTTTTGGGACGCCGAACTTCGAGAAGTCTTATTTGAATCGCTGGAATGGAGCCGGGACAAGCAACTGGGAACCACGGGTAACCAACGGCGGCGTAAACTACCTGGTTTCCGATCGGTTTCTGGAAGACGGATCATACCTGAAAATACAGAATATCCAGCTCGGCTATACACTGCCATCACGCTGGATGGCACCGGCCTACCTGCGAAGAGTCCGGTTATACGCCAGTGTTACCAACCTGATCACATTCACCAAGTACAGTGGATATACACCGGAAATAACCGGCTCGGACGTGATCAGCAGCAGCATTGATCAGGGAGTGTACCCTGTCGCGCGGACATTCTCGCTCGGCTTAACGATTGATTTCTAAGCAGCAGCGTGAAACAGAAATTTTAAAGTCTAGGTACTACGATTATGAATACCATAAATAAAAAAACAATTGTCGAACTAGTCGCCGGACTGTTGATAGTGATGTTGAGCGTGGGCTGTAATAATTTCCTGAATAAGAAGCCCCTCGGTGAACAAACATCCGAAACTTTTTTCCAGACTCAACAGGATGCTGTTGATGCGACTAACGCCACCTATCAGAGCCTCCAGACATGGCAGATCCACGTGTTCTCATGGCTCGGTTTGACGGACATCATATCTGATGATGCCGACAAAGGAAGCACCCCGACCGATGCACCATTCCTGCTGGACCTGGATAACCTGCAATATGATCCTGGAAACCTGGCTTTTGCGGATCCATGGGCCGGTTATTACAGGGGTATCTTCAGGGCTAACCAGGCCATAACGTATATCCCGAATATCAGCGACATGGACGCGACTTTGAAGGCACGCCTCATCGGTGAAAATGAGTTTCTGCGGGCTTATTTCTATTTCTTCCTTGTCCGCGGCTGGGAAAACGTTCCGCTGATCACCAAGCCGCTGTTGCCATCAGAGTATTACAATCGTCCTAATTCCACAGCGGATTCGGTATATGCGCAGATTATCAGGGACCTGATGGATGCTGTCCAGAATTTGCCGCTGAAGTCACAATATGCTAGTTCCGATCTGGGGCGGGCCACCAAAGGGTCCGCTGAGGCACTATTAGCCAAAGTCTACCTGTTCCGCGGCGATTACACTAACGCCTTGAATTATGCAGAAATGGTAATCAATTCCAATGAATATGGCCTTGCACCCGATTACGCAAATATATTCAGGCTCGCCGGTGAGAATTCTTCGGAAAATGTGTTTTCGGTGGAAAATACAGCGACAGCAAGCGGACAGGGTGGTAGCCAGTATAACCAGGTACAGGGAGTCCGTGGTGACCCAAACCTGGGATGGGGATTTAATAATCCTTCCCAAAACTTACTGGCCTCCTACGAACAAGGCGATCCGCGCCAGGAGGCAACGACTTTGTTCGTCTGGGAATCACTTCCGGATGGATCCGGATTGGCCGTTCACGATAATCCAAACATGAATAATGAAGACTACAATCAAAAAGCATTTGTGCCGCTTGACCATATCGGCGGACAAGGCGATGGTCCGGGCAATATCCGCATCATCCGGTACTCGGATGTGCTGTTGATTGCCGCAGAAGCCGCTTATCAAACCGGTAATGCCACCAAAGCGCAGCAATATTTGAATATGGTACGAAACCGGGCCAGAGGCGGGCAGACATCAACGATTGGTGTATCAGTTGAAGCCGTGGCATCGATCATTGCCGATACACTGAATATGCCCGGGATAAATGGTATGCCATTCATACGTTATGTATGGAATAGCAGTCCTGCTTCAAATGCCGGTTTGAAACGCTTTGCCTTCTCGCTGGAGAATAACAGCAGCTTAATAGTGGTTGACACACTGGATGTTATCCAGAGCCTGAACGGAACGGCAGTTAACAGCATGGCTGATTATATGAACGCAATGCAAAATATATCTCCGGGTACAAATGTGACTGTTACTGTCGAACGGATAATGCAAACCTATAACGGTCAGACACAGTCGAATACAACCACAACACAGACTGTTGTGGCCAATATGACTTCAGCCGCTTTGCTTCCTGATGTGTCGGCTACGGGCTCCAACCTGCTGCATGCCATCTGGCAGGAACGCCGGTCTGAACTGGCTATGGAACAACATCGCTGGTTTGACCTTTTGAGGCAAAACAAGGTGCAATCGGGATGGGCACAACAGGAAATGGCAAAGGCCGGAAAGGTCTTTACGAATAAAAATACCATATTCCCGATTCCAACAACTGAAATCGATTTGAGCAATGGCACGCTCAAGCAGAACTCAGTATGGATTGGTCAGTAAACAAACAAAAAAGGAGATGCGGAATCGCATCCGCATCTCCTTAATATTGATCTAAAAGGTTATTTATCAGTCGTTCGCATTGCCTGTTACGGTAAAATCTGCTGTCTTAACCGAATCCGAACGTGTTCCGATCATCACAGAATAGGCCCCCGGGCTGATCACTTTCTTCATATTGATGTTATAGTGTTCCAGCTTTTTTGGAGTGATTTTGAAAGTCACCTGTTGGCTTTGTCCCGGTTGTAACATCACATGGGCAAATCCTTTGAGCTCTTTGACCGGCGGTGATACCTCGTTGTAGTGTTCATGCAGGTACATTTGAACGACCTCTTCACCCGCCACTTTGCCGGTATTAGTAACAGTAGTGCTTACCGTTAATGTATCGCTTGGTGACATGCTGGTGGCACTAAGCTGAGGCGCGGTGTATGAGAATGTTGTGTAGCTCAAACCGTAGCCGAACGGATAGAGAGGTGAGTTAGGTACATCCAGGTATTTTGAAGTGTATTTGTTATTGGGATTCCTGGGACGGCCGGTATTCAGATGGTTGTAGTAGAGCGGGATCTGGCCGACATCACGCGGAAACTCCATTGTAAGCTTTCCGCTTGGATTGTAGTCGCCAAACAATACGTTTGCGAGTGCAGGACCGCCCTCGATACCCGGATACCAGGCCTCTAGTATTGCCGGTACATTGTCTTGCAGCCAGTCAATCGTCAGTGGGCGGCCATTCATCAACACAACAACCACGGGTTTGCCGGTTTTCATGACGGCTTTCACGAGGTCTATCTGGTTGCCGGGAACGCCAATTTTGGATCGGCTGGCAGCTTCACCGGTCATGTTGCGTGATTCCCCGATCACCATTACTGTTACATCTGAACGGCGTGCGGCAGCGACGGCAGCTGGGAATCCTGCTTCTGAAGTCCCTTCGATGTCAGTGCCTTTCACGTAATGTATCTGGGTACCTGATGAAACGGCATCCTTCATGCCCTGAAGAACCGATACGACATCTTTAGCTTCGCCGGCACCCGACCATGATCCGAGCAAGTCTTCCTGATCATCGGCTAAGGGACCGATCAGTGCGATGCTGTGAACATTCTTCGAGAGTGGCAGGATATTCTTTTCATTTTTCAACAAGACCATCGATTTTTCTGCGATCTTTCGTGCCAGTTGACGGCTCGATTGCGTCAGGATCGTCTGAGCTGCACGAAGCGAGTCGCTGTAGGCATAGGGATTCTTGAACAGGCCGAGTTTAAACTTGGTAACCAGTATACGGCGAACGGCATTATCGAGCAGGTTTTCGTTAACCTTGCCTTCGCGCACCAGTTTGGGCAGCTCGTTCATAAAATACCCGGCCTGCATGTCCATATCCACCCCGGCCTTTACGGCACGCAGAGCGGCCTGGGCTGAATCTTTTGCTACTTCATGGTGGCGTAATTCCATGATAGCAGTATAATCCGTGACTACAAATCCTTTAAATCCCCATTCATTGCGTAGCACGTCGGTCAGCAGAAAATGGTTTTCGGTTGATGGAACACCGTTAAGGGTGTTAAAGGAGGTCATTACGGTAGCAGCGCCCGCATCGACGGCAGCCTTGTAAGTGGGCAGGTACATTGATCGCAGGCGTCGCATGGACATATCGACCGAATTGTATTCCCGGCCTGCTTCCACCGCTCCATACGCGGCAAAGTGTTTGACGCAAGCCAGCACAGTGTTCGGTGCAGACAGGTCGTGTCCCTGGAAGCCGTGCACGGCGGCTGCGGCAATTTTTGAACCCAGGTAAGGATCTTCACCTGCGCCTTCCATCACACGGCCCCAGCGCGGATCTCTGGAAATATCGACCATAGGAGCAAATGTCCATTGCAGGCCTTCCGAGGCAGCTTCAGCAGCAGCGACGCTGTCAGCCTGACGAACGAGATCGGGATCCCATGTGCAGGATTCAGCCAAATTTATCGGGAAGATGGTTCGGAATCCATGTATCACATCAAATCCAAACAAAATAGGGATATGCAGACGGGTACTGTCTACTGCGAGTTCCTGGAGCTGTTTGGTGTATTTCCAGCCGATAGCATTAAATATCGAACCGACTTTACCCTCTTTTACATACTCGCGATAGTTGGGATTGATGGTTGGACCGGTTGTTGTATACCCACTGGTGAACTGGGTCATTTGTCCGGCTTTTTCTTCCAATGTCATCTTTGACAGCACGGAATCAGCCTTGTGAATCAACTCGGGCGTGGCAAATTGCTGTTGGGCAGGCGGCACGTTTTCGGCACTCTGCTGATTGATAGGCTGACAAGCGGTAGCAATAAGAATGGAAATTCCAATAATGGAAAAGCTACCTGTTAATTTTTTGATATGACTCCACATAACAGGAAATGATTTTAGGTTGGCATAAAAAAATGGTCAGAAAGACCATGAATGCGAAATTAGTTTGATATGTCAAATACAATAACTGAAAATGGAACGTATTAAGTTCAATTGCAAGTAGTTGTGAAGTACAAATAACAAAATTGATCACTTATTTAAACAGTTACTCTTAAACAAAAAAATGACTTTGGAATATCTTTGTTAAAGTTTTTGTTAGAGTATAGCGAAACGAGTTTGTATCATTGGTTGACCATCTGGTAGCCCGGTAAAACCCCTTAAGAAATGCTTCGTCGATCTGCAGATGTTGACAACGTAGAACTAAAGAGCCTATGGTCGGAGGTTCTGGGGGGAGATAAACAGGCTTTTGCGACGCTATTTCTTCAAAATTATGCTCATCTTTATAATTACGGGCGCAAGTTATATGACGACGGTACCATAGTTGAAGATGCGATCCAGGATGTGTTTGCCACGATATGGCAGACGAGGAAGCGACTTTCTTCGGTTTCATCGGTAAAGTCGTACCTCATCATTTCTCTTCGAAGACGGCTACTCAGGATACTCCGGAAGGAAAGAATGGAAGATCCCATGAGTGAGGAGGATATCCAGGAAATTATTCCCGTGATTGAATTCAGCACACAGGAGATAATTATAGGTCCCGACCAGGATGAATCACGTCATAAGTCGCTGGTGAGCATACTTAACCAGCTTCCAAATCAAAAGAAAGAGGTGATCTATCTCTACTTCTACAACGGCATGGATTATGAGGAAATCGCTCAGATCATGGGATTGAATATTCAGACGGTCAGGAACTACATGTCGATGGCACTTTCCCGGGCGAAAGACATCATCCTCGAGTACGAACTCCCAAAATTTCTGCTCCTGTTTCTCTTTTTCAGCCTGTACCTGCCACGCTGACTCGATCCACGATCCTGTTGATTACGCCCGATGATATCTCCTCTCTGAACGGCGGGTTCGAATCCATGAAACCTTGCCTTAAGCCCGGACCGGATGAAATGAATAAATCATCTCTTCCTTTAAAGGGTGACCCCAAATTTTTTTAAGCTCATGTTTTTAGATAAGAAACAGAAACTTACGTGTTTCTAAAGTGTCTATTTGTTTGATTCCATCCTGAAAATTCCGTCGGAAACGATTATAACCCAGGGATTCCCGTCTCTCTAAGCACAGAAAGAATACAACTACTACACCAAACAGATTCTATTGGAACACAGATCGCATTCGTTACAATCTTTACTGGGTGATGAATCCTTTCACTGCTGGATAAAAGGCAAATCGAACACACAGGAAGCAGATTATTGGGAACAATGGATAAAGGCATCTCCGGATAACCGGGCGTTGGCTGAAAAAGCCGGGCAGGTATTGATGGAGCTTAAAGTTGTCTCCAAATATCAGCTTAGTGAACACGCCGCATTAAAACAGTGGAACAGGCTGGAAAAGAGGATAGGCAATGATGAATCTACGTCGTTGATGTTCCCTTTTGAGACCCGGCAACAGAAAAGAGGCTGGCAGACTGCATTCCGTTATGCCGCAGTTATTCTCATCCTTGTTCTTGCAGGTTATGCATACTGGCAACATCGTGTCGGCAGCCACCAAAAGCCGGAAAAAGTGGCAATGCTTGAGCTTAACACAAAGTATGGCGAGCAAAAGATCATCAAACTATCCGATGGTTCCCAAATACATCTCGCCCCTAATTCTCATTTGCGTTATGCATCAAATTGGCTACAGCAAAAGAGGAGAAAATTATATCTCGACGGGGAGGCCTATTTCGATATAATGGGTACCCGAAGAGCGGGTAAAGCCGAATTTGAGATACATACCAGGGATGGCATCATCCATGATCTAGGTACTCAGTTTAATGTGTCGACATTCCATAATCGAACGGCTGTAGTTTTAAAGAGAGGCGTTGTGACGGTTCGGCCGAATGGCCGGGATGGAAACAATGAAGTGAGACTGGCCCCGGGACAAATGGTTACGATTGGCAAAGGCCTCCCCAAAGCCCGCATTGAAGAAGTCAACCCGGAAGTTTATACCTCCTGGTCCACTGATTTGTTGGTCTTTGATCATACTCCTCTCAGTCAGTTTATCCAGACACTAAAAGATCTGTACGGAGTGGATGTGGTTGTTAAAAATTCAGAATTACTAAAAAGGGAGTTGACCGGAAACATAGAGAAACAGAGCCTTGGCACCATACTACATGCGGTTTCAAAGGTCTTAAATGTAGAAATATATCAGAGGGGGCAGACGGTATTCATTCAGAACTGAGTCCCCGGAACATGAAGATATAGGGA
Source organism: uncultured bacterium (assembly GCA_963787205.1). Lineage (GTDB taxonomy): Bacteria > Bacteroidota > Rhodothermia > Balneolales > DATFMH01 > DATFNI01. The sequence goes on from CAWBCD010000045.1 coordinate 40,410, forward strand.
GTACAATATGAAAAGGAGCAAGATACAACTTACAGGAGCATTCCTGTTGGTTTTTATAGTCGGCGTGGGAAGCGTGACTGCTTTGCCGCAATCGCCAAAGACGATGTATTTGGTTAAAAACAAAGAAATGAGTTCAATTTTCAAACCCACGGATGCAAGAACGATCTATGTGCATAACATGTCATTGCAACATGCCCTCGATGTTATTCAGAATAATTACCATGTTATTTTCCTGCATGAAAGCGGGCTGTTGAAGGGCAAAACAGTAAACTACAGCGAAGCGCTTCCTAACGATCCATATAAGGCGGTAAAGGCCGTGTTGTCGGGATATAATTTTAAAGTGGATCAGTTGAATGATCATTCCTTTGTAATCTATCCGAAAGATGATGCACAAAAACAAAATGATCCGCCAGCCGACCTGGTGATCCAAAAGACGATTTCCGGAAAAGTTACCGATGCATCAAGCGGCGAATCCCTTCCGGGAGTAAATATTATTGTCCCGGGAACAAACACCGGTACTGCAACGGATTCCAAGGGGAATTACTCATTGAATGTTCCTGACAATGCCGACAGCCTGACCTTTTCATATATAGGTTATACCACACAGACAGTAGCAATCAATGGTCGTACTACTATTAACATTCAGCTTAGCCAACAAACATTGAAAGGGACTCAACTGGTAGTTGTCGGTTATGGAACCCAACGCAAGCAGGATGTAACTGGGTCGATATCATCTGTATCAGCTTCCGATGTTGCCAAGATCCCAACAACTTCTGTAGCGAATGCCTTACAGGGGCAAGTGGCCGGTGTTCAGGTGGTACCGAATTCCGGAGCTCCGGGCTCGCCGGCAACCATTTATGTGAGAGGGGTGGGTACGTTGAATGATGCCTCACCGCTTTATGTCGTCGATGGAATGATTACCAATAATATATCCTATTTGAGTCCGGATAATATTCAATCGGTCGATGTATTGAAAGATGCCTCGGCAGAAGCAATCTACGGGGCGCGTGGTGCCAACGGTGTTATTATGATTACCACGAAACACGGCAATTTGAATGAAAAGACACAGTACAATCTGAATGTTTACTACGGCTGGCAGAAAATTGCACACAAGATACCACTTACCAATGCTGAGCAGTATGCCACCCTGGTTAATCAGCTGGATGCCAACACAGGTGTACCCAAACAATTCAGTAATCCCAGTTCCCTGGGTGTCGGGACCAACTGGCAGGATCTGGTTTACCAGACCGCACCGATGGAGAATTACGACTTGTCGGTTAACGGCGGTACCAGTGATATGACTTACAGTATCACCGGAAATTATGTGAATCAGGAAGGTATTATTCCAAAATCAGGATATAAACGAGTTTCTCTGCGAGTTAACAATACCTATCAGTTTTCCAGCCATGTGAAATTTGGACATAACCTGGTATTCATTCATACCTTTAATCAACAGACGCCTAATGTGATTGGAGATACCTATCGTGCAGTACCAACCGCAAATCCATATGATTCAAATGGAAATTTTGCGGATATCACTGCATTGGCTCCGGTTGGAAATCCACTCGCTACTATTAATTATACTCATAATCGTTATTACAATAATGAACTGAACGGGAATATCTATGCGCAGATTAGTTTCCTGAATAACTTCCAATTCAAGTCGAGTTTTGCGCTGGATATGGTTGATGGTCATAACACCACGTTTACGCCGCAGTATTTTGTGTCAACCATCCAACAGACTTCTTTCAGTTCACTGACAGCCCAATCTTCCTATAATCGAAACTGGCTGTGGGAAAACACGCTGACATATAATGAAAACTTCGGGCCTCACCAGATAAAAGTATTGGCCGGAGTTACGGCACAGGCTGCAAAATTCGACAACATCGCCGGTTCCCGGAATAATATTGTCGGTACCGATCCGGCTCTCTGGTACCTGGAAGCGGGGGATGTCACAACAGCGACAAATGGCAATAACAATCAACCACCATATGACTGGAGCATGTTGTCCTATCTTGGCCGTGTAAATTATTCCTATAAAGATACCTATTTACTGACTGCCACGATGCGTGCAGACGGTTCATCCCGTTTCGGTAAAAATAACCGGTTTGGATATTTCCCATCGGTTGCGGTAGGGTGGAGAATTTCGAACGAGCCCTTCCTGCAAAACAGCAACTTGATCAGCAATCTGAAGTTACGTGCCAGCTGGGGCAAGACCGGAAACGATAAGATCTCTTACTATCCTGGTATCCCTACCGTTTCCGGAAACCTGAATGCTGTACTTGGCGCTTCACCTTCCCTCCAATACGGAGCTACAGTGGTTAATCTGGCCAATCCAAATGTGAAATGGGAACAGACAACACAAACCGATATCGGCTTGGATGCAGGCTTTTTGAATAACCGACTTACGGGCGATGTCGATTACTACTTCAAGAAGACAAACGGCATTTTGGTCCAGGTTCCGATACCATCCTATGTCGGTGTCAACCAGTATCCCTATGTCAATGCGGCCAGCGTTGTAAACCATGGTTTTGATTTCAATCTGAAATGGAGCGACGTTGTCGGTCAATTTAGCTATAGCATCGGAGGGGTAGCCTCAACGGTTCATAATACAGTTCGGTCATTGGGACAAGGAAACACAGCCATTTATGGAGGAAGTGTTGGAACCAGCGGTCTGCTTGGAACGCGCACAGTCCCGGGCGAACCGATCGGAGCCTTCTACGGATATAAAGTTCTGGGTGTGTTCCAGACGCAGCAGGAAATCGATAATAGCGCAACTCTGGCTGGCTACACCGAACAACCAGGCGATTTGAAATATGCAGATATAAATGGAGACGGGGTCGTTAATTCACAGGATCGTACTTACTTAGGGTCTCCGATTCCCAGCTTTACGTACGGTGTTAATCTTAGCGCCGCCTATAAAGGTTTCGATCTGTCAGCGAATTTCGACGGACAGACAGGCAACAAGATTTACAATGCCAAGATGATGGCCCGGTTCGGCACTCCTAATTTTGAGAAAATATATCTGAATAGCTGGAATGGGCAGGGCACCAGCAACACCGTACCTCGTGTTACGAATTCAGGTGTGAACTACCAGGTTTCAAGCTTCTTCCTGACGGATGGTTCCTTCCTTCGGTTTCGCAACCTGGAGTTGGGTTATACGCTTCCACATCGTCTTACCAGACAGTTAAACGTCAGTAAATTGCGCATCTATGTAAATGGAACCAACCTGTTCACTGATACCAAGTATACCGGGTACACTCCTCAATTTGCAGGAGGTGGGGTTCTAAATAATAATATCGATGCCGGAATCTACCCGGTGGCCCGCACCATATCGGTTGGTATCAATATGAACTTTTAAACGGGGTCAACCATGTTACAAGAAATTCAAGAGTCTGTAAAAATGAAAAATGATAGAAATTTTATGAGACGTCCTTCTACGCTTTTGGTTGGCATCGGACTAGCGGTGCTTATAACACTGGGAGGATGTAAGAACTTTTTGAATCAAGCTCCATTGGGTCAGCAGACTTCGGAGACTTTTTTCAAAACCCAGCAGGATGCCATCGATGCAACCAATGCTACCTACAGCATGCTCCGCGACTGGCAGGTCCATGTCTTTTCGTGGATCGGGCTGACATCCATCGTATCTGATAATGCCGACAAAGGCAGTACTCCCGGCGATGCTTCCTTCCTTGAAAACCTGAATGACCTGCAGTTTGATCCGGGTAATGTCGCATTCAGCGATCCCTGGGCCGGATATTACAAAGGAATCTACCGGGCAAATCTGGCTATCCAGAATATTCCGAATATCAAGATGGATGCCACGATGAAAAACCGCCTGATCGCAGAAAACAAATTTCTCCGGGCCTATTTCTATTTCTTCCTGGTTCGTGCCTACGGTAATGTGCCATTGATTACCAAACCCCTCAACGCTGATCAGTATAACCAGCCCAACTCTACTCCCGATTCTGTTTATGCTTTGATTGAGAGGGACTTACAGTTCGCAGTCCAGAACCTACCTGTGAAATCGCAGTACTCATCCGCTGATCAGGGGCGTGCCAGCAAGGGGGCCGCGCAGGGTCTTCTGGCTAAGGTTTACCTGTATCGCCAGGATTATAAAGATGCCCAGAAGTACGCTGAAGACGTAATCAATTCAGGGGAATATTCTCTGGATCCGAACTATGCTCAAATGTTCACACTTGGCGGTGAAAATAACACAGGTACGATATTCTCGGCTGAATGTGTAGCTACAGCAAGCGGCAATGGCGGCAGCCAGTATGGCCAGGTTCAGGGTGTACGCGGAAATCCAAACCTTGGCTGGGGTTTTGATAATCCATCCATGGATCTTATTAACTCGTATGACGAAGGTGATCCGAGACAGGAAGCGACGGTTCTGTTTGTCTGGGAACAAACTCCTGACGGGGCCGTGGTTCACAAGAATCCCAACATGGTTGATGAGCACTACAACCAGAAAGTTTATGTTCCCGAGAGTGCTTTGATTGGCGGACAAGGAGACAACCCTGCGAATATCCGCATCCTCAGGTATGCAGATGTACTGCTTATTGCCTCCGAAGCGGCCTATCAGAACGGAGATGTCTCAACTGCACAAAAGTATCTGAATATGGTACGCGACCGTGCCCGTGATGGCAGGACAGCCACAGTTGGATTATCGGTGGAAAGCCTCGCTCCAACGGTTGCTGATACACTGGGCATGAGTAACCTGGCAAACAAACCGTTTGTTCGTTATGTCTGGAAGAATTCGGCGGCGTCCCAGGCGGGTATTGCACCCTTCAGTTCCAGCCTGGTGAACATCACGCAAAATGGTCAATCGACACAGGGATTGATGGTAGACACGGTTGATGTGATTCAAAGTGTGAACGGGACAGCAGTAAATAACGCTACCGGTTATTATAATGAGATTAGTTCAATTGGGGCTAATCAACCGGTTACCTTGGATATCACACGTATTATTCAGACTTATAATTCGTCAAATCAGACGATTTCAACGACTTCACAACCTGTGATTGCCCAGATGACGACGACACAACTGTTGCCTGATATTACAGCTACTGGCACCACATTGCTTCACGACATATGGCATGAACGCCGGGAAGAGCTGGCCATGGAACAGCATCGCTGGTTTGATCTCATCCGCGAAAACAAGGTTGAATCAGGATGGGCAGCCCAGGAAATGGCCAAGGACGGAAAAACCTTCAAGGCCTCTGACGAATTATATCCGATTCCGCAAAATGACATCGACTTAAGTAATGGTGTCCTGAAACAGAACCCAGGCTATTAATTCAGTGGATGCTCCGCTTGAATGATGATGAAAAAGGGATGCCTGTCGAAGGTATCCCTTTTTTAATTATGAATTTCAAATTTTGAATTTTGAATTGATTCAAAAAAAAACAAATCCGAACATTTTCAATAACCAATAACTTTAACACTTTAACACTTTAACACTTTAACACTTTAACACTTTAACACTTTAACACTTTAACACTTTAACACTTTAACACTTTAACACCTTAACACTTTAACACCTTAACACTTAACACCCCAGTCCTGTCACGCTATCAACGAACAACAAACAACTATTTCCTGGTCATCCTGATGATTACCTTGGACTGGCTGATAATGGTGCATCCTGCTTCCGCCCAGTCGGGAAGACACCAGACCTACTGCAACCCGCTGGATGTCGGTCGGGATTACTACTTCGCGATCAAGACCTTCAATGAACACGGCGTATCCAAAATAAGCAAGGTGATTCACATTCAATGATGATAATTGATATTAACCTTTTCAATGAATTCTGTGCTATCCAATAACGAAAAATCGAAGGCAAGCACATCCGGTATATTAGTGCTGGTTTGTCTGTTTGTCATCCAAAGCTGTGTTGCCCTCAAAGTCCGTGGGCAAGCAGCCGTATCCAGAAAAGCTAGCATCGATTCAAAGGTCGATTCACTTTTGATCCGTATGAGCATGGAAGAAAAGATCGGTCAGCTTACGATCATGGGCGCCGATCGCAAGAATCTGAAAGCGTTGATCAGGGAAGGGAAAGTGGGAGGGACCAACGGGGTGCTCCCGGGCAGGGTGGTAGCTCCATATACCAGGGAGATGCAAAAGGTGGCCATGCAGTCCCCGCTCAAAATCCCGTTGATGTTCATGGGAGATGTGATTCATGGGTTCCGGACCATTTTCCCGGTACCGATTGCCCTGGCCGCATCCTGGGATCCGGAGCTTACCGGGGAGATGGACAGTGTCTCTGCCATCGAAGCAACGACCGCCGGGGTCGACTGGACCTTCACACCCATGGTTGATATCGCCCGTGACCCGCGCTGGGGACGGGTTGTGGAAGGAGCTGGAGAGGATCCCTTTCTGGGATCCAAAATTGCTGCGGCAGCCGTGAGAGGATTCCAGGGGAATGATCTTTCTGCGCCCCATACCATGATGGCCACTGCCAAACACTTCGCCGGTTACGGGGCCGTGGAGGCAGGACGGGATTACAACACGGTGGACATGTCGGAGCGGCGGTTAAAAACAACGTATCTGCCGCCCTTTAAAGCCGCTGTGGATCAGGGTGTTGGCTCCATCATGGCCGCATTTGTGTCCCTGAACGGAATTCCAGCAACGGAAAACAAGTACCTGTTGAAAGAGATTCTTCGGAAACAATGGGGATTTAAGGGGTTGGTTGTTTCCGACTACGATGCCATCCCGGAATTGCAGCAACACGGCGTTGCAGGCTCACCAGAACAGGCAGCCCGGTTGGCGATCAATGCGGGCATGGATGTCGATTTGCACAGCGGTACCTACCTGGACAATTTGCCTCAATTGGTGAAAGAAGGAAAGGTATCGACAACGGTGATTGATAATGCTGTTCGCCATGTTTTAAAGGCAAAGTTTGAGCTGGGACTCTTTGACAACCCATTCCGATACGGAGATACCTCAGGTAATAATCAGGAAGCACTTCTGGCTAAGCATCGTCCCATAGCACGAGATATCGCCCGTAAGTCGATGGTACTGCTCAAAAATGATGATCATGTGCTGCCTCTGAAAACGGATGTTCACTCGATTGCCGTGATCGGACCGCTGGCTAATGATAAGATAGACCTGTTAGGACCGGTCCATGCGCTGGGGCGTCCGGACGAGGCGGTTACGGTGTTGCAGGGCATCAAAGACGAGGTATCGCCCAATACAACCGTTCGATATGCCAAAGGTACGGATTTTGACAGTTTAGACACGAGCGGATTTGCAAAGGCTGTTTCCATTGCCCGGAAGTCCGATGTCGTTGTTATGGTGATGGGTGAGAACGCCGGAATGAGCGGGGAAGGCGACAGCCGGTCGATGCTTGGTCTGCCGGGCAACCAGTTGGACCTGGTAAAAGCAGTGATGAAAACAGGCAAACCGGTGGCCGTCGTGCTGATGAACGGACGGCCTCTTACGATCGACTGGCTGCACGACAATGCCCCGGTAATCCTGGAAGCGTGGTTCCCGGGAACCGAGGGCGGACCCGCCGTGGCGGATGTGTTGTTTGGAAAGTACAACCCCTCGGGTAAATTACCGATGTCGTTTCCCCGCGATGTCGGTCAGATTCCGATCTATTACAACCACTTGAATACGGGCCGTCCCTATCAGCCGGGCAACAAATACACCAGCCATTACATCGACGTGCCCAATACGCCGCTGTATCCTTTCGGGTATGGTCTGAGCTACACCACATTCTCATATTCGCAGTTGCATCTGAATACGCAGAAGCTCGGATGGAATGACACGCTGAAGGTTTCGATAAAAGTAACAAACACCGGCAACAGAAAAGGCATCGATGTTGTTCAGCTATATATACACGATCTTGTGGCAAGCGTAAGCCCACCGGTGAGGGAACTTAAAGGATTCCAAAGCGTGTGGCTGCAACCCGGGGAATCAAAGAAAGTGACCTTCCAGTTGTCCCGGGATGATCTGGCATTTTACCGAAAAGATATGAGCTTCGGCGCTGAACCGGGCGAATTTACTGTCTACGTTGGTGATAGTTCCGAAGCAAAACAGCAGGCAACGTTTACGTTGGTTAAATCGAAACAGTTTAGGGAATAGGGAAATATGGGAAGTCAGTTGTTGACAGGTTGCTGTTTAACTTTGCAGGTGGCAGAGCCCTGAATTCCCTCTTAGAAAAAGGGGCTGGGGGGATTGAACCAACCCGGGCAAAAGCAACGAATTGGTTATTTCCACTTTCATCTTAGCTAAAGAGAAATACAATTAGAACTCCGAATATTTTCAAATCCTTCCTAACCATTCCTCGATCCTCAAAATTTAAATTCTGATGAAAAATTCAACCTCCATATCGTTCAATAAAATAGCTGCCATACTACTTGTGCTGGTTAGTATAATGGCTTTTGACGGATGTAGTCAGCGTTCAACAAATGAGAATTCCGGTACGAACGGGAATCTTACCGAAAACGACAAGGCATTCCTTGATACGTTGGAGTTGAATACGTTTCATTATTTTTGGAACCTGGCAGATCCCAACACCGGGCTTATTCCAGACAGGGCACCCACAAAGTCGTTTTCCAGCATCGCCGCCGTTGGTTTTGGCTTGACCGCTTACGTCATTGGCGCCAACCGCGGATATGTGACCAGGCAGGATGCCGCAGCACGTGTTCTCAAAACGCTTAAATTCTTCTGGAATGCGCCAATGGGACCTGATGCGACGGGGGTAACAGGGTATCATGGGTTTTACTATCACTTTCTTGACATGAGTACGGGATACAGGTTCAAGAATGTTGAGCTCTCTACGATTGATACCACCTGGCTTCTTGCAGGGGTCCTGACATGCCGGGATTATTTTAGTGGTTCATCATCGGATGAAACCCAGATTCGTGCCTTGGCTGACTCCATTTATGACCGTGTCGACTGGCCATGGATCACAAAGAGTGATGGTTTGGTGAGTATGGGCTGGCATCCGGAGAGTGGCTTTTTAAATGCAGAATGGAGTGGTTATAACGAAGGAATGTTTCTGTACGTGCTGGCCCTGGGATCGCCAACTCATTCCTTGCCCGGAAGTGCATGGACAAAATGGACCCAGACGTATGATTGGGGAAATTATTACGGGTACCTGGGTGTCCAATTTGGTCCTCTTTTCGGTCACCAGTATTCACAGATGTATGTCGATTTCAAGGGGATACAGGATAGTTACATGAAACAGAAAGGAAGTGATTATTTTGAAAATGCCAAGAATGCCACTCTTGGACAGATCGCTTATGCTGAAAAAAATCCGAAAGGTTTTGCGGGTTATGGGAAAAACATCTGGGGATTAACGGCATGCGACGGGCCGGGTGATACCGTAATGACGGTTAATGGCCTTAACGTTCATTTTATGGGGTACAGTGCCCGCGGTGAAGCTGCTAATTATGATGTGGATGATGGTACCATTGCTCCGACTGCTGCAGGCGGTTCGATTGTGTATACTCCCAAAAAAGTATTGCTGCCCTGGAGTATATGAAAGGCAAACTACCCTGGAATATGGGGTACTTACGGGTTCAAGGATTCCTTCAATCCCACCTGGCCAATGAAAGCAAGTGGAGAAAGGCGTGGTATGATAAGGATTATCTTGGCATTGACCAGGGACCGATCCTGATCATGACCGAAAATTATCGAACCGGTTTAATCTGGAAACTGTTAAAGAAAGACTCCGTCGTTGTTCGCGGGTTGAAAAAAGCCGGTTTCTCTGGCGGCTGGCTGAACATAAAATAGTGGGGAATGGGCTGAACCCATCGTGTAAGGATAAGTTAACCTTTGCAGGCCGGACTGGCAGTCCAGCCTGCTCGAATATTACACCACCAGCCGTCGATCATCCTGACGATTACAGTTGATGTGAACGTGGCAAACAAGGAAAAGAGAAAAATATTCAGGTGGGCGTACAACGAATCGGAATCAGGATTCTAAATCGATGAGAAATCGGCAGCAGTGAGCACCAGGGTGTGCATGTCCGATACGTAAAATCATTCCCGTCAAGATAAAGACTACGGTGTGTGGATAACCTGCAGACGATCTTCTCCGATGTTTTCTTCGGCAAGCGTTTGTACCGTCGGACTGGTAGTCCGACCTACGACAGGTGTCATACGCCGCGGCGAATCTCTTTAGTTGCAGGAAGTGGACCCGTTCATGTGCTTCGATCGGTTCCGGCGTGCTAACGAGATCCCTCGGCCCGCTGGATCGTAGCCGAAGGAAGGATTTGGTTTGGGCCTCAGGATGAAAGAATTGGCGTTTTGGGTCTGGTAACTAGCGCCGGATATTTGCCGGGCAAACGACCGGAAACACTAGTAACACAACATCACCCCAAACGCAAAGAATGTCATCCTGCTGTCGATCCCGGACGTTCCCGGGATCGGCTTAGGATCCCGTCCGCAAGTGGCAACATGCGATCGGTGCCGGATGCTCGCGGGATTCTACGTTCCCCTGCAAGTCGGAGAATATCGGCATGACAGTTCTTTTGGGGGGAGGGAATAATAGCATCTCATAAAAATTAATCATTATATCGTGCACACATTAAAAAAAGGGTTGCGGGACATAGGGATTGAGATTATGGGATTTGCAATCTATGCTGATTTTATAGCTAATCTTAATGTAACTCTTGTTTTCAAGGAAAAATCAGCTATTTTGTTTCATGATCGTGTACAAGATACACTTCTTTTTATAACAACGAATTGGTCGTGTCAAAAGACAAATTTATAAACGATTAAGAACGATATCAGAGTTGGTTGATGATAGCAGCATATTGAAAGAGGGCGATGAGTTACAATATTGGCACCGTATCTCACAGGGGGATATTGAGACCTATGAGTATGTGTTCAAATCCTACTACTCTGATCTTTATGGCTATGGCCTGAAACTCTGCGGAAGACCGGAGTTGGTTAAGGATGTCATCCAGGAACTGTTTGTCATGATATGGGAGCGTCGGGGGCAGCTTGATACGATTTACTCTCTGAAAGTATATCTTATGGTGTCTCTCAGGAGACAGATTCTGAAAACATTGTACAAAGAGAGACGGGAAATAGAAATCCTGAATAATCAAAATGATGTACCTGAAATTCATTTCACGGCTGAAGAAATCATCATTAGGGATGAATCCCTGGAAGAACGCAGAAAAGAATTGCAGGATGCTTTGAACAGTTTGCCACCCCGGCAAAAAGAAGTAATATATCTTCGGTTTTACAATGGGATGAGTTATGAAGAAATTGAAGAAATTCTGTCGATCAACTATCAATCCATAAGGAATCATGTTCACCGGGCAATAAAAAATCTTCGAGAGATACTGCAGGAAAATATGCCCAAAATAGTTGCTTTAAGTCTTCTCGGTTTTTTCCTCTCTTAATGCTCGCGTATGTTGTGTCTCCGGAAATCATCATGAACAATTTGCTGCGTAAAAAGGGTGTTTCCGGTGTGAATCTTTAGTGGATTGGCATGTCCCTGTAATTTAAATTCGATTTTGAGTACAAAAGACAGAACGGCGTCTCTTTAATCATCAGAATTGATAATTAGGAACAGAATTTTGTCAGCGACGACAAAACGAAGAGTCGACATTTCAATATTCATTCTTCACGACTAATGTTATGATTAATAGAATTAATAGATTGGTTGGTGTCTTTATAAGCCTGGTAGCGCTAATAATTTTTTTTACAGCTTGTAATAGTGGTCCAAATTATAAGAAACTGAAAGATGGGGTCCTGGTGAGACTTCCTGATGCTTCCGGAAAGGATGCCAGGCTGGTTAAATTGCAGGTTGTTACCCCGAAAATTATCCACGTGACTGCCAGCCCTGTTGATTCATTTCCGCATGCCACAGATTTGATGATTGTTAAAAAGAACCGCCCTGCAGTTGTATGGAATCTGAAAGAGAATGATGAAAACCTGGTGCTATCAACCTCCGAAATCAGTGCAACAGTATCTTTAGAAACCGGTCGGGTATCCTTCGCCGACAGCACGGGGAAACCATTACTGCAGGAAGAAAAGGGGGGAGGTAAAACCTTCTTGCCGGATTCGGCAGACGGCGAGCCGTTTTACCAGGTTCACCAGGTGTTCCAATCGCCGCAAAACGAGGCGTTTTATGGGTTAGGTGAGCATCAGACCGGGATCATGGATCTGAAGGGGCACAATGTGGTTCTGGCGCAGCATAATACCGAAGCTGCCGTCCCATTCCTGGTATCAAATCGTAATTATGGACTCCTCTGGGATAATTACTCGATCACCCGATTCGGGTACGATAAACCTTACGATGAACTTTCCTCGCTGCACTTGTATGGAACCGATGGGAAGGAAGGCGGATTGACCGCAAAATACACTTCTAAAACCGATACGACGGATGTTTTTGATAACCGCACAGAAGATTCCATTGATTATGAGTTCATCAGCGACATGAAAAAGTTTCCCAGTGACTTCCACGGGCAGCGCATGTCGGACGGCATGGTTACCTGGGAAGGATCGGTAGCATCCGACTTCTCCGGTGTACATAAGCTGAAACTTACCTCTGCCGGTTATGTTAAACTTTGGTTCAACGACTCATTGTTGACCTCCCGCTGGCGGCAGGCCTGGAACCCGGTCACCTCCCGTTTTGATGTTACTATGGAAAAGGGGAAAAAATGCCCCATAAAGATTCAGTGGATACCCGACGGAGGAGAATCATACATCGCACTGAAATGGCGCAAGCCCATGCCGGAATTGGATAAACATCAGCTGTCGCTGCATTCTGAAATAGCCAATGATATTAACTACTATTTCGTGTACGGGAAGAACATGGACCAGATCATCAGCGGCTATAGAAACCTGACAGGTAAAGCTCCCGTCATGCCGAAATGGGCCATGGGATTCTGGCAAAGCCGGGAGCACTACGATTCGCAGAAGCAGATTTTATCCGTAGTCAAAGAATTTCGCCATAGAAACATTCCATTGGATAATATCGTACAGGACTGGTTTTACTGGGAAAAAGACAAGTGGGGCAGCCAGCGGTTTGATTCAACCCGCTATCCGGATCCGGAAAAGATGATCCGGGAACTGCACGATTTATATCACACTCATTTTATGATCTCGGTATGGCCCAAGTTTTACACCGGAACCAAAGAGTTTGAGTATTTCTGGAACAAGGGATGGTTATACAAGAAGAATGTTCAGGATTCTCAGAAGGACTGGGTAGGCTATGTATCGACCTTCTATGATGCTTTTAATCCCAATGCCCGCAAGGCGTTTTGGGATATGGTCAATCAACGTTTGTTTAGCCTGGGCGTCGACGCCTGGTGGCTTGATGCCTCGGAACCCGACATCTATTCCAATACTACCATCAAAATGCGCAAGGAATTGATGGACCCCACGTATCTTGGCCCGGCGGCGCAGTACTTCAACGCGTATCCGTTGGTTGATGCGGAGGCTTTTTATAATGGTCAGCGTGAAGTCAAACCGGATCAGAGAGTGTTCATTTTAACGCGATCGGGTTTTGCGGGACTTCAGCGATATTCTGCGGCCGTATGGAGCGGAGACATTGGAACCACCTGGAACGACATGAGGAACCAGATTGCCGTCGGACTTAATTTCTCCATGGCAGGCGTCCCGTTCTGGACTATGGATATTGGTGGATTTGCGGTTGAATCCCGCTATATCCACCCGGATAAGAAGAACCTGGAGGAATGGCGTGAACTGGAGACCCGGTGGTACCAGTTTGGTGCTTTTGCCCCGTTGTTCCGTTCGCACGGGCAGCTCCCCTATCGCGAGGTATTCAATATCGCACCGGCCGGTACCCCAACCTATCAGAGCATCCTGTATTATGATCAGCTGAGATATCGTCTCATGCCTTATATCTACTCGCTGGACGGCATGGTGCATTTTGATAACTACACCATCATGCGTGGTCTGGCGATGGATTTTCCGCAAGATAAAAATGTCTTGAATATCGGCGACGAGTATATGTTCGGTCCCAGCCTGTTGATTAACCCTGTGTACAAGTACAAGGCGCGCAGTCGCTCAGTTTATTTGCCGGAGTCGAAAGGATGGTACGATCTTTATTCAGGCAAATATCTTGAGGGAGGACAAACGATCAATGCGAGCGCACCGTATTCACGAATGCCGATATTTGTTAAGGCAGGTTCAATCCTTCCATTTGGACCCGAAATCCAATACACAGGACAGAAACCGAACAACCCGATAACCCTGTTTGTATACACCGGCGCAGACGGTCATTTTACCCTTTATGAAGATGACGGTACAACATATAATTATGAAAAAGGGCAGTATACAGACATTCCCATCACGTATAATGAACAGGATCACAGCCTGACTATCGGAAAGAGGGAGGGTTCATTCCCCGGTACCATCCAGGAACGAACTTTCCGGGTTGTCTGGCTGAGCAGGGATCATCCGGCTAAGCTTAATTTTGAAGCCAGACCTGACGCGGTCATTAAATACAACGGCGAAGAAACGACCGTCAGGATGAAGTGAGAATCTGAAATGAAACCGGTTGAAGACGGCTTGTATTCAACCGGTTTTTTTTATGGAGGAGACAATCCGCAGTCTGTGATACTATTCTGATTGGAGGTCGGACAGGAGTAGTTATGTCTGTCTGAAATAAAATTAAATGGGATTGGAGAGTCATAAAAACCCGTTGCTGCAGAGCTATGTGTTACGGCTATGACTCTTTGGAGGCTTATCGTTAGTCCTTCCGATGTTTGAGGAAATCTGATTCTTTCGGCCAAATATCGGTTTAAATGAATATTGATATGCATTGAAACGATTCGATTGGCTGAGAGTAAAAGAAAATCAAAAAAAATTACATCAAGTGAGTACAAGACGATTATCTGCAGCTCTTTAACTCATGTGTAAGCAATTTAAAAAATTAATAAAGGTAACAGTTGAAAAAAGACAACTACACTGTTGATGAGCTTGTAAGCAACGATTCCTTCCGCAGATGGGCCACTGGCAATGCATCTGAAAAGGAAAGGAAGAAGTGGAATCAATGGGTAAGATTACATGAAGAAAATCGGCTCCTCGCAAAGAGAGCCAGCGAGGCAATTGTTGGGTTCACATTTCAAAGACCCGACATGCCGGATCTGAATCAGGAGTGGGAACAGGTTCATAGACGAATCGAAAAGCCGAACCGCCCCGGTTTTCCGCTTGATTACAGATCGGGTATACGGTACAGCTGGTTGTATGCAGCTGCAGCAGTATTGCTGGTCAGCATTGTTGTTGGGGTCAGCATATATACTGGATTGTGGAAGGTTGGGGTAACACAACAGCAAATTGCTTCTGTTAAGGCAGAAACCATCAAGACCGGTCCGGATGAGCAAAAAACTATTACCCTGTCGGATGGATCAACCATCCTATTAGATGCCAATGCATCCATCACATACTATGATGGATGGGAATTGGGTAAAGAGGTACACATTAGCCTGGATGGAAAAGCGTATTTCTCAATACATCACCAACAAAAAGCTGACAGACCGGTATTACAGGTGATGACCTCACAGGGTGTTATTCGTGACTTAGGTACGCAGTTCTTTGTTTCTGCAAGTCATAAAAATACGACAGTCGTTCTGGAAGAGGGCTCCGTGAGTATAGAGCCGAAGGTCAATAAGAAAGCGCAATCACTGAACCGGCTGAATATCCAACCCGGTGAATTGGTTGAGGTCAGCAATAATGGATATATAAAAAAGAAGAGTGTCAATCCTACTCTTTACACCTCATGGGCGACCGGTGTCTTGCAATTCAATTATACACCAGTGGCCGAATTTGCCCGGAGAATCGAACATATGTACAACATAAGGGTTGTTGTTAACCCTAAGTTGTTCTCAAAGAAACTGAACGGAGCGGTCTATTACAGGAGTATTGGAGATCTCGTTAAGGCTGTTTCACAGGTTCTGAAGGTACCCGTCTATCGTTCTGAATCCGGAGACACGATATACATTGGAAACAAAACTAACACATCAAATAATTAGCATATGGATGCAATAGCTATGAAACGAGTAAAATTCCAGTCGAGTCTGCTCTTGATTTTTCTCCTATTAGCTGGGGGAATCAAAGGCCAGGCTCAGACTATTGGGGACTGGTTTCGTACCACAACCGATTCTCAGGTAACTAATGAGTCAAAGATCGATAAAATTGAGAGTGGCACATCTATCAGTAATGCATTAAATCTGCTTGAGAAGCGCTTCCGGGTAGTTTTTCTCTACCAGGGAGGTATTATTGAACAGAAAGATGTCAAAAACACCGTACGTGTTTCCAATAAGATTGAGGATGCAATCAAGGGGATTCTGCGCGGTTATCACTTGTCTTACAAAGAACTAAATCCCAAAACATTCGGAATTTTTTCAACTGATGAGAATAAATCCGAAACTATTCCGGCTGTACCGGTACAAGTTGAAACCGTCAAAGGAAAAATCACCGACGCGGCAACTGGCGAAAGCCTGCCAGGTGCTAATATAGTGTTGAAGGGTACCAACATCGGTACGGCCACAAATAGCGAGGGAAATTATACAATGAACGTTTCTTCGCTACAGGATACGCTTGTTATCTCGTATATTGGTTATCAATCCAAGACGGTGCCTATTAATGGACGCACCGTTATAAATATTAAATTGGAACAACAAGCGCTTTCAGGCCAGCAACTTGTAGTTGTCGGATATGGTACCCAAAAGAAGGCGCTGGTAACCGGGGCCACTGTTCATGAAAGCGGTGCCACCCTTGCAGAGAAAAATACGACAAATGTGTTACAGGCCATGCAGGGTCAAACGGCGGGTGTCAACATCACACCTACATCCGGTCAGCCCGGTGCCGGCCTTAAAGTGAACATTCGTGGTGTCGGAACTATCGGTAATTCCAATCCGCTATACGTCGTCGACGGGGTTATAACGGGAGATATTTCCTATCTGGACCCCGATGATATAGCCTCTATCGATGTGTTAAAAGACGCCGCCTCGGCTGCCATTTATGGGGTCAACGGTGCAAACGGAGTTGTCTTAATTACTACTAAAGGTGGAAATCTTGGTTCCGGCGGAGCTGCTCCCGAGTCACACATTTCTATTGATAGTTATTATGGATGGCAAAACGTAGCCCGTAAGGTAAATTTGCTCAATGCAAGAGAATACGCAACAATTATGAATGAAGCGGCTATCAATTCCAACGCTAATCCATATTTTACCCAGGCGCAGGTTAATGCAATGGGACCGGGTACCAATTGGATGAATCAGATGTTTTCTGACAATGTGCCTACCCAAAATGAGAGTATCACGATTACAGGTGGTAGTGAAAGCTCGGTCTACGCAATAGCATTTTCACATACGGACCAGGGAGGTGTTTTAGGGGGAGCTAATCTTTCCGATTATGAGCGGTACAATTTCCGCCTCAATACCGAGCGTAAAATGTATGGTAACTTCCTGAGAATAGGCGAGCATCTGACCTTTTCGCATGTCAATCAAGCGTGGAATGTGCAGGACGGAGGTCAATATAACAATTCATTACGTGGAGCTTTTCAAACCAGCCCGTTCCTGGCTATGTATGATTCGTCAGGAAAATTTTTTAAGTAGTAAGAAATCAACATTTTACAAAGAAGGATCATGGGATGTTAATGAAGCGAATCCATATGCCCTGATGGTTCTTACCAATCAAAACAGAACACAATCTGAGAAGTTTTTAGGTGATGCCTATGCAGAAATTCAACCTATAAAAGGGTTAAGTATCAAGTCGATATTTGGATTGGAATATAACGGAAGCAACGATCATACGTTTCACTCCAATTTATGACTTGTCCGCTTATGCCTTTACCACTCAAAATTCTATTTCCCAAAACTCCTCTACGGGTTATACATGGAACTGGGATAACACAGCAAACTACGTTTTCGACATAAATCAAAGTCATTTCGACGTGTTGGCGGGTAGCTCTATCCGTCAATACCAGGGGAGATGGATGTATGGCTCCAATCAGGGAGCAACCTTGTTCAGCGATCTACAACATGCGTACCTGGGAAATTCTTCTATCAGTTCCTTCACGGCAACCTATCCGGATTCTACGGCATTGAAAAATTCCATTTCACTATCAGGAAATGCCAATCCGGTGGTGGCTCACGCTTCGTTCTTTGGGCGTGTCAATTATAATTATAAGCAAACATACCTGGCCACGGCCGTTTTCAGGTACGACGGTTCCACCATGTTTGCTAAGGGACACCAATGGGGAGCTTTCCCTTCATTCTCAGCAGGTTGGGTCGTTTCCAATGAGAATTTTATGAAACCGCTCCAACATTGGTTAGACTTTTTGAAGTTACGTGGCGGTTGGGGTGTTAACGGAAATGACAATATTTCGACCAGGTTTGCTTATGAGTCTCTTATTGCGTTGTCGAATGCTACCTATGAAATAGGCGGAAGCGAGGTCCCAGGTTCTTACCCCTCCACTATCGGTACACCGGATTTGAAATGGGAAACTACTCATCAGCTCGACTTCGGTTTTGATGCCGGACTTTTTAATGACAGATTGTCCGTCACTTTCGACTGGTATAACAAAATGACGAAGGACTGGCTGATCCAGGCCCCGTTGCTTGCCACTGCCGGTGTATCAACACCTCCGTATATCAATGGCGGAGACGTAACGAATAAAGGGATAGAGCTTCAGCTAACGTACAATGACCATGTCGGTTCTGATTTTAGATATTCTATCACAGGAACGTATACCTACAATAAAAACGAAGTTACCAGTGTGCCTACGGTAGATGGGATAATTCACGGAGGTACCAATATTTTGTACAACAATTCGCCTGAATTTTATCGGGCCCAGTCGGGATATCCGATCGGGTATTTCTGGGGATATAAAACGGACGGGATATTCCAGAATGAAGCACAAATACAATCATACAAAAATAGCAAGGGACAGTTGATTCAACCAAATGCCCAGCCCGGTGACGTAAAATATGTGGACGTCAACGGAGATGGTATGATTAGTGCTACTGACAAGACCGATATCGGCGATCCAAACCCCCACAATTTATTCGGAGGAAACATATCCTTGAATTACAAAAACTTCGATTTTTCTGTAACTGCCAGCGGCGTTTCTGGCAATAAAATTGTTCAGTCTTACGGTGATCCCGCCAATATGTTTTCAAACCGGACAACAGCTATTTTGAATCGTTGGCACGGTGAAGGCACATCAAACACGCTATCCCCGTGTGACGCTTACCCATGGCAATTGGGCAAAATTTTCAGATCTGTATATACACGATGGGGCCTATTTACGTATCACAAATATTACGTTAGGGTATGATTTTTCCAGGCTCTTCAAGTTTAAATATTTGAGCGAATGCCGTTTGTATGTATCTGCCAATAATCTCCTGACCTTTACAAGATACAACGGGATGGATCCGGCGGTTGGCTTCAGCGCACAAGGTGCGAATTCCAACTATAATTTTGGTCAAGGAGTTGATATTGGATTTTATCCAACGCCAAAAACCTATATGATGGGCCTCAGGATTAAATTCTAAAAAGGAGATTGAGCATGAAAATATATAAGATATTACTTGTCGTAATTACGATGTTGTTCGCATTAAGTTCGTGTCAGAAATTCTTAACGACACAACTTATGGATAAGAAAACAAACAAGAGCTACTACAAGACTCCCGATGATGCTGCCACAGCATTAGTTGGAGTCTATAATGGCATGGATTTAATGTGGAATGGAGGCCCGGCTTTACCGCTTGTAGCCGAAGTGGCTTCGGATAACACTTTCGGCGGAACGGGAAGTGGTGACGGATATGGATGGGAAATGATGGATGAGTTCAATAAAGCCGTTTCACCAACAGATGCTTCTATGTTCGAATCTGACTGGCAAGACTACTACCAGGCCATATATCGTGCTAATACCTTAATTGAAAATATCGGCCAGGTTAACTGGGGTGGTGATACAGCCTTGCGTAATTCAGATGAGGCACAGGCAAGATTTATTCGCGCCTATTTATATTACGGACTGGTGCGCCTGTTCGGACACATCCCTTTGATTACAAAGCCGACTTCTGACAATGTTCCACAGGCCTCTCCAGACAGCGTGTATACCCAGATATTCAAGGACTTGAAATTTGCGGCTGATAATCTGCCTGCAAAACCTTACTCGGCCACACCTTCCGGAAGAGTAACCAAATGGGCGGCTGAATCCATGCTGGCACGTGTTTACCTTTTCTATACCGGCTACTATGGAAAATCAACACTCGCCGGGTTTACAAAGTCCGATGCACTGGCTGCTGTGGAAGATGTGATCAAGAACGGCGGTTATAGCCTGGTGTCCAATTTTGCTTCGCTATGGCCTGCTGCTGCTGAAGCTGATACCGTTGCTTATGCCGGTGAAAATAACCCTGAAGTAGTCTTTTCCATTAAATATACCGGAAACGCAGATTATAATGGGAACATCACAGGCAATACCTGGCTGCTGATGACCGGGATAAGACTTGGCGCCGGCGGTGGTGTCAGTGTCTATCCTTACGGATACGGCTGGGGCGCCTGTACCGTTGACCCCAAACTGTGGAATGCGTACAGCGCTAATGATAGCCGCCGGTTTGCGACGATAACGTCCGTAAAAGATGAAGGATTGGATACAAAAACTGCTCAGATTACTGGTAAAGCTTTCAGCAGTGCTAACAACCGTGAATACACGGGGTATTACCTAAAAAAATATAGTCCATTAGCTGATACAAGCAATTCACCTCTTCCGGCAACGAATTATTTGATTGCACAAAAGCAGGACTATTTTGTTATCCGCTATTCTGATGTGTTATTAATGGCTGCAGAACTTGGCAGTCCAAATGCGGTCCAATACTTTAACGAAGTTCACACACGAGCCGGTTTAGCTGCAGTTTCTTCTATTGACGAAGCTGCCATTATGAAAGAAAGGCGCCTTGAATTTGCCGGCGAAGGAATCCGTTACTGGGATTTGCTGCGCCAGGGAATTCAGAAGGCTGCGCAAACCATTGTAGCTAATACCACGATGTCCTATCTCAATGATGGAACAGCTTCTCCATCCATCAGCACCCAAAACATTATCTCCACCGGTGGTTTTATGCAGATTCCGAATAATGAGATCACGTTATCGGGTGGTGTACTCAAACAAAACCCCGGTTGGTAATAATCACATTTAAAAATCAGAACGATATGAAAAACAGAGTTAAAATATTCTTTTCATTATTGGGATGGATTCTGGTGGTTGTAGCATGTAACCCGGAGAGTCCACATTTGTCTCCTTTGATGCCTAAAAGTGCACTGAAATTTAGTGTGACTCCGCTAAAATCAAATCCTAATATGATAGTTTTGAAAAGTGAAACCCCTGGAGTAACACCGTATTGGGTTACCCCTGTGGGAACTTCAACCAGCTTGGTTGACACGATAGATATTCCTTTTCCGGCAACCGACACACTGTTTTATAGCGTATTAGGTGCGGGAGGGATGACTCAGGCAGACCCATATGTATTGAAAATCAATACCATTGATAAGGAATATGTTAGCGACACCACATGGACAGATCTTACTGGTGGATTGGGAAATTCGAAAACATGGGTGATGGATTTGGATGCCAACGGCGTGAGTAAATATTTTGCAAGCCCTGTTTACTTTGGTGGTACCACCGGGGAATGGGATCCCGATTGGAAAGGTAATACCTGGATTTGTCCTGCAGCCGATTACGGAACCATGACTTTTAGTCTGAAAGGCAATGTAATCTTCACCTCGGATAATAAGCAATTGACAGATGCGTCTGCATCCGGCACGGGGAAATTTATGTTGTATCCGAAACAAATGGAGTTGCAGACCTATGGTGCACAAGTCATACATGATCCGTCACAAGGTCCAAGGGTCCCAAACTGGTTTGCAAAAATGCAAATCAAATCAATTTCTGCCAATACGTTGCAGCTCCTCTGTCCTGATTTGGATGGGGTATCAGGCACATGGATAATTTACAATTATATCTCGCTGGATTATTACAATTCCCATTAAATAGTAAGTTTATGTCTCGTTCCCAACATCCCCGTTGGGAACGACCTCCGGGGAAGCTCTGCATCCCAATAAGAGAAAGGGATCAAAAAGGTCAGGAGGTACCACATAACTTTTACTGATTGGCTCCAGGCAACAAGTTTGAAGCGTTGTCAATCTTACCGAAAACAAATTTGAAGATCCGGATTTACAAAGTTTCCAACACAAGCGCCCCGACCTGGCAGGTACGTCTGCAGAATCCAACTAATGAGCTAGCCCTCTTTATACGAGCACATCTGTTGGACCCTTATGAGGATGTGACATTACCGGTTCGTTGTCAATCGCTTAAAAACAAGAAAGCGATTCGATATTTAAAAATTAGCGGTTGGAACATCTCAACACAAAGAACATAATTACAAGAAATGATGATAAAATGAAAAAATTGATATTTCTTTTTCCGGTACTGTTACCATTATTAACATTTGCTCAAACGCCACTACAGTTACCGGCTGTTTTGAGTAATCATGCCGTATTACAAGCCTCTTCTAAGGTAGAGTTATGGGGATGGGGTCCCAGCACAATTCCGTTGAAAATTGTCTGTAGCTGGAATTCTACTGATACCGTTACCGTCTGGCCCCAAAAAGATTGCTCCTGGAAAACGACTGTAGCAACTCCGAAACCCGGGGGCCCCTATTCTATTACCTTTACAAGTGCCAAGCAAAAAATTACCATTAACGACATACTTATGGGGCAAGTCTGGCTTTGTTCCGGTCAGTCCAATATGGAATTTAGCTATAACTGGGGTGACCTGGACGCCGGAAATGCACTAAAAACATGCAAAAATTATAAAATCCGTTTTTTTCATATTTCCCATCGTTACGAAGACGATCCCCAAAGTAAAAGCGATGGAAAATGGGTGGTATGTGATTCCACTGCCATGAGGACTTTCAGTCTGATTGGCTATTTTTTTGGCAGAGAGTTGAATGCGAACCTTCATCAGCCAGTTGGCTTAATTGGTTCCTACTGGGGAGGCACTGCTGTGCAGTCCTGGACTCCGGGCGGGGTTTATAAAGACACAACGCTGCACCGTATGGCAGACGAAATGGAGCCAGTCTTCTGGGCTCCGGTAGCACCTTCGGTATTGTACAATGCCATGATTAATCCCATCATCAACTACAAAATTGCAGGGACTATCTGGTACCAGGGAGAGCAAAATGTGGGCCATCCCAGAGTTTACGGACCGCTATTCAGAGCCATGATCACAAGCTGGCGCAAGAAATTCCAGGAGGAGTTTCCGTTTTATTTTGTACAAATCGCACCCTGGAACGGGTACAGTGGAATTAACGGGGCTCTCTTGCGAGAACAGCAGGCAACTGCTTTGACGCTACCCAAAACCGGCATGGTGACCATCGGTGATTTGGTGAACGACGTCACGAATATTCACCCAAAAATGAAACGCGGCGTGGCATTAAGACTGTCTGATTTAGCATTAAAAGAAGTATATGGATTTAAAAATCCGAAGCCTTACCAGCCTCATTATATTTCCATGAAAATCAAGAGGAACAAGGCCTTGATCACCGTTAAATCTTACGGGCAGTTAAAGGTTAAGGGAAAAACAATCAAAAGTTTCCAGATTGCCGGAAGCGATAAAGTGTTTTATCCTGCAAAAGTAATCCTGAAAAGAAACGGAGACATTGAAGTTTTTTCATCAAAAGTTAAGCATCCTGTTGCCGTTCGATACTGCTTTACGAATGCAGAGATGCCTAATTTATTTGATGTAAACGGTTTGCCGCTGAAACCTTTCAGGACTGATAAATGGTAGTAAGGCAATATGATAAAAAAGGCGCCATGAATCTGCGTGCAATGGCTGGTGTTTGTTCCCTCGTTCCCAACGTCCCG
>CAWBCD010000046.1:0-39942 GCA_963787205.1 uncultured bacterium
CGTTGTATGCAATTAATAAAATCGTGTTACAAGAATTAAGGCTGAAATAATTTTTCTTTCATGCTTAAACTTACCCTTTTGACCTAAGCATAAAATAGAAGCTGATTACCTCCAGTTGCGTTCCCAGGCAGATCATGGGAACGAGGAAAAAGGCTGTCATTGCGAGGAACGAAGCGAAGCGAGTGACGTGACCCTGAACCTTCGGGGTGGTCCCCGGATCCGATTGTTACAACTGATGCAATCGCTTCTGTTTGCGAAACGAGATCCTACGCTGTTTTACAAGCAAAACAGCATCAGGATGACATCCCAGTGATTAGGCCGATAGCTATGAAATATCTCTCCCGCAACCTCTCCCTCCTTCCCACGTAAACAAATTAAACTCCAATCAAATATCCCTTATCATGACAGCAGATACTCAGGTCGAACCTGCCTCGCGTCCGTCAAATATCAGCATCATCGGCTGGTTGTTTCTAGTTACCGGTGTGTTGTCTGTCATTGCCACTCCCTTTTTCTTTACCTATCGGAGTATGATAGAGGGCTCGTGGCATAACCCGGCCGTTAATTTCGATGCGGCGGTTGTGTTCTTCTGTATCATGGCTATCTGTTACGTCGTTGCCGGTTATGCTATCCTGAAGGGGTTCTCATGGGGACGAACCCTGTACATCGTATTCGGACTCACCTTTGTCGTTCTGAGCTTCGACTTCTACAACCAGGCGTTGTTTGCCATCTTATCCGGACTTCTGCCCTATATCATATTAGTCTGGCAGCTCACAAGAAAGCCTTCAAATGACTGGTTTTCAGGATCGTGATTTTAGCAGGATGACTATTGGTCATTCCGGGGCCACGCAACAAGCTACTCTGCAACCCAATTTCCCTCATTACGAAACTTCGTTTCAACGCGAAAAGGAAGCAGAGCTTCCCGTGCCGGAATCCGCCGCGGCGGATCAGACCATTACATCCCTGCCGGGATAGTCCCGTAAGAGATCATTAGAGGGGCAACAGCTTGACGGGGCAATGCCCACCTCACGAGGTTCTTGTGGAGTGGCGTGATTCCGGATAGCCATTCAATTCAAAATTCATAATTCTATTGCGTCGCTATAAATAACGCAGCAAAGCCTGCCATAACAAACAAACAGTTTATTCATAAACTGTTTGTTTGTTATTATAATAGGCCTATCATTATATTAATCAGTTAGAAGGCTAAGAAAACGGCTTGGACCATTGACTGGTTGGCATCAAGTCTAAACGACATCACAACCCGACACTCGTAAAGTCATCGGTGAACTGTTTGCCGACCGTTCGCTATATGGCCGAGACAACCAACCTTCGTGGAACAGGCCCCTCTGCCCTTCAGAAAAAATCAAAAAAAAATTGCGTAGCTAAATAACTACACTTATATTCGTAGTCAAATAGCTACACATTGAATTAACCAGCTGCTCAATGAATTTAAGACGAGATGTATTTCAGGCCATTGCAGACCCGACGCGAAGGGCTATCCTCATGTTGGTAGCCTTTCAATCCATGACAGCGGGTGCCATAGCCTCAAACTTCGACACAGCAAGACCGACCGTTTCAAAACACCTGCAAATACTCACCGAGTGCAAATTGCTTGAACAAGAGCAAAACGGCAGAGAAATATACTATCACTTAAATCCCCAGAAGATGAAGGAAATTGCAGACTTCATTGAACCCTTTCGAAAATTGTGGGATGACAGGTTTAACAAACTGGAGTCCATCATGAAAAACTACAAACCAGGTAAATAGATAAAAGCATATGGAACGAAAAACAAAGGTTCATGCCGAAGACGGCAAACAGGATTTACTGATTACCAGGAAATTCGATCTGCCGTTGGAATTACTTTTTAAGGCTTATGAAGATCCCGACATCGTCGCAGAATGGATGGGAACAAATGTACTGAAACTCGAAAGTAAAAAGCACGGCAGTTATCAATTTGAAACGACCGATGATAAGGGAAATGTAGTATTTCGGGCCAATGGGGTTATCCATGAGTTTATTCTGAACAAAAAAATTACACAAACATTTGAAATGGAAAACGCGTCTTTTGGCGTCCAGCTTGAGCTTCTGGAATTTGAACGACTTACCGACGACACCAGTAAACTAAGCATACACATCATTTATGAATCGGTTGCACTCAGGGACCAAAATCTGCAGCTCCCCTTTGCTCAAGGCATAAATATGGCCCATAACCGATTACAAGACATCGTAAGC
This sequence comes from uncultured bacterium, assembly GCA_963787205.1. Classification (GTDB taxonomy): domain Bacteria; phylum Bacteroidota; class Rhodothermia; order Balneolales; family DATFMH01; genus DATFNI01. Next base: position 2,231 of record CAWBCD010000046.1, read on the forward strand.
AAGTTGAAATAACATCTCCTGATGTATTGGGTTGAAAACTTTAATATAAACGTCTGGATAAAACGGAAAAATGAAAGAGGTAAGTCATGAATATTCTCTTATGGGTTCTTCAAATCCTTCTCGCCCTGCATACCATCACGGGCGCGATATGGAAGTTTTCCAATTCAGCACAAACCGTACCTTCCCTGACGGCGATTCCCCACGGAGTTTGGCTGGCGATGAGCGTCATTGAGCTGCTTTGCGGCCTGGCCCTGGTCATCCCGGCATTTAGTAAGAAGCTGGGGATTCTCGCCCCTATTGCTGCTACCTTCATAGCCGCAGAAATGCTGTTTTTTTGCGGGTTGTTTATATATTCCAGTGACGGGAATTACGGCCATCTGATCTATTGGCTTGTCGTGGCTGCCCTATGTGCGTTTATTGCCTACGGCAGGTTTGTGCTAAAGCCTTTCAAACATTCTTTAAAAATGAGAACGTCATTGAATTAGATAAATCATTTCCGTTAACCAGTAAAAGAATAAAATGAATCCTAAGGTCGATGTATTTCTAAATAAAGCCCAAAAGTGGCATGATGAATTTGAGACATTGAGAATGATCGTTCTTGACTGTGGGCTGACCGAAGAATTCAAGTGGATGCATCCTTGTTACACGTTTTCCGTCCCAACGGGCGGGCAGAAAAAAAACATCGTTTTAATACATGGATTCAAAGAATACTGTGCGATCCTGTTTTTCAAAGGTGCCTTATTAAAGGATGCCGAGGGTATTCTAATCCGGCAAACCAAGCATGTACAGGCAGCGCGCCAGGTCCGGTTCACCAATGTTCGGGAAATCGTTGAAATGGAGCCAATCCTGAAGGCCTATGTTCAGGAAGCCATTGAAGTGGAAAAAGCCGGTTTGAAAGTGAAAATGAAAATGACTTCAGACTTCACAATTCCTGAAGAGTTTCAAAAGAAATTATCTGCCGAAGACGGACACGCCTTGAAAGCCGCTTTTGAGGCATTGACCCCGGGACGACAAAGAGCATACCTTTTTTATTTTTCTCAAGCCAAACAATCCAAAACCCGGACCTCAAGGGTTGAAAAATGTATACCGCAAATTCTCAATGGGAAGGGATTAAATGATTAATGCATTCGATGAGAAAACCTGCCTGGGTTTTACGAACCATTTTTGCTGATCGAAGACCATCCTGATGAAAAAAGCCTTTGAAAACTACCCATACGGGCTTTTATGTAGATAAGAAATATTTGAGTTTTTAAAGTCCGGTGGAGGTGTGGAGATACGGGAAGTGATGAAGTGAAAGAGAATGGATGCATTAATAAGGTGCATACATCCATCCACTTAAAACCACAATCGATACATATCAGCGAGAAGAGGCCCGTTAGGGCGACGTGACAATCCCGTGGCATTTGGCAACGACCCCTTCTTGTTGCGTACGAGATTGCCGCGTCATTTGCTCCGCAGTGTTCCTAGCAATGACAGCTTTTGTTTGAACATATACATGTGAAAGCAAGCTGACCGTTATTCATCCGTCGGTTTCTTATCAGAAAAGTTGAGTACGATCGTATTATTCGCAGGTGTTATCCGCAACGCGACACTGTCAGCCGGCTGGGAAAATGAGCCTGTTGTTGCGGCAACGGAATAATCCATCCCTTCAAACCGGCAGCTAACATCATGCTCCTCAATCTTTTGGAAGGGCAAGTCGGCGGAAGGTGCGGCCGCCAAATCAAGAAACCACCGGGACGAGTTTTCCCCCTTCATAGTTATCTTAATTTGCCGCTCATTGATATCCATTACCAGTGTTCCGTCAAACGAAGTCAACGGCCAGGAAATATGTAGCACACCTTTTCCGGCTTTCTTTATCTCCGGGTCGCCTCCTTTTATGGATACTTCCTTATTGTTTATGACAGCCTTGAATCTCAGTCCGGCTATCCGGTCCTTCGAACTCCACACATGTCCATCGACAAAGGGAAGTGTAAAAAAGGCGGATTTTGTTGACTTCGATTTTTTTGTCAGGTAAGCCGAGGCTAAGTTTTCATTAAACAGGTGAATATCACGGAACCGCAGGGCACCGTCTTCCCAGAATAAGTTTGCCCGATAAAACCTGCTGTCGAACCATACCGTCTTACGGCCGCTCCCGTTCAGGTCTTTATTCACGGTAACAGAGGTGGCCGGCGTGACCTTAAAATGATCCCGAAACCATTTCCCTGTTTCTGCCAGCGTTTCGACTTTCAGTTTCTTTTCGTCGCGCAACTTAGCAATCAATGGCATTTGAATCTTGTATCCCTTAGCCATGGCCTTCCAGGTAAATGAGTTCTCCTGACCGGCCTGCACGTAAGCAAACGCCAATGGCTCTCCTTCGGTAAACTGATTAAAATACCAATGGACCCATGCAGAATCACCGCCACCAAAATGATAGACCGGCTCCAGCGTCACCACGCCCTGCCGGCCGGTTCCAAGGCCATTATCATACTGCCGGATGGGATCACTTCCCAGCATGCGGAAAATGGGCACCGGTATCTGGTGCGATGCATCCTGTGCCGGCATATAGGCATTCTTCAGGCTCGGGTAATACGCCTGGTTCCAGTACCCGCCCCACAAGGTATAGCCATCTGTACCGATCTGGTCCTTGCAGTTCGTGGATGCAACAATGCCGTACTTTTTATAGAGATAGTCGAGGGTATAAGCATCAATAAACCACGAACCGACCGATTTTGGATAGTAGCCGAATATGCTTTTAAACTTTTTCATGTAGGTGTCTGCCAGTTTCTTCCGGTCGGCAAGTGAATACCCGGTTGAAAAATCGACATCGGCACGGGGATCCCAGGGTCCCTTGCCGCGCCACTTCAGACCCGCGTCTTTCACGAAAGGCCGCGGCATTTCCCACCATGCCCCGACTTCGAATGAATCGGCCGGAAGCCCCTTTAACAGTTTCTGGTAACGGGAATCGATTAATGCGTCATACTGCAATAAGAAGGTTCCTTTAAGCTTGTACTTTCTCATGATTTCCAACTGCTTAACAACGGTCTGGTAGAGCACATTTTTAGTGATAGCACGGTTCCGCGGCTCACAATCCCGGATAAAATTGATAATGTTAACTATCCGGGGATTTGTCTCTTTATCTGCAGAGGGGCCCGATTTTTTTTCATGAACGGCACACGAAGAACACATGCTCATAATCAACAAACCAAACAACAGGCCGGGGATTCTTTTCCTGATTTTGCTCATCAAAAAGGTATCAGAGGGTTTCGCATTAATAACCAGGATAAAATGAACAAACAGCCCCGTCTTTCCAAGAGACAAAATTGGCCGGGCCGCTATTTCATTCATATGCGAGTAGACGATGTAACAACCCACCCTAACTTCAGATCGTGACAACCTGAGGTACCAAATTAACCAAGTTTTGAGATGTGTGGCAGGGCAAGACCCTATGTTTCTACGCGTGACCTTCACCAGGAGTCTACTGGGAAAGAGAACAGGTATTAACGATCGTCACCAAACAGATTCCCGATCAAGAACGGGAAGGGTCTATTAATAACAGCTTGAGTTTTATTGATCAACATAATTGCAATGTAAGATCACAATGATTTTCGGGGACGGCCACCGCATAAAAAGATATCGTCCCGTTAGTGACCAAATATTGGTAGGAACCTTCGTTCTATCCCCCAACATCGTGCCGTCAGGTACGAAATATGTTTCAGGGTAACAAAGGAATAAGGAAATAGGGAAATACGGTGTTTTATAATGACTAACAGAATCTCAGATTGTTAGTGTTTCTCTATTATTTATGCGGCAGGTCATATTCCGTAACCTGACGGCTCGGCCTTGAATTTGGTTGATTTAATCTGCCAATATTCTGTTCACTGCGGTCGATACCACGCGTCGGTGTCCTGTTAAATCCTGATCCCCTCATTTTCCATCATCCTCAATAACATTGAAATAAGTTTCTATATAAATTAATTTTATCAGGTGTTTACTTTGCGGTTTGTCAAACGACTGCCTGATGATAATCATGGGTTACTGGCCACAATCAAAGCGAATTAGTATGAAGAAACCGGCCGACTTTATAGAGTATATATTAGCCTTTCCGGAACAGACACAAAAACTCCTGGAACAATTGCGCACAATCATTAAAGAGGCGGCCCCGGATGCGGAGGAGGTGATCAGCTACGGGATGCCGGCATTCAGGCAGAACGGCATGCTGGTGTGGTTTGGAGCCCATGCCAACCATATTGGCTTCTACCCGAAAGCCTCCGGGATCGCATCATTCCAAAAAGAACTGACCGGTTACAAAGGAGCAAAAGGCACTGTCCGGTTTCCACTCGATCAGCCCCTTCCGGCTGGGTTAATCACTGAAATCGTAAAATTCAGGGTAACCGAGAATCAACAAAAAGCGACACAAAAAAATACAAGAAGCTCATTACCATAGCGTAAGAAATGATCAACTCGTCCAAAGGCTAAACAAACCTCGCCTCTCCCAATTCAAAATTCTTCCTTAGCCTTTTGATAAAGTAAACCGGCAACCATCCCGGCTTTCCTGTTTTGTTTCTTTGCCTTTTACACGGCACCGCCAATGCAGGAATGGGACTCAGGATGACATCCTCATGTATGGACCTGTCATTTCGAGTTTATCGGGAAATCTGACTTGATTTGGCCGCGGGGAACTGAACTTTTCCAATCCATTGACGTAATATCCTGAGGTAGCCAACTGCGATAACCTGCACTCTGCCAGAAACCTGGGGAATCTGTGTGTGTTAACCTATAAGCAAACAAAATCTGACTGTTCGATATGGACCCTTCGAATACGTTAAAATTTCTCATTAGATGCACTCTGGCAACTATATTATTAACGCTGATATTTTTCCTGGAAAACCTGTTCTCAGGTCGCGCGTTCCACATGGTAAATTATGGTTGGCTTATTCTCTCCAATCTGTTAATTGTTGGGATGCTGGGATCCTATATTGCTCATTCAAACCTGGGAGGGATGAAACTTGCCGGAGCCGTATTCGTCATTTATTTCATCATCAGCTCCTTTAATAACCTGATAGAAGCTTTCATATATAATGTGACAGACCGACCCGAGACTGTTCATTCAATGATGCAGGGTCTGATTGTTGCCCTGGTCATCTCACCGGTCCTGGTGTATTTATTTGACAAATGGAATGACAATCCCCGAAAACTACATTTCCGGGATCGATCTTTTTTGAGCTGGATGTGGCGTCTTGCATCGGGCGACCTGCTGTATATCACCCTTTACCTGGTTGCAGGGTTCATTTTGCAATCCGTTTATCCCCAGTTGCTGGTCTTCTACAAAGGCAAGCTACCGACTGCTGGCCTAATGATTGGCACACAGGTTCTAAGAGGATTTATATTCATGGGCGTTGCAGTCCTGATTTTGAAGACATCAGATTTATCCAAATCCCAAAGAGCCGTTTTGGTTGGATTGATTTTCTCGGTATTGGGTGGTATAGCTCCGTTGATTCTGCCTAACGAATACATGCCAGCTTACATACGACTTGGACATGGATTCGAAGTTGGAATTTCTAATTTCGTATACGGATTGCTGATCACTTATCTACTCGGTCAAAGAATTGAAACGGATGATCAGATGGTCTCTGAACCTGCCTGATCTCAATATTTTTTATTTTGTCCCTATCCCGAAATAACGTGATTAATGGAAATGCTAAAACTGAACCGGATACATCACATTGCCATAATCTGCTCCGATTATCAAAAATCGAAATCATTCTATACAACCGTACTGGGGCTGGATATCATCAAAGAGACCTACCGCCGAGAAAGGAAATCCTATAAACTGGATTTATCCCTAAATGGGGAGTATGTCATTGAACTATTCTCCTTTCCCAACCCGCCGGACCGGGTTTCCAGGCCGGAAGCAACCGGGCTGCGGCATCTCGCCTTTGAAGTATCGGATATTGAACATCAAATAAAGATCCTGCAGGAAAAAGGAGTCACGGTTGAACCTGTCCGGATCGATGAGCTGACTGGCAAGAAATTCACCTTCTTCAATGATCCCGACAATCTACCGATCGAACTATACGAGAGATAAGATAAACCTCTTCTCAATGAGGCTGTCCGAAAAGCATAAATGATAAAATTTAAGTCTAATTTATTTAGGGGTTCGAATATGTCACGCTGGAAAACAACCCCCTCGCCCCCTTTTTTAAGGGGGAAAAACGGCATGTTCCATAATGAAGGTTGAAAATCCTACTATTTTTAGCCAGCTCAATAAGTATAATGACTTTTCGGCCAGCGTCGCATTCCTAGTCCCTCCCTAATCCGTGAAAACCATCGCTGGGGTTCCCTACTGGAGGCATTTGTCTTATCCGTGTTCTAATCATTTTGAGATCCTGTCGAACATTTTAAAGGCCCTGTCCAATTCTGCGCTCTTCATTTGTCATCAGGGTGAAGTTGAAACATCAAATCAAAAAAGAGGAATCAATGGAACCAAGAATCAATATCCGGGAAAAAGGACAAAAAGCATTGAGTGCCTTGCATGGACTAAACGGGTATCTTGCAAAATCCACCATCGAACAATCCTTGTTAAACCTTGTTTATTACAGGGTCTCGCAAATCAATGGCTGTGCGTTTTGTCTCGACATGCACTCCAAGGATCTGCGGGCCGAAGGAGAAACCGAGCAGCGGTTGTATGTTCTGGATGCGTGGCGCGAAGCACCCTTTTACAGCGACAGAGAGCGTGTCGCGCTGGCCTGGGCCGAGGCGCTTACAAAACTTACCAGCAGTTTAGTACCTGATGAGATTTATACCGAAGCAATCGAGCAATTTTCTGAAGAAGAATTAATCGATTTAACCATGGCAGTTAACGCGATAAACATTTACAATCGAATAAATATCGCTTTCGGAGCTCCTGTTGGTACCTACGTAGTCGGCCAATTTAATTAATCATCCAAAATCATAACCTGGAGTGCGTATGGAAGAGTTCATGTTGATTTTAAGACACGAAGATGGTAAAAAGGTTGCTTCACCCGAACAGATGCAAATCTGGATGAAGCAGACGATGGACTGGATCGGCGGCATTGCAGCACAAAACAAATATGTCGGAGGCAATGGTCTGCTTTTTGATGATTCAAGGGTGGTAGGTCACAACAATGTTGTCACGAACGGACCTTTTGGCGATATCAAAGAAACGATAGGTGGATACATGATTGTAAGGGCCAATTCCATTGATGAAGCCGTGGAATTTGCAAAGGGATCCCCGGTTCTGCAAGGCGAAGGCAACAGTGTCGAAGTCCGAAAAATTGCCCCAAAAGGCGAATAACGTTAATCTTACACACCCAAATTTTAAAAAGATGAAAGATTATTTATTGGTATTCCGATCAGATCACAGCAACATGCCGGAAGTCGATCCCGAAGAAGCGAAGGCCGAAACCAAGCGATGGATGGACTGGATTGGCGGCATGGCAGCGCAAAACAAACTGGTTGACCGTGGAAATCGCCTGGATAACTCGGGTAAGGTACTTAAAAGCGGCGGGGTCGTCACGAATGGCCCATTCATCGAAATCAAGGAATCCATCGGCGGTTACACGCTGGTGAAAGCGGAGTCGTACGACGAGGCTGTCGAGCTGGCAAAAGGTTGTCCGATCCTGACCGCTGGGGGTAACGTAGAAATAAGGGAAATAAGCAACCTGTGATGTATGATTGAATCGCAGATTTTTCCGCCTTACCAAATCAATGCTCGTCATTCCCATGAAAATGGGAACCTCAGAAAGAATAATTGTTTATTCCGTTATCTTAACTAATCAGGATCATTGAAAAGTGAAGGTGTTTAGGTGGCTAATATCCACCTCCGGATCTTATAGTAAATGAAAATCCATGTAAAAACTAATAGGCCCTTATTTACTGCAGGGGCCTATCATTATGCCGCAAAAGGAACTAATACCACACCTATTCCGGACCGAATTCCGCAAGATTACGGCAGTCCTCTGTAAAGTTTTCGGAATCGCGCACATTGAAGTTGCAGAAGACATCGCCAGCGAAACGTTCCTGGCGGCACTGGAGACTTGGTCGTATAACGGCATCCCGGATAACCCGACGGCATGGCTTTATACGGTTGCCAAAAACAAGGCACGAAATTATTTCAGACGTGATCAACTCTTTGAACAAAAAATTGCACCAGAACTAAAACAATCACCGTCGCCAAAAACAGAAATTGAAATTGACCTGTCGGACAAGAACATTACTGACAGCCAGTTGCAGATGTTGTTTGCTATCTGTCATCCCGCCATCCCTGCCGAAGCTCAAATAGGCCTGGCCCTTCGCATTCTCTGCGGGTTTGGTATCGAAGAGATCGCCAACGCATTTCTGACGAATAAGGAAACCATCAATAAACGGCTGTACAGGGCAAGGGAGAAGCTGCGGAGTGAAAATGTGCAGATTGCCATGCCCTCTGATTCAGAAATCGATACACGACTCGGATCTGTTCTCACAACGTTGTATCTGCTTTTCAATGAAGGCTATTATTCCGAAAGTCATGATGCTGTTTTGCGGGAGGATCTTTGCCTGGAAGCAATGCGACTGACATACCTCCTTGTGGAAAACGAGAAAACCAACCTGCCTGCTGTCATTGCCCTGCTTTCGCTGATGTGTTTCCATGCTTCGCGGTTTCCGGCCAGGAAAAACGAAAACGGGGAAATTGTTTTGTACCGGGACCAGGATGAATCACTCTGGGACCAAAAACTGATTGCAAAGGGAGCATACTTTCTCAATAGAGCCTCACGTGGAAATAAGCTTACAAAATATCACCTGGAGGCCGGCATTGCCTACTGGCACACGGTCAAGACAGATTCACAGGAAAAATGGGAGAACATATTGCAGCTCTATAACCAGCTCTTGCAGATTGAATACTCCCCCATCGCTGCCCTCAACCGGACGTTTGCCCTTTCAAAAGCAAACGGCAAACAGGAAGCCATTACCGAAGCCGAAAAATTACAGTTAACGGATAGCCACTACTACTATACCCTGCTTGGTGAGCTTTACACGGATATTAATAATGACAGGGCGAGAGAGAACTTCCAAAAAGCCTACAACCTCGCCAAAACTCGTACCGACAAGAAAACTATACAAGATAAAATCGCTCTTCTGTTCCGCCGCGGAGACTTGTAGGGGGTGTTCACGCAGCGGTTCACTTTGAGTACGAGCGAGGCATAAACTAACGTGGGGAACACCGACCTTAATCTTCCCTCGAGGGTGGAATTCGATGTTCTCTTTTACCGAAGCATTTTTAGAGAAGGGGACTGAGGTATGATACTGCATTTCACTAGTATCATATAATTCAAAAATACCTTTCTTTTTACTGCATTCAGAGAGAAAACTATCGGCTTTTCCGATATTTAACTAGATGAGTCTGTGTCTGCAGGTATAAACTTGATGACACGGTTTTTCACGGGCTTGATGGTTCTTAAATATGCATAAATAGCCGTTAAGTCCTCTCTTGTCATACCTCCAAAATCAGCAACGGGCATAATGGTCTGAAAATCAAACTTCCCAACCGCTGGTATATCTTTGTATTTGGCTTCAAAACCTTTAAACCGAGCGATAAATTGCTCAAGCGACCAGTATCCAAGGCCTGTTGCTGAATCCGGGGTTAAGTTTGCAACGCCCAACACTCCACCACCTGGCATCTGAATTTTCCATCCACCTGCAAGGTATAAATCTTTTTTAAAAGCCATCTTTTTCTCATCAAACTGCGTATGACAACCGTTACAATCTGCAATGGTAACAAGATATCTCCCATATGCCACTGTATCGGAACGGGATGGTCGGGTCATGGGGGTGGCATTTTTGGGAATGGTTCGAAGCATAATATTCATTATAAGCTTTAAGTCCCTTGCAGGTGGATCATTTGCAACCGGCGTAAGAGTCCGGATATAACTGATAATCGCTTTCACATCTCTGGGATCCATCTTTGCGTATGCTTCATAAGGCATCATTGGATACAAGGTATTTCCGTCCCTATCCACTCCCGTCGTAATGGCGCGGTATATTTCGCCATCCGTCCAGTCTTTTAAATTATATGGTGTAAGATTTTTGGAATAGACAGTACCATAGCTATCATCAAACCTCTCCCCACCTTGTCCAATGGTACCCGGAGTATCTGGACCACCGAACTTCGACCAATCCCGCTTCGAATGGCAATGACTACACGCTGCAACGTTATGAAACAGATAACGTCCCCATTCAACCTGAGATGACGACATGTCGACTTTTAAATTCGGCGCAGGACCGACATTGGGATAGCTTTTTTCAAACCAGCCAAATGAACCTGCACCTGCAACCAGTAAGACAGCAACAAAAAGCCCACTGTATTTTAAAAAAATACGCATAACCCCGCCTCCATTACTAAAAATTACTGCCGTGCTTCTGCTACCGGCTTAGCCTTCAGGTAAGATTTTTACAAGGCACCATAGTCAACCGCTTCATAAATCCAATTATCTATTACCAAATAATATATTTATATAAATACAATAATTTATTGTTAAAAAATTAAATCTCAATTATTAATGGTTATCAACCAATCTATCCCCTATAAATATAAATATTGATTTGCCTTTCTATTGTCAGATTACCTGTAAAAAAATCTCAACCTTCAAAACGTTCTTGAATACAAGAATTCTGGTAATCTTCAGTATTGCTGCTATTTACATATTCAGTCTTTTAAAAAACACAGCCAAACAATTGTTAACTTTCCTCCGACCAGTGGAACATTTCATCCAAAGACAAAGTGCATTGCAATCAGCTATTGGCGACCACCAAATATTGCATGTATCTAACAACGAATCGACGAAACGATTTGTCTTCGTTCCTGATTGATCCAATGTAACTATAACTCTATCAAAACTTTATTGTTAATGATTCAACGCAGATCTGTAGCTATCATCGGAACCGGTAATGTGGGGGTGGCAGCCGCCTTCGCCCTTTTTAACCAGCGTGTGGCCAGTGAAATTATTTTAGTGGATCTAAACCGGGAACGTGCCGAAGGGGAAGCCATGGACCTGATGCATGGCCAGTTGCTGGTCGGTAATGTGACTGTGCGAGCCGGAGGATATGAGGACCTGACGGAGACCCAGGTAGTTGTCATTACGGCCGGCGTTGGACAAAAGTCTGCTTCGGAATCACGCCTGGAGCTGCTTAACCGCAATGCCACCGTCTTCAAAAAAATTATCGGTGAACTTGACAAGTATGCGCCTAACGCCATCCTCATCGTAGCCACCAATCCCGTTGACATACTCACCCACGTCACGCAAGAGCTAAGCGAGCGTCCTGCTAACAGGGTCATTGGCACCGGCACCATGCTGGATACCGCCCGTTTTCGGGCCCTGCTGGGGCAGTATTATGGAGTAGGCGCACAATCCGTGCATGCCTACATCCTGGGCGAACATGGTGATTCAGAGGTTCCTATCTGGAGCCAGGCCAACATTGGGGGAAAACCCGTTAAGGACGATACCGTGATGGGCAAAAAATTCAACGGTGAGCAGTTGAATCAACTGTTCGAGAAAGCAAAAAATGCTGCTTATGAGATTATCTCACGAAAAGGCTTTACCAACTCTGCCATCGGTGTAGTTATCGCCGGAATCGTGGGGGACATCCTGGCAGATGAGAAAAGCGTACTCCCCCTGAGTGTGGCATGGAACGGGGAATACGGTATTGAAGGGGTGTGTATGAGTCTGCCCTGTGTGCTCGGTATCGATGGTGTGATATCCAAGGTGCTACCGCGTCTCAGCGGTGAAGAAATCGAAGGCCTCGAAGCCTCTGCAAAGATCCTGCGCGAAAGCATCGCCAAGATTGATCTTGACTGAACTGATGAACTAACTAACCGTGCTATGTAAGGGCAATCCCCAGTGATTGCCCTTACATAGCGTTTCGGGCCTTCAGTACACATCAAACACCAGGATGTCATTCTGATGTTTTCCGGCTTGTCGGAAAACGTAGAATCTCGTCACCATCTGGGAGTGATCGCGTCATCTGAATGGCACGATGCCCGATACAAACAGGATCCTTCAACCGATAAATCGGATTTCAGGATGACATACATTGTTTTTGTTAAAAAAGCGAAAGGGCAATCCCTTGTAGTTGCCCCTCAGAGGTAACCGTTAAAAGCTCTTCTGCACCGTCGCCTTAACCTTCGTATCCGGCACTGAATCCGAATGCCGAACACTGAAATCCCGGACATCCTTAAGTACGAAAGTCGGCACATCCGGTGCGTGTTCTGATTTAATATCGTGCAATTCCACATTACGGACATCATTCATTACAAAAGCCGGACGTTCATCCTGATTTTCGTAGCTGATGTTGATATTGCTGAATTCAATGCCATTAACATGGCGCAGGTAAAATCCGTAAGCTGGTATCTCGCCGAACATCGATGGCTCGGGGTAGCCGTGCGGCATCTCGGGAGGCACGATTTTGGCATCCGCTTTAGTCCCGCCGCCCCGATATACGATACGGATGTTGTTCAGGGACACATCTTCAATATCATGACCCTTGATACCGCAAATGAGCGATGCATAACGCGGATCGGCATCGTAGACAACCACGTTGCTGATGTTGATCCGCTTTAACTGACCGATTGGCGTATCCTTGGGTCCGCGCATGCGTGCACTCAGGCGCAGAAAGATCGGTGCGCTGGTCAGGTCACGCATGGTGATGTTGTCGATCGTGACATCTTCCAGCAGACCACCGTCTACCGTCTCCAGGGCGAGCCCCCGGCAGTGCTCGAACACACAGTTGGTAATCGTGATGTTCTTGAAACCGCCGTTCGACTCGGTCCCGAATTTGATGCGGCCGGTCATACCGTGGTGATCGGGTGCTTCTTTCAGTGTTTCCTTGAAGGTGCCGTTCAGAAATGTGCCCGGATCATACCCGGTAACCTGGCAGTCTGAGATCGTCACATCTTCGGTGGCCCTTGCATAACCGAGTGCATACGAGCTCTTCAGGCAAATGCCGTCGTCAAACGGTGAATTGACGCTGCAGTTGCTTACCCGCACATTGTGACACGCATCGATGTCCATGCCGTCGCGGTTGGTATCGATCTTGAGATTATCAATCGTCAGGTTATCCACGCCCGTTGCCAGGATGCCGAAATGTCCACCCATCAGGATCGAGAAATCGCGCATGATCACATTATGGCAAAGCTTCAGGGCTATGGCTTTGTTGCCTACACCCTGCTTCTTGCTGTCCCAGCGAACCAGACCTTTCCCGTCGATGAGTCCCGGGCCAATAATGGAAACGTCGTGTAGATTCACACCCCAAATCAGGCTGTCGTGAAAGTGGCTGTGACCATAATCCTGGTACATATGCCATTTGTTTGGCTCGGCCGGGTCATAACCGCCTTTAACTTTATTGGGATCGGCAGCCATGATCGTGGAACCCTGTGCCAGGTAAAGTGTAATATTGCTTTTCAGGTGGACCGAGAAGCAGAGATAGGTCCCGGCCGGGAAATAAACCGTCCCCCCGCCAGCCTCCGCAGCCGCCTCGATCGCTTTATTGATCGCCGGCGTATCGAGCGTGGTGCCGTTACCCGTGGCACCATAATCTCTCACATTATAGATCACACCAGCATACGCCTGCGCACTAATCAACAGGCCGACCAAAGCTAGCCCGGCCAAACGAAACAAAAACCGCCTAATCATCATATTAATCTCATTAAGAATGGTTGTATCAATAAAGTTTTTCCAGCCAACTTAACCGAGGCTGTCCGATAAGCATAAATAATAAAATTTAAGTCTAATTTATTTAGGGGTTCTAATATGTCACGCTGGAAAACAACCCCCTCGCCCTCCCGAAAGCATTCGGGACAAGCTATTTTTTAAGGGGGAAAAACGACATGTTCCATAATGAAGGTTGAAAATCCTAATATTTTTAGACCGTTCAATAAGTATAATGACTTTTCAGACAGCCTCGGTTGGGGTGAGGTTAGAAACTCTCATCACCCGCACTCGCCACCTTCCTATTGCCCATCCCCTGCACGTTCGACATCTGAAAGTTCTTCACATTCTTCAGGGTAAACAGCGGGACCCCGTCAACCTTCGGCACATTGATGTAATGCAGGTCGATGTCGCTGGCATCCTTAAACATAAACACGGGACGTTCATCCGGTTTCATTGTCGTAACCTTTATATCACTGAACTCGATGCCCTTCACATGGCGCACGTAGAAACCATATGCCGGAAGTGTCCCGAACATCGTAGGCTCCGGATAGCCATTGGCTTTTTCGGGTACCGTGATGTTTCTCAGCCCGGATGCCCCGCCGCCGCGCAGTACAAACTGGATGTTGTGAATACTCACATCCTGTATATCATGACCCGGTATCCCGCTGATAGTCGACGCCGCCCGTGAGGCAGAGTTGTACACCACAATATTGCTGATATTCACACGCTTCATTTCCCCAACCTTCATGGTGTCCGGTCCGCGCATGCGGCTACCCAGACGCAGGAAGATGGGCATGTTGATGATATCCCGCATTGTGATATTCGAAACGGTGACATCCTCGAGATGCCCGCCATCCACTGTTTCCAGTGCCAATCCGCCGCAGTGATCAAACACGCAGTTGGTGATTGTGATATTCTTGAACCCACCATCCGACTCGGTGCCGCATTTGATGCGTCCGGTGTGGGGAATATGAGCCGTTTTGGGATACAGTTTGAACGTCCCATCCAGAACGGAACCCAGCACATAATCACCGCTGACCATGCAGTCGGATATCGTCACATTCCGGGTGTCGCGCACAAAGCCGAGTGCGTATGTGCTCTTAAGCACGATGGCATCATCCCAAGGTGAGTTCACCGTGCAGTTGGTGATGCGCACATTGCGGCATGCATCGATGTCCATGCCGTCGCGATTGGTATCGATCTTGAGGTTGTCTATCGTCAGGTTGTCTATGCCGGTCGCCAGGATGCCGAAGTGTCCACCTTTCAGGATAGAGAAATCCCGCATGATCACATTACGGCAATTCTTGAGTGCGATGGCTTTGTTTCCAAGCCCGTGAGGTAGGTGATCGCGGCGGTCGAGATCGCGCGACAAGCCCTTCCCGTCGATCAGGCCCGGACCAAGGATGGAGACATCATGCAGTCCCACGCCCCAGATCAGGCTATTGTGAAAATGGCTGTGACCAAAATCCTGGTACATGTCATATTTGAACGGTTCCGGCTTGTCGTATGCCGAAGTATCGAAAACCGCCTGGATCGTTGATCCCTGCTCGAGGTACAGGGCAATGTTACTCTTCAGATGGATTGTACCTGAAAGATAAGTGCCAGCCGGTAAAACAACCGTGCCCCCTCCTGCTTTTGCCGCAGCATCGATGGCACGGTCGATGGCTTTGTTGTCGAGTGTCTTTCCATTACCGGTCGCGCCGTAGTCCATCACATTGTAAACGACCGGCTTTGACTGAGATGATTTTGTGACTGCCGGCGTTTGTTTCGCAGAATCATTTGATGTCGATTTGGTTGATGCGCATCCCTGACTTGTTACCGCGAGAAGGGATAATCCAAGGATGAAAGAGGCAATAAAGTTTAGATGTTTTGTCCGGTTAGTAAGCATTATTTTTGAAGTATTGTTAGGTATCATGATTTTCATTCCTTAGTTGAATTGCCGGCGTTCATATTTAAAAGAATTTCTGTATGTAATACCGCTTCAATGGAACCACAAAGTACACAGTTAAGACACGAAGAACTCTGAGATTTAAAACTCAGTGAACTCTGTGTAATCCTTTGTGTTCCCTGTGGTTTCATATTCCTCCCATCAGACTCTGACAAGTGTTACACTCATCAGACCTATTACCACATCATTTGCGGTAGTCTTCACGGTCAGTTGCTTCAATTTCTTTTTTGGATCCAGGGGGAGGTCCAACACAGTGGCCGCTCCGCCGGCGATCGCATAATCCGTCAGGCCTTTTATGGATACATGCTTGTC
The DNA here is from genome assembly GCA_963787205.1 of uncultured bacterium. Lineage (GTDB taxonomy): Bacteria > Bacteroidota > Rhodothermia > Balneolales > DATFMH01 > DATFNI01. Next base: position 18,173 of record CAWBCD010000046.1, read on the forward strand.
AAACTCCCGGGTCATGAGTCCTGTCTTAAGGTGTACCCGGATAGGTTTGGGTGCGTCCAGGCGAAACGCATAGCCATCGGTATAATAATCCTGGTCGATCGGCCACCATGTCTCCGGGTTTCGGAGCTCCAGGTCATCATGGCTGCCATCTTCGTATTCGACAATCACCATGCCATTTTGAAACCGGCTCTGCATCGGATCCGTCGATCCGGCCATCAGCATATAAGCATGTGACGCCGCCCCTGACAACGGAACCGATGCCTGTTCCGGGTAATTATCCCACTGGCTGGTGAAGATAATGTTCTTCCCATCCGGCGAACCGGGTGACTGAAACGGGATGCCTTGCGGCAGCTCAAACCGGTTGCGTGAACCTGCAAGCTTCCGTATCCCCGTATCATCAATAGCTGCTTTAACCAGAGGAGAACACCAGTTTCCAATACCCTGCGTCGGCAGTTGTAGAGTGGGATAAGGCGACCGGGGATTTAGATATTTATTGCGGAAAATATTGGTTACCCCGTCGTTGAAATACTTCGAAATATCTACAGTCTCCAGACGGATATCATCTGGACATTTCAGGTCCCAATTAATAACCGGAACTATCACCTTGCTGCCGTTCTTCCCGGTAATATGCACGTGATTGGTACCGGGCAGAATCCCCTCCTGCACCTCAACCAAATCGGATTCACTCACCGGCTTCAGTCGTATCCTTCGATTGAATCGCGTTTTACCATTCGAAACAGAGAGCTCTCCGTCAATGTGAGCTGACGAGTTATTCTTTACCCTGAACTGCAACGCATGCCGCTGTCCATGGTCAGGTGATGCCTTTATCTCCACGGGTTTTCGAACCTCTAAACATACGGGAGACCACCATATGAAGTCATCTTGTCGCAGCTTTACGAAGAATGTCCGGTGACCGTAATTATCACTTACTTTCCCGGATAAGATCTTATTTTTATGATACGCACGATCTAACACTTTTTGGGGATCATGGTGATCCAGGATAACCGCTTTCTTCGTTCGCAGTTGTAAACGGTCACCCGCTGCAACCACATCCGGAACTCCGATCTTTTCCGGATCATCACCAGACCATACAATCTCAATCTGATATTTCGATTGGTGCTTAACATTAATTTCAAGAGCCGGCTGTCCAACAGACGGATCCACATTTTTCCATGATACGCTTCGCCCGTTTACGGTAACCTTTTTTACCTTCGAAACAGGGGCATGCGCCACAAACCGAAGATCGAGCTTGTTCGAGTTGTTTTTGTCATCAGACGGTCGACCGTCGACCGTCGACGGTCTCCATTCAATGGTATAATAGTCTATGTTCCCGTTTCTTTTGAATTTGTAGGACACGTCCGGAACCTCAAGGGACGCATGATCCCATTCTCGGGGCAATCCGGGCCGGATCAATAACTCGCCTTTCATCGCATCCGGCACGATTCCAAACAATCCCTCAACCAATGTGCGGCTGGCGACGCCGATCGGGTCGGCAAAATCGCGGTACAACTCGCCTCGCATGGCATCATAAAAAGAGAGTTGCTCAAAGTTGGCAGGACTGATTCCCAGGTACATATTATCAAGAATCGTACTTTTCCAGAGCCGGAACGCTTCTTCCACTCTTCCCGCCTGCCAGTACGCCAGGGCGGTATTCAAGACCTCCGCCATCGCTATGTTGTTGACCGACCATGTATAGGGCATCCAGTTTGTGGTAGAAAGCGTGTGCCATCCCTCATCTTTCAGGCCTTCGGCTTTGACCGGGATGTGCGGAATTCCGGTATCCACGTATCTCAACAACTGGTACGCCATGAACGGATCAACGATATCCTTGTCAATGGCGTGGTAAATCGTCCAAAGAGCGGGATACGAATGTTTGTTTTGTAAACCGAGCAGATCCTGGTATTCGGCATACCGACCGTGCTCCGGCATCCATAACTCCGATTGAAGGGCATCGCGTATTTTTTTTGCCTCTGTACGATAGGGACCAGCATCTTCCCCGATGCGTTCGGCGATGAAAGCTGCCAGTTCATTTGCCCGGTAGTTATAGGCTGATGAATGGGTTGCACCACCACCACTGTACTGAAGTGCATCGCTCGCCCAGATACACGCATAGGCGTCGTACAACCCGTCGTCATTCCCGTCGAAGCAGCGTTTCTCCCAGGCCAGGTGCCGCTTGATGACCGGCCACATTTCCTTTATGTAAGACCAGTCACCGGTCCACCTGAAATGCCACAGCAGCTCATCGATATAGCACAGGTTCATATCGTAATGACTGACGGAAAGATGTCCCTCCGGCTTTGGACAGATATAGCCGCTCGTATAGACTGCCGTTCCGATCTTCATCTCTTCCCGGGCAAGATGTTCTTTGGAATCAGGGACCACAGGTCCGGAATAGGGACTGGTCAGCTGTGATTTTGCATAGCTGCTGAAATGCATTCGTGCACGATCATGCCAGCCCAGCGGATCGGCCACATACGGACCACGCCAGCCGTTCAACCGCTCCCGCCATGCCACAGCGCCATGCAGGTAGGAAGGCGGCTGCCAGATAGCATCACCTGCCACACTGAGGGCACCACCAAACGGGTCGATGAACGGATCCGGAGTAGCAACTTTCACGCGATTCACCAGTTCGTCCCTTACCTTACCGGCTTGTTCGAAGAGATCCGGAACCATTGCATACGCTACCTTTGCATGTGTATCCGGGTTATATATATTCACAAAGATGGGATGATCCGATGATGCTGAAATGCTGCCTGCCAATGCCGATGCGTCTGATTCTTCTGATGAAATAAAATTCAGGGGATTCTTCTGGCTGCTTGCATCGGCAATATGAGTATCGGATTTCGGATCGAATACCCCGGCGAGGCGTTTATCATGGTCCTTGCCATAACGGAGGTTGAAAGAATGGCCGTTCACATCGAACTCATTGCCACGGCAGTGTTCCGGCAACAGGAAAAAGCCGGAGACGGGATCAGCTCCGATGTCACCATTGCGTTTAAAGTGATCATCGCTCGCCCCTCCGAATGCCCATACCAGTTTCAGATTTTCATTCGGAATATGCTCAAAATCAACACGGACAATGAACCCATCCGCATCGGACATTGCCCGCACCTTAAGGTGAAGAGTACCGTCTCCCAGAAGCGCATCCCGTATTTCATAGATCATTGAACCTGGCCGGTATCGTGCGGTAATCTTATCCGCTTCAATCAGCCATTTGGAGGTGTGGTCATTCAGCAGCCCAAATTTAAGTGTCCCGCCCATCCCTGGCATGAACAGGGCAAACTCGGGCAGATCACCGGTCTCGACTCGAAAAGCGGTGTGCGTTCCGTAGAGCGCGCGGTTAAACCGTTGCTTCCCGTTAGTGATCACAAAATCCGATCCGTCCGGGTGATATCGAAGCGTACGGATTTTATCATGCCAGTATCCCGTTTTGGCTTCAACAAGTGATCGTTTCCTATCAGAAATAATATCATTCTGATCACTGCCGCGCATAGCGATAGACGGATTATATCGAAGCGGGTAATAACCCAGGTTCAGGAAAAATCCGGCAGCCAGGCTTTTTTTCAGAAAGTCCTTTCTCGATATTGAATGATGTTTCCTGCTCTTGTCGTTATTTTTCATAACACTCCGGAACCGACACTGATATGTTGCGATTAAGAGCCAAAAACAGGGATGTCATCCTGAGGACCAAACACTTGCCATCAACCAGGAAACGGTTGTATCGGGCCGAAGGATCTCGTGGACTTCGCCTACTGTGGGAATAAGTAAAGTTGCTTCGATCCTGGGAAACCGGACTATATTGACGATGGAACCAATGCACAAGAAAGGCTATGTCCCCTGTAGCTGGAATATGGCAACGATTGATGCAACCGAAGTGATCGCTACCAGATTTAAACGAGATCCTATGCTGTCTTGCAAGCAAAAACAGCATCAGGATGACAGCAACAGTATAAAGTTAATGAGGTTCATTTTGTAAGTCTTTCCGGCAATGATTCCGATTTAAAATTTCATTCTTTTAAGTGGTATGAGCTTAACGGGACCCAACAGACCGGATGGCACCGTCTTCCAGTCGGCCGCATCAAAGGGTTTGTACTGCATGTTAACCACGTTGATATCATAAAACTTCTTCCAGTCTATCCCCTTGCGGTCGTAGTCGGCAATCCTGTTTGCAGCAGTATTCGTCACCTCGATCGTCAGACGGTTCTTGCCCCTCTTCAGGTACTTTCCGATGCGTGCCTCAAAAGGAACGCCCCAAAGGATACCGACAGGATGACCGTTGACGCGAACCCGGGCGCTGGCATCCACGACACCAAGGCTCAACATCCAGTCGTTTGCTTTTTCACGAGGCAGGGTAAAGGTGGTTGTATAAGTTCCGGTTCCAGCAAATGACTTGGCAGGCTTATTCAGATTCGTCCACGATTCGAGGTGTTTCATCGTGAAATGACCGGGTATATTCGGCCATCCCTGGGTAAAAGAGAAGTTCCAGTTCCCGGTCAGCCTATCCGGTTGTTCGCCATTGACGGGTTGGTAATACTCCCATTTAGGTCCATTGACATTCTCATTTGTGTAGGTCCGCAGGACCAGGCTCTGATCCGGTTTCAGCTGGACGTATACCTCCGTTTTGTCGGCCCCATGCCCGGTTTCTTTGAACTGTGCAACTCCGGACTTGTCATTATATGGATCAAATAGGGCAACCGATTTTGCAGGAACAGATATTGGAATCCACCCGTCAATCTCGTGGGTTGCCTGGTTATTTACGATGAAATAAGCATAGCCGTTATTCACTTTCCTGCGTTCAAACTCCAGTCCCCGTTTTACCATTTGTTCTTCAGGTACTCCGCTTAATTGAATGGTCTTAACAAGGTCATTCCCGGTAATCAGTGTTCCTTTGCCGAGTGATTGTTTTTGAGCTGTCTCAAACGTTGGTCTGACCGGCAAAGACCGGATCAACTTCTTCAGATCCTTTCGGCGAGCTTCCAGATCATGCAGTCCGGGAACATCTTCCGGCAGATGGTCAATGAAGATTACTTTGCCGCCGTTTCTGGCCAGGTTCAGAATCGCTTCAAAAGTCTTGAGAGGCATGAACCGGGTCGGAGGAACGACCAGCGCTTTATAGGAGGCCCCAGGTGTTTTCAGCGAGCCGTCCTTAATTTTCGTTTGTTGGAGGTATCGATCCGAGATGTAATCCATCGTGTAGCCATCGCCGGTCATCTTTTTGACGACCGAATAAAAAGCGGTTGGCTGCAGCCATCGATTGATATCGCCCGTGGCAAACATGAAGGCGAGCGGCTTCTTCAACGAGTACCAGATATCCTGGATGGGCCAGTAGACCAGAAAGTCATTATCCGGCTGCCCTGCCTGCAGGAATGACTGCGACCGCGCGATGTAGTGATCAAACGCCGGGATATCTTTCCAGAAGGTGTTGTATGGTGAGAAATCGACAGAGGCATAAAACTGCCATCCCGGCCACGGTGCACCTTTCGGCGAATACGGGGTTCCCTGGTAGAATACATGGTTAATGCCCGACAGAAACACCTGATCCAGGATAGGTTTGCAGATAGAGAGCTTGGCGCGGAAGTGCTCGATCATCCAGGTGAATGTTTCGGAGGAGGCATATCGTCCGCCGGTGATATGAGCGGCGGAGGAGGCAAATTTCATCATCAACGGATCCACATATCCGCGGTGCATCCAGACAGTGTCTGCCTGCAGTTGCGGGATATTGATGCGTGTCTTCCCGAAAGTTTCTGTTTCCGGAACGTCCGCCGCCCCATACAGATCGATCAGGTTACCAGGTGCACCATGTGCCTGATAACGCGTTGTACTCCCCATCTCGTGAGCCCATTTATTCCAGGGAATCGTAAAATTGTTCAGCAAGAGATCCGACAGCGTCTGACGATAATCCTGCCGAACTCTCCCGGCTGTTTCATTATTATTCATTCCAATCAGTTGCGGGAAATAATCCTGTAGCTTGTATCCTCGTAATCGGTCAAAATTCTTAAGGAAATCAGGCGACCAATTGGCTCCGAACACTTCGTATGAATCGCAGAAATAAGCCTGTGGTTCGGGCACGCCACTGCTTTTAAAAGCATCTGTAAACCTTTTCAGATACGTATGCAGAGCTGTCGATGAGAACGGATCCAACACCCAGCCTTTACCACCCGGTGAGGCCCGTTTTACTTTTTGCAGCGTTTTACCATCGAATTCGGCAATCAGGGTCCAGTTGCCTGAAGGAGCTTTCCAATCGAGATGACCATCGGATTGCACTTTGTCGGTCAGATTGATTTTTTGTCCGTTGTCGGAATAGGCCATCAGCACCTGGAGTGGAGCCACTTCCCTTTCTCTTTTTCGATTGACAACAATCGGCGTGCTTAGAGACTCACCTCCATGCAGGTTGTATTTTTGGAAGATAGCCCTGCTCGCAGAATTTTGTATGGTGACATTGGGACCACCAAACGGCCAACCGGCACCTCCCGTCAGATCGACTTCCATCCCCAAATTGTGGGCTTTTGATACGGTATAAGAGTACATCCTCATCCATTTAGGCGACAAGAAATTGATAAACTGATTTTCATAGCCCTTTGTGCCGTAGATCAGGGAAAGCTCAACACCTCCAAAGCCGGCCTTATGCATCTCCGTTAGATTATAGTTCAGTCCGGTGGTGTCGACGGCATTTCCGAGCCACCACCATCGTGTCCATGGCTTGCTGAATTCAGTGATCGACGGCCAGTTTAAGGAGGCGTTACTCGACTGCCCCTTTGCAGAAAAGGCCATTACCAGACAGGTGATTAATAATAGCGTCGCTTTTTTACACATGGAAATTTTTCGAGTTTCAGGTTAAATAACATGCAGTCATCAGCGGTCAGCTTTCAGCTAACTGACTGCCGATACGTTCCCAGTATTCCAATATTCCAACCAATCAACGAGCCGTCAGACAGTAAAAAACGTCTACTTGCTGATAAAATCAAACACTCTTACTTTTTGCAATTTTTACCGCATATGCCTCATCCTTGCCTTCAAAGTTGGCGCGGAAGATAATCCACTTGCCATCCGGCGAAAAATGCACGTTGGGCTCAAGTCCGCGATAGTTCTGGTAATGCATATTCACCAGTTTCTCTGCCTTCAGACTATCACCATTGGGTTTAAACAGGTAGATCCACATCCCGTTTTTCGCGCGAGCCACCTGGGTTGAATCGCCGCCGTCGCCAGCAAAAAGCGTCTCATCCGGTGATTCATTATAGTGAATAGACCATTCGTCACGGGTCAATCCATATCTTTTTTCCTTCATCGAATTGATATTCACCCCGGCCAGGTAGAAAGTGACCGAACGAGGAATCTGCAGGTCAAACCAAATCGTTTGGCCATCCGGGCTCCAGAATTCGTGCCCGTTGATTTCCCGGTTAACCGTTCTTTTATGCATGAGATGGGTTTTCTTGGTTTTTACATTCATCAACCACGTTCGATTAACGAGTTGCCATGGTCCCTCATGGGCATAGAGAAGCAAATCCGGGCTTTTAGGTGAAAACTGCTCGTGATTGAGCCAGTTTCTTTCGTGCCTGATTTTTGTCAGTTTCTTTGTTTTGATATCTATCGTAAAAAGGGTGTGAGGGATGTGAGCTGCATACAGCCTGTCAAAGAACCCAGCCTTCGTTGGATGCTTTTTGAGAATTTCCCGGGCTTCGTTGCCACTCCATACCCCGGCCAGCATGTTCTCGTCGGAATTCAATGATGCAATGTGCCCCTGAAAATCTTTCGGGAATACGTATACCAGGTGTTCCTTGTGGGTATCCACATTGGAAGCAAAGACGCTGTCATGGCTCTGATAAAAAACCTCACGCAGCTTCGGACCCACAATCTCTCCGGCAATACGCCCGGGATGATGCGTAACCTGGTCGATCGTATAGTCCTGAAGGTTCACTGTGAATATCTGGCTCCCCTCATTGGTTGAACCATAAAACACCATCAGGTAGCCTTTCCCGTCTTTAGTGGGAAGGAAAGGATTATTGTGAAAATAAAAGCTGCGGTTGTTTCCCGGCCGGCGGGTCAGTTTAACGATTTCATGTCCCGTCGTCTTGTCGATCCACCGGTTCGGCATTTCCTTCCCACCGGTTTGCATGACCGGGATGTCGGGCGTGCTGTTGCTCTTCTTGTTAGCTGATTCATTTCCTTTTCCGCTGCTGCATGCCCATAACAGAAGCACGAGAGCAAAGTAACCGGGCAAATGCTTCATCTCTTTAATTAATTAAGCTTTTATGATTTCCTATCATTGGTTTCTCCACTTTCCATGACAGACTTTTGGGGAAATGGGGTCACTTCGGTTTAAAAAAATGACACATTATATAAGTGAAGAGAGGTTCGTTGGTGAAATCTACTGTTGTACTCCCGGGATAAATGGAGCGATAGATTCTAGAAGAGAGACCCACATCGTGCACACACAACACTGGCAAGATACCAGGATTCACTCAAATACCGGAGACATCCCTTTTTCCTTGTTTTTTGCACTGTATCAGTACTTTTAAACCTTCTTCAACAACTTCTTTTTTTGTTCTCAAATGACTGGCCTTTAAAGCTTCTTCCATCAACCTATCATCTATAACTATATTGGTTCTCATCGAATATGGCATTAATGTGTATTATCAGTATGATTTATACCCAAACAAAAAGGTAGCAAATGTAACTACACACACTTCTACCAGGAGACCTACAAGGATATCCAATGAGCACATACGTCTTAATGAAGATACTTGAGTCTGTTCCGGAAAGATATGACAGGGGCATTGGTATCCTCACACTCGGGAAATTGAGCGAAGCTTACGACCGCTTAATCTGCCACATTGAAAAAGGGCAGAAGGTTCTTGATATCGGCTGCGGAACCGGAGCATTGACATTACGGGCTGCCCGAAGAGGAGGTTTAGTTAAAGGAATTGATATTAATTCCCAAATGTTGGATATAGCGCAGAAACAGGCAAAGGCGGCTAATCTCAAACAGAATATTGAATTATGCGAGATGGGTATTGCTGAGCTTGAAAGTGAAAAATCCCTAAGCTACGACGTTGTAATGAGTGGCCTCTGCTTCTCCGAATTATCTGATGATGAGTTGATGTACACCCTTAAGCAAGTGAAAAGATTACTAAAACCAGACGGTTCCCTGTTGATTGCGGATGAAGTAGCATCGAGAAACATCTTGAAGAAGATCGCTAACTGGTTAGTGAGGATGCCTCTAAAAGCAATCACATACCTCCTTACTCAAACGGGCACAAATGCTGTGGCGGATTTGCCCGAAAAAGTAAAACGTGCCGGATACAGAATTGAGAGTCTCAGGTTAAACAGGATGGAAAATTTTATCGAGTTAGTGGCAAAGAAAGATGGGGAGAACAAATGAGTTCGCTCAGATACCTCATTATCAATATAATCGAAACCCTGCTCAGAGTGTTTTCCATCCCCTGTAAAACAGGTCTGACCAGGATAGGAGATCCGGATCGTAACTCGCCTGTTTTTCTTACCTGCAATTATCACCTCACTGTAGAAAGAGTTAAGAGAGCCCTGAAGGGGATGGATTGTTATCTTCTTGTTGCTAACAGCAAGGGAGACAATGTGTGGTGTTCCGCAACGGGCGGTCATTTTACGAATCACAGCGTAATCTCTGTCCTGAAAACGAGTGGAATCGAAGAACTTGTTGATCATAGAAAGGTAGTTCTTCCCCAGCTTGCCGCAACGGGTATTGAAGGTAAAACGATACAAAAAAAATCGGGATGGAAGGTCATGTGGGGGCCGGTTTACGCAAAGGATATCCCTGCTTTTGTTGAGCACAAGTTCAGCAAAGCACCGGAAATGAGTAAAGTCGAATTCCCGTTGACGCAGCGAATTGAAATGGCTGCCATGTGGGCATTCCCATTTACCTTAATCTCATTGATTTTAATATTTCCCTTTAAACCCTCGGTGATCATACCTTTAAATGTTCTTATTTGGGGCTGGTCTCTTTTAATTTTTGTGTCTTTTCCACTTTATTCACGATGGCTTAATCCAAAGAGAAAAAGGCCGGGCTTTAGTAAATACACCGTTATCTTTGATCTAAGTCGTACCCCAGTCGTGCTCTGGATAATTTTTCTGATTTCCCTTATCGGCTGGAGTTTATATACTACCGGTACTATTAATTGGGAGTTCATCCTTGGATGGGGTTTTACATCACTTGCTATCCTCCTTCTAATCAATATTGATCTGATGGGAAGCACGCCTGTGTACAAAAGCGGGTTGCACGAGGATAGGTTTCTCAAGGTTGTTCTTGATGACGAGAAATGTACAGGTGCGGGTTTTTGCGAACAAGTCTGCCCTAAAAATTGTTTTGAAATAGATAAAAAACGGCACCTTGCCACAATAGCAAGAGCAGATGATTGTGTTCAATGTGGTGCCTGCATTGCTCAATGTCCGTTCGATGCCTTGTATTTTGAGAGCCCAAAGGGTGAAATACTACCACCTGAAGATATCAGGAGATTCAAATTAAATCTCATAGGAAAGCGGCTTGTGAAAGTTGATGACGAGGCTTCGTGAGTTTTTGAGGATCTACAATAAGTTTTGAAAACCTGCCTGTTCTTTTCCGGTTACCAGAAAAACGAGACAAGTGAGAAAAGAATAAGACAGATACTTAGGATGCTCTCAAACGGGCAGAAGTTTCATTATGTACGGATGTCCACATCCGCCTATCCTTCAGAGTTTCGTTCTTAGTCCCCAGTAGGTTCCCTTACTTCTCGCTGTCTTTGATCAGATCAGCGATCTCTTTCTGCATGGTCGTGCTCTTGTCATCAGCATACCATTTATGAATCTGCTGGTATACTTCCTGGCGTTCACGGCCATTCGGATTGTTCTTGAAATCCATCATGATTTCCTGTGCAGGTACCGGACGCGGCCCCCAGTTAAAGAGCTCCTCATTTGTCGCATCATCGAGAGCAATCAGTTTGGGAATGGAACGTCCACCATTGGTAAGATAGGCGTCGATAATGTCGAGATGCTCATCCCGAAGAAGCAGACGCAGCGTGATCTTGTCGCTCGCTGCAGCCATCTTGGCAATGACAGGCACATTTTGAGCCGCATCGCCGCACCAGCCTTCGGTCAGCACGACCCATGTCTGGGGTCTTCTGATGTTTTTTAGCACCTTCGCGGCCTCTTCTGTAAGTTCAACCGTCTTATCGATGCGATTCATGCGCTGATTGTTCAATTTAGCATACTCAACAATCTGCTGGGACTGGTTTTCACCGGTGGTCTTGCCTTCAGCCAAAAGTGAATCGATCATGTCACGATACTCCTTGTACGACATTCCCGAGTTGATGACTTCAGGGGTAATCAGTTCTGTACTTTCCATAATAATAATCCTACTTGTCGTTAATCTTGAATTTTAAATATTCCGTATGATAATCTGTATTTTAAAGCTCTCATTTGGGTTTTCGCCAGCATAAATATAGCAGTAAATTTATACAATATCGTTCCATGTGTGGACCTGTTAGTAACGACGCGGCTGATAATAAAAATCTTACTATTTCGCCGGATTTACAGCAACTGAGAAGATTGCCGGAATCGACCTGGAAACGACTCCGGGAAAAACATGAGACGCGTATAGATCATTTGTTGGGTGATTACGTGGAAAAACGCAGCCGTCATGAGAAAAATCCCGTCCTTGACTTCCTGTTTGAATATTACTCGTTTCGACCGTCAATACTGAGACGCTGGGTGCCGGGAACGGGTGTGTTTCTTGAAGGGGGTTATACCCTTGATTTCACTGATCATGAGGCTTTCGAATTTGTGGACGGCGGAGTGATTGTAAACCCGTATTCATTTCCGGAACACCGTGTCAATGCCGTCCGGTGGATTCTTGAACTGCTGAGAGCAACCGCCTCCAGATCTCCCCGTCTGGGCTGTTACGGTCTGCATGAGTGGGCTATGGTCTACCGCACTAAAGATATCCGTCATCCCTATCTGCCGCTGCGCCTTCCTCCTGATGAAATAGCCGATTTTGTGGACAGCCAGCAAATCGTCTGTTCTCATTTTGATGCCTTCCGCTTCTTCACCAAACCGGCTATCCCTTTAAACCATTTACGGCCGGGTCGTGATGACCGGATGGAATTTGAGCAACCCGGCTGTGTGCACGTCACCATGGATTTGTATAAGTGGGCATACAAAATATATCCGTGGATTAGCAGCGAACTGATCGCCGATGCCTTTGAACTGGCCATCCGGGCGAGAACGATCGACATGCAGGCCAGTCCGTATGACTTGCAGGAGTACGGACTCCCTCCTATCAAAATCGAAACAGCGGAGGGACGCCTGGAATACAGTAACGAGCAAAAAAGACTGGCAGCTATGGCGGAACCTGTGCGCAAGCGTTTGATCGCTGTTTATGAGGAACTGGTGGGCGTTTGCAATAGAACCTGAATATCTCTACTAATTTTGACTACACCACAATTTTATCTCATCAAAAAATTCCCTTACCGGCAAACGATTTTCACACTGCATCAATATCGTTCAGAACGACTTCTTCAAAAGACCGAACAAAGCCTCAAAATGTTCTTCGGATGCTTGTTTGTCATACGCCAGTGAATCGAGTACTGAAAAACCATGCCGAACATTAGGGTAAACCTTCATCTTATAATCGATGTGATTTTCTTTCAGAGCATTTTCCAGCCGCTCTTTTTCTTCATCGGTGAAATGAGGATCGATTTCGGCGATTCCGATGTAGATTTTGCCTTTTATATTTGGCACTAACAAATGCGGGCTGTCCGGTCTCTCCGTGGCCAGTCTGGCTCCATGAAATGTTGCAGCGGCAGCTATCTTATCGGGAAAGGTCCCGGCCGCACCAAGAGAAAAGGGACCACCCATGCAATAACCAACGGTGGCCGACTTCTCACCCGTGATATCCTGTTTCGTAATGAAATCAAGGAAATAAGAGGTATCGGACATCATCTTCTCCAGGTTCAGGGACTGTAGCAAACCAAACATCTCATCCCGCTTGGGACCCGGCTCCTTGACTGCGTCAGGCGAGAATGACAATTTCTTTGCTTCCCTATAGTACAGGTTGGGGACTAAAACATAATAACCCTGATCGGCTATTCTCTGTGCCATCCGGAACAGGGAATCCCGCACACCCATCACGTCCATATAAAAAATGACCGAAGTCAGGTTTTTAGCGTCGTCAGGGTAAAAAACATAGCAATCGGCAATACCGTCTTTTGTTTTGATTTCGACTTCTTTCATTTTACAAATGCAGTTTTTAAAAGTGAATTATGAACTTATTGAGGTTTGCAGTTGGAACCCATAGCGTGTATACCAGAGTTCCTGACAACTCAGAATGAGTAAACCCTCCAAATACTTTGCGCGCTTCGCGCTCTTTGCGGTTGAAAATAAACCGCAAAGGTCGCCATGTAACGTAAAGGAGGCTATCTAAGAAGCAACAGTGCACCCTGACATGGTGAGCATTGGGACCTAGTCAGGGAATGATATCTTACCCAGCGAAAGGTGCCGGTCGTTTGAAAAGCGGATGCCATTGCCCCGAAGTGTTTCATTAGCAAGCACGGCAAAGATGATGGCCTCTTTGGCATCGGAATTCATCCCCAGCTGCTCAAGAGGTTGAATTTGGACATATGCCAGCCGGTCGCTTAGTCCTTGCATAATCACCGGATTATGGCATCCCCCTCCGCTTACGTACAATTCGCACGATTTGTCCTTACTAACCTCTCGAACAACATCTGCAATGCTATCAGACGTCAGCCTGGTGAGTGTGGCAATCTGGTCTTCCGGCGATACATCTGTACCTGCATCCCTCAGAGCCTTTTCAAAAAATTCCCGGTTAAAATATTCCGGACCCGTTGACTTGGGAAGAGGCAGTTTGAAAAAAGGATTTCGCTTAAGTATCGTCAATAATCCTTCCGAAACCTTCCCTTTATGAGCGATCTTCCCATCCTCATCGTAATACAAACCAGGATAAAAAAAGTGCACACGGGCGTCGATGAGCGTGTTTCCGGGTCCGGTATCAGTGATCAATACCGGTTTGTTTTCCTTGGTTCCGTCAAGCCATGTAATATTTCCGATACCACCGATATTCAGCAGAACACGCTTTTTCCCGGGTTCAAAAAAAAGCAATTCATCGACATATCCTGCCAGTGGAGCTCCTTCTCCGCCCGCTGCCGTATGTTTCTGCCTGAAATCACTGATAGTCAGGATGCCCGTTTTCATAGCAATATGATCGCCATCGCTGATCTGGAGTGTGGAGGCAGGCATAGAATCCATGCCATGTTTTGAAGCCGGGGCGTGATAGATTGTCTGGCCGTGCGAGGCAATGAAGTCGATGGAATCCGGAGAGCAATTCCAGTCCCCCAAAGCCCGCAGGATCATTTCCCCATGCAGATTGCCAAGCCAGGCATTGTATACACACAGATGCTCCAGGTTCACATTAGGGGCAGAAAAAACCTCACGTATCTTCTCTTTTTGAGATGAAATATATGGTGATGAAGTGTACGGTATGGTTGTGAACTCAATGAGATCTACTTTCGTATCATACCCGGAACCGGTTATGTCACACAGGGCAATATCAAGTCCATCCAGCGAGGTACCCGACATCAGTCCGATTACGCGGCATGTCCGCTTGCCTGCTATGGTTTGGAGTCTGGAAATATTTGGGTTTGGCATCAGAGTTAAGACCTATTTCGACTGAATCACTGCTTATTATTACTTACATCCCTGTGTAAATAACAAATGTCAAATATCGAAAAACAAATAATAATCAATTTTCAAATCCACAAACTATCAGCTTGTTTTATTAATGATGGCTGAAAATATTTTTTTTAATTCAATAGCTTCGTTACGCAATTCCGAGGCTTCTTTATCAAATTCGGGGTTATTTGTTTCTTTTATTAACCTGATGAAAAAGGCGGTTCCCTTAGCTTCTTTTCTGCAGATTTTTATACGCATAAGGAAATCTTTTTTGCTCAACGCCTCATTCGCTTCAATATAATTAGCAGCTGTAGAACCTGATGATCTGATTACTTGTTTAGTATCTTCAATATTGGCAATTGTTTTGGGTAATTTTTTAACAAAAGCCCGAACTCGTTTTGCAAATAAAAACGCCCTCTCTTCCAGATCGTAAACAGCTTGGGACATTGATATTTAATTGTGTTTTGTTATTTGTTGTTTGGGATTTAAAATAACATAATTGAAATATCATGACCCTAAATCTGGTTTTTATTAGACGATCTTATTCAAAAGTCAGTGACTTACGAATTGCATGATGATGGCACAAAACCATGCCCCATACGTTCCGAGGGCATATCCGAGCACGGCCAGGAGTACACCGACCGGGGCAAGCGAGGAGTCGAAGGCCGAGGCTACGATCGGCGCCGATGCAGCACCACCGATATTGGCCTGACTACCAACGGCAACAAAGAAGAAGGGTGCTTTTATTAACCGGGCTACCAGAATCATCAATCCGATATGTATCAGTATCCATATGATCCCCAGGAAGAAAAGCGCCGGGTTCTCGAATATTTTTATGATATTCATCTGCATGCCGATCGTTGCTACCAGAATATATAGGAAAACACTGCCGATACGTGATGCACCTACCCCCTCCAGCTTTCGTAGCGGGGTAAATGAAAGGATCAAGCCGAGACTCGTTGCGACGATGACTATCCAGAAAAACGGGGACGAAAGGCTAAAACGGTCCAGGTAAGGCGCCACCCTGTGGATGTAGGGACCTAGTGAATTGCCAACCAGGTGCCCTATCGCTGTCACCCCAAAACCGACGGCCAGCACCATCATCACATCCGACAAATCCGGGATGCGTACAATGCTGGACCGATATTCTGCGATCTTGCGCCTTACATTTTCTATCGAGGTGGCATCTCCCCCCAAAATTTTATCAATTTTTTCGGCTCGTTCTGCACCATATAACAGGATTCCCAGCCATACATTCGATACGATAACATCCACAGTGATCATCATTGCAAAGAGGTTGTCATTGACTTTGAACACCTCCTTCATCGCGGTCTGATTGGCACCTCCGCCGATCCAGCTGCCGGCTATCGTCGACATACCGCGCCAGATGGCATTGCTGCCCGTACCAGCCATGGCCGACGGATCCAGATGCGACATCACAATCAGGGCAATCGGTCCGCCAATAATGACCCCCAGACTGCCGGTTAGAAACATGATGATCGCTTTGGGGCCCAGCCTCATGATTCCCGGCAAATCGATGCTTACAGTCAGAAGCACTAAACTGGCGGGGAGCAGATACCTGGAGGCTACATAATACAGATGCGATTGCTCGCCCGAGATAATCCCGAATGTATTGAACAGGGAAGGAATAAAATAGCAGAGCAACAAAGATGGAATGATAGAGTAAAACTTTTTCCAGAAAGGATGTTCACTGTGCGACGTTTTAAAAATGAGGGCCAGTATTACGACCAGAAGCCCAAAAACAACGGCATCGTTTGTGATGAGTGGATGGGTAGGACTCATTTGCAGGATCGTAATATGATTGTCAGTTGCCTGTTCATCAGTAGATCAAATCTATCACATGAATTACTTCAGCATCTTTATGAGATGGTCCAGGTCCGATTTTTCTTTATACCCGACTTTGGAAAAGACAAATTTGCCTTTTTTGTCAAAGACAAGCATGGTCGGTACCCCAGGCACATCAAAATTGCTATAAGCCCGGGTCCCATCGACATAAATCAATTCGGGTTTTCGGTCGCCCAGATAATCTTTTACCGACGGTTTGATTTTGCGGATCGATGCCGCAATTACTACCAGTTGTTCAGGATATTGGTTATGAAGAACTCTCAGCTCCTTCAACATGTCTTTGGAAGCATCGGCCCAGGTTCCCCAGAAAAGTACCGCTGTAACCTTCCCCTCGTACTGATTGACACGCACACTGTCCTGATCAAAGATATTGTGAAACCAGGTATGCTCAATCTGATTCTGCATCCGTTGCGCATACTCGCGAAACTTCAGCGTAGACTGCATATGGATGTAGACGGAAGTGAAAGCAAGCATAATCGCAGCAAAGACGCCGCCAATGATGACCGTCCTGTTAAAATTTTTGGGATCGAGTGACATATATCCAGTTAGCCGTTATCAATCATCAGAAAAACCGAAGTAGGAAAGTAGAAATTTGAGATTCGAAATACGAACTTTCCTCTGTTAAAATACACTGCTGAAGATACACCATCCCCTTTTACTTTCTATAACCAAAAGCTATCTGACTGCTGATTTATGTGAATCTGCAGAACGGATTTTTGCCACTCGGACGACTTTCGTTTCCGAAAGCTTCAGATAATCAACCGGTTACCGAATCAGGGTCATTTTCCGGGTTCTTGTCAACTGGTTATCCTTGGTGATTGCGATCAGGCGATAAAAATAGGTACCGCTTGCCAGTTGATTAGCCTGGAATCTCACATTGTAGTTACCCGCACTATGGTAGGCGTTATCCATCAGCGTCGCTACCAGTCTTCCGGTAAGATCGTAAACCTGGAGCGTGACCCTTGCAGCCTGATTCAGCTTGAAAGGGATGTTAGTCGACGGGTTGAATGGGTTCGGGTAATTCTGACTCAGACCAAATCCTGTTGGCAAGCCGGCAACCGGATTGTTCTCAATAGGCAGCGGTGTGTTGGGTTCTCCCAGAAAGACGCCACGTCCATGTGTCCCTATGGCCAACCAGCCATCAGCGGGTCTGGAATACAGACTCGTCACCAGTGCATCGCCGATAATATTGGATGCCTGTTTCGTCCATGTTGTATTGGTCCCGGACAGCGTTGTGGTCATGTACAGACCCACGCTCGTGCCGACCACAAAATATTTCCCATCCCCCGTATTAACTATTGCTGCCGATCGAACAGAGGGACCGATATATTCATTCGAAACAAAAGCCCCTTTCAAGTTGCCCTGGACCTGACTGTAGGTCTTGCCACCGTCGTTCGTGTAGAACAGGCTCGATACGTTGTAATTCGAGAATACCACGATGAACTCACTGGCGTTCTGAGGATTCACGGCGATATCCGTGATATATCCTCCGACCGGGAAATTCTTGCTTGAGATTTCTTTAGCAGTCGTATCCGCGACGGCATTACTCATCACATAAACACGGGCAGAATCCGTGTTACTTCCCGATAATCCCATATACAGAATGTGAGATGGCTGGTTGGAAACAGCCATAGCCGTAATATTCATTGCCGTGTCCGGAGTACTGTAGACCGGACTCGTGCCCCAATAATTACGCGGTGTAGATGACCCCATTTGGATATTTCTCCACAATGCGTTGCCCGCCGCATAGTACATCACATTCTCAGAATTGGGATCAATGGTGTAGGGTGTGATGAACAACTGATTCTTGGCACTAACCGGATCGACATCCACTCTTCCAGTCTGTGATATGTCACCAGAGGTTGTATAGACATACCGGGTTATCGAACCATTCTGCGTGGACGCGTACGCAAAGGTTTTTCCCAAATAGGCATCCCCCCCGTCACCGGTCGTAATATCCGATGAAATAGAGGCCGTTCCGGAACTGGCATGGAAGAAGGGCGATCCATTGTCCTGAGCTCCTCCCAGTATCCGTAAGTCGCCTTTCCCGTTATACATGCTTACCGCATAAAACTGCGTTGTCATATAGCCGTTGTCGAGACTGGTCCACTTGACAGCGTTACCAGCCGTTTGTTGTTGGGTTATATCGGATGTAAAGCTGAGTCCGCCATCATGACCATCAATCACATGCGTCGGATTTCCGGGTACAAATGCTATGGCGTGTTGATCCGGGTGATTTGCGGGGTAACCCGATACATCATTTACATTGCTGTATCCGCCAATCCAGTTTTTACTCTTATCATTTGCAAGTGTGGAAAAACCATCAAACGAACGATACAGGTTGGTGGAACCGAGGAGTACGAAATTGGGATTGTCCGGCTTGACCGCCACAAGCATATTATAGTTTCCCTGGTTGAAGTCGCCCACCTGACCACCAAACTCGGGTAAATTGGATGTCCGCTCTACTGATGAAGCGGTCGATCCTGAAATCGTGTATTTGAAGAAGCGCATATCGTCATGCCCGTTGACCTGGCTGCCTGTGTACGTCAGCGAATAAGCTACGGTAGGGTCGGAAGGTGCAAACGCCAGAACGGTACGCTCGTATTTCGTTGGGAATGTACTTGGAGTAATTGAATTCCATGTCGTACCATCATCCGTCGAGAGATAGATCCCTGCGGGAGAAGATGTAGAAGTCGTATTAGCATATTGAGATAGTGCTGCAATCAGTGTTCCGTTACTTGCTACCGCAATATCGGTAAAGTAATGATTATTGATTCCGCCTAATCTCTGGGTAAAAGTTGTTCCTCCGTCCGTCGAACGCATGATTACGCCTGCATTGCTGCATACAAAAACCGACTCGGTTGTCGGACTAACAACAATTTTCGAGCAGTACTGATAAATATTATTGTAGCTAGCCTGATCGGTTACCTGGGTTATTGGTAGAACGGTCCAGCTATCACCATTGTTCGTCGACTTAAACACACCACCGCCTCTATATGGAGCTCCGTTGGTTGATGCAGAATTCCCCACGAATTCACCTCCACAGTAGTACCAAACACTTTTGTTAAGTGGATCCTGTGCAAGTGAGGTGACACTCATACTCTGGCCAGGAGACGTTGTAAGCGTCCATGTACTTCCTGCGTCGGTAGATTTCCAGACCCCACCGGAAACGCCGGCGGCAATGTAGATGTTGGGCTGGTTGCTGCTGTTCATGGTAATACCAAGTGCACGGGTTCTTCCGCCCACATTATAAGGACCCGCCTGTGAATAGCTGAACCCGGTAGCCGCCGCTGTTGTACTGTAGGGAGTAAGATATTTGCTCCCCTGATCGATCAGGTTGGCATATGCCAGTTCCCGGGCCCGGACATTATCGGGGATTTTACCTGTTTTCGGGTCACGCAGCATTCTGAAAATATATTCGTAACGCCCCGCATTATTCTTCTGTCTCTCAACAGTGCTTTCCTCCTTCTCATGCTCCTGTTCGGTTTTTTCCTTTTGAATTTCATTCTCTTTTTTAGAACCAACAGGCAGCGAAACAATGAACCACCCAACAAACAGAAGTAAAACCACTAAGACTGATTCCGTAAATATTTTTCTCATATTTATAAATTTAACAGTTATTGTTGGATGGTTTGAATCCTCCATGTAGGCTGAGCTTTCTTAGCTGTGCCCATTACAAGCTGTCCACCTACATGGTTCAGAATGAATATCATGCTTTTTCCAGAAGTCAGCATTGCTTTAATATCGGTTTCTTTGGTGCTATCTGAAGAAATAACATCCGAAAACGAGGCACTGATTCGCTGGCCCGCAGCAAGCATTGGAGTTCCTGAACCATAACCGAGGATTTCATCAATCTTGATGACAGCCTCTTCGGGTTTATTTTCATTAAACATCAACACATGCCCTTTAATAGCCACATGGTCGGGGGACATTTTCTTAAAATCCTTCACATCCATCTTTTGACTGTTTGCTGTGTCCTGTTTGGCCAGCTCTGTTTTATTATCCTTTTTATTGTTTTTTTTGCTGGAGCTGCATCCATAACCGGCTATCATAGCTATAAATACAAGCATCAAGGTAAGAATGGGTATATTTTTTTTCTGCATGTAATTCATTTTGGCTGATTATCTGATATGAAATCGAATACGTTTCTAACTTTTTAAAGGGTTTATTTAACTTACCGGACAATCATTGATCAGGTATAAATGGTTAAAAATTAACAAAAAAATCCATCCCTGATACGTAGATGAATTTCAACTATTTTAAAACGATCCGGGCAATTTAACAAACAATAATACTACGAAATAAGCGCCTTAGCAGTAACCGAAATTACCGTGAGATAGTTGCACGGTTATTGAATAATACATCCCCTGCCCGGAACGACACAGATCATTGCCGGTGGAAGGTCTCCTTCATATTTACTTTTATGCTATAATCTAAATGATGTGAATTTGATATAATAAAATGTTAGAGACATTGTTGGATTTCTCGGTCCTATGCATTCGTGAACTGGTATCTGGCCATCATACCTCACCCCAACCCCCCTCCATGAGGCAGTGATAAAATTAATGTACAAAACGGATGAGCTTAATTTTATTATGTTTATAAATTTGAGAGGTATCCTAGAATCACCGGATATACACCATCTTTCGAACTTGTGTAAGCCGCTTATCCTTAGTCACAGCTGTCAGACGGTAAAAATAGGTACCGCTGGCCAGTTGATATGGTTGAAACAGCACGTCGTATTCACCGGCATAGTAACTGGCGTTATCGATAAGAGTCGATACCAATCGTCCTGTCAGATCGTATATTTGTAATGTAACTCTTGCCTGTTGTCCCAGTTTGAAAGGTATTTTGGTCGAGGGATTGAATGGATTGGGGTAATTCTGCTGCAGGCTGACCTCGCTGGGCAATGTTGTTCCCGGGTTGGATCCACCCGACGGTGCCACTTCGGGTTTGCCGAGAAATACGCCGCGTCCGTGAGTCCCGACAGCCACCCAGCCATCGGCGGGACGTGAGTAAAGACTGGATACGACCGCATCTCCAATAATATCGGGTGCCTGTTTCACCCACTTCGTGGCAGTATCGCTGAGCGCAGTAGTCATATAGAGCCCGACACTGGTACCCGCAAAAAAGTATTTTCCGTCACCGGTATTCACAATAGCCGCCGAACGGACAGACGGGCCGATGTACTCGTTGTTGTTGTTTAAATT
>CAWBCD010000047.1:0-13409 GCA_963787205.1 uncultured bacterium
TTTTTCTCGTTGATCGGCATAATGTTACTCTCAATGGGTACCAATACACTGTGTGCCCAATCCCAAAAAGTAACTGATGCACACGAGAATTGGAGTGCATTAAACGCCGCACGTACATATGCAAATTGGGTGAATAGTCTGGAAAATTCACCGGTTATGCTGAGCATAGTGGATCCCTCAGGCAAATATACTGATGATTTCCGGAGCCTTGATCAGCCTGTCACTTATAAAGATGGGAAAAACAGATTAGAGGTATCCATCGATTATCCAAAAAACGCGCTCGCGTCTGGTGTTGAAGGCTATGTTGTGGTTTCTTATATAGTAGAACCGGATGGAAGTACGTCAGATATCCGGGTTCACAATTCGTTACATGTCCACTGTGACCAAGAGGTTATAAAAGCCATACAGCATACCAACTTCAATCCTGGAATGATAGACGGTACACCTGTCCGTGTCCGTTGTTTCACTCCTGTTAAATTCGTCATACAACCCTGAGCATAATAAAACATCACTTGTGAATCGTTAAATCCACCGTTTCTTCCTTCAGGGAGGGATGATTTTCAAAAAACAGGGATCATGCGAAACTAAAAAAGGCCCACGATAAAATGTTATCGCTGGGCCTTTTACTGTAGCGTGGGAGGGACTTGAACCCTCGACCTCCGGGTTATGAATCCGACGCTCTAACCACCTGAGCTACCACGCCATTTTTTCAGCATTCAGCATGAATATCCATATAAAGAACGTATTCAAATCAATATTCTACACATCCTTTTTACCGTTCGGGAAGGACTTGAACCCTCGTCCCGAACGCTTTCGGGATATGAATCCGACGCTTCCCGATCCACCTGGGACTACCACGCCATTTTTTCAGCATTCAGCATGAATATCCATATAAAGAACGTATTCAAATCAATATTCTACACATCCTTTTTACCGTTCGGGAAGGACTTGAACCCTCGTCCCGAACGCTTTCGGGATATGAATCCGACGCTTCCCGATCCATCGGGACTACCACGCCATTTTTTCAGCATTCAGCATGAATATCCATATAAAGAACGTATTCAAATCAATATTCTACACATCCTTTTTACCGTTCGGGAAGGACTTGAACCCTCGTCCCGAACGCTTTCGGGATATGAATCCGACGCTTCCCGATCCATCGGGACTACCACGCCATTTTTTCAGCATTCAGCATGAATATCCATATAAAGAACGTATTCAAATCAATATTCTACACATCCTTTTTACCGTTCGGGAAGGACTTGAACCCTCGTCCCGAACGCTTTCGGGATATGAATCCGACGCTTCCCGATCCATCGGGACTACCACGCCATTTTTTCAGCATTCAGCATGAATATCCATATAAAGAACGTATTCAAACCAATATTCTACACATCCTTTTTACCGTTCGAGAGGGACTTGAACCCTCGTCCCGAACGCTTTCGGGATATGAATCCGACGCTTCCCGATGTATCGAGGCTACCGCGCCGTTAATTTCATCCTGCATTCAACAGGGCAACAAATATAGGAACCCTGCATACAAAAAAACAGGGGGCGGTTTCATGATTGTTGATATATCCTGCGCAGAAATCAGATATCCGTGTGGAAGGTGCCGCATTTTTCCCCTAAATAATTATTTGGATCCTAAGGTGGTTGTTTCATCATAGAAACATATTACCGATTTTTCTGATGCCCATTTTCAGCTTATCTTTGTCCTCCACGGCGGAAACAGATAGTTATATCGCCTCGTTATCAGACATCTTTTTTGTACAATTTGAAATAACAAATCGAGTATTCATGGCCGACAAAATAACAAAACGAGATAAGGATTATTCCCAATGGTATTTGGATGTAGTCAAAGAAGCCAACCTGGCTGAGCATTCACCTGTGCGCGGGTGTATGATCATCAAACCCAACGGCTACGCCTTGTGGGAAAACATGCAGCATGAACTCGATGTCATGTTTAAGGAAACAGGCCATCAGAATGCCTATTTCCCACTTTTCATTCCAAAGTCGTTTCTCTCTAAAGAAGCCAAACACGTTGAAGGCTTCGCCAAGGAATGTGCAGTCGTCACACACAGTCGCCTGAAAGCATCGGATGACGGTGTAATTGTCGATCCCGAATCGAAACTCGAAGAAGAATTGATTGTTCGTCCTACTTCAGAAACGATCATTTGGGACACGTACCGAAACTGGATTCAATCGTATCGCGATCTCCCGATTCTGATCAACCAGTGGGCCAATGTTGTTCGCTGGGAGTTGCGTACCCGTTTGTTTCTCCGCACCATGGAATTTCTGTGGCAGGAAGGTCATACCGCCCACGCCACCCGGGAAGAAGCGGTCGATGAAACGATCAAAATGCTGAATGTCTATCGCACATTTGCAGAAGACTTTATGGCCGTCCCCGTGATTACCGGGGTCAAAACCGAGTCCGAGCGGTTTGCCGGTGCTGAAGAAACCTACTGCATCGAGGCACTGATGCAGGATGGCAAGGCGCTGCAGGCCGGCACCTCCCATTTTCTCGGCCAAAACTTTGCCAAGGCTTTTGATGTGACGTTCCAAGATAAGGATGGTCAACTGAAAAGCGTCTGGGCTACAAGCTGGGGTGTTTCAACGCGACTGATTGGTGGTTTGGTGATGTCCCACTCGGATGATAACGGGCTGGTGTTACCACCCAAACTTGCGCCTGTCCAGGCCGTAATTGTACCGATCTGGAGAAGCGACGAGGAACGTACCCTTGTCTTGAACTACTGTGAACGCATTCAATCGGAATTACGTGCCGCCGGTGTCCGATTCAGGCTAGATGACCGCGACCAGTATAAACCCGGCTGGAAGTTTGCACAACACGAGGTCGAAGGTGTTCCTGTACGCATTGCTGTTGGTCCCCGTGATGTTAAAAACGGCAATGTCGAACTGGCCCGCCGTGATACGCTAACCAAGGAGATTGTGGGTAGTGACGAAATCGGTCGGCGTGTATTGGCATTGCTGGTTAATATCCAGGAGAATCTTTATGAGCGGGCACTCGGGTTCCGTAAAGATCATACGTTTTACGTGGACAGCTATGAGGAATTTAAAACGATCCTGGATGAAAAGGGCGGGTTTATTTATGCTCACTGGGATGGAACCCCTGAAACCGAAGCTCGCATTAAAGAAGAGACGAAGGCAACCATTCGGTGCATTCCTCTTGAGGGTGATACGGAAGAGGGGAAATGCATGGTAACCGGCAAGCCTTCAAAGCAGCGTGTGATATTCGCACGGGCGTATTAAGTTTGGAGTACTTAAAGTACTTAGGAGTGCCTGGAGTTTTAATCTTCAAATATAGACGCTTCGAGCTTTAAGTACTCTTAGTACTTTAGGCACTTTAAAACTTTTATCCTATGACGTCCATACCCAACAATTATCGAGTTTGTACCGCTGAAGAAAACAGGGAAATGGATACGTTTACAATCCAGAATTTGGGCATCCCATCGTTTACCCTGATGGAAATTGCCGGTGCAAAGACGGCAAGCACCATTCTGCCCCGGCTGAGGCCCGAAAGTTATGGACTCGTTCTGTGCGGCAAAGGCAATAATGCCGGGGATGCCCTGGTCGTGGTCAGGCATCTGCATCGTATGGGTTTCCACTTTGATCTGGTCTTCGTAAGCGGCACAGGTGATCTTTCAGAGGACACCTCTAAGAATCTATCCTTCCTGCAGAAACTAATTGATGCGGAGAATGATCCCGACAAACCATCCATAACTATAATCGAAGGATGGCAGCCAGATCAGATCTATGCGGAGCCTTACTCGTTTATCATGGATGGGTTGCTTGGAACAGGTTTGTCGAGCGACCTGCGCGGCAACTATGCCGAAGCTGTTACGTGGGCCAACCAGACCGGCCTTCCCATCTATTCGATCGATGTTCCAACGGGACTCCATGCCGATACCGGTGAAATTCTTGGAAATTGTATCCATGCCACTCTAACTTGCACTTATGGGACACTTAAAACCGGTTTTTACATGAATGACGGGCCGGACAATGTCGGCGAACTTGTTTTTTGTGATCTCGGATTTCCCAAATCGGCACCTCTCAAATCGGAACGCTTTATCATCGACGATGTCTGGGTTGACCAGCAGCAATCCACTGTATCCAACAGGCATCCACGTCATAAGTATGAGGCGGGTGTGGTCTACCTGATAGCCGGCTCCGAAGGACTGACAGGTGCGGTACAGTTGGCTGCCCGCAGCGCCTGGCGAATGGGCGTTGGTGCTGTTACGGTATTTATACCACATGGATTGTTGCCTGTTCTCGAGACGACATTAGTACACCAGGTAAAAAATCCTGTAGGTAATCGTGATGACTTCCATTTTAAGCCATTACACATCGATGGCATCATCGAGTTAATCAATCACCGTCCGGGTTCTGTTTTACTTGGACCGGGACTGGGAAGGCATGCCGAGACGGTCTCATTCGTACACAAGCTCGTCGATCGATTATCAATGGATCTGGTCATCGATGCCGATGGACTATGGTGTCTTGCACAGGGAGATTTTCCGAAGGTCAAACATGACGCGCCCTGGATTTTGACGCCACATCCGGGCGAGTTGTCGCAATTGACCGCGAAATCCGCGGCAGCAGATAATTTTGAGAGAATGAAAATTGCCGAAGGTTTTGCACAAGAACATGGCGTCACCGTCGTTTCAAAAGGAATGCCGACATATGTTTCGCAAGCAGAATATCACACGTTAATGACCACCTACGATACAACTATTTTCTCCCGTACCGGGTATGGCGACATTCTGGCAGGGAAAATAGCAGCCGGACTTGCTCTCGGGTATGAGCCGGTCATCAGTTGTACTAAAGCTTTATTAGACGGCAGACGAAAATATGATCACGCACTAAAAGCAAATAATTATCCACCAGAACCGCTTGATCTCATATGAATCCTGATTTCTTTTATGAATCTGTTCTCGTCAGACGTATTCTCCTGTTTTTATTCCTTATTTGGACGCTGATCACGTGCTATTTAACGCTGGTTCCGGGTTCCATGCTGGGTCATGTCTCCATGTTTCAATATGATAAGTTTGGGCATGCCGGTATGTTCTTCGGCTGGACTCTGTTTTTGGGTCTAAGCAGACTTCATAAGCGGGATCTGAATAATACCTTCCTTTTAATCACCCTGATTACAGGAATGGGCTTTGGAGGGTTAATCGAAATTCTGCAGTGGATCATGCCCTTCCAGAGGGACCCCGACATAAAGGATTTCATCGCAGATAGCGTGGGATGCTGGTCCGCTTTTATCTTACTTACCTTTCTCAGGGAACGAGTCCAGGCTTTCACGACCCATCACACCCTGATGAGTAAAAATTAATCATCACCTCCTTCTGAAAAGCATCTTCATAAAAAATCCCAAGTCTTAAAAACGGATTTCTTTTATATCTAAGTCATTGGGGTTTTTTATGATACCAGTAAGGAGTTCATTTTGAAACAAAATTTTAACGCTTTCCCATACTAGTAAAGCATGGAAAAGCGTTAAAATTTTATCTATTATATGAGCTACACCTTGCCAGGTTGTAAAATTATCACCAAATTACTTGGTAGTGCACCAATATCCAACTATAACCACATAGCCAGCTTATGTCTATCTTAAATCGCAAGAAGCCAAATGCCGATTTGCGCAATTATTATAACCTGTATCTGCAGTTCGGGTTAATAGTTGCCTTGCTCGTATTCTTGATTGCTTTCAACGTACATTTCCAGCCAAAAGGTGGAATAAGAAATCGTTCTCTGAACCCGAACAGGAAACGGTGAAAATGGAAGAGGTTGTCCAGACTAAACAACAGGAAAAGCCACCTCCACCACCACGTCCACCTGTACCGGTTGAAGTTCCAAATGATGCCGTTATCAATGATTCTCCAGTTGATTTGAATGCAGAGCTGGATACTGAATGCACCTTTAAATCTTCCACCACCTCCTCCTCCTTCAAACACAGAGAAGAAGAAAGAAGATGACCAACAAGTCTTCGTTGTTGTAGAGAAGATGCCTCACGTTGATTGGTGGTCTTGCAAAACTTCAATCGAGTATCAAATATCCTGAGCTGGCTCGTAAAGCTGGTATTGAAGGACGCGTTTATGTAGAGTTCGTTGTTGACGAACATGGTCGTGTTGAAAGCCCGCACGTTGTTCGTGGTATCGGCGGTGGTTGCGATGAAGCTGCAATTGAAGCTGTAAAAAAAGCCAAGTTCGTTCCCGGTATGCAACGTGGACGTCCGGTTAAAGTACGTTACAGTTTGCCTATCGTGTTCAAACTGCAGAACTGACGGCTAACTAACAAAGATTTAAGATCTTAAAAAGCATCCTGATTTTCAGGACGCTTTTTTAATATCCGGGATATCTTCCCCCGCTCCATATGAGAGGCTATGAAGAAATTGTGATCAGGTCAATGCAGTGCTTAATAAATACGGCTTTTGAACTGCGAAACGCTTGGTCATCCCCACCCCATTAAAGGGGGACTTTTATTGCTACTGTTAACTGCTCTCCAGCCAATCTTTTATTTTTGCAAGACAGGCCGCAACGTTTCGTAACCTACATTTTCAATGGCTTCATCGATCGGCATCCATCTGGCATCTTCGATGTCCTCTTCCGCCATCGGCTGGAAAGAATGCTCGTCGCTGGTCATGATGTACCAATAGACCGTTTTGCCCCACATCTTACCGCCCCGTTCATATTCGTGATAAGAACGTGCCAGTTCCCGGACAATTTTGGCCGTTTTATTCCCAGTTCCTCACTCACTTCACGGGCGGCACAGTCGGCAATGCTTTCGTTCTTTTCCCGTTTCCCTTTGGGTAAATCCCATTTTCCCCACCGGTAGATCATTACGACTTCAGGTGCTTCAGAGTCATTCTTCCTGTAAATCAACCCCCCGGCGGCGTCAACGGGAACAATTTCTCGTCGACTCATTCCTGGTCCCCTTTTTCGCTGCTGTTTTCGGCCGTTTCATCTTTTTGCTTCTCTTTCTTGTCCGCGGATGATTCATCTACGTAATTAAGCCGGAGGTTGGTCAGGGTTTGTTCGAGATAATTATTTACTTCGTTCGGTAGATTGTTTTTCGTGTAACGTTGAAGCATTTCAAGCGTATCGATGGCATATTTGGCGGAACCCAAATCACGCTCGATTTTGTCGGTTCCGGGGTTTTTAAGCTTTCCAAGTCCCATCATGCAAATCTGCTCATGCTGCTGAACAAGCATCATGAACAAAAGCTGGTCCTGTTGATCTTTGGTCAATCGCTGGTTTGAATAACCGGGTGTAGTATTTTGATCCTGTTCGCTCATAGTTATTGATAGTTGGTTATCCTATTGCATTTCAATTTGGTAATAAAGATACCAAACCATAATCCTTTGCAAAAGACGGTATACGTTTTGAAGCTCACGTTAATGAATGATAACTCAGTGAACACAAAACTAAATTCCTATTATGTGATCAATTTAATACATTAGGCCTACCCAGAATCCAGTTTTATCATCTGAAATTTTTTGTTATTCCATGGCAGTTATACATCCCTTCAAAGCATGGCGACCTAAAGCAAATAAAGTCAAAGAAATTGCATGCGTACCCTATGATGTCATCGACACCGACGAGGCGCGCGAATTGGCTAATGGCCTGCCCGACAGCTATCTGCACGTTATCAGACCTGAAATTGACCTGCCCGAAGATGTCGACATTTACGACGACCGGGTCTATGAGCAAGGGGCCAAAAACCTCCAGTCCATGATGAGTGATGGCCGGCTCGTCCAGGAGGATACACCATCTTTATATATCTATCGATTAACAATGGACGGTCGTGATCAAACCGGCCTCTTCACGTGCGTCTCCGTCCAGGATTATGATGACGACGTGATCCTTAAGCATGAGCAGACGCGTCACGACAAAGAAAAAGACCGTACCCGGCATATCCTGACCCAACAGGCGCATGCCGAACCCGTCATGCTGGCCTACCGTGATGTCGATGAAATCAATCGCCTGACATCCGGCATCATGAACGGCCAGGAGCCTATCTATGATTTTACAGCGAATGACGGCATCCACCATACCATCTGGAAAGTGGAAGATACTGGTGCGTTTGTCGAGCAGTTCAAGTCGGTGCCCAATCTGTATGTAGCGGACGGACACCATCGTTGCAAGAGTGCCTCAATAGCGGCTGCCGAAAAGCAAAAAGGTAATGCGGATCATTCCGGAGAAGAGGAGTATAACTTCTTCCCCGCTGTTCTCTTTCCTATGGGGCAGATGCATATCATGGCTTACAACCGCGTCATTCACAAAATTCCGGATAATTTTTTAGATACACTTCGGAAACATTTTGATTTGAAACCGACAGACCAGCAGGAACCGATGAAAAAAGGTCACGTAAGTATCTATTTAGACAACAAATGGTATGATCTTGAGTTACCGGTTAAAGAAAATGCAACAGCAGTGGAATCTCTGGATGTATATAGACTCCAGAACTTTTTACTGGAACCGTTGTTAGGTATTAAAGACCCGAGAAGCGACAAAAATATTTCGTTTGTCGGCGGCATCCGGGGTACTAAAGAACTGGTTCGTCTCGTAGATTCCGGTAAGGCGTCGATTGCCATCAGCATGTATCCTACGTCCATTGAAGAACTTGCTGATGTTTCCGATGCCGGATTACTCATGCCACCCAAATCGACCTGGTTTGAGCCCAAGCTGAGGTCGGGGCTTCTTGTTCACACGTTTTAATGATTTTTCTTTTACGAAATACAATCTATCACATTTAAATCAGCAACCAACCATGCATCGAGTTCACAATTTTAGCGCTGGCCCTGCAACTTTACCTATTGAAGCTCTTCAAAAAGCTCAGTCCGAACTGATTGATTACCACGGAAAAGGTGCTTCTATCATGGAGATGAGCCATCGCGGGGCGGAGTATACGGAAATCAATAATCAGGCTGTCGCCCGCTTCCGGAAAATTCTGGGGATCGGAGAAGAGTTTGAAGTTCTCTTCCTTCAGGGCGGAGCCAGCACGCAATTCATGATGGTTCCCTACAATTACTTGCGGGAAAACGAAACAGCCGATTATCTGAATACCGGCGCCTGGTCGAAAAAAGCGATTAAGGAAGCCAAACTGTTCGGGAATGTGAATGTGGCCTACACATCAGAAGAAAAGAATTTCACGTCTGTTCCCCAAGACAGTGAACTGAAGCTTTCATCAAATGCACAATACGTCCATTTTACGGCCAACAACACTATTTTCGGAACCGAGTTCAAAAAAGAGCCGGAAACCAATGGCGTCCCGCTGGTATGCGACGCTTCCTCTAATTTCCTGTCGCGACCTGTTGATATGTCCAAATACGGGATCGTATATGCCGGCGCACAGAAAAATCTTGGTCCGGCTGGTGTAACGGTTGTCATTATTCGCAAGGATTTCCTCGAAAAAGCACATACCGATAAGGTTCCTACGATTCTCAAATACCAGACACACGCGGAAAAGCTCTTCAATACACCACCCTCTTTTGCCGTGTACATGGTGAACCTGGTCCTGGAATGGCTCGAAGAAAAGGGCGGTATTGCTGCCATGGATAAGATCAACGACGAAAAGGCCTCCCTGCTTTACGGCGAAATCGATAAAGATGATTTCTACCGGGGAACAGCTGAAAAAGCTTCGCGGTCGCGTATGAACGTTACGTTCCGCCTGGGCAGTGAAGATCTCGAAAAGAAATTCCTCTCCGAAGCAACGGCAAACGGCATGATCGGTCTGAAGGGACACCGCAGCGTCGGCGGCATCCGGGCAAGCATCTACAACGCCTGCTCCCTCGACAGCGTCAAGGCACTCGTATCCTTCATGGATGAGTTCCGCAAGAGCAACGGGTGAGAAGAATGGTCATGAGTCTTGAGAAGTGAGTATTGAGATTCGTGTAGATTCAAATCATACGAGAGCAGCCATTTATAAGGCCTGTTCGGTACAAACCGGGCAGGCCTTTTTATTTAATCGAATTTGATATAAGACAGAAAATACAGACTTGCTGATCATATCCCATACCTGACGGCATGGAACAGGGGAAAATCT
This sequence comes from uncultured bacterium, assembly GCA_963787205.1. Taxonomy (GTDB): domain Bacteria; phylum Bacteroidota; class Rhodothermia; order Balneolales; family DATFMH01; genus DATFNI01. The sequence continues at coordinate 10,060 of CAWBCD010000047.1, forward strand.
CGTTTTTTTGCTACCAGTATTATATCCCTAACGGGATAAAAAATGGTGCATTAAACAAGGTCCGTTTGAGATATCCATCAAAATTCAATTACTCCCGATCAATTGGAACAAATAAATCTTAATACCAACCCTATAATGACCCAAACATCTTTGTAAACTTTGATTTTTTTGATTGGAATTTATTTGAGATTTGATGTTTGTGTTTTGATGCTTATCCGGTTACGCTTATCCCGAACTGACGTTATTTATGTAATTTCATGAACTGAGGCCGAAGTTTTTCTCACTACTCACTACCCACGACTCAATACTCTATCTCTACCTCACTATCTGGTGCAGGAAGATCTGCAGGGCCTCGGGACGAAAAGCGATCGTAAATACAATGCCGGAAACGGCCCCGGCGATGTGTGCATCGTGGTTGATGACGCCGCGGTTTCTTCGGCTCTCATAAATACTGTATGCCAGGAACAATATCCCGAAAATAAGCGCAGGAATGCCGATGGGGATGAACATGATGTAAAGCGGCTGCCAGGGGTAAAACAGGATGAACGAGAAAATAACAGCTTCCACGGCACCCGATGCACCCAGACTGGCAAACGATGGGTCATCCTTATGTTTGATCAGCGATGGCAACGAAGACACGACCAGTGCCGTGAAATACATCCCGGTAAAAACGGGGGTTCCCAATATTTGCTCCAGGTACGGACCAAATATGTAAAAGGTGAACATGTTGAAAAACAGATGCAGGAAATCCGCATGCAGGAAACCCGACGTGATCAACTGGTACCATTTATGTTCCCTGATCGTATAATATGGACGCAACATTCCTTCCTCAAAAAAGTGCGGGAAGATATACCACGCTGTCAATGAGGTGACAACCGTTGCGATGAGGATGACATATGCCATTATATGTATGCTTCGTTTAAAACTCGGAGCTAAGGTACTAAATTCGTACCAGAGGTGAACGTCGGTAAAGGATTATTATGATTTAACGGAAAAATCGGTCATCGGTTGCGGGGAAGAGGCCGCGCTTTGTATATTTGGTACTCTTTGCCGAAGTAGCTCAGCTGGTAGAGTCCCGATAATATCAAGCCAATGTAGCTCAGTTGGTAGAGCAATCGCCTCGTAAGCGATAGGTCGCCGGTTCAAGTCCGGCCATTGGCTCAATATTATCGGGATAAAGCGTAGGTCACGGGTTCAAGTCCCGTCTTCGGCTCATAATTTCAGCCATAAAGAATTGAAATTCAATTCTTTATGGCTTTTGTTTTTTTTAATCAGGTACAACATAGGTAAAACAAAACTTTTATTTACTAACGGTTATTTTGCACTCAATTCCGAGTATTTCTAAAACAAAAATCTCTGAATTGTTTAAAACTCATATAGACATCAGTCCAGATTATCATCAAACCACATTTCCCACAATCGCCTGGCATCATTCACAATAAGCATCGTTTTGTCAGAGCGGATGTGTGTTCTTTGACCAAGACACAGTGACAACTGCATTTTGGCCTGGTCATTTTCACCCATTTCATGGTAAATCTGCCCCAATAGCAGGTGAGGTGCCAACTGATCAGGAAACATTAAAAGAGCGGTTTCTGCGCTTTCCTGGGCTTTTTTGTACTGGCCGAGTTTCAGCCAGCCCAAGCTCATGGATAGATAGATATTACGATCATTGAATGTTCATTCTGGCTTGATCCAGATAGTATAGACCAGATGAATATTGACCGTTTTGAACCATGGCAGCCCCAAGATGGAATTGCAATTCTCCCTGTCCGGGTAGACTGATCCAGCGCATGTTTATATGAATCGACGGCTTGGGGCCAATTATTTCGATGGGCAGCTTCAACACCATTTTGCCATATCCGGTAACCCGGATAATGTTCAATTATCGATACTGTAACGATAGCAAAGACTCCAATAATTACAGCAGGCATAAGCCATCTTGTAACTCGACCAGCCCATTCCCAATTCCATGTTCTTGTTACCGGTATTGTCCCAAGGCAGCCATAGGCAATTATTGTAACCGGCAAAACATGCAGAGGAGCATCCACCAATGAATGAACGAAGACCACCGTAATTAGCCCCACAATTATGACTTTTTCCCAAGGTTCTGGTTCAGACAGGATACCACGTAATAAAATCAAAATTGCCGTTACCCAGATTGCGACAAAAAGAAAACCTCCCGGAATGCCACTCTCATAGAATGCTTGTAAAAATTCATTGTGTGCCTGTTTAATATTAGCTGCTCTCCAGGAATCTGAATGGTAAACTGTGTTAGAAAAATACCTGGCCTGATAGTTTAAGTATTCAACAGAGTATCTATTATATCCCATACCCGTCAGTGGATGATCAAAAATCATTGGTTGGGAAATGCTCCAGATCATGAATCGTCCTTTAACAGATTCAGGATTTTGCTTGTACAAACCATAACCTGCTGCAATCACCCCTATCAAACTTACGGTCCCATATAAAAGCATTCTCTTTCGCATGGAATAAAAACTCTGAGAATGTGCTTCTGTTTTGACTTTCCTTGTTGCACTTATTATTCCACCGACAATAAGTAACCCAACTAATAACGATACAATAGCCCCCCTGCTTCCATTTAATCCAAGAGCAATAACCATTAATAACGAAGCCCCAAATGTGGCAAACAGAATGTGTTTGTTTGATCTGTGAATCCATCCATCCGTTAAAGCGGCGATGACAGTTAGACTCAGAAAAATTCCGTATCCGTTGGCAGATCCTATGGTGCCTGTCATAAAAGTCTTGACAGATTGCAAAGATGAGGCATCTGTGGCAAAGTATTGCCATATACCAATGATTGATTCGACACATCCAGCGAACCAGATCGCACGCAACCAATACTTCCATTTTTTATGCACAAACTCGTTTTGACGAACCAACAAGACCCATCCTATCAGTGATATTTCAATGGGCAAGGCCAATTCTGATGGCTGAGTTACCAGGTCCGGATTCGAAATGACAAGCCACACGAAGCGAATGAGTAGCAAGACATCAATTACTGAAAGCTGTATTGATTGGCTATAAACGGAAGACCGATTTTGTATCCATTTGTAACAGACCCACAATACCCAACCGATACTCACTAACCATATAAAGCTATACTCTTTGGGGACGTGCCAGCTCCTATAAGCATGGGGATCCCACTCAAAAACTATTATCAAAAGCACAAAAACCGGATAAAATTCAATGATCCACTTTAAATAAAAAGCCAAAGGGTTGGGTACCACACTCCCTTCAGCTTCCTCTTGATGCTTCTGATTTTGTTGTTTAAAAAGCAACTTCGCAATAATTATCAGTGCTTGAATAAGCAACGACGTACACTGAGGTAC
>CAWBCD010000048.1:0-125875 GCA_963787205.1 uncultured bacterium
AGTAAGAATCGATTCATTTCAACACGTGAGTTGGGCCAGTATTGGTAACGGGGGAACTTCATCATACATCACTGCAAGGTGTAAGGCTAACGGCTACTCCGATCGGAAAGAAGGCGTGGCGGGCCCGCCGTCAACATTGAGCACACTTTGCCTGACTCCCCCTGAAGCCGCAGCCGAAATAGTTGCCGAGCTTCGTGAGGCAATCGGTGGCGCCGATCTAATCCTTCTTTATTTGTGAGGTGTCACAGTAATGGTCAGACGAAGAAGCTGGAGGGACTTGAGCCGAGGTGTGCCGGTGACGAAGTTCCACATCACACTGTCGGGGAAAGACGACGGCGTCGTGGAGTTGTGGCAGCATGAAACGAAGATTGTCGACGCTCGCGGCCAGACCCTGCCGCTCGCCCACAGCATCTACAACAGCCGAAAGTCGGCATCAGCGCATCACAGCATCGGCCCGCTGGCGGCGACGCTGTACGTGGACGACGTGTCGATTTCCGACTGGCCGCTGGAGTGAGCGGCGATGTAGTTTCCGCCTCCCCTTTCCAATGAGGTGTAATCATGAAACGATATGTGACGAGCGTGATGCGGTTTTGCCTGAGCGAAATGTCGAACAGGAAGTCCAACGTTAGCTCAGAAACTGCATCGAGTCAAGCAGGACGTCAAAAAGTGAGTGGAGAACAAACAGCACCCCCTGCACACACGCCGCCCCCATCCGTGCGGCAACGAACCGAGAGAAGGAATAACATCATGACCTCGTATAGTACAGCTTGGAAGAAAGTCGGCCGGTGGCGTGAGATTTTTGACGGCGATGCTGATCGCTGGCGGCGATGTGTCGGCCCAGCCGGCCGGCGGAAGCGAATCTTCACCCTCGGCCATCCCGCCGTGGCAACTCCACGGTTCGCTGCAAGTCTCTCCGACGGTCGCCGTTTGCAGCACGCCGACGGGACGCCATTTTTCTGGCTGGGCGATACGGCCTGGGCGCTGCACCAGAATCTCAGCCGAGAGGACGTCGACGGTATCTTGACAACGCGGCAGCGGCCGGCTTCAACGTGGTCCAGTTGATGAGCGTCAATGCATGGGCGCTGAACGATTGGAAGAACTATTACGGCGCCACGCCGTACCTGAACGATTCCGCGACCAAGTTGAATCCGCCGTTCTGGGAGCATTTGGGTTGGGTGATCGACCAAGCCGCCGACCGCGGGCTGTTCATTCTGCTGGTCTACGGCTCGCCCGGGCGAACCGACAACCGCGTCGCGATCACCCAGACGCCGGCGGAAGCCTACGCCTACGGGAATGCTCTGGGGTCGTTGTATCGAGACAAGCCGAATCTGATCTGGGCGAACGGCATCGACGTCAATCCAGATGACGCGAAACGTGTCAGCCCGATGGGCATGGCGGGCTGGCATGCGATGGCGGAGGGTGTTGCCGATGGAGTGAACGGCGTGCAGAAGTTCGATGGCCAGGCCGATTGGACTTCGACCTTGATGACCTATCATCCACGCGGTGGCAGCAGCTTCGTCCACATGGTTTCACGATGCCCCGTGGCTGGACTTCAACGGAGCGCAAATCGGTTGGCGGGGCAGCACGCTGCTGAGAACGATCGACGCCGATTACGCGAGGAAGCCGACGAAACCGGTCATGGACATCGAGCCCTGGTACGAGCAGTGCACGTGGAAAACGCCGCCGGTCGACGATTGGGAGGTTCGGTTGCAGGCCTACCAGTCGGTCTTTGCCGGCGCGTGTGGGCACACCTACGGGCATTATGACATTTGGCCGCTGGATTCGCCCGGACCTCAATTATGGCAAGCGATGGCGAGAAGCCTTGGCAGCGCCCGGCCGCATGCAGATGCGGTATCTGCGGCAGTTGATGGAATCAGCAGCCGCAAGCCGGCCGAGTGCCGCTTGCGCAAGCTCGTCGCTCATCGCGACGGTGACGCCGGCGTACCGACGCTGCTGACGGAACGGATCGCGGCCACGGGCGGCGCGGACGGCTCCTGGGCTTTCGTCTACACGCCGCGCGGCGCATCGTTTTCGGTCGACCTGGCCTCACTGAAGGGGCAGCGGCTTACCGCGCAGCTGGTTCGATCCGAGAACGGGCAAACTGCGGTCGCTTGGCGAACTGGACAACGGCCGCCGGCAGGCCTTCGATCCGCCCGGCGAGCCGGGGCGCGGGCAACGATTGGGTGCTCTGCGCTCGCGATTGGATGGAAACCAACATTCGCCAAAGACACGGACCCTTGGGCACGCTGTACCCAAGGGCGCGAGGCATGGGACTACGAAATCCCCATTCGGCAATCAAAAGGTGATACACCGTCCTGGTTCTATTTCCTACCCGTCGGTCTGAGCGATCCCGACCATCCCAGTCGGGGCGGCTGGGTGGACGGTTTGTTCGGCAGGGAAGTTATTTCGCGGGATGCAAAAGACTGGGTAGGTGAAGTCACCGACGGACGAGGAGTACCGTGTGGCGTTGGCGTGACGCCTTTCAACGGGGACTTCCAAGCCCGAATGGATTGGTGTGTCGATCCAAGGGAAAAGGCAAATCATGCGCCGACCCCGTCTGGGAACGGCGATGCAACGAGAGCAGTCGGCGGCAAGGTCCTGCAGGATACTGTATCCATTCGTTACCGTTTTTATGGCTTTATTGTAGGCAGAGTCGGGCTCCCGGGCTTTTTCAATGAAGCGTTGAACCCTTTGTAAGACCCCTGGCTTTACCTCGTCTTTCGTTTCTGCCAGTTCGACATGCTGCATCTCTTTACTGATCTCAGCTAATTCGGTAATAGTCTCACTCGTTTCTGGTATCGGGGCAGGTACTTGCAATTCCTGCGTCAGTTTTTCTACTGTGTGTTTTACTCCCTTGATCTGGTAGAGCTCGTATTCATTCAGCAAATTCAATAGCTGTTGGGTAAGAACGTTATATCTCTTGCTGTCTTCATTGGAGTCTAATATACCGGCAATGTTGTCTTTTTTATACTTGCGGAATCCGTTTGAGATACCAATTGCGAGATTCTCAAGCTCGGTGTCACTTGCGAGTACCACGGTCTCTCTGACGGCAGACTCAAGTCTTCCTTTTGCAATGTAATCTCTTATATCATTTGGCTTCATAAAAAAAGAATACTGATTACTGGTTGCGTATAAGTAAACCGGATTTACCGAAATAAACAAATGGTATGATATAGTTTTCTATTAATTTATTCGTAAATTCGTTTGTACCTTCACAAACTTCCTTTCTTATGGCGCCTGAGAATAAAAAAATTGACTGGGACACATTGTTATATGCTATTCGTAAAGAAAAATGCGTCCTCTTCATAGGTCCCGAAATAGCACAAACCAAAGATGGAAAATACTTCAACAAGGCTTTGTATGAATCGTTGAGGGAAGACCACAAGGACAATACGTATTATTTTTCGCGGGACGATCTTTTTATAATCGATAATAAAGACCGGATTACCGTACTTAGTAAAATCGATAAGTTTCTGCAAAATTCATTCAATAAAGAACTGTATGCCAAGATAGCTTTTATCCCGTTCCACCTGATTATTTCGACGTCGCCCGACCTTTTGTTGAAGGACACCTTTGATGAAAACAACCTTCAGTATGAATATCACTACTATAATTTCAGTGAGGCCCGGCCGGAGGAATTCAGTGACCCGACCAGTGACATTCCGGTGCTGTATAATATGACGGGAAGTACGGATGATTCTTCATCGCTGCTGATAACGTACAAGGATTTATACAAATATCTGAAAGCCATCCTCGGAAGCAAACCGCTGCCTACCGAGTTGCTTAATGAATTAAAGAGTGTGACACGTTTTATCTTCCTGGGTTTCAAGTTTGACAAGTGGTATGTGCAGTTGTTGCTGGCGTTATTGTATGATGAGATCGAAAAGGAAAACAATGAGGGTTTGGCGCCATTCATCAACATTTCTAAGGAGACTGACGAGATCTGTACCCGTCAGTTTAACATCAGTTTCATAGCTTCGGATTACAATGAATTCGTAAACGAGTTATACAGCCGCTGCCAGAAAGAGGGAATGCTGCGAGAGGCCGGGAAGGAAGAGGTATTGGTGTCAAAAAAGGCTTACCAATTAGTCAAAAAAGATAATATTGAAGAAGCTATTGATCTGTTGTTCAACTATTTAGAGGATTCTGATCAGGAAAAATATGATCGTATTGCTGGTATTTCGGCTCGTTACAGCCGGGTTAAACGCAGGCTGGATGACGGTGTGTTGGACCAGAAGGAAGCGAACATCGAGCTTAATAAAATCAATGTTGGACTGCTCGATTTAATTGAGGATGTGAAGTTGCAGGAAAGCGCGGTAAAAACGTAAGCCATGGGGAAACGCAGATATCCGGGCGTAAAGCCTTTTTCAACCACCGAAAGTAATCTCTTTTTTGGCAGACAGAGGGATATTTCCCGCCTGTTTAAGCTGGTTAACGTCAAGCAGCTGGTGGTACTGTATTCAAAGTCCGGTTTAGGCAAAAGCTCCCTGATCAATGCCGGTTTGCTGCCAATAATAAAAGAGGAAACCCGGTACAAACCTGTAATCGTCAGATTCGGAAGCTACAGGCCTGGACAATCTGTGAGTCCGCTGAATGCTATCAAAGAAAAAATTTCAGCTGAAGATAAAGAACACACGTTCCTGGATAAGCTGGCGGAACCGGACTCTTCGCTCTGGTATTATTTGAAGAAAGAACAGCTGAAGGCAGAGGTCCCGGAAGAAAAACTATTGATATTCGATCAATTTGAAGAGTTGTTTACCTATCCGGCGATACAGATCCTTGAGTTTAAAAAAGCAATTTCAGAAGCGTTATACAGCACAATTCCAAAATATTACCAGTCATCCCTCGAAGAGCATGTTAAAAGCAACCGGGAAATACTATCAAAGGAAGAACTTGAACTGCTTTACAAGCCTCTTCGCCTCAAAATGCTGGTTGCCATCCGTTCAGATCGTTTGAGTCTAATCGATCAGCTAAAAGATTATATCCCCGATATTCTGTCGAACACATACCAGCTATCGGCATTGACCCGTACACAGGCAGAAGATGCGATCCTGAGCCCGGCTTATCTCGATGATCCCGATTTTGAGTCCCCAAAATTCGATTATACCGATGAAGCCGTTGATAAAATTCTGAGTTTCCTGACAAAAGGAGACACGCAGAGTATCGAGTCATTCCAGCTTCAGATACTCTGCCAATACATCGAAGAGAGTATCGTAATCGAACAAAACGATACCTATATAGAGTATGATGATGTCGGTGATCTTGGGGATATTTTCGAGTTGTATTATGATAAGCTGATTTCTCGCATCCCGGAAGATGTTCGGCCCGCTGTCCGCAAGTTCCTTGAAGAAGGGCTCATATTTGAAGAAGAGGAGCGGCGTCTCAGCTTGTATGAAGGACAGATTCTGAAGAACTACGGGATCAGTAAAAAGCTGCTTCAACAACTGGTTGACACGCATATCGTCAGGTCGGAGCCCAACACAGCGGGTGGATTCTCTTATGAATTGAGTCATGATTCATTGGTGAAGCCTATCCTCCGTGCATACCAAAAAAGACGAGAAGAGGAAGGTCGTGAACAGGAAGAGGAACGCCGCCGTGAGGAATATGAGGCCTACAAACTCCGGTTGTTGGAAAAGACAAAGAAGATCAGGCGCAGGCTTGTAGTAGGCGGCATCGTTGTCGTCGTTTTTTCAATCATGCTGGTGGTGTTTGCCTTGATCTCGGAAAACTACCGGGAAACGCAGCGGGATCTCACGCGAATGAAATTCCTTGCCACGGCATCAGACTGGTATCGTGAGCTTGTTGCTAATTTTGATAATGATGCGCAGAAAAACATATACATTCGCGATCCTCAGAGATCGATTGACCTGCGCAACAAAGCACTGGATATTGGGAGAGATCATCAAAAAGCCCTGAAACAAGATAGTCTGAGTAAAGATTCTGTACTGGTTGCCCTCAATTTGTCGACTCATGCACTTGGTAAAATCACCAATGACCCGGTTCTTGCTGTTCAACTGGCCAGGGAAGCGATCAATCAAAATGATAATGTGATTACCCGGGCAGTGATGAAAGAGGTGCTGGCCAGGAGTAATTTCTATGTGCAGAATTTTGAAATCAGAAGAGACAACCTGCTCGCTCTTGGTTTCAAAGACGAGGACGAACTAGCAAAAGTAACATCATTGGGAATTGAGTTGATCAATATCAGCGGAAACGTAAGCAGTGAATCGGCAAGCCAGCGCGTCCAGAATTCAGATGATAAGACCCAGAGCGGCATTACCTGGAGTGCTGACAGCATGAAACATTTCGCTGACATATCCCGTGATGGAAAAATTATTGTCACGGTTGATACCGTACGCGACAAAATCGACATATGGGAGATCAATCAGGGTTCGTACAAAAAAACAGCTATGACTAATAATCACTGGCCTGTTGATTTCAAACAGATTTCCGTTGTTTCGCTTTCCGGGGATGGGAGATATCTCGCAATTGGAGAAAACAACGCCCGTATCGTTTGCCGAAACCTGGCGACCAACGCGGACATTGGTATCACATTGGACGACTTTAGCGGCAACAGGGCTGGAATTACAGGTATCGAATTTGTTGATGATGATCGGCAGCTGATTGCCTATGCCACCAGTCAGAGTGCCATTGTCTATGATCTTGTTGAAAAGAAGATTGTGACACGAATGAACGAGGAGACGGCTACGAACTCAATGATCATGTCGGATGATGATTATGTTGTTACGACTGTCAATAACACCGTTAGCGTGTGGAAGGCCGGGACCCGGTTTAACGGACGTGAAAAAACAATATTTGGTCACAGTGCATCCGTTAAATATGCCGTAACATCGCCGGATGACAGGTATGTACTTTCCGAGGATGACAAAGAACGGTTTTACGTATGGGATATCAACAGGAATCAAAAACCCATAAAACTGTTGAATATCGATTACCAGGCGCCGGCTAACAACCTGCTCAGCAGATTAAGTTCATATAGTTATACCAGCCAGAATCCATCTGAAATGCAGGTCCAAAATAGTCACGTGACTATAGTCCCGTCCATCATTTTTTCTGAAAAAGGGACCGTATTCCTGACGATGGCGGGAAATGATGTGTATGTGTGGGAAACACCATATGTAACGATGGACCGGCAAACGTTTAGTGAGGACAAATTCTTTGCCCGTTATAATATTGGCGAGCTCGATGACGAACAGAAGCTGGCCTACAATGTCATTAACTCGGAAAGCCTCTCGCGGGGGAAAAGTAAGGATGAACTGCTATCCCTTGCAAAGAGTTACTACAATTCAAAGAAATATGCATTGGCCATCCAGTTCTATCAGAGATTATTGGATACATACGCAGATGAGAATGAAAATGCAGAGGTGCTTAATGAGTTCGGCAACTGCTATTATGATATCGGCGAGTATGAAAAGGCCATACCGTACTACGAAAAGGTTCTGACTATCGAACCGGATTATAAATGGGCTCTGGGTAACCTTGGACTCGTTTATTATCACCTGAAAGAATATGACGCGTCACTCGATTTTCACAAAAAGGCCCTCGAAGTAGATCAAAACTACACCGCTTCTTTGAATGGAGTCGGGAATGTCTATTACGCCCGGAAACAATACATTATGGCTGTTGAGTACTACCGTAAAGCCGTAAAGGCAGATGATAAATATAAATGGGCATGGCGCAATTTGGGGATGTCCCTGCTTTATCTCAAAAAATATGATGAGGCCTATCATAGTTTTGCAGAGACCAATAAGCTGGATCCTTCTTATGATACTGCGCTGGAGTGGAACCAGTTGGGGAATGCTTATTACGAAAGCCACAACTACGACAGAGCTGATGTTTGTTATCGAAACGCCCTTAAAATTGATCAAAATTATAAATGGGCTCAATACAACCTGGGAAACGTAGAGTATGCAAAGAAAAATTATTATGTCTCGTACATTAACTTTAAGAAGGCTTTGGATATTGATCCGCAGTACTCAAGCGCGCTTTTGGGAATGATCGATGCCTTTGAGAAGGGCATTGAGCAGGATCCTTCGTTTTCAAAAAGGTTTGGCAGCAGTAACCTTGTGGTCTATTGCCGCGCAAGGGTGCACGTCAGGAAAAAGGAGCTGAAGGAAGCGTTCAGGGATTACAGTGAAATTGCCGCCCGGAATTTTGTTTACCCGAAAGCCAGCGACTGGAATGATTTGGGTAACAACTTTTACGATCAGGGGGACGAAGGCTATGACCTCGCCCGGCAATCGTATCAAAAAGCAGTTGAAGCTGATCCGCAGTATATATGGGCATGGAACAACCTGGGGCTGGTAGAACGTCGCCGGGATGAACTATCACAGGCAATAGGTTATTACTCGAAAGCGCTGAAGATTGACTCGACAAGCGCCCTGGTACTATCCAACATGTCGGAAGCTTATTTCACGGATAAAAAATTCAGGAATGCGGTACGGTACCAGGAAAAGGCAGTGATGAATAAACCGGGAGATGCCGATTATTTGTGGACGCTGAGTTGGTATTACCTGTTTACGAAGCAGTATGCAAAGACTATCAATACTTCAAAGAAGGTTCTTGATATCGACTCTACTCTTACCGGTGTTTATACCAATCTTGCACTTGGCTACTTGTTTGACAATCAATACCCTGAAGCGGAAGCCGTCTACAAACAGTGGATGAATAAGAAATATCCATTTAGTGATAAGTTCCCGACATTTAGAGAGGCCTTTCTGCAGGATTTAAAGGATTTGGAGGATGCCGGAATTACCAGCCGTGATGTACCAAGAATCCGCAATTTACTCAAGTCCTCGTCATCTATGGGGTCGGTGCAGCAATGAGACAGGCGCGTAATATACGGTCGATGTAATTTTTCAGCGTAAGCTTATGTGATACTTTGATCATAAGTCCGGTTTCCTCATTTTATCTCCGTCCCGGTGTTCCGTTCTGGGATAGTAACATGAACGAAACTTACGTACGAAGCAAGGATAACATGAATTGAGGTCGTGTTATGCGATTGATGTAGTGCATTCCTCACATCAGACTAGTCAATTAATTTTTCAGGCTGACATCAAAATATACAAGGAATTGAATTTTACTCTAGACAGTATTTGAAATAACTGGAATTAGTAATTATAAACAAATAGTAAGAAGAACATAAAAATTATGAGAAACATAAATAAGATTAATCTTGTAAGTGCCTTCTTGTTACTTATTAGTTTATCATGTTCGGTAAATTCAAATAAATACAAATATAACGGAGTATGGAAAACAGAGAGTAAAGGTAACGGGGGTGTAATTATTACAACATATTTTGATTTAAAACAAAATGAAAATGGACTGGATGGTTTTGTTATAATGAATGATGCTGTTAAAATTCCTATTGGAAATGTGGTCGTGAGTGATTCGATGGTTTCATTTACTATATTTTGGGGCGCTGAATTTAATTTTTTCCCAAAAGGCAATGATATGGTGGTTCATACCATTTGGAATGGTGGTTCATCTTTAAAATCAATTGCAAAAAGGGTCTCAAAAGATGAAGTAATACCGCCAGATTCAATTCCTCTACCTGGAATTAAGGATGTACCATCAAATGGATTAGCATTAACACCACCAATGGGATGGAATAGCTGGAACCATTTCGGAACAAATATAAGTGACAGCGTTATCAGGGAAATTGCAAATGCAATGGTGAGTTCAGGGATGGCAAAAGCCGGTTACAAATACATTGTTATTGATGATGGCTGGGAAGGCGGCAGGAATAAAGATGGCAACTTATATGCAAATACGAATTTTCCTGATATGAAGGCCCTTGCCGATTATGTACATGGTTTGGGGTTAAAGCTAGGTATTTATTCTTCACCCGGGCCTAAAACCTGTGGTGGTTATGAAGGAAGTTATGGTCATGAACGGCAGGATGCAAAGACATTTGCTTCGTGGGGGGTCGATTACCTGAAATATGATTGGTGCAGTGCGATGCGAATATATGGTTATTCAAGAGAAAACATGCGCTTGGCATATCAAAAAATGGGAATGGCTTTGTTAAAAACCGGGAGACCCATTGTTTACAGTATTTGTCAATATGGCCTGGGAAATGTATGGGAATGGGGACAAAGTGCTGGTGGTAACCTGTGGCGCGAAACTGGAGATATTAATGACTCGTGGGAGAAAATTGCAGAAATTGGATTTAACCAGAATGATCTGGCTTCGTATGCCGGTCCCGGACATTGGAATGATCCTGATATGCTGGAAGTTGGCAATGGCAATTTAACACTTGATGAAAATAAGGCTCATTTTACCCTTTGGTGTATGTTGGCTGCTCCGTTGATGGCGGGTAACGATCTTATAAATATGTCGGAAGAAACAATCTCAATTCTAACAAACCCGGATTTAATAGCCATTGACCAGGATGAACTCGGCATACAAGGAAAAAGAATTAATAAAATGGACGGCGTTGAAGTATGGTCTAAACCCTTAAAAAATGGGACTATTGCCGTTGCCTTATTTAATAGAGAGAAAAAGATCAAACAAATTAGCTTTGACTGGAATGATTTAAATTTGAATAAACCTCCGGTATCAGTGCATGATGTATGGTTGAATAAAGAGATGACAATAAATAACAACAGAATCTCATACAGAATACCATCCCATGGTGTAGTACTGTTGATAATAAAAAAATAGCATCTGAATGGATACAAAAAGCACTACAAAACACAATATAGTGCTGCGGTGTGGTGCGTTTCGCATTCAACATTCCGTCTCCGTTTCAGCATCTGCAATGGCGGATAAAGACGCATTTCAAAATTTCCGCCCGCACCAAATTGCCAGCCGTTACCAGCACAATACCCAATAAGGTATACATACAATAGCGGTTAATTCATAATTGCCAACTCATTGCGATTTATTAAATTAGTAGCGGCTTGGCAGAGAATAATTTATAATGTAAATTTTTAAGATGACTATCCGGAATCACTCCAATTGTCATAGTTTTTTCGGGATCAGAAAATGTAAACCGCCAAGAAACGCAAAAAAAAAGTCTTACTCCGCGAACTTGGCGTTCTTTGCGGTTAAATGAGGGATGTGTAGTCCCGATGAATCGGGGAGGATAGTCATTATTTTTAATTAACATGAATCGAAATGACGGGTATTAATATTTCCTACAAAGAGGCTATTCCCGGTAAATATGAACGTTATCTTGGGCCTTACCTTTATGAGCCATATGCTATCTATACGAAAGGCAGGATAAAAGGCTCGCCAAAAATTGTTTTGGAGATGGCTGCCGGTACTGGTAGGGTAACAAGGCATATTGCTGAAAAGATTGGCAATGAGGCGAAACTTATTGCTGCCGACATCAATCCAAATATGCTTGAGATTGCCAGGAAACAAGTGGATGCCGGCAATATTGAATTCGTGGTTGCGGATTCACAGAATCTCCCATATCCGGATAATGGTTTTGATTGTGTTATTTGCCAGTTAGGATTTATGTTTTTGCCAGACAAGCAAAAAGGATTTAATGAAGCCTGGAGAGTATTAAAACCGGGCGGTCAATTCATTTTTTTTACCTGGGACAAGTCGGAAAACAATATAACTCATTACATCAGTCAACAAACAGTTATCCATTATTTAAAAGAAGCCCCGCCGCCATATTATGCAAGGCCTTACGCTATGCACGACCCGGTTGAACTTCGAGAGTATGTAACGGTTGCTGGTTTTTCAGACGCAAAAGTTGAAAGAGTCACATTACATGGAGAATGTCCGACTGCAATGGATGCCGCCATTGGATTTGTAGAAGGCAATTCTATCGTATTTGAAATTTTAAAAGATGGCATGGATTTGCTGGATACCGTCAAGGCAGAAATTGTTGAAAAAATCCATTCACAAGTAAGTACCGACCCGGTAAGATCTGAAATCAACGCCTGGATGGGAGAGGCATTTAAATGAAAGCCAAAAGCCGGCAAAAAATGAAGAAGGATCCAAACTGCGAATCCTGTCGATGCAACCATTGAGACAGGCACGCTATGTAAAGTCACTATAATATTTCATCGTAAGCTTATGTTTGGACTTTGATATTAAGTCTGCTTTCCTCATTTTATCCTCGTTATGGTGATTATAACATGAACAGGACTTGAGTATGAAGCAAGGATAACATGAATGGCATTGGTGTTATGCCAATGTTAGCGGGCATTATAAAAAACCAAACCAAATGAAATATTTAGCTTTAGATGTAGAAACCGCAAATGCAGATTATTCAAGTATCTGTCAAATAGGAATTGCGGAATTTGAAAACGGAAAAGTTATTGATAAATGGAGTTCTTTGATTAATCCAGAATCCTATTTTGACCCATTTAACATTTCCATTCATGGAATCAAAGAATCTGATGTAAAAGACTCTCCGACTTTTGACAAAATCTATGAGGAAATTAAAAATCGACTTGAAGAAAAAATTACTGTTCATCACATGCCATTTGACAGAGTCGCATTAAATAGAGTCTGTGAAGAATATCAATTACCTCCAATAAAAACAAAATGGTTGGACTCAGCGAAAATTACAAGAAGAACCTGGGAACAATTCGCTTATAAAGGATATGGATTAAAAAACATCGCGGACTTTTTAGAAATAAAATTCGAACACCACGATGCACTTCAAGACGCTATTGCAGCAGGGTTAGTGGTTGCAAATGCATGTTCAGTTAAAGAAATGTCAATCGAGGATTGGTTCCAAAGAATTGGAATGCCAATAAATAAGAGTGCCTCAAAATCTGACTATTCTGCTTCAATCAAACAAGACGGAAATCCAGAGGGTTCTCTTTACGGAGAAAATTTGGTGTTTACAGGAGCATTGTCGTTACCAAGAAAAGAAGCAGCTGGAATCGCTGCAAAAATTGGTTGTAATGTTTTAAACTCTGTTACACAAAAAACAACAATCTTAATTGTAGGAACACAAGATTCAACAAAACTTGCTGGTTACGAAAAAAGTTCAAAACACAGAAAAGTTGAAGAACTAATTGAAAAAGGAAAAATAATTAAAATCTTATCAGAGAAAGATTTTATTAAAATGTGCAATGATGAAGACAAAGATTTAAATCTTGAAATTCCAATCGCAAAACCAATTGAAAATGAACCCAAAAAGTCAGCATCTAAAAATCAATCCTTAACAATTGAGATAAACCTAACAGAGAAAGTTGCAGAGGCTTTTAACGGATTATCAAATGAACAAAAAGAACTTCTAATTGAGGCAAGTAAAAAGGAACAAGAATTTTTAGATAATATTCCAGAAATTAGCCATGAGGAAAAAAGGAATGTTGCAAATGGATTTCAAAACCAATTGGAAATTTTTAATTTTTATTACGACAAATATGATATCGAATCTTATGAAGATGACGAACTTGAAATATTGTTCTCAATAGAATCAGAAATCGACCAATTAACAGAAATGAATTTCGATTTAATGAAAAATAAAATCTCAATCATTGATTTTTACGAGCAGCTTGACAGTTCTGTAGATTTTATCGAATCTGATTTAGATGATGATGATTATCCTAAAAAGGTAAAAAAGTTTGCAAAAGCAATAATTGAAGAACTAAACAAAGCAAAAGAAAAAATAACGACCCGCTAACAAAAGCTATATGTAATGCGGGGTTCAGCGGGTAATTCAACCGCAGTTCTTCGTTGCAACACCGCCAATTCGTCTTTGACGATTTGGCTATAAAAACAAAAATATGAATAAACGAATTGGCTCAGTGGCAGCCTGACAGTGAAGCGTTTCAAAGTCCCGCACTCCACATAGCCAAACCGTTGTGCTTCATTATAAAAACACCCTGCGACTATGACAAGATTTGAGTTTATAGAGTTTCTTAAAGAGTTTAGAAAAGATTTGAAAGACAATAAATCAAATTGGGAGAATAAGACTCTTGAGGATTTTTTGGAAGCAATGGAATCATACACTGAAGATGTGCAAGGGTTTTACGATAACATGAAAATGGACATTGATGCAAACGTACCAACATGGGAGAATTTTATGACCATTATGAAAGGAGCATCAATTTATGAATAAATCGAATTGAGAAAATATGACAATTGAGGAGTTATATAACAAACTTAAAGATATCGGGATTAATGATAATAAAATATATCTGCATGGATTGTTTGGAGATTCTAGTGATGATGAGAAACTTTCAATGACAATTAAGAGAGGTAAGTATTCTTTAATTTGGGAAGTTTATTTCAGAGAACGAGGTGAAAAGCATTCTGTAGGAGAATTTAATAACGAACATGATGCTTGTGAATATTACCTAAAGAAAATGGAAAAATATCAGAAGTATGTTTAATGAAACTGGTCTAGATAATATTACGAAAGTGGAAATTGACGATACTGGCAGACTACACATAAAGCCTGAGAAGTCAAAATTTTCTTTGGTTTACAGGACAGCTACAGAAGTTCATTGGGATAATAAAAATATGACACTCTATTCACCCAAACCACGAGATTGGAGTTATTTAGATTGGTATTTGCAAATTGTAAGAGTTATTAAAGATGAATGTTCGGTTTCACTAATATTGACGGAAAAAACAGAGTGGATTAATATATCAGATGAACTAAAAGAAAAAATAACGAAAGCACAACAATGTGTATAGTGCATAAGGGTTTCAGAGGTTTTCGAGCGGCATCACCCGCATCAATTTTGGGTGGTAACTTGATAGGTTTGAAGCCCGCAATCCCTTACGACACCATACACCGACCGTTAGAAACAATATAAAACACAAGCATTTAAAAAATTTACGTTTGAAAAGAATAATTACCATATTCCTAGTATTTGGAATGTTTTCTTGTAATCCCAATTCAGGAAATAAAAAAAATGAGAAGACAGGGAACTTTAGCGGAATATTTAAACGTGGTAACTTTTCCGACAAGATCCTATTTGAAATAGAACGAGATTCTGTAAGTTTCAATGTTTTCTTTACAAGTTTAGAGCAAAATGCCAATCGAATTCCATTTCAAAATGTTGAAGTAAATGGAGATTCGATAAATTTTAAGTTACAAAGCGATTTTTACACATACTCTTTCAAAAACAAATGGATTGATAATTATAGCAAACTTCAAGGGTCACTTACTGTTGACACTATTACAACCCTCTATACATTGGAAAAGGAATTTTTAGATAATAGCAATACTCCAAAAAGTGAGGAGATTAGTTTTAAATCCAATGGATTACGTATAAATAGAACTATTTGGTATCCCAATAACAATAAAGGGAAAGCCCTTGTAATTGTGACTTCTTCTGGAGGTCAAGACCGCAGTGCTTCACGTGCAGAAGCCATACTACTTGCACAAAAAGGATTTACTACATTTCATTATGACAAAAGAGGTACTGGAAATTCTGAGGGTGATTGGAATACTGCAACAATTGAGGAATATATAACAGATGATGTTACAGCTATAGAATATTTCTCTGAGAAGACTGGAATACCACTTAAGAAAATAGGAATAAAAGGGAGTAGTCAAGGAGCTATAAAAATACCATCAATTTTAAATGAATTAGAGAATTTGAATTATGGGATTGTAGTAAGTTGCCCAGGAGTTACCTTACTAGAAAGCGATTTAAATTATTGGAGGAATAGAAATGCTAAATTACTAGGGAATCACTTGGATGATGCTACGCTACTGCAACGAAAGGTTTTTGAATTTATGGCAGGAAAAATATCAAGAGCAGATTTAGAAAAGGCTATAAATTCTAAAAAATCAGCATCGTGGTTTGCCAATATTTGGGTACCTAATTTGGATGAAGTCCAACCAGATAAAAGACTTCTATATACTCCAATACCCTACTTTGAAAAAACAAGGCAACCTATCTTAATTATGCAAGGTAAAATGGATGAAATAATACCAGTCAATAGTTATTTACTCATTACCGATGCAATTAAGAAATCAGGTAATGATAATTATAAAACAGTTTTATTGGAAGGAGCCTCTCATTCGATGTCTAATATTGGAGGAAGTGATTTCCCATATTGGTTTAAATTGCATCCTGATTATTTAACAACAATTGAAAATTGGATAAATACTGTTTCTAACAATGTATATAAAAAATAGGCGAGATATGTGCAAAACCAAGACTTTTAACTCGGGGTTAAAATTTGTCCTTAACTGAATGTTTGGTGCTTCGAAATCGCCTACTTTTCATATACAAACCGTTGTATGCAACCTTAAAAAACGACAGTAACCAAAAATATATTTATGAAGACAGAGAGCCATTCGATAAATGACGTTTTAGCGAAAAATGCAACATCATTTTTTATTCCACCTTTTCAAAGAGCTTACGCTTGGGGTAGACCGGAAATAGAAAGATATTTTAGTGACATATCGAGAATTATTGAATCAGAATTGGATTCCAAACAACATGACAAACTGGAGCACTTTTTTGGAACAGTTGTCATTAAAGAAGAGAAAGCTGGGTTTGCAAATAAATCGGTAATAGTTGATGGTCAGCAAAGACTTACAACAACACTAATTTTCTTAATAGCTTTAAGAGATTCAGAAACAGACACAATAAAACAAGATTTTATAACTCAAAATTATTTGACGAATAATTCATCATCGTTTCAAGACAAGATAAAACTTAAACAAGTCACGAAAGATTGGGATTCCTATAAAGCTCTCGTAAATAAAAACCAGCCAAGCCCAGGGGTTATTAATAACTCATATGAATTACTTAAAAAATTAATCAATGAAAAGAAAAGGTTAAATCCTGATGTAGTTTTTGAACATTATATTATTGCAATACAAAGAATGAATGTAGCAGTAATTTTTTTAGATGAAAGACCATTTAAGGGTGAAGACCCTCAAATAATATTTGAAACTCTTAATTCATTGGGAAAACCTCTTACATTATCTGACCTTGTGAGAAATTTTGTGTTGCTAAATATGGAAAGTAAAAATCAATCAGATATTTATGAAAAGATATGGCATCCAAAAATTGAAGTAGTCCTCAATGACAATACATCCAAATTTTTCCGTGATTATTTGCAATATAAAACTGCTAGTTCTTTAAAAGTTGTAAGCGATAACAATACTAAGGAACTCTACCAACAGTTTAAGGAATTTGTGGAAACAAACTATGATAATCATAATGCCTTTATAAATGACATTGTTCGTTTTGTAAAGTGTTATAAGTGGATTATTACTGAAATTAACAATGATACAATTTCGAGTAATATTTACAAAGACAGAGAAATCAAAGAATTACTAAGAAATATCTTCCACGACATAAAGGCAGAAGCTTTTAAGCCTTTTGTTTTAGGACTATTAGAGTATCATCAATACACCATAAACAATTTAAAGCTAAGTGACGAAATACTAATTTCGACTTTGAAAGCAATAAGAATCTATTTAATTAGACGGAGAGTATTAGGGTTAACTCAAGGTGAAAATAAGAATATTGTTTTGCTAAGCAAAAAAATAGAAGGGTTAGTCAATGGAAGTATTTCAATGTTTGAGCTTTTAACAAATATGTTTTACAGGCTCAGATTGCCTAACAACACCGAGATGATGAATACTTTACTATCAATGAATTTTTATGAAAGTTTAAAACAATATTCAAAACTCATTTTGGGCAAGATTGAAGAACATAATTCTAAAGTGTCGGTTGATTTTCGTAATCCAAAAATCACAATTGAACATATAATGCCTCAAAAATTGGATGACAGTTGGAAAGTAGAATTAGGAGATAATTTTGACGAGATTCACAAAAATTATCTTCACAATATTGGTAATCTTATTCTCACAGAATTCAATAGCGAAATAGGAAACAAATCTTTTGAAATAAAGAAAAGAAAACTGAACACATCTTCACTTAATTATAGACTTGATGTTATCAATAGAAACACCTGGAATGAGCAAAGCATAAAGGAGCATCAGACAAATATGACGAACTGGTTCATTGAAACTTTCCCATTACCCGAACAATACAAAGAAAAAGCGAATTGGAATACTCAAACAATTGAAAACACGTCATTTTCTCCATTAGATACTGATGCAGGTAATATGGCAGAAGGGAACAAACCGGTCGAACTTCATATTTTTGATGATATTATTAAGGTTAATTCTTGGCAAGATGTGTTTATAAAGTTTTTAAAATACTTAAGAGATAAACCTGAATATGATTTCGAATTCATTTTAGATAATCAACTCGAAATGTTCAGACGGGACGAAACCATTTTAAAATGGGGCAATTTAAAGGAATTAATAGATTCTAATGTTGATTTGTCAAGTCGCTATAAAACTTTTGATGGTAAGGTTTGGGATAAGGTGAAAGAATTAAATGACGACTTACTTTTTATCCATATTAATATTTCAGCATCTAATTGTATGTCAAGAATTGCAAATGTTATGGAGAAATTATTCATGCCCGAGAATTCAGTAGAAATAAAATTAAAATAACGAGAGAAAAAAATGAATGAAAGGCAGCACACAACATTTTGTATAAGTAATGGCAGGTGAAGTGGTAAATGTCAAGGTTTGTAACCCGCTCAAACTTCGTAGCGGTTTGACAGGTAAAAAGCCCGCAATCTGCCACTACTCATACAATTTACCGTTGGGCAACATGCAAAAAGCTGACCGCACATTCAGGCACATTTGGTTTTGCCGATACTCAAAGCCAACGCAGAAAACCAAAAGAGCCTGAATTTTCCTTTCTTGAAAATGCAGTATTTTGAAAAGTCTTTCCTATATTAGCCAAATATTGACAAGTCATAAATAAACAGGCCATGCAATTGGGTGAAAAAATAAAAGAGCTGCGTGAAAGTAAAGGACTTTTGCAACGCCAATTAGCTGCAAGCTTAGAGATCGACACACCAATGTTCAGTAAAATCGAACGTGGAGAACGAAGAGCGAAAAGAGAACAAGTATTAAAACTTGCTGAACTCCTGCAAACTGATGCTAACGAACTATTGACAGTTTGGCTTGCTGACCAAGTGTATGAAATCGTAAAAGATGAAGAGACAGCAGCAGGCGCATTAAAAGTTGCTGAAAGCACATTGAAATACTCAAAAGTCGTAAAACATGTATAAAGAAAACCAAGAAGTAAATATTTCAACAGTCGATGAACCTCTTGGTTTGTTTCCAAAAGACGTAGCAATAAAACCTTTTTTGAAATGGGCAGGTGGTAAAACTCAATTGCTGAAAGAACTTCATAAACACGTGCCAAATAATTTCAATAAATACATTGAGCCTTTTATTGGTGGCGGTGCTATGTTTTTCAGTCTTAATCCAAATGAGTCAATCATTGCTGACTCAAACGAAGAGTTAGTAATAACTTACAGACAAGTAAAAGAAGCTGTTGAAAGAGTAATTGAACACCTAGAAACGTTTGAACACAATGAAGAGTTTTACTATAACATTAGGAGCCTTGATCCAAATGAATTGGAACACAGTTATCGAGCAGCACGCTTAATTTACTTGAACAAGACTTGTTTTAACGGACTTTACAGGGTAAATAAAAAAGGTCAATTCAATGTGCCTTATGGCAAAGGAAACGGTAGTTTTTTGAACGTAGAAGTGCTGAGAAATGCAAGTGAATTTCTTGCAGAAACTACTATTATCAAAGGAGACTACCTTGACGTCCTGACAGAATTTGCGACTGAAGGTGATTTTATCTTTTTAGACCCACCATATTATCCCGTAGGAAAATACTCTGATTTTAAAAGATATACAAAGGAATTTTTTTACCATGATAATCAAGTTGAGCTTAAACAAGAATTTGACAGATTGGTAAATATGGGATGCAAAGTAGTTTTAACAAATTCTGATCACGAAGTAATACTTGACTTGTACTCTGATTATGAAATTGACATAATTGAAACTCGAAGAATGATAAGTAGCAACTCAAAAACAAGAACAGGAAAGGACATTATAGTAGTTGGTGGATATGTTTAATAATCAAATTGAAATAGAAGAATTCGTTGATCAGTTTACACTGTTCCCAGGCACAAGATACATGGGAAGCAAGAACAAGATCATTTACGAGATATGGGAGATTTTAAAGCATATCGAATTTGATAGTTTTTTAGATGTTTTTGCAGGAAGCAACGTTGTTTCATATTTCATGAAAGCTAAAAACAAAGAAGTCATAACAAATGACTTTATGTCTATCAGTTACTATTTCTCGAAAGCGATTGTAGAAAACTCCTCAACTATCTTAAATGATGACGAACTCAATTTTCTACTAGAAAACCCTTCTGAAAAGTCATTTATCTCTGAAACTTTTAAAGACCTTTACTTCACAGACGAAGAGAATAACCTTTTAGATCAAGTCCGAGCAAACATTGAGCTAATTGAAAATGAATACAAGAGATCAATCGCTTTATCTGCCTTAGTTCGAGCTTGCATGAAAAAAAGACCTCGTGGAATCTTCACATTTATAGGACAACGCTATGATGATGGAAGAAAGGACATTCGTAAAACTCTACGTGATCATTTCATTGATAATGTTCATGACTTCAACAATGCGGTATTTGATAATGAAAGAATCTGTCAAGCTAACAATAAATTGAGTCAAGACTTGAATAAAAGCGCAGACCTAGTTTATCTTGACCCGCCTTACTATTCGCCAAAGTCTGATAATGATTATGTGCGCAGGTACCACTTCGTGGAAGGATTAGCAAAAAATTGGGAAGGATTAGAAATTCAGGAGCATACGATAACAAAAAAGTTTAAGAGCTATCAATCACCATTTTCAAAGAGAGAATCTGCATATAGTGCATTTCACTCACTGATAGATAAACACAAAAATTCTGTGATAGCTATTTCATACTCTTCGAATTCAATACCAACAAAAGAAGAGCTAACGAACATATTGAAAGAGTACAAAAGTGATGTGAAAGTCCATGAAATTGATCACACATATTCATTTGGCAATCAGAATCACAAAACAGGAAATAAATCAAACAGAGTTAAAGAATACCTTTTTATTGGACGAGAATGAGAGTACCAAGTGACGAAATACCACAAGCTGATAACCTTATCGATGTTGTAAGGACTGTAATTGCTATATCGCAAGGAGCAAGAACATTTCAGCAAATAGCACAATCGATTGGTAAAGTTGAAAGGCAAGGTCGATATTATCGAAAAGCCGCTGAAATAGTTGGAATGATTTCAACTCCAAGTACCAACCTATCCATTTTAACCCCACTTGGACAAACTTTTGTACAAAGCGACCCTGTTTTAACAAATCCTGCTCTTTTAAAGGGTGTGCTTAATTCGAGAATATTTCAAAGAATTATTCCCTATTTGGAATCAAAGGGATCCAGTGGTGTTTCTCGTAGTGAATTCGAAACCTTTTTAATCACCACAGCAGATTTTGGAGCTGCGTCCATGGCACCAAGAAGAATTAGTACGATAATAAGTTGGTTAGTTGATTTAGGTATTATTCAAGTGACTAATTCGAGATACATTTTATCTAATCAAACCATCAATCAGCGACTTGAAAATATCGAATTTGATAATTCAGATGAGCCCTTGCTTCCAAACCCAAATGATCTAAGCGAATATAATATAGTCCAGCAAAGAAGTTCATCGGCTAGAGAAGCAATTATTACATATCGAGATACAGCAGCATTGGAACGTGCTGACAATGCACACAGACGTTTAGTTAACCTAACTTCCGAAAGAATTAGAAATGTTGGCGCATTGCCTAAATACAATCAACTTATTGATCTTGCAACTCACATTGACGGTAATGACTTCATATTTGAAATGAAATCCACTACCACGAGCAATGAGAAATCACAAATGCGAGCAGGATTAAGTCAACTTTATGAATATCGTTTTTTACAGAATAAACCTTCAGCCAAACTTATTTTGGTCATTGAAAATCCACTATCATCCAAAGAACATTGGAGACAAAATTATTTAGAACAGGACAGAGATGTTTACCTTGTTTGGGACGGAAACGATGAGTTGTATGGAAACGAGAGAACTAGAAATGAATTGAATTTCTTAGGACTTATCCCATGACATTGAGCCACACACATTGTCAAGCCGCTCAAGCCAACCGCACAATCCGAAGCTTGTCAATAAGTGTGTCTGAGCCAACGCAAGAAAAGAAAAGAAAAAGCACGATTGCCCAACAATGGCTATACGTAATGCGGGGGAAAGTGCTGATATGAAAGTATTTACATTTAATAAACTAATTGCTAAACTGAAAGGTAAGTGCTTTGAAAACCCGCACTACGCATAGCCAAACCGTTGGCAGTAATTTAGTCAAGGATACTTTCTAAAATTTAAAAATATGCGAATACTATCACTCTCATGCCTACTAGTACTATTATCATTAGCTTGTAAACAAGCTACAAACAGCAGTAATCATTCTGATTTAGAACAAATAAATAAAGCAACTGTTAATGATAATGCATCAACCATTGAGTTGTTTGATCGTTGGGAAAAGGTCTGGCAAAATGGGCAGTATGATTTAATCTCATCATGTGTGGCGGACAAGTACATACGACACGATACCAAAGGAGATCGCATTGTAACGAGAGAAGAATATGAAAAAGAGATTAAGAAAACTCGAAATTCATTTCCTGATATAAAGTTTATAGTTTATGACAATGCGTTCAGTAAAAATCAAGCATGGTTACGCTACACCATGACATACACTAGTCCTGAAACAAACGAACTAGTAACTAGTAAAGGAATTCAGGTTTACAGGATTGAGAATGGAAAGCTTGCAGAAACTTGGATGATAATGCTGGAACCCGGCACTAAATGGACTGACAGAAATGCACTTAAATGCTGGTCATGTTCTGAATAGAAAAAACTACTGCCAACAATGGGTATAAGTATTTGCTTGTTTTCGTCTACTTCTGAAAATCCGCGAGGATTTTCAGTTTGGTGTGTACTTGCAAATTTAAGTGCTAACCCACGCCGTTGTGCATCATGCTAAATTAACTAAAGGAAGAAGATATTTGATAACTGAAAAGAAAATTAGATGAAAAAGTTAAAGCATTCGATTGAGATAGTTAGTATCTATGATAGAATTCTTAAAGAATCATCTGCAAAAGGAAGATACATTGACATCGGTGCAAGGCACAAGATACATATTATTGAAGCTGGTGCGGGACCGCCACTCGTTTATCTCCATGGTGGTGGTGCCGCAGCTCATACATTTTTGCCAGTTTTGGAACATCTAAAAGGCGTCCGTACAATCGTCCCGGACCGCCCCGGCTATGGTCTGAGTGATCCGGTTGATATCGGCCACAATGGCGGCTACCGCGATATGGCAGTTGAGGTGACAGATCAAATTCTTGATTCGCTCGGGGTTGATCAATTTTCTCTTGCAGGCAGTTCTGGTGGAGGAGTCTGGGCGATATGGTATGCGTTGGCTTATCCAGAACGTGTTCACCGACTTGTATTGCCTGGGTCGGCGCCATTACTGCCAGGGACATATTGTCCACTACCACAGCGTATCATGGCCACACCCATTATCGGAGATATCATGGCCCGTATTCCAGCCAACGAAAGAACGGTCGTGCAAATGATGGGGATGATGGGTGAAAAGGAGACTATTGTCAACTACCCGAAAATGATCGAGGCACTCGCTGCCAGCAATAATGATCCGGTTGCTTCAAAAGCCACCCGCACGGAGTTCTCTGCATTCGTAAACCTGCTGGGTTTCAGGCACAACATGAAAATAAGGACTCAAGATCTGGCGAAGTTAAGCATGCCAACACTGTTGATCTGGGGTGAACATGATCCATTGGGTGGAGTAGATGTTGCCCGTGCTGTTAGTAAGGCAATCCCTGATTGTGTGTTGGAATTGATGCCCGCGGGTCACGTGCCGTACTTTGGATACCCTGAAAAAACGGCCCAACTAATATTGGATTTCGTGCTTTCAAGGTAATGTCTGAGTTAATGCACGGAAAGAAAAAGCACGAACGCACAACAATGGCTATACGTAATGCGGGTTTAGTGCCAAATTGAAAGTATATGAATTTTAATAAACATATCGGCAACAGGAAAGTGAAGTGCTTTGAAATCCCGCACTCCGCATAGCTAAACCGTTAACGCACATTTAAAACGACAGATAATGAAAAAACTGAACCTTAATGTTATGTTTGCTACTGCTGCGGTATTGTTGGTCTTTTCAGGTACTGCAGCTTTGTTGTCTTTTGCCGTTCCTTCCATTAAATCCGCATATGGCATTACTGATGTCTCAACGGCTTTCGCTTTCTTGATTATTGGTACAGCTCAACTGGTATTTGGTGTTGTTGCCTGGTCGGTTCGGAAAGACCCCGCATCGAAAACGCGAACCACACTCGCCTATGGATACGCATCACTTTTTATTCTTTGGGCCATGGTGGATGTTATTGGTAATATGGGAACGTTTAGCTCGATACCTGGCCACGACAATTCTCTTTGGCTGTGGGTAGTCGCCTTTTCTTTACTCGCTCTTGGCTTTTTCATTACTGGAAAGACCAGTAAATTGAGTAGTGGTAATTAGTCTTCAAATATCTAATTCCTTATCAATTGTTGTGCATGCAAAACAGGGCGTGTATAAATGCAAGACAACACAATAAAACTGCATGATGGAATAATCCTGGCTTTTCCGGGTATGGGAAACCGGATGGGATATCCGTGTTGCTCTTTCACGGTACCCCTGGATCCGGAATATTTAATCGGTTCGAAAACGTATCCTGGATCAAAAAGCCCGGGAGCCGTGTAATTGCTACAGATCGTCCCTGATATGGCCTTTCCGACCCGGCGCCGGGTCGAACGATAAGAGATTGGGTGGTCGATATCGGGGAGTTAGCCGGTTCTTTCGTATCAGTCAATAAAAATAGTAACCTTAACGTTTTTCCCCTTGTCTTCGGTATCGATATTGACGATCTCTCCTTCTGTACCTTCTTTTATCAGCTCCATTATTTGGTCAGCACTAATCGGTTCCCCGTTTACTTTCATCTTTCCTTTCGGGATAAATTTAAGGCCAACTTTAGCCAACATAATGGGAATTTTAATATTTACTTTTACTTCGTCCTCTTCGGTCACGCGTATGCGGAGGAATTTTTTACTGTTCGGTTTTTTAGTATCGGGGGTATCATCAAATGATTCACCCGGGTTCGCTTTTTCCAAAAGCTGCTCAGCCTCATCAACCGAAACTTTCCCATCTTTTACCATTTCCAGTATCATTCTTTTTTCTTCGCTCATTTTTTTACTCCTTCTTACGGTTATTTCACGTTACTGCCATCAGGATTATCATTTAATTTCCCAAGACTTTTTATCGCTTCCTTTACATCAATCTCACCATCAGAAAGCGCCCTGAGAATTCTTACCCGCTCTTCCGAGCCGGTATTCTCTGACTTATATCCTAATATTTTTACAATATTTTTAAGCCGGCTTTTCACCGTGGGATAGGATACCCCCAAGTCTTTTTCCATCAGCTTAATGTTTCCCTCATTTTTAAGGAAAACTTCGATGAAATAGAGATCCTCCGGGTTAAACATATGGAAACGGTTAACCCGGAAATTACCCCTTATCTGGGTTTTGCAACCCTCGCACTCCACCTCCTTTATTATTAAATCTCCTCCACAGTAAGGGCAATTGGTTAATTCTTTCATCTTTCAACTCGTTTATTGTATTTATTAATGTAAATACGCGATTAATCAACTAATGTCAATTTATATATTAATAATATTAATTACTATATCAATTTTATTAATTGTCGCGCTAAAATAGTGATTTTCTGATGTCGTATATGTAATTGTTTACTTCACAGAGATGTGTTCCAAAAGATATCGTGCCTCTGGATTTGCCCGCAACAAAACTATATAAAAACACGTTAGCCAGCCCGTCCCAAACGTATCCGGGATCGGGGATGAATCCGGTTTTCGCTTGCGTGTTAGTTCTTAATTAAATCTGTTCGCCCTGACGAATTATATCTTAGATCAATATGCGCGGCGTCGTTGGCAAATAAAAGTAAAACCGGGTTCCCTTGCCTACTTCACTCTCTACCATGATCTCGCTGTTGTGGCGCTTCAGGATACTCTTTACAACGGCCAATCCCAGACCAGTACCGCCTTTATCCCTTGAACGGGCCTTATCGGTACGGTAGAAACGGTCAAACAGACGGGGCAGGTGTTCAGCGGGAATCCCAATCCCGTTATCTACTACCTCAACCAATAACCGGTCTCCATCGAGGCGGGTCTTCACTTCGATGACGGTAGCCTGGCTGTATTTCACCGCATTGGAGACCAGGTTATCGAGCACTTGCTCAATTTTATCGGGGTCGCCGTATACCTGTTGTGGTTTCGATGTGATCTTCAACATCACATCCTTTTTATCACGAATACCTTCGCGGTCGCGATACCATTCGTTGACATGTTCAATAATTTCGGCAATATCAAACAACTCGGATTGAACAAATTTCGGATCAGAATCGTATCGCTGCAAGGTCTTCAGATCTTTAAACAGATGATTGAGCCGGTCAACCTGGTTTTTGGCATTTTGAATATATCTCGCCTTTCTGTCGTCCGGCAATTTTTCGATTTCGAGCATCTCCAGTGATCCCATAATCGTATGCAGCGGGTTCCTGACTTCATGGGTGATATCGGCATAAAACTGTTGCTGTTGCTCGTATATTTGTTTCAGGTTTTCGTTATCAGACCTGAGCTTTGAAGCCATCCTGTTCAATGAATCGGCGAGCGTACCGAATTCATCCTTGCGCTTCAGGTTCAGTTTCCTGTCGACATCACCTTCGGCAATCTCACGGGCAGTTCCGGTCAGTTGCAGGATCGGTTTGGAAATAGATCTTGCAAACAGTGCACTCACTATAACAACAAGTCCCATGCTGATAAATATGCCGGTATAAATGATCCAGCGGATCGTTGTCACCGGTTCTGAAAGTGTGGCCTTGGCCTCTCCCAATCGTATGTAGCGGGCAGCGTTCACACTTCTGTGAAGGTGAACATACACAAATATCGAATCCTTGCTCCCGGTGTTGATGACGAACGTTGAATCCGGAAAAACCTGCAGTGTAGAACGAATGGAATCCGGCATTTCCGGTTTATTGAGAGCTCTCAGACTGTCGGAAAGAAGGTTGCGAACCGTTCTCCCGGATTCATCATAAAGAACCAGCTGGTAGTCGGTCACTTTACGAAGCTTGGTCATGGTGGGCTGAATATCGGAGTCATGCCCCAGGTTTTCTACGGTAAGGGCCATCCAGCGGGCGTCTCTCTGTATCTCCTGTACCCCTTTCTTCAACAGAAAATCACGAATAAAAACGATGGAATAGCTGCTAACCCCGTTGATCGCGAACAACAGTAAAAGAATGAATGTCCATGCCAGTTTTGTTCTGATTTTCATGCAGGGCTCAACAAATCTTTGTTCAGACCATATCCCATGCCGCGGTATGTCTTAATCAAATCCCCTTCATCGCCAAGTTTCAGCCGCAGATTTTTGATATGGACATCAACGGTCCGGTCAAACACATACTTATCGTCCCGCGAGATATGTTCCAATATCTCCTGCCGGGAATAAACACGTTTGGGATTCTCCATAAAAAGCTGAAGCAGTTCAAACTCTGTTGCTGTCAGATCCAGCGTTTGGTTGTCAGCGATCACTTCCCGGGAATCGCGGTTGATAAATACGCGTCCGTAGTGAAGCCAGTTGCTCGACGACTGCCGCCGACGCAACAACGTCTGTACATGGGCCAGAACCAAATTGAGGCTTGCCGGTTTGGGGATATAATCATCCGCGCCCAGCTCCAGACCCTTGATTTCATCCTTTTCCTGGTCTTTGGCAGTCAGGAAAATAACGGGGATATCGTGAATGACAGGGTGTTTGCGTATATATCGCAACAACTCTCGTCCGTCCACATAGGGCACCATGATATCAAGAATAGCCAGATTTATCGAGTCTGCCGAGGTATCGATCATATTGAGGGCATTTCGGCCATCTTCAGCCCACAAAACACGGAAATCATGCATCTCCAGGAAATTGCTCAGCAGCTCGGCAGATTCCCTTTCATCCTCAACCAGTAAAATATCCTTTTTGAATACGGTTTCTTGTTCCATCGGTCACTATGTAGTGCAAATCTTTCAGCCATGATAACGCACACTACCTCAAAATGCATATTTTGCTTGACACAACAAACCGTACATGCAATTCATTTCCAGTCAACCGATTAAATTCCAACCGTGTCAGTCAGACGTCCAGATCCAGGTGGGTTCCCAGATTTGGATTTACTCCCCCGTGGTGCCTCGGCTTCCCGCTGTATTCCCCATAATCATCGGAATGATCCTTATTTGATTCCCTTTTTTTAGGATCATTAGTGTATGCATCCCGCTCCAGATCTTTATCCCGCTCATCTGCTGCATCGGGCAGGTGCCGGTTGATATCTCTGGGTCCCGGAATGGATCGTAACGGTTGTAAAGGTTCCATATGCCCTCCAACCCATCAGTGATGGTAACCTCAAATTAATAGTATTTGAATTCTGCTTCTTTTTGCAGTACACCACGCAATTGCAGCAACAACTTACCAATGATCTGTGAAATACGGGCTTCCGTGAGTCCAAGAACCTGAGCAATTTCATTCAGGGTCATCTCTTCGTAGTAGTACATCGCCAGAACCATCTGATCACGCTCTTTCAATTTTTTGATCTCTTCAGCGAGATGACTGTAAAGCGTCTGTTTTTCGATATCGTGGCTCGGACTGACGATATTCTCATCCTCGATATGATCCGATAGACGATCACCGTCAGAGTCCGTATACTTGCGGTCGTCGAGAGACAAGATTGCGCGTTGCTGGACATTTACCAGCAGATTGTTGTATTCATCAACGGTAATCTCCAGCTCACTGGCTATCTCTTCATCCTCCGGTTCGCGACCGAGCCTTTGCATAAGGCGTTCCATTGCTTCCTGAGCTTTGCCGTACATGTTACGCTGAAAACGTGGCATCTTGTCGATCTTCCTGAGATAATCGATCACGTTCCCACGGATCCGATAGTAGGCGAATGTATTGAATTGTACATTCTTCGTTGTATCGTATGAATCCAAAGCCTGCAGCAAGCCAACAATACCTGCACTGACCAGGTCTTCATACTGTGAAAGTGGCGTATCCGGACGATTGATTTTGCCAACGATGCTGCGAACGAGCGGCATGGCTTTCGTGATGATGGCATGCCGAAGTGCCGGGGTTGGCGACTCGCAATACGCGGTTACGAGTTCTTGCAACGAGTCTGTCATAAGGACCTCCGTCTGTTCGTTTATAAAGCGCTAGATTTATTGGTTTCTTGTTGTGTCTGAGAAGTTGCTTGTTCCGGGATCTGATCATTTTTTTTGATCACGCTGAGCACGATCACAGTCAAATAATAGATGATCATCACTCCCAGAAAGACCACGACGCTACGTATCGCCGTCATGATTAAGTCTGTGCCTGACAACAAAAGTGTTAAACAAGTGATTAAACTGAACAAAGCACTGATACGAATCGCTAAATTCATGACTTATTGATCAAATGTTTACGGTTGCAGGCACATGCCTTGGTTTCTGTTTCGATAAGCCGATCAATGCTTCGGCGATATATCGAACTTCTTCGACCATCGTCGCATCGGGATCGATGCGTACAAATGGTTTCTGATCGACCACGGACTGCCGGATTAATTCATCCATCGGGATAAATCCCAGATATGGAAACCGGCGGTTCATAAAGTGATGTACGATCGAGTTAAAGCGGTCCAGGATTTCCCGGGCGTCGTCTTCGTCGTTGGCGAAATTCACGATAGCCGCAAAGGGATAAGCCGGATCGACTTCGAGAACAAACTTGCAGAAGCGGTACACATCGGCGATTGCCGTCGGCTCGCCAACCACGACCAGCAGACCCAGATCGGCGCGGTCGAGAGCCCAGAAACTCAGGTCCGATGCGCCGGCCGGGGTATCGATTAACACAAAATCATGATCACTGCGGAGGCGGCGAAGTACCTGGTCGAGTGACGGATACAACGCCGACCAGTCGATATGATCGATTGAGGGCTCGTCAGCACCTGTCACCAGTGTTATGCCCGACTCCGTCTTTTGCATAATCTGCTCGGGTGCGGCATGCTTTTTCATGATGTCCATCACCGTACCGGGAGTCGTTTCATTAAGGAGAGTTGCACAATTAGACAGTCCAAGATCGGCGTCAAGAATAGCCACCCGGTATCCCATCGACTGCAGGATTTCTGCAGTATTGACTGTAGCCAGGCTTTTTCCGACACCGCCCTTGCCACTGGCAAAAGCAACGATATATGATTTATGCAACTTATGTTCCATTAGGCTTCTTTTTTTCCAGGCGATAAAATTCTTTCAGCAAACCAGGTCGGGCTGTAACTGTTAATGTCGTCCGGCACGTTGGGACCAACACTCAGATAGCGGACACCGCATCCCATCGCTTTCAGAAAGGGGATCAGCTGTCCCCACCGATTTGTTTCATCCAGATGAGTCAGAGCCAGATAATCCGGTTGCAGCGGATGATTAGCTGCATAGGACTCACGGAAATAGTAATTCTCCATAGTCGAATTGACGACAAAATGCACCTCCAGGGGCATGATAGCAGCCAGAATCTGACGCAGCTTCCAGTACTCCCTGAATGCTGTCTTCTTTTCCAGACTGATGGAAGGAGTATCGATAAGTACTTGCTGGTAACCGGAAAGCTTGGGCATCAGCTTTGAAGCGTCTATACCGTCTTTAACCGTAAACAGATCAATCTGATGTTCTTCGGCGAACGGCCTCAGGATGGTGTATCGCTGTGCCTGCTGGCGCGGCTCGACCGATATAATGGCCACCTTCTTATTGCCAAAAAATTCGGCGTGACGGGCCAGCTTCATGATCAGCGTAGTCTTGCCCGATCCGGCCGGACCCACAAACACGATATTGGACTGCGAGGGCGAGGGTAACGTAAATGAGAGAGCATCGCGAACCAGACGTGCCAGCTCATAAATAAATCGTTCTGAATCGTCCACCGGATCGATTCCTTTTTCCATCACTTCCCGGAACCACTGAGCGATCGTCGTCGACCTTATACCGGTTTTCAGTAATTGCTGGAAAGACGGATGGGCTGCATAATCCAGGTTGGCCGACATGACCGATGCGTTGAACATGGCTTCAAGCTGATCGAACCGGCGGTGCAGAGCACTTATCTCCCTGGTGATCATTTCGTTATTGGCCGTACGCCCTGTTCCGTTAGCATTGAGCGGTGTGTCCGGAATAAGAGTGACTGTCCGGCGAGACATTGGGTTGGACCCACCTGAATCGCTTTTATCTGTGCCCTCGTTTTTATTTTTGATTTTTTTTTCGCTGCCATTCATTTTTTTCTTCAGAGCCGAAAGATCAAAACCGTTTCCTTCCGCTTCGTCAGCATTTTTTTCCGTCTGGTTACCGTCATTTTTAATAACCTCATCAGACTGGATATCAAATAACTCACTGCTTGAGAATGACTCTTCCAATGGCTCCTCAAGGGCGATATCCGTCATTTCATCGTTGTCAGACGAGGCAGCAGCATAGGCAGCCAGTGACTTTTTAAAGTTTTTACGAACGTCGCTTCGCTTATAAATCAGGTTTGAAAACTCCGCTTCTTCGTGTTTTTTGGGCTTTTCCAACAGGGAATTGGCAGATTTTTCATCCAGCATCACCGTTACGACCGCTGGACGATCCTCGCTGGGAGGACGTGAATCAAGTAAAATGACTTCGTCTCCGAGCTTCTCGCGAGCCGTTCGTAAGGCGTCTTTTATCGTTTTACCGCTGTATTTCTTCAGAATCATTGGATTTCAACACTCACCTTTAGTTCAGTGAAATTCGATCAACCGTCTTGATCTGGGTATCCATCGTAATGTCGTTGTACGACAGTACATGTATCTCTGGCAAAATTGGTACCAAAAATTCGTAGAGCGTCGGACGAAGCACCGGAGAGGTCATCAACACGGCGTCCATTCCCTCGTTCAGCATATTCTGAAACACTTTCGAACAGCCCAGGTACAGCTTTTCAACTGTCTCCGGCGTAAAACCAAGTGTATTGGGATTGAGATTTCCCTTTTGAGCTTCAGAAATGAGATGACTTTCCAGAGCCGTATCAAGCACAGCCACATTAAGTTCGTTTTCCTCGGTACGAAACTGGCGCGTAATGGTCTCTGAAAGTGAGGCTCGTGCATATTCAGTGAGCACGTCGGTATTTTTCGTCTGACTCTGATAGTCGGCCAGTGTTTCCAGGATACTAATCAAATCGCGCACGGGAACACGTTCGCGAAGCAATCTCCTGAGTACTTTCTGGATATCTCCGATGCTCATCTTCTCATGCAACTCGTCGACTACGGCCGGTGCCGATTCCTTCACATTGTCGATGAGTTTCTTGACCATGTCGCGGTCGAGAAGTTTGTATGCGTTGTTCTTCAGCACTTCCATCAGATGTGTTGTAATAACAGCACCAGACTCGATCACTGAGAGACCATATTTTTCCGCCTCAATCTTATTTTTTCCACTTACCCAGACGGCATCCAGACCAAATGTAGGATCCGTCGTCTTGATTCCCTGTAACGGGATGTCCGAATCACCGGGAAGCAACGCCAGGTAGTAACCAGGCAGGAGTTCACCTTCGCCTATCGTGATTCCACGCAATTTTATCACATACTTATTTGCATCAAGCTGCACGTTATCACGGATACGAATGGGTGGTACGATGATACCCAGTTCAACAGCCAGCTGCTTTCGCAATGAAGCCATGCGTTCCAGCAGATCCCCATCCTGCTCGGGGTCTACGATCGGTATCAGTGAATAACCGATTTCCAGTTCCAGTGTGTCGACAAGCAGATAATCTTCAACCCGCTCCTTCGCCGGCTCTTCCACCACCTGGTTTTCGACAACCTCGGCTTCCAGAGTCTCGATCTTCTGTTGTTTCTTGAAGGAGGAGAAAACCATCGTCCCCCCTATTATCCAGAAGGGAAGGAGCGGCATACCTGGTATTAATCCCATAAGTATCAGAAAGATACCTCCTATAGCCAGGACCTTGGGGTTACCGAACATCTGACCCGAAATATCTTCACTGAGTTCAGATTCCGAAGCCGCACGTGTCACAATAATACCGGCAGCTGTTGAGATAAGAAGTGATGGAATCTGGGAAATCAGACCATCGCCAACTGTCAGCAAAGTGTAGGTATGGGCAGCCTCTGCCATGCTCATACCTCTTTGCAACACGCCAATGACCAGTCCACCGACGATATTGATAAATGTTATCAATAGACCGGCTATCGCATCACCACGAACAAACTTCGAGGCACCATCCATAGCCCCATAGAAATCGGCTTCACGTGCGATATCATCCCGGCGCTTTTTCGCTTCCTCATCGGTAAGAAGGCCGGCTCCAAGATCCGCATCAATGGCCATCTGCTTACCAGGCATAGCATCCAAAGTAAAACGGGCCGTTACTTCTGCGATACGGGTAGCGCCTTTTGTGATGACTACAAAATTGATAATCACCAGGATACCAAATACAATGATCCCCACCACATAATTACCCTGGACTACAAAATTACCGAAGGCATAAATAAGCTCCCCGGCATATCCCTTAGTGAGGATCAGCCGGGTCGTTGCAATATTCAGCGATAACCGGAACAGCGTCATGAGGAGCAGAATGCCCGGAAATACTGCGAATTCGAGCGGTTTAAGTGTATAGAATGCAACCAGCAGGGTTATTAATGCCAGTGACACGCTCAGAGACAGTAAAAAGTCCATCACTCCGTCTGGCAACGGAATGATCATTATCAGCATAATCATGATCACACTCGACGATATAAAAATATCCCCTCTGCCGAGTATTTTCCCCAGAAATCCACCTTTAGGTGCTGCTGCTACTTCCATGGTTTATTTTTGCTTATTCATGAATTTCATACATCAGGCTGCCGATTTCTCTTTGAGTCGATATACAAATGCGAGAATTTCGGCCACAGCCTGATACAGTTCCGGTGGCACTGCCTGCCCCTCATCCGCAGCAGCGTACAGTGCCCTTGCCACCGGCGGGTTTTCAACAATGGTCACTTCGTATTTCTTTGCATATTCCTTAATCTTTTGCGCCTTTTTACGCATCCCCTTGGCCATAATAACCGGGGCGTCCGTAGTATCAGGATCATACCTCAGGGCCACGGCATAATGCGTCGGGTTTGTGACTACAACATCTGATCCAAGAACAGCATGATCCAGTCGCCGTTTGTAGGCCATCTTTAAAGCTTTTTTACGACGCGAGCCTTTAACTGCCGGATCCCCTTCCATCTGTTTCATTTCATCACGCACTTCCTGTTTGGTCATGCGGAGCTCTTTGCGGTATCTGTATCGCTGCCAGGCCGCATCGCCAATGCTCAGGAAAAGCAGTGCAATCAACACGCGCGTTACAATCAGAAAGACCCATTTACCGGCAACACCTAATATTTTGAATAGCGGTTGCGAGGGCAACCCCATGAATTCCGAGATATTATTATGCACCGTGTAGTAGATGATGATGCCGACGAAACCGATCTTCAGAATACCCTTTACCATTTCCACTAGCCCGTTGGCAGAAAACAGTTTCTTGATGCCTTTAGATGGGTCGAGTTTGTCCGGTTTAATCTCCATCGCCTTTGGTGAGAATATGACTCCCGTCTGGAGCAGGTTCACCAGGATGGACATAACCGAGAGGATGATCAGGAAGGGAAGCAGAATGATTAAACCGAACTTTAAAGCCACTATCATGTAACTGATGGCATTTGGAGTATTGAGTACAGGCTGATCCAGAATCCTGTAGAAATGTTCAAACAGGATCTCGAACTCATGATACATCCATCCCCCCAGCCCATAGAGGGTTGCCGAGGCAAATGCAAGCAACAGCACCGAGTTCAATTCCTGGCTTTTGCTCACATTACCTTCCTTCCGCGCCTCTTCGAGCTTGTGCGCGGTCGGTTCTTCGGTTTTATCTTGATCGCTATCTTGGTCTGCCATACGCCTCTTGATGACAAACAGTATGCCGCTTTGTCGCTCAAAAATTTTATTTTTTACGAAAGGTTATCTCTCTGATCGTCTTAAGAAGAAAATGCCGGCGGCGGAAAATTTTTCCTGCCTGCATTTCACGGTCACAGAATCACTGATTTATTATCGTTTTTCACTTTTTTCGAGGTTTATTATGGATTTCAAGGATAAAGTCATCTGGATTACCGGCGCATCATCGGGTATTGGTGAGGCTCTCTCACGTGAATTGGCACGGCTCGGCACCCGGCTGATTTTATCTTCGCGGAATACAAACAAGCTGGAAACTTTGAAAGATCAGATTGAAAAAGATGCCTCTTCGGTTCATATTCTTCCGCTCGATCTTTCCGCTGCGTCAGGTGAACTGAGCAAAAAAGGTGAGGAGGCGCTGGCTATTCATGGTTATGTCGATGTGCTGATTAACAACGGAGGAATCAGTCAACGCTCACCAGTTGTGGAACTCGATATGGATGTTCTCGACCGGATCATGAAAGTTAACTTTTTAGGGGCCGTTGCACTGACCAAAACCGTGCTGCCGTCCATGATCGAAAGGAAATCCGGATATATTGTGGTGGTCAGCAGTGTGATGGGTAAGTTCGGCACACAACTGAGATCGGGGTATGCGGCATCCAAACACGCGCTACACGGTTTTTTTGATTCGCTCCGCAGCGAAGTGTACCGCGACAACATTCAGGTCACGCTGGTTACACCCGGATATGTGAGAACGAACGTATCGGTCAATGCCTTGAAAGGAGATGGATCCAAATTTAACAAGATGGAACCCGGACAGGAACACGGGATGTCACCTTCCGATTGCGCAAAAAAAATTCTGAAAGCCATCAAACGTGGAGATGAGGAAACACTGATAGGCGGCAAGGAAATATTGGGAGTTTACCTCAAGCGGTTCTTCCCGAATTTCTTCTCCAGGATGATCCGCAAGATGGAGGTTCATTAACCAACGATGTAATTCTATCAGCCTACTCTCTTCCTCTTGTTCAGGTAGCTTAGCAATGCCATATCGAACGCTCCTTCCGTATCTATTTCCTCAAAATCGATATGGACTTCGTGGCAGGCGAGACGAAATCGCCGGGTCCATTCCTCGACCCGATCACGATATTCTTTCCTGATTCTGACAGGCAAAAGTTCAAGTGTACGGCCGGTTTCCAGGTCGCTGAAGGTGTACTTCCGGTCCGGGAAATCAAACTGCCGTTCGCTTCGCTTCTCGAGGACGTTAAACAGGATCACTTCATGTTTCTTATGCCGCAGATGCTTCAGCGCCGAAATCAGCCGGTCCTGCTCTCTTCGATTCTCAAAGAGATCACTTATGATGATCACCAGGCTGCGTTTATGAATACGTTCCGCCACCTCGTGCAGCACATCCGCCGAAGCTGTACCATGCTGCTGTGTCGACTTATCAGCTTTTGCGGCGGCATAGGTCTCCAGTTGCTTAAACATCAGCTGAATGTGTCCCCATGAAGTTTTAGGGGGATACCAGTCACGAATCTGATCATCAAAGGTGATAAGTCCGGAGGCGTCGCGCTGACTGTGCATCAGGTACATCAATGCCGCGGAAAAATGGGCGCCATACTTCAATTTTGACCAATCCCCAAAATATTTGAATAACATAGATGGGCTGATATCGAGCAGGATCACGCTTCGCAGGTTCGTCTCTTCCTCGTATTGCTTTACATAATAGCGTTCCCGCTTGGCATAGACTTTCCAATCGATATGGCGCAATTCATCGCCGATGTTGTACGGCCGATGCTCGGCAAACTCCACACTGAACCCGTAATACGGACTCTTGTGCAACCCGGTGATAAACCCTTCCACAATCTGCCGGGCACGCAGTTCCATCGAATCCAGAAGAGAGAGTGTTTGAGGAGTTATGAGCATGGATGGTCAGTTGTCAGTTGTCAGTTGTCAGTTGTCAGTTGTCAGTTGTCAGTTGTCAGTTGTCAGTTGTCAGTTGTCAGTTGTCAGTTGTCAGTTTCGGAATTCAACCCGTAACACGCAACCCGAAACCCGGGGAAACACAGAATTATTGGTTCGATCACCATCCGTGATAAAAGAACGCTAATTCTCGCCATGAACTAACAATGGATTTTTGATATCAACGTGAGAATCTACTCTCCTGTTTTTCCTGCAACCCGGTCCTTTTGTTTGCATCTTCTCGTCACGCGTGCAGGCAACAGGGGCCTTGCCTAATCCCCGGACTGTAATTCGGTCGGCCGCTATACCATGGCTCGTATAAAATTGCTTTACCGCACGAGCTCTCCGGATGCCAAGACCAAAATTATATTTATCACTCCCGACATGATCTGTATAGCCATCAACAGTAACGTTGAGTTGTGGATGCGACTTTAACAGTTTTACATTTTGGGCGAGCATCAAATCCGCACGACTTTCGA
Source organism: uncultured bacterium (assembly GCA_963787205.1). Classification (GTDB taxonomy): domain Bacteria; phylum Bacteroidota; class Rhodothermia; order Balneolales; family DATFMH01; genus DATFNI01. Next base: position 37,419 of record CAWBCD010000048.1, read on the forward strand.
TGCCGGATTTTCCAAAGTCGAAATGAATGGTCCGTAACACAATTTGGGGATGAGGTTCCGGGGTCGTTGTAAAACGGAGCACCACTGACCATGGTCCGGTTCCAGCCGCATTGGAGGCTCTTACTTCCCAGTAATAATTGGTTGCATGGCCAAGGCCGGATAACCCGCCCGAAGTCGAAGGGAGGCTGTCCTGATCCAATACAATGGAACCGAAGGATGAATCGCGAGCTACCCGCAGCTGATAGGTATCAGCCATGGCAACAGGATTCCAGGTTAATGTTGGATTGGTTGTCTTGACCGTGTCACCATTTCCGGGTCCTGCAAGCACAGGAGGCGTTGGCGGCTGAAGTGTTCGCGGCCGCAAAACAAAATCCAGGTTACTGATTTGGTCACCATCTTCTTTCTGCTTTATGACCAGCGTATCGGCGGCAGGAAATGATTTTGCATCAAGTATATCGAGTTGCCCGGGATCGATATACAGGCGATATCTACCGGGAAGCAATCCCATCGTATAAAACGAGCCGTCGGAAAATGTCGATATTGTTTTGACGTCCCCCTCACCATCCATCGACTTGGCATATAACCTTATGCCTGATAAATCATTAATAGCTTTTTCCAAATTCAGATCCACCTTACCCTCGATGATGCCACTTATATAGAATGGCACATCAACTCTTGTAAACACATCGGCATTCGTTATAAAGGAAAATTCCGTTTTACCAGGTACCAGCAGCGGATTTTTAACTTTCGATATATCGATCTTAACATTGTAACGTTTGTAAGGCTGCAGGTTGATCACATGAATGGCACCATTCTTATCTCTTTGTTTGGTAACTGATTCACGAAAATCGACATTCGCATCGTCCATGAGCTGTTCGCCAGGATCGTAGATGCCGTTTCCGTTGGCATCCACAAACATCCGGAAAGTAGCTGATGCGAGGTGCGACCACATCCTGTTTGTAGGAACAAGTTCACGTTCAGTACCATCATATCCGATTGATCCCTGAATGTTCTGAGCAAAAAGATCCATGTTTGGCGTGTGCTCGTACGAGCTGATAACCAAAGCGGGTGGCAAGGCAACTGTCAGCCGGAACGAAAAATTGTCGAAATTATGAAGAAAATTACGGTTCCACTCCAGGTCCAGCCGTAAATACCGGGCTATTGCTTTGGACAGACTCAAATTGAGATTTTCAACCCGGTGAACATTAAGATTATAATCCATGCTCGAACGCAATATCGCCCCCCGGGTGATGCCCGATTTATCCGGTAAATTTTGAAGGGCCCAAAGCATGGTTGTGTTGATATATTCCGACAAGCCAAATTTCCGATAATCGACCGACATGTTAAAGCTGTTGAACAAGACATTGGCACCCACCATATTATCATAAACATCTCCATTGGAAAATCGATGTATAGCCGAGCTTAGGTGTAAATTGAACTGTTTTTTGAGTAATCGGAAGGGTACGTATCCACTTACATTGAATTCTTCGTTGCCCGAAAACGTATGATATGCCGATGTGTTAAAAAAGCGGTCATACTGAACGGAGAAGCTGGCATTCGACGGATATACGGCATTAAAAACGGCACTGTACAACGTATTGGGAGCCATTTTTAAAGCGGCGACATAGCTGGATCCCATGCGAATTGATGTTGTATTGTAGTAATAGGGTTTATCCAGATAATCAAATCCGAAACGACTGGTAAGCCAGTTGGTGAAACCTACGGAAACATTCGACTGAAGAAGTGGATCATTACTGACTGTGGGATAAGCCGAGCTATAACGTATTCTGCCCGCATCAATCTTATAATTGATCGTACCCGCCGGAACAAAAGAAAAGGGTATTTGTAATTTCCTTCTTTCCTGCTGCATCTCACCGTCAGGACCGTAGTATGTTAAATTGATATAGGTCGAACCGTATGTCAGGGGTATTCGAAACCGGTAATATCCCGAAGCGTCGGACTTTTGAGAACCTGCATATTGCCCATCAAGATACAATTCCACATCCCAACCGGGTTTTGTGTAGCCATCGACGAGATAATTTGAATACAATGTTCTCATATAAGCGGGTTCATTCGAAACCTCTGCACCGTAAAATTCGAACGAGCCCAATCCATCCGAAGTGAGATCCCCAGCCCTGATCTGGTTGAGCATCGCATTGCCGAAAACATATCTCCAGTATGCATCATCAATGCGAATTTGTGAATTATCCTTGCCGTAATTACCCATTACCCGCCCGTTGAAATCGCCTCCGAGCAGATTTCCTCCTCCCGAGAAGTTGTAAATGAACCTGGAATTTTTATTCCCGCTCAGATAATTCAGGTTATAATCCAGAACACCCGGTTCAAACATATTTCTTTGACGAGGCTGGATTAGAGAGGCATTATTGAAGAGATCTATACTTTTTGCAGATCTCCTCCTGTGTTCGGCTTGCTGTTTTCGAATAAACACAGGGAGTTCCTCCCCGGATGAAACCGTAATCAACAACTCTCCCCAATCGACCGTAAACCTTAATCCGAATAGTTTCTGCAACAGCGATGGCTGCACGTAAATATCCAGCGAACCAATGATATATTCACTCTTGCTGAACAGGAATTTACTTTTCCCGACCCGTGCTGTTGATGTATTAAAATCGATCCGGTATGGATTATCCTTTTTCAGAAAGAATCCCCTTATCTCATTTGATTTCCCATCTAAATGCCGGTCGATGTCCAGTTCTCCGAAAACCCGTTCCAGGGGTATATAAAGCGTATCATGAACAAGGCGTGCCGTTATTACCGTATTTACGGCATTCCTGTAAATGAGGGTCAGATAGGCATCCTGCGTGTTCTGGGTTTCAATATCCTGGGCGTACGTAGAAATCGAAATAAAACAGAATAAAACACATATCAACGGGCCTGTAAATTTTCTGATCATTCGATTCTTTCACCCCCATTCCCCGGCCATCATATTTAATTACCGGTAACGACAAATGTGACCTCGCGGCCCACCGGATTTCGTAATCGTGACATAGACTTCTGAGCGAGGTCTTCATTGCCCGAGACCAGGGAAACATCCGCTTTATACTCACCCGGTTTCAATTTATTACGAGGTATTCTGAAATGTTTCACCATGTTGAAATACACCTCAACCGGGTTGGTCTCCGATACAATTACTTTCCCTGTGTTGTCAGACACCCTGAACCTGATCTTTCCAATAAACGGGGTATTCCCGGTTCGCTTAAGCCCGGTAAACAGATTCACCCCGGTGGAATCCATCGTATGGGAGATATTGGTAATCACCGGGTCAGGCAGGATACTGCCGTTTTGATAGAGTATGGTCGTCACATAATTGACCACAAAAATAATGTGCATATTGGTAGTGCTTTCCCCCGCATCTACTGAATTGGTCAGGGGCCTGACCTTTGTAATGAGCCGCGTCCAATACACTTGGTCCTTTGTCTTTCCAGTCGGATTAACCAACAGCTTGACGACTTGTCTGCTGCCGGGATTCAGAATGAATTTTTTGGGAAAGATTCTGACCCATGGATTCGCTGAATAGTCCTGTGCAGCGGTGGAATCTGCATAGTTCATATGCAGATTTCCCAATGAATCAGAAACAGGATATCCGAATTTTGTGCTAATCGTCACTTCCTGTTTCTGTTGTGACTTATTTAATACGTAATAGGTTCCGAAGCGGCTCGGATGGTCGATATATACACGCGTGGGATAAATAACCACCTGGGCATTCAGTCTTTGAGCAGATGCCACACCAATTAAGAGTAAAATAGCCGAAATTTTAAAAAACTTATCCATCTCTACATTTTCAGAAAATCCGAAATCTGATTTTTATTGGTTGATTAAACTGCCTCTGAGACCTGCGGCCCCTCTCCTATGTTGCCATTCAACAACCTTTCATGAAGCTTGTGAATGGCGCCAAACTCATTCTTTTTAAAATGCTTTCAAACCCAAACAGGCGGATTGACCACCTTACACAGATAGCTACAAATGCATTTGATTCAAATCAGTACACTGTTAATGTGATATTGTAAACAGCACTGTAACTTCCGGCAGGAATCATGCCCACATTTATCGACCCATACACCCATATAAACCCTTGGGCCGTAATGCCATTGTCATTTGCATGAAGGACACCACAACAAGTATTACCTGACGACGGCATTGTGTTTGCAGTGCCCGGATTGTAGGCATAGATATTATATGCTGCCTTGGCAGTATACGGTATAGTATTGCCCGCGCCGTCAGTTAACGATGCGGGCGGAGTTAAAGCAGCACCAATGTTTCTGCCGCTGGGAGCTGTAAGTGTCACCCAGCCTGTATTCGGGCTGGTTAATGACACGGTTACCGTTCCCGTTCCCTGAACGACATCGCCGAAACTAAGGGCATGTCCCTCGGTTACCGATGTCTGAGCCCGGATGTTGGTGCTCAAAAAGCAGAACAGAACTAATAAAGATAATACCAGCCGTCTGTCTATATAAATTCTGCCATTTGACATATAAATCAACTTTAGAATGCCGAGAGGAAACTGTTATTTGTACATTTTCTTAATGCAACAACAAAAAGCTATCCTGCTGACAATCAGTAATTAACCGTCGTCGTATATGTGCCGGTATACGTTAATCCGGTAGCCGCTGAGCTAACATTTATACTGCCTCCGATCCAAACGTACATATCACCGGTTGAGGCATCAAGGGTTACCGTCCCACCGGAAGCTGAGGAAAAAGCCGTGGCACTCCCTTGTGTATTTGCGGTATTGTGAACCGGTGTATCCGCAGTAAAGGTTATATCATTTCCACCATTTGCAAGATTAGCAGGGGGAGTGAACGAAACCGTAACCGAAGAACCGGGGTTACCGGATATCGTAAATAACCCTGCTGATGCATCAGTCGATGGAATGGATACCGTACCGTCAGCCGGTGTTTGGATACCAAAATCCAGGCCTTTCGTCCCGGTAACAGTTAGTCCCTGAAGAACAGTGGCCGTTACATTGACATTGCCAGAAGCCGATGATTGACCAAAAGCAAAGGGAACAAAGGCCAACAGAATAGATGATAAAAAACATATTTTCTGTAACATAACAGATGACCTTTCATGTGAATAATTAAGAATTCACTCAGCGTCCAAATCTTACATATAACAAGGCGCCCCAACCCGGATATATAAAAATATCCTCTTCAATCTCGTTATACCCAACCTTAGCTTATATGCAATATTACATGAAGGATGGGGTAATGATCCCTATTTAACACCTCCGTGTATGAGTGATTCATACTGTTCTAAAATCACTAATGGTTATCGGGCAATCCTACATAACATCAAGATTAGAATTAGCTAATAAATCATAATGAAACATACAACCAATCTGAATATCAAACTAAATCTCTCGATTTTATTCTGTTGAATGATTTTAAAATCATCAAGCTATTATCCTAAATAACGTAAATCTGAAATAAAAATCGTGGACATAAAGAATAGAGGGAGACCTTTCCATTTATCATCGAGAGCGGGAAGAGTCCATAGTTTCATTGAAAGGGAGGAGACTTTGCAAAACCTTTATTTTTACCTCATAAGCCTCTCCTGTAAATCAGGAGAGGCTTATGAGGACGGTTTTGCAAAGACTCCCTGGAAACATCCAATAGGAAATCATGATTCTTCCGACTGACAATTCACGTCAGATTTACCAAATGTGTTTACCCAGTGCTTTGTCCAGATCGTAGCGGCTGAGAATCATCTTATATATATAGCTTAGCCGCTGCAGTTTGGCCTGGGCAAGTTTCGTTTCCGAATCCAGCAGATCCTGGCTGGTAATCACACCATTTTCGTAGCGCAGACGAGCCAGTTTAATCTGTTCCTGGGCCTGTTGAATCTGCAGCCTGGCTGTATTTAATTTTTCGCTTGCTGCTTCGTAGTCGGATTTTGCCGTGGCGATCTGCGACTGAATTGTTCGCTCCAGATCCCGTTGTTGATCATCGACCGCTTCCATATGGGCTTTGGCTTCTTGCTGCTGATAACGGGATTTATAACCTGAAAAAAGGGGTACACGAAGATCGAGACCGAATGACCAATTCTTGTAGAGCTTCTTAAGATTTGCGATGTAGCCATTCTTCCATCCGCCTGTCACACCGGCATTTAACGATGGCAGTTCAATGGTTCGAGCCAGTTGATATTGTTTCTCATAAACATTTTTCTGGTCTACGAGCAACTGATAATCAGGACGATTATTCAAATTCACAATCGGCTGTTTCAGCATTGCTAACGTATCGGGCAGCGTCAACTGACCCTGTAAAACAACCGGGCGCGATTGATCCCAGCCCATTAATTTGCGCAAAGCAATGATCTGTTTGTTGCGCTGATTCTGCAAGTCCACCTTCCTGTTTTGCTCAGTGGCAATCTGCACCTTAGTAGTCAGCAGATCGTAATTGGTCGCAGTACCGCCTTCCTGACGTTTTTTTACCAGATCAAGATCCTGTTGCAATGTGGTAATCTGTTCATTTTCAACATCGATACTGTGCTGCAAAAACAGAATGCCGTAGTAGATTTGTGCCGTATAATAACTGAGTGTCCACTTAACTTCTTTCGTACGATCCTGCGTGGAAAGCATCCGGGAGCGGGCCAGATTGATGTCTGCCTGCGTGCGTCCGAAATCATAGATTGTCTGATCAATCGATACATCGAAGTTATAATTGTTATGCGGCATGATATCCTCGGGGGTCCCGCCGATGTTAAATGATGATACCGGATCGAGCCTCTCATAATCTGCATTTGCCGCAACCTTCGGATAATAGCCCGTATCGTGAATCTGATGAATACCGGCTTGAATCGCTTTAATGTTTGCCTGTATTTCGTCCAGACTCGGCTGATTCTTAAGAACTTCATGAATTGCCTGATCAAGAGATAGTGATGCCGTCGTGTCCGGCGTGGTTTGACCTTTTGCCTGGGCAAATGCCAGGCAGCCTATCAGGCTAAAAACAAGAACCAAATGTTTATTCATTGTTGTTTCACTTTGTTTTACTAATACTTTGTAATGCTTTATTTCTTATCTAAAAAATCTCTTTTACCCCGCCTCAACTGCAGAACTGGTCTTTCGCGAACTACCATTTGCACCTGGTCTTCTTTTTGACTGTTGCTTCTGCTGATCTTTCTTGTCCTTTTTCTTAACAAAAGTAAAGAGTAGGGTCGGGATACAAATCAGGGAGAACAAACCCACCACATAAAACGCCTCATCGTAGGTCATCAACATCGACTGCCGGGCCAAACCAAAAGAGATGAGTTTCCATCCCTGCAGCTTGGCCGTCGTCATGGATGATCCCATCGAATAAAAATGATGGGCGAAGTTATTCAGCCAGTAACGGGTCTCATAACTGTATTTGGTTAAATGAGTCACCATCTGGCTTCTGTGAAAAGCCTCACGCCATTCAACAAATGTTGCAATCAACGCGGTACCGAATGATCCGCCCAACTGCCGGGACATACTTAAAAAGCCCGATCCCTCGGATAAGTCGTGACCGAATATGTTGGTAAGAGCGATCGTATTGATCGGAACCGACAAGGATCCCAGGCCAAGGCCCCTTAATATCACTGGTAAGAGGAAGTCATGCGGTCCGGAACTCAGATCCTGCCTGGAGAGCAGTACACAAAAAATGAAAAAGACCAAAAATCCGGATCCGGCTATTAACTGGGGGGACACCCCTTTTTTGAGCAAAACGCCGACCGTAGGCATCATGATAGCTGCGGTTAAAGCGCCGGGTAACAAGATCAACCCCGTCTGCAAGGCAGAATATCCCAGCAGATCCTGGGCAAAGACCGGAAACAGGAACACCGTCGTATAAATACTGAGTCCGATTACGAATCCCATCAATACACCAACGGCCAGATTCCTGTGGCGCAACACCCGGAGATCGACCACCGGCTTTTCGGCAGTAAATTCGCGTATTACAAATAAAACGATACCGATTACAGCCACTATCGACAGAATCAAAATGAAGTGGGACTGAAACCAGTTATCCCTTTCACCGCGTTCGAGTACAATCTGAAGGGCGCCAAATCCGACAATCAGCCATAATAATCCCAGCCAGTCGACCCGTCCCGGATGTTTTACATCGGGGGGATCACTGAGGTTCGCCATTGCGAGGAGAAATGCTATTAATCCAACCGGCAGGTTCACATAAAAAATCATTCTCCAGGTGAAATGGGTCGTCAGATATCCACCCAGTACCGGTCCGATCAGTGGACCTGAAACAACTCCCATACCGAACAATCCATTGGCCAGAGCGAGATCTTCAGGTGGAAAACTTTCCACGAGGATCACCCGGGAAGTCGGCAAAAGTCCGCCCCCTCCGATTCCCTGGATAAATCGGAATGCCACAAGTTCCCAGATATTTGTTGCCTGCCCACACAACATTGAAGCAATAACAAAAATAACGATTGATGCCAGGTAATAACGTTTACGTCCAAAGAAAGCAGCCAGCCAGCCGGTCATGGGTACCACAATAACATTCGCAAATATGTATGAGGTAACCACCCAGCTGGCGTCATCTAAATCAGCCCCGAGATTACCCATTATATGCGGCAAAGCTACATTGACAATCGAGGTGTCAATTAATTGCATCACGGAAGCGGTAATTACCGTTACGGTAATAATTGTCCGCTGCATGTTGCTCATCATGTAGCTTTTTTTACGTACCACAATCTAAACCGTCTCTGGCTGTAGCTCCTTATTATTTTGATTTGCAATAACTTGTTCTGTTACCGGTATTGCCGGCGCTGCGTGATCATTTTTCTTTTTCCGAAATGTGAACAACAGCAACGGTAGACAGATCAGGAAGAATACACCTACTATAAAAAAGGTGTCGTTATAGCTCATTAGGGCTGACTGTTGCTGTAAGATATAATCTATAGCTTTTAGCGCCTGATCATGAGCCGTTGAAAGATCTGATCCCTTTGATATAAAACCGTTCGTAAACTGTGCAATGCGGTCCTGGGTCATCGGACTGTACATATTGACATGAGAACCCAGCATAGTCCGGTGAAAAGCCTCACGTCGTTCTAGAAACGTCCCAATAAGGGCGACGCCGAATGATCCACCCAACTGACGGAACATGTTCATCAATCCTGATCCCAGAGAAAGTTCTTTCCCTTTCACACCGGTGAAAGCAATCGTTGTTAATGGAACGAATAAAAAGCCAAGCCCTACGCCTCTCACAATGAGTGGCAAGAAGAAATTATGTGGGCCGGATGCCATGGTCAGATGAGAGAGCATCCAACAAAAAATGAAAAAGATACTGAACCCGGACGCCGCCAGTATCTGGGGCTTCACGCCACGCTTAAGAAGAATCCCGACTATCGGCATCATCATTGCCGTGGCAATTCCACCAGGTAACAAAATGAGACCGGTCTGCAATGCTGAATACCCTAGCAATCGCTGTGTGAAAAGGGGAAAAGCAAATACCGATCCATACAAACCAAATCCGAGGATTGTGATGAAAATAGAGCCAAACGCCAGTGAAGGGTGTCGCAGCACCTTTAGGTCAACGACCGGCTTTTCGGTCGTAAGTTCACGAATAATGAACAGAATAATTCCAACGGCCGCAATGACGGAGAGGGTCAGGATAAAATGGGAGGAGAACCAGTCGTCATCCTGTCCCCGCTCCAATACCGTCTGTAAACTGCCCACGCCGACCACAAGAAACAGGATGCCCGGCCAGTCAATTTTCTTTGTCTTCTCTTCATAATCTGCATCCGTAATAAAAATGAGTGACAGTACGAATGCGACAATACCAACCGGCAGGTTCACATAAAAAATCCAGCGCCAGCTCAGGTGGTCAGTGAGCCATCCACCAAGCGTCGGGCCGATTGTTGGTCCCACTACCGCACCCAGGCCAAAAAGTGCATTGGCCAGCCCGAGTTCTTCCGGCGGATAGGTTTCAATGAGAATCACACGAGAGATCGTGATCAGTGCAGCCCCACCCACGCCCTGCAAAATACGGAATATCACCAATTCTGTGATGGACGTAGCCTGCCCGCAAAGCGCGGAGGCCAACACAAACAAGAGGATAGAGCCCAGGAAATAACGTTTGCGTCCCAGTTCGCTCGAGAACCAATCCGTCAGCGGTATGATGATCACATTAGCAATCACATAACCGGTTACCACCCAGCTTACCTCGGTGAGGGTAGCACTCAGACTACCCATCATATGAGGTAAAGCTACGTTGACGATCGAAGTATCAATCAGCTCGAGCAGAGCAACCGATACGCACGTAACCGTAATGATAAATTTACGAAAGCCATGTTCGGCCATATGTCAGAGAATTTCCTTATTCAGACAGTTTCGCAGCGGTACTTTCCTGCGGCGATGGCTGGGTATAATCGATAGATGCCGTAACATTCAGTCCCAGCTGAAGAGACCGGTCAACGTTATTTTCCGTGAAGACGATTTTGACAGGTACACGTTGAACCACTTTTACAAAGTTACCTGTGGCATTCTCAGGGGGCAGAAGCGCATACTTCGCCCCTGTTGCACCCGCAATCGACTGTACACGGCCCAAAAATGTTTTACCCGGATACGCGTCAACAGAAATTTTGACAACCTGGCCAATTTTGATATGATCAAGTTCAGTCTCCTTAAAATTGGCTGTCACCCATACATTTTTGGTGTCGGTAATGGCCATAAGAGGCTGACCGGTCTGAATAAGCTGCCCCACTTCGACACCCTTCTTGGAGATTTCACCTGTCCCGGGGGCTACAATATGGGTATAGCTCAGCTGCAGTTTTGCAAAGTCGAGCTGATCCTGTTGTTGTTTAATTTGTACGCGCGTCTGCGCAACCTTTTGTTGTACTTCCTGATAAGTCGCTTCTGCAGCATCGAAAGCAGCCTTGGTGTCGTCATATTTCTGACGGGTTGCGGCACCGCCCTTATACAGACCAGAGATACGTTTGTAATCTAACTGAGCTTTATCCAGATTTACCTTAGCCTGATTTTCTGCCGCTATAGCAACTTCCAGACTGGCTTTGGCATTACTCAGACCAGTCCTGGCCATACGCACCTTAAGTGCATAATCCGTTGTATCTATCTGCGCAAGAATCTGCCCTTTAACTACATTTTGATTGTCTTTGACTAGTACCTGAGTGATATACCCGGAAACCCTAGCCCGAACCGGTGTTATATGCCCATCTGTCTGGGCATCCTCGGTTTCAACATGGGTAGTATAATAATGATACTCTTTATAACCGTAGTGCCCACCAACTACAAGCACGATCGCCAGAACAACGTACATGATAATTTTCTTCCTCGGCACTTTCCGGCGTGGTTGAGATGAAGTCCCGTTATCCTTCATTTCCTTGTTCATTTATTATCTCCTGTAACTTTCAGACTTTCTTCGATTAGATCGTAAATATGTTTTTTTCGTTCCTGTAAAAATTTATTTCGATGTTGCTCTATATCCGGATGCATACACTGGATCATCGGGAATGCGATGAACGTGTAGGCACATGCGCCTAAAACGGTAATCCAGGTTTGCAGAGGGTCAACATTCCTTATTTCTCCGTTGTCCACTGCTTCCCGCATCCGTTCTTTAAATACCGATGACGGGGTCATTTTATATTTAACCTTAACCTGGTTGTACTTTTTTTGCCAGGTTTCCCCGCCAGTATCAAACTCCTGCTGAAGCAAAAGCGGATACTGATTGTATTTGTTCAAAAAATCCATGTAACGATCAATTACCGACCACAATACATCATCGAATGTTTCCGTATCCCGGACGGCATCCATCAGGGTTCCCATGAACCTTGCAAACACAAAATCAAATACGGCATCATATAAGTGATCCTTGTCGCGGAAGTAATAATGAATAAGCGCCTTGTTGACGCCGGCACCGTCGGCAATAGCTTTCATTCGGGCTCCGGTCTTTCCCATCTTGCCAAATTCTTCTATTGCCGCGCGGAAGATTGCCTCCTCCGAATCAGAATAACGCTGGTCTGACATTTTAACTTTTTGATTTAACCTTATGGTCAAAAGTTACGGATAGTACACAAAACCCTCAAACATTATTTTATATCAAATGGAATAAATTATAGTTTTTTTTACAGAAAGCGCTTTTATAAGACAACTAACTCTTATTTATTGTTTCAAATATTTTAATAAATACATAACAAAAAAAATTGGTGCCCGGGAAAACAGCAGTTTCAGATGATTAATCTTCAGTTAAAATTTTACTATGCTTTGTAACAGATTTATTACCGGCTTTTGTTGTGTGACACACCCTGAATGGTGTTATATTTCAAAGTATTTTTCCGGATAACTTGTACGACCTGGCCATGCAAAAAATTCTATAAATTTTTATGTGCTACGTAACTTCGCAGCCTTTTCGCGTGAATATCTATTCAATAATTTTATATTAGAAATCAGGCACAGGTAGGTATGTGCCGACATAAATTTTTATGATTTCATAAATCTGTTAGCGCTTTTTAGTAATATCCTCACAGCATTTGGGGATTCTCCCGGGTGATTATCAATACTAACTGACCGAACTATGGATTCAAGCATCATCACTAACGTTTCTGAAATAAATTTTGATCTTTCTCAAGTACCCGACATGCCGTTGCCGGACAGTGTACTCATGGTTAAACCAGACTATTTCTCTGTCGACTATGTCATTAATCCCCATATGGAAGGAAATATTGGCAAAGTAGATAAGCAAAAGGCCTGGCTGCAGTGGGAAGAGCTGAGGAATACATTCCGTCACCTGGGTTTTGGCATCCATTCTATCGAAGGTCAGCAAGGACTGCCCGACATGGTATTCAGTGCCAATCAGAGTCTGCCTTATGTCGACGAGAGACTGAAGAAGCAAGTGGTAATGAGTATTATGCACTCGGAACAACGCAAGGAAGAGGTTCCCTTCCTCGAACAATGGTATCGCCAGCATGGGTATCAAATGGAATATCTTGATCCCGACAGAACACCCAACTTTGAAGGCATGGGAGACGCCATCTGGCATTCCGGCAAAAAATTATTGTGGGGCGGATATGGGTATCGTTCATCCATGGAAGCGTATGAGCAGATCAGGCAATTTTTTAAGGTACCCATCATCGCCCTCGAACTTCGGAAGGATGATTTCTATCACCTGGACACCTGCTTCTGTTCTTTGAATGCGGATAGCGCCCTCATCTATCCTGGTGCGTTTACAGACGAAGGCCTGAAGATGATCAACAAACTCATACCCAATGTCCATGAGGCTGACGAAGAAGAAGCCGGCAGTCTTTTCGCGTGCAATGCGGCTTGTCCCGACGGGAAACATGTAATCATTCAGAAAGACTGTAAGAAAACGACTAAGAAACTCAGTAAAGCCGGATTCGAAATTATCGAACTCGACACCTCCGAATATTTGAAGAGCGGCGGCAGCGTCTTTTGCATGAAAATGATGCTTTGGACGTGAAAATAGTAAGTGAGTCTTGAGTAATTGGGTAGTGAGATTATGGCAAAGCCTCCTTGGTCCCCTTTAGGGATTTAGGGGTATGGTTTGGGGGATAAAAAATGAAGCATTACAATTCAAATTAACCATGCAACTTCATCGGGGTGAACTTGTACCTGCCAGTTATGTCTGTGCCTGGTGTGGAGAAAAGAATGACATCGTAGTCGATCCCAGTCAGGGACGGGAGCAACAGATGGTTGAGGATTGCCAGACCTGCTGCCGCCCCAATGTTCTCTACATCAACAGAGACCCCGCGACCGGCAAATATTTCGTGAAGTCGGAAAGGGAGTCATAATTTTTTTGAACCTGTTTCTGAATTCTGTATTTTAGCCGAGATCATTAAACGGCATATGAGTGCTTAGCGGTGGAATCGCGGCTGAATGCGGCAATTAACATACATCTTAAATACAGCCTCTTTTTTTGTGGGCCCCTTTCGGCCCCGGCCTGTCTGTTATTTCCCATTTTCACCCTTAACAGGAGGTCAACACCCGGATGTCTAAGCTCTTAATAAGCTTTTATATATTGTGGTTCAAAAATTTTAAAAATCCGACCCCACTGTTTTGGGTGATCGGATTTTTTTTTGTCATGAATCCACCTTTGGGGGATTACAGGTTCCCTCTTTTGTCGTTTCCTCCCGGATATATCGGGAAGACAACTGGCATTGAACATGTCCCTCAATCAGCTTTCAAATCCTCATCACTAAAACCATCAATAACCAAATGAACGACCAACCCAAGCGTGCCATACTTGCACTTGCAGATGGTACCGTAGCGTACGGCAAAGCAATTGGACTTATTGGGACTACCGGCGGCGAACTCTGTTTCAATACAAGTATGACCGGTTACCAGGAAATCTTTACCGACCCCAGTTACTATGGACAGCTAATGATGATGACCTACCCCCATATCGGCAACTATGGGGTCAGCAGTCGCGATGACGAATCGCGAAAGGTCATGATCTCAGGGCTCATCGTCCGGTCTTTCTCCCGTGATTATAGTAACACGATGGCCGACAGCAGCCTTGACGAATACCTTATCAATAATCATGTCGTAGGGATCACCGGCGTTGATACCCGGATGCTTGTGCGGCATATCCGTGACAAGGGTGTCATGAATGCGGTAATCTCCTCTGAGGAGGATGAAGCAGAAAAACTGGTCAAAATGGCCCGGGAATGGCCCTTGATGAAGGGGCTTGAACTGGCGACCAAGGTGACCTGCTCCGAGCCACAAACCATTCACAGCAAAGGTAAGATAAAGGTTGCGGCCATCGACTATGGCATCAAACAGAACATCATCAACAAACTGACCGCCCGCGGATGTACTCTTCGCGTCTTTCCGGCAAAGACTTCCTACGAGCAAATCGAAGAATGGCAGGCTGACGGGTTCTTCCTGTCCAACGGTCCGGGCGACCCGAATGCAACAGCCGAGTATACACTGGAGACAATCGACGGTATAAAGAAGAGTGGTAAACCGGTATTCGGCATTTGCCTCGGACACCAGTTACTGGCTCTTTCCGAAGGATTCACGGTCGACAAGATGTTTGTCGGACACCGCGGTGCCAACCACCCGGTCATGAATCTAAAAACGGGACTTGTCGAAATAACGACTCAAAACCACGGGTTTGCCGTCACCACCGAATCGGTTACTGAAGACAAGGCCGACATCTCACATATCAATCTGAACGATCAGACAGTCGAAGGTCTGGATTTTAAAACGTTTGACGGGTTCAGTGTGCAATATCACCCTGAAGCTTCACCGGGCCCGCATGACTCGGATGCTCTTTTCGACGAGTTCGTAAAACGGATACACGTCTGTAAAGGCACTGAAATTCCACAAAACATTGAAAACGAAGTTTAAAACCAAAGATTAATACTGTAAATGCCACGTCGAAACGATATTCACAAAATACTTATCATCGGTTCCGGTCCCATTGTCATTGGTCAGGCTTGCGAGTTTGACTACTCCGGATCACAGGCTTGCCGCTCTCTGAAAGAAGAAGGATATGAAGTGATCCTGATAAACTCCAATCCTGCCACGATCATGACCGATCCGATCATGGCGGATAAAGTGTATCTGAAACCACTGACAATGCAATCGATCAAGGAAATCTGCGCTATCGAGAATCCCGACGCCGTCCTGCCTACCATGGGGGGACAGACCGGACTCAACCTGGCCCGTAATCTGCAGCACGAGCATTTCTGGCGGGATAACGATATCGAGATCATCGGGGTTGATATTGATGCCATTGACATCACCGAGGACCGCCAGCAGTTTCGCGACCTGATGGACAAGATCGGCATCCCGCAGTGCCGCAGCCGTCGTGCCCAGTCGCTGCTCGACGCCAAGGAAATCATCCTGGAACTCGGCGGGCTGCCCATCGTCATACGTCCCTCCTTCACCATGGGTGGAGCAGGTGGCGGCATCGTCTGGAACGAAGGCGAACTGGAGAGAAAAATTACCCGTGGCCTCGAGATGAGCCCCATCCACGAGGTGCTCATTGAGGAAAGCATCTTCGGATGGAAGGAATATGAGCTCGAACTCCTGCGCGATAAAAATGACAATGTGGTGATCATCTGTTCGATCGAAAACATGGACCCCATGGGCGTACATACCGGTGATTCTGTAACGGTAGCGCCGACACAGACGCTGACCGACAAGCAATTCCAGATGCTTCGCGATGCAGCCATCAAAATGATGCGCTCCATCGGTACCTTTGCCGGCGGATGTAATGTGCAGTTTGCAGTGCAACCCGGTACCGATAACTTCGTGGCCATCGAGATCAACCCGCGCGTCAGCCGTTCATCAGCCCTGGCTTCAAAAGCAACGGGTTATCCAATCGCGAAGGTCGCTACCAAACTTGCTGTCGGGTATTCACTTGACGAGCTCAAAAACCAGATCACCGGCAATACATCGGCCTGTTTCGAGCCATCCATCGACTATGTGGTCGTGAAGATACCGCGTTTCAACTTCGATAAATTCCCTGGAGTCGACGAGGAACTCACCACGCAGATGAAGGCCGTCGGCGAGGTGATGTCGATCGGGCGTACCTTCCCCGAAGCTCTCAACAAAGCATGGCAGTCACTCGAAGTCGGTCGTTCCGGACTCGGAGCTGACGGATATGATGATCCCGACCGGAAGACGATCCGTGAAAGATTACTCAAGCCTTACTGGGACCGCAGCCTGCAAATCCGCAATGCGTTCAAGCTCGGCACCTCCGTTGATGAGATGGCTGACATCACTAAAATCGATCCCTGGTTCCTCCAGCAGATCCGCTATATGGTCTCCCTGGAAAACCGGACAGAAGGACAATCTCTGGAAGCCATTACCCACGACGAGCTATATGAGCTGAAACAGGCAGGCTTTTCGGATTACCAGATTGCCTGGATGCTGAGTCAGAGCGACGGTCGTGTCACAGAAGAGCAGGTACGCCGTAAACGTAAAGAAATGGGGCTCATTCCAGTCTTCAAGCTCGTTGACACTTGTGCGGCCGAGTTCCCGGCAGAAACACCTTATTATTACTCTAGTTATGAAGGAGAAAGTGAAAGCGATCGATCTGACAGACCCAAAGTTTTGATCCTGGGCAGTGGTCCGAATCGTATCGGTCAGGGAATCGAGTTCGATTATTCCTGCGTCCACGCCGTGATGGGTGTCAAGGAGATGGGCTACGAAGCCATCATGGTGAACTGCAACCCGGAAACCGTCTCAACCGACTTCGATATCGCCGATAAACTCTACTTCGAACCTGTCTTCTGGGAGAGAGTGCTCGACATCGTTGAGCATGAAAAACCAGAAGGGGTCATTTTGCAGGTCGGCGGACAAACCGCCCTCAAACTGGCCCGCCAGTTCGAGGAAAATGGAATCAAGATATTCGGGACATCCTTCGAAATGATGGACCTGGCCGAAGACCGGGGCAAGTTTTCCTCTATTCTTCAAAAAGCCGATATCCCCTTTCCTGAATATGGTATGGCCTTCACGGCAGAAGAAGCGATCAATATCGCTAACAGGATCGGGTACCCGGTGCTTATCCGTCCGAGCTATGTGCTTGGCGGACAGGGAATGCGTATCGCCATCAAGGAAGATGAGATGATGCGTTATGTCGATGCCATCCTCAGGACTCATCCAGAAAATGAGTTCCTGATCGACCGTTTCCTTGAAAACGCCATCGAGGTGGACGTCGACTCGGTCTTTGACGGTGAACAGTTGCATATCGCCGGCATCATGCAGCATATCGAGCCGGCAGGTGTACACTCCGGTGATTCATCCGCAGTACTTCCTACTTATACGTTAAGTGAGTCGGTGCTTGAAACGATCAAGGATTACCAGCTTCGAATCGCCAAGGCTCTGCAGGTCATCGGTTTCATAAATGTGCAGTATGCCGTGCAGGGAGAAAAGGTGTTTGTTCTGGAAGCCAATCCGAGGGCCACACGGACCATCCCCTTCCTCGCAAAGGCACACAACCGTCCGGAGGCAGAGTTCGGCGTAAAGGTTATGCTCGGGGCCAAAATTTCCGAGTTTGATCTGACCTCGCACCTGAAAGGCTTTGCCATTAAGGAACCGGTCTTCCCCTTCGACAAATTCCCCGAAGTGAAGAAGGAGCTGGGACCCGAAATGAAGTCCACAGGCGAAACCATCTACTTCCTGGATGATTTCAACGACGAACACTTCAAAAAACCGTACGAATTCAAGAATCTGTACCTCAGCAAGTAGTACAGTTGACGATCACCCTGACGGGGTCCGGACCCTGTCAGGGTGAAATAATCGATGCAGGTATTCAACCCCGCTGGGGTTGAGTAGTTGTGGTGTTACATTACCCTCGCTTTTCATGCAGGGCTAATCATGTTTATCCCCACCGGGGATTCGGGTTATGCGATTATAGGCAGAATTACTTTGCCAATAGAATACATGCTAAGTCCGAAGAACTTCATTTTGAATAGCCATCCCGTGAAACGGGTGGTAATGGTGATTATTAATATCCAACCCCAAAGGGTTGAATAAAAAAATTGTAAGGTTTGCCACCTGACACGGTCTATTATTATAGAGATATTAGAGAGACGACTAAGAGCAATCATTCAGCAAAACGGATTTTAACTTTGGCACCAGCGGCACAGGCAAAGAAGGTTTTACGAGAGGTTTTTGGATATGACAGTTTTCGGCCTTTGCAGGAAGAGGTCATTCAACGGGTACTGAACAAAAAGGATACCCTTGTGGTGATGCCTACAGGCGGAGGTAAATCACTTTGTTACCAGATTCCTGCCTTGCTTTTTGATGGACTAACCGTTGTTGTCTCGCCTCTTATTTCCCTGATGAAAGATCAGGTGGAGCAGCTTGAATCCTCCGGCGTCAAAGCGGTTTGCCTGAACAGTTCTATTCCATTCCATGAATACCAGCAGAATGTAGATCTGATTAAACAGGGCGAGGCTAAACTGCTTTATCTTGCACCGGAAACGCTGCTCAAACCCCGAACACAAACGCTTCTTTCTGAAGTCAATGTTGACTGCCTGACGATTGACGAGGCTCATTGCATCTCGGAGTGGGGACATGATTTTCGCCCCGAGTATCGTCAGATATCCGAGCTGCGATCCACCCGGGCCATCGGGAAAGATGCCGTTTGCCTGGCACTTACTGCAACAGCAACCCCCAGAGTCCAGCAGGATATCAAAAAGAACCTCGAACTGGGCGATTCTGAAGCGTTCATTGCAAGCTTTGACAGGGGAAACCTTTTTTTGGAGATCGCCGAAAAGCAGGATCCTTTTGAACAGACGCTGCATTTTCTCGAGCAGCATAAACAACAATCAGGCATCATTTACTGCTTCTCCCGCAGGCAAGTGGATGAACTCTCAATGGACCTGGCCGGGCAGGGATACTCTGTGAGACCCTATCATGCCGGTTTGACAGAGACGGAAAGGACGGGAAATCAGGAAGCTTTTATCCGTGATGATGTCGACATCATGGTAGCCACCATTGCTTTTGGGATGGGCATCAACAAGCCGGACGTGCGTTTTGTGATCCATTATGATCTGCCACAAAATATCGAATCGTATTACCAGCAGATCGGGCGTGCCGGCCGGGATGGACTCAGGGCTGACTGCCTGTTGCTGTTCAGTTACTCCGACATCGGCAAGATCAATTACTTCATCAACCAGAAAAGTCCGGAGGAACAGAAAGTAGCCCGCGCGCATCTGGATGCACTGCTCCATTTCGTGGAATCTACCGATTGCAGGAGAATCACCTTGATGGATTATTTTGGGGAGACATATCGCAGTGACGTTTGCGAAATGTGTGACAACTGTGTGAATGAGGACTCTGAGAAACAAGATCTGACCATTCCTGCACAAAAATTTCTGTCGTGCGTCGTTCGCACAGGTGAATTGTTCGGCAGCAACCATATTATTGATGTGTTGCGTGGATCAAAGGCACAAAAAATCCTGAAACATCGTCATGATCATCTTTCTACCTATGGAATCGGACACGATTTATCCAAAAGGCAGTGGGTCCGCCTTTCACGCCAGCTTATCCATGAAGGATATGTGAATCAGGATCCTGAGTATGGCAGTTTGAAACTTGAATCCACGGCAGCAGATATCTTAAAAGGAAATAAAAAGATTTTCGGATCAGTAGGTGAGAGGCGGGTAAGCAAATCCGGCAGATATTCCGGTTCTTCGTTCCAACAGGATCTTGAATATGATGAGACCCTATTTGAACTGCTCCGGAAGAAACGCAAACTTCTGGCCGATGGTGAACAACTCCCTCCTTACGCCATTTTCCCCGATGCCACACTCATGGAGATGGCGGCATATTTTCCGCAGAGCAAGGAGAGCTTACTTCGCATTTACGGAGTAGGGGCTGCGAAACTCGACAAATACGGCTCACGATTCCTGAAATTAATCCAGGATTATTGTAAAGAGTATGACATACGTGAACGGCCTAAACAGGTACCGTCGCGGCCATCACAGAGATCTAAAAGACGACGTCATCACCAAGTGGGTGAAGCGTTCAATGAAGGACACTCCATTGCAGAACTAACAAAGCAGTTTAGTGTAAAACCCGGAACGATCATTCAACATCTGGAGAAATATAGCCTGGAGGGAAATCCGCTGAGAATCGATGGGATGACCGAAGCACTGACGCTCTCTCAGGAACAACAGGAACTCGTGCTGAAGGTCTTCGAAAAGGAAGGGAATGAAATGCTCCGCCCGGTATACGATGCACTGGATGAATCGGTCAGTTATGATGAGTTGCGGTTGATGCGGCTTTACCAAAGGATCAGTGAATCTGACTGATCCTTCAGTGTAACAGATGATATCTTCCTATATTCCTTTATACATTTTACTTCAATTACTGATTGTCACAAGTACACGCAATGAGCACCCCATTGCACCGGAAATCGACCATAGAAGAAATACGGGAACGGTTTGACCATGATGTTGAACGGTTCTCCAACCTTGAAACCGGCCAGCAGGCAACGATCGATGCTCCCCTGGCAATGGAGCTGATCACCAATGCGGCGATTTCAGCTACACCCGGCGCCCGTCATGTTCTGGATATCGGATGCGGTGCGGGCAACAACACTCTTAAGCTGTTGCAACTCAAAAATCCCCTGGACTGCGACCTCATCGATCTGAGCAAACCCATGCTCGACAGGGCTGAAGAACGTATCCAGTCGGTTAACTCCGGTAAGATTCGGAAAATCCACCAGGATTTCAGGATGGCCGAACTGCCTCAGAGTCATTATGACATCATCATTGCTGCTGCGGTCCTTCACCACCTTCGTGATGACAAAGATTGGCAATCAGCTTTTCAAAAACTGTACGACATCACGGCACCCGGTGGAAGCGTTTGGATCACTGACCTCGTTACGCACGAAATGCCTGCTGTACATGATATGATGTGGAACAGGTATGGCGAATACCTTGAGTTGCTTGGAGGTGCCGGGTACAGGAAAAAAGTTTTCACTTATATCGATAAAGAGGACTCTCCCCGGCCGTTGATCTTTCAACTCGAACTGTTGCGGGAAGTGGGCTTTACTAACGTTGATGTGCTGCATAAAAACTCCTGTTTCGCGGCTTTCGGTGCACGGAAAAGGAAATAGCATACTGTCCCTTCCCGTCATTTCCGCTACCGTTTCGAAGCTCACTATTATCGAATTTTGGGGGGCCACAAAAGGGACGGATAACCAAACCAGAAATCGCCAGATGCCTGGAGCTTAAGCCCCAGTTTACACAGCTTTTACTGGGTCATTAAAGCAAACCGCAATAAATGAGTATCTATTGCAGTGGGCTTCAGCCCGGATTATTCACCCAAAAATTTAGTTGTGGATAAGGTGTCACGGAAAGGACGCAGGAAATCGTCCTGAACGCTTTCGGGACGTTTGACAAGTCATTTTCGGGGAAACTCAGCCCACAACTAACTTTCGCAGTCCCCGGGTAATTATAGGCTTCGAATGGTGACATTCTCTCTGCATCAAGAACCGGATTTCATTGTTTAGATTCTGTCCAAGTGTAGAATCTGTTTTCTTAAATAAGCCGCACAATAAGAAAGCCCTTTCCGGGTGTTACTTCTATTGTTGTTATCTTCACAACTGTTATATCATCGTTATTCATAAGATTGAAAAATCATGAAATTCTATAGTCGGAAGTGGATTAAGCCGGAAGATTTGAATGCCAACGGTTCTCTTTTTGGAGGATCTTTGCTGCGGTGGATAGATGAGGAAGCTGCCATCTACGTTCAATGTCAACTGGATCGGGGACGTATTGTTACTAAGTTTATGTCGGAGATCAACTTCGTAAGTTCCGCCAAATTGGGTGATGTTGTTGAAATCGGTATGGAAACCGTGTCATTTGGGAGGACATCCATAACCGTTCGCTGTGAGGTTCGCAACAAGTTCAACCAGGAAACGATCATCACGATAGATAAGATTGTTTTTGTGAATGTGGATGAAAATGGTCGCCCGAAGCCACATCACCGTACCGAAGCCGCAATTTCAACGACAGATTACGGGCGTAAGTAGCAGCGGTAATAAAGAATAGAACACGGACTAAACGGATGACACAGATTTACGCGGACAAAAATTTAAGATAATATTTTTGCAAATGTGAGGTAAGAAAGTGGCAGGATGCTCCTGAAACGAGAAATCCAATTAATGTGAAACAGCAAACCCAAAAACCCATCACGACTTTGTGTGATCAACCGGTCGGAGTGGCTTTTGTTTCTTCCGTAAATCAGCTAATTGTTTGTCAATCAGGGTAACATAATTTCGAATGGACGGCCCGGAGAAAAGATTGTAGCGAAGGATGTACCAAATGGCTTTCACGCCGTCGCGGTAACTGATTTTCTTTCCTTCTTCATAAGTACGCCCGTAATACGAAATTGGAGTCTCAAAAATGCGCGCTCGTGTACGACAAATATGCGAAGTCACTTCGACCTCGAAGCCAAATCCCTGGCTGCTTATGGGCATCTCAGCAATAATAAACCGACGAAACGCTTTGTAACAGGTTTCTATATCGGTCATGTTCTTGTTGGTGAACAGGTTGCTGAACAGCGTGATAAAACGGTTTCCCAGGTAATGATAGAAGTATAAAACGCGGCTTTCATTGCGCACCAGAAACCGGCTCCCGAAAACAATATCGGCATTGTTGTTCCAAATGGGATTACACAAATGCTGTATTTCATCAGGATTGTACTCCAGGTCGGCATCCTGGATAACCACAATATCCCCTTTGACTTCACTAAAGGCACGTTTTAGAGCGGCAGTTTTTCCCTGATTATGAGGCAATCGAATATATACAAGCCGCGGATCGGTATAAGATTTCAGAATTTCGGCAGAACGATCCGTCGAAGCGTCATCGACTGTCACCACCTCCATCACAAACGGCAAGGCAAAAACTTTGTCCATGATCTCACGGAGAGTATCCTCTTCGTTATACACAGGAATGACTATGCTGACATTTTTTTTCACCTTATCCACTCCCTTTTAGTCTTAACGAATCATTCAAGAAAACAGCACAAAGCATCAAGATTAGCGGATGTATCGGCAAAAGATAGCGATAATGGACCGGATGGGTCAGAATACTTCCTGCAAGATACATGGCCATAAATATAATTGTAAGAAAAAGGATATTCCGATTAGCCGGTATCAGATTTTCCCACGACTTAGTCCATACCCATATGCCAGCCAAAACAAAAAATGAAATCCATAGCAACAAATTGAGCGGGCTTGCTATCCCATTGATTAATTTTCCAAAAATATCATACCTGGCGCGGAATTTTGAAGAATTCACTCCATAATAGGCTAGCGCTGCCCTATCCATCTGAGAATCATGACTGAATACACCTAATCCGATTTCCGGGTAAAAAACTTGTTTGGTATTGAGCAATACAAAATAATGGATAAAATCCACCGGGTGCTCCAAGATAAGCGTTCTGCCATACTTCCCATACCATTTTCCTACAAGAATCCAGGCGTTGATATACGACAATCTGGGATTACTTTTAAGTAATCGATACAAAATTTGCTTTCCCGGATAGCGTTTATTCCAGATAAACTGCGTCTCGAGTACGCTTCTGGGGTTGTATATGGAATCAGGAAAAGCAGCCAGGGCCCTGTTTATGAACTCCAAAGGTTTTTCAGTGAAATGTTCTGAACGTAAATCTATGTGTGGCACCATAATCGAGGCATTGTTAGCCGTGGCCCATCCTGAAAACTCCGTAAAGGTGTATAATCCGTAATATTTCTTCATCTGGCTGGCCGTATATCGATAAATGCCAAATACCGTCCCAATAACAACAAGAGCCGGCACTAAAGCCTTCTTTCGGTAGGAGTATACAAGAACTCCAATAGTGATTAATGGGTAAAACAGGCCAACATAGCGAGTGTTGATTGCCATAAATAATAATACAAGATGAACGAAAAAAACCGGATAGCCCGGCTTCTTTATCATCCAAAATAAGCTAGCCAGCCAGAATAATGTGTAAATGATAAATACCGTATCGCTCATAAAAGAAGTGGCCAGGTACAACTGAGCAGGGCAAAATGCGAGAAGTAGACCCAAACCAATGGAGACCGGATACCGTAACCTGAATAAATAATCCACGGTCATATAAAAAAACAAAAGAGCGAGGGCAAGTAACAAATATTGCATAAAAACCACGAACCCAATACTGGGGAATATCGCATGCAGCCATTTCAGGAACCAGGAATAACCAATCGGACGCACCCCGCTTATTTGACCCGTCATAGCGGAAAGGATGTATGAGCCGGTATCGCCGGTAAACAGTGGCTGAGGATATGCCCACCAGAAAATTGCGGATATGATTATATAAACAATAGAAAAAGAAAGTACTTTGGTTCGTGCTGCCCCATCCTTAAAATAGTTTAGCGCCCAATATCCATCTCTGCTCTTTTTCTTTTTGCTCATTGTAATAGCATATTTATGTTGCGACGGGTAAAGTCTAATAAAAAAAAAATTTTAAATGAAAAGAAGATTGATATTTCCTATCTGGAATGCTTACACATAAGCCAACGTTAAATAAAAAAAATTCTGAGGTATAGATGTTGTAATGTGCTATGTGATGATTCCACAAATTTCCAGAATTTGTCTCGTACCCTCTTGCATTACGAAATAAATCACCAATCTTTGGTTCCACTCGAGGCCAGGGAAAACATATTATATTCATCATTGAATTTATTATTCTAACTTCTAACTAGTTCTGGTTTTATATAGTCAAATACGTTTCTATGAAGGCTATGGTGTTACTCCAACCGGGGAAGCCGCTTCAGTATGAAGAGGTTGATAGACCTGAGCCTGGGAAGGATCAGGTATTGATTAAGATTCATGCCTGCGGTGTTTGCCGAACCGATCAACACATTGTCGACGGTGAACTTGCTGACCCGAAGCTCCCACTGATACCCGGTCATGAAATTATTGGAGAAATTGTAGAATACGGCGAAGGATCCGGTCGTTTTTCGATTGGTCAGCGAGTTGGTGTTCCATGGCTGGGTCATACCTGCGGACACTGCTACTACTGCAAACATGGACATGAGAACCTGTGTGAGAACGCGAAGTTCACCGGATACACGATGAATGGTGGATACGCTGAATATACCGTCGCCGAAGAGCGATACTGTTTTCCCATCCCGGAACAATACGAAGACGCCCATGCCGCGCCGCTGATGTGCGCCGGATTGATCGGGTATCGGTCCTATTCGATGGTTGGCGATGCGAAGCGTATCGGGTTTTACGGATTCGGAGCCTCCGCGCATATCCTGATACAGATCGCCAGGAATGATGGGCGAGAAATCTACGCCTTTACAAGATCCGGCGACAAAACGGGCCAGGATTTCGCCCGCGACATGGGAGCCGTATGGGCCGGAGTATCAAATGAAAAGCCACCCGAGGAGCTCGATGCCGCCATTTTGTTCGCGCCGGTTGGCGCTCTGGTACCGGCATCGCTGAAGGCAGTTCGCAAGGCTGGCATCGTGGTCTGCGCGGGTATCCACATGAGTGATATCCCCTCCTTCCCATACAAAATACTCTGGGAAGAGCGTCAGATTAAATCGGTGGCCAACCTCACCCGTGCCGATGGCGACGGCTTTATAAAGGCAGCGGCGAAAACAAAGATTGAGACGGAAATTCATCCATACAAACTGGAAGATGCCAACCACGCCCTGCAGGATCTCCGCGAAGGCAATTTCAACGGCGCCGCCGTGTTGACCATGAATTACTGAGATTTATAGAACACGGATTATCGCGGATTTAAAGATTTACCCAACTCTGGTTCAAGTGTCCTCGCTTGAACAATGGCAGCATGGTACAGATGAGGACGTCTGTACCAGCTCGTAGTCATTTAAAAAGTTATTCCCTCGCAACACGGGCTCTGCCCTGTTGCGCCGTTGCCTTTATAGACGATCCCGACTTGTTTTTATTAATTAGTCCGTGTGAATCCGTGTTCTATTACAAAGCGCATACATTTAAAGACTGCCTTGAATTGTGAACATAAAGTCGTATCTTTCGTGTCGAAGAAGAGGAGCGTCAGCCAGATAGTTGGTTCGAGGATGCCAAAATCCAGTGACAACCAACAAAGGGGACTGATGCCGAAGCGACCGTTGACTTGGCCCGACCGTCGTTGATCACATGGGTTGAATCTCTGTGATTGTCACGTGCAAACGTGGAGAGCTTCTGGTGGTCCCGGTCGTTCGGGAATCCTTCCTGGTTCTTCATTTTGTGTTCGAAAGTAATTCCGAGTTATTACCGATCGGGATTCAACATACGCAAGTTAGTGCGTTTCACCTCTCTTCTTTCGATCCATTGAACACAGAACAAAAATCCCTGATGAGTTTAAAATTAACCGTTTCAAAGTTTGGCGGAACAAGCCTCGCTGATTACGACGCTATGTCGCGTTCCGCAAAGATTGTAGCCGGTGATCCGTCGACCCGGGTTGTTGTGGCAAGTGCAACATCCGGCACAACCAATGCACTGGTTACTTTAAGCAAAAATGAAATCGACCTTGCCCAAAAAGAATCCATAATCAATGAACTGAGAGATAAGCACTTTGCTATTCTGAACAATCTCTCCGACACGGAGTCACTCAAATCACGGCTTCAGGAATTACTCGATAATCTCAAACAGATTGTCACTGGCAACGATCGTAAGATAACCCAGGAACTTCGTGATACGATTCTCTCCCATGGAGAGTTGATGTCGACTCTTATCCTGGCCCAGATTCTACGTGAACTGGGTGTTGACGCCGTCTGGCAGGATGCCCGGGAGGTGATGAAGACCGATTCGGCCTGGGGTGCTGCAGAACCTGATATAGCACTTATTGAATCCGTGGTACAATCACGATGGGTGCCGCTTGTTGAAAAACAGGTGGTCGTTACGCAGGGATTCATAGGATCGGATGCCGATGGCAAAACGACGACTCTTGGCCGCGGCGGCAGTGACTACAGCGCCGCATTGTTTGCCGAAGCTATTCACGCCGACGGGTTGAAAATATGGACGGATGTCCCGGCGATCTACACTACGGATCCCCGGATGGTTCCGGATGCCCAGCCTATAGCTGAGATCAGCTTTGCCGAAGCGGCCGAGCTTGCCACATTCGGCGGAAAAATCCTTCATCCGGCAACGCTCATGCCTGCTGTGCGCAAGAACATCCCAGTTTACATCGGTTCGAGCTTCGAGCCGGAGCGTACCGGAACCTGGGTCGTGGCCAAAACGTCGACCGACCCGCTTGTTCGTGCACTGACAGTTCGCCGCAAACAGACGCTGCTCACCGTCCAGAGCATGAACATGTTTCAGCATCATGGTTTCCTGGCGCGACTGTTTTCCATACTTGCGCGTTATAAAATTAGCGTCGACCTCGTGACCACGAGCGAGGTGAGTGTATCCCTCACGCTCGACAACATCGAATACACTACCGGCAAAGCCACGATACCGCCTGAGATGCTGGAAGAACTCAGGGAGTTTTGCTCGATACAGATTGAAGAAAACCTGTCGCTGGTGGCCATTATTGGCAACCGGATGCAACACTCGAAGGGATTGAGTGGAGCCCTCTTCAGCGGGTTGAGCGACTATAACGTACGCCTGGTTTGCCACGGCGCCAGCTCGCACAACCTGTGCTTCCTGGTCAGCGAAGACGATGCCACTGAAGTAGCGCGCCGGATTCACAAGATTTTTCTCAGCAAAAAAGAACAACCGATGACAGAAACACAAAACGGGGTTCATCACTCATGAAAGCAGCATTATTAGGAACTGGAAAAACCGGGGGACGGATTCTTAACCTGCTGAATCCATCCGAGGTCTGCAGTGCATTCAATGACGAAAATCTACCCACCCCGGAAGGGCTGAATGCCGCGGATGTCATCATCGTTTTTGTTCCTGGAGACGCCGTCTCTTCTGTATTTGATATGGTTCTCGAATCAGGCAAACCCACGGTTTGGGGAAGCACGGGTTTCGAATGGCCCGGCAACCTGGATCAGCAGTTGAAAAATGCCGATACCCGATGGGTCATTGCTTCCAATTTTAGTCTTGGGATGAATGTCGTCCGGCATTGCATCCAATATCTGTCGAAGGCCTCGGCTATTCTCAACGACCCGGAATTCCACATTCACGAGGTACATCACACAGCAAAAAAAGATGCACCGAGCGGAACGGCGAAGTCGTGGAAGAAATGGCTCGGCAAAGATTGTCCCATTACGTATGCACGTGAGGGAGATGTGAAAGGTATTCACGAACTCACGCTGACCACTGAAAACGAATCCATTCAACTCAGGCACGAAGCACTCTCGCGTGATGTGTTTGCCGAAGGAGCCATCTGGGCCGCACGATATCTGGCCAATCATCCGGAGATGGATTCCGGCCTTTATCCTTTTGAAACGCTTATAGATCAAACTTTTGAGGAGGTTTTTCAATGAATTCCATTAACGATCAGCTCCTTTGGACTGCAACAATTACACCTTTTGATAGTGAAGGGCACGTCGACTATGACGACCTGGAAATACTCGCCAACCGGCAAAATGAGGCAGGCAACGGGTTCCTGATCCTGGGAAGTACCGGTGAAGGCCTTGCACTAACGCTGGAAGAGAAGAAGGAGATTGTACGTTACGTCTCCGGACATCACCTTTCTGTGCCTGTGATGGTCGGTATTGGCGGCTTCAACCTCGAGGAGCAAATAAAATGGATCCATTTCTGCAACGAGTTTGCCATCGATGCCTACCTGATCGTGACTCCATTGTATGCCAAACCGGGACCTGAAGGACAGGCTCATTGGTTCAAGACCCTGATGGATCACGCCGAGCGTCCCTGCATGATCTATAATGTGCCGTCGCGGACCGGCGTGGCGCTTCACCCGAAAGCGTTGAAGAAGGTGGAGAATCATCCAAACCTGCTGGGCGTCAAGGAAGCCAGTGGTCAAATTGAAAAATTTGCGGAGTTTCGCCGCACATGTCCCAATGTTGACTTTTACAGCGGAGACGATGGCCTCATGCCATACTTTGCCATGGCCGGCTGCAAGGGACTCGTATCGGTGATCGCCAACGTCTGGCCAAAGGCTACACGCAGGTATGTAGAGTATTCGCTTCAGGGACGCGGCAACGAGCTCTTCCCGCTCTGGAAACAAGCTTCCGAGGCTTTGTTTGTTGCCTCCAATCCCATACCGGCTAAAGTACTGCTGCAACACAAGGGAGTCATAAAGACATCTGTTCTGCGGCCACCGCTCACTCCCGATGATCTCGCCAGCAAGGAACCGTTAATTGCAGCCGATGCCGCCGTCGAGGATTGGTTCGGACATGAGGAACCTGCCGAACATCAGCGTGAATTCGTCGGACGGAACCTTTGATACGTAGTACTTAAAGTACCTGGAGTTTTGAGTGCCTGGAGTTTCGCATATTCTCAACCCTAAGTACTTTAGGCACTCGAAGTACTCCTAACTTTACTCACTAACTTAGTACAACTATTATTATGCCTCTCGATTGGAAGGATACGCTCGATAAACTGGAAACCGGAACTCTGCGTGCCGCATTTCCCACTGATACGGGTTGGGAAGTGGATGCACGTGTAAAACAGGCCATACTCGATGCCTTTAAAGCTGGAAAAAATGTGGCTTATGATGGCGCGTACCAGGGATTCGTCGACAAGGACAATATTCCGCCGCAAACCTTTACCCCCGATCGGAATATTCGCCTGGTGCCGGGAGGCAGCTCGGTCCGCCGCGGATCGTACGTTGCTCCGGGCGTCATCATCATGCCGCCGGCCTATATCAATATCGGTGCCTATGTCGATGAAGGATCGATGATCGACAGTCATGCTCTTGTTGGATCATGCGCACAAATCGGGAAAAATGTACACCTCTCGGCCGGCGTGCAGATCGGCGGTGTACTGGAACCCATAGGATTACGGCCCGTTATCGTTGAAGACGACTGTTTTGTCGGAGCGGGAGCTGTTATTGTAGAGGGCGTTCTTGTAAAAAAAGGAGCTGTGATTGCACCCGGTGTGGTGTTATCGAAGTCTGTACCTGTTTATGATTGCGTGCAGGAGAAAGTGCTCGGAAAAGGAGAAGCCATCCCTGAAAACGCTGTTGTTATTCCCGGCACCCGTCCCATCAAGAACAAGTGGGCTCAGGAGCAGCAGTTGTCGATGGCCTGCCCGGTGATCATTAAGTATCGGGATGAGAAGAGTGATGCGTCGCTGGTGCTGGAAGAGTTGTTACGGTAGTGTTTACCTCACCCCAACCCCTCTCCATCTGCATGGAGAGGGGCTTTTGCCAGTCTACAATACTTGTTCATACAATTTGATGAATATTGACCTTGGATATCCTAAAGTAAAACTCTTTCCTATATGACCATGATATCTGTCTCTCTTAGTTTAGCTGTTTTTACGGTTTATTAGCAGGAAAAACGGGCGTTACCTGGTGGGTGGCCACATCCAGATAGTAGAGTCGATTGGAAACATTGTCGATGATCCGGGAAAACAGGATCGTTCTCCCGTCCGGCCTCCATTCAGGACGTCTCACATATCCGGTTCCTTCTGTCACCTGTTCCATGTCACTACCATCGGTTTTCATGATAAACATTTCAGCACCAAGCCCCTGACCAATCGATGTAAAAACAATCTTTTTGCCGTCTGGTGAAAAACCAGGATCATCCAAGTTCTCTGAATGATTCATATCCGTTATTTTTTGAGCGTTGTTTCCCGTAGAATCAGCAATATAAATTTGGCGCTGTTTACCAGATGCTTGTGTAGTATCCCAATTAATATAAATAATGCGCCTGCCGTCAGGTGACCATCGAGGTTCAACCCCATAGGGAATAATGACATGTGCATTGGCGCCACTGCTATCCATTATTGAAACTCCACGAGGCACACCGGCTTCTACAGCGAATAAAATTTTTGATCCACTAGGTGACCATTTCCCCATTACAGTATACTTCCAATCTGGGTTGGGAGAATTAGAACCTGTCAGTTTTTCCAGATTCGTCCCATCACTTTTCATCTTATACATAAACTGCGGATCGGTGTAACTGTGAAAGACAAACCACTGCCCGTCCGGACTAATATCGGCATTCAGAATACGCCCGGAGTGAATCATATGCCGTTTTCCGGTCTCCAGGTCCAGTTCCCACAATTCATCCAGCCGACCCGGGTCAGGATTGGTACCCAGAGATTCACTGTGCTGGAAATAGATCTTGTCACCATTTGGCCCCCAGAACCCATAATAGGCATCAAAATCCTCGGAAAGTGGAATGTCACGGTCCACATTCAGTTTCGTTGAATCGGTGGTATTGTGGCAGCCGCTCCAAAAAGAGCTGAGTAGGATCAGAAAAAGAAAAAGTTTTGGAAACAAATTCATGTTGCGTCTCACCTCTGACTATTTATTTATTCTCGTACAATCAATTAATTGTCAATGTATTAGCATTTTCTACGGCAATAGAATCCGAATAATTATCAGCATGTACAGTTATTTCGACCTCCCTTTATCCCGTCATTATGGCTGGTGCCACCCAGGGATTAACCATAACCATATTGCCGCACAAAGATGAAACTATCGTTCTATACCCTATAAAGATCGTCCCTTATTTTTCATCTCCTCCAAAAATGACCTTGCTTGTCTTTTTTTATTTACAGTTTCCCTTGATATTTGGCAATACAAATTATGCAAAAGCGTAACCTTTCTTGCTAATTAAGACATGATGCCTGCTTTTTGAAATGCTATCAATTGTTTTGTGTTCGATGGGTCCCATTCAGGATACTATGTGTGGCGACCTGTCCAGGCGACGCCTGAACGAGCTTTATGTATCTGATGAAGCTCCGATTCCCAAAAGCCGACTCTCTTGACCACCCAAAAATATCGCAATCGTAAATGCTCCGTCAGGAGCTCCCTGATTATAGCCTTTCAAAAATTGCGAGCCAATGGGCTCCCCTGGGAGCCTCCTAACAACCGAATTATCCATTCTTTCAAAGTATTTCCATAAAATGGTATTAAATCAGCGCTGGCATTTTTATTTTGTCCTTTCCGGTATGATCCGGAGCTTATTTTGAACCATTTGAGAGATACGGAAATTGTCAGATAAAAATATTTTAGTGGCTTTCGGCGGCGTTTCACCCGAACACGAGGTTTCGGTACTGACCGCTCTGCAGGCCGTCAGTGCGCTTAAGGAAACCAGCTATCATCCCGTTGCCTTATACGTCACCAAATCGGGCCGGTGGCTGACCGGCGATGCCCTCCTCGAGCTTGAAAACTACCAGGATCTGAAAAAACTGGAAGCGCAGGCGTCACCGTGCACCTTTGAGATTGATGAAACGGGCCGGGCTTTGCTTACCGAAACGGGCAAAAAAGGATTATTTCAGAAACCTCAGAAAACACCCATTCACACCGTACTGATGAGTTTCCATGGTTCTGACGGCGAGAACGGCGCCTTCCAGGGACTGATGGAAAGCCTGAACCTGCCTTACTCCGGGAGCGGTATCCTGGGATCATCGCTGGGAATGGACAAGTGGCGGGCCAAGATCTTCTGCCGTGCCAACGATATTCCGGTAACACGCGACATCAGCTTTAACGAAACGGAATGGGAGCAGAACCAAAAATCTATCCTGAATGATATTGAATCGCTGAATTGGCCTGTATTCGTGAAGCCGGTCCACCTGGGCAGCAGTATCGGTGTCATCAAGTGTTCTGACAAAGAAAAACTCGTCGAGTCTGTCGAGACGGCTTTCCGGTATGATGCGAGGCTCATCGCCGAAGAAGCTGTTCATCCTCTCATGGAGATTAACTGCTCGGTACTGGGCAATGAGGAATCAGCACAGGCCAGTGTTTGCGAACAGCCCATCAGCAAGGAAGAGCTGCTCACGTTCGAAGAAAAATATCTGAGCGATGGTGGTGGCAATAAGGGTATGGCATCGGCCGATCGGCGTATCCCGGCACCCATCTCGGATGAACTTACGAAGCAGATACAGGAACTTTCAGTCCGTATTTTCCAGACTATGGACTGCTCTGGTGTGGCCCGGCTCGACTTCCTGATCAACGCAGATACAAATGAAATTTATTTTAATGAGATAAATACGATCCCAGGTTCGTTCTCCTTCTACCTGTGGGATAAAACGGATATTCCATATCCCCGGCTCCTTGAACGGCTGATTTCACTTGCCCAGGAACGGCATCGCCAAAAAAATGGGCGCATCCGCAGTTACGAAACGAACCTCTTGAGCAAAAAATCGGTTCAGGGAATCAAAGGACTCAAATTTCGTAAGTCCTAACTCGTTGTCTGATACGGTGATCTAAACGTTTGAATCTTTCGATATGAAATTAATGACGTCGATATCTGCTTTTAAACACAGCATACGATTCCAGCCTGCGATCGTGCTGATTATTCTTACCATTGGCCTTGCTTCATGCAGCACCCCGGAAACGGTAATCATTAATAAGACTCCCGAAAGTGCTACCAAACCGGGCCAATACACTCCTTCACAAGCCAGCAAGACCACAACGCAAACGCTCAATTACGGTGAAACCAATAAAATTGAAAGTCTCGATCCCCTTTTTGCGCATAACAATGCCACTTTCCGGATCATCGACTTGATGTACGAAGGTCTCGTCGGGTTGAACGACCACGGCGAGGTCGTACCCAGAATTGCAAAAAGCTGGGATGTCAGTGCCGATTCTCTCACCTATACGTTTCATCTTAATCCTGATATTTACTTCCAGGACAACGAGGTTTTTAACAGCGGGCGCGGGCGGCTGATCAGAGCTTCGGATGTTGCATTCGATCTGACCCGTACAGCGAAAAACAATGTTCCGGGTTACGCGTCAAAACTGTTCATGGATATCCATGGGTATGACACCTATTATAAAGAGCAGCATCAGATTTTTGATCAGAGCGCTCGCGTGCTCAAGAGCATCCCGGGGATACAAGCGGTAAATGACAGCACCCTGAAGATCACCCTTGACACCCCTGATCCAAATTTGCTGTATAAACTGGCCTCGCCTTACGCAGTCGTCTACCCGCCGGAAGCTGTCAATTACACCGCTCAGGGCCTGGATACCAAACTGGGCGAACAGAATCTTGGACTGACCGTGAATCCTGTCGGATCCGGTCCTTTCACTTTCGACCATAGCGAGGGCGATTCCGTTTACGTTTTTGTCAAAAATGATAATTACTGGCGAACCGTCAATGGCGACACCCTGCCAACACTCGATGGAGTAGATGTCTACCAGTTTTCAAATGCCCGTCAATTATTCAGCGCATTTACAACCGGAACGATCAGTTATATCCCAAACGTAGGTCCCGACCTGCTTGAATCACTGGTCGATGACTCCGGAAACCTGAAACCCGGATATGTTTCGAAATTCAGTCTAAACACGCTTCCCGGCCGAAATCTCGTTGAGCTTTACTATAATCCAACGAATGACCAGCATGTAGGCATGGATGAGGCGTCCGGCATCGTGCAGCAGTTCAATCCCAAAAGTTATACTTCAAATATTGGGAAAAACATGATCGATATTCTCTATGAGAAACCTGCTCCTTCCGGTAAAACGACCATGTCGGATACAAGCAAAACAGTTTTTATAGCCAATACGGAAGATGCCACCCGCCTGAACCTGATCCGGTCGTTCATCACTTCTTTGACGGCTAATTGGCAGATACGCCGTTTTCAGAGTCTGGTGATCAGCCGTGCGGTGACCTTCTATACAAAGGAACCTGCAATGTTCAGTCCCGACGCTTCAATCGATAAATCCGACAACCTGTTGCTGACCCTCGGATATAAACGATACAGTCTTACAAAAGATGGCATCATTGGCTTGCATTACAACAACTTTTCGTGGTGGCAGGATCTTTCACAGGCCAGCATTTCAACCAGCGTGAGACCATAAGTATGAATTCTCTAGTTAATTCACAGGGTAATTGATGAAACTTGCCGTTATTGCCAATCCAGCGAAGTATGAAATAAAAGAACCTTTCAAGAAACTGCTGCACTGGGCTTCTCAAAACCAGGTTGATGTTTACTTCCACGCCGAGCTGAAATATATGCTCGACGAGATGTGTCAGAAATGCTGTCACCCTCTCGATTCCGAGCTGAAGGTTATCGACGAAGCCCAAATAATTATCGCCATGGGTGGGGATGGCACGATGTTGCGAACGGCCCGTCTTGTCGGCTCGTCAGGCAAACCGATCCTGGGTGTAAACAGCGGAAGGCTTGGCTTCATGGCCAACACGCAGCCCGGACAGCTCATCGAAGCCCTCAAACATATCATGTCGGGCAATTTTAAACTGGACAAAAGATATCTGCTGGAAGCGGTTGATAATAGTGGGAGTCATTATCTGGCACTGAACGAGATCCTGTTCAGCAAGAAGGCCTCCGCTTCCATGATTACAATCAGCGCGTATTATAACGGAATGTTCATCAACCGGTATTGGGCTGATGGGCTACTGGTGTCATCACCGACCGGTTCAACAGCCTACAATCTTTCTTCAGGCGGACCAATCGTTATGCCACAGACCAATGTGTTGGTGCTGACTCCCATCAATCCGCATACCCTCACCACAAGACCGGTGGTACTGCCAACTGATGAGCCAATCAGGCTGGCCGTCGAAAAACAAGAGCATGATGTCTTATTTTCTTATGATGGGGAAATTTGTGAAATTACACAGTATCCGCTCGAAGTCGAGATCAATAGGACGAGTTTCACCATAGATATACTGGAACTACCGGGTCATGATTATTTTGAAACCTTGCGCACAAAACTTATGTGGGGAAGAGATTTCAGAGACAAGGCTCTGATTCGGGATAATTTATAAATCATCAACTGTTAACTTTAAAAAAGAAATACATTATGAAAATTACTGTAGTAGGTGCCGGTGGAAATGTTGGATCCACTGTGGCATTAGCAATTGCCCAACGTGATTTTGCGAATGAAGTAGTGATGGTCGACATTGAAATCAAGAAAGATGACAAGACTTTTTACCCTTCAGTAGGACGTGCACTCGACCAATGGGAGTCCGCTGCCATTCACAGTTTTGACACCCACTTGGTTGGAACGACAAATTATGACGACACAGCCGGTTCCGATATTTGTGTCATCACTGCTGGTGTCCCCCGCCGTCCCGGTATGAGCCGCGACGATCTTTTAAGCATCAATGCCAAGATCGTTAAGGAAGTAACCGGCAAGCTGATTGAGAAATCTCCGAATACGGTCCTTATCCTCGTTTCCAACCCGCTCGATGTGATGGCTTATGTGGCACGCGAAACCAGCAAACTGCCAGACAACAAAGTAATGGGCATGGCCGGTATCCTCGACACCGCCCGCTACCGGGCATTCCTGGCCAGCGAGCTCAACGTATCTCCGAAAGATATCCAGGCTCTGATTCTTGGCGGACATGGTGATACAATGGTTCCCCTGCCCCGCTATACGACGGTAAGTGGTATCCCGGTTACCCAGCTCATCGATAAAGATAAACTCGATGCGATCATTAAACGTACCAAAATGGGTGGGGGCGAAATCGTTAACCTGGAAGGTACCTCGGCATGGTACGCACCGGGTGCCGCTGCAGCTCAGATGGCAGAAGCCATTGCCCTTGATCAAAACCGCATCTTCCCATGCGCCGCTTACCTGGATGGACAATATGGTCTCAAGGGTATGTTCATCGGCGTTCCCGTCAAATTAGGCAAGGGCGGAATCAAAGAGATCATCGAGATCGAACTGAACGATGAAGAAAAAGGCATGCTGAACGAATCAGCAGAACACGTCCAGTCCGTTCTGGATAATTTCAAGAAAATGGCAAAATAAACAACCCGTTTTTCCATAATGGCAAAAGGTCGTCCGGAGTAATCCGGGCGACTTTTTTTATTTCATTAAACCACCCGGTATAGAACGCGGCGACACGGATTATGCGGATTAATAATGATGTCATTGCGAGAAACGAAGCGGAGCGAGTGACGTGGCAATCTCGTTACCATCAAATAGGATAGCTTCAAGATGTACGGGAAATCGAGGTCTCATCCGCATTCTAATTTTCCCCCACCCTGCAACTAACATTACCACGCAAGTGCATTATTCCTCCCAACCGAATAATTCCCTCCTGAACTAGTTTTTGGCAAGATAGATATTGACAGTCAGCTATTCTTGACAATTAGAGGAAATCATCATGAAACGATACGCTACCGTCGGTACAGCATTGTTCCTGATCATGGTTATGATATGTGGATGCGGAGGGTCGAACAGGGCCACACGCCAGACGAACCGGGAAATCAAAATCAGTGATCAGTAAACAGGTTAACAATTCGTTGATAGTTGTTCGTTGTTAGGGTAATACTCTAACAGAACGACTTGATTTAATATCCTCAATCCTCTCGATTTATTGAGAGGATTCACTGTTAATTGTTTACTGATCACTGTTTACTGTCAGGGCGCTGATATCAGGGTGATATCCTGGGCGATCATGCCTTTTTCGTTTTCGACGAGATCGAACTCGAATATCAGGTCCCGGCTGGGCAGAAAACTGGTATCAAAGTTAGGTTCAAACTGTGATACATGCGCAAAAACCGTCTTGTACGGCGATTTTTCGAACCGCGAGTCGGTGATCCAAAGCTTGTCGTCTATACGGGTCAGGTAACGCATGAATCCATAGCCTTCGCTGTGTGAATAATCGTAGCAGACACCGCGAACCCGTGAACCTATCTTGCCCCAGTCATAGGGTGAATCTACCGGCAGCAAACCCGGAATCAGGTAACCTGAGAAAAACATATCGGCCGTCTTCTTCAGTTTGTCTGATACATTATCAAAACCAACCAGTTCGACACGTTTGCCCAGATTCTGCACTTCCGTGATGAGTCTGAGATAGCTGGCATTACCCCCTACTAATAACAAACGGTCGTAACCATTGGCCTGAATCAGGACATCAACGGCTACATCAACATTGACCGGTATTTCAGGGATGAATGATCCGGTTTCCTGGTCTTTGAAGTGCTTAACAGGTATCTCAAGGACCTTGAATTCGAAATCGCGCAGCACTTCACAGAATCGTTCCGTTTTGTTACGATAAGCCTCATCAGTACGTGATCTGTCAGCATCAAATGGCAAATAAACATTCATTCTCGTTGGGCGGACGCCATCACGGCATGCAAATCTTCTCAGGATGTCGTATCTCAAACCAAAACCGCCATTAATGGTTACATCCAGAGCATCAACAAAGACACCTACGCTATATTCATTCATACTGACCTAATAATTTTTTATTAATATTATTTCAACTTATTGTTTTTCATAGTATTACAATGATATCAACACGACCAATCATTTTCTGAATATACGAAATGAACCTTTTGCTGCTATCGATGTCCGGTAAAACAGCAAAAACATTAATCCTCCCGTGCCCAATAACATGAGCAGGAATCGGGTCGTGGTTATTCCAACATGAGGTAATATTATTTCATTTCCAAGTATTACCAAAACTACCGTAAATACAATTATTATAACAGAACGGACCAACCTATATGGTACCGGGTAGTATTTTTGGCTGTAATGATAGATAAGTATAGCCATTGATACGTAACTGGCCAACGTAGCGATTGCCGCGCCCAGCATGCCACTCCGTGGTACCAGTACCAGGTTAGCTATGATTGTGACAGCCGCTCCACAAAGTGTAACAAGCGGCAGAACAAGGGTTCTTTCCTTTATGAAAATACCCGCTGTAAAGTTAACGTACCAGCCTTGAAACCAGTATGACATCATAAGCCACGGGACAACAAACAATCCCATCCAATATCGCTTGTTAATGATACTGGCATGCAGCAGCGGTACTTGTATTTGTACAATATCGTGGGCAAACAATCCCACGAACAGAAACAAAAAACCGGCTATGATATTGAAATACAGAAACGCACCGCTGAACAATTCTTTTGCATCGGGATCGTCTGCATGACGCAGGAAAAAAGGCTGCCAGGCCATGCGAAACATCTGGATGAAAAGCAGCATAAACACAGCCAGTTTATAGCAGGCGCTGTACACACCAATAACGGCATCGGGAGTCATACCTGGACCATACAGATGGGCAATAGATGCCGCCGGCATCTGTTTCAGGAAAAAACGGTCCAGCACCTCATTGATCGCGTAACCAATACCTGTTGGTACATACGGCAATCCGAAAGCAAGTGTGGTTTTCAGTATTTCTTTAGAAAAGACTCCATTCCAGAGTTTGATTGTGGCAAGTGTTACCCAAATCGTGGCCACTGCCGAGGCGATCAGGTTACTGATGAAGACGGCCTCGATTCCCCATTTTAAAACAATGACCAGGTACAGGTTCAACGCTACGTTTACCACTACATTGACCAACCTTATTGTAGCAAACAACCAGGAACGGCGCACAAGCCGCAACTCAGCAAACGGTGCGGCACCGAGCGCATCGAGCATCACAATACCAAGCATCAACCAGTAGACGTGGGAATACCCTCCATGTAGACTCAGCAACGGTGCCAGTAATGGTCGCACAAGGGACATGACTACTCCGAGCATAATCCCAACAAGCAACACGGTTATCTGTATGGATCGAAATACCGAGCTGGCTTTGTCGCGATCCGCGGCGTAGCGCAGGTAGGCCGATTCCATCCCAAACGTAAAAATGACATTCAGGAAGACCATGGTCACGAAAACCAGAGATATTATCCCATACTGTCCGGGATTGAAATAAGCGGTATAAAACGGAACCAGGATATAATTGATAAACCGTGCCGCAAAACTGCTTATTCCATAGATCAGAGAATCCGATGCAAGTTCCTTCAGTTGCTTCAAACTGGGCGGCTCCTCTTATTGATCGGATTTTGGACGATGCATCAGCTCAAGAGCGCGCACGGCCAGCAGATAACTGTCAAACCCGAATCCGGCAATGACCCCGTTGCAGGCTCCGGCAGTAATCGATTGATGGCGGAAGGGTTCGCGTGCGTGTATATTTGTAATGTGAACCTCAACCTTTGGAATCGATAGCATGTGAAGGGCATCACGTATGGCTACGGACGAATGAGTGAACCCGGCAAAGTTGGCAATAATACCTTCCGCCTCCGGCTGATTCATCAGCTCATGAAGCTGTTCTATGATATTTCCTTCGTGGTTATTCTGAAAAAAAGTAAAGATATGGGACGGATAGGTATCGCGGATCAGATCCTCCAGGTCTTTTAGCGTCTGTGATCCGTACTTCTCCGGCTCCCGTTTGCCGAGCATATCGAGGTTCGGGCCATTTAAAACAAAAATACGCATACTCAAAAATCTATCTGTTTACGGATCTTTTCGGCTACAGCCTTCAGGTGATCCTGTTCTGCCGGTTTGCCGGCACTCAACGAAAACTTCTGATCCGTCCGGTAGATTGGAATCAGGTGGATGTGTGCGTGCGGCACTTCGAGTCCTTCAACAATAATACCGGTTCGCAGGCAGTTCGTGGCCTTGTCCAACGCATGCGACACCTTCTTGCCAAAAAGCACCAAGCCGGAAAGTTGGTCATCACTCAAATCAAAGAGATAGTCTGTCTCCACTTTGGGAACGATCAGGGTGTGCCCCTCACTTACCGGGTTGATATCGAGAAAGGCAAGGTGTTTCTCGTCTTCCGCAATTTTATGACAGGGGATTTCCCCTTTAATTATCTTAGTGAAAATAGTTGCCATGGCACCAAACAGCTTAGAGATTCAAGAGTTACATACTCGAATCGTCAATATACCAAGCAGAGTCTAAAATTACTTATCGCTGCGCTCTTACCCGGAAAATTACCGGCTCTTGTAACGAACCAGCCCGTCATCGGCAATTTTACGAATCGAACGGACTCTCATCCCCCAATCCAGGTAGCCCATCACTTCAGAGAAAGCCAGGTACTTTTCCTGGGGATACCTCACCTCCGGGAACAACTTTTCAGACAACTCCAAAGGTCCGAGGGGACTTTCTGTTAACAAGTCGATAATCGCAGTCATCCGGTCTTCCTGACTTGTCAGATGTTTTTCAGCCAGCGGTTCGGGTGAATCAAATACATTTCCATGACCAGGGAAAATATACCGGGCAGTTGAGACGCGCTGAATAGACAGACGCAGATCCAGCAGGCTGTCCAATCGGCCGCCTGTATTGGCATCAAATCCGATCAGGGCATTCGTGCTTGTCGATTCAAGCAGGACATCTCCGGAAAAGACCCCTCCTGATTTCTCAAAAAAACCGACGTGACCCGGAGAGTGTCCAGGCAGCGGGACCACTTCGAACTGGTGCTTCCCGGTATCCAGGTGCATTCCGTCATCCAGCCATATTGTCGGAGTCATCGGTTCGATGAACGGTACAAAATAGCGGAACTGCTCGAGGAAGGAGGCTATTTGCGGTTCCGGCAATTTCAGTTCATTGAAAAAGGAATGATAGGATTCCAGGTCCTTCCCGTATTCAAACTGGTTCCGGTCGCCCGGATGCCCCAGCACATCAGCACCCGAGATATCGGCCAAACGTGAGGCCAGGCCAAAATGATCGGCATGTGCATGGGTAATCCAGATCTCATCGATATTCTCAAGATCCAGTTTTCTTTCCCTGAACTGTCTTTGCAGCGCATCAAACGCCGCTTCTGTCTTGGGACCAGCATCAATAAGGACAATCTTATCATCGACGATCAGGTACACATTGACGGGGCCAATCGGAAATGGTGTCGGCAACGAGAGCTGATAAATCCGGGGATAAAGGGGGGACGGAATGAAATTCACGCTTCAGGCATCTTAAAGTGAGGTTAGAAATATACCAGCGAAAACTTGTTATAAAATGCATAACGTTCCCGCCGCAAAAAGCTAAATGGTCAACTGAATAAACGGATTTCCGAGGCAATCTTGGTATCGGATAAATCTTTGTTTGCATTTGACGGGGTTTACTCACTATTTTTGGTGCCTCTCAAGGATAGGAGAATCGGTAGCTCAGCTGGTAGAGCAACGGCCTTTTAAGCCGTGGGTCGAGGGTTCGAGCCCCTCCCGATTCACAAAAAAAATACAGAAGCCCGGCCGTGTGCCGGGTTTTTTTATGAGTTGATCCCTAAATTTTTGAAAATTTCACAGTCAGCAAATCTATTTAGCAGCAACGATATCGATTCTTTTGAGGCATTTGAACAAGAAAATGAATCTTTTGTAAAAAATACCGGCTTTTTTATTTGCGGTAAATCCGAGAGTCCTTATTTTTGGGGCGAACCGGTAGCTCAACTGGCAGAGCAACAGACTCTTAATCTGTGGGTTGAGGGTTCGATTCCCTCCCGGTTCACTTTTGTTAAACCCATGCATGGCAACTTATTATAGCCATTCATGGGTTTTTTATTAACCTTAGAAAAAGCTAATTCTCTCTGGTTACAAGGTAGTTACATGGGAAATGTTTTTACCCCGTGCTTTTTTTAGCGTTCAGACAGAAATCCCTGAGCCCCCCTTAAACAATTTCTTTTCCCCTCTCTCAAAAGTCGAAAACCCCTTTTTGTGACTCCGGTCGATCTAGGTGTATTTCACTGTCCGAGCGAAACATTTCTATTCGGGATAGGTGATATAGTTCCCTTACGTTTTAACCACCACAAAACCTCTGTGGAGCACATTGGAATGGTTTTCTATGTACAAGGGCATAGTGTTGCCTCTCTGACCGCTTGACGCTTTTAGGGCGAATATGGGTCTTGTTTTGATTTGAAAGAAGGTTCCAGACAGAGGACACGTTTACCAGGCAGGGATAAGAGCCTTTTTTTAAAACAGGCAGGTGTCCATTTTTTTAAGCCCGAAACTTTTCGCCTGCTTTACTTCCCGCCTTACTTTTATTTTTTTAGTAAGGCGCCTGTTCCCCCGCTTGAATCACGTACCATATTGTTTATTAACCGAATGCTGTTTGCATGTGCCTTTGAACTCTCAAATATCACTGAAATTTCGGTTTTACTTATATTTTTAAGTAGTTCAGCAGAGACATGTGCTATATCGATTGTTAGTGAGATTATCGAATAATCTCAATTAGTTTATCAAAATAATATATTTTATTTCTTTTGTTGCCAGTTATCTCTCTTAATATTCCGTCTTCTTCGAATTTATTAAGGAGGTTATAAATAGTTTGATAACTATTGGTTCGAATTTCTGATTTGATAGATCTAAATGAGACGACCGGGTTTTCAAAAATTATATCCAATAGCTCAATGCCATATTGAGAATTAAAAACTGAAAGTTTGTCTTTGGTTTCTTTATATAGGTTAAGCATATCCTTCACTTTTTCTTGTGTGTCATCTGCCTGAGCTTTTATAGATCGAAGAAAGTATCTAATCCAGACAATCCAATCACCTTCATTATCAACAAGCCTTAAACAGCTGTAATAATCCTTGCGATTATTTTCGAACGACTCACTGACATACAATAAGGGGTATGAAAGTGTCTTCTTATCATAGAGTACAATTGGGATAAGTAATCTCCCAATTCGTCCATTTCCGTCTAAAAATGGGTGAATTGCTTCAAATTGATAGTGCGCAATAGCTGTCTGTACCAAAGGATCTGGCTCATCGCTGCTGTTAATGTATTTTTCCCAATTTGATATTAATTCACCAATCTCAGTTGCTATTGGAGGAACATAAATGGCATTCTCAATTGTATCACCAGGTTTGCCGATGAAAACT
The DNA here is from genome assembly GCA_963787205.1 of uncultured bacterium. GTDB lineage: Bacteria > Bacteroidota > Rhodothermia > Balneolales > DATFMH01 > DATFNI01. The sequence continues at coordinate 81,491 of CAWBCD010000048.1, forward strand.
GGTATCTTTCTAAAGTTACCTCTGTCTTTGTTTTCTCCTCTTACCGAGTTTAATAATGTTGAGTGAAGTTGTTTTACAAAGTTTTCACCAATTGCTCTCTTTTTCAGTAACTCAACCGCTTCTCTGATTGCGACTCTGTAGTTAATAATCTCCCTTACATCCTGTTCCTTGGAATCATTCTCAGTATTTTTTCCTTCTGCCTCATATTTAAATACATCCTCAATAGTTGCCTGTGTGCCTTCGATCTTTGAACTAGCCACAGCTTCTTTTGTTAATAGTGGCGTTGTAAGAAGATCAGGGTTGGGGATGTTCGCTAAAAGTCCTTTAAGTTCTCCAAGTGCCCTATTAGCATCACTTATTTCCTTAATTAATAGAGAGTAATCAAACTTAGGAGGTAGTAGTTTTAGCTTGTGAGTCTTTATGGTCATTATTCCAGTTGATTAGAATACAAAATTACTTATTCCATAATATGGTCTAAAAGTAGAATAAAATAAATCATAATCCAATCAACTGGAATAGTGATACAATGTAATAGATTCTCGCTAACGACCATGCTCATAACCCCGAAGGGATCCCTATGGGAGGGGCTAAGATACAAGTAACGATCGTAAATGTAGCTAAAACCCTAAGTATGAACGAGAAGCTGATTCATGGTCAACCAAGGCAAGGTTGCAAGTAAGTGTATTAATAAGTTGCTAAACCAAACTTCGGATATTTAATAACCAAAGATTTCGGATTGCAACATTAACCATTGCGAACTTCGCAATTTTGACACAAACTGTTGTGCAAGAGTTCCATTGTTGGTTTATGAAAACTGAAAATTAAGTTCACGTTTTATGACTATTGCGGCAGCATCTATATTTATCATCCCGACGATTTTTAGGCTAAAAACGGAATAGTAAAGTTGCATTTCGCACCCCGAAACGAGTCATTGTTTCTATTTGTAATAAGGTCCATTCAAAATTCCTGTTTCTGCTTGATCTTTCTATGTATATGAAGATCAGCACTTTTCAAAGATGACATTTATTCTGTAAGCCATCCTGCATTCCCCAATTTCAATCATTAGATTGGTAGTCATTTATTACTCCTAATTTTCGTTGGACCCTATGAAAACCAGCCGCGGCCTTTTTTTATTCGTATTCATATTCCTGTTCCTGCCATCTCTTTCTGCTTACGCACAGCAAGCAGATTCATCATCATTCATCACGCTTCAGCGGATATATCACACCCGCGCTTTCGCTTCGCAGCGGTTTGGTCCCGCTCGCTGGCTGGGCGATGGCTCAGGGTACACCACTCTGGAGCCTTCCAAAACGGTTAAAGGCGGCACCGACATTATTAAATACGATGCCGCTACCGGGAAACGGTCCATCCTGGTTCCTGCTGAAAAGCTGATCCCGGCAGGACGAAAAAAACCGCTCGAAATTGACAATTACGAATGGTCGGCCAACCGCAGGGAGCTGTTGATCTTCACGAATACCAAAAAGGTCTGGCGCTATCACACACGTGGTGATTACTGGGTTCTGAACCTGGAAACGGACAACTTGTTTCAACTGGGTGGTGATGCTCCTCCCTCCACTCTGATGTTCGCCACGTTCTCGCCGGACGGCTCCAAAGTGGCCTATGTGGTGAAGCATAATCTATACGTGCAAGATCTGTCTTCGCACAAAATCACCCAGTTGACCTTCGACGGATCCCCGACCATGATCAACGGTACGTCGGACTGGGTGTATGAGGAAGAGCTCGATATCCGCAACGGGTTCCGATGGAGTCCGGACAGCAAGCATATCGCTTACTGGCATCTCAATGCTGACAGTGTGGGTGTCTTCCTGCTCATCAACGACACGGATTCGCTCTACTCGTTTACGAAACCGGTCCGGTACCCCAAAGTGGGCACCGATAATTCAGCTGCCAAAGTCGGCGTAGTCAGCGCTAATGGCGGCAAGACGACCTGGATGAAGATACCGGGCAACCCGCGGAACAACTACATCGTCCGCATGTACTGGGATCCCGACTCGAAACACGTGGTGGTGGAGCACATGAACCGGCTCCAGAACCGCAACCAGGTACTGCTCTGCGATGCCGCGAGCGGCAACATCAGAACCGTGTTCACGGACAGCGACAAAGCGTGGGTGGACGTCAACGACGATTTCCACTGGCTGAAGGACGGGAAACATTTCACCTGGGTGAGTGAACGCGACGGTTGGCGGCATGTCTACATCGTATCCGTCAATGACGGCAGCCTTAAACTCGTCACACCAGGCAATTTCGACGTCATTAATGTAGAAAGCATTGACCAGGATCACGGCTGGATTTATTTCATCGCCTCGCCACATAACGCCACGCAGCGCTACCTCTACCGGATGCCGCTAAACGGAAGCGGCAAGCTAGAACGGATCACGCCCCAAAACGAGCCGGGCACCCATTCTTACCAGATATCCCCCAATTCAGAATGGGCCATTCACAGGTATTCGTCATTTGATACGCCCCCGATCGTGAATCTGGTCCACTTGCCGGATCATAAGGTATATCAGACGCTGGTGGCCAATACGAAACTGAAAGCGACACTGGACAAGCTGAAAAGAAAACCGGTGGAATTCTTCAAGGTGAACATCGGCAACGGGGTCAAACTAGATGGATTCTGCATCAAGCCGTACAACTTCAGTCCACACAAGAAATACCCGGTCCTGTTCTATGTATACGGCGAGCCGGCCGGTCAGACTGTGCTCGACCGCTGGATGGGGAACACGTATCTCTGGCATGAGATGCTGGCTCAGGAAGGATACATTATCATGAGTGTGGACAACCGAGGCACACCCGCCCCGAAAGGACGGGCCTGGCGGAAGAGCATCTACCGGCAGATCGGTATCCTGGCGCCGAAAGATCAGGCCAACGCCCTGAAAGCGTTGGAGAAAGCGCGTCCATATATGGATTCGCACCGCATCGCCATATGGGGATGGAGTGGCGGCGGCTCTATGACACTGAACATGCTCTTCCGGTACCCGGACCTCTACCAGACGGGAATGTCCATCGCCCCGGTGACCAACCAGCGGAATTACGATACGATTTACCAGGAACGTTATATGGGATTGCCGAAGGACAACCCGGAAGGATACAAATACGGTTCACCGATCACGTATGCTCAGAACCTGAAAGGCAACTTGTTGATAGTGGCCGGATCGGGAGACGACAACGTCCATTATCAAAACACGGAACAGCTGGTTAATAAGCTGATCTCGCTGGACAAACCGTTCCGGATGATGGTGTACCCGAACCGGACGCACTCGATCTACCTGGGCAAAAACACTCGTCTGCATCTGTTCAGTCTGTTGACAAGATACCTGAATGAACATTGTCCCCCGGGCACCAAGCCGATTAAATAGGGACACGGGCACAGGTATTTCCCGGGCTTACAGGAAGTTGCACTTCAAATTTGAATTCAGGCAGTACTTCTTACAACTGGCACATTCGATAACTAATGTGACTTAAAACCTCACCCGGCCCCATGCATCAGCCCAATGATCGTCAGAGAAATGACCATCAGGATGATCACGGCTGAAATGATCGTGCCCAGGATCGCGTAGATTTTCTTCCTCTTTTTTTCAAAAATACCGGCAATGCCGAGTCCAAGTGCAATCAAGTCGCACAACAGAAGACCAATAACGATCATCCCGGAAATGATGGCAAACGACGAGTGCTTGTCCAGCGTGCCGCCTGTTGCCACCGCCTTCGCGATAATTGCGAGGTAGCATACAATAATCAGTAACCCCACAACCACACTTGTTGCAAACGATGCAATGCCCATCCCCGAGTGTTTCAGTTTGATGGCCGGTATGGCCTCTCTTTCCAACATCCCTTTATCTTTCATTTCTGAATAAGGCTAATTGTACTTCGTATTTTCATGTGCTCAGGCAACGTTACCGGTTGCGGTCCACCTTCATATTTTAATTCACCGTTCAGGGTGACCACCCTTTTTCGGCCGATGAGCACCCCTTCTTCCTGTGAGAAATAGAACTCACTGTGTTCAATTCCGGAAAGTTTTGTTTGGGCTGTCATACCAGGGCCCGGACCTTTGCCTGAAGCTTCGATGCTTTCATTGAGCCTGGCTGTTACAATCTTTGCAGACACACCATCAATTACCGTATCACCTGTAACCTTATAGTGCCCGACATTCTGCATGATCTGCGATTTATATCTGTTCGAGAATAATGTATCTGTCCAGGTCAGACCATTTCTGAGTGGTTGGGAAGGCAGCCGAAGGAAGAAATCCCAGAATTCCCAGCGCAGATCTGTGACGCTCTTGAAACTTTGAGGAAATTCGGGAGTTTTTACCGTTTTCACCCGACCATTCGGTGGGAAATACAAAACGAACGGTTTTCCGATAACTGTACTTGTCTCAGGTGCATTTTTCCCCCGTGGTGTCTGGATGCTAATCGCAAGCGAATCATATGATGCCAGGGCACTGTCATTGCCGGTAAAATGAATATCTATATCCGCATCGTGGTACGTTTGAACCGGGAATTTGCCTTGTGGGGCTATTATTTCAACACTTCCGCGAGTCACCTCTTGGTAATTCAGGACCTTGTTTGCGGAAGTATTGTATCCCTGCCCCAGAACCAGACCGGCCGGAGCTAAACAAAGAAAGAGCAGTATTATTGATTTCATAGCTATTGAGATGTGTTTCTGAGTTGCATGTTACGATTAAAGCTGATAGCAAAACATCATCCCGGTGAATGTATTTGTCCATCTTCAATCCTTATAAACAACACACATTTATCTTGATACCGATGTGCATTTTAACATCGTCACAGACAAGTAGCAAATCCCGGAATTTAAGCCTGCTTTTCACTTCCTTAAGCATCTATAACTATAAATATTCCAAAAAGTCAGTCGCCATTGTACAAGTCACGTATCTCCTTGACTGCTCACCACATTTTCAGTGATTTCATACAAAATTGCTACCGTTGTGTCTATTCTATTTAAATATTGGGCTGGCAGTAAAAAAACAGGTGTCTAAATCTACTACTTCTTTTTTTTCGGAATCTGTAACAACTACTGTCATAAACGCCTGATCCCTTTTATTGGATTCAGACTATGCGGTTGCGTTGTGGATCTCTGTTGCTGCTAATGCTCGTGTGTGCATCAAATGTCGTGAAAACAGATCAGTAAATGACTCACCATTAAAATTGAAGCTTTAACCTTAGGAGTAATCAACCATGGACAGCGTATCATTCAATTTATTGATAGACAAAGTTAAAATGACCAATCACTATCGTTTTGCAAATCCATGGGAATCGAAAAGCATACAAAAAAGGAAACTCGACATTACTTCTTTGCGAAAAAAATATGCCCTGTCCCAGGCCGATCTTGCCAATATTTTGGGTGTTGATCCGGATATGGTTAAGAAATGGGAATCTGGGATCAGTGAACCCAAAGGAGCACCCCTTCATCTTCTGCGCATTGCACAAAGTCATCCTGAATTATTTCTGGAATCGCTCTGGGAATACTAATCTGAGTCATATTCTTCCAAAACAGAAAGCATACACCTTGATGAGCATTCATGACGAGAATTCTGGGGAAATCGATGACAAAATTGATAGAGGACGTCCGGATGAATCACCGCTGTTGCATGCGTGGCTGAAAAGGCAGCACCGACTCGACGAGCTGGATGGCAATCCCTCAAATACTTATACACTATCCCCGGAAATAGCTGCGATAGTCAAAAAAATTTCCATCCTGGAAAAATGCAGCGAAACGTCTATTATCGAATCTATTATCAGGGCATATGCTGAAGCAGCAAAACTTATTGATAAGGAAGGCAACGATCACTCATTGACCGGATAAGCTTTAACTCCTCGTCTGAATCGATGCCCGTATGCCCGGAAATAAAATCTACGTCTCTCCCCGATCCAGGCTGACATCCTTCCATGAAACCGGATTTTCAAGGGGCTCCAGATGGGTAAATACCGTTACATTTGAAAAATTATCCCTGATATCGGCCTCGATCTGTTCCAGGAGTAAATGACCACGATCGACGGTCCATTCCCCTGGAACAAGGATGTGTATAGACACAAAACGCCTCGCTCCAGCTTGGCGTGTACGCAAAGCGTGGTAATCGATCCCCGATTCCACATAAGGCTCCAGCAACTCTAAAAGCCGCTGTTGATCGCCGGCTTCCCAGGCTGTATCCATGAGTCCGTGTATCGACTGGCGGACAATCCCGAAACCTGTCCAAATGATATTCCCCGCAACGATCAAGGCTACAATCGGGTCCAGTGGATTCCAGCCTGTCAGCGCAACCAGACCTACGCCAATCAAAACGCCGGCCGATGTCCATACATCGGTAAAAAGATGATTGGCATTGGCTTTAAGGGTTATGGAATTGTACTGGCGTGCCGCCTTAAGCAGTATCAGCGCCACACCTAAATTAATCAGTGATGCAAAAACCGAAATAATCAATCCAAGACCAATCTGCTCCAGGGATCTGGGGTATATCAGTCGTTCAATGGAAGCATAACCTATACTTACTGCTGCAATGACAATGAGACTGCCTTCCAGTCCGCTTGAAAAGTATTCCGCTTTGCTGTGTCCGTAGGGATGATCTTCATCCGGTGGCCTTGCGGCAATGGTAAGCATCGACAATGCCATGAAAGCTCCTGCCAGATTAACCAGCGATTCCATGGCATCGGAGAGTAATCCGACAGATTTTGTCAGGAAATATGCTGCAGCTTTGAGAACTATCGTAAGTATGGCAGCAGTGATGGACAACCATGCAAAACGTGTCAACGAAGAACGGTCTATAATGTCTGATGCCATAAGAACTAACTACTTAAAATGAGGACATAATGGCGTAAGCATCTCAAGAATAGAATTTTTTATCAGCTTTTAAAAGACATATATCCGATCAGTAAGACATGAACACACCCGTTTGTTACAATGGGAGTGGATTACTACATCCTTTGATGATATAACCCGGCAGTTCTCCAATTCTTCCAGTCGTATCCGTTTGGTACGCATTTGTTCGGTTCATATATTCACAAGCTGCTTGTTTACTAAGTACTGATATGAAGTATCTGCGTGCTGCTTTTAATGTAATTTATGCATTCTTTCTTTTCGCGATAGCGGTCCCGTTGGTCCTGCTAGTGATTCTCCTTTCATTTGGGATGCTTCGTAATTTTGCCATTCGTCGCATCGGGGCATTCATTGGCCGCAGTGTTCTGAAAACGGCTGGAATTCAGTTCGAGATAAAACAGATCGGAGACCCGATAAACCGGCCGGCCGTCTATCTCATAAATCATAGCTCAACCATCGATCTGTTCGTGATGATTGGTCTGGGGCTGCCTCGCATCCGCTTTGTTGCCAAATACGAGTTGCAATATAATCCTCTCTTTTTCATACTCGGCCGCCTGACCGATCAGATTTTTATTAAACGGCAGGATACAGAAAAAGCCGTCGAAATTTTGCAAGGAGCCTATAAAAAGATTCAGAATAATGAACTTTCCGTTCTCTTTGCCCCGGAGGGTTCGCGAAAACACGAGGGCGTAATCGGTCCCTTTAAAAAAGGTGCATTCCGGATGGCAATTGATCTTAACTATCCCATTGTACCCATATATCTTTCGGGTGCGCAACATCTTAGTGTAGAAAAATCGCTTATCTCAAAGTCCGGCAAGGTTGTTGCCACAATTCACCCGCCAATCGATACCCGTTCCTGGGAGCCCGATACACTGGACGATCACATAGCTGAAGTCCGGCAAATGTATCTGCACTGGGCCGGAATTGAAACACAGGGATGATCTGCTTCTCCACTCTGACGAAAATCCCGTTTGTCAAAATAAAGCTTTGTGATCCGGAAATGGAGGTGTAAACGCTTTCATATTTTAAACCATTTTCCATTACATTACAGATAATTTATTCAGCCTAATTGCTTGAGGTACTTATAATACGTGAATAAAAACCAGGAGTAGTATGTCAAATTTTAAATCAAGGTGGATACTGCCCGTCATATTTATGATGAGTATTATCCCGCTATCGTCGTATGCCCAGCTCAACGGAGATCCCGTTGCAAATCCAAAGGCAGTTGTCGTGTCCGGGAATGCCCGTTTCACGGTTCTGACCAACCGGATGATACGTATGGAATGGGAACCCGACGGGAAATTCGAAGACAGGGCTTCGTTTGTTTTTATAAACCGAAACCTGCCGGTTCCACAATACCAGGTTTCGCACAATGACGGCGACCTCATTATCGATACAGGGAAACTAAAACTCAGCTATAAAGAGAACAGTGGCAAGTTCACTGACGACAACCTGTCCGTTCAATTTCAATTAAACGGACAGTGGCACACATGGCAGCCAAGCATGAAGGATACGGCCAACATGAAAGGGACGATTCGTACACTCGACGGAGTGAACGGCCCCGCAGCCCTTCCTTCGGGTCTCATTGCAAGGGATGGCTGGTATGTTGTAAATGACTCTGGCAGACCCCTGTTCGATAACTCCGACTGGCCCTGGGTCGTACCCAGAAAAGATAACGGTCAGCAGGACTGGTATTTTCTCGGTTATGGCCATGATTATAAAGGAGAACTTGGCGATTATATTAAAGTAGCCGGCAAAATTCCCATGCCTCCACGGTTTGCATTCGGTTACTGGTGGTCCCGCTACTGGGCCTACACCGACGAGGAATTCAAGGACCTGATACACCAGTTTCATACCCATGAGGTGCCGATTAACGTACTGGTAATCGACATGGACTGGCACAGAACCTGGGGCCTCGACTGGACGCATCCACAACGGGATCAGGCAGGACAACCTAAAGGATGGACCGGTTATACCTGGAGTCCGACCTATTTCCCAAATCCTACAAAATTTCTCGATTGGACCAAGAAGGAACATTTGAAGGTTACGCTGAATCTGCACCCTGCTTCGGGAATTCAGCCTTACGAGGCTCCGTATAAGAAGATGGCCGAAGCGATGGGTATCGATCCCGCTACAAAAAAATATGTTCCTTTCGATATCACGAATAAGAAATTCGCCAATAACTATTTCAAATACGTGATTGATCCCTTTGAAAAACAGGGTGTCGATTTCTGGTGGCTTGATTGGCAGCAATGGAGCACCACAAAGATCCCGGGGGTAACTCCCACCTGGTGGCTCAATTACGTGTTCTTCACTCATATGGAACGTGAAGGAAACAAGCGCCCACTGATTTACCATCGCTGGGGCGGTCTCGGGAATCACCGTTATCAGATCGGTTTCTCGGGCGACGTGGTAAACACCTGGAAGTCACTGAATTTTCAGCCCTATTTCACTGCCACAGCTTCCAACGTCGGCTACGGTTACTGGAGTCATGATATTGGCGGACATATGCCCGGTCCCGACTCACCGCAGCTCTACACGCGCTGGTTGCAATGGGGAGCTTTTAGTCCGATTCTGAGGACGCACGTAACCAAAAACCCGGACGGTGAACGCCGGATCTGGGCTTTCCCGTACAAGTATGCCCGCGTCATGCGTGAAGCCATACTCAGACGCTATTCCATGATACCGTACATCTACACCATGTCGCGTGAAGCATATGACACCGGTGTTTCAATCATGCGCCCTATGTACTACAGTCATCCCAACAACCAGGAAGCATATGATTTCAAGGATGAGTACATGTTCGGCGATAATATCCTGGTGCGGCCGGTCACGGCTCCTATGCAAAAGGACAGCCTTCTGTCTAATGTGAAAGTTTGGCTGCCAAAAGGGAAATGGGTTGAGTGGTATACCGGCACTACACTGGATGGCGGCAAGGTTTACAACCGTAAGTTCCAGATTGATGAAATACCGGTGTACGTGAAGCAGGGAGCGGTCATCCCTATGCAATCGACAGCTACCATCGGGAAGCATGATGCAGCGCCCGACCCGCTGGTACTGACGGTGTTCCCGGGTGCCTCATCCACAGCCCGACTGTATGAGGACGAAGGAAATACCCAGTCGTATAAGCACGATAAATATGCCTGGACAACCATACACCACGCCGAGCCTGACAGCAAAACACTTACGCTTACTATCGATCCGGCGCAGGGAAAATACGACGGAATGCCTTCAAAACGGTCGTATGAAGTGCGCATCATGAATTCATGGCCAGCTTCATCCGTCACGGTCAATGGTCGAAAGGTAGACTTCACCAACGACCACGACCAGCCAGGCTGGTGGTATGACGGCATGAAATTTACCACGGTTGTACGCCTGCCTGAAACCTCTGTTCACCGCACAACGAAAGTGGAAGTTCATTTTGCCAACGACATCGACTCGCCGCTCCTGAACGGAATGAGGGGCAATACATCCCGCATTCAAACAGCTGTTCATACCCTCGAACGCCTGAGCGGGAACAATTGGCTCTTCTACCATTATCATGGCGATCTTTGGGCTCCAAAGACGTTGGTCAACCTCTATCAAACCGGACGCCGCATCGAACTCGATCCTTCGAGTGCGCACGAAGAGCTTGTCAAATTCCACAAGGAACTGCCTGAAATGATCAAGAAGGTTCCCACCATGACGAGTCAACGGATCTATATCCAAAAAGCAATGGATCAGTTATATGACACAGTCAATGAATAATTAAATTCATCGCAAAAACAGAAGCCTGATTTCGATTCGTCGGAATCAGGCTTTTTTTATTTTCAGCATCATGCCATTAACCTCAAGTACATTTACCATGCTGAATGTTGAAATAAAAGCCAGATGTTCAGATCCTGATAAAATCAGAAAGCTTTTGCATGAAAAAAGAGCCGATTTTAAAGGAAAGGATCATCAGATCGATACTTATTTCCAGATACCTGAAGGCCGTTTAAAGCTAAGGCAAGGATCCATTGAGAACAATCTTATCTACTACCAGAGAACAAATCAGGCGGGCCCGAAAACTTCACATATCGAACTTTTCCCAGTTACCGAACAATCGGAGGTACTGAAGACAATTCTCGCCAAGACCATAGAGATTCGATGCGTTGTGGATAAGCAACGGGAGATCTACTTCATTGATAACGTCAAGTTTCACATCGATCAGGTAAAAAGGCTGGGAGATTTTGTCGAGATAGAGGCGATCGATTCGGATGGTTCGTTGCCGGAATCACGACTTCAGGAACAATGTGATTATTATATGGAATACCTGGGGATTCAAAGCGAGGACCTCATCACACACTCTTACTCAGATATGATTGATGAGTTATCCTGATTGATTTACAGCTTACAAAAAGAAAAGCATCCCGACTTCACAGACGGGATGCTTTACATGTTTTGGTAAGTGGTAAAAACAAATGATCAAATCAGGCGCTTTCCAGTTGGGGGATAAGCTCCATATTTTCCGATGCTGCATCGTCATAGCCTTTAACACCCATTTCCGGAATATCAAGACCTTGCAGTTCATCTTCTCTGCTAACCCTGATGCCCATAACCTTGTCGCAGATTTTAAAGAAGGGATACATCAGTCCGAAGACAGCGGCAAAACAGACGATACCACCGATTAACTCAGCGACGAACTGGCCGGGATTACCGTAGAAAAGACCGGTTACAGGACCAGCAACACCATTCCATCCGGCACCGTAAGTACCGTCGGCAAACAGTCCCAGAGCAAGGATACCCCACAGACCGTTTACCCCGTGTACGGCAATGGCACCGACCGGGTCGTCGATCTTCATCTTTTGATCAATGAAGAACACGGCAACTACTACCAGGACACCAGCTATTGCACCAATGAGAAAGGCAGATTCAGCGTTGACAAAAGCACATGGAGCGGTGATAGCCACAAGACCGGCGAGCATGCCGTTAGCCATCATGCTGGGATCGGGTTTCTTGTATTTCCAGACCATGTAAAGGGTGGCAAACAGGGCACCACTGGCACTTGCAAGCATGGTGTTAGTAGCCACAACAGCAATGCGAAGATCTGTACCGGCAAGCGTAGATCCAGGGTTGAAACCGAACCAGCCGAATGCCAGAATGAACGTACCAATGATAGCCATCGGGATATTATGACCGGGAATCGCGTTGGCAGAACCGTCTTTGTTATACTTTCCGAGACGTGGACCAAGAACCATGGCACCAGCCAAAGCGGCCACGCCACCGACCATGTGCACGACAGAAGATCCGGCAAAGTCAACAACACCATGACCAAGACCGAAGTTGGTACCGAGGGCTGATAACCAGCCGCCTCCCCATACCCAGTTGCCATACAATGGATACACAATCATAGAAATAAATAATCCATACACCACGAATGATTTGAATTTCCATCTTTCAGCCATGGCACCTGTCGGGATGGTAGCGGTGGTATCCATGAATACCATTTGGAACAGGAAAAGAGCAAAAATACCGACATCGTATACGTTACCGTTCAGGAAAAATCCGGAACCGCCGATCAGACCAAAACTCTTTCCAAACAAGTGAAGTGTAAGTTCCGAGGTCAGGCCAGGTGTACCCCCGAGGGCTCCTACCGATCCGACGCCTCCAAACATGAATGCAAATCCGCAGATCCAGAATCCTATGATTCCGAGAACATATATGAAAAAGTTCATGCCCATAGTGTGGGATACATTTTTTGCCCGGGTAAAACCTGCTTCAACCATGGCGAACCCTGCCTGCATAAACATGACAAGGAATCCGGCAAGGAGGGTCCATACCAGGTTAATGGAAATAATATTATGACCTACTGCATTCCCAATCTCTTTTATCGTTGGCTGTCCTGCAGTAGCTGCGGGTACATCTTGTATGGTACCGGTCTTTGCTCCCGTCGGATCACCCTTTGCGTAGGATGTCGAGGGTGCCGCCGTTACCAACATCATCAGGATGACGAGTACGGAAAACACATATGCGGCCCAAGGAGTTTTCTGGGCCTTGTTAGTAATTGCATTCATGGTTTTGGATTTTAGGTTTCAGATATGTTTTTGTTGTATTGGCGATTTGAGATGAGTTTTATCATTATCTGATTTTTGTACGACACTAAAGGGCTGCCTTACCCTGTTCACCAGTCCGGATACGTATCACATCTTCGACGTCATAAATGAAAATTTTGCCGTCTCCAACTTCTCCGGTCGAGGCCTCTTTCATTAGAGTTTCTACGAGTTGATCCACGCGATCATCGGTAACAACTATTTCAATTTGAGTTCGGGAAACGAAACCGGCATCATAAGTAGCCCCTCTGTAAATCTGGGTTGCCCCATGTTCTTCCCCGAATCCTTTTACTTCCATAAAGGTCATAAATCCAATGCCCGCTTTACTTAACGCAGCATGCACCTGTTCAAACTTTGAGGTACGGATCACGGCTTCTACTTTCTTCATAATGTTAGCTGGGTTTAGTGTTTTTACTTAGTGAAAACCTGGAATCATCAATAAATATTGAGGCAAATAGAACCTTTGCCGTAATTAGTTATGATGTTAATATGAATTGTTTTAAAAAACAATAAAAAAGATGAATAATCATTAAATATTTAAATAACACCGTTCGCCAATCAGAATAGCGCTTTTTCTGCCCCTCAAATTCCTTCATTTAACATTAAAAGCTTGTAATAATGAATCACCGGTTTCGGAAAAATTACTCTTTTACATAAAAAATTTAAGTTTAGATTTACCAAGCACACCAAACTTCTATCCTGTTATCTCTCTTAATTCTCCTTCCAGGTTAGTTAGTTATACGAGTATATCAATAAGGTTACGGGACCAAATTGGCGCGAGTGATATAATTCAGATAGGGAAATGGCTTCTTATCTCTCATAAATAGTTATGAGGAATATTTGAACTTTTACCTAATTAATTTAATGATCGAAAATTCCAATATATTTGAGTTTAGAAGCTGCGGAATGATCTATTCAAGATGCTATGTTTCAATAACTTGTGTAGGTTCTAAACAGCTTATTTAATGTTTTCACTTTGAACCTCTCATCATATTAACTGAAAAGTTTAAAAGACCTGTCACTATGCTAAAATCCGGCCTGAATGACAACGATTCCTATCTGGTAACTGGAATAGGAGAACTTTTATGGGATCGGTTCCCTGAGTTCAAACTACCGGGTGGTGCACCCGCAAATATGGCTTATCATGCCACTATTTGGGGAGATCACGGTGTTGTAGCCAGCCGGGTCGGGTTAGATGATCTGGGTCGCGAGATCGAAACCTACCTCTGGAAAAAGAGAGTAGATACTAACTTCATTCAAAAAGACCCGCAGCATCCCACTGGTACAGTGGAGGTTCAAATGATTGAGAATGATCCCCATTATGAAATAACAGAAGACGTGGCGTGGGATTACCTTGAACTGAATGAGGATTGGACGGAGCTTGCGCGCAAATCGGATGCAATCGTCTTCGGAACGCTTGCCCAGCGTTATGATAATAACAGGAAAGCCATTCAGGATTTTCTCAATAAATCGGGGCCACGCTGTTTGAAAGTACTGGACCTGAATCTCCGTGCTTTCTTCTACAGCAAATTGCTGCTTGAACAATGCTTCCTCAAATCTGATGTAGTGAAACTCAACCGGGACGAGATGAATACCGTCAGAAAGCTCTTTGACCAACCCCACACAGCGGAATGGCTTATCAACGAATTTAACGTTTCCTATGTGTGCGTTACACTTGGAGCTGAAGGGAGTGAAATCCATTCCGCAACCGACCATCTGCGCCGGGCTTCCGAACCGGTGGACACCTCTCAGGGCGATGTTGTAGGTGCAGGAGATGCCTTCACCGCGACCCTTGTGCACCACCTCTTGAGAAAAAGATCACTGGAAGAAACTTTAAAAGCGGCAAATCACTATGCTGCTCGTGTGGCGACGATGAGAGGCGGCATGCCGGAAATCACACCACATGATGGAGATTAATCCGCTACCAGATCCATTTTACTGATTTTTAGCAAATATATTCATCAGCCCTGCATACTAAATGATGAGGTTATGATACTGTTGCACGATTCCGGATTACACACTTCGCTTATTCATGGCATTGGCCTAAATGGAATGCACGCATCCCTGATATATATGCAACGATTTGCCTGCAAATCCGGTTAAAATTTTTGAATCAAACAGAGTGATTTTGAGAGTATGCCCACCACCGAATTATGAACTAACATCAAATAAAACAAAATTATGATAACTGAAGCTAACATCGGGATACCCGAGAAAATGGCTTGGATGATTCGGTCTCATCTGGAATGATTCTGAGGTAAGATAAACCCTGGAAACCCGGTTTCGTTGCAAAATGTAACCGGGTTCTTTTTTTAATACGAACGTTTATTTCTGATTAATCTGAATTCGAGATAAGAACCGATTACACTATGAATAGAACGCCTGCTGCCTTATGTCGTGTCTGACCTGACATGGTCGCCCCTTTTAAAATCACTCTTAATTTAATCACGTGAGCGGGACTCTTTCCAGACAAGGAGCGTGACAGGGCATGAGCCACTGTCACGAGGATAAAAACCCCTCTCTATGCATATGGAGTGGGAGTGGGTGAGGTACAACGGATTGTTGCCATGTCCCAAACGCCCTGGACTGGAAAATTTAACCCGGGCAGAAACATTTCACTATATCGATCCCACGTCAAATAAACGACCGTCTATCGATTTTATGGAACCTTACCGAACTATTGTCAGGTACGGGTACTGCTACTAATTCTTCCCGAAAACCGGGATAACTGCCCCCGAGGTAGCCGTGTTTTCTCTTGACACCAGGTATATCATCTGACTGGTAATTTCTTCCGGCCTGACCCATTTGCTGAAATCTGCATTTGGCATTGCTTTGCGGTTTGCCGGCGTATCAATAGCCATTGGCGCTACCGCATTAACCAAGATTTGTTCGCCGGACAATTCTGCAGCAAGAGCTTGTGTAAACGCAGCCACGGCAGCTTTGCTGGCCGTGTAGGCCGTCATGCCGGCACCCGATCGCGGTTCCATAGCCGGGCGAGCTACAACATTTACAATGCGTCCGCCACCATAACCATTTTCCCGGATCCTGGATACGGCCGCCCTACAACTGTTGTAACAGGTTACCGTATTCATCCGGATCTGCTGCATAAACACCTCCAGGGAGGTATTCCCTATCTTACCCATGGCAAACCCTCCGGCGATATTTAATGAAGCCCATAATCCACCAAATTTCGAGACGGCCTCATCATAAAAAGATTGTGTGTCGGATTCATCCGTCAGATCAACACCCGAAACGACATCTACACGTTCATTTTCGAAATATTTTAAGATATCAGGATTAGGTTCATTGTGTGCAGGAACACTAACGAAGGCTCCATTTTTCAAAAGTTGTTGTACCACAACCATACCGAGTCCTCCTGTACCGCCCGTCACAACAATGTGCAAATCATCGAACGAAATCGTCATAGCCTTCCCCTGTTTTTCCGGATTTCGGTTTAATTAACGAATAAATGCCAGATCAACGGATATCGTTGCATCCGGCCTTTATATATGACCTGGAATCCCCAAAATCAACTATATTGGTGCGTAATAATAATTTATTTGATTGTCCGTACTGATATGTCATCCAACGAAAGCGAACGGATACGACTCGCCACAGAAATGGATCTCCCCACAATTGATCGAATCTACAATCAGGCGGTCACTACTGGCTTTCGCACGGCTCATGTCAGTCCGTTGACCAATGATCAACGGAAGGTCTGGTTTCAAAACCACGATCCGGACAATTATCCCGTGTTTGTTCTCACCCGGAAACAGGAAGTTTTGGGATGGGCATCTTTCTCTTCATACCGCCCCGGTCGGGAAGCCCTGAATGAGGTTGCTGAACTCAGCTTCTATGTGGATTTTCAACATCATGGTGAGGGAATTGGATCGAAAATGATCGAGTACTGCCTCGCCAAAAGTCCGGGGTTAAACAAGAGAGTTGTTTTTTGCATCATTATTGAAGGAAATGTGCGTAGCATCCGGTTGTTACAAAAATATGGCTTTGACCGATGGGGCTATCTGCCTGAAGTGATTCACTTTAATGATCAGAAACGGGGACATGTTTACATGGGAAAGATCGTAAGCGAGTGACCGCATCCGCGATATTGGGTTGAACCCATTCCAAACAAGAATTTGCCAACTTCATCAATCTTCCTTTGTTGTTTTGAATTAGTCTATTAAATTTACTAATTAATAATTGGGCTCCTCAGCGTGAATTTCAGGGGTCATTATCCATTATAGCCTAAGCTCTTACAATAATTACGTAATCAGCACTGTCCCGGAGACAAAAATGAATATCTTAAAAGATCGTGTTTGGCGAACGAATAAAACCGACAAGAAAAACGCTTTTAATCAATCTCTCCCCTCCTTTCTGATTGTTTCATTGTGCTTATTAATGATCACCGGTTTTTCGAATAATGTTTTTGCACAAGCCGAGGTCACGGCATGGGGCAATCTCAGGGGAATTCGCGTGGATGGCCAGTTGATGAAATTTAAAACCAGCCTCCGTATAGTGGGTGATGATTGGTCGAATATTCTGCAAACAGCCAAAGAGAGGCAGAATCCAAAGTATTCGAGGGATGGCATTGAACGAACGATTAAAACAAAGCTTGGAAGCCTCAATATAATTGAAACGATCACGGATGAAGGTACCGGCCAGGCATCCGTAAAAGTGCAGTATACTTCCGATGCCGACACTAACATTGCCGGCGCCTACTTCTGTATAACGCTTCCTGGTGCCGACTACATCGGCGGCTCTGCTAATCTTATGAAACCGGAATCATCGAAATCAAAAATCGAACTGACACCGATGCATGCCAGCGGCGAGAATGAGTATGTGCATACGAAAGCAGCAGGAATCGAATTCGATTCACCCAACCGGCAACTGAAGGTAACTTTCGATGAGCCTGCCGATGTACTCGTGAAAGATGATCACATTAATGGCAATAACAACATTGAGGTTTATCTGGCGGTCATTCAGGGCAATGCAGTTAAAGGACAGACAGTAAGCAGGACCTTCACACTGAAAGCATCGGGCGGGATTGACAAGCGGCCAGTGACCCTGACACTCAACACCTCTGAACACGGCCGGACATTTGCCGGGATCGGCGGGAACTTCCGTCTGCAAAATCCTAAACTGGATCCGGAGGTCATTAATTACAACCTCAACCATTTACGTGTGGCCTGGGCCCGCGTTGAACTCCCGTGGATCGCCTGGCAGCCAAAGGAAGATGTAGACCCCATCAAAGCAGCCGAAGACGGCAACATGAATCCACATGTTAAAGCATCCATGGAAATGGCGCAAAGGCTGAGTAAAATGGGCGTTTCTCTTATTCTGTCTGCCTGGTTTCCACCTCAATGGGCGGTACAGGGCAAGCTGCACTATCGTCCTGTTAACGGTGTCTGGGGAAATGAGCTGAACCCTGGCAAGATGAATGAGATCTATAGATCCATTACCGAATATATACAATACCTGAAGAAGCATTACGGGGTTGAAATAAAGATGTTTTCCTTCAATGAGTCCGATTTGGGAATCAATGTTCGCCAGACACCAGAACAACACGATCAGCTCATTAAAGGTCTGGGTGCTTATTTCGAAGCGCATGGTCTCAATACCAAACTACTTTTAGGGGATACCTCAGATGCTAATCCGTTTTATTTCATTAAACCGGCAATGAACGATCCGGCAGCCCGGCCCTACATGGGTGCCGTGGATTTCCATTCCTGGCGTGGCTGGGCAGATACCACGCTCGAAAAATGGGCCCATGCCGCCGCAAAACTTCATCTGCCCCTGATTGTGGGCGAAGGAAGCATAGACGCAGCGGCATGGCGATATCCACAGATATTCCTGGAGCCCACTTATGCCAGGGAAGAAATCAATCTGTACGTCAAGATTCTTTCCATTTGTCATCCGGAATCCATTTTGCAGTGGCAGCTGACCTCCGATTACTCGGATATGGCTGGCGGCGGACTCTGGGGCAACGACTCTACACCTCTGCATCCCACCCAAAGGTTCTGGAACCTCAAGCAACTTGGCTCAACTCCAAAGGATCTGCATTTCATACCCATCACTTCCAATCGGGCAGATATCACCTGTGCGGCAATGGGAAACAATGAAAAAGGGATATATGCCATTCATTTGGTTAATAACGGAACGACTCGTAAGGCAACACTGACCGGTCTCCCCGATAAAGTCCACACCCTGCAGATTTATGTAACCGATAGCACGGATCATATGAAACAGGGAAAAACGGTGAGGGTGAAGAACGGGAAAGCGACCTTTGAACTGAAATCGGAGAGCTTCACTTCGTTAATGAACGCAGAGAATTAGGGTAGTATTGAAATTAGAGAATTGAAAATTGGGAAGTTGAAGGCTTCCCAAATAACTTACTATTATATATATATATATGAAAAAATACGGGACAGCTTACGATCGTGATGTTAAGAACAGCACTAATTTCTAATTCTCTAATTTCCCAATTTCATTTTTATAGCTATATAAACGAAGAGAGCACTGAGTAGGGGGACTAAACTTGTCTCATGACTTGACCATGATGTAGCGAACCCGGTCGATTTAATCAGGATAGAATAAACACCTTACACAAATAATCTACCTGAGAAGAGCTTTTTCTTTGCAAAAACAGGTCTTTTGTTATATAACACTGTAAGTTAAGGGAACGAATATCTGATTCTATTCAGTTAACAAACCAGAGACTGACTATTTTAGCGTTGCAATCAAAACACTTAGTAGCCAGCAGGTTGCAAGTCAATACTTTCAATGACCCTAAAGAAAATAAACAATACCGACCGTTAGGTCTTATTCAACATCTCTTTTTTCCCATTCCACTGACACTACGTCCCTTGGCCTATTGAATCTAAAGCTTTAACAGGAAGGTATTTTCATGAATACCAATAATACCAATCCTCAATATCATCCCTTGAATCTTGAACTGAAGGAAAACGAACTGGATGAGATTCGTACTTTTTTATCCTTTTGTGCCAATCACAAAGCGGATTCGCCAGGTTTATCGATACTGTTTAATCTCCCCGAGGTTGCAAACGTAAACCAACCCACATCGCGGGGAGAAAACTCATACAGTCAACCTTCCTTTATCAATGTCCCTGAAAAATTTCCGATCGATAACCAATGGCTCGATCAGATGACGTGTGAGTTTCAGGATGATTTTTTAGCCCGGAATCCCAACACAGATTTTATTCTCTTGTACAATTATTTCCAAAAAATTCGTGATTCTTACACAGACAGTTTAGGCCGTTTTTTTAAAAACGAGCCGGGAAAAATGATATCGGCATTGAATGGCATGAACCGCCTGATCGATTTAACAGTATGTACTATTGGTCAGACTATTGTTAACAGGAAAAGCCAATTAATTGATGCACAAAGAAAAGAGACGGATAAACTAAACAGGGAATTCGAACAATTCGTCTACATCGCTTCTCATGATTTACAACAACCACTTACCTCCCTGATAAGTATTAATTCCATCCTGGAAGAGGAATTCCCTGAACTAATGGCCGATAAACCGGGTACCTATCTTCAATATATTCGGACGGCTTCCGAGCGTTTGAGCAGTATGATTACCGATTTGCTCAACCACTCCAGGATAGGGAGATGGAGTCCGAGACAAAAAACCGGTCTGAACAAGGTGGTGAATTATGTATTGAATGATTTGGAAACAGCTATTAAAACCTCGGGCGCTAAAATAAGTGTATGCAAACTTCCTTCGGTTGTTGTTTACCCAGTCGAGATAAAATTGTTATTTCTGAATCTTATCGATAACGCGATAAAATTCAGAAAGGAAAATATCAATCCGAACATCAATATCCTTTATAAGAAAGAGGAAGGTGGATTGCACTTTATGATTCAGGACAATGGAATAGGCATTGATGAGAAATATGCTGACAGAATATTTGTGATATTTCAAAAATTACACGGCCACACTGATTACAATGGAAATGGCGTGGGATTGGCCCATTGCAAAAAAATTGTAAAACTTCATGGTGGTAATATATGGGTGAATTCCGAACCAGGTATAGGGAGCACGTTCCATTTTACACTTGGCCAAGATGATCAATAGCATATGACGTAATCATGATAAATTCGGACATTTAAAATGCCGTGGATCTAAAAATAGACATTCTTGAATTTTCCCTTATCTGACGTATTTATTTTTAGTCATTCAATGATTAATATTTCTATTTAAGACCAGATATCTATGTACTCTTACCACAAGAATACATATGAAAATATAAAATTTTGAGTTGCATCAGATTGGCACGATCTGAAGATATATTTCTGAACATATCCCATTCGCATCAAATATTTTAAAAAGTGCAAATATGAAAATGCCACTGCAAGCAAAACATCTTCAGGAGATAATCCACTGGAGCAATGAAGAATATTATAAGAAGATGGTGGAAGAGATTACTGACTATGCCATCTTTCTCCTGGATCCCGAAGGAATTATCAGAACCTGGAATAAGGGTGCAGAACGTATCAAAGGCTATACACCAGAGGAAATAATAGGCCAGCATTTTCGGATTTTTTATACGCATACTGACAGAAAAAAAGGCCTCCCCGAAAAGATGCTGCAACAAGCTGTGATGTTTGATAAAACCAACCTGGAGGGTTGGCGCGTCAGAAAAGACGGTACCACTTTCTGGGCAAATACAGTAATAACTGCACTCCATGACAAAAACGGTACTATTATCGGATTTACTAAGATCACAAAAGATCTGACAGATCAAAAACTAATTCAAGATGTCCGGCAATTAGCCCAAAAGAATAAAGAATTGGAACAATTGGTATATATCACCTCGCACGATCTTCAAGAACCCCTTAGTTCAATCACTGGTTTCGCCGACATCCTTGAACAGAACTATGAGAAACAACTGGATGAGGACGGTAACAAATATTTGCACTACCTCACCCAATCATGCGCCCACATGAGTAATCTTATCAAGGCTTTGCTGGATTATTCCCTCATTGGAAGGGAACGGATGCTGGAAAGGGTCGACTGTAATAAATTAGTCAGTGAAGTTACCGGGAATCTCAATCATGCGATACGTGAGAACAATGCCAAAATTATCATTGGAGAGCTACCAACGTTAGATGCCAATTTTGTTGAACTCGAGCTACTTTTCCAAAATTTAATCGGGAATGCTATCAAGTTCCGCAAAAAGGATATTTCGCCTGAGATTACTATCAAAGTATCTAAACAAAAGAACGCTTGGGAATTTTCTATCCGTGATAATGGAATTGGAATGGATGAAAAATTTCAGGAGAAGATCTTCAATATCTTCCAACGGCTTCATAATAAAAGTGAGTTTGAAGGGACTGGAATCGGACTGGCCCATTGTAAAAAAATTGTTAGCTTATACGGTGGAAAAATATGGGTTAAATCCACACCAGGCGAAGGTAGTACTTTTTGTTTCACGTTACCGTGTGATTAGCATGAAAAAAAAGCTGCATTGTGTGTTATTAATAGATGACGACGAACCTACCAACTTCATCAATAAAATAATTGTACAGCGATCGGACTGTACAAATCATATTCAGGTAACGGAGAGCGCTGAAGAAGCCCTGTATTATCTGCAGCAGCAAAGTAAATTTGGCCATAATGGCGGCTCATCCTTACCAGACCTTATATTCCTGGACATCAATATGCCCAAATTGAATGGCTGGGATTTTCTAAACGAATACCGGGAATGGAACCGCCACGGGGAGTATGAGCCTGTCATAGTGATTCTGACAACTTCAATGAATCCCGAAGACGAAAAAAGAGCCCGAGAGCATACTGAAGTAACAGGCTACGAAAGCAAGCCGCTCAGTAAGAATAAATTGGACGAAGTACTGGAGCGGCATTTCTCATCATATCTTTGAGCAGCCAAGCCATTTCCGGCATGATGGTTTTTCCGATTCATTTCACTTCGTTCGACATGACAGCCGAGGGGTATCGTAATCGTCTCTTATCTCTCCTTATCGATGATCGGGTCCATGTAATGCAGGTCCACTTCGAATGAGATTGATCGATCATCCTTTAAGGCAATTTCGTCTTCGTCGTTAAAATGCTCATAACTCATCCTCGATACTTTACAATCCACCTCTCCATCTACGTAATCTCCGACGACATTAGAAATCAGGCGTTCCAGTTGCGTGCGCGAAAGTGTCTTCAGTTTGTTACTCATGATATACCTGTTTTTATTCGAGTGTTCATGAATAAAACAGGACAGGGATCATGATCATTCGATATTTTCACCACAACTTACTGCCATGGAAGATGTTTGAGGTCCACATTCCCACCTGAAAGAATAATACCCACTCTTTTCCCCTGAAAGAGGTCCGGGTATTCATGCATAGCTGCAACCGGGACCGCCGACGAAGGTTCTATAATGATTTTCATGCGCTCCCAGATAAAACGCATGGCTTCCACAATGCCCAACTCGCTCACACGCAGTAAATCATCCAGATGGGTATGTATAATCTCGAATGTAAGATCACTCAGACTTGTGCGCAGTCCGTCTGCAATGGTATTGGGGTTGGTTTGCGGGATGAGCTTACCGGAGTGGTATGACTGCCAGGCATCGTCAGCACCTGCCGGCTCTGCACCGTATACGGTGATACCGGGAGACTGGCTCCTGGCCGTGATTGCTGTTCCACACATGAGTCCGCCACCGCCGACCGGGGCGATTATGATATCGAGTTCCGGTTGCTGTTCCAAAAGCTCCAGCGCCGCCGTACCCTGACCGGCTATGATCCGGGGATCGTCGTATGGGGGTACGAAATGAGATCCTGTCTCCCGGACCACCTCTTTCAGCGTCTCTTCACGAGCCTGAAGTGTAGGCTTGCAAAACCTGATTTCCGCTCCATAACCTTTTACAGCATTACGTTTCACCTCGGGTGCATTTTCAGGCATCACTATCCAAGCGGGGATGCCGCGCAACCGGGCTGCCAGGGCCAAAGCCTGCGCATGGTTTCCGGATGAATGAGTAGCTACCCCTTTCTGCGCGACTTCCTCCGATAACGAAAAAACAACGTTGCTGGCTCCCCGCATCTTAAAGGCCCCGACGCGCTGGAAATTTTCACATTTAAAAAAAACACCGGCACCGAGCCACTCATCGACAAGATGGCTGCTTAAGACCGGCGTGTGGTGTACATACGGCTGAATTCGATCGGCCGCCATTCGGATATCTTTCAGACTTGGAATCTTCATCGTGTTGCAATAGGTTCATGTAGAGTAAACTGTTATCAATATACAAATGGCAAGATTATGGTCTATCAGGATACGATCACAATTAATACGAGCGGAAACGGTGACCTGCATGATCTGTCAGACCAGGTTACTTCGATTGTAAACAAATCAGGCGTCAAAATGGGAATTGCCACGGTCTTTAATGTCGGAAGTACGGCAGCGATCAGCACCATCGAATTTGAAGCGGGTTTGAAAAAAGATCTGCCCGAAATGCTGAATCGACTCATCCCGCCAAGTCGGGAATATGGTCACGAGAAGGCATGGCACGATGGAAACGGGCACTCCCATCTGCAGGCAACGACACTGGGACCATCATTGCAGGTTCCCGTCCGAAACGGCAACCCGGTGCTGGGCACCTGGCAGCAAGTGATTCATATCGAATGCGACAACAAACCCAGGCAACGATCTATCGTGGTTACGGTAATGGGAGAGTGACCAGCTTCTTCCGGAAACCTTATTAACCTTTCCTTTTATCGAGCACCGATATCCCGTTACACTATAAATTTGATCACCTGTAAAACCACACCGTCACTGTCGCACCTTTGGTTTTCTATCGATACTCTGTAGGCTATCTTCTCCATAGGGTGATACTGTAAACGTATGACTGATATGATGTGATTTCACCGTTCCACCGACATTGATGGTAACCGATAAATCAATCTGCCACTTCTGGTCACTCAGTTTCCGGCCTTTTATTTCTCCGCCTGAAATGGGATACTGTACCAGATTGGGTGCACTCGTCATATAAAAAGCATGGAAAGAATCAATGGAAGCATCCTTATAGTCAAACCTGTTTACGTTGGCAGGTGCCTGAAAGACTATGCTTTCCGACTTGTTGATCACCGTATCCTTTTGGAGATCTGAAATAATCTTATTGTATGTGAAGACAATATTGCTGCCGCGTTTTATTTGAAATTTCGCCAGGCCCGACGCTGTAGAATCATTTTTAACAATTTCCTTATTGTGCAGGATACGGAATACCTCATCATTATTTTTATTGGTCTTAGAGCAACCAATTACCATAAAGAAACACAAAACGGTCTGCGCAATCAACAAATATCGATTTCTTTTCATCATGAACACTTTGGGCTTAAACAATTTCTCCAGATTTAAAAATATTAAATCACCTGACCACTGATGTTCGGGAATCTCAAATAGTCAGAATTTTGAATTTCTTTTTTTCTCGCGATTAAACTTGCTATCGGTTATAATAACGCATTATCAGATCTTCATCTATGACCCTGAATAAAGAATCATGAAGCTACAGAAAAAACTCACCCTCCTGCTTTTTATTACCCTCCTTGTACCGCTATCTCTCCGGGCTCAGTCGGAGCAACTTTACGGGGAGATTGGAAATCTGAAACTGGAGTCCGGAAAAGTGATCCAAAACTGCCGTGTGGGATACCGTGTTTACGGATCTTTAAAACCGGACAAATCCAATGTCATTCTGTTCCCTACGTGGTTCAGTGGAAAGTCCAAAGATCTGGCCGGCTCTGTGGGTCCTAAAGGATTGGTGGATCCGTCCAAATTTTTCGTTATAACCGTTGATGCTCTTGGTGATGGCGTATCATCCTCACCCTCAAACAGTGCCACACAACCAAATGATAAATTCCCTGAATTCACAATACGTGATATGGTTAATGCCGAACACCAGCTGTTAACAAGTGTACTAGGCATACATCATATCCATGCCGTGATGGGCATTTCTATGGGTGGAATGCAAACATTTGCCTGGATCACACAGTACCCCAACTTCATGGACGAGGCAGTACCCATAGTCGGCTCCCCCGGCTCACCTCCTATGATAAACTATTATGGACCGCCGAGCTTGATGCTATTGAAGAGGGACTCAAATCCGGTGCTTCCAAAAAAATGATCAGTAATACAGTCAATGAAATTCATACGATGAATCTGACGACTCCTGATTACCGGATTGATCATACCAAGACAGGAAATTTTACAAAATTCATTACCAAATCTGATCAGGATTCGAGTCAACATTTAATCCATACGATTGGGCCAGTCAGCTTAGGGCGATGCTGGCACAGAATATTTACAAACCCTTTGACGACTCAATTCAGGCAACAGCAAACACGATAAAAGCCAAAGTCTTTATGGTGGTATCTATGCAGGATCACATGGTTAATCCACATCCGGCCCTGAAACTGGCTCCATACATTCATGCGAAAGTCATGAAACTGCATACAGATTGCGGACATCTGGGTAACGGGTGTAAAGCTGACAAAGTAAATCCCGCGGTACGCACTTTCCTTGAAAATTAGTTGGGGCACTTTGTGCATCACCCTGTCAGGGTCATGCAATTCACTTCAGATGGGCATCCAGCCATTTTCCGATGATATCGAGAGCCTCCATCGAATTATGTTTGTTTGCATATCTTCTCAATAAGAATTTAACGGGAATTCCGACGCCTCACGCACATAATTAAGGAATGCATATCACAGGAATCAATCCACCCTGATTATTACAATATACTCCTGTCCACCGCTATTCCTTATGTAAACATCTATTTTCGTCTTTGGTGAGCAATGTCGGGAAATCTGGTAATAATCTTTATATCAATAGGTAAGCGTGTTTTCTCTTTTAGCGGAAGCAGCCCACGCAGAGAAAAGAAGGATGAGCGCTCCATTTACAATGAAATTAGCCGGGGTTGCCAGTGCTATGAATACTCCACTGAGAACCATCCAGAAACCAAGAACAACCATGATCATACCGTTAAAGTAACGAAGCGTTAACAATCCGATAATAAAAATCAGCACGCCTGTAATCACCAGATTACCCTCTGTTATCAGTGGGAATGATATGCCACTTAGTATAAGCCAGATTCCCAGAACTATATTGACCCAATTTTGCCACATAATAACTTCTTTTCAACCCTTAACATTTATGGGATATATGTGGTTCCATTATGTAGACACAGGAAAATAATTTGGCCAGCTGACAAAAAAAACGCTCAAGGCGTCTCTCTAAATAAATTGTTTATTACTCTACTATTCTTTGCCAATCTATTCATACAAAAAGCATATAGCAATAAAAACATGCCCCATTTATGTCCCAATTATGAACCCAATATGTCCTATTCCTCTATTTGATATTTCGCCAAATATCCTATTTTTAGATAAGTTGATGTGTAAAAAGTAATTCTATTTCTAGTACGGGACTTGACAGGTGTGTGAAAGGAAAGAATTCAAACTTGAACGGCGTTCATTTTTTACGCTTCTAGCGAAGCCCATTATGCTAACTACTCTCTTAGTAGCTCTGGGTACTTTCCGTGTTTATGCTCAGATTTCCCTGCAGGAATTATATCCCAAAGGGCATGCACCAATTATACCTTCCAATGTACTTACTCACTCCTACATTGGCACGGCTATAGATACCGTACACGATTTGGTTTACGTCAAACTCGATCACAAACTCTGGACTTATTCAATCGACAAGAATCTCTGGCTTAACCCGGATAGTCTTCCCATTGATTACAATCTGAATGATATGGCCTATGATCCGGGACGACATCAGTTAATATTTTGGGATCGCGGCGTTGGTAGGGTTTTTGCACGCAGTGATTCAGGACACTATCAAAGGCTGGATCATTCATTCAATCAACGCAATCAATTTGGGCATCTCGGTTGGTTTGATCCTGATACCCACCGGATCTATGCATTTGGGGGGTATGGTCTGTTCACCGCCAAGAATATCGTTACCTACTACGATCCCTCCACCCGCGAATGGTTCTTACTTGACATAACTGATCCCGATAAAGCGCCGGCAGAACAAACCACTGCCATGGGTTCATTCGATACACAGGACAATAAACTCTATATGATAGGATCGACGAAGGACAGGCACGAAGCTCTCTGGAAACTTTCACTAACAAGTAAATCATGGGCGTTAATAGGCTATCTGAACCCGAATATTCAAAAATACACCAGCCAAAACTTCATTTTTGATTACTGGTATGACAGCTATGTCGCGTCGTATAATCTTGCATTTTTCGCAGCGGTCGATCTGGAACATCAGCATGAAATCCGATTGCTTGCCTTCGACACGCAGACGGACAAGCTTACATTTCTGCCCCTGCAGAGTCAGGCATTGCCGAGCGGAACCGATTGTGCAAATATCATCTGGTTAAGAAAAAAGCGCGCGTTGTTGCTTGTATTATGGAAATTTATGCCAACGCAGACCAACTATCAGGCTGCCATTTATAAGATCCCCATTAAAAACCTTGGTGAACTTAAACGATATGTTGACACGCATAAGGATCATTTACTTTATCAACCGCCAATACTCACTCGTTCAGAGTCAAACCATCTGTTTTATTTAATGATTGGCTGTTTTTTGGGGATTGGTATTGTCCTGATCTTCCGATTCTCAGGGAAACGAAAAAAACCGCAAGTGATACGTACAAAAAATAATGATACTGAAAGACCCGCCTCTTTACCCGAAAAGATGTCATCGGATACTGACCAATCGGAAAGCCCTGATACTTCCGATGACAAACTAGCCATTATACTTTCATCCCCTTTGCAGTTTTATTACAAGGGAGATTACATAAACAACGACTTGCCCGTTCATGAAAACAAATTGCTCTATCTATTAGCCAATCGACTGATTTCAACTAATCAGTATGTACTGACCGACGAGATCGACAATACGTTATGGCATAATCACACCAGTCCGGATTATGTTAGAAAAGCACGAAATAAGACCATTGAACGACTCGAAGCCACATTGCAACGAATCGCTCCGCTCGAAGATAACCAGACTTACATCCTCAGACGCAGTTATGTGTACGACAACCGGAAGGCCGAATTTGGTCTGAACCCGGATGCCTGCCGGATCCTGGATGAAAATGAAGTCGATAAATAAATAATCTCATTATCCGCAACGGCTATTCTTCTTCCATCGGGATTTCTCCAAGATTAATATCTATCAGGCTTTTGAAAAAGGTTTATGCTTGTGAAAGAATATGTTCTAAAAATTAATACCAAATTTTAGGTTAGCTGCGATCCCAGGGGAAAATGGTTATTTAAGTAAAATTAAAATTCCTAATATATAATTTGTTAGGATTATTTTTTCTACATAAATATGAAAGAACCCTAATTTTCAGATGATAATAACTTATGCTTGGCATACATTCTCACTTTTTTTGTTACGGATTCATGGAACGTTTTATAACCATGATTTCATTTACTCATTACAGCTGACAAATATTTCACACGAATAATTGAGCGATGAGCCGATCACTAAAGACAGGTGACGTCCTACCTGATTTTACTCTTCCGGACCAAAATGATGAGAATTTTGATCTTGCCCAGGTAAAGGGGAAACATATCCTTGTTATCTATTTTTATCCTAAAGATGATACCCCGGGATGTACAAAAGAGGCATGTTCATTTCGTGATCAATTTGAAGATCTGACGGATGCCGGAGCCTATGTAATTGGCATCAGCTCAGATAGTCCCGAATCTCACAGGCAATTCCGGAGCAAATACCAGCTCCCGTTCACCCTGCTCAGCGACCGGGACAAAAAAGTTCGGGATCTTTTTGGAGTGCCATCCAGCCTGATGGGTCTGCTGCCGGGCAGGGTTACATATATTATTGATCGCAATGGTGTCATCAGGCATGTATTCAACTCACAACTCAATGCTACAGAGCACGTTGAAGAGGCCTCAAAAATTATTAAGCAACTTAAAGATGAGGAAACTTCCCAAACATCATCTCCAGCTTCCTGAATCGGTAGTCAAATATAGACTCAACTCTTTTTCGTACCAGAAGTGAATTAACAGATCTGCCCAATAATCCCATAGTGAGTTTATAATTTAGCAGATCGGTCATTTCCACCCCTCCGTCTATTTCACGAAAATGATGTTCGTGATGCCAAAAACTATACGGTCCAAATCGCTGCTCATCAACGAAATAGTACGGTTCCCGTACATGGGTGATTTCTGTAACCCATGTTATCGGAATCTTAAAAAGTGGTTTCACGATATACGAGATGATCATGCCCTCATACATTTTTTCATCCCTTTGACCTGAAGTAACAATAAATCCCATATAATCAGGAGTAATCTTCGATAAATTATCAGGTGCTGAAAAAAAGTCCCAGGCCTTTTCCAGTGAAACCGGAAGCTGCTGTACGCGGCGTAACTGATGTAGTCTATTCACAGAATGTCACATTTTTTAAGTAATTACTAAAACAAAATAACTTTCAGAACCATAAATTCATCCCAATAATTTCATGTCTTAGAACCATGTAAGCAACCGAAAAAAACAATAATATTGCACAATATTCCTGACTGTGTAATTGCACAGTCGGCTTCTGATTCAACCTCCCTTGTGCATTACTTATACCTTTTATAATATTGTTGTACTAGTCTAATAATGTTGCACATAACATTCGAACCTTACGTGGCAAACAAACGCCGAATCAGCTTGTTTGCCTGATCCAACCTTATGAATGTATACGTGCGAGGGAATAGGGGGAACTTTAAAACATTTCTTCTTCAGGAGGTTTCAATGAAAAAGGTCATGCACAGTAAAAACAATATACTGATTGGCATCCTATGGGTATTTATACTTTTGATACCAGGAATGCTGAGCGCACAAGCACTCTCAGGTACCTATACCATTGGTACCGGTGGTGCATATACAACCATTGCCGATGCAATATCGGATCTAAGTACTAGCGGTGTATCGGGCGCGGTCACTTTCAATATAATAGCCGGGACCTACAATGAGCAATTCACTTTAGATGCGATAACCGGGTCAAGCAGTACAAATACCGTTACATTTCAATCACAAGGTGGGGTTGCCAGTAGTGTACAAATCTTTCACACAGCCACGGGTACTGCTGATAACTATGTCATAAAAATAAATGGCGCATCAAATTTATCGTTCAAGAATCTGACATTGAGTGCAACCGGCACCACTTATAGTAAGGTTATCGACATAACCTCGCAAAGCAGCAACATCTCGGTCATGAACGATTCATTGACCTCGGGTTCCAGTATCACATCCAGCACAAACGGTGCTCTTATCCTGGCCAATAATGTAAAACTATCCGATATCAAAATTAACAATAACGTCTTCTATGGTGGCAGTTACGGTGTTCGGTTCATTGGAGTCTATAATGATGCATCAAGCAATTTCAGCATTACCAACAATCGTTTTGCCAATCTTTATACGGGTATCCAATTACAATATGTAAACACTGCTACAGTAAGCAACAATACCGCGTCCGTTACGAGCGGTTACGCAATATATTTGAATACTGCCGGTGGGGTCGTTCAAGTCACAAAAAACCTGTTGACATCTAACAACGCCTATGGGTTATATCTGTCCAATATCTCAAGCGGAACCCCACCTACCGGAACGCACGGGTTGATTGCTAACAATATGATCCGCTTAATCGGAAGTCAATACGGAGTCTATGTAGCATCAAGCACTTACCAGGATATTGTATACAACACAGTCAACGTAACAGGGTCCGGAACATCGTCCAGGGCATTCTACTCGACTAGCGGGTCCAATTATCTGATTGAAAATAACATATTCTCAAATGATGCCGGTGGATATGCCTACTATATAGGGACACCCAGTGCGATCTCGATATCCGACTTCAACAATCTCTATTCAACAGGTAATTATCTGGCATATTGGAACGGCAACCTGCGTGATCTCGCTGCTCTGCAAATCACAAGCAGTAAGGAGGTTCACTCGGTATCCGTATATTCCCATTTTGTCAGCAGTGATGATTTGCATGTAACCTCCCCATGGCTCGATGGGAAAGGGGTTGATTATGCAAATATATCAACCGATATCGACGATCAAAACCGCTCATCTCAAACTCCGGACATAGGTGCTGATGAATTTACTCCTGCCGCGGGCACGACCACCCCGCTTTCCGGCAGCTATACAATTGGTACTGGCGGTACCTACAATACAGTAACTGATGCTGTCAACGATTTGATGCTCAAGGGAGTATCCGCTCCGGTAACGTTCAATATCAAACAAGGAACCTACATCGAAAATATTTCGATGAGAGCCATTCCCGGAACGAGTGATGCGGATACTGTCACGTTTCAGTCTGAATCGGGGGTAGCATCAGACGCTGTAATTTTTCACAACGCTCAAACCAGCGATGCCAATTATATCTGGCGATTGATTGCCGCAAGTCACATTTATTTCCGTAATCTGACGCTTCAAAGCGACAATACATCCGGTGCGCAATACGGTCGCATCATCGTTCTGAGTGGAGCCTCGGGAGACCTTGCTATCCGTAATAGCGTTCTCAAAGGATCACCTGTAAACACTAGTTCCGGCAATTATTACCTGATTTATTCGAGCAATTCAGTGATTCAGGGATTTACTGTCAGTGATGATTCGCTGGCTGGTGGTAGTATAGGTATCTACATGGTCGGCGCAAGCAGTGATCCGAATACAGATATCCTTCTCACGAACAACAGGATAAATACCTGGTACACCGGTATGCAACTCCAATACATTACCGTGCCGGTGGTGACGAACAATACCATCTGGGTAAAAGGAGGCTATGCCTTTTATATGGCAAATTTCGATGGTCAGTTCATTATCAACGCCAATAAGCTGATGCCTTCAAATACCAATGGAATATACCTGAACAACGGAAGTGGCGGCACCCCGCCGACTGGTGAACATGGTCAGATATATAACAACGTAATTGCAATGAGTGCAAATGGTGGCGACTATGGCGTTCAGTTGTATAATATCAAAAATGCCGACTTTATTTATAACAGCATAAATGTGTATGGAAGCTCAACCTCCTCTGTTGGACTCCGTCTTTCAGGCACCAACAGTAATCTTCAGCTAGCCAATAACATCTTCTCAAACGAAGCAAACGGTTACGCGGCAGACTTTAATGCGACGGGCGGATTAACCAGTAGTGACTACAATGATTTCTACTCATCCGGTAATTACCTTGCAAGATGGGGCAGCAACAACCTGAGAAACCTGGACTCCTTACAAAGTTCGAGTTCTAAAGAAATGCATTCTGTGTCCATATATCCTCATTTCCCTTCGACAACCGACCTGAGGACCGACTCTCCGTGGCTTGATGGTAAAGGCCAGCCTTTCGCGGGACTGACAACAGATATTGTCGATTCGCTTCGCGATGCCACAACTCCTGATATTGGTGCATATGAATTCACTTCCGATCCCCAAAACACACCGCTATCGGGGGCCTACGACATTGGCACGGGACTGGATTATGCCACCTTCTCCAGTGCGGCAAGCGACCTCATATTCCGCGGCATCTCTGGTCCCGTTACATTTGACATAGCACCTGGAACGTATGTTGAGAACTTTACACTTCGCGCTATACCGGGGTCCAGCTCAACAGATACAGTGACGTTCCGCTCAAAAAGTGGTAAAACGGCAGATGTGAATATCTATTATGCTGCCACCGGAACAGAAGACAACTACCTGGTTGAGTTGATTGGAACAAACCACCTGCGGCTTTGGAACCTCACCATGACGGCAAACAATCAGTCAAGTTCGAACTACGGACAAATAATAGATTTCATCGGAGCAGTTGGAGATGTGGGGATTAAACACTGTAATCTGATTGGAAGTCCACATAACACGAGTACCAGCAATCTCAGCATCCTCTATGGCAACCAGTCCGATATCGCCGGTCTCACACTTGAAAGCGATAGTCTCAAAAACGGAAGCATCGGTCTGCACCTGTTCGGTTTAAGTAACGACTACTCAACCTGGCTTACCGTAAAGGATTCCTATATAAACAGTTATTATTATGGGATCTATACGCAGTATCAAAATACTCCTCAATTCATGAACAACCAGATCATGAGCACGGGGAGTTACCCGATGTATCTAAACAACATTTCCGGAACCTTTATGGTAACAGGAAATAAATTGATCGCTCCTTCAAATGGGTTATACATGAATAACGCCGTTGGCGGTAAACCACCAATTGGAACACATGCGTTAGTCGCCAATAACTTCATTAGTACATATGGGAGCAGCGCGAACCGGGCGTTAACGCTGTCAAGCAGTTCAAACATTGACTTCTATTATAACAGCTTGCTGGTAGGTGGATCACAAAACACGTCTGCGACTGTTTATCTGACCGGAAGCGGATCAGAAAACCAGTTCGTCAACAATATATTTGCCAATAAATCGGGTGGATATACCTATGATGCGAACACGCCGGGCTTAATAAATATGAGCGATTATAATGATCTGTATACCACAGGCACAAATATTGCAAGATGGAGCGGAACCCAGATGGCCACTCTTGCAAATCTTCAAACTGCGAGCAGCATGGATGCACATTCGATAGCCGCAAATCCTGGATTCGCCTCGAACACAGATCTCCACGCAACGGCAGCTGCACTCGATAGTGTGGGAACGCCGTTAGCCCGCGTAACTACCGATATTGATGGTCAGCCAAGGGATCCCAATAAACCGGATATTGGCGCCGATGAATTTATAGCCGGCGCCACACCGATCGAAGATCCGCCGGGTAGTGTGCAAGCGGGGTCTGAACTGCCTAAACAGTTTGTCCTGTTCCAAAATTATCCGAATCCGTTCAACCCATCGACTCAAATCCGATATGGAATACCGAAGGCCTCGGATGTTAAAATCGATGTATATAATACGCTCGGCCAGAAAGTTATGACTCTCGTCGAAGGGCGGCAGTCTGCCGGTTACCATATCGTTACCTGGAATGCAAAATGGGCTGCCAGCGGTGTCTACTTCTATAGAATTCAGGCGGGAAGTTATGTGAAAATCATGAAAATGCTTTATATCAAGTAACCTTTTACGTACAATAAAAAAAGCCTCCTGTTTCCGGACAGGAGGCTTTTTTTATTTCAATTAACTAATACATACTGTGTTAACCGGATTTTAAAAGTGATATCCCGGCATAACCAGCAAATGACCATTACAAAATTACCGGACGACTATCTGTAACTGGTTACTGTTAACTGCCCCCGTTATTCCAGGCGTTTCACGGCGTAATCCAAACGAGCCACGACCTCTTCCTGACCCAGCAGTTCCATCAAGTCAAACAGCTCCGGACCATAACCGACGCCACTGATCGCCAATCGGGCCGGGAATGCGAGTTTCCCAAATCCAAGCCCTTTTTCTTCGAGAAGTTCTGACATTTCTATCTTCAGACGTTCACTGTTCCAGTCGTGGCTGCCCAGTCTTCCCAGGCGTTCCAGGTATTCGGTGACCAGTGATCCGGTATCCTGCTTCCAGGCTTTCTTTACATTTTTTTCATCAAACGTTTGAGGTGCTTCAAAGAAGTAACTTCCTTCATCGACAAAATCGCTGATCTTCTGGGCACGATCTTTCATCAGCCGGATGACACTTGTTAGAAATTCATCCGAATATCCATGATATCCTTCCAGTGCGGCGTGTTCGCGGACCCTTGGCAGCAGGTCAACTTCTTCCTTATTCTTCAGGTACTGCTCATTATACCATAAAAGTTTTTTGGGATTAAACACGGCACCGCTTTTACTGACACGATCCAGTGAAAATGCTTCGATCAGTTCATCCAGTGTCAGCAACTCACGATCATCCCCCGGACTCCATCCCAGGTATGCCAAAAAGTTTATAAGTGCATCCGGCTCATATTGTTGCTCAATATAGTCCCGGACGTTGACAGGTATACCCAGCGCATCTGCATTTCTCTTGGAAAGCTTACCCCCTTTAGGCGACATAATGAGTGGCAGATGGGCCATCTTCGGCGGTTCCCAGCCGAGATATTCATAAAGAAGGATATGTTTCGGCGCGCTGCTCAGCCATTCTTCCCCGCGGATGACATGAGTAACGCCCATAGCATGATCATCAACCACATTCGCCAGATGATAGGTCGGAAGGCCATCCGACTTCAGCAACACCTGATCATCCAGTCCGTGACTTTCAAAAGAGACAAACCCGCGGATTTCATCTTCAAAGCGAATAGTCTCGCGGCGGGGTACTTTTAAACGGACGACATATTCCTCTCCGGATTCCAAACGGCGTTCAACCTCTTCTTTTGGGAGCGTCAGGCTGTTCTTCATCGACATGCGCGTTATCGCATCGTATTTGGGAGAGGGATTGCCTGATTTCTCCAGGCGGGTGCGCATGTCGTTGATCTCATCAGCCTTGTCAAAAGCATAATACGCGTAACCGGCATCAATAAGCTGACGGGCGTATTGTAGATAAAGCTCCGATCGCTCACTCTGACGATAAGGTCCGACCTCGCCTTCTTTACCGGGACCTTCATCGTAATCCATCCCGGCCCACTTGAGGGCATTGGTAATATCCTCCTCAGCTCCTTTTACATAGCGTTTCTGATCGGTATCCTCTATTCGCAAAATAAACATGCCATTATGATGGCGCGCAAACAAGAAGTTATAAAGCGCTGTGCGAAGTCCGCCGATGTGGAGCATTCCTGTTGGTGAAGGAGCAAATCGTACCCGTACGTTGTCAGTCATATCTTTTTTTACATATTCTCATTTTCATTCACCGGGGACGAGACCTTTTGGGTTCATATCCCCGGAACGCCAAAAATAACGATACCACTACTGATCAACAACGTCAAAACCGCTAAGACTTACTTCGGGTTCCGGGTTGTGCGTTGCCGGTTGGGGCAGAGGCGCATTTGAGGTTATAAACATGATTTCAGTGTATAGCCGGATCCCATATTCCGAACCTCACGGCACGGCATGATTGACCGTATTTTTCGAATTCTACCCATATCTTGTCCATACTGGACAAATTAAGGATCTCATGACAGTGGCTCCCGACCTGTCACGCCCGTTATTTCGAAGGAATCCCTCACCTGGTTATGACTGTAGCTTTGCAAGAATCCGGCTGCGACGGTCCCGGCGCCAAGGGAAGGCAACGGGCGCAGAGGGGCAGAACCCGCTCTGCGAGGATCAATGTGAGTCGCTTCCGGTAAGAGTTTATACCCCGCAGTGGTTAAAGCAAGGTTTCTTGGAGAACAATTACATCGATTTAGTTGACAAAAGGCGTTTTCCACAGAATCAGGTACAACAGAATGACTATGTATAACTGACTACCGAATGACAGCACTCGAAACCTGAAACTTATTTCCCTATTTCCTTACTCCCCTATTCCCTAACTTCCAGTCCATGTTTTCGGGACATAATACTGCATGAATCCTATGTCAACTCTTACCCTGCTTACACCTGTTCTGATTCCGGATCTTCACGATCTCACTATGATGCTCCGGTCTGATTATGTAGTTATCGACGATGTAAACCCATTCTCCCGGAAAGCCCGTGAGCACCGCTGTAAAATCAGGACGCCTGAAGGAACGCATTGGCTGAGAGTGGCTGTGCATCCGGATGACCGAAGTTCGCCTGTCTGCGAGGTAAGGCTGAGCCAAGACCATAAGTGGGTCAATGACTGGATGCGGATTCTACAGCTTAATTATCGCAACAGCCTGTATTTCGATTTTTATGAACAAGAAATACGCGCTGATCTGGAACACGCCGCCTCATTTCCATTACTGATTGATGCCTCTGAATGGATATGGAAACGCCTATCTCGTTATTTCTATATTGATATCTCCCGGACAAGGGCGAGTGAATTATCAGAATATGATCCTGATCCGGACATCTTAAAACAGAACATGGGCAGTGATCGGCTTTGGCAGGAGCACGATTCAAAATCATATATGCGGCAATCGAATCATCCTGATATCATGCCTTTTGAACATCCGGTCTATCATCAACACTTTGAGAAATTTGAAACCTATTGCTGTCTTCTTGATGTGCTTTTCCAGTTCGGTCCCACAGCCTGGCAGTTGTTTGATCGTTTGGAAGATGTAAAGGAGATAAGGTTTTAGTTTGTTTCGTGTTGCCGGTTGCGAGCTGGCTATGGGTAACTGTTTATACCATTAACCGGTCATTTATACACTAATGATGGCTGATGCAGCGAAAATTGTCCCGTAGGGACATAATATTGGTAGAAATCATCAGACTGGTCGTGGATACCGTGCCGTCAGGTACGGAATATGAAAATCTAGACTTCTTCTTTGACAGATTCGGAATTGATTTCAATAATCTTAAACGATTTTCCTTTACCGACGAGCGGCTTGATCTTCATTGTTATCTCATCTTTTATCAGATTGATCAACCGTTCTTTAACGAGATGCCGGTAGGTGACGATGCTGATCTCTCGAACCGGAACGGGCGGTTTAAAATAATGGAGGTATTTTTTTGACGCCTCTGTGAAGTCCAGAATGGCGAGCTCTGGCAGAATGGTGATACCCTTGTTTGAATCTACCAACCTTTTTAAGGTATCTATACTTCCGACTTCATATTGCAGGTTCGACAGGTAGTTTCCTTTTTTCTTAAGCTCACACAGATTAATGATCTGTGATCTCAGGCAATGCCCCTCTTCCAGCAGCCATAACCGGTTGAGGTCGATATCATTAGGAATAACATACTTCTTACGGATTATATCCTCTTTTCCACCGGCATATACCACAAATTCCTCATTGTAGAGCGGTGTTTCCCGGATGCTGTCGATGTGCAGCGGAGTGGCCAGTATGCCGGCGTCGAGCTCTCCGTTTTGCAGCTTTTCCACGATGTTTTCGGTGGTATATTCGCTTATAGAAAGCTTCAGGTTCAGATATTTTTGCAAAAATTCATTCAAAAAAAGAGGCAGCAGAAAAGGGGCAACTGTAGGGATAATCCCGAGTTTCAGCTCACCGTTAATCTCTCCTTTAAAGTCTGTGGCTATCTGCTTAATCCGGTTGGCCTCTGCCAACACCCGCCTGGCCTGATTCAGAATTTCAATCCCCTCCTGGGTAGGCACTACCGGATGACGTGAACGATCGAAGATGTGAACATCGAGCTCCCCTTCAAGCTTACTGATCATCGTACTCAAGGTCGGCTGTGTCACATGACAGTGTTCCGCTGCCCGCGCAAAATGCCGGAACTGATCTACGGCAAGAATGTACTCAAGCTGTTGAAGATTCATATTCATAGATTTCATCTATCATAATATAGAAAATATCAGTTTTATTTATGGGATATGCTTCTGGATTTTACTCTCGAAAAATTTAGACGGAGCTAAGAAAGGACAGGAAAGAATCAACAAAAAATCGATTCCAAAAGACTAGTAAGTAATACAACCACTCATTCCATTTAAAGAAGCTATCCCTGGACAGGATGGATATCATTTCATAATCACAGGAAAAAAATATATCGACTCGATGGAATCGGCAGATGACGATGAACTACAGGCAGCCCGCTCGATGGCTTACAAAGGACTCATATTGCTTGGCTTCACTTCTGTTTACCGTGAAGGATTCGAGGTTGATATTTTTCTCCAGAATATTCGAATCCAGGTAGGTACAACCAACATTGTATTGTGAACAGCTTTTGCACTGGTCCTGATTCTGATCACCGGATATTTTACGTTTATTGCACACAAGAAACTACCACATAAAAAGATGCTTGTGCTTACAGGCATAATGCTGGGATTTGTTCTTGAAATCATGGTTGGGGAGCAGATAAATGAAATGCAACTGGCCCACTGGATTCCCACACATACATTTCCGCTTCACATTCCGGCCTGGACCGGCACCTGGTTTTCGTTATTCAATAATAGCGAAACCGTCAATGCCCTGTTACATCTTCTTCATGACGGCTGGACCCGAAGCAATTTAAGGCATGACGATAAAGCAGAACCGTTTACAGGGTACGTTAAAAAGCTCAATTCCAGCAAACAAGATGCCCTCATCGCATTCCTTCATTCCCTTTAATAAATCTGCTGACTGACGTATCTGAAGAATCGCTACGCCGGTGTTTTGAATTCATGCGAAGCAAAGAATTTGGAAAGCATCTCTTCTGCATCCTTGTTGCCCAGAATAGCTGCCTGGCTAAGGTCATCCTTGGCATAATTGTAATTCCCATATTTGAGGAAAGAGCAGCCGCGATGGTACAAGGCCGACACATTTTGCGGATCAAGTCTCAATGCTTCATTAAAATTTACAATGGCTTCGATTTTATCGTGATGGTGACGCAGGTAGATCAATCCACGAATCACATACGACTCAGGATCCGTCGTGTCCGATCTCAGGCTTTGGTCGATATCATTGAGCGCCTCCTCATACATTCCAAACACCATCTCAACATTTGCCTTTCTCTTAAGCGCAATAGGGTCATTTTCATGTAATTTCAGAATCCCACTGTAGTATTGAGCCGCTTCTTCGAAATTCTTCTTCTTTTCACTGACAAGCCCCATAACAAGGTATGCCGTACAGTCATTCTGTCCATCTTTCAATATCTGTTCAGCAGTCTGCATAGCATGTTCAAAATCCTCAATTTGATAGTAGAACATACAAAGATCTGATAAGAACATTTTGTCGGTTTTATGTTTGATCGCTGCATTCATCTCTCTTTTCCTAAATCAGTCAGCAAGTTAACTATTTGTATATGTATGCCTTGAAAATTTTCGGGACTTATCCGGTTAGCATACCTAACAGGAAAGTCTGATAAAACCCGAATAATGAATCAAAAAATACCAGATATCCGTTGATCCATCTAGCGCCAGAATACATCTGGTTATTCCAGGGAACCCATTTGTTAATACCCTGACACGTTAGTAATCTCTAACTCTTGTTATAATTAAAAGCATATAACAAGAAAAATCAACAATCTATATACATTAAATAAATCTAATGCTTATACAATTCCACCTAACTCATTGTACCATAATACAAAAGTACTCTTTACCTATATAAATATTATATCCTGGATGTTTCGATTTTACCAGAGTATTCACTACATAAAAAAAACACTTCTCCTCCTGCAGCTCCCATTTTATCGTTAACATAAAAATAATAAGGGTTGATCACTTCCTGAATGAATCGCATCATTATATCCATAATCGGTCTATTTCGTCCCTGAGACGCAGCTATATGTAGCATATATTTCTTGTGTTAGCATTAAAATGCAGCTAAAACAAAATGTAATTCAAAACTTATTTTGTTACAGTTGTAAAGTGTAAGAAACATAAACCAGATGATATGATTAGTCACTTGCCTCGAAGTATCCCGGCAATCCATTGAGAGTAAATATGTTATGCAATTATTTTTAATTATTAGATGTATTTAATTATTGTAAGTCGCACAATTTTAGCCTTCCATCCGTTACATTTTTGTTTCAAGATTGATTGGATACCCATACACTGGCGAAGAAATAATGTGCTATCAATCGGTTTAGTTTTTCAGTAGCTGTGCACCTGATCCGATCACCGAAAGTGAACCGTTTCTTATCTCAACATTATATCGTTTATCATTAATCTCGCCGTGCGGGTATTATGCACAAAACATACAGAATGACACAATCTGTATGTTTGCACCTTCATCTCTTAGTTATTCATACCTCCGTAGAACGATAGCTTACTTATGGAAAATCAACAAATTCCCACCCTGCATGACACCTTCGTCGACGACCTCTGCTATTTTTACTTTCAAATTGAAGATTACGAGCATGCCAATGAACTCGCTAAAAAAATGCTGCTTGAAGATCCTGAGAATCGTACCGCCTTATTGGTGCTGGGACTAATATCTGAAGAAAAGGAAAATTTCCAGTTAGCCATATATTATTACGAAACCATCCTTAAAAAATATCCGGATGATTCTGTGGCTTTAAAGAGAAAGGCCGCCGTTGAGATGAATATTAAAAAAAATAAATCCGCCTTAAGTGATATTACAAAGAGTCTGCAATTAAATAATAAAGATGCCGAGGCTTACATCATCCGCGGATTGATCTATTTCTATCTTTTTCAAAAGAAAATTGAGGCTATTATCGATTATAATCAGGCTTTACGACTCGAGCCTAATAACGTCTATGCCCTGTTCAACCGCGGTTATGCCTATCTCAAATATGGGAACCACAACTATGCACGCGATGACTTTGAACGGGCGGCCAGTTTGGGTTATGCATTTGCCTCTGAAATGCTGGACCGGTATTTCATCACACAGGTTAGCAACATTCCCGCCTGAGCCAAACTTCCCGGCATTTGTGAATGACGTATTACGGGTAGATGAAAAAAATAAAGGGTGACTCGTTCCCGGGCCACCCTCTAAACTATTCATCAAGAGAGACGCACTAAGATGTGCGCACTTAAATATACGTTTTATTATTAAATTTAGTGTACTGGCACCTCAACTTTTTTTAGAACAAGAACTTATTTGTAGATCCCATACTGTCTGAAACCTGCAACGCATTAAATAACCGCTTCTTCCTCATTTTCTTATCCCAAGCTCACATTGCCCTTAATACAGAGAGCAGGCTCATTCCAGGAAGCCTTCCAACTCCAAACTGCCGGGATGATTGACCTGCTCTCATATGCTACCTATGTCGCTACGGTTACATGCTATGCTGCTACTTTGGGACACGAGCTACATGAACTGCATCTCAGCGGCTCCTCAGACAGACTCCACCCGTTTCTGCTTGTTTGTTTTATTGTCAGGTTAAGTAAGAGTCAGAGCACGCGGTATTATTCAATCCATATCTCTATTTGATAGCGACGTGCTCCTCGTTATTAACATATGCGGTAAACTCTGTCCCACGTTTGACTACCGCGTTCTTACCACGCATAAATAATCCTATCGGAGAGACCAGGGCGGTTACAGCTACCATGCCGGCCACATGAGACTTGCCACCCTTTCGGGCCACAGCGCGGAGAGGAATTTTTGTTCCGTCAACGGCTTTGACCCAGTCGATCTCAAAATCAATCTTCCCCTTACGTCCCAGCCATTTGGAATGCTTTTTCTCGAGGATGTGCCCTTCCGCCTCGGCAAACCGATCGATGATCACCTTGCCCCCGACGGTAACATCCTCTGCTGCCTGCAGTCTGACTTTGTCTCCTACTTCCAAACCTTTATCCCCCGAATCCAGACGCTGCATCAAAGTCAATTTAACAGCAGCTCCCTCGGGTATCATTACAGACATTTTTGTTTGCGCTTTTGCCAAAGTATAACACATACCGACAACTAACGTGATTAAAATTGCACGTTTCATATGTTCTCCATTCATAATTAATGGTTCATAGCAATATATAAGAGCCACTAACCTATCATTTGTTACTTAAGAAGTGTGATTTTCACGAAAAATTTGCAATAATTCCACTCCAATATTGGAAAGGAGACAAAATTTTAAGACACAGGAAAACCTATCTCCCGATTTCCCTCCCGATTGTAAATCGGGATGCTCTGAATCGGTCAGAGATTATTTGACTTGATTAAATCAATTATATAATCCCGGCTTTTCTTTAGTTTAATCTCCTTTTTACGGTCCATCGCCTCCGCTCGGGTTTTAAGAATTCTGCGTACACCAATAACCACGGTCTGCCACTCTTCGTGGTTTACTTCTTCCTTGATTGTGCCAGTTAAACCTGTCCCCAACATCCTCTTTTTATCCAGTATAAAATTGGTCACGAGACCTGCTATATAAAATGTAACCATAATACATACGCTTCTCTCTTGATGACTTTAATCAAAACCTCTTACGTTTTCCGTGGGCGCTACAGGATTCGAACCTGTGACCCCCTGCTTGTAAGGCAGGTGCTCTGAACCAACTGAGCTAAGCGCCCTTCTTTGAGAGCACAAAATATAACCAGTTTTTCAACTCAGACCAAATTAATCCCCGCTATTGGAAGAATGGAACACCCCCGAACGGGGTCCCTGCGGGGGACGGGACGGATTTACCCTGTTTTTAAATTAATGTCTCCTGGATTAACGTTTAGCATTGGCTTTACTTACTTCGTGAACAGGGCCAATCGCTCAGATCAATCCCGATTCACAGAGAGTCCGGTGCA
The DNA here is from genome assembly GCA_963787205.1 of uncultured bacterium. Lineage (GTDB taxonomy): Bacteria > Bacteroidota > Rhodothermia > Balneolales > DATFMH01 > DATFNI01. The sequence continues at coordinate 125,555 of CAWBCD010000048.1, forward strand.
AGCGATAGCCTTTTCTGAGATTCCCGTTTTCACGGGAATGACGGTTGAGGTCTTGGACTGGGAGTTCATGCACAGCGGCTGATCATTTTTTTTGGGGAGGGGCAAAAATGTTGGCTCCCGTCGTAATGAGTTAGCCAGCATCGATTCTATCGGGCCAATCGCTTAGATCAATCCTGATTCACGAAGAGTCCGGTGCAAGCGATAGCCTTTTCTGAGATTCCCGTTTTCACGGGAATGACGGTTATGGTATTGGTTTGGGACTTGATGGCGTAGTAGTAGATCAACAAACCTCTCTTTGAGAGTTATCTTGATGCTTTCCAG